>NZ_FOJI01000002.1 GCF_900111235.1 [Clostridium] fimetarium
AAAAGATAAAAGATAAAAGATAAAAGATAAAAGATAAAAGATAAAAGATAAAAGATAAAAGATAAAAGATAAAAGATAAAAGATAAAAGATAAAAAGATAAAAAGATATAAGGTGTAGAAATGAGGAAGATATGAGCGGTTTGATCTTGTGCAGAACTAGAGAGGCAGAAAATCCATATTATATAAGTAATATGGATTTAAAGATATATTCTTTAGAAGAACTGTGTTATTACATATACAATAACATATATTTGATAGGAATTGATTTGGTTGATAATAAATTGGTTGCGTTTATTCGTTATGAAATAAAAGAAGCAGAATTAGCGGATAAGTTAGATTATTTTATAAGAGAAAAAGCTGGACTTGCTGAAATCGTCATAACGATACTTAAATATGTTGATTATTATAACTTGAGTGAGATTGAAGAATTACGCGAAATATTGCTAACGCTTGATACACAGAATGTATTAGAACGGTTGAAGGCTAGAGCGGACGGCTTTCTAGAAAACAGATGCTACTTTAGTGCAATGAAAAATTATAGTAATATAATAAATAGTGATAAAGATAATACTTTGCCTGGAATTTTTTATGCAAAAGTATACCACAATATGGGGGTATCTTATGCGAATCTGTATTTGTTTAAGCAATCCATTGAATATTTTAATGAGGCTTATAAAATCGGGCAGCATGAAGAATCTTTGAAATGTAGAATGGTCGCAGAAAAACTTGCACTAGGAAATGAATTTAAAGATACAAACGATTCCAATGAAGATTCAGAAGAGGTATATGTTCTTAATAGGGAAATTGAAACCCTGATGGATAATGCGTCATATAGTGAAGAATACAAAGAACTAGAACATATAAATTCATTAAAAAATGATGGACTTGTAAGTGAATCTTACAAAGCAATTGATGTAGTTTTAGAGGAATGGAAAAAGCAATATACTAAATTCACTACTTAGAATGGAGAAAAATGGGATTATTCGGGCTATTTGGGAATAGAAAAAAAGAACATGAAGAAGATGATTATGAAAGTAATTTAAGAAATTTAGAAGATTTAATATATGATAATAGTGAAATGAAAAGAACAATATCTAAAGTTAGATATTCACGTGCCGTATTTGATTTAGAAGAAGAAGCAAAATTGGAAGCGCAATTGAATTCACATTTGACGGATATTCAATTGAAAGAACAATATGAAAAAGGAATTAAAGAACAGTATGAAAGAGCAATAAAAGAAAGAGAGTCAAATAGGCTTGAGCATATTAATCTCAGAAGATTTTCCCAAAAAGATATTGAGAAATATATCAATAGTCAATGTGACATATTAAATGAAACATCAAAATATATTGATCAAGCAAAGCAAGAGTATTCGGTTGTTATCTCTTATGCTTCAGATATACAGCTAATTGAAGCAGCACCTGAAAATATCAGGAAAAATTTAAGCAAATTAGCAGAAACCATTTCTGGTTTGACCGTTGACAGAAAAAATTCTCATACAACTGAACGTAAGTTATCAAATGACGTATATTTCAGAATGGAGCGTATTGAACCGGAAATGCCAGGTGCGTTAATGCAATTACAGAATAATGAGTCTTATTTTCAAACAGTTAAAAAAGATCTCAAAATACTTGAGGGTGAGCGCGCATCACTTAGAATGGATGCAAAAGATTTAATTAAAAATCATAAGCAAATTAAAAAAGTTTCAATGATGTCAATACTTGGTTTATTCATTATATTTGGTATATTTGTTGCATCAAGCCTGATTATTGAAGAGGAGACTAATTTCCTATTTTTAATCGTTATTGGGTTATCTGCATTATTTTCAATTGGACTTTTTGCATACTTAAAGAATATAGAAAGACAAGTAATCGTGACAGAAATAAAACTGAATAAGGCAATCAGTTTATTAAATAAGGTTAAAATAAAATATATAAATAATGCAAATACAATTGATTATGAATATGCCAAGTATGGTGTTAAAAGCTCTTATCAACTCAGTAATCAGTATGAAGCATATCTCGAAGCAAAAAAACAAAAACTAAAAATTAGCCGTTTGACCGATGAATTAAATGATGCAGAAATTAGACTTGAAACAAACCTTAAGGATTTGCGACTTTATGATCCTCATATTTGGCAAGCGCAGGTCAAAGCACTTATTGATCCAAAGGAGATGGCAGAAGTAAGACATGGATTATCACTTCGTCGTCAGAAGTTGAAAACGCAGATTGAGTATAATATGAATCGATTAAATGAGGTAAAAATGGACATTAAGCGAGTGACCATTGATAATCCTCAATATACAAAGGAAGTATTAAAAATGCTTGAGAATTATGAAAGTAAAACTAGTAAGTAAATTTTAATTAATTTGTATTTAACTGGTTTTTAAAATTTAACTGGTTTCAAAATTTAATAGTTTAGAAATTTTTACTTGCAAAATATTTTCTCTATGATAAAATAGACGATAGGTTTGTATAATAGTTATTTTATACAATATATAATATTTAAAAGCGATGAAGGTGTAGATTGTACAGAAATAGTGATTGAAGTATAATCTAATAGATTCTTATTTTCTAATAGAGATTGGAAGCCATGGGCTGTAAGCTTCCATTAGTTCGGGTAAGAATTCAATTTCACACTGGAGCTGTGTTTTTAAAATGTATCGATTGGCATAAGAATATCTATGCGTAAAGCAGATACAGTAGGAAACAACGGTTATGCACGTTAAGCATACTAAGTGCCTGTAAGAATAACATGAATATGTTAGCAGGAATTAGGGTGGTACCGCGGAATATTTCACTCCGTCCCTTTCTAGGGGCGGAGTTATTTTATTGCTCCCGAGTGGGCACAATTTCAAGTAAAGTGTAGCTTGAATTTAACCAAACAATGTTTCGGAAATCAGAACAAATAGTGTTTTTAATAAGTTTAAGGAGGAATTTAAAATGAAAGAAAGATTAGCGAGTATTAGAGAAAAAGCATTGGCGCAGATCAAAGAGAGTGATTCTTTAGAAAAATTGAATGATATTAAGGTTGCATTTCTTGGTAAGAAGGGTGAACTTACAGAAGTATTAAAAGGAATGAAAGATGTATCTGCTGATGAAAGACCGATGGTAGGTCAAATGGTAAATGATACAAGGCAAGCAATAGAAGCAGTATTTGAAATAGCAAAAAATGAAATGGCAAAGAAAAAAAGAGAATTTCAGATGAAAAATGAAGTAATCGATGTAACGCTTCCTGCAAAGAAAAATAATGTAGGCCATCGTCATCCGAATGCAATTGCTCTTGAAGAAGTACAAAGAATCTTTATTGGAATGGGTTATGAAGTTGTAGAGGGACCCGAAGTTGAGTACGATTACTACAATTTTGAGGCACTTAATATTCCTGCAAATCATCCAGCAAAAGATGAACAGGATACGTTTTATATCAGTGAAAATATAGTCCTTAGAACGCAAACATCGCCAGTACAGGTTAGAGAAATGGAAAAAGGCAAGCTTCCAATCAGAATGATCGCACCAGGCCGCGTTTTTAGAGCAGATGAAGTGGATGCAACACATTCACCATCATTTCATCAAGTAGAAGGTCTAGTAATTGATAAAAATATAACCTTTGCGGATTTAAAAGGAACATTAGCAGAGTTTGCAAAAGAACTTTTCGGACCAGAAACAAAAGTAAAATTCAGACCTCATCATTTCCCATTTACAGAACCAAGTGCAGAAATGGATGTCACATGCTTCAAATGCGGTGGAAAAGGCTGCAGAATGTGTAAAGGCGAAGGCTGGATAGAAATACTCGGCTGTGGCATGGTCCACCCAAGAGTCCTAGAAATGAGCAAAATAGACCCCGATGAATATACAGGATTTGCATTTGGAGTAGGGCTTGAAAGAATTGCATTGTTGAAATATGAAATTGATGATATGAGATTGCTGTATGAAAACGACGTAAGGTTTTTGCGACAATTTTGACCCACGATGAGCCGTGTACCTGCGACTATAAATAAAAATCGTGAGCTCGCTCACGCATTTTCATTTATAGTCGCAGGTATGGGGCGAACGCCCCCAAGCGAAAAAATCGAAGATTTTTTCGCTTGACACGGCAGATTCCCGTTTAGTCACCATAGAAATATTTTTGCTTCCCCCCCCCCGTCCCCCCTTGCACGGCGCAGCTCGTGCACCCCCAAAAGTAATTTAAACTAATTTATAATTTATGAAACTAATTTATGAAACTAATTTATAATTTAAACAAATATATCATAACCCCAATAATCCCCCCCTCCCCAGAAAGGACCCCAAAAAATTATGAATACATCATTATCATGGATTAAAGCATATGTGCCATCTCTCCCCTCCGACATCACAAACCAACAATACACCGATGCCATGACCCTCTCCGGTACCAAAGTAGAGAGCTTTTCAGCCTTCGATGCTGACCTAGACAAAATTCTAGTTGGCCAAATCACCGAAATAACCGCTCACCCAGACGCAGACAAACTAGTAATCTGCCAAGTAAATATAGGAACCACTTCCGTTCAAATCGTAACTGGCGCTCCAAACACCTTCGTAGGAGCCAAAGTCCCAGTTGTTATCGACGGCGGTCGTGTTGCAGGTGGTCATGACGGTAAAATAACGCCAGGCGGAATTAAAATCAAAAAAGGCAAACTTCGAGGAGTAGAATCATTTGGAATGATGTGCTCAATTGAAGAACTTGGTTCATCAAGAGAGTTCTATCCAGATGCCCCAGAAGATGGTTTATACATTTTAAAAGACGATGCAGTAGTTGGTGCAGATTGTATTGAATATCTTGGACTTCGAGATGCAGTATTTGAATATGAAGTAACTTCAAACAGAGTAGACTGTTACAGTGTTATTGGTATTGCAAGAGAAGTCGCAGCAACATTTAGAAAAGAACTTATACTTCCAGTTGTAAAAGCAACAGGAAATAGCGAAAATGTAAATGATTTTATAAAAGTTGATATTCAAGCAAAAGATCTTTGCCCACGATTCACTGCAAGAATGGTTAAAAATATCAAAATTGCTCCATCACCAGAATGGATGCAACGAAGACTTGCTTCATGTGGAATTAGACCAATTAATAACATTGTAGATATTACAAACTATGTAATGGAAGAATTTGGACAGCCAATGCATGCTTATGATTATGATACAATTGCTGGAAATAAAATAATCGTAAGACGTGCAAATGATGGTGAAGAATTTGTTACACTTGACGGACAAACCAGAAAACTTGATTCATCCATTCTTATGATATGTGATGAAGAAAAAGCGGTCGGCATAGCAGGTATTATGGGTGGAGAAAACTCAAAAATTACAGATGATGTTAAAACAATGCTTTTTGAAGCGGCTTGCTTTGATGGAACAAATATTAGAATTTCCTCTAAAAAAGTTGGACTTAGAACAGATGCTTCAGGAAAATTTGAAAAGGGACTTGATCCTAACAATGCAGAAGCTGCAATTAATAGAGCTTGCGAGTTAATTGAAGAACTTAAAGCTGGAGAAGTCGTTGGCGGAATGGTTGATGAATACCCCGTTAAAAGAGAACCAGTAAGAGTAGCATTTAATCCAGAGAAAATCAATAAATTACTTGGAACTAATATTTCAAAAGAAGATATGCTAGGATACCTTAAAAAACTTGAACTTGAATATGATGAAAGCACCAATGAAATTATAGCGCCTACATTTAGACAGGATATTTTATGCATGAATGATCTTGCTGAAGAAGTTGCTAGATTCTTTGGTTATGATAATATTCCGACTTCACTTCCAACAGGCGAAGCAACAACTGGAAAATTATCATTTAAGGCAAGAGTTGAAGATGTTGCTAGAGATATAGCAGAATTTTGCGGATTTTCACAAGGAATGAATTATTCATTTGAAAGTCCTAAAGTATTTGATAAATTAAAGATACCAGCAGATTCAGAGTTAAAAAAGACTGTTACAATATTAAATCCACTTGGTGAAGATTTCAGCATAATGAGAACAATCTCATTAAATGGAATGCTTACATCACTTGCAACGAACTACAATAGAAGAAATAAAGATGTTAAATTATATGAATTAGGAAATATTTATCTTCCAAAACAGCTTCCAGTAACGGAACTTCCAGAAGAAAGAATGCAATTTACATTAGGATTTTTTGGAGAAGGAGATTTCTTTACAATGAAGGGAGTTATTGAAGAATTCCTTGAAAAGGTTGGCTTAAACAAAAGACCAACTTACGATTCAGAATCAGGGAAACCATTTCTTCATCCAGGAAGACAAGCAAATGTAATGTACAATAACAATGTAATTGGCTATTTAGGTGAAGTTCACCCAGATGTTCTAGACACATATGACATCGGCGAAAAAACTTATGTTGCAGTTATTGATATGCCAGAAGTAGTCGAATTAGCTACCTTTGACAGAAAATATAAAGGCATCGCAAAATATCCAGCAGTATCAAGAGATATCAGTATGGTAATGAAAAAATCAATCACGGTAGGAACAATCGAAGCAATTATAGAAAAAAGAGGCGGAAAGCTTCTCGAAAGCTACAATCTATTCGATATTTACGAAGGTTCACAAATCGAATCCGGTTACAAATCAGTTGCATACTCAATCAGTTTCAGAGCAATTGACAGAACCCTTGAAGATAAAGACATTAATGAGGTTATGAGTAAAATACTCAAGGAGCTTAGTGATCTAGGCATAGAACTGCGTCAATAAGAAAGTCTTATGTGGAACTCATGTATGATTGGTGTTGACAGGTTAAGTCTTATGTGGAACTCATGTATGCTTGGTGTTGACAGGTGTTCATCCTCCAAGAAGCTTTGCTAGTAGTTCTAAATATGCGAATTCAAGATTTCTATATGCATACGACTTTTAAAACTCGCCTAGCGGCTCAAACAATTAAGTCTTATGTGGAACTCATGTATGATTGGTGTTGACAGGTGTTCATCCTCCAAGAAGCTTTGCTAGTAGTTCTAAATATGCGAATTCAAGATTTCTATATGCATACGACTTTTAAAACTCGCCTAGCGGCTCAAACAATTAAAAGTCGTATGCGAAATTTCTTGAATTCGCATATTAAGAACTACACGCAAAGCTTCTAAGTCGGAAGCCCACCTGTCAACACCAATCATACATTCGAGCTTCCATCACTGCAACTGCCCCCGAGTGGCCCCTCGGAAGCATAACCACTCCCTCCGGGAGGCGACAGAGGAATCTAGCACTTTTAAGCTTCCGTTGCAGCCACTCGGAAGAATAGCCACTCCCTCCCGGGAGGCGACAAAGGAATCTAGCGCTTTTAAGTTTCCGTTGTAGCCCCTCGGAAGTATAGCCACTCCCTCCCGGGAGGCGACAGAGGAATCTAGCGATTTTAAGCTTCCGTTGCAGCCACTCGGAAGTATAGCCACTCCCTCCCGGGAGGCGACAGAGGAATCTAGCACTTTTAAGCTTCCGTTGTAGCACCTCGGAAGAATAGCCACTCCCTCCCGGGAGGCTACAAATGAATCTAGTGCTTTTAAACTTCCGTTGTAGCCCCTCGGAAGCATAGCCACTCCCCTCCGGGAGGCGACAAATGAATCTAGCGCTTTTAAGCTTCCGTTGTAGCCCCTCGGAAGCATAACCACTCCCCTCCCCCCGGGAGGCAACAAAGGAATCTAGCGCTTTAAAACTTCCTTTGTTAACCACTCGGTCGTGACCGGGCGCGGCGCCAGCCGACGCCAATACCATAAGTCCATGGGCCGAAACTCCGAATGTACTGCTGGTGTCTGGCATATGATTGTGACTTTGGAACTTTTTGTGTGCAACTTTGCATGGCAGTCAATTTTTCGCAGGCACTCTTGACTGTCTGAGCGCAGCGAGTTTCAAGAGTGCCTGCAAATAAGAAAACTTGAATGCCATGCTTAGTTGCACTAAAAAAGTTTCATGGAACAAGCATATGCCAGACACCAGCAGTGCATGAGTTCCCTCCATATACTCAAGTAGAAAGTAGGAAAATATGAACAAAGAAGAATTCTTTTATGAACTCCCCGAAGCCTTAATCGCTCAGGACCCCCTATCCGATAGATCTAGTTCAAGATTGATGGTCCTAGATAAGAATACAGGTGAAATTAGACATAAAATATTTAAGGATATTATAGATTATTTAGAACCAAATGATTGCTTAGTAATAAATGATACAAAGGTAATTCCGGCAAGGCTTATTGGCGAGCGAGTTGGAACAGGGGCAACAATTGAGGTGCTTTTGCTCAAGAGAAAGCCAGATGAAAAGGATATTTGGGAAGTACTTGTTAAGCCAGGTAAAAAAGCAAAAGTTGGAACAGAGATTTCGTTTGGAGATGGGAAATTAGTTGCTAAAGTAATTGATATCGTCGAAGAAGGAAATAGGCTGATTCAATTTTCGTATAATGGTATATTTGAAGAAATATTAGATGAGTTGGGGCAGATGCCTTTACCCCCTTATATTACACATAAACTAGAAGATAAAAATAGGTATCAAACAGTCTATGCAAAGTATCAGGGATCAGCTGCAGCACCAACGGCTGGACTTCATTTTACTAAGGAATTACTAGGTAAAATCAAGGAAAAAGGTGTGACTATTGCAAGTGTAACGCTTCACGTGGGGCTTGGAACATTTCGACCAGTTAAGGAAGAAAACATCCTTGAACATCATATGCATTCAGAATTTTATATGATTAATGAGGAAGCGGCAAAAAAAATAAATGAAACCAAAAAAAATGGCGGTAGGATAATTGCTGTTGGAACAACTAGCACCAGAACACTTGAATCAGCGGCAAAAGAAGATGGAACGATTGAGGCGAGTAGTGGGTGGACAGAGATATTTATATATCCAGGGTATACATTTAAGTCCATTGATGCGCTTATAACGAATTTCCATTTACCTGAATCCACATTAATCATGCTGATTTCCGCATTAGCAGGAAGAGAACATGTACTAAATGCGTATGCAACTGCAGTGGAGGAAAAATATAGATTCTTTAGTTTTGGGGATGCAATGTTGATTCATTAGTTGTATAATAAATTGGGTTTATATTTTTGAGAGAAATAGGGGGATAAGTATATGGAAAATGATCATAGAAAATCTAAGCGAACAGGGATGAATGTAAAAATTAAGCTTAGAACAATTCAAAATGAAGAAATTACTACTGATTCTAATGAAGAAATAGAAGTGGACGTGGTAAATATCTCCAAAGAAGGAATGGGTTTTAAAACACAGAAAGTATTAGTATTTAACGGACTCTACGATACTGTAATTGTACTTTCGAATGGAGAACGATTCAGTTCGATTATTAAAATAATTCGAATGGAGAATGACGGCGAACCTGAAACAGTGTATGGTTGTCATTTTGTTGGAATTAATGGGGCAGATCAATTTAAAATTGATGTGTTTCAGATTTTATGTGAGTATGGAAGAATTTAGTTAAAAAGAATTATCAGAAAATTCTTGATGGATGTTATAATTTGATATATAATATTAACTTGTAGGTGAGTAAGACAGATGATCGCAGATGCAAGTGCCGAAAGGCCGCATGTGAGGAAAGTCCGGGCTTTACAGAGCAGGATGCCGGATAACGTCCGGTGGAGGCGACTCCAAGGCTAGTGCAATAGAAATATACCGCCATTCGTGCATTAAGTACGAGGGTAAGGGTGGAAGGGTAGCTTAAGAGACTACCGCCTGGTTGGTAACAACTAGGGCAGATGTAAACCCCATTCGAAGCAAGACCAAATTAAAAGCGATACGGCTGCTCGTCGTGCTTTTAGGTAGGCCGCTTGAGTCTATTGGTAACAATAGACCTAGATAGATGATCATCTAATACATGACCCGGCTTATAGTTTTGCTCATTTACAATTAAAATATATTTAATCACGAATGTTATATCGTGCAAACAGAAAAATATAAAATCATAGAAGCATAAAATCATAGAATCATAAAAATATAAAGTTATAATCATGTAAACCTAAAAATATAAAGTTATAGTCGTGAAAACTTAGAAAAGTAAAGTCACAGGTGGGAAATTCTTCTCAAATGTGGCTTTTTTTCGAACAAAAGGACACTTTCGGTTGACTAATATTTACCATATAGTACAATACATTATAAGATATAGTATTTAAAATGACATAAGTGAATTACGAGGTGAAACATTGTATAAAATTGCGATATGTGATGACGAGAATATTATGTTAGACTACCTATACAATAAAATTATTTGTATAATAGACGGACATGGCGGAGATCATGAAATATTCAAATTTAATTCAGGTGGGGCTATTTTAGATGCAATCATCTCAAAAGAAATATATTTTGATGTGATATTTTTGGATATAGAGATGGAGAATTTATCTGGGTTGGAAGTGGCACATGAAATCTGTTCAATATCAGACAAGATCAATATTGTGTTTGTAACGAATAGAGATGACCTGGTTTTTGATGCAATTAATTATAGACCATTTAGTTTTATAAGAAAATCAAGAGTGAATGAGGAATTAGAGTTAGTAATTAATCGATTAAAGGAAAAGTATAAGAAGGAAAATGAATTTTGTGAAATTGAAATAGATAAGAAAAAACTAAAATTAAAATTAAAGGATATCATTTATATTGAAAGCCAAGGCCACTATATTTTTATTAAATGTATGGATAAGGATTATAAGATAAGAGGTAAAATTTTTGATTATGAAATAAAGTTGATTAATTATGAATTCATAAGGGTACATATTGCATACTTGGTGAATGTAAGCCATATTCGTTTTGTAAAATACGATGGAATCTATCTAGATAACGATATGGTTTTACCAATAAGTAGAAAAAAAATCGAAATGACAAAAAATATGCACTTAGAATATGTGAGGACATGTGTACATGGAAATAATTAGTAAAACCGCTGAAATTTTAGCTAGTATATTAGACGCTATCGTAATTGTATATTTTTTAAACAGATATTTTAAAGTGAAATATAAAAATGAGATGTTAATATCTGCATTTGGAATAATACCGTTATTTATGATAGCTTATTATCTCTCAGATTATTTTGTACTGCAGGTAGTAACACAAATTATATTGACTTTTGCATATGCTGTAACATTTTTAAAAGGAAGCAAGACTCAAAAGGCAACTATAGATATTGTAATCATTTTAGTTATGGCTATTATTAATATGGCCACAATACAGTTAGTATCCCTTTTTAGTGGTATTAGTGCAGAAATGCTAGTACAAGAAGGATCTGTTCAAAGAATAATGGTTTTAGTAATTACAAAATTATTGCTTATATTTTTCGCTTACTTATGCCTTGATAGGGTGAATGAATTTGTAAAGTTAAAGCGAGATGAGTGGATATTAGTAGTTATATATTTTGTGTCCGCAACTGTAATCTCAATTATATTATTAAATATTGTTGTAAATGTAAGTATGAATTTGTTAGAACAAATTCAGATGATTTCAGTTACAACCTTACTATTAGCAATTACAGCTATTTCTTTTGCTTTGATAGGTAAAATCAGTAAAGATAAGGAATATCAATCAATTAATAAAATATTAAAAATACAGTTAGAGGAACAAAAATCATCACTCTTAAAAACGCAAAAAATGTATGACGAAACACGAAAGCTGAAGCATGATATTAACAGACATTTTACTATTTTCTTGGATATGCTAAAAAATAATGAGATAGAAGATGTTATTAGTAAAATAGAAGAATTCGTTGATATAAAATCTGATAACTCAATTGTATATATAGAGAATAATAATATGATTAATGCAATCCTTAATGAAAAAGTTGGGATTTGTCAAAGTAAAAACATATCTTTCGAATTACAAGTTTCGGCTGCTATTGAGAAAGAAAAAGAATTGGAAATTGCAATAATGATTTCAAATATACTAGATAATGCAATTGAGGCAGAGCTTGAATTGTTAATTGAACACAAAATTATATTGGAAATATTTAGGCATAAAGGGATATATAATGTCATTGTTACTAATAATATTGAAACCTCAGTTTTAAAAAATAACCCAACTCTAAATACGAACAAGAAGAGCCCAAAAGAACATGGTATTGGATTATTAAGCGTAAGAGATACTATAAATAAATTTGAAGGTAATTTTGATTGCTACGAGAAGAACAATCAATTTGCAGTACATATTATGATACCAAATTAATATAGCCAATTAACAAAGCCCAATAAACAGAAGCAAATCTATGAAAATAAACGAGTGAATCCCAATGAATCAAATCCGACTAGAATCGACTTGAAACTACAAATAACAATATAAAATTGCATTATAATGCAAAGTATGCCATTTATACTGTAAAGTATGCCAAGTCTATTGAAAAAAAATTAATATCAGTTATTGTATAAGAGAAGGGAATGTGAACAACTCATGATGTCTAGACTTTCTTATATGTTAACTGAATCTTATTTGAGTAGGGCGGTAATAGAAAAATCAGAAAAGAAGATATATCATAATATATATATACTTCTGTTAAGCGGATTAGTAGATACGATATTATTACTAATAATTGGTGTAGTAATTCAGAAATTTTTACTTACGGTAGTCTTTGTTTTTGTTTTTACGACTACAAGAATGTTTTCTGGGGGATATCATGCGAATAAACATTGGCAGTCCACTTTTATTACTTTTGTTTCATGTTTTATTAGTGTTGAATTTAGTGAACAAATATTGGCTTCATTTGATGAAAAACTATTTCTAATATTAGGGATAGTGATTTGCTATATAATATTTATATTATATTCTCCGATCAAGAATTCTATTAAGCCAATAGATGAAGAAAATATTCAAGCGATTAAAACGAAAAGCCTAGTAGTTCTTAGTATATATGTGTTCATAATAGCATTTGCTTCAAATTATAATCTTGAGTATTCGAATGTAATACTTGTGACACTTCTTGAAGTAACGTTGCTTATGATATTAAGTATAATTAAGCAACGAAGAATAGGCATGAAGAAAGTAGTAAAATAATTGCAAGAGTGTTATGAAAAACATTTCAGGAAGAAGTAAGCTTTAAAAGAGTCAGTATTGTGGGTGATATCATAGGTCAACACTATCATAGGTCAACATTATTATAGTATATAATTTAATTTAAAAGATTACGATTCTGAGGGAATATAATTATATATAGTTACAAATGTGAAAAATTAAAATATTTAATTTGATATTATAATAATGAACGGGCGAATAACTAAGTTATTCGCCCTACCTATTTTCAAAATTCTATTTTATTCGCTTATGATTTATGTTGTGTTGAAATCATCCTTTTTAATGAATCGCTTTCTTTCCATAATTTTTTCCGGTAGCTTCCACACTTCCAACAGAAATTAATGCATTTTCGTCAAACCCATGAACAATCCCTTTTAATTTAGCAAGTTCTAATCGTGATACAACAACATATATGACGTTTGTGGTGTCACCTTTATATGCGCCTTCCCCATGTAACAAGGTAACGCCTCTTCCAAGCCTGTCTGTTAACGCCATGGAAATCTCTTTATGTTCTTGGGATACAATAATTACCGATTTTGATTCATCTAAACCCTCCACAGTAATATCTATCGTCTTAAAAGCAATAAAGTAGGCAATTAGTGAATACATTGCTCTATCCCATCCGAATACAAAGGCTGAACCGCCTAATATAAATAAGTTAAAGAACATTACGATTTCTCCAATAGAGAAACTGCTTCTCCTATCTAATATGATTGCAATGATTTCAGTACCATCTAATGATCCACCATTTCTTATTATTAATCCGATACCTGCCCCAAGTATAATTCCACCAAATATTGTTGCCAATAATGTGTTTTGCGTGAGAGCAGAAAAGGGGTGTAAAACTGATACACCAATTGAAAGACAAACAACTGAAAATAATGTTGAGAGTGCAAATGTCTTTCCTATTTGCTTGTAACCGAGAATTAGAAACGGTGCATTTAGTATAAATATAAATACGCCTAACGGAATATTTGTAAAATAACTTGCCATTATTGAGATACCGGTTATTCCACCGTCTATTATGTTATTTGGTATTAAAAATATCTCGAGGCCGATCGATGCAAGGACTGCTCCCAACAACATTAGCAAAAATTTGTTAATAGTAGCAAACATTTGAATATATTTCTTTTTCATTTAGAATCTCCTTCTTCTTTTATTTCATAACATGAGCCTCATTTTATAGTATTACCCTTATTTAAAACATTTTCTTTATTTTATTGTGATTTGTTCAATTGTACGAATAGCGCCTGCAGTAGAAACTCTATATAATTGATCTGGCTTATTAAAATACTGGAAGAATGTATAGTTAGAAGTGCATTGAACGTTAATAAAATTACCGCTTGCAATGAGCTCTACATTTGAACCATCTATATTCATTCGGTATAAGCCTGCGTCGTCTCCATCTTTTAAAAAGAAAATCTTGTTTTCATATACATTATAGTTCAGGCAATGGCCGGCGGATAAAAGTTCGACAGTTTTATTTTCTGTATTCAGTCGTAAAAGTGAGGATCCTTTATCAAGATCAATATAATATAGAAAATCCCCTTCCATATCGGCATAACTTGTATTTCCTGAATAGTAGGCTGAAATGGAGTTGGTTTTCGTGTCTAGCGTGTAGATATTATGGTCTTCTTTTATACTGGAAAAATATATCTTGCCATTGTAAAAGCTAGAAGGATTGTAATCTACTTTTGAAATCAACTTATTATCAGAGCTATCAATTTTGACTTTGTAAAGAGAAGATGCGGTCTTTTTGTCATTGTGTTGATAATATATATAATTGCCACAAAGACTTATCGTACTTGAAATATTATCATATAACGAAACAACTTTTTTACCATCCAGGTTACATCTAAATACTCCTGTGAGGTCGCTGTTTAATGCTGCATTGGCAGCACTTCCTATTGAATTGTTTTTGACATAATAGATATAGTTTCCATGAACATTAATGGAAGCAATGCGGTCATCAATTAACTTTTTTGGATCTGTACAGTCAGAATTCATCGAATATAGCTTGTTACCATCATATGGATTGGAAAAATATAAAATTCCATTATCCTCGCTAAACGTTCCGCCATTGTTTAGGTTACCAGCAGTGTTACCAACAACATTATCATCATTGAAATGTATTCTTGATTTTATCTGGAAATAAGCAAAAATTCCTATAATTAAAATTACTAAAAAAATTAATATATATGTTTTCCTTTTTTTCATTCGTATACCTCATATTTGTTATAATAACTCGAAATAATATTAAATTTATGTCCTATTATAGCATGTTTTATAGTGTTATAATAGTATAAATATGTTATAATACTTCAAACTTAAGGATACGTTTCCTTAATTGTTAGCTTACTTTTAATAAAAATGAATTATATGAGAGGTACATTTTATGCTAGATCTAAATGAAATAAGAAGACAGATTGATGAAATAGATAAACAGTTAGTTTCCCTATATGAAGAAAGAATGCAACTTGCCACAGATGTTGCAAATTATAAAATAGAAACAGGCAAAAAGATCCTTGATACTTCACGTGAAGAATCAAAGTTAAAAGCGATAGAGAATATGGTTAAAGATGAAACCAATAAGCATGGTGTGAACGAATTATTTACTCAGATTATGGCGATGAGCCGTAAGATGCAGTATAGATTGATGGAACTTAATGGATTAACACTTCGCCAACCTTGTGAAATTATAGATCATATAGATAAAGAACATTGTAAAGTTGTATATCAGGGAGTTCCAGGAGCTTATACCTATATTGCTATGAAACGTTTTTTCGGTGAGAATGTTAATCACATTCAAGTTGATACTTGGCGTGATGTTATGGAAGCTGTTAAGAATGGAGATGCAGATTTTGCAGTCTTTCCTATTGAAAATTCAACTACAGGTACGGTTGCAAAAGTATACGATTTACTTCAGGAATACAATAACTATATAATTGCAGAAACATATGTGAAAGTAGAACATGCACTCCTTGGATTACCAGAGACTGATATGAACAATATTAAAATGGTATATTCACATCCACAGGGTTTACTACAGTGTGAAAAATATCTTGACGGTCATAAGGATTGGCAGCAGATAGGTCAGCCCAATACGGCAGGAAGTGCAAAAAGAATATTAGAAGATAAGGATCCGACGCAGGTCGCAATTGCTAGTAAAGAAGCAGCTCAGTGCTATGGACTTAAAGTCCTTGCTGAAAATATCAACGATGAGGATAATAATACAACCAGATTTGTTATTGTTACCAATAAGAGAATATTTGTAAAAGGCGCCAAAAAAATGAGTATTTGTTTTGAAACAAATGATGAAGCTGGAACTTTGTATAATCTCATGAGCCATATCATATATAATGGTCTCAATATGACCAAAATAGAGTCAAGGCCAATTGAAGGAAGAGCCTGGGAATTTCGCTTTTTTGTAGATTTCATGGGAAATATTGATGATCTTGCAGTTAAAAATGCGTTAAGAGGAATAGAAGAAGAAGCAAACTCTATAAAGTTGCTTGGGAATTATTGAGGTCGAGAGTGGCAAAATCATTACTTTGTCTTCGCAGAATCATCTCCTTGTATGCAAGTTACTAATGGATTCATTGTGTGCTAAGGGCAAGAAAGAAAGTTCTAAACTCCTCACTTCGTTCGTCAGACAGTAGAACTTTCTTTCTTAACGCACACAATGAATCCATAAGTAACTTAGGCATACCGTCAAATGATTCTGCGAAGACAAAGTAATGATTTTGCGGTTGAATCGAACTGGAATAAGTACGGCGCAATGACGGTAGGAGCAGAAGATAAGAGCAGAAGATAAGAGCAGAAGATAAGAGCAGAAGATAAGAGCAGAAGATAAGAGCAGAAGATAAGAGCAGAAGATATTAACAGAAGACAGTAACAAAAGATAGTAATAGAAACAGTAACTGAAGATAGGAACAAAAGAAAATAAAGTGGCCGCGAGTTGGCGGGGGAGGGAGTGTGTATGGCAATTACATTGTTTGCGGCAATTAGCGTGGGTTCGTATGAGTTGGAAATGAAGATATTTGAAATATCAATTAAGAATGGGATTAATGAAGTTGACAGAATTAGTCATATTATTGAGTTAGGGCGGGAAACTTATAATTTTGAAAAGATAAGTTCCGAATTAGTTGATGAGTTATGTGATGTTTTGTATGATTTCCGTGAGATTATGAAATCATATGATATTAAAGCATATAGAGCGTGTGCGACAAGTGCAATAAGGGAAGCTGTTAATGCGCAAAATATTATTGACAGAATCAAGGTGAGAACAGGTCTTGATGTTGATATATTATCCAATTCAGAGCAAAGATATATAAGTTATAAGGCATTTGCAATTAATGAAAAAAACTTCGATAAAATCATTGAAAATGGGACTTTATTAATAGATATGGGAGCTGGCAGTGCACAAGTTACTTTATTTGATAAGGGTTCGTTGATAACTACTCAAAATATTCGATTAGGTGCGTTAAGAATTCGGGAAATGCTTGCGAAGCTTGCTAAGAATGCTGCGAATTATCGTGAAATTATTGAAGAGTATATTGATAATGACATTGAAACGTTATACAAGATATTTATGAAGGATAGAAATATAATAAATATTATAGGTACTGGAGAAAATAGTACCTATATATGCCTCAATCAAAAAGCGATGGAAAATGGGCTGAAAAAGAAAGAAATTATTACAAAAGAGGAATTCTACGATTTGTATGCATTGATTCTTAACAATACAGAGGAACAACTTGCAGATATACTTAATGTCCCACAAGTTCAGGCAAGTTTGATTATACCTAGTGTTATGTTGTTTAGAAGAATATTTCATTTTACACATGCCGTTAATTTATGGATGCCAAATGTAAAACTTGGAGATGGATTAGCAGTTGAGTATGCACAAAAGAATAAATTAATTAAGCCGAATCATGATTTCATGGACGATATTCTTTCAGCAGCTCGGGTGATTTCAATCAGATATCAGTGTAATATGGAACATACAATATTTGTTGAGGAAAATGCACTTAAGATATTTGATGCAATGAAGAAGTACCATGGACTAGGAAAAAGAGAAAGACTGATACTACAGATATCTTCAATCCTTCATGATTGTGGCAAATATGTTAGTCTGATATATCCAGCAGAGGCAGCTTACAATATCATTATGTCAACGGAAATTATTGGATTGTCTCATGCAGAGCGAGATATCGTTGCTCATATTGTAAAATACAATACGCTGGATTTTGACTACAGAAGTGAGATAATAGATGGCAAATATAAGAATATGTATATAACGGTAACAAAGATGATGTCAATTCTGCGTGTTGCGAATGCACTAGACAGAAGCCACAAGCAGAAGATGATTAATACAAAAATGTATGTGGAAGAAAAACAACTAATTATTTCAACAGATACATATGATGATATAACGTTGGAAAAAGGATTGCTCGATGAGAAAGCAACTTTCTTTGAAGAGGTTTATGGAATCAGTATTGTAATAAAACAAAGGAAAAAGTAAGGAGGGGATATAATATGGAAATGCCTATAAGTGAAAATTATTTTAACAGAGAATTAAGCTGGATGCAGTTTAATAATAGAGTATTAAGTGAAGCGAGAGACAAAAACATTCCACTATTTGAAAGACTGAAGTTTTTAAGCATTACGGCTTCTAATCTAGATGAATTTGTAATGATTAGGGTGGCGTCCCTTAAAGATATGGTCTCTGCAGGCTATGAAAAAAAGGATATTGCAGGAATGACACCTTCAATTCAATTAGATAAAATAAATGAGCTTGAACATGAGTTGGTATCACTTCAGTACTCTACGTTAAATCACATTTTGATACCACATCTAGCACAGAACGATATCAATATAGTATCTGATTTTAATAAATTGAATGATAAACAAAAGGAATTTGTAGACAAGTATTTTGAAAATGAGGTGTATCCGGTTTTGACACCTATGGCATTTGACTCTTCGAGACCATTTCCGCTGATACGAAACAAAACACTTAATATTGCATCGTTATTACAGAGAAAAAATGGCGATAAGGAATTGGACTTTGCAACGGTTCAGGTACCTTCAGTACTTCCAAGAATTATTCAAATACCTAGTGAAAAAGGAACAACTGTAATTTTATTAGAGCAAATAATTGAAAAAAATATACAGAAGCTATATCTAAATTATAATGTTATAACCTCATATCCATATAGAATTATGAGAAATGCTGATTTCGAAATTGATGAGGAAGATGTTGCAGACCTTTTACAGGAAATCCAAAAACAGATTAAGAAAAGACAGTGGGGAGAGGCAATTAAGCTTGAAGTCGAAGAAAAGATAGATAAAAGATTGTTAAAGATGCTTAAAAAGAATCTGAAAATTGAAGACAAAGATATATACTATATTAATGGACCACTCGATTTGACATTTCTGATGAAGGTATATTCCATTGATGGATTTGATCAATTAAAGAGTCCGAAATATATGCCACAGTCGGTATGTGGGTTAAATTGTGATGAAGATATATTTACACAAATTAAAGAAGGCGATATTCTGTTACATCACCCATATGAATCGTTTGAACCAGTTGTTGATTTTATAAGGAAAGCTGCAAATGACCCACAGGTTTTAGCAATCAAACAAACTTTATACAGAGTGAGTGGACACTCACTAATTATTGCATCACTAGCAGAAGCAGCTGAGAGAGGCAAGCAAGTTACAGTATTAGTAGAATTGAAGGCAAGATTTGATGAGGAAAACAATATTATATGGGCAAAAAAGCTCGAAAAGGCTGGATGTCATGTAATATATGGACTTATGGGATTAAAAACGCATTGTAAGATAACACTTGTAGTTAGAAGAGAAGAAGATGGTATAAAACGTTATGTTCATCTTGGAACTGGTAATTATAATGATTCAACAGCGAAGTTATATACAGATCTTGGATTATTGACCTGTGCAAATCAAATTGGTGAAGATGCGACTGCCGTATTTAATATGATATCAGGATACTCAGAGCCATTGAAATGGAACAAATTATCGTTAGCACCCATTTGGCTTAGAGATAAATTCTTGTATCTGATTGACAGAGAGATAAAGATCGCAACAGAAGGAAAATCTGCGCATATCATAATCAAGATGAATTCGCTTAGCGATAAGCGCTTAATTGATGAACTTTACAAAGCGTCTTGTGCGGGTGTAAAAATCGATTTGATAGTAAGAGGCATATGCTGTCTTATTCCAGGCGTCATTGGACTAAGTGAGAATATTACGGTACGTTCAATTATAGGTAATTTCTTAGAGCATGCAAGAATGTTCTACTTTGAAAATGGTGGTTATGACGATATCTATTTAGGAAGCGCCGATTGGATGCCAAGAAACCTCGACAAGCGAGTTGAGATAATTTTCCCGGTTGAAGATCAAAATCTAAAAAAAGAAGTATTACACATTTTAGAAATACAGCTTAGTGATAATGAAAAAAGCCATATACTTCAGACAGATGGTTCTTATGAAAAAGTAGATAGAAGAGGGCGAAAAGAAGTGATTAATGCACAAGAGATATTTTGTGCAGAGGCAATCGCTAGGAATAATTCGGATGATAAAAGAAAAGGAACAAGAAGATTTATACCAAGGGAAAATGCGAAAATCAAGGAGCAAAATTTCTAGTTTGATAAACTAGAAATTTTGGGACTTAAAAAAGAAGAAGTTAAAGATTAGCAGCTATCTTGATGGTTTCAAGTACTTCGTATGGGATGCAGAGGTGTCCTCGTCCGGTTCCAAGGTTAAGATAAGGTTTGTTAGTACCGTGAAAATCAGAGCCGCCTGAGATAATCAGGTGGTTTTCTTTTGCTAATTTTTTGATCTGGATTTCTTCACCAATTGAATGAGTAGAATATATTGCCTCGATTCCTTTTAACCCGGCTTTGCAAAGATAGCTAAGTAATTTGTTCATTTCAGAAGTTCCTAAATGATAAAGAGTAGGATGTGCAAGAATGGGAACACCATGTGCTGCTGTGATAAGTTGTATTGTCGCTTCAGGTGTTAGCTTTTCTCTAGCCATGAAACATGGGCCATTTTCACCAATATAGCGTTCAAATGCTTCGCTACGGCTTTTGATATAGCCTTTAGCTAAAAGGTAATCAGCAAAATGTGCTCTGGTAATAACTGCGTTACCATAAAGCTGTTTCATTTCATCAATTGATATTTCAATGCCTATTTCTTTAAATTTTTGGATAATTTTTAAATTACGTTCATTTCTTATATCCCTTAGATCTTCTAATACATCGTTAAATGTTTTGTCTTTATAGTCCACATATAATCCGATGATGTGGATTTCTTTAGAACCGTAAGCAGCGCTAAGTTCAATGCCAGGAATAATTTCTATATTGTATTTTTGACCGGCGACTACTGCTTCTTCAACTCCAATAATTGTATCATGGTCGGTTAAGGCCATGGCGGAGAGGCCTTGCTTTTTTGCTAATATAACAAGCTCTTCTGGCGTAAGCGTCCCATCAGAATAAGTAGAATGTACATGTAAATCGATAGTTTTCATTTTCTATATCCTTTCAATTGCATAACAGATTTTATGATAAAATTCTAGAGTAGAATAATATTATTTATCAATAAATCTAGGATATACAAATAAAATATATTTGTCAAACATAAATGCTTTATGAACATGTTGCAAAGTTACTAAATAAGGTGTAAAATCACGTTAGAGTTTGTACAACAACAATAAAGGAGTGTATCTAGCTATGGATTTTAATGGGGTTAAAGTTTTGATTTGTGATGACTCAGTATTTGCGAGAAGAAAGCTGAAAGATTACTTAAACAGTATAGGTTTTCAAAACGTATTGGAGGCTACAGACGGAGAAGCTGCAGTTGAACAATACAAGGAAAATAAGCCAGATATTGTATTTATGGATATCGTAATGCCAAAGAAAGACGGTGTTGAGGCAGTAGGGGACATAATTAAGATTAATCCAGATGCAAAGATAATTATGACTTCCAGCGTAGGAACACAAGATTATCTAAAAGAATCTATAAAAGCAGGAGCTTGTGATTTCGTTCAGAAGCCACTTGAGAATGACAAAATATCAAGTGCCATAAAAAAGGCATTGACGGGAGGTTATTAAATATGTTTGCACAATTTTTTGCGAATTACCTTTTAGAAGAAAATTATATTGAAAAAAGACAACTTATTGAAGGTCTTAAAAAAATGAAAAATTCTAGAGTTAAACTAGGAGTATTAGCAATTGATGCAGGGTATTTAACAGCTGCTCAAGTAGAAAAAGTTCATGCAAGGCAAGCACAAGTTGATAAAAGGATAGGAGATATTGCTGTAGAATTAGGATATCTGACCAATACACAAGTTGAAAAGCTTTTATCAAATCAACCTGCAAGATATTTATTACTTAGCCAATCTTTATTAGATAAAGAATATATGACTAATAGCAAGCTAGAAGAGGCACTTACGAAATTTAAAGCAAAGTATAACTTATCCGAAGAGGATATGTCTGATTCCCAAAAAGGGGACAAGCTAAGCAGTGTAATTAAGGCATTTTATAAACTTGATGACAGTAATACATCTAAATATATTGGTACATACATAAAGTTGCTTTTTAATAATTTAGTAAGATTTGTTGGAGATGATTTTGTTGCAGTCTCACCAGAACGCATGTTGTTATCAGATAATGATATAAAAGTAAGCCAAAAGATATCAGGCGAATTTTCTACCTTAACATTTATTCAGACTGATGAGATTTCACTTTTACAGTTTGTATCACGTTATGCAGGAGAGGATATTCCCGTTTTGGATGACTATTCTATTGCAGCAGCTCAGGATTTCTTGAATCTACATAATGGTCTATTCATGGTGAATATGTCAAATGATTCCAATATTGAATTGAAATTGGCACCTCCAGAAATAGCCAATGAATCAATATCTCAGGAAAAATCATATGTTTGTATTCCAATCATGCTTACTTTTGGTACTATAAATTTTATTTTAGGTAAATAAAAAGTATAGTATAGAAAATAAGTAAAAAATAGTGATTGTATATTTTCTACAATGAGTATAGTATTATGTTTACTGAGATTCATTTAAAAGTAACTATTATTATTCAATTGGTATAGTATATATATGTATCAATGATAATTGGAGGAAGTATGAGAAAGAAATCACATTTTTCATTATCTATGTATATTTTAGATAATGTGGACAGTACTATACTTGATGAGCATAGAAAAGCCTTTATTGTAGGAAGTATTTTGCCAGATTGTAGGCCATCATTTGTTACAACGAAACATAATATGGATGAGACATTTGAATTGGTTAAACAGTCGATTAATAGATGCACGATTGATAATGAAGGATATAAACATATTTCAACGTCGTATTGTAGAAAACTTGGTGAGATAACTCACTATATGGCAGATTATTTTACATATCCCCACAATGCTATTTTTGATGGAAATATTAGAGAACATTGTGTATACGAAAAAGAATTAAAATTTGCCTTAAAGGATTATATTAATAGTGGAGAAGTTTATGTCAATATTGATTTGGCAAAAACATTTACAACCCCGCAAGATTTATGCGAATTTGTATTAGCTACGCATGAACAATACCTCAAAGCAAGTAAAACAGTTTATGAAGATTGTAAGTACATAGTTGCATTATGCCATTTAGTGGTAGAAGGTATACTTAATCTATTAGATATTAACAGAGTAGAGTTGGCTGCATAGCCGAATGATAAAATAGCCCTAATAACTAGTGAAAGCTGGATATAGGGCTATTTGTAAATGTAATATTTTATATCATAAGATGGAGGAGAATTTATGAATGAGGAAAGAGTGCTATTGATAGGAGAGTTTTACAAACATTTTAAGGATCAATTATACCAAATTAGAGAAATTGCTTATGATTCTGAGAATCAGGATAAAATGGTAGTTTATCAAGCGATGTATGGCGACTTCAAAGTATATGTAAGACCATATGATATGTTTATGAGTGAAGTGGATCATATTAAGTATCCAGAAATAAACCAGAAATATCGTTTTGAGAAAGTTACAATGGGGAGTAAGGAAGTTGAGACCGTTATAAGTAATAAAGTGAAGGTGTATGCTGAATATGATGATGAAGACCAGGAAGGCGTTGCTGATCCAAGGCTCTTACAATTTCTTGATGCAAAAGATTACCAAGATAAATTAAATGTACTGACATTTTTAAGAGAAAAAATGGATGACCGGTTAATTAATGATATTGCAATATCATTAGATATTATAGTAGAAGAAGGCTCAATGGATAGGCGTTATGACTCACTTAGGAATTGTTTGTTGGCACATATAAAATATGAGTGTAATAGATTAAGATAGAAGCTAAAATTAGTGATTAAAATTAGTATCAAAAGAAATAGTCATAATAGTTGCACTATTTTAGGAAATCAGTGTCTATTGGCTAAAAATATTAATACTTTACAATAATTAATAAGAAAATTAATATAATTTGATTGTGTAGTACCCCTTGAATATGTTATACTTGCCATAACACACTTTTATGGAAAAACAAACAAGGGGGTATTATATGAATGATGATTCGTTTACAAAAATCACACCAGAGATAAGAAGCTTAGCACAAAAATGTAAAAGTAATAGTAAAATAAATGTTTCGCTATATGAAAAGTATGAAGTTAAAAGAGGCCTAAGAGATTTGAATGGTAGAGGTGTCTTAACTGGACTTACTGAAATCTCTGAAATCAAATCATACGATACCGACGAAGAAGGAAATCAAATTCCATGCGAAGGAAAACTTTTTTATCGAGGTTATGATGTAGAGGAAATTATTGATGGATTTTATAAAGAAGGCAGATTTGGATTTGAAGAAGTAACCTATCTTCTTATGTTTGGAACTATGCCAACAGCATTAGAATTGAAAGATTTTAATGCATTGCTAGGATATTATAGATCGATTCCTCCTAATTTTGTGAGAGACATTATTATGAAGGCACCAAGTCATGATATTATGAATGCTATCGCTAGAAGTGTTCTTATGTTGTATTCGTACGATGATAAAGCGGATGCACTTAATATATCTAATGTAGTGAGACAATCATTACAACTTATATCAGAGTTGCCATTATTAGCTGTTTACAGTTATCAAGCTTATAAACATTACCATATGGGTGGTAGTTTAATTATTCATGAGCCAAAACCGGAATTATCAACCGCTGAGAACATATTGCATTTATTAAGAAGTGACAGTAAATATACAGAACTTGAGGCTAAGATTCTAGATATCGCGTTGGTACTTCACGCGGAGCATGGTGGCGGTAATAATTCTACATTTACTACACATGTTGTTACTTCATCAGGAACAGATACTTATTCTACAATTGTAGCTTCACTTGGCTCACTGAAAGGACCAAAACATGGAGGCGCTAATATAAAGGTAGTTCAGATGTTTAATGAAATCAAGGAGAATGTAAGTGATTGGAATGATGAAGCAGAACTTTCCGCACATCTTGATAGTATTCTTCAAAAGAAAGCATTTGATAAAACTGGGTTGATATATGGAATGGGACACGCAGTATATTCATTATCAGATCCACGAGCTAATGTTTTCAAAGGATTTGTTAAGAGACTTTCAGTTGAAAAAGGTCGTGAAAAAGAATTTGAGCTTTATTCAAATGTTGAAAGGATAGCATCAAAACTAATTGCGAAAGAAAGAAAGATATATAAGGGTGTAAGTGCCAATGTAGATTTCTACAGCGGGTTTGTTTATAGTATGCTTGATTTGCCAACGGAATTATATACTCCAATATTTGCAGTCGCACGCATTTCAGGATGGTGTTCACATAGAATAGAGGAACTTATTAATGCCGGCAAAATAATTCGACCAGCTTATAGAAATGTTCAGGATAGAAGAGAATATGTTGATATTTTTGACAGAGAAGTAACTGATTAAAATTAGTAGTAAATGATTAAAATATACTCAAAATATAATAACAAAAGCTATATACAATAAATTATTAGGTGGTTTTAGTTGAAAATGCTAAAATATTAATGTCATACTACCCTAATATTGTATATAGCTTTTTTTTAAAAGTGAAATAAGGAGTTACTTATATATTTTACTCAATTTTTATATAAATAACAGAATATTTACACAATTCAAATCAATTTGTTGAAAACTTTTGACATAATCGCAGTTTAACAGAAAATAGTGCATAACTTTGTGGATATTGTGGAAAAACTCAGATAAAAATCGTACTTGACACAGATTGTTTTATTGTATACAATCATACAAAAGAAGTGAAAATATTTGATTAAAGTTAATTAGGAGGAAATAATGGATAACAGACCAGTTTATATTAATAAACATACGAATTTATTGGAATTGGAGGAGCATATTTATCATTTGGTGGATGCAGAAGTACCAAATGTATATAGAAATCTTTTTCCTTATGATGAAGTTCCTAAAGTAGCTTTTAATAATCGTGTAGTTCCTCATAATATGCCAGATGATATTTGGATTACTGATACAACATTTAGGGATGGGCAACAGTCGAGAGCTCCATATTTGCCAGAGCAGATTTTGACTATGTATGATTATTTACATAAGCTTGGTGGACCAAAGGGCATTATTAGAGCTTCGGAATTTTTCCTTTATAGCAAAAAAGATCGTGATGCAGTATACAAATGCATGGAAAGAGGATATAAGTTCCCTGAAATTACAAGTTGGATACGTGCAAATAAGAAAGATTTTGAGCTTGTTAAGGATATTGGTTTGAAGGAGACAGGGATTTTAGTAAGTTGTTCTGATTATCATATTTTTTATAAAATGAAGATGACTAGAAAAGAATGTATGAATTATTATTTGGGTGTTATTAGAGAATGTCTAGAAATGGGCGTAAGTCCAAGATGTCATCTTGAAGATATTACACGTTCGGATATTTATGGGTTTGTAATTCCTTTCTGTCTAGAATTAATGAAATTACAAGATGAATATAAAATACCAGTTAAGATTCGTGCTTGCGATACAATGGGATATGGAGTGAATTTCTCAGGTGCGGTGATTCCTCGTTCCGTTCAAGGTATTATTTATGGACTTGTTACAAATGCGAATGTACCGTCAGAAAATCTGGAATGGCATGGACACAATGACTTCTATAAAGCAGTTGTTAATTCAACAACAGCTTGGCTTTATGGTGCATGCGGCGTTAACTGCTCGCTATTTGGTATTGGTGAAAGAACTGGCAATACACCATTAGAAGCTATGGTATTCGAATATGCTCAACTAAAGGGTACGTTAGATGGAATGGATACAACCGTAATTACAGAGTTGGCAGAATATTATGAAAAAGAAATTGGATATAGAGTGCCTTCTAGAACTCCATTTGTTGGAAGAAGCTTTAATGTAACTAGAGCTGGTATTCATGCAGATGGACTTTTAAAGAATGAGGAAATCTACAATATATTTAATACAGAGAAGCTTCTTAATAGACCAGTAATGGTAGCGGTGTCTAATTCATCAGGACTTGCTGGTGTTGCTCATTGGATTAACGCATACTTTCAACTGAAGGAAGAAAGAAGAGTGGATAAAAACTGTGAGCTCGTTATTGAAGTTAAAAAGTGGGTTGATGAAGAATACGAATCAGGACGTGTTACGACTATCACTGATGCTGAACTTATTCAATGTATTGATGGGATCTGTAAAAAAATCGGAGTTAATTTAATTTAAAGTAGGAGTAAATTGTGAATGATTTCATCATTCACATCCTGATTTAAGTGGTGCTAAATAATGCGAATTGCATTCGCATACCAAGTAGGAGTGAAATGGAAAATAATAATTCATCACATGATAATTATTCCTTAACTGGACGTACTTTTAACCGAATTAGAGAAGCAATTCTGTTGGGTCAGTATGAAACGAATGAGGAATTAAAGGAAGTCGCGATTGGAAAAGAATTAGGTGTAAGCAGAACCCCGGTAAGAGAGGCATTAAGGCAACTAGAACTTGAAGGCTTAGTAAAAATCATACCGAACAAGGGTGCTTACGTAACTGGGATATCTTCAAAAGATATTCAAGATATATATGTAATTCGATCACTATTGGAAGGTTTATGCGCTAAATGGACTGCAAAGCTTATTAAAAAAGAGCAGATTAGCGAGCTTGAAGAAATTGTGTATTTATCGAAATTTCATAGTTCGAAGGGTAATTTTGAACAGGTATTTGAATTAGATAATAAGTTTCATGAAGAATTATACAATGCATGCGGTAGCGTGATTTTGAAGCATACACTTTCAGAATATCATCATTATTTGGAAAGAGTCAGAAAAATAACACTATCTAGAAAAGAACGTGTAAATGCATCTATCGATGAGCATGAAGCAATTTTAAATGCTATTAAATCAGGTGATGAAGCGTTGGCTGAAAAATTAGCGAATATGCATATGATTCATACAATAAAAAATATATCAGATAAAGGCCTAGAAAATATTTTGAGTGAAAAACCGGATGATAGTAAGATTTAATATATTAGATTGTAGTAAATGTAAGCTGATTGTGAAATACAATATTTAAAAATTGTTGTATTTTATATTGGCTTATTTTAGCAAATAAAGTATAATATAGTAGTGAGATTATTATTTTATTAAAAGGTTAAAGGGGTCACAGCAGATATGGGAATTGAGGATAAGGGTGTATGTAATAATGATTCCAGCGAAACTATTGAAATTGTGGAGTTAGCTGAAATAGGCGAAAATCAAGAAGTGGGAGTAATAGCCAAAAATGAAGAACAGGAAGTAATAGGCGAAGAGCAAGAACAAGTAATAATAGCCGAAAATCAAGAACAAGAAGTTATAGGCGAAGAGCAAGAAGTGGAAGCAATAGCCAAAAATCAAGACCAGGAAGTTACAGATGAAGTAGAAAAATTAGGGGCAGCACAAGAATATACAGATACACGCGAAACAAATAAGTTAAATGATTTAGAGATAGAAACAAGGCAAAATAGCAAAGGTCATACATACAATAAAAAGTCAAAAACACTGAAAAAGATTTTAGTTAGAACGATGGTGTCTATTATAACTGTTATTTTACTACTATTTATTAATTTAATGGGTGTAGTAACGATAATTAATTATGGTCCATCTGAAACGGTTAGAGATCTTTTCGTAGATTCAGTAATGGAATCAAGTGCTGGCAAAATTTTGGCTACAAGTTTCTTCTCAGATGAAAAAATAGCAGAAATTAGAGCTGTGAATTCGGTGGTTTCTTCATCAGAGGTTACTGATTCAAATTTAATAGCAGTAAGCCAGACAGCGATTGAAGCGCAAGCGAATGTGAAACCAATAGAAATCAAAGATATAGTATCATCTACATACAAGGGAAAGATGGCTATTGTCCATGACCCATCTAGAGTTACGGTGGGAGTAAGTGGCAATTATGGTGGTTCAAACAGTGGAAAGACTGTCAAAGAAATTGCACAATCTTATAATGCGGTTATTGCTGTTAATGGAGGCGGTTTTGAAGATGAAGGTGGGGTTGGGAATGGCGGAACGCCAACTGGAATCGTAATATCTGAAGGAAAATTAAAATATGGTTCATTAACGACTTTATATGAGGTGATTGGATTTGATAAAGAAAATGTTTTGGTAGTTGGTAGAATGACCGGAAAACAAGCGCTTGACAGGGGTATTAGAGATGCATTATGCTTTGGCCCTATTCTTATTGTGAATGGTACTTCAGTAACTATCAATGGTTCTGGTAGTGGCGTGAATCCGCGAACTGCAATAGGACAGAGGGCAGATGGTGCAATACTTTTATTAGTGATTGATGGAAGACAAGCTAATACTATGGGCGCTACTTATTCGGATATTGTAGATGTAATGTTGGAATACGGAGCTGTAAATGCTGCTAATTTGGATGGCGGATCATCAACAGTGTTATATGATAATGGAGAATACATTAATAATAATTCATCAATCAATGGGCCAAGAAATATCCCTACATCAATTATTGTAAGATGATTTTAAAAGTTTGCTGATTCTGATTAAAATGGTCCTTGAGGAGAGAAGTAAGTGAAAAAAAAGATTTTCTGGAAAGTTTACGGTGTAATGGTAGTTATAGGGGTTACCTTAAGTGTTGCTGGATTTATATTATTTTGGAACTTTTTGTCTGCATATGAAAAATCACAGCCAAAGCACGAGATGGAGAAAGTCCTTGAATTGTTAGAAGATGGTGACTCTTCACAATTAGTAAAATATATGACATATGAGTTAACAGCATTAGAAAATGATGACACAATAATTAAATATCTTGATAATATGTCGATGGATGGACAATGGGATTTTAAACAAAAGCCGGGAGCGTATTCAAAAGATACTCCGGTTTATAACGTGGAAAAAGATGGAGTGATAGTAGCCACAGTCACACTTGTAAAGAGCACTGAAAAAGCTAGTTTTAAAATGGATAGATGGGAAATGCAGAGCATAAGTGATATCCTAAAACCCTTAGATGATTATGTAATTTCGGCACCAAATGGTGCAACGGTCTATGTGAATGGAATACCACTTTCAAAGGATTACATAAAAGAAAAAGATATTGCAATTACTGATTTGGCTTCTACAGCAAAATATGTCACTGTACCAACAATGGTAAAATATAGCGTTTCAGGATTATACTCAAAGCCTGAGATTACAGCGGTTGGAAATATTTTCAATGCAAAGTTATTACCATCATATCAAAACACACATAACTTAAAATTCGCATTTGAGAGTAATCTAGATTTTAATAAATCACAGGAAAGCCGTATTGTTGATATTACTCAAATATATGGAAAATACGTATATAATGATGCAAAATTTGCATCGCTTTCCCCATTCTTGATAGCAAATTCGGATTCATATAATTCTTTAAAGACAATTGCATCAGTCAATATATGGTATGGAAATCATACATTACCAGAATTTGAAGATTTGATAGTTAGTAATTATCAAATGTATTCGACGAATTGCTATTCTTGTGATGTATCAGTTACAATTAGTTTTATATTGTCAAAGAAGATATTTCAGTATCCTACGAATCTTAGATATTACTTTGTTAAAACAAATGACGAATGGCGTGTTGCCGACTTTGTGATTAAGTGATATAGTAGTTATTGGAAAAATCATGTGTTAAAATGTAATAAGGAGATATAAAAATATGAATATAGTAGTTTTAGCTGGCGGAACCAGCACAGAAAGAGATGTTTCAATTGTTACAGGAACAATGGTTTGCAATGCGTTAAGAAGAAAAGGTCACAATGCTATTGTAATCGATGTTTTTTTGGGTTATGAAGAAACTTATAATAATATAAATGATGTATTTCATAATAGAGAAGATTTGGATGTATTGGCCCAAGTTCTAAAGAAAAGAACACTTGAAGTAGCAGAGATTGTTAAGAAAAGAAATGTAATGGGTGAAAGTTTCTTTGGCCCTAATGTATTAGAATTATGTAAGGCAGCTGATATTGTATTTATGGGGCTACATGGCTCTAATGGTGAAGATGGCAAGATTCAAGGAATATTTGACCTTATGGAGATCAAATACACAGGCACAGGATATTTAAGCAGTGCATTGGCTATGAATAAGGATATAACAAAAACAATATTAGCAGCGGCCGGAGTACCTGTTCCAGGAGGATTTACGGTTACGAGCAAAGATGTTGAAAACGAACAAGATATTCCATTTCCATGTGTGGTTAAGCCTTCTTGCGGAGGTTCAAGCGTGGGCGTATCGATTGTAAATAATATTGCCGAATACGAAAAAGCGTTGAAAGAAGCATTTGTATGGGAAGATAATATTGTTGTTGAAGAATATGTAAAAGGTAGAGAATTTTCAATAGGAGTAATTGAGGGTATCGCACTTCCAATAATTGAAATCGCACCTTTGAATGGTTTCTACGATTACAAAAACAAATATAATGCAGGTTTAGTTGACGAAACATGTCCAGCCCAGTTAACAGATGAAATTACAGAAAAAATGCAGGCATATGCAGTACACGCCTGTTTTGCAATCAATCTTGAGACATATGGCAGAGTAGATTTTATGTTAGATGAAAATAACAAGATTTTCTGCCTTGAGATAAACACATTACCAGGGATGACATCCACGAGCTTATTACCTCAAGAGGCACAGGCTACCGGTATGTCATATGATCAACTATGTGAACATATAATCGAAATTTCCATGAAGAAATATCAGTAAACTGCGAAAGCACACGGATAGGGAGTTAATATGAAAGGTATGACGTTGGCTGCCATTGCTAAGGCTTGCAATGGCATTTACTATGGTCTAGAAGAGAACAAAGACGTAACCGAAGAAGACAAAGACATAACCGAGGATGACAAAGAGGTAACCGTTAGTGGGGTTATCATAGATAGCAGAAAAGTCGAAAAAGATAGTCTGTTTATTGCAATTAAGGGCGAGCGAAGTGATGGCCATGATTATATTGAATCGGTATATGAAAAGGGTGCACTTTGTTGTATAACTGAAAAAGAACTAGCAGATAAAAACCATCCATATATCAAAGTCGAATCTTCACTTCAAGCAATCAAAGATATTGCGCAGTATTACCGAAGCGTGCTAGATGTGAAAGTAATCGGTATCACAGGTAGTGTTGGTAAAACAAGTACGAAAGAAACGATTGCTGCTGTGATTTCTAAGAAGTACAGAGTCTTAAAAACGCTAGGTAATTTTAATAATGAAATAGGACTGCCACTTACAATTTTTAGATTGACCCAAGATGATGAAGTTGCCGTTTTAGAGATGGGAATTAGTGATTTTGGTGAAATGACAAGACTGACAAAAATTGCAAAACCGGATATATGTGTGATTACCAATATAGGACTTTGCCATTTGGAGAATCTGAAATCCAGGGATGGAATATTGAAAGCAAAGACTGAGATATTTAAGTCCATGGCAGCCGATGGAAGTGTCATTTTAAATGGTGATGATGATAAATTAGTTACGATACATAGTGTGAATGGAAAAACTCCATATTTTTTTGGAATCGACAATCAGTGTGATTATTTTGCAGATGGAATTGAAAATCTGGGCTTAGATGGTATGAAAGCGACAATTCACTGTGGTGAGGAAGAAGCATTCGACGTAGTTATTCCAATTCCAGGTCATCATATGGTATACAATGCACTTGCGGCAACCGTTGTTGGCAAAGTCTTAGGATTATCAAAAGAAGAGATAAAAGCTGGAATCGAGAGCTTGGAATCACTTAGTGGAAGAAATCATATTATCAAGAAAAATGGCTATACAATTATTGACGATTGTTATAATGCAAATCCAGTATCCATGAAAGCTTCAATCGATGTGATCAATACTGCTATTGGACGAAAAGTATGTATCCTTGGAGACATGTTTGAATTGGGCATAGACGAGAGAAAACTTCATTATGAAGTTGGTGAATATCTTGCAAGCAAAGAGATTAATATCCTAATTACCGTTGGTTCATTGGCAAAAGAAATTAGTAATGCCGTAGAAAATAGTAATCAGGCTTCGAATCGTTCCAATTTAGGTCATGTTCTACATTTTGATACGCGTGATGAGTTGCTCTTGCAGCTCAAAAATATTATTCATACAGGCGACACTATTTTGGTAAAGGCATCCCATGGAATGGAGTTTTCTAAAGTGGTGGAATATCTTGCTATTTAAAATAGCTTAATATATAATAACAAATAGCAAAAATATACGCACAAAAACTGTTTAGAAATGAGGAGCGGTATGAATAATAGAGTATCAAGGAAAATATTAGCTGTTTTGACAATATTAGTGCTTACTTTTTCATTAATTGCATGTGGTAGTAAGAAAAATACGGTTGTAGGAGCATGGTTACAGTCTAATAGTAGTGAAGTAAAAGACGAATATACATTTAATGCAGATAGAACAGGAACCTATACAAATACAATCTATTCGATGTCAACAATTGATTTTACATATACAATTGAGGGAGAAACAATTTCAATCGTAATGAAGATTTTAGGTGAAGATACAATAAATAGTTATAATTATAAGCTTGATGGCGACACCCTAACAATGACGATTGATGGGAAAGATGTAGCTTTTCAAAAGAAGTAAATGATTAAAATATTTATAAAATACGCTGTTAAATATTTTGTAAAATCGGTAATGGGGAAGCATAATCTTATGTTTCCTTTTTTTGTGTATATATTATTATAAAATTGGGAAAATTTAGTATATGCACTTGTTAATAAATCTACTAACGCTGATATACTATACTTATGGCTAATACTTATGCTATAATGGCAAGAAATAAATTATCAAATATAGGAGGTTAAGGAAATGGCAGATCATGTAATTAATGAAGCAAAGCGTTGTTTGAATTGTAAGAATCCGTTGTGTAGAGTAGGTTGCCCTATTTCAACAGAAATTCCAACAATGATAAAAGAATTTTTAAATGGGAAAATTACAGAGTCTGGTGAAATGTTATTTCAAAATAATCCATTGTCAATCATTTGTTCACTTGTATGTGATCATGAGGCACAATGTGAAGGTCACTGTATATTAGGCAGGAAGGGAAGTCCTGTTCACATAAGTAGTATTGAAAATTATATCTCTAACAATTATTTTGCAAAAATGACACCCGAAAAAGTGGAGCGCAAAAATAAAAGAGCTGCAGTAATTGGTTCTGGACCTGCGGGAATCACAATTTCAATCATACTAGCTAGTCGTGGATATGATGTAACCGTATTTGAAACAAGAGAAAAGATAGGCGGAGTACTTCGTTACGGAATCCCGGAATTTCGTTTGCCGAAGAATATTCTTGACAATTATAGAGAAAAAATGACGGCAATGGGAATTAAGTTTCGCCCGAATTCAACAATTGGCGGAGCAATCAGCATAGATGATCTATTTAGAGATGGATATTTGGCCGTATTTATAGGTACTGGCGTATGGCGCCCTAATTCACTTAAAATAAAGGGTGAAACGCTTGGTAATGTAAACTTCGCAATTGATTATCTTGTAAATCCGGATTCCTATACACTTGGAAATACAGTAGCAATTATTGGTGCTGGTAACTCAGCAATGGATGTTGCTAGGACCGTTCTTAGAAAAGGTTCAAGAAATGTAACCGTTTATACGCGAAGTGAAAAAGTAAGAGCGAGTGCTCGTGAAGTTGAGTATGCTGAAATTGACGGCGTTAAGTTTGAATATCTTAAATCACCAGTGGAATTGACTGAAGATGGACCAATATTTTGTGATGTTGCAATGGATGAATTTGGTAACAAGACCAATGTTGCAGGTAGTGAGAAGCTATATCATGCTGATTCTATCATCGTTGCAGTTAGTCAAGGACCTAAGGATAAGGTGATCACAACAACAACTGGTATTGATGTCAATAAAAAAGGTCTAATTATAACAGATGAATCAGGTGAAACGACTCGTCCAGGAATATTTGCATCAGGAGATGTAGTACAAGGTGCAAAGACCGTAGTTGAGGCAGTTCATTATTCAAAGCAGGTTGCTGATGCAATGGATGAGTACATGAGTAAGATATGATTTTAGTGGGGAAAACTTTTGGAGGTGTTGAGTGAATAACCATTTATCATTATGCATTTGCCTTGCCTTTCCTTCAAGCAGCATGTTTTTTACATGCCTCAGGGATGATGAAAAGACTCGCTTCGCTCATTTTTCATCTGAGTCATGACAACCGAAGCATAATGCTTCGGTTCGCGGGCGGCGTCAAATTGACATGCAAGCATGTCAGCTTGACTTATGCCTTCGCGCAAAACATTAACACTGCTTTCAGCCGGTCGGCGGCGAAATGCATAATGATAAATGGTTATTCACCGGTTACGGTTGAAAAGAGTTTTGACACTGAAATCATATTGGCGGAAAAAAAGAGAAAAAAGATAAAGATAAAAGATAAAGATAAAAGATAAAGAAAAAAAGATAATCCCCTACTTATAATGCTTGATATCATTATAAGTAGGGGATTTCTTGTTTAAAGGGTTTTATATAAATAGAAATTCAAGCATGGACTTTGATTTGTATATCGTGTAACGCGGTCTATGAGCTAGTAGAAATAGATCACTTATAAGGAATTCTGCAAAGAATATAGATTACTTATAAGCGATTGCATAGAAAAGCAACTGCATAGAAAAGCTACTTTGCTAAATTTATTAATATTCAACTTTATCTAGAAATAATGCATTTCCAGAAACGGTTGGGCCGGCTAAGCCTCTATCTTTTTGGGCTAGTATTTCGATGATATAGCCAGGGGACATCTTGCCTAGGCCAATTTCAATTAAGGTACCGGTTAGAATGCGAACCATATTGTATAGAAAACCATTTCCATGGTAACAAATTCTGACTAGGCCATTATTGGAAGTTATCTTGATATCATATATCGTTCTGACGGTTGTTTTTTTTAAATCAGTTTTTGCACAAAATGATATGAAGTTGTGCTCTCCTTCAAGGAAGGAAGCAGCCATTCTCATTGCATCTAAGTTTAGTGGCGCTTCAACTCGCAAATTGTAATTTTTCTTAAATACACTAGCGACATCACCATTATCGATGTAATAGGAGTAAAATTTGCCAGTTGCACTTAATCTTGCATGGAAGGTAATATCAACTTTTTCTATGCCAAAAACGCGTATATCTTTTGGGAGATTGTCGTTAATGTTTGTAAGAAAATCATCTGTGGATATTTCTATGTTCGTTTTAAAATTGGCAACCTGTCCATCGGCGTGCACGCCAGCGTCGGTACGTCCTGAACCATTAAGCTCAATTGGAATGCTTTGAGAGTCGAATACACTAAGATATTTTGAAATTGTATCCTCGAGGATACCCTGTATCGTGCTGTCCGTGTTTCCTTGCTTTTGCCAGCCATTATATTTGTGACCATCATACTGAATGTAGAGTTTGTAATTATTCATGTGTCTCCTTCTAAGGGCGCAAGGGAAAAGATAATTCCCTCATATTTATTTGTTATGCTTTAATCTTGTAAATAGTAAATAGTTAAATGTATATGATTCATATACTAAGTAACTGATGTTTTACTTATGATAATTAGCCGTTATAACAGGCTCTTTCGCCACCAATATATTTCCCTCTTGTTCTTGCACAGACAATATGTGCACCGCCTATTTCCTTCGTCGCAACTCGAACGGGAACAGCTACAGGAGCTAGATGCATACCAATCAAAGTATCACCGATATCGATGCCTGCCTGTGCCTGAATATATTCAACAGCGACAGGATTTGTAAATCCAGCAAATGCAGCAGTTGAAAATGAGCCACCAGCTTTTAGTTGTGGAACAACATTAACAATCGGGAGTCTATATTCCTTGGCAACTGATTTTTCTATAATAATAGCTCGGTTAAGGTGCTCACAACACTGTGTCGCTAAATGAATCCCATTCTTTTCGAGTTCGGTATGAAGCGTTTCAAATATTACTTTGCCGATTTCTGCATTAGAAAATGAGCCTATGCTATGTTTTGAGACCTCACTTGTAGAGCATCCCACAACCAAAATATCTCCTCTATCTAAATTTGCAACGCTAAGCAATTCGTCCAGAACACTTAGTGTTTCTTGTTTTATTAAATCTAAATCTTTATATTGATCAGTAGAAATACCATTTGCCATAGTTATATGCCTCTTTCTGTTTTATCTTTATAAATTTTTATATAATAATGATTGTGTCTAATAATACAACGTTTCATCCAAACTTTCAAGGAGACAAAACAACAAAGTTTGCAGGTTCAGATGGCTGCGCCATAATTCACCTGCAAACTTTGTTGTTTTGTCTTGGGGGGAAGAAGGGCAAGAATAAAAGAAAAGGGCAAGGGTAAAAGAAAAGGGCAAAGAGCGGGGAGAGATTGTTTTGTTTTCAATTTGTAAATAGTGTATTATAATTGGATAATATGTACAATTCATAGGATAAGGGAATGAAGGAATATGTTTGAAAAATGCTGGGATATATATGGATTTTAAATCTTGTAATGTAGTTATTTTTGACATAAGTAGGGTATGTTTTTTACAATACTAGGAAATGAATTGATTTTTATGTTATTTTATATATGTAATATAGTGTCGATAGGGTGTTTGGGAATTTTGTTATATGTAATAAAATAATTTGATGATTGCTAGGAAGTCAGTTATCATCTATTAATTACAGGCTTCTTGCGATGGGAATTTTATGGGTGAATAATGTTTATTATTGAAGCTGGTGTTAGTAGGATGTATTTGATACTTTTACTAGTTTCATTAATCTAGGGGTATAAAATGCATTCGCAAGGATAGCGGTTGCATTATATAATAATGATTGAAATATGGCAATTAGCTTCATTTTTCTACAAGGGGGTATAATAAAATGAAAAAAAATAGAATTACTGAGATAATCATTGCTACAATACTTATAGTTTCACTTGCTTCAAGCTACAAATATTACATAGGTGATAAGAAAAATCAGAAGGCAGATCAGAATACAGCTATTAGTGTGGAAAGTGCTGACAGCAATGATACAAAAGATAAGGTGATGAAGTTAGAAAAAGAAGATTTCATTAAAACACAGGTAGTGGAATTCAATCAGCCATTAACGTTATATGGTAAAATAGGAAACTCTTTTGAAGAGGCTTCTACTGGTAACTTTCAGTTTGAATTCAGTAACTTTAGAATACTAGATAAACTGCCAGCCGAAATATTGAAAGAGAAATATCTTGTATATCCTATTGCATACAATGCAGATGGGAGTTTGAAAAAAGAAAATACCTGTATAGCCAAAGTGGATTTTAAAATTACAAGTAAAAATAAGGATACGGCTGTTACAATGCTGTCTGGATTTAGTTGTTATCATGTAGACGACCAATATGAAATTATCGACTTACGTACAAATAAAGGATCTATTTTTTTTGATTCACAAAAGGGAAGCGAGGGTTCAGAAACTTTTGGAGATGTAAAACTACATCCGGATGAAACCAATAGTGACACCGTTTATTTTATAATTGATAAAGTTACACTAGATAATTGTAATTTGGTAATAAAAGTGGCACCACTTGGAGATAACATCCCAAATACTACGGGAAAGAGTATCACAGTATATAATAATCGTTATGGGTTTATCAAAGTAAATTATTCAGATATTATATGGGAGTGAGGCATTCATAATGATAAAGGTTGCAATATGTGATGATGAAACGGCAATTTGTGAATTAATTGAACAGACAATAGTAAGTAATATTAATCTTGTAGAAGTCTTTTATACAGGAGAAGAACTGATTGGAAACCTAACTTCTGGGAAAAGATATGACATCATTTTTCTGGATATTGAGTTGAATTCCATAAGTGGAGTAGATATTGGACATAAAATCAGAAGCGAGCTTAATGATGCAATTACCCAGATAATATACATATCATCAAAAGAAAATTATGCAATGCAGTTATTTAAAATATGACCAGCCGATTTTTTGGTAAAACCTTTTAGCAAAGAGGAAATTGAGGACACTTTTAATAACATAAGTCGCCTATTGATCGAAGAAAATACAATTGAATTTAAAAGCGGATATGATATGAATGCAGTTAAAATTAAGGATATCAGGTTTATTAACAGTGAAGCACGAAAATTAAAAGTGATTACTATTAATTCAGAAGAGAGCTTTTATGGGAAAATTGATGATTATATAGTTCGATTTGAAGATGCGGGACTAATTAGAATCCATAAGTCATGCGTGATTAATCCAATGCATATTTTTAGATATACCTATGATCTTGTTATAATGAACGATGGAAGTGAGTTAAATATTAGCAAGCCATACAAGACGAAAGCCCGCCAACAATTAATGAATATATGGAGGCAAAAAAATGATAAATTTATTAATCACTAATATGAATTTATTGATTGCTAATATAATATATTGTTACATTATTTATCTATTAATGAATTGTATTTACAAGGAAAAAACGAGTGATAAATCAACTGAAATTCTATCTTATATTTTGTTCTTTGTTACAATAATGTTATTCCATAATTACGAAAGTGGTATAGAACCGTATTTTGTATTAGCGGCGATGTTATTTGTGATCACATTAAATTATGGAAATAATTATTATTCAAGAATATGTATCACGTTTTTAATATTTATATTTACTAATATGATATATATTACAATACTGGCAATTAGTAAGTCTTATGAAAATAGAGGGATAGAATTCTATTATACAATATTATTGCTTTCGAGGTTCTTAATGATATTTGTATATATAGGATTTTTAAAATTCAAAAAATTACTAGATAATTTATTTGAATTGCAAAAACAATCTTTCTTTATTGTAATAACTCCGTTTATTTCTCTTCTTATTATATATAATATGGTTTCGACAATGGACATTACAGTATGGTTAATCGTGGATATAATTGGTATCTGTATAATAAATATTATTATGTTTTATACATTTGAATATATCAATTCGATTGATGATAAGAAAAGAGAAGATGAATTAATAAAGCAGCAAAATATATATTATAACAGACAATTTGAGCTAATGCGGGAAAGCAACGAGAAACTGCATGCACTACGCCATGATTTAAAGAACCATATGATGTACATGCAAAGTAAATCGGGAGATGATGCAAATATATTTGATTATAAAGATGAGTTAGATTCCATGTTAGGCAAAAATGAATATGCGAAGTCTGGTAATTTATTAATAGATAGTATCCTTAATTTTAAAATCAATGAGGCGGTAGAGAAAGGATTTAAATGTAAATTAAAGCTAATTGTTCCTGATGAGATAAATATCAAAGAAACTGATCTTGTAATTTTGTTCGGCAATATGATTGATAATTCAATTGAACATTGCTTAGAATCCGAAAAAGAGATTAGGCTGGCTGTAAAATATGAATCTGGAATTTTATATATTGACTCATCTAATGCATCACAAAAAATCACTATAGCAGATGGAAAGATAATTACTAGTAAATTAGATAAAAAGAACCATGGAATGGGGCTAAAAAATATAACTAGAGTCGTAGAAAAATACAATGGTGAATTTTTGATTGAAAATGAAAATGATAGATTTAGAATTAGTATTATGATGCAATGTTAACTTTTGGGGGAGGGACAAGTATGTATAAAGAAAAACTAATGGAAAACAAGAAAATGATATTTCTAATGCTATTTATAATTTATGCTTCTTCGATTGGGTATTCAATTGGATTTATCAATCAGTATAGTAACTATAACTTTAGTATCTGTAAAATGGATTTGATATTAATGATTCTGAACCCCAATTATATTGGAACATTTTTAACGATTTTCCCAGCATATTTAGCAATGCATATGACAAAATATGATTTCAATACGAACTTGATTTTAAGATATAAAGATAAAAGAATTATTTGGCTTAGACAAAATATGCATATTATTATTAATAGTTTCATTGTTATGTGTAGCGTTGTATTGTTTGACTTTATCTTCGGAGCTATAAAAGGAATTATTACATATAATTGGGATTTAGAAGATAGCATGTTTTTTAAAAGGACGCATGGAATAACAGTTCAAGGTAAACAGGCTTTTGTAATATTTAGCACAATTATTATAGGAGCATTGGTAATAAGTATAATATCGATTCTATGCAATCTAATATATTGGATAACCAATTCGCAGATAATTTCAAGCTTTATCGTAATTGCTTATTGTTTGTGGAATTCGTGTAATCCATTATTTGTTTTAAATTTATTTAGTAAAGTAAGATTGAGAGAAATGGATTTTATTACAGGTGATAAATTTATATTTGATGTAATTATTCTATCATTGATAATCATAGCATTTATATTTTCGTCGATAATCATCATTAGAAAAAAAGAATTTTTAAATAATACTAGGGGGTAATGTTTTATGAAAGCTATGTTGAAAATGGAATTAACAAGGGCATTTAGAAGTAAAGGAATGCTTTTTTCACTAGTGGTAGGAAATGGAATTGCAATTTTGTTCTATATTTTAGTAGTTACAAAATATATGAAAGGTTTTTATAGTACTTTGGACTATGATAAAACTACATATTTGCTTTCGTCATATCACTGTATTTTGGGGCTGACTTTTGATACTTTTAGTTATCTTTTTACCTTTATTGTACCAATCTTAGCGGCTATTCCATATGGAGCTTCTCTTTTTATGGACAAGAAAGATGGCTATATCAATAATATATTAATTAAGACAGATAAAAAAAATTACTTTTTATCAAAGCTAATTACATTATTTATTAGCGGAGGCGTTGTAGCAGCTACTCCTATCCTATTAAGCTATATATTAGCAATTATATCGATGCCATCCACACGTCCGTATGTTGAATCGGGTGGATATATGATTAAGGGATTTCATATGTTTAATGAAATCTTTTACAGTGATTATACATTTCTATATGTAATCATATTTATTGTTTTTGATTTTGTATTATTTGGTCTTATTAATTGCCTGTGCATGGTCTTTACCTATTGGGAGGATAATCGATTTGCCATTGTTCTTACTCCATTTATAATCTGTTATGGGATGCATATGCTATCACAATATTATCTTGGCTATTATCTATCGCCAATTGTGTTTGCTAAAATCAATTTTTTATTGACAGATAAAATGACCTTTATATATGTTGAATTTCTTGTATTATTTCTCTTAGCAATTACATCGCTAAGGGGGGCGAAAAAAGATGTCTTATAAAATTATACGAAAATTATTGAAATATGATATTAGTTGGGGGATTCTTGATAAATGGAAAAAATATCTTGCGATGTTAACTCTTTCGCTTATGATAACATTGGTTTTTATTAGAAATTGCGAATTTCAATATATTCATAAAATTATTAATTCTACACCAGGGTTTTTAGATTATCTTATGAATATGTTTCACGGAATGAAGAAATTTATTCCAGATGGAAAAACGCAATTTGATATTCCTGTTGAATGGATGGCATTTCATCTAATGATTGCTTTTTTTATAGGTAACTATATAATTGATGATCTTGAAAAATGCGGAAATAATATAATTACCAGAGTTCGTTCAAGAAATATGTGGATTATAAGTAAAATAATATGGAATGTATTAGCCGTATTAGCGTTTTATCTAGTTATATATATTGGTACTATCATTGCTGCCTTAATTAAAACAGGACGACTACAATTAACACTAACGCAGTCTGTTTGTAGTGAAAATTTTGAACTTAACAATGTCGATGTGGGACAGGCAAAGTATTTATTCGCAATCATATTTCTACCAATACTAAGTTCTTTGGCCATATCACAAATGCAGATGTTTTTGTCACTCATTGTAAAGCCGATAATAAGTTTTCTAATCGTTGCTTCGATTTTGATTTTATCGGCATATTCGATGACACCATATTTAATTGCTAATCTTTCAATGGTACAAAGAAGCGAAGTTTTCATGAAAGATGGAATCGGCATATTAACCGCAATTTTAGTGAATATAATTATTTTAACAATATCAATAGCCGGAAGTATTATTTACTTCAATAAAAAAAATATTATTTAATAAATGCGAAAAGCAGATAGGGGAAAACTTATGAATATAAAAATCACTAATGTAAATAAAACAATCAGAAAAGCAGTTATTTTGGAAAATATTAATATTGAATTAGAAGGCGGAAGAATATACGGACTGAGAGGAAGCAATGGTTCAGGTAAAACCATGTTAATGAGGGCAATATGTGGCCTTATCATTCCAGAGTCAGGAGAAGTGAATATTGATGGAGATGTTCTCGGAAAAGATATTTCGTTTCCAAAAAGTGTAGGGGCACTAATTGAAAATCCATCATTTATTAGTAGCTATACAGGATTTCGAAATTTGAAACTATTGGCTTCAATTCAAAATAAGATATCAGATGACGATGTAAGAAATGCGATTAAAGCGGTGGGTCTCAACCCAGATGATAAGAGAACATATAGGAAATACTCGCTTGGAATGAAGCAAAGACTGGGGATTGCATGTGCAATCATGGAAAATCCAGATATTATTATATTAGATGAGCCTGTAAATGCTTTGGATGAGCAGGGCATTGAACTAGTAAGGAAAATACTAAAAGAACAAAAAGAAAGAGGCGCTCTAATCATTATTGCATGCCATGATAGAACGGAGTTGGAATATCTATCTGATGAAATTTTCGAAATATATGAAGGAAAAATCACAAATCATTTTATAGTTGGGGATAAATCCATAGTATCGGAGGGAATTGTGAATGAAGCGTAAAAGCAAAATCTTATTAAGCCTTGTTATTTTATTAGTAATTGCAATCACAATTAGAGTGGTTTACATAAATGATAAATTCCCATCACAAAAAAATCATACATATGCGATGGGGCAGGAAATGCAATACAAAGGATGTACGATGAAAATATTGGACTTTCAAGTAGGTTCACCGGAGATCTGTAAGGATGTATTGGATGAATATGACTACAATAAAAATTTTGGTGAAAAACCCAATGTGCCTAATGCAAGTAAGAAAGTAATGTTAGTAACAGTTAATGTTAAGAATAATAGTGATACAGATTTTAAACCGTCCGGATTTCAAATTATAACTGGGAATGTAAGTAACGGCACAGATATGAATTTGATGGATGTATATAATCCCAAAGGTTATAAAGTAAAAAGTAATTCTGAATCCCAAATAATACTTGCTTATACAATTGCAGAGAATAATGTAACCAGTAAAAAGTGGGAGAACTTCGAGAATGAAGATTTTGCCATATCAACGGCTGATAGGGACAATTATTATTTGTTAAAGCTAAATAAATAAAATGGTATTCATAGTTAAGCCATTTAGGAAGTCGCATTCGGGGAAATGATACAAGATTGAACTAGTATTAGAATAATGTGTTCTAATACTAGCTTCAATAAAGAAGGGGTATAAAAGATGAAAAAAAACAGAGTTACTGAAATAGTGATTGCAACAATACTTATTATTTCATTGGCTTCCAGTTACAAATACTACATTGCGGATAAGAAAGTTCAGACTCAGACTACAAGTGCGATTGATGAAAGTACTAGCAGTAGTGATTCAAAAGATATGTTGATGGAACTAGAAAAAGAAGATTTTATTAAAACGCAAATAGTCGGATTTGATCAGCCATTAATTGTATATGGTACTGCAGATGAAGATGGTGGTAACATAATAAAACATCCTAAAAAAATTTTTCAATTTGAATTTAGTAATTTTAGAATATTAGATAGACTTCCAAATGAATTAGTAACAGTAGTAACAGAAGATAGATTCCCTGTGACTGGCATATTTAATATAGATGGAAGCTTGAAAAAAGAAAATACCTGTATAGTAAAAGTGGATTTTAAAATAACAAACAAGAATAGTACAACCGAAGTTACAAGTTGTCTTGGATTAAACTGTTACCAGTTAACTGATCAATATGAAATAATAAAAACAGGTGAAAATCGACACTGTATTTATTTTGATTCTCAGAAAGAACAAGATAAATCAGCAAGATTTGGGCCTGTAAAAATACGTGCGGGTGAATCTTATAGTGACACAGTCTATTTTATAATAGATAAAGTAACTGAGGAAAATTGTAATATAGCAATCCAAGTGGCACCATTTGGAATGACTAAGGAGGAAGAATGTTTAAAACGAGGAATGAGTAGTGATAATGTTATTACAAAGATTACTACGCTGTATAATACTGGTTATGGCTATATCAAAGTAAAATATTCAGATATAATTTGGGAATGAGGCATTCATAATGATAAAGGGTGCAATATATGGTGCTGAAGGTGAAGCAGATGGTTACATAAAGTTACATATTGATACCATTTATTTTATAATAAATAAAGTAACGCAGGAAAATTGCAATCTAGTAATACAGGTTGCTCCAATGGGAATGCCCGACTGGATTGTAAAGAGTAAACTTACATATAACAACGCATTTGGCTATATTAAAGTAAACTATTCAGATATTATAAAGGAATGAGGTCTTCGTTATGATAATGGTTGCAATATGTGATGACATTTCAATATGATAATGAATTGAACAGTCTTTATAAAATGGATATATATAATAGGAATCCCCATAATATATTTGTAAAAATGACATCCCCCTCCTGATTCCCGCGAGCCCTACTCGAGTGGCCGCCGCCCTTCGCGCCGTGAGCCGCTATGAAATAGCGCTACCCATCATAAGTAAATCAAACCAAAACAAAACACCCAAAGTTTAGAGGCGAATCTTGGCGAAGCCAACTGAGCCACTAAACTTTGGGTGTTTTGTTTTGGTTCCCACATTTACTTCTTGAGTTCCGCCTCTTTCATAGCACGAACCTTCATAGAGAGGCCAAAGAGGTTAATAAACCCTTCAGCATCATGGTGATCATATAATTCACCAGTGGTAAAGCTTGCAAGTGTTTCACTATATAATGAATAAGGTGATGTTGTTCCAGCTTTGATGATGTTACCTTTGTAAAGCTTGAATTTAACTTCACCAGTTACATATTCTTGAGTTGATACAACAAATGCTTGGAGTGCTTCGCGAAGTGGTGTGAACCATTTTCCTTCATATACAATATCAGCAAACTTAGTAGCTACTAACTTCTTGTATGCTAAGGTATCTCTATCAAGGATGAGTTCTTCAAGTTGTGTGTGTGCTTCCATGAGGATTGTTCCACCTGGAGTTTCGTACACGCCACGAGATTTCATACCAACAACACGGTTTTCAACGATATCAACGATACCAACGCCATGTTTTCCGCCTAATTTGTTAAGTTCTCTGATAATATCTGAAGCTTTCATGTTCTTACCATTTACACTTGTAGGTACGCCTTTTTCAAATGTCATAGTAACATATTCGCCTTCGTTAGGAGCTTTTTCAGGACTAACGCCCAAAACTAAGAGGTGATCATAGTTTGGTTCATTTGCTGGACTTTCAAGTTCAAGGCCTTCATGGCTGATGTGCCATAGGTTACGGTCACGGCTGTAGCTGTTATCAGCTGAAAATGGAAGATCAATTCCATGTGCTTTACAGTATTCGATTTCATCTTCTCTTGATTGCATGTTCCAAGTTTCATTGCATCTCCATGGAGCGATGATTTGGATATCAGGAGCAAGTGCTTTGATTGAAAGTTCGAAACGAACTTGATCATTTCCCTTGCCGGTAGCGCCGTGGCAGATTGCAACAGCATTTTCTTTTCTTGCAATTTCAACAAGTTTTTTAGCAATGAGTGGTCTTGCAAATGAAGTACCTAGAAGATATTTGTTCTCATAAACAGCGTTTGCTTGAACGGTTGGAACGATATAATCATCTACAAATTCATCTACAACGTCAAGAATGTATAATTTTTCGGCACCTGATAATTTGGCTCTTTCTTCAAGTCCATCAAGTTCGCTTTCTTGACCTACATCGATACAACAACAAATTACTTCATAATCATAATTTTCCTTTAACCAAGGGATAATAGCGGTAGTATCAAGACCACCGGAATACGCAAGTATAACTTTTTCTTTCATATAATAATCTCCATTCTTGCGCTGATTTCTGCGCATTTAAGTTTTAACTATGTACTAATATACATCAAAAAAATGTTTAATGCAATAGAAAAAGATGCATATTATGCAAATATACTGCATAAATATTAAAAATATTCAAAATAACCTTTACATTAGAGAAAAAGTTGTTATAATAAAAAAATAGAATTAATTATTTAAATGAAAGAACGTAATAAATGAATCAAAGAAAATGGTTCAAAAAATAGGAATCTAATAATGATGATATAAGGAAGGCGAATGTTATGATTAAAGTAGGAATTATTGGAGCAACTGGTTATTCAGGTAATGAGTTAGTAAGATTACTCTTGGGACATAAGGAAGTTGAAATTAAATGGCTTGGCTCAAGAAGTTATGTAGATAAGAAATACTCGGCAGTTTATCATAATATGTTTAAGCTTGTTGATGATGTATGTATGGATGATAATATAGAAGCTTTGGCTGATGAAGTGGATGTGATATTTACAGCTACACCACAAGGATTTTGTGCCTCCATTCTAAACGAAGAGATTTTATCAAAGGTAAAGATTATTGATTTGAGCGCTGATTACAGACTGAAAGATGTTTCTATATATGAAGAGTGGTATAACATAAAGCATAAGAGTCCTCAATTTATTGAGGAGGCAGTATATGGATTATGTGAAATTAATAGAGAACAAATCAAAGGGAAAAGACTTGTTGCAAATCCAGGTTGTTTTACAACTTGCTCGATACTTTCAATTTATCCAGCTGTAAAAGAAGGATTAATAGATGCAAAATCTATCATTATAGATGCAAAGTCAGGAACTTCCGGAGCTGGAAGAGGAGCGAAAGTCGACAATCTCTTCTGCGAAGTAAATGAAAACATGAAAGCCTATGGCGTTTTAACACACAGACATACTCCTGAGATTGAAGAACAATTAAGTTATGCAGCAGGTGAAGATATTAAGATTATATTTACACCACATCTTGTACCGATGAACAGAGGAATTCTGGTAACCGCTTATGCGAATTTGAAAAAAGATGTTAGTTATGCAGATGTAAAAGCGGTCTATGAAAAATATTATGGCAAAGAGACATTTATTCGATTACTGGATGAAAATGATTATCCTGAAACGAGATGGGTTGAAGGAAGTAATTATGTAGATATTAATTTTAAAGTTGATAAGAGAACGAACAGGTTGATATTTATGGGCGCACTCGATAATTTGGTAAAAGGCGCAGCTGGTCAGGCGGTACAGAATATGAATTTAATGTTTGGGTTACCTGAAAATACTGGTTTGTTGCAAGTACCAATGTTTCCATGATGCTGCGGGTATAAAATATATTAAAATAGTAAAAGTACAATAAAATCTAACGACAGGCAGGAGCAAATATGAATATTATAAATGGCGGTATAACAGCAGCAAAGGGGTTCAAGGCAACAGGCCTTAACGCAGGAATCAAGAATAATGAAAAAAAAGATATGGCATTGGTACTGAGCGAAGTACCTTGTGTAACAGCAGGTACCTTTACTCTGAATAAAGTATTTGCAGCCCCCGTAAAGTGGGATAGAGAGGTCGTATACAATTCAGAGTACTCACAAGCCATAGTAATCAATAGTGGGGTAGCAAATGCCTGTACAGGCGCTACAGGGTACCAATACTGTAAAGATATGGCAGCTAGAGCAGCAAAGAATCTTTCGATTCCTGAAAACGCAGTGTTAGTTGCATCAACAGGCGTCATTGGGAAGCAACTTCCAATGGATATTATATGCGCAGGCATCGACAAACTTCCTTCACAATTAGGATTTACAATAGAAGACGGAAATCTTGCAGCAGAAGCCATCATGACTACCGATACGGTAAGCAAACAGGTTGCTGTAACCATTGAAATCAATGGTAAAACAGTAACAATTGGTGGTATGTGCAAAGGTTCTGGAATGATACATCCAAATATGGCAACTATGCTTGGCTTCATTACAACAGATGTAAAAATAGCTAAGCCAATGCTTCAGAAAGCATTAAGTAATATAATAAATGATACATTTAACATGATTTCAGTAGATGGTGATACCTCAACGAATGATACCGTCCTTATATTGGCAAATGGATTGGCAAAAAACAATGAGATTACGACCGAAAATGATGATTATAAACTATTTTACGACGCGCTATTATATGTAAGTACAGTACTTGCAAAAAAAATTGCTGGTGATGGAGAGGGCGCAACCTGTCTATTCGAAGTAAAGGTAATTAATGCAGACACAAAAAATCAAGCGGTGACACTCAGTAAATCAATCGTGACTTCAAGCCTTACAAAAGCCGCAATATTTGGTCATGATGCAAACTGGGGAAGAATCCTGTGCGCAATGGGATATTCAACAGCTGACTTTGATCCAGATATCGTAGACATCTATTTTGAAAGCAAAGCGGGTAAGCTCAAGATTGTTGAAGATGGCATGGCTACAGATTACAGTGAAGAATTTGCAACACAGATTCTTTCACAAAATCCAGTGACAGCAATTGCAGATATGAAATCAGGCAATGAAACAGCGACTGCTTGGGGCTGCGATTTAACCTTTGATTATATTAAAATTAATGCAGATTATCGTTCATAGAGTGTATAGAGTATACAGCGTGTATAGATTATACAGAGTTGGGATGAAGAGACATCAGCACTTCTTGGATATCATTTGGACGCGAGAATATATATAATACGAAAAAGAAGTCAGCAGGACTAAGAAATTGGATGCTATGGAAAGGATATCAAGTTATGAAAGACATGGAAATAGAACTTGCCAAAGCGCAAGTATTAATAGAGGCATTACCTTATATACAAAAATTTAAAGATAAGATTATTGTTGTAAAATATGGTGGAAGTGCTATGGTGGATGAAGATCTGAAAAGAAAAGTGATAGAAGATGTAGTCCTTCTGAAATTAGTCGGATTTAAGCCAATCATCGTTCATGGTGGCGGCAAAGAGATCAGCAAATGGGTTGATAAAGTTGGAATGGAAACGAAATTTGTAAATGGCCTTAGAGTGACGGATGAACCTACAATGGAAATCGCTGAAATGGTCCTAAATAAGGTAAACAAAAGTCTTGTATCACTAATTGAAGAACTTGGCGTGAAAGCAGTTGGAATAAGTGGCAAGGATGGCGGAACACTTATTGTTGATAAGAAATATTCAGAGGGTGAAGACATCGGTTTTGTTGGTGAAGTTAAGACGGTGAATCCAGACTTAATCCACACACTTCTTGAAAATGACTTTGTTCCAGTAATATGCCCAATTGGCGTAGACGACGACTTTCATTCATACAATATAAATGCGGATGATGCAGCTTGTGCGATCGCAACAGCTATAAAAGCTGAAAAACTTGCATTTCTGACTGATATCGAAGGTGTATACAAAGATTATGACAATAAAGATACTCTTATCTCAGAACTTTCAATTGAAGATGCACGTGAATTAATTGGCGGTGGAACAATCGGTGGCGGAATGCTTCCAAAACTGAATAATTGTATTGATGCAATTGAGAGCGGAGTATCTAGAGTCCATATTTTGGATGGAAGAATTCCACATTGCCTATTACTCGAGATATTTACGAATAAGGGAATTGGTACTGCAATTTTAAATAAAGATGCTGAACGATTTTATGAGGAGAAATAATATTATGACGAAAAAAGAAGAAAACAGTAAAGATAAATTGAATACAAAAGATATCATAAAAACAGCAGATGAACATTTGATTCACACATACAATCGATTCCAGATTTCACTGGAAAGAGGAGATGGTGTCTATCTGTATGATTCTGAGGGTAAAGACTACCTTGATTTTGGGGCTGGGATTGCTGTATTTGCTTTGGGATATAATAACAAAGCATATAATGATGCATTGAAAGCACAGATTGATAAGTTGATTCATACCTCAAATCTATTCTATAATGAGCCAGTAGCAAAAGCTGCAAAACTTGTAACCAAAGCATCTGGATTGGATAGAGTATTCTTTACAAATAGTGGTACAGAAGCAATTGAAGGTGCAATTAAACTTGCAAAAAAATATTCATTTTTAAAGACTGGAAGTACAGATAATGAAATTATCGCAATGCATCATTCCTTCCATGGTAGAAGTATGGGAGCACTTGCAGTAACAGGAAATAAGCATTACCAAGAAGCATTTGGACCAATGATACCAGGTATTAAGTTTGCTGAGTATAATAACCTTGAAAGTGTTAAAGCATTGGTAAATGATAAAACTTGTGCTATAATATTTGAAACTGTTCAAGGTGAAGGTGGAATATATCCAGCAAAAGAAGAATTCATAAAAGGCGTTAGAAAAATTTGTGATGAAAAAGGCATTTTATTGATTCTTGACGAAATACAGTGTGGAATGGGTAGAACCGGTACTATGTTTGCTTACGAACAGTACGGTATTAAGCCAGATATCTTAACGGTTGCGAAAGCATTGGGCTGTGGCGTTCCAGTAGGCGCGTTCCTTGCAACGCAAGAAGTTGCTAACGCACTTGTTCCTGGAGATCATGGGACAACTTATGGTGGTAATCCACTTGTATGTGCAGCAGTCGTTAAAGTGTTCGAATTATTTGAAGAACTCAATGTACTTGATAATGTTAAAAAGGTATCCAAGTACTTAGAAATACAGTTAGACAAATTAGTAGATGAATTTGATGTAGCAGTTGCAAGAAGAGGACTTGGACTTATGCAGGGATTAGAACTTAGTGTTTCCCCTACGAGTATTATTAACAAAGCGATGGACGATGGACTGATTTTATTTGCGGCAGGAAGTAATGTGATTCGTTTTGTACCTCCACTTGTGATTTCAAAAGCTGATGTTGATAAGATGATTGAAAAATTAAAGAGAGCTTTGGTGTAAAATCTTGAATAGTTGCCTGCGTGTAAATGAAATTTGCACGAAGCAGAGCAGATAGGAGTTAATGTGGTTTCTGTGGTTAGAAAGATTACAGTATTATTGCTTGTAGCAGTTATGGTAACAAGTTGCGTTGCATGTTCGAGTCCAAGTACTGGACAAGAGACAAAAGATGATGTTCAGCAAGAGGTCACTTTAAATTTATGGTACACAGATAACGGATTAACGGATTATTTACTTCAGGTGGCGAAGGAATATCACGAATCAAATCAGTTAGTAACGATTGTTCCTACAGTAGTTGCCCCAGAGGAATATCTGGAGAACTTGTATAATGGAAGTATAAAGGAACAAAATGCTACCGATTTATTTATGCTTTCCTCAGATAATTTAGAAAAGGCCTATTTGATGGGACTAGTTGCATCAAATGACACATATAAAGCTACTTATACAGACGCGGTATATGGAAAAGCAGGTATTGCAGCTTCTTCTTACGATAATAAACTTTTGGGATATCCACTCACATTTAATACAACAGTCATGGTATATAACAGCAAATATGCAAAGGCGGTTAATACGTTTACGGATCTAACAAATTATAATAATAGTTATCAACACACAGATGAAAATGCTGAAGTAGAATATATCGTAAAGTGGGATGTGGCTAATTTATTTACGAATTACGCATTTCTTGGTTCGTATATGAATATCGGGGGCGCAAGTAGTGATGACAAGAGTGTATTTCAGCTGAATGCAAATAGTATGAAAGCTTGTTTAGGCGAATATTTAAAATTTAAAACAGATTATGGAATTATTACAGATCCTACATCATCACCTTTGAGCTGTATGACATTATTTCGCAATAATAAGTTAATATATACGCTTGCAAATACAAGTGAACTAAAAAACATCAATGATTCAGGCGTTCAATATGGAATATGTAAAATACCTGATTTGACTAGTAGCTTAAAAACCAATGCGCTGTCAACTACGCAGATGATGGTGGTTAATCCATATTCGAAAAATGTGGCAGCGGCTAAAAGTGCTGCAAAAGCAATGACATATGATTATGCAAATGAATTCTATAAATTGGCGGGTAATGCGAGTGCAAGATCAGATTTAGATAATTACCCGAGCCCAGAATATTCTAACCTTTACAATATTTACTCAAATTCAATCGTAAAAGCGCAATTTATTAATATTGGTGATTTCTATTTGAATCTTGAGATTATGCTTCACCAAGTTTGGAATGGGACAAGTATTGAGGACAGTTTTAATACATTAAATAACTATGTAACTACTCAATTAATGCCCAAAACAACCAGTAGTAAGTAGATAAATCACAGCCTCTGTTTGTAATATAGATGGTGTAAAAATGAATAAATCCTGCAATCGTGGAGACCATATTATGTATAAAATATATAGTATACGGAGGAAACGATGGCAGGATTTTTAATCGCAATGATATCTGGAGCATTAATGAGCACACAAGGTGTATTTAATACCGATGTTACAAAGAGCACAAGTATATGGGTGGCGGCAGGTTTTGTTCAACTTACGGCATTAATCACTTGTATCATTATGTGGTTTGCAAATGGTCGTCCAGAAATATTGGGATTATTTCAAATCGAGAGAAAATATGCATTATTAGGTGGCGTGATGGGTGCATTTATCACCTATACCGTAGTAAAAAGTATGTCGTCACTAGGTATTGCTAAGGCCTCTTTAATAATCGTAATCACTCAAATTGCGGCTGCATATCTAATTGAATTATTTGGGATATTTGGTTCGAAAAAGATAGCGTTTTCTTGGATGAAATTTTTAGGACTTGCAATTGCAATTGTAGGAGTGGTTATATATAATTTATGTGGCAATCAAGCAGAAGGATAATTGACATAATTGTTAAAACAATATAAAATTGAATTTACAAATAAATGTTTGATTTATCACACAGGGAGAATAGACAGATTGAAGATTACGATTGGAAAAATTTGGAACAGAAAAATTGAGAGTAAAAAAAGTAAGAACACAAAAGTGAAAATTATAAAAGTTAAAAAAAGAAAAATTAAAATTAAAAACTTTGTGATACTAGGTATTGGAATCGTACTAGTGGTAAGTACGATATATATACTTGAAAACAGACGAAAAATCAACAAGTATACAACGTTAGTTGTTGATTATACAGATAGCAGTGAGATGGAAAGTGATGTTGTTAAAATGACGCAACTGTCATTACTAACAACAGATAAGAATGGAGATATTGTATATGATGGGGTAGCATCTGATATTTCATTGAAATATGATAGTCCCAGTGATACAACGAAAGTAGTTATAAACTTAAGCAGTAAGCTTAGCTTTAGCGATGGGGTTAAACTTACTGCAGATGATGTTGTTTTCTCTTATTATTGGCTTTTAGATGAGACGGGAAATAGTGACAGCGCAGTCGCAAACTTACCAATTGTAGGTCTTGAAGAATATACATATAATAGTTCGAATGTGGAACAGATATTAACAGCGGCAAGAGCCGAACTTGATAAACCAACGGATTCAACCAAAACGCTTATTGCAAAGAATGTGATTACACCATTTTTGACAAGTCAGCTCGAATGGGTTAGAACGTTGTATGGTGTTAGTGAATATGCTGATTTGACAAGTAAGTATCCAGTCGCTAAGGATTTATTTGCTTATTTATATGGGCCAAAGGAAAAATATAATAGCGCAACGCATGATGAGGCAGCAGTTTTGGCAGAAGTGATATCAGAATATGGATATGATTATGATTCACTTGGATATGCATATACAGGAGATTATGATTATTTTAAGAAAGCTGCACTTTTACAAGCATTAGAAGTAGTTAGCAAAACTACAGACAGAGGTGACAGTGTATCCCAAGTCAGTGGAATCAAGCAAGTTAGTGATACAAGCGTAGAAATTACAATTAAGGGCTTTGATTCATCCTATATTTATGATGTTTGTGATATCTTTGTGCTTCCTAAACATAAGTATAATAGTACATTAGAGGTTGGCAGTTCAATTGATTGCACGGTTGGCGCTGGAAAGTATACCGTGAGTGAACGTACTGAAAATGCAGTCAGTCTTATTGCTAATCCAAAATTTTATGGAACAAAACCACTTAATCTAAACGTAAGATTAGATTGTAGTAAAATAGCAGAAAATTCATATAAGCTATTTTATAATACGAATGCTTATGGTTACGTGGGTTTTAATGTTAATAATGTAAATGTAAATGGGGACCCATTATCCAAGGAAAGTTGTGAACTAAGAAGTAATCTATCGAAAGCATTTACACAGGATTTGCCATCAGATATAGTACTCAGCCCTGCGGAATATACAATTTATATAGGCGCAGACGGAACTGGGAATCATCCGGCGATGGAAGCTATAAAACAGGCGGTAACAAGATTGGCGGCTTATCATATCAAATTAAATATAAAAGATGTTGTCGATGAAAATGTTATGTGGGAGGCTATTGATTCTGGAAAAGCACAGATGTGGTGTGGCGTTTGGAATGAAAAGTTAACGCCTCAATTCAAACAAAAATATTATAGTACTAGTATTAACAGTCATAATGCATCTTATAACCCTTATAAGATTATTAGTGCAGATTTAGATGCTTTAATCGACGAATATAACATATGTAAGGATAAGACAGACTTAAGAACGAAATACGAACAAATCAAGAGTGAAATTGCATCATATTCAATTGAACAGGTTTTGTATAATAAGTCAAAGACAGTCTATTTCTCACCAATGCCTAAAAATGCAGAAAAGGTATTTAAAAATATCAATAACAAGTATGACTGGATTAACGAAATAGGTAATATTAAAATAGTTAATTAACTTCAAATAATATAAGGGATATGGTAGATAAGGTGAAAGATAAATTAATACGGTATAAGAAGTCTTTTAAAGAATTGTCACAAACAGATAAGCTAATTGTTTTAGTTGCTTTTGTTGGAGTAGCAATTAGGATACTATATATAGGCTATACAAATTTTAATGTCAGGCAGCATGATTTATTAGGCCTAGATGATAATGAAGGCCATGTTGCATACATAGTTTATTGGTACAATCATTTTAAACTTCCAGATTTTGACCCAAGAACTTTATGGCAGTTCTACCAACCACCTTTGCATCATATTTTGGCAGCTTGGTGGGTTAAACTCAATGTTTTTGTAGGATTTAATTTTGCAATTGCAGTGGAAAACCTTCAAGTGCTAACCTTGATTTATTCATGCATAACGACTTTTATTTGTTACAAGATATTGCGTGAATTAGGAATCAAGGGAAAAGGGTTAGTGATAGCATTTACATTGATATGCTTACATCCTACTATGATTTTATTGTCAGGAAGTATTAATAATGATATATTATGTCTTATGCTTGATGTGGCAGCGATTTTAGCAACAATTAAGTGGTACAAGAAATCTAGCATGAAGAATATGATCATTATTGCGCTTTGTTTGGGATTGTCAATGATGACAAAGGCATCTGGGGTACTGATAGCCCCAGGGATTGCAGTTGTATTTATTTTTAAATTCATCAGATCTGTGATAGATTGGAAAAATGCCAGACAATTAAATAATAAGAATAAAATAGATGATAAGAAACAACCACTTCGCGTGTTAGTGTTAATAAAGCAGTTTGTAGTCTTTTTAGTTATATCGGTTCCAATAGGTATTTGGTGGAGCGTATATGCTTATGTTAGATTTGAAATGCCAATTGGGTATGTTCCCAAGCTTACAAATGATATCAACCAATATATAGGATCCTATCCAACTTGGAAAAGATTTCTTGATTTCGATTTGGTACAGGTAAAAAGTGTATTTGAAAATTGGGGTAGTCCGAGTTTTGAACATAACATACTAATTGCTATTTTGAAAACATCGTTATTTGGCGAGTATAATTATAGTAAGAATTCGAGTATGATTGTACCGTTCGCAACATTTTTGTTTTGGGTAAATGTTATTTTGGTTCTATTATCACTATTTGCCATGGTTTATGTGTGCTTAAAAAAGCTCGAAAATATAGATTATGTAATCAAAAGCTTCTTTGTTATGATGTATATCACAATCGTTGGTTCATTTATCAAGTTTTGTTTTCAATTTCCACATACTTGCACAATGGACTACAGATATATTGTACCAACTTTGATAATTGGCGCAATAGCAATTGGTTTGTTAGTAAATGAGTTAGATAAGAAAAAAAGTATTGTGTATAAAAGAATATCATATGGAATTTGGGTTTTAACGGTATTGTTTGCAGTGTCTTCAGTACTAACATATTGCATGGTATGGCGCTAAATAGTTTTATAAAGCAGTATTACAGATCAGTATTATAAACCAAAGTAGGGAGATATTAGTAATGAAAAAAAAGGTGGTAATTATTGGAGCCGGTCCAGCTGGACTTACTGCAGGATATGAACTTATGAAACAATCAGATGAATACGAGGTCATTATTCTTGAAGCTTCTGAAGCAATTGGTGGAATCTCACGTACAGTAAAATATAATGGAAATCGTATGGATATTGGTGGACATAGATTTTTTTCAAAAGATAAACAAGTTACAAAGTGGTGGGAAAACATAATGCCATTACAAGGTAAACCAGCTTTCGATGATAAATGTCTATGCAGAACCAAGAATATTGCAAAGCAAGGTCCCGATCCAGAAAAAGAAGATCGTGTAATGCTCCTTCGACAGAGGGTTTCAAGAATTTACTATAATAAGAAATTTTTTGATTATCCAATATCAATGAAAATGCAGACAATTAAGAATATGGGATTTTTCACAACGATTGTAGCAGGATTTAGTTATTTAAAATCAAGTATAATTAAGAAAAATGAGTCATCTCTTGAGAATTTTTACATAAATAGATTTGGTAAAGTATTATATGGTATGTTTTTTGAAGGATATACAGAAAAACTATGGGGCCGTCATCCAAGTAAGATATCAGCAGATTGGGGCGCCCAAAGGGTCAAGGGTCTTTCCATAATTGCAATTATTAAAGATATGTTTGCTAAACTGATTCCCAGTAAAAAAGGTAGACAAGTGGAAACTTCTTTGATTGAAGAATTCGTTTATCCCAAATTTGGACCAGGCCAGTTATGGGAAATTACCGCACAAGAATTTGAAAAAATGGGTGGGAAACTCTACAAAAATAGTGAAGTTGTTAAGATAAATGTAGCAGGAGAAAAATTAAAATCTGTTACTTATTCAAATGAAGGACAAGATATAGAATTAGAAGCAGATTTCTTTATCTCTTCAATGCCAGTAAGGGATTTGGTACTTGCATGGGAAGGCGAAGAAGTTCCTAAAAACGTAAACAGAGTTGCAGCAGGCCTTCCATATCGTGATTTCGTTACGGTTGGTGTACTTGTCGATAAGATGAAGATCAAGAATATGACAGATATGAAAACAATGAATAATATTGTTCCAGATTGTTGGATATATGTTCAGGATACAAGTGTAAAACTTGGTAGAATTCAGATATTTAACAATTGGTCCCCATATATGGTGAAAGATGTCAATAAAACTGTATGGATTGGTCTTGAATATTTTTGTAATGAAGGTGATGAATTCTGGAATATGAGCGATGAAGACTGTGCTAAAATGGCAATTCAGGAGCTTGTAAAAATTGGCGTTATCGATAAAAAAGATGTTCTTGATTTTCATAGAGAGAAAGTCAAGAAAGCATATCCAGCATATTTTGACACCTATAAAGAACTTGATGTTGTGATTGATTTCCTAAATGAACATGAAAATCTATTTTGTGTAGGACGTAATGGACAACATCGATATAACAATATGGATCACTCAATGGTAACCTCATTTGAGAGTGTTAAGAATATTATTGGTGGAGTTAAAACAAAGGATAATATCTGGAACGTGAATACGGATGCGGAGTATCACGAGGGTAGTAAGTAAAATTATTGATTTGATTTTGCTTCCTATTGACTCGTATGTAAGTTACTAATGGATTCATTTTATGCTAAGGGCAAGAAAAAAAGTTCTAAACTCCTCACTTCGTTCGTCAGACAGTAGAACTTTTTTTCTTAACGCATAAAATGAATCCATAAGTAACTTATCATACGAGTCAAATATACAGCGAAATCAAATCAATAATTTTACGGTTACGGCTTCGGATACTCGGGGTTAAGGGCTGAAGGGCAAAAGCAAGGGCTAAGTGCAAGCGCTAAGTGCAAGTACCAAGTGTTGTGGGCTACTTCTTGGGGGACTTGGTCATGTGGCAGAGGGTTTTTTCGAAGAAGAGGCCTACTAGGAACCATAGGGGGGCGAAGTCGTAGCGGATTACGCCTTTGTAATTATATTTGGCGGAGCTGTAATCCCAAGGGCACATATTTCGCTTTTTCAGGAAAATGCCGGTCGTGTATTCAACTGTAAAAAAGCAGAGCGTATAGATAATACCTCGGCATAGCGTGTTCTTTTTACAAATCAGTTTATTTAAAGGCTTTAAAAATGAAGCCATTCCATATATTGGGAACATCCAAATAGAGGTGTTACAAGTCAGTTTGATATCTTTCTTGAAAAAAGAGTTAATTCCAGTCCATAAAACTTCCATACACCATCCCAATAATCCACACTTTACAAATTCTATGTTCAAAATATTTACTCCTTACTATTGCTAATGTAAATGTATTATGTACGAAACGCTAGTTTAATATTCAAAGAAATCCTTGTAAATTATTAATATATTTGTTACTATAAACACTATCATTGTGGATATCGTTTTAAAAAGTCACTGGTGTGGCAGAATGGAGGCATATATATGCCGGATGGAATTGTAAAGTTAAAAAAAGGTGAAGGTCGTGTTCTCAAATCAGGGGGAATGTGGGTCTTTGATAATGAAATAGATGCAATAACAGGTGACTTTGAAGATGGTGATATAGTAGAAGTACATGATTTTGACGGATATTATATGGGCGTTGGTTTTATTAACAGAAAATCAAAGATAACTGTTAGAATTATGTCTAGAAAAAAAGGCCAAGAGATAGATGAGCAATTTATAGAAAAAAGAGTTAGAAATGCTATAGAATATAGAGAAAAGACAGTTGATATGTCATCTTGTAGAATTATATTTGGTGAAGCAGACTTCTTACCCGGTATTGTTGTTGATAAATTTAGTGATGTTCTTGTTGTAGAATCATTGGCGCTTGGTATTGATCGATTTAAGCTTATCATTATAGACAAAATTAAAATGGTTCTAAAAGAGATGAATATTAACATTCGTGGAGTATACGAAAGAAGTGATGCAAAAGTACGTACGCTCGAAGGAATGGAACGTATGAAAGGCTTTATTGGAGAAGAATTTGACACAAAGGTTGAAATCATTGAAAATGGAATCAAATATTTTGTAGATGTACAAGATGGACAAAAAACAGGATTTTTTCTTGATCAAAAATATAATAGAGCTGCAATCAAACCGATGTGCAAAGGTGCAAAGGTATTAGATTGCTTTACACACACAGGCTCATTTGCATTAAATGCTGGCATGGGTGGGGCGAAGAGTGTTCTCGGTGTTGATGCATCAGAACTTGGGATTGCCCAAGCTAGAGAAAATGCGGAAGTGAACGGTTTGTCAGATGTTGTAAAATTTGAGTGTGCGGACGTATTTGAATTGCTTCCACAGCTTGAAAATGATGGTGAAAAGTTTGATTTGATTATTCTTGATCCACCTGCATTCACAAAATCTAGAAACTCAATCAAAAATGCGGTTAAAGGGTATAAGGAAATCAATCTTAGGGCGATGAAACTGATTAATGATGGTGGATTTTTAGCAACATGTTCCTGTTCCCATTTTATGGATACAGAATTATTTACAAAAACAATTGCAGAGGCTGCAAGAAATGTGCATAAGCGATTACGTCAGATAGAATTTCGTACTCAGGCTCCGGATCATCCAATTCTATGGTCAGCGGATGAGTCATTGTACTTGAAATTCTATATTTTTCAAGTTTGTGATGAAATGTAATATAAAAGTAGGCCTCCTGCATATTATAAAAGCGTACTGTAAATATTAGCTTTGATATGGATTGAAAGCGTCAGTATTTTGATATGAATTATATATATCAGTATTGATGCGGATTGACATTATCAGTTAGATATTGCTTTATTATATAAGAAGGAGAATATGATGCAAGATAGTATAAAAGATAGTAAAAGTTTTTATAAAGCAGTGATGGTTTTAGTAATACCACTTGCACTGCAAAATCTAATTAATGTGGGTGTCTCGGCTACGGATGTAATTATGTTAGGAAAAGTTGGGGAAAAAGTTTTGTCGGCGGCATCGCTGGCTGGACAGATTCAATTTATTATGACTTTGATATTCTTTGGACTAACATCAGGTGCGTCTGTTTTGATTGCCCAATACTGGGGAAGATGCGATGTGCCTACAATTGAGAAAATACTTGGGATATCAATTAAACTGACATTGTATATTAGTATTTTTTTTCTAGTAGTTACATACATTTTTCCTGCTCAAATTATGCATTTGCTAACAAATGATCCAGTCGTGATTGAAGAGGGTGCAAAATTCCTTAAGATAATGTGTTTTTCATATGTGATATCCGCACTTACAATGGTATATCTCAATACACTTAGAAGTGTTGAAAATGTATTTATTTCGACATTTGTATATTTGGTTTCATTTATTATTAATTTGGCATTAAATCCTATCCTGATATTTGGATTATTTGGAGTGCCTGCAATGGGAATTCGAGGTTCGGCACTAGCCACAGTAATTGCTAGAATTATAGAATTTTCAATCGTTGTATATTATGATAGAAAAAGAAATAAGATATTTAAGTTTCGATTCAATATGCTATTTGTGAAGGATAAGCAGTTATCATCAGATTTTGTAAAATTTAGCTGCCCAGTCATTTTAAATGAATTATTATGGGGGTCAGGTGTTGCAGTAATTGCAGCAATACTCGGACATCTTGGAAGCGCAGCAACAGCAGCTAATTCAGTAGCACAAGTTGTAAGACAGTTAGCTACGGTGGTATCGTTTGGTGTGGCATCGGCGACAGCTATAATGATTGGTAAAGTGATTGGTGAAGGCAAAATAGAAGTAGCCAGAGAGTATGGGAGACGGTTTGTAAAAATAAGTTTGATTGCAGGAGTTTTAGGCGCGATATTCTTGTTATTAGCGCGTCCAATTGTATTGGCAAACTTAAATATGTCAGAAGAGGCGCATTACTATCTTTCTAAAATGATGCTTGTAATGTCTTATTTTGTAATTTGTCAGGCAATCAATACAACATTGATTGTAGGTGTATTTAGAGCGGGTGGGGATACGAAGTTTGGATTGATTATTGATGTTGGAGTAATGTGGATAGTTTCAATAGGAGTAGGATTTTTAGCCGCATTTGTATTTAAATTGAGTGTGCCGATCGTGTATGTGATTTTGCTCAGTGATGAAATCATTAAGGTACCATTTGCTTTGTGGCGCTATAAGTCTTATAAATGGTTAAGGAATGTTACGCGGTAAGTAGTATAAATTGCTTATCTTTATCTTTTTGGACCAAATTCGTCTAGCTTTTGCAAGAAGCCAAGAAAAAACGTAGCAATGACCTCGATTGTCCGCATTTGCCGTTACAGCCATGTGCGATTATCTGAAGGCGGTTGACACATCTTTACGTGTCAAACCGAATGCAGATAATCACACATGGCTGTAGAGGCAATAGCGAACAGGAGGCCATTGCTACGTTTTTTCGCCCGTTCGGGCAAGTCGCGAATTCTTACTTCACGTTTTTTTCTTCGCAGTAGAGGCAACGGTATATTTGATTTTCTTTATCGGTTAATATAAATACATGGTCTAATCCTTGTTCAATTGATGTGATACATCTTGGATTTTTGCATTTAATTACATTCGTAATTGTATTTGGAAGTGCAAGTTCTTTTTTGTCACAGATTTTTCCACCCTTGATAATATTGACGGTTATTTTATGGTCAATAAAACCTAGAATATCAAGGTCTACAAGATTAAGGCCACCTTCAATTTTGATAATGTCCTTTTTCCCCATCTTATTACTGCGTGCATTTTTGATGATGGCAACACAACAATCTAATTTAGCAAGACCGAGATAATTATATAATTCCATACTCTTTCCGGCTTCGATGTGATCAAGAACGAAGCCTTCATTTAATTGTCCTACATTTAACATTAGTTTACCTCCACTTCTAATAAGGTCATGATTAGAGCCATTCTAACATAGACTCCATATTGAGCTTGTCTAAAATATGCGGCACGTGGGTCGTCATCTACTTCAACTGAGATTTCATTTACACGAGGAAGCGGGTGAAGTACATACATGTCAGGCTTGGCCAACTGCATCTTTTGCGCATTTAACACATAAAAGTTTTTCATTCTTAAATATTCTGACTCGTTAAAGAATCGTTCCTTCTGAACACGTGTCATATATAAGATGTCAAGCTTTGGCATGACATCTTCAAGTTGTTCAACTTCCACATATTCAATATTATTTGCATCTAAAACATCTTCACGAATATAGTCAGGAATACGAAGTTCTTTTGGCGAGATAAGTACAAATTTCACATTTTCATATCGAATTAGTGAATGAATGAGTGAGTGAACTGTACGCCCAAATTTTAAATCTCCACATAAACCAATTGTGAGATTGCCGAGTTCTCCTCTAAGAGAACGAATTGTAAGTAAATCAGTAAGGGTTTGTGTTGGATGTTGATGACCACCGTCACCAGCGTTAATTACAGGAATTGAAGATTTGCTAGCGGCTACCATCGGAGCACCTTCCTTTGGATGACGCATTGCACAGATATCTGCATAGCAGGAAATAACACGAATTGTATCAGATACACTTTCACCTTTTGAAGCTGAACTTGAATCAGCAGATGCAAATCCGAGAACAGAACCACCAAGGTTTAGCATTGCAGCTTCAAAACTAAGTCGCGTTCTAGTACTTGGTTCATAAAATAGAGTTGCTAGCTTCTTGCCATCGCAGCAGTGACTGTACTTCTTTGGGTCAGCCACGATTCGGTCAGCTAGGTTTAACAAATCGTCGAGTTCCTCAACTGATAAGTCAAGTGGACTAAGTAAATGTTTCATGGGGGATACCTCCAGTGTTATATTTTTGGTAAGTATTTAATAAAATCTAAGTAAAAAGTTTGCAATTAAATGTGACTACCTTTCTTATTCTACTATCATTTGTATGATTTCTCAATTGTTATTTTCATAAATTTGTGATATTATATGAATTATTAAAAAAAATACTGTGAATCTTAAAATTACTTAATTTAATAAGCGCATTTCTACAGTTATTACAGCTAGATTTGGTAAGCAAAATGGAGGATATATTAGATGTCAAAGATTATTTTAACAGGGGATAGGCCAACTGGGAAACTTCATGTTGGACATTATGTTGGATCTTTAAAAAGAAGAGTAGAACTTCAGAATTCTGGAGAATACGATAAAATATTTATAATGATAGCAGATGCACAGGCACTGACAGATAACGCTGACAATCCAGAGAAGATTCGTCAAAATATTATAGAGGTCGCTTTGGATTATTTATCCTGTGGGCTTGATCCAACAAAATCAACTTTATTTATTCAATCTATGATTCCACAACTAACGGAGTTATCATTTTATTATATGAATCTTGTAACAGTTTCAAGATTGCAGAGAAATCCTACTGTGAAAGCAGAGATCTTGATGAGAAATTTTGAAACGAGCATTCCTGTTGGTTTCTTCACTTATCCAATAAGTCAGGCTGCTGATATTACGGCATTTAAGGCAACGTTAGTCCCAGTAGGAGAAGATCAACTTCCTATGATAGAGCAGACACGAGAAATCGTAAGAAAGTTCAATTCCGTATATGGTGAAGCATTGGTTGAACCAGATGTATTATTACCAGATAATAAGGCTTGTCTAAGACTGCCAGGAACTGATGGTAAGTCCAAGATGAGTAAATCATTAAACAACTGCATTTACCTTTCAGATACGCCAGAAGATGTGAAAAAGAAGATTATGGGAATGTACACTGACCCAGACCATCTTCGTGTTGAAGATCCAGGTAAAGTGGAAGGTAATTCTGTATTCACATATCTTGACGCATTTAGTAAACCAGAGCATTTTGAGAGATACCTCAGTGATTATAATTGCTTAGAGGAACTAAAAGTTCATTATATGCGTGGGGGATTAGGTGATGTTAAGGTTAAGAAATTCTTGAATTTAGTTCTTCAAGAAGAATTAGAACCAATTCGATTAAGAAGAAAAGAATATGAAAAAGATATCCCAGAAGTTTACAACATCTTGAAAAAGGGAAGTGAAGCCGCAGAAAAAGTGGCCGCCGAAACGCTTGCAGATGTGAAGCGCAAGATGAAAATCAATTACTTTGAGGATATGGACTTGATAAACGAGCAAGCCCAAAAGTACAGGTAATTTATTGAGATTGGTGGAAGACGGACGAAAAAACGTAGCTATGTCCTCTTGTTCGCTATTGCCTCTACAGCCATGTGTGATTGTCTGCACTCGGTTTGACACATAAAGATGTGTCAACCGCTTGCAGACAATCGCACATGGCTGTAACGGCAAATGCGGACAATTGAGGACATAGCTACGTTTTTTCTGCTCGTCGTCTTGCCCGAATCTAATAAATTGGGCGCGAAAAGCAAAAGAAGCGCCCTGAGGGGGGTGTGGATTTGTATGCTTGTTGTCTTGACCGAATCTGATAGGTTGGGCGCGGAAAGCAAAAGAAGCGTCCGAAGGGGTGGGGGGGGTTTGTATGTTTGTTGTCTTGCCCGAATCTGATAGATTGGGCGCGAAAAGCAAAAGAAGCGCCCTGAGGGGGTGTGGATTTGTATGCTTGTTGTCTTGCCCGAATCTGATAGATTGGGCGCGAAGAGCAAAAGAAGCGCCCGGGGGGGATTTGATTGGGGGATGAAATTGGATTAAGGTTAAGTTTGGGGGTGGGTTTGGTGATATATTTATTGTAGGATATTGTTAGAAAAAAATTGTAAATGGAGAGGGGAATTATTATGGGGATTTTAAGTGTTGGGGGTGACAATTATGCACAAGGTTACCAAACATCAATGTCACACCAAAAGAGTCAAAGCAATAAGGGCGTCGGTTCGTTTTCAGAAAGCACGTCTAATATTACATTACACTTTATGGACAAAAGAACTGGAGATAATGCTGAAACGTGTGTGGGATTTGCGAATGGAGTTAGTGCATCGGTATTTAAAGCGGACAGTAATAACGATTCAGAGTATCAAGTAAAATATTGGGGTACTGATGGTGTTGAACAGGAGATGACAGTTGATGCAAAAAATGTAGACCCATCGAATGCATCCTTCTTAGAAATGATGGCATACTCAACTTATAGTGATGAACAAGGAAAAACATCAGATGCATATGGAGACTTCTTACTAGCAGCCGATGGAACAAATGGAACATTGACCTATGATTTAAGTAATATTAACACTAAAATAGATTTTAAATCTCTAACCAAAGACTTCATGGATTTGCAGTACAGCTCAGGTAATTTACAGCCATATTTATCTTTAAAGCAATTTTATGATTCAATGGACTCCGTGGATTCTATAAAAAAGTAGAATTCACAACAAATAAATATTACAACCCAAAGCCGAACAAACATATTCCCCCCTTATGTCCCTCCATATTTCCATTACTAGCTTTAAAAGTATGGTGTGTATACACGTTGGACGGCTTTTCGCCCCTAGCGCCTGCCCAGTGTTTTTTATTTATCTTTTTTGCATTATGGAACATAACAGAAAAAGCAGAGTCATCTTCCTCAACTGTCCGCATTTGCCGTTACACAGGATTGGGATTGTATGTAGGCGGCGGACACATCTTTTTGTGTCCACCGAATACATACAATCCCAATCCTGTGTAGAGGCAATAGCGAACAAGAGGAAATGACTCTGCTTTTTCGTCCGTCCAACATCAAATAAAATCACTTAAGCTTCTTAATTACCATGTTGTTAGGCTGCGAAATCTTGACTTCTGGCCCATTCATTACAATCAATCCTCTATCCCAATGTACAGTAAAATCAGTAATTGTACCAGCATTGTGATTCATTGATAAAAAATGCTTGTCATCAGGGAAAAGTTGAAGAAACTTAGGGTAATCCCCACTAAGTGGAAGTGAAGAAACCGTTGAAAGTTTTCCAGTTTCCTGATCTACTTTGTACATTGTAACCGTGTTGTCACCTGCATTAGAACATAATAAATTCTTACCATCATGTGATAAGATAATATTAGCGGCAGCGCTATTTACTCGGTGATCTCTTCGAAGTGTAAATATATTCTGAATAAATTCAAATTTTTCTTTGTCATCATTTTTATTATAAGAATATACATTAATATAATTCTTGAGTTCACAAACGACATATGCAAATCGCCCGTCCTGGCTGAAAATAATCTCTTTTGGTGCAGATTCAAGTTGGGAACGAATAATGTCATACAACTTTAATTTGCCAGTTTCTTTATTAAATTCATATAATTTAATCTGATCGATTCCTTTATCACATACACATAAAAGTTCTTCATCTGGTGTAAGGACACAACAGCTGACATGTGGCGTAAAATTACGTTCTGCAATGCTTCCAAATCCTTGGTGGAATACTTCATCTACAACCATGTCAATACTTCCACTAGAGGTAAGACTCATAACAGTAACCTTCCCATCATGATAACCTGATACGAATAGAAACTTATTGTCTTTTGTAACGGAAAGATGACATCCTCTCATTCCATTAATAGGTTTCATATTCATTAATTCTAAGTCACCGTCTGGCAAAATACTATAAGCAACAACACCTTCATCTGCAATAGAATATAAATACTTTTGGTTACTTGAAAGTACGATATATGAAGGATTATTAATTTTGATTTCTTTTCGTTCAACGATTCGCCCGATTTCAACATCCATATCATATATATGTATACCATTGCTTTTTTCGCGCGTATAACTTCCAACATATGCTACATATTTCCCATTCATTTTTAAATACCTCCTTGGTAAGATATATAATTCTATTCTACTTCATATTCTTAGTATATTCAACAAATTTATAAATTACATTTCAATAAAAATTTCCCCAAAAAAATTTTAGTTTTGGTAATCAATTACAGTATAAAATTTTTTCATTAGGCAATCATTAACCTATAAACAAATTTTTTTTCGAGGAGGTTAATCATGGCTGTCTATAAAGTTGAAATATGTGGCGTAAACACAGCGACACTGCCGCTTCTAAAAAATGGTGAGAAGGAGGAATTATTTAAAAGAGTACTAGAAGGCGATGAGCAGGCAAGAGAATTGTATATAAAGGGTAATTTAAGATTGGTATTAAGCATCATTCAAAGATTTTCTGGAAATGGTGAAAATGTGGATGATTTATTTCAAATAGGTTGTATAGGCCTGATAAAGGCAATTGATAATTTTGATGTAACACAAGGTGTAAAATTTAGCACTTATGCAGTGCCAATGATTATAGGAGAAATTAGAAGATATATGCGTGATAACAACTCTATAAGAGTTAGTCGATCGCTTCGTGATACAGCATACAAAGCAATATACGCAAAAGAAAGTCTTATGAAAAAAAACCAACTAGAACCAACTGTTATGGAAATCGCATCAGAGATCGGTATCTCAAAAGAGGAAATTGTAATGGCATTAGATGCTATACAAACACCAATGTCCTTATATGAACCAGTGTTTTCAGAAGGTGGAGATACCTTATATGTAATGGATCAAGTTAGTGATCAAAAAAATAAAGAAGAAAACTGGATTGAAGATATAGCACTCAGGGATGCAGTAGAAAGGCTTTCAGAACGCGAAAAAAATATTATTAATCTACGCTTCTATCAAGGAAAAACGCAAATGGAGGTAGCGACCGAAGTAGGAATTTCCCAAGCCCAAGTAAGCCGTTTAGAAAAATGCGCATTAAAGTCTATGCGTAATTATTTAAACTAATGAAGAAAAGCGCCCACTTCGTTAGAAGTGGGCGCTTTTCTTGTTTCAGTTGGAGCTTGCTCCAACTGAAATACCTGCGAAGCAGGCATTAGTTTATGAGCATGTAGCGAAGCGGAATGCGAATACATTGCGAAGCAGGCTGCGAATTCCGTTTTAGGCTATAGCAGTTTCCTTGATTCGCTTAAGTGCATCTTTAACTGCTGGAATCGATATGATTGCAACCGTGATGATTCCCTCAATCAATATGTAAGAATAGTTGTAGACGATTGGGTAGATGCCACTTAGAATTTTTGGAAAAGATTCTGGCATATATGACATCCAGTAGATATAACCACCAATTGATAAAAACACACCTCTTCCCAAGATTCCAACGATGTATCCAATCAAAAGACCGTTCTTTTTGTTAGAAAAGAATCCTGATAATCCAAGTGCCATAAATGAGAAGAAGTAGTCACAGCAAACTTGAAATGGATCAAGCATATAGCTTCCGCCGTCTTGGAATAATTGGAGAATACCATAGGAAAGTGCAGCGATGAGTCCAAGTTTAGGACCATAGAAATATCCTACAAGACATATAAATAGCATACTGCATAGAGTTACAGATCCACCCCAAGGCATACTATAGATTTTCAGGTAAGATGTGGCAAAACCGAGAGCAATAGCTACAGCTGAAAAAACAAGTTGTTTTGTTCCTAGTTTTACTGAATGTTGTTTGTTAAATAGAAAAGCAGCTCCAATTAATAAAAGAACTAAAATCATTGCAAGGCATATAAAACCACCTTTTGTAAGAGTGTAAGCTCCACCTTCAGCATCATAGCTGACTAAAAAATTAAACATAAAAAAACCTCCTAAAATAATATTATTTTGTAGGAGGGGACCACTTTGGAAAAGTATTGTAAAAATGCTTCCTTCCGCCGGTACTAACCGGATCAAGTAGTGAGGGTCTAAATAGTCTCAGCCCGAAGGCTCCCCTAGCAAACTTATTAAGTTCTTGTGTACTATACAACTTTTGTACTTGAGTGTCAATATAGAATATTTGTGCATATAATATTTTAAGAACAATAGTTTGAGTATCTGTTAAAAGGACAGAAGGGAGCCTATATGCGCATTTGCGATCTTAGAGACAAAGAGGTAATTAATACAAAAGATTGCAAAATTCTTGGATTTGTTGCTGATGTAATCTTTGATATATGTAATGGTTGCATAATCGCCTTGATTATACCAGGGCCAGCAAAAATTTGTGGTTTTTTGGGACGTGAAATAGAATATATTATCCCTTATAAATGCGTTCAATGTATAGGACCGGATGTTATTTTGGTAGAAGTATGTATAGAAGAAATCACAAATAAATGTGTATAAATAAAACTGTTGACCATAGTTAAATATTAAACTATAATTTAAAGTAATAATATTTTTATTGTTACTTTATTATATAGAGGGATTCTTGATATTTATTTTAATTATGGAGGTAGGGGTTTGAAGTGTCCATTTTGTGCAAAAGAAAATACTAAGGTTATTGACTCAAGACCAACTGATGATAGTTCGATTCGAAGACGTCGTCAATGTGATGAATGTGGAAAACGATTTACGACTTATGAGAAAGTCGAGACGATGCCACTCATTGTAATTAAGAAAGATAATAATAGAGAACCGTATAATAGAGAAAAACTTGTAAGAGGAATTATTAGCTCTTGTCAAAAACGGCCAGTCCCAATTAGCAAGATAAATGCAATGGTTGATGAGATAGAGACATCTATTTTTAATACAGGAGAAAATGAAATTCCAACAGCTAGAATTGGCGAGCTTGTAATGGACAAGCTCAAAAATATCGATCCAGTTGCATATGTACGATTTGCTTCGGTATATAGAGAATTTAAGGATGTTAATACCTTTATGGATGAGTTAAAAAAAATTCTTAAGTAACTGATAGGCTGCCCTAACGACGCGGCCTATTTTCATATTCACCGATGCATAAGTAAAGTAGAAAATAGAAACAAAATAATATAAGCGGAAGCAAAGAGGAGGTATGTTTTGTTTAAGATTTTTTATCCGGGAGAATATCTTGATTCTACCTATTTGATTGACTTTGATAAATTATATATTGATGGTTATAGAGGATTGATTTTTGATATAGATAATACGTTGGTTGAACATGGCGTAGTGGCTGATCAAAGAGTGATTGACTTATTTGAAAAGCTAAAAAAAATAGGTTTCAATACGTGTCTCATTTCAAATAATCAAGAACCACGAGTAAAACCATTTGCTGATGAGGTTCATACTATGTTTGTGAGTAATGCACATAAGCCCTCTACGGTCAATTATATAAAGGCAATGAAACTGATGAACACAGATAAGAAGAATACCATTTTTATAGGCGACCAGTTATTTACAGATGTGTGGGGAGCGAACAGAGCGGGAATTCGAACTATTTTAGTTAAACCAATTGGGAAAAAGGAAGAAATTCAGATTGTATTAAAAAGATATTTGGAAAAAATTATTTTATATTTTTACAAGAGAAGCATCAGGAGCACCATCAGGAGCACCAGGAGGTAAGTATGAGAGAAATCAAAGGAACTACGAAAGTCTGTGGATTAATTGGTAATCCAGTAGCTCATTCAATATCACCATTGATTCATAATCATTTAGCGGAATTTGAGAATATCGATTTGGCATATGTTACATTTAAAGTAGAAAGTAGTAAAGTAGCAGAAGCCGTGAAAGGTGCTTATGAACTCAATGTATTTGGACTAAATGTAACGGTTCCACATAAAAATGAAGTGATTAACGCTTTGGTTGATATTGATCCACTTGCAAGAGACATTGGTGCAGTGAATACTTTGGTAAGGGCTAAGGGTGGATTTAAGGGTTACAATACTGATATATTGGGATTTCAAAGGCAACTTATTGATGCAAATATAGAATTAATGGGTAATGATGTAATCATAATTGGGGCAGGAGGCGCAGCTAGGGCTATTGTGTTCCTATGTGGTCAAGAAGGCGCAAACAGCATTTATATCTTAAATAGAACATTAGAAAATGCACAGCAACTGGCAAAGGATGTTAACAAAGCGCTTGATATTAATGTCGCAATTGGTATGAAAATTGAGGATTATAATTTACTACCGAATAAGCAATTTATTACAATTCAAACGACTAGCGTAGGGCTACATCCCAATGACGATTGTGCACCTATTGAAAATCTAGATTTTTATGACAAAGTCTCAGTGGGAGTGGATATAATTTATAATCCTACAAAAACTAAATTCATGAAATTAGTGGAAAGCAAAGAAAAAATAGCTTATAATGGTTTGAAAATGTTATTATATCAAGGCGTTTGTGCATTTGAACTCTGGAATGAAACAAAGGTTAGCGAAGATATAATCATGCATGTATACGAACTGATGAAAAAGGAGTTGAATCTTGTTGAGTAATTCACGTAATAATCTTGTATTCATTGGATTTATGGGCTGTGGAAAAACCACATTAGGAAAATGGATTTCACAAAATGTAAGTATGACATTTTATGATAGTGATGAATACATAGAAAGTAAACAAAATAGAGAAATAAAAGAGATTTTTGCAACTGAAGGCGAGAAATATTTCCGCGATTTGGAAACTGAGACGATAAAAGAAATGAATGAAAAATTTAGTAACTCTGTTATTTCAGTTGGCGGTGGGCTTCCATTACGTGAGGAAAATAGAGCATTGCTTAAAAATTTAGGAATTGTTATATATCTTAGAGCGACGGAAGATACTTTGGTCCATCGTTTAGCGTATGACACAAAGAGACCATTGCTTGCAGGAAGTGATATTAGAATCAAAGTTCATGATTTAATGATGCAAAGAGCAAATATCTATGAAGATATAGCACAAATAATCGTAGACACAGATGATAAAACATATGAACAGATATATAATGAGATTGAGGATATTATTCTTGCGAAAGCAAGTACTTTATTAGGAGGCAAAAAATGAAATTATTAGTAATTAATGGACCTAATATTAATTTTTTAGGAATTCGAGAAAAAGGTATCTATGGGTCTGCAAATTATGAGACACTTGTGCAAAGTATTGAAGCGCATGCAAAAAAACTAGATATTGAAATTGAAATTTTTCAAAGTAATTATGAGGGCGCTATTATTGATAAGATTCAAGAGGCATATTACGCCAATGTGGATGGAATTGTAATTAATCCAGGTGCTTTTACTCATTATAGCTATGCCATTAGAGATGCATTGGCTTCACTCGAAGATATCCCCAAAATAGAAGTACATATTTCAAATGTACATAAAAGAGAAGAGTTTCGCCATGTTTCCGTAACTGCACCAGTATGTACTGGGCAAGTAGTTGGACTTGGATTGAAAGGGTATTTGTATGCGATGGAAGCTTTGATTGAGAATAAGTAGACCTAATATTACATATATTACAGATAGGCGAAAAAAGTAGTTGCGTAAAGTATGTATTTATTATAAAATGTTAAAAGACTATGCAAGGAGGTATACCAAGTTATGGTACAAGCAGGCGATTTCAGAAATGGCGTGACGATAGAAATAGATAACAATATATTTACAATTATTGATTTTCAACACGTAAAACCAGGTAAGGGTGCTGCGTTCGTAAGAACAAAGCTAAAAAATATTAAGACAGGTGCTGTTACAGATAAAACTTTCAGACCAAATGAAAAGTTTCCAAAGGCACACATCGATAGAACAGACTTTCAGTATTTATATAAAGATGGTGGTTTATATAACTTTATGAATATTGAAACATATGAGCAGATGGCTCTTAGTGAAGACAACGTAGGTGATTCACTTAAGTTTGTTAAAGAAAATGAAGTTTGCAAATTATGTTCTCATAATGCACAAGTATTTGCAATTGAACCACCATTGTTCGTTGAACTTGAGATCACAGACACAGAACCAGGTGTTAAAGGTGATACAGCACAAGGCGCAACAAAGGCAGCAATTGTAGAAACAGGCGCAACCGTTTATGTTCCATTATTCGTTAATCAGAATGATAAGATTAAGATTGACACAAGAACTGGTGAGTATTTATCACGCGTTTAATTTCCACTACATTTATAGAAGCCCCATAATGACTAGGAAACTAGTGGTTAGGGGGCTTTTTGTTTTACTTTTTTTCAAAAAATTGTGCGGACAGTGATTGTGGCTCAGGTAGTACTTTTATTATTTTGTATTGAGGATTTATAATCGACCATATTTGAGCGAAATAATACATTATGATCCATATCCCAGTGCCATCTAAATGAAATTTCGGTATTAGATTAATAAGTGAGCTAATTGTTCTAGCATCAATAAACCAGACTATATGTTCCATTGGAACGCCAGCAGTTGACTTTGAATATGTAAAATAAGGAGTCTGTGAAGATTTATCAAATTTAATGATTGAATTCTCATCATTCGCTAATTCGATGGCAGTATAATATTTAAGGATAGCGAATGTAGAAACATTTGGAACAAATGGCAATTCCCAATCAAAGCCTATAGCAGGGGAACCAATATTTATAATATCTTCACTTATAATTGAAGTCGCTTCGGTTAAAAAAGCTTCTAAATTATTGATGGATGTAACCGGTCCTGGTGGCGGATTTGTATTTAAACCTCTGTTATAATCCATAAAGGTTATTCCATCTAAAAATTCTTCTATATCAGGAGCTATTGTTTTAATATCTTCTAGGGTTATATTTGTATTTACTGGAGATATTGTGATAAACAATTTTAATCCTTCCGCTTTTAATGCCTTAGATAGTTTCTTAATATAATTTTGGTACAATATAAGATTGGACGTATATAAAAGTTCAAATGTGATACTTACGCCTAAATAGCCTTTCCCGTTTAGTATATTAGTAATATTATTAATAAGTTTATCTGATAATTTTTCATTTATGAAAATATTATAAGTAGAATCGAAATTAGTTAATCCTTGAATTGTTAAAGATGGTAATAGCATTATAGGAGCAACACCAAAATTTTTGGAAATTCCTATTATTTTTTCATCATCTATAGAAATTATATCAGCGTTTTCTGTGATTTGATTACCCGAAATACATAAATATGTTAAGAATGGCAGCGTTTTATTTAGAATAGTTGTATCGATATAATCAGCAGCGTAACCAAAGGTATTTATTGGACCTAGGTCATTATTATAACTTATAACTATGGTTTCACCAGGATAAATATTAGATCTCTCAAATAGATAATTATTGTTTCTAAGTAATTGCATTAGCGGTACATTATGATTTTGGGCTATGGTTTCTAATGTATCTCCTGGGCTAACCGTATATGTTTGACTGGGATATAGAATAACTAGGGCCTGACCTGTAACTAACATTTCTGAATCACCTAAATTGTTATCTGAAATTAATCTTGTGGCAGATACATTATATTGAGTTGCTATCTTATCGATTGTATCTTCAGGTTGAACTAAATAGATCTCCATATATATCCTTCATAATTTTTAATATATTATATGCTTTAAAATCGAGATATATTATTGCTAAACAAAAAAGATATTACATTTTTTTTTAAATTTAGTCATAAAATAATGAACATTTGTCGTATTATGGAATATTAATAATATTGAGGGTGTAATTTTGCCGTTCGTTAAAAAAAATAAGGGATTAAAAAACAGATTTTTAGAAAACAAAACCAATTAATTCTACAGAATTGTGGAAGAAAGTGAGTGAATACATTATGAATAAAGGAATTGATGTAAGTTCAAACAATGGAACGCTAGATTGGGGTGCAATAAAGGCGGATGGTATTCAATTTGCGATTATTAGAATTGGCTATGGTGATGATGAAGTCAATCAAGATGATGCACAGGCTAATGCGAATATGGATGCTTGTCAAAATCTAGGGATTCCATATGGCGTATATATATATTCCTATGCGATAAGCGAGAATGAGGTGAAAAGTGAAGTTCGGCACACGCTTAGAATGATTGAAGGAAGAAATCCGCAGCTAGGTGTATTTATAGATATGGAAGATTCAGACGGATACAAAACTAGGCATAACCTAGTTCCAGAAGAAAACGGTGCAATATTGACCAATTTCTGTTGTATCTACTGTAATGATATGACAAATTCTGGATATAAAGCAGGTATCTATGCGAATAAGAATTATTTCGACAATATACTCGATATTTCACGCTTTGATTCTTATATGAAATGGCTTGCTATTTGGGGACCAGATCAATGCCCAGCAGGGAACTGGATTTTATGGCAATATACAAGTGATGGGGTAGTTCAAGGGTCAAGTGCAAGAACTGATATGGATTACTATTATGGTGAGTTTCCAAATACAGAACCAGAGCCAGAACCAGAGCCAGAACCAGAGCCAGAGCCAGAACCAGAGCCAGAACCAGAGCCAGAGCCAGAACCAGAACCAGAACCAGAGCCAGAGCCAGAGCCAGAACCAGAACCAGAGCCAGAGCCAGAGCCAGAGCCAGAGCCAGAACCAGAACCAGAACCAGAACCAGAGCCAGAGCCAGAGCCAGAACCGGAACCAGAACCAGAACCTGTTAAAAAGTCAAAATGTTTTTTTCTAATGATAATAACAAATATTGTGAACTGGTTTAAAGGAATTCATTTCTAATGTGTAGTACTGATTTCTTATAATATATATAAGAAATAGCCATAAATCAAAGAAACAGAATAATTTCAATGGTTTGTGGCTATTGTTAACATTACTTACATGTAAAGCTTGAACAGATAGTTTGCCCAGCATCATTTGCACTTGAACCAGCAATATCAATATGGTCAGCACTACATTTGTTGCCATCATTAAAAGCACAATTAACGGCTTCACAGCCAACACTTAAATTTGTATTGGGAGTACGGGTTGAATTTTGAAATTCTGAGCTTTCCTTTTTAAAACTACCACAACAAGTATCATCTGTATGATCCGCTTTCGTACCTTTTACATCAATTTCAGATCTGCAACAACATCGTTCGTCGTTAAAGCCACAAGTTGAAACATTACAATCAAGAGCAGTCATAATAAACCTCCTATTAAGAATTTTTATATCAGATTTATTATGTCCATAAAATATAAAAATATAAAAATATTAAATATTAATACAAAACTATTAGTATCAAGAAATCTTAAATATTAAAATCAATAAAAAAATAGTTTTAAGAAGTAAACCTCTTAAAACTATTTTATCCTATACTTATTTTATTAGTTCAAATACAATATGTGAATCATAGTATTTAAAAATTGCTTTTGCAAGTATCTTATCTTTCGCTACATAGGTGTTTACCCAAAATCTTGAGTCCGCAGAATTATTTCTGTTATCACCCATCATAAAATAGCATCCGGCAGGAACCGCGTAATTTAAGACCTGAGAGCTGACTGACATAGGCTCTTTAATGTAAGGCTCATCCAATAATACATCATTGACATAAACGTGTCCCTCTTTAATGACTACATTATCACCTGGAAGACCGATAATACGTTTTACGTAGTTTTCAGATTCATTATCTGGAAATTTAAAAATAACCACATCAAGACGCTTTGGATCTGAAAAGAGATAAGACAGTCTAAAACCGATAAGTCGGTTTCCTTCCATAATAGTATCTTTCATTGAACCAGTAGGAACTTTTGCATTAACAATAATAAATTGATTACATATAAATGCGATTGAAATAGCAATTACAATTATTTTCATATAGCTTAAAAATTCTCGTAAAATACTATTACCAGTCTGATTTTCTTCATTATTGCTATTATTTTCAAAAGAAGGTTTATCAGATTCAGATAATTCGATTTCTTCTAAATCGTCGTATTCATTATTAGTTGTCATAGTATAAACCTTTCGTGCAAAATTTAACTATCGGAAATACAAATCGTATATTCTTAAAGTTAATTGCGGTATTCGTATTATAGAACCAATTAAAATCTCGATAAGCGATAATAACTGAAATAATCAATAATAACTGAATTATGTAATTATAGACTATTTTACTTAAAAGAACAATGCTTTTATTCGATAGTTCCTAGGTATGGATAATATTTCAAGAGGGCTTTGCCAATGATTTTATCTCTGGCAACATAAGTATTAATCCAACGTCGTGAATCTTTTGAATCGTTTCTGTTATCACCTAGCATAAAATAATGATCATCTGGAACGAGGTAAGGGCCAAAACTTCCAGTCATAGGTTCTTTCAAATAATCCTCATTATATATTTCTTCGTTAATGTACAAAACCCCTGATTTGATTTGTACAACGTCACCAGGTAAACCTATAACGCGTTTTATATAATCTATGGATTCATCATCTGGAAATTTAAAAATGACAACATCACCACGTTCTGGTGATGAGGTAATATATGATAGACGAAAGGCAATCAGGCGGTCACCGGTTTTGATTCCATTACACATGGAATCACTTGGAATCTGAGCATTTACAATAACAAAATTATTACATATTAATGCGATAACAATTGCTAATATAATTATTTTTGCATAGCCTACTAATTCTTTAAAAATCTGTGAAGATGTGTATTTCGTTGTCTTTGCAGCACTTTCTTTTATATTCCCCATAATATCCCTCTTCTTTTCTTCTTTTTTTATGTCACCATTAGCCTTTAGAAACTAAAAAGAGTTAGTGTAAAATATATACACTAACTCTTAATATTATAACCGTTTTAATTAAAAAGGACAATTTTTATTTTAGAGACTATTTAGCAAGTAGTATCATAATGTCGTTGCTTCTTACAATGAATCTAGTCATCTGATCAGGAGTAAGAGGAGCATGGCTTAGTAATGCAAGATCATAGAGCTGTTCGCATATCATATTTGTATTTTCGCTCTCTTTGTTGTTCATAATATACTGAACTAAACGATTGCTAGCATTTAGTACAAGCGTTTGACCCATGCCACCAAACATAGAAGGATCCATACCACTCATATTATACATCTTCATCATTTCTTGCATACGTCTGTTTTCTTCAGAAAGTGTAATCATTGAAGAGATATTAGCGTTTTTCAACTTCTCAACTTTGATTTCAAGTTTATCATTGTTCAGCGCTTTTTTAAATATTTCACTTAAACTTTCAGTGAGTCCTTTCAATTCATCTTCAGTAGTTTGTTCTTTGAAGACGTCTGACAGGTCTGCATCAATTCTTGCGAACTTCATCTTTTCATTCTTACTTTCAATATGAGTTACAAATGGTTGATCGATGTTTTGTGTAAGGATAACGGCATCGATACCTTCCTCTTTAAACATATTGATATATTGACTTTGTTCAGTTTCATTCGTTACATAGAAGATAGTATTCTCATGTTTTTCTTTGTTCTCTTCTAGGCACTGAGCAGCTGTAAGGTATTTCCCATCAAGATTTTTGAATATAATATAATCCTTCATTTTCTCATAGAATTTCTCGTCCTTTAAGCAACCATATTTGATAAATGGATTGATATCTTCCCAGTATTTTTCATAACTTTCTTTTTCAGTCTTGTACATACCTGAAAGCTTATCGCCAACTTTTTTCGTTATATAATCAGAAATCTTTTTGACAAATCCGTCATTTTGTAAAGCACTTCTTGATACATTCAGTGGAAGATCAGGACAGTCGATAACGCCTTTCAATAGAAGTAAGAATTCAGGAATAACTTCCTTAATGTTATCAGCAATAAATACCTGATTGTTGTATAACTTAATCGTTCCTTCCATAGTGTCATACTGTGTATTCAATTTAGGGAAGTATAGAATACCTTTTAAGTTAAATGGATAATCCATATTCAAATGAATCCAGAACAATGGCTCTTTGTAATCTTTAAATACGGAACGATAGAATTCCTTGTATTCTTCATCTGTACATTCATTTGGATGCTTTGCCCAAAGAGGATGAATTTCATTTAATGGAACAGGTCTTTTTAAAATCTTTGCTTTTTTCTTTGCAGGAACTGTTTCCTTGGTTTCTTTTGTGCCATCTTCATTTTCAATTTCTTCTGTTTTTGCTTCTTCGATAATTGTTTCAATAACAGTATCTTTTTCAGTCACATCAGCTTCGTCAATTGTTTCGTATTCAGGTTCGCCATTCTCTTTTTCAAGGAATATAGGAACAGGCATAAATGCGCAGTATTTTTCGATTACTTCACGTGCACGGAATTCATTTGAAAATTCATAGCTATCTTCATTTAGGTAAAGCGTAATCTCTGTACCAGGAGTTTCCTTTGTTCCATCTTCCATATCGTATTCAGTACCGCCATCACATTCCCAATGAACTGCTTTAGCACCTTCTGTAAATGAAAGTGTATCAATTGCAACTCTAGCAGATACCATAAATGCTGAATAGAATCCGAGACCGAAGTGACCGATAATTTGATCTTCATTGGTTTTATCTTTGTATTTTTCTAGGAAAGCTTCTGCGCCAGAAAATGCAATTTGGTTGATGTATTCATTGACTTCATCAGAAGTCATACCGATACCATTATCGATGAATTTGATTGTTTTATCTTCTGCGTTTAATTTTATTAAAATTTTAAATTCTTGATCTTCAGGTGCATTGTATTCACCCATGATTTCTAACTTCTTTAATTTTGTAATTGCATCACAACCATTTGAAATAAGTTCTCTAAAGAAAATATCATGATCTGAATACAACCATTTTTTAATTACTGGAAAAATATTCTCGCTGTTAATTGAAAGACTACCATGTTCATTTTTCATTATAAATTACTCCTTTAATATATATTTTAAACTATATTTCATATATTAGTACGCATATATTAGATTGTCAAGATAAAATTAGCACTCATTCACAAAGAGTGCTAACAAAGGTGGCGCTAAAGTTCTTCAAAATCAATATTATTCTGAGATAAAAACTGTTTTACATAGGAGTCGAACGCATGCTCAAGCGACTTGTCCATAGTAAATAATTTGATAGAAGAGCCTGTGATACAGGTAATCACTCCTTCAGCATATTTAATATTTAAAACAAGGCCATTAATATCATCTAAAGAAAATCCTAAATTGTTTGTTTCAATGAGCGTTGTAATATCTTTTGTGGCAAGAAGAAATATTATTTTCAAAAAGGAAGGTGTTTTGCTACCCTTTATTAATTCAAAGCAAAAGGGACGAAGCTTCTTCCATAATGAATATTCAGCACTATCGTTTGATTCTGGTTCTTCTGACGTATAGAAATTCTTATTGATTAGACCATTGATTTGGAAGGTATTGTATGTGGAAATAGTAGCCTCCGAAACATATAGATTATCAAAAGTATCTTTCACTAGAAGCTTCGTCATAAAATCCTTGGTATTGTTAATTTTAAGAGCGATCATATAGACCTCCAAGCAGTTTAATTATGTAGTAATAGTTATAGTACATATTTTAAAAGTAACCTTAAATGTATTATAGGGAATCCTGCATTTAAAAGCAATAATAAAAAGAAAGTTATTTATAAATAGATAAAAACCCTCTTCACAAACATTGAAATATATGGTATTCTTACATAGTATTAAAAACTAGATGATATTGAACTGATTAACGGAGGAAATAGTTATGAATTATAAAATAGTTGTTGATAGTTGTTGCGACCTACCAAAAGAAATAGCCAAGGACGATCATTTTTCATTTGCACCGTTAACATTAATGGTAGATGATTTTAGTATAATAGATGATGAAACATTTGATCAGGCAGATTTCTTGAAGAAAGTACGTGAAAGCAAGAATTGCCCGAAGTCAGCTTGCCCATCTCCGGAGCGTTATATGAATGATTTTGTAGGAGAAAACTTAGACGTATATGTAGTTACTTTATCAGCAGAATTAAGCGGAAGTTATAATAGCGCACAACTTGGACGCAACTTATATATAGAAGAGGGTGGAACCAATAATGTGCATGTATTTAATTCAATGTCTGCCTCTTGTGGAGAAGCTCTTATAGCAATGAAAGTCAAAGAACTAGTTGAGCAGGGATTAGCATTTGACGAAGTTGTTGCAATCGCTGAAGAATTTACACAACATATGAAAACATATTTTGTGCTAGAATCTCTTGAAACTTTAAGAAAGAACGGAAGATTGACAAATCTTCAGGCAATTATTGCAAGTGCCCTTAATATTAAGCCTTTAATGTCAGCTGAGGGTGGTAAGATTGTCAAACTCGACCAGGCTAGAGGTGTTAATAAGGCGTTAGCAAAGATGATAGCGATGATCAAAGAAAAAACGGTTGATTGTGAAAATAAGATATTAGCGATTGCACATTGCAATTGTTTTGAACGTGCTGAATATGTGAAGAGTGAGATTTCGAAGTTGATGAAATTTAAGGATATAATTATTGTGGATACTGCTGGAGTAAGTAGTATGTATGCAAATGAAGGTGGTATCATCGTTACAGTATAAAAAGATACATAGCTGTGTGCTATAAAAATAAAATGAATAAAAATGTAAAAATGTAAAAAAGAAAAATGCAAAAAGAAAAAGTGAAAAGTAAAAAGTAAAAAAGTAAAAATGCAAACATATAAATATGTAATATATGGAATCGGTGAGGAACAAACTTTGGTTTGACCTTGCCTTTTTTATTATCAAGAGTAGGTGGATTTTATGCTTGTATTTCAGAGGGAAAGAATATAAAATAATTTGACTACATACCATTTTGGAATATTTTGTAATGAGTATTTTAGATAAGAGAGTTTTGTAATGAAAATGCAAACAGAATCGAGAAGATGATGAAACCAAAGACAAACCTAAAAGTAATTCAAAAACGAATAGTGAAAGATGTCCTTGAGTTTAAGTGGGCAATCATTTGCCTTGTAATCTATTATATGTTAACCCATGAGGTATTTCATGCCTTTTGCCCTATGGTTATTGTGACGGGGCTTCCGTGCCCTGGGTGCGGTATGTCTAGATCTATTTTTTACCTGTTAACGGGACAATTTGGCAGGTCTTTTGCATTAAGTCCATTTGCGATTTTTTGGATTCTATTGGGGATTTGGTTTGTTTATGTAAGATATGTGAAAGGAAAGCGTGTGAAGGGTATTTATCTGTTCATGGGATGCCTTTGTGTGGCGATGATGGCTTATTATGTATATAGAATGTTTACGGTATTTCCTTCCACTGCACCAATGATTTATAGGGAAGATAATATTATCAATAATTTACTGAAATTACATTAGGTTCTAAAAATCATTTACATTTTTTGGATAAATATTATTGCACAGGAATAATAATATATGCTATTATAGAACTAGTTTTAACTTATGAGGAGAAAATCACATGACGTTTTGTAGAGATTGTGGAGCAAAATTAGAGGACGGTCAGGTATGCAATTGCAAACAACAGACCAGCCAACAACAAGAAAGTCAACAACAAGAAGGTCAACAACCAGAAGGTCAACAACCAAAAGGTCAACAACAAGAAGGTCAACAACCAGTAAATCAACAGCCCGTAAATCAACAACCTGTAAATCAACAACCAGTAAATCAACAGCCAGTAAATCAGCAACCAGTGAATCAACAACCGTTATACCAACAACGTCCATATCAACAGCCAGTAATGTATAATTGTAATCAGTCTAATTTAGAAGAACCTATGTCATTAGGCGATTGGCTAGTTACAATGTTGCTTATGTGTATTCCTTGTGTGAATATTGTATTGGCATTCGTTTGGGCATTTAGTAGTTCAGAGAAAAAAAGCAAATCGAATTTCTTTAAAGCATATTTAATAATGATTTTGATTGGAATTGCAATTTATATTGTAATTCTTATAATATTTGGAGCAGCTATAATGTCAATGGTTCCAAAGCGCGGATATACATATTATTAAAAAATAAATAATTACTTGTTAAGGAACCTATAGAATGGACTGCGAAAAGTCTATTGCTGTAGGTTCTTTTTTGTGTAAAGGGGTCCTAAACTTAAAATAAGACATTTACAAACACCGTATAATCTGATAAAATATATACGAACAAACGTTTGCAAATAAACCGACTCTAATGTTAAGAGGTTAAGAAATATAGGGGTGAATTAAGATTATGGATCAATCAAAAAACGTTATATTTCATGTAGATGTTAATTCAGCATTTCTAAGCTGGGAAGCTGCGTATAGAGTGGATGTGCTAGGAGAGACTGTTGATTTAAGAGAAGTTCCCTCCGTAGTTGGAGGCGACGAGGAAAAACGGCATGGAATTGTTTTGGCGAAGTCAACACCTGCTAAGAAGTTCAATATTCAGACTGGAGAACCGTTGGCTAGTGCAAGAAAAAAGTGCCCTAACTTAATCATTATCAAACCTAATTTCGACGTTTATGTGAAAGCATCTAAGGCATTTATAGAATTACTGAAAGGGTTTGCACCATGTGTTGAGCAGTATTCCATAGATGAAGTGTGGTGCGATATGACAGGAACGCAAAATATATATGGGACGCCTGTAGTGGCTGCGAATTATTTGAAAGATAGAATATATTCTGAATTAGGATTTACAGTAAATATAGGCATTTCCAGTAACAAGCTCCTTGCAAAGATGGCTGGTGATTTTCAAAAACCCAATAAAGTTCACACATTATTTCCTTGTGAAATCAAGGAAAAGATGTGGCCATTACCGGTAAGAGATTTGTTTTTTGTCGGAAGTTCCACAGAAAAGAAGCTTTACAACTTAGGCATTAAAACAATTGGACAATTGGCAAATACTGATGTGATGATACTAAAAAGTCATTTTAAAAAACATGGTGAAGTGATTTATAATTATGCGAATGGTTATGATTTTACTTCGGTAGTGACTGAACATCAAGCGAATAAGGGGTACGGTAATTCTATTACGGTTGCAATTGATATAACAGATTATGAGACTGCAAAGCAAGTTTTACTTTCTTTATGTGAGACAGTTGCTTCACGTCTTAGGGTGGATGGTGTCAAGACCTTATGTTTAGCTGTTTCTATTACAGATTGTGAATTTTGTTATTCCACACATCAGAAGCAGTTTTTAAACGCTACAGATGTTACAAATGAATTGTATCAAAAAGCTTGCGAGATATTCCTTGAGTTATGGGATAAGAAAGCACCAATTAGGCAACTTGGCGTGCAATCTAGTAAGGTATCATTGGAGTGCTTTCGTCAATATGATTTGTTTGATATGAACAATTACGATAAGCTTTCAAAGCTTGATAAGGCGGTCGATAATATTCGTAATAAGTATGGGGAAGATTCAATAAAACGAGCGAGCTTTTTACAAAGCGAAGTTTCACATATGACTGGTGGAATATCCAAGGAGAAAAGAACTGGTGGAGTATCTAAAGAAGATTAGATACCCCACTATTTTTTTGGACTTTATTGCGAATCTTGTACATATAATAAAACACCAGTAATCTTAATAAAATATTAACTGACACTACTAAATCATCCCAGGGAGGAAAAAAATGAATATTGATCGTTCAGAATTAAAAGGGAAGGCCAAAAGTGCACTACAAGGTAAAGGGGGAACAATGGCTTTGACCATTGTCGTTTATTTTGTTTTATGCGTTGCTGCGGGATTGGTTGCAATCATACCAATTGTTGGATTAATCGCAACTATATTAATTGTACCGTCAATTGAGTTGGGATTGATAATGATGGTGTTAAAGATAGCGAGGTTAGAATCTGTTCAGGTATCAGATTTGTTTAGCGGATTTAATTTTATTTTTAAAGCGTTTGCAGTAACCTTTATGGTAGGGTTATTTACATTCTTATGGACATGTTTGCTTATTATTCCAGGTATTATAGCATCTTATAGGTATTCTATGGCAATGTACATACTAGCAGATAATCCCGAAATAGGAGTTATGGAAGCAATCGCTTTAAGTAAGAAAATGACAAAGGGATATAAGTGGAGCTTGTTTGTATTGCAATTGAGTTTTATAGGATGGGCAATATTAGCAAATTTCACATTTGGCATATTATATTTATGGTTGACTCCATATATGCTTGTAACAACCGGCTACTTCTATCTTAAAATCAAGGGTGAAGTTGTCAAAGCTGAACCAGCTGTTACGCCTATCGTTGCGCCCGTCGTTGTTCCAGTCTTTGTTCCAGTAGTTGAACCAGTGGTTAAAGCAGTGGTTAAAGCAGTAGTTGAACCAGTAGTTGAACCAGTCGTTGAACCAGTAGTTGAACCAGTCGTTGTTCCAGTCGTTGAACAAGTCGTTGAGACCGTCGTTGAACAAGTCGTTGAGCCAGTCGTTGTGCCGATCGTGGAACCAGTGGATAAGCCTGCAGTTGAACCAGTCGTTGCTCCAGTCGTTGAACCAGTAGTTGAACCAGTAGTTGTCCCAGTCGTTGAACCAGTAGTTGAACCAGTAGCTGAGCCAGTAGTTGCGCCAGTAGAAGAGCCAGTAGTTGAACCTACAGTTAAACCGGTAGCTGAGCCAGTAGCTGAATCAGTAGTTGAATCAGTAGATGAGCCAGCGGATGCACCTGTAGTTGAACCTGTCGTTGAATCGGTCATTGAGTCGACAATTGAACCATAAATAATAGAATGAGTAAATGTTTTTACATTGAAATAATTATATATAAGTAAATTGTAAAATGAAGGGTGCGTTTTGTTGTAACGCACCCCTCATTTTAATTCACGATAAGATATTTTCTTTTATATTCTATAGATTCAATCTCAATGATCGTTCCTTCTGGGATTTCGATTGAAATAGTTAGAATCTTTGTGCTTTTAATCGATATATTTTGTAAAACACAATCTGTTTTGTCAGGTGCTAATTGAACGGAAGACAGTATCTGATCATTTTCACTAAGATTCAGAATACTAGAGCCTTGAGAATTGCTAGCCATGCGGTAATGTAATATGACTGAATATTCACCTTTTATTGCTTGAACTGTACCACTTAGTACTGTTCCTGCAGTTCCATTGGAGTGAAGAATTCCATTCGTATCTATGACTGCATTTTGTGTATTGTACATATAAGAATAAGGAAAATCAAAGCTCTTGCTTCTGTCCCTTTTTGGAAATCCAGAAATATAATCAAATGGGTTAGACTGTAATTCGTAAAGATTATAGTCATGGTATGAAAAAGAATCTATTAGGACAGCATGGTCCTTGTAGTAGCTAGGAAGACTTTCGAAGATATTCTTTTGGGTAAGTATTGCAGTTTTTCCAACATAATTGCTGTTTTCAAGATTTGTGTCGGACATCACCCACCAACTGACATTGCTTCCATCAGAAACAATGAATTCAGAGTCATCCATAGTCTTTAAAATCTTTCCATCTACCTCATTTTGAACTGCACTATCACGGATAACATTGACTAGTCCAATTCCTTGATTATCAATGTCAGTTTTAATTGCTTTTAATTGATCATAGCCGTCATTTATACGATATGCATAAGAAAATAGTCCAATGTTGAGTATCAAGCAAATGGAAACTAATCCAACAAAATATATATTTCGAAGAGATTTGTTATGATGCATAGATATGAAGTCTGTAAGATAACCAACATATATAAATAACGGAAGTATAGGGATAATTAGATATCGGTATTCAAATGTCACACTTCCATAAGTTGTATCTACAAAGAATAAAATTCCCAAATTGACAATGATGAGAGCTAGTGACATTTCAATAAATTTATCATGTTCTTTTTTTAGAAAGCTTTTCCTAATGATAAAAAATAATGAAAATAACATTAGAAAAATTAATATTAGTTTTAGCATTAGAGAAATCCCTTCTGCACTTAGGACAGCAACAGATTTATCTGATTTAATACCACCGAACAATTCAAAAATCCCCACAAGCGTATTAATAAAGTTTCGACCAAAATTGACTCCAGTTGTAAATGCTTTCCCTTCGACTGCATCTGTCATATTCATGAATTTCGAAATTAAAATTCCAATGCTTGCTATTATAACTGATAGAAATGGAAAATACACGATTGGGTTTTTAATACATTTCAAGTTAAAATTGTCCTCGCGAATATAATTCACAAACACAAATATTACAATCGGAATCACGCAACTGATTAATGCATACAACGAAGAAGAACAGCTAGATGTAAATAACAAAACAATAAAAGCAAGGCATATCGCCCATTGATTCTGTAAAGTTTTTCCAGCGTAAAATTCCAACATGATACTAACAAACATCATCGTAAGAAGTGCCCTGATATTATAAGAAGCCTGTGAAGCCAAGAGCATATTCATATAATCAAGCTGTCCAATGGAATAAGGTGTCAGTAATAGCAGAAATACAACTAGTTTTCCAGTTCTGCTAATTTTAATTCTCTTACATATTCGATAATAAATGTATAGGAATGCATATAATATAATATTATTTGCCATTCCATATGCAAAATAGATTTTATGAAAAACTCCATACAACAGTGCCGCAAGTGGAATAGAGGTATCCCATCCCAAGTTTGTTGTATACCACCAGTCATTTAAAAATAGGCTTTTTTGTTCCCAAGATTTTACAGCCTGAATTAAAGCTGGTGCTGAATCAAAATCTAGAATATAGGATAGCCGGAAGAGGTTGTAGAAGGTTAAAGCCAAAATCTGACTCATTACCAAAATAAAAAGTATAACCTCTGTTTTATTTGAAAAATATTTTCTGAAGTTCATTATTATTTCCCCTTATTTTATATGGAATAAATACAAGAAACAAAGTATATCAAATCAATCAATGATTTGATATGTTAGAAGTTTATTTTATTACATATTTTATAAACTAGCAACATTAAAAAAATAATAATACAATTGAAATTGTCATGACCTTAGACAAAGCTAGGTATTGACAATAAAGTCCGGATATAATATAGTATTGAAGGTTAGTTTGCTTTCGTGGCTCAGGTGGTAGAGCGACTGATTCGTAATCAGTAGATCGAGGGTTCGAGTCCCTTCGGAAGCTTAATCATTCTAAAAACCGCAAGTCCAAGATATTACAGGGCTTGCGGTTTTTAAATGCTTGTAAAAGTTACATTTGTTACTTTTGTAAAATAATTTTAGAAAAGTATAACGTGATACTTGTAATTATAGAATATCTGATGTATACTAAAAACATAAGAATATTCAGAATATTTTTATAACCTTTTTTATTCTTTATACTCCCCTTAAAGGCAACTTCCTCCCTCGCAGTTGCCTTTTTTATATAGAAAATATTAAATTAGAAATTTTAAATAGAAATATTAAAATAGTAATTATTAAATGAAACAAAAATTGGCTAGTCACTTTGTAATATAGTGACTAGCCAATTTTTTGATTTAAATTTATAATGATTTTATTTGGCATAAAGTTCATAAACAGTATCAAGGAATCTTTTTTCTAAATCAGAAATCAATGTATTTGTATCAATTCCTTGTTGTGAGGGTACAAATCCTCCAGCCATAAGTTCATGGCCACCACCATTTCCAATGCCAAGTAATGCTTTGGTCGCAATTAAACCTGCATCATATTGCTTTTGGCTTCTGATTGAAAGCCTAATTCCATCCTCTTTTTCAGAATATACAACTGACAGATTAACTTCATCTAATGCAAGCATAAAATCTGAAATTGTTGCAATTAGTGCTTCGGGGCACCCGGCTCCAGTATTTGCAAAGCTAATATTGTTATATACTTTAATGCTACTAATTGCATTTACATATGCGTGCAAATCATCAAATTGGATCGTACCCATTTCTAATGATTTAATAATGTCGCGATCACAGAGCTTATATAATTTATAAAACATTTCCAAATCTAAATCAGATACTCCCCTAGACATATTTGCCGTATCTACTTTAATGGCAAACATGAATGCAGTCGCTAGATTCTTGTCAATTTCAATTTGGCTTTCATAAAAGTATTCTGCAATGATTGATGCGCATGCACCAACGTCAGGCCTTATATCTGAATATAGATAATTTATTTTTTCTTTATCATATGTTTTGTGATGGTCAATACATATAATCTCAACACCGGGTATATTAATGATATTAGAATTCCCTTTTTGTCCATCTACAAGAATTATCATATCTTCAGAATTCAGGGTGCGAATATCATCCATATCATCCATATTAACAATTTCAATTCCAAGCTGACTAACCATTTTGCATGTACTACTTCTATCAATTTTCCCATAATAACAAATTGTTGAGTCTATATTCTTACATTTTAACAGTTTCTGAATACCATATGCACTAGCAATCGCATCAGGATCAGGAAAATTATGTGTCTGAATGTATATGTGATTCCCACTTATACATTTTACTATTTCTTCCAATTTAGTCATTTTATATTTTTTCCTTATCATATAATAAATATGTTATTAGTATTTTACCGTTCAATCTTCATATTATACATAATATTCACTTTAGTTTCAACAAAAGATTGATATTAGGCAGATTCCTATTAAATCAGTTCCTTTTTATAAGAACTTACTTCGCAATTTTTCATAAACTATATGATAAGAACTTTTCGTTCTTAATATGACAATAGGAGGTAATATGAAACCAATCCTTGAAATCGGTAACGTAACTTATTCTTACCATACACTACAAGGTGAAACCACGGCATTAAACGATATTAACCTATCTGTTATGCCCGGACAATTTATATCTATAGTAGGTCCATCTGGTTGCGGAAAATCTACTTTGCTTTCACTTATTTCAGGTCTAATTAAGCCAGATTCAGGTTCGATTAAAATAAATGAAAAAAAAATTGAAGATTCAAATACCAATATTGGATATATGCTTCAAAAAGACAACCTTTTTGAATGGCGTACTGTATATAGTAACGTACTTCTAGGATTAGAAATCCAAAACAAAATCACCAAATCTACCACAGAAACGATTAATGAAATGTTAAAAGCATATGGTCTTGAGAACTTTAAAGATGCTAGACCATCACAACTGTCTGGTGGAATGAGGCAAAGGGTTGCCTTGATTAGGACACTAGCGTTAGAACCTGACATTTTGCTTCTGGATGAACCGTTCTCCGCGTTGGATTATCAAACGAGGCTAGAAGTGTGTGATGATATTGGCGCTATTTTACGAAGAGAAAGTAAAACAGCAATTTTGGTCACACATGACTTATCAGAAGCCATTTCAATGGGAGATATTGTGGTTGTACTTTCAAAGCGTCCAGGTAAAATACGAAAAATTGTAGAAATAGATATGGAAATTCCAAATCGTACGCCAATATCGTCAAGGAGTTCCCCTAAATTTAAGGATTATTTTAACTTAATATGGAAGGAGCTAACTGATAATGTCTGAAATGCAGGAAAAATATATCAAAAATTTCAAAAAGCAGAAATACAAAGTTCTATTTTTTAGAATAATGCTATTTGTTATATTTATCGGTGCATGGGAAGTTTCAACTCGTTTTAAATGGATTGATTCATTTATATTTAGTTCGCCCTCACGCGTTTTAATTACATTTATAAACATGTGCAAAAATGGACAAATTTTTCTTCATGTAGGCATTACTTTAATAGAAACGTTGGTTAGTTTCTCTTTAGTTATCTTAATAGGACTTGGGATGGCAATCTTACTTTGGATGTGTGAACTATTTTCAAAAACAATTGAGCCATATCTTGTAATGTTAAATAGTCTCCCCAAATCTGCACTTGCGCCTATTTTGATTGTATGGCTAGGCAGCAATACAAGAACAATCATCGTTACTGCCGTATCGGTAGCCGTATTTGGGACGATTATAAGTATTTACACCAGTTTTAAGGGAGTTGACACCGAAAAAATAAAACTTATTTATACACTCGGGGGTAATAGAAAAGACATTCTGATTAAGCTGATTCTTCCTAGTTCACTGCCTATGATTATTAGTACTATGAAAGTTAATATAGGACTTTCCCTAGTCGGCGTTATTATTGGCGAATTTCTTGCCGCAAAGGCTGGACTTGGATATTTGATAATCTATGGTTCGCAAGTATTTAAATTAGATTGGGTAATCATGAGCATTGTAATTCTATGCATAATTGCAATTGGTTTGTACAGTATTATAAATCGAATTGAGAAAATGTATACAAAAAAAATCAGTGGTTGATTTCATAAAATCGTCTAAATAATACCACTATATCCGTGTGATGCTGATATAGTGGTATTTCTTGTTTACGACAATTAGATAAGAATAACCCTCTGATTCTTCAACAACTTATAACTAACAAAATAGGCAACAACAATAGCTAGTACAAAAATAGCGATATCCATCCAAAGTAAGTCAGTTCCCACAATCCAAATATAGAGATAAAATACTACAACAATCGTAATTATTCCGATGGAAACAGACAAAGCTTTCGTTAAAACGAAGCCAGATATGCCCTTGCCATATGCGAAGTACTCTAAGATTGAAAATAGAAAAAACGGTACAAATATCATTTTTAAATGTTCGATAGTACTTTCGTTCACTGCACTAAAAAAGCCAACAATAGGGTTATAATCAGACCATTTATATGTGAAGTGCAGAAGTGTCCCAAGAATTAGTGTAAAAAATATACCGATAATGTGCCATGACTTGATATTAACTTTTTCATTCATCACGAATTAAACCTTCCCAAAACAAATAGAATTATATAATAAAACTAGTATATCCAAATAAGTGATGAATATTATAAAAATATCGTATGTATAAAGTAAACGATATTTCAAATACTACTTATAAATCAATAAGGAGTATGTGACAATGGGAAAAAATGAAAGTAACATAAATATTAATACGGATGATAATAATGATAATAAAAAAGAAGAGTTAAAAGATAAACGAATAGAAGATTATGGACAAGTTATTTTAGATAAAAACAAGCAACATAAAAAGATCAATTTAATCAGCATAATTGGTGAAATTGAGGGGCACGAAGCCTTGCCAGCAACGACAAAAACTACTAAATATGAACATTTATTACCACAGTTAGCCGCGTTGGAGGACAGTGATGAAATAGAAGGCATCTTGTTTTTGATTAATACGGTTGGTGGAGATGTGAGCGCAGGGTTAGCATTAGCGGAAATGATAGCTTCACTTTCAAAACCAACTGTATCATTAGTATTAGGTGATTCTCATTCGATAGGTGTTCCGCTAGCAGTTGCTACAGATTATTCATTTATTGTACCAACAGGAACGATGATTATTCATCCAGTTAGAATGAGCGGAACAATTATAGGTGCTCCACAAACATATGACTATTTTAAAATAATCCAAGATAGAATCGTAGGATTTATATCACATCATTCAAAATGTAAAAAGGAAAGAATAGAGAAAATGATGATGAATACTGGAATTCTTTCCAAAGACCTCGGGACGATTCTTGTTGGAGAAGATGCGGTTCGTGAGGGATTAATTAGTGAAGTTGGTGGTATCAAAGAAGCTTTGGATAAGATAAAATCTATGATTCAGAAAGAACAAATAGATTCTGATAAAAAAGAATAAATACAATACCCCAAGTATGTGAGATAAGTTTTTTTGCATATTGGGGTTGCTTTATGTTGGGGGATATTTAATCTATCCTTGTACAAATTAATGGGAAATGCTATAATATTGTTCTGGTTTTAATATGAGATAGTATGTCAGGAGGTAGTCTAATGGCTTCGAATGTACGTAAAAGAGGCAAAAATTCCAAGGCATCGACAAAACCGAATAATACAAGAACTGGCACTAAAAATGTGAATAATAGTAAGTCTAAATCTAGCGAATTGAGGGATGAGATTATTATATTATTCACCTTTGCATTTGCTATTATTTTGTTACTTAGTAATTTCCATCTGGCTGGAAGCATTGGTGTTGGAATTAACTGGTTTATGTTTGGGTTGGTAGGAATAATTGAATATATATTACCACTTATTGTTCTGATAAGTGTTTTGTTTTTAATTGCAAATAAACAACTGGGTGTAGCTAAGATTAAAACTGTGGCAGCGTATGTATTTACGTTGCTTTTATGTGGTTTTGTTCAGCTTATTATGAGTACACCAGCTAAGATAAGTTCTGTTGGAACATTTTTTACATATTCTGCAGAAAAGAAGTTAGGCGGAGGGTTCATAGGAGGATTATTATGTAAGACATTGAGCCCATTAGGAACAGCTGGGTCATTTGTAATTTTGATCATATTTATAATAATTTGTATAATACTTATTACAGAGAAATCATTTATTAAGGGTGTAACGAATGGTGGCACAAAAGTGTTTAAGTCTGCAAAGGAAGATTATGCAAATTACAAAGAGCATTCTGATGAACGAAGACAAGAGCGGGAAAAAGAGCAAGAAGAAGCTGAATTGGAACGGATTCAGAGAATGGACAATAAAGTTAAGGGTGTAGCGCTTGATACAAGTATCCCCAAAGAAAACACTTCGAAAAATATTGATTTACATGAAATATCAATGGATTTTGACAAGCAAGATGAATTCTCAAACGATATATATGATCCAGATTTAGAAACAGTTCCTATGAATAACGAAGGCAATGAATTTGCAGATAATAGTGATAACATAGAAACCACAAGAAAACGTTCGAGAAAGTCTCGAATCAAGAATTCTGAGGCTTATGATGCAGTATCAGAGGCACAAGAACAGTTTCAGCAGGAAAGTATTGCTACATCTGAAACAGCAATAGAGGAAGGCCCTGGCAAAATCAACGATCATTTAAAAAACACAAAAACGAGAGAATATATATTTCCACCAATTAGTCTTCTTGATAGAAATGTAACAAAGAAGAATATTAATCAAAACAGAGAGAATAATGAGACAGCGGCAAGGCTTGTGCAGACGTTGCAAAATTTCGGCGTTAAAGTTACAATCACAAATATTAGCTGTGGTCCTTCTGTTACAAGGTATGAGATTCAACCGGAACAAGGCGTAAAAGTAAGCAAGATAGTATCTTTATCAGACGATATTAAGCTTAATCTCGCTGCAGCAGATATTCGAATTGAAGCACCAATCCCAGGTAAAGCAGCTGTCGGAATTGAAGTTCCTAACAAGGAAACGACAGGTGTAATGCTTCGTGAATTATTGGAATCCGATCCATTTACAAAGCACCCTTCGCCCATTGCATTTGCAGCTGGACGAGATATAACTGGGCAGATTATCATTGCAGATATCGCGAAGATGCCTCATTTACTGATTGCTGGTGCAACTGGTTCCGGTAAATCTGTTTGTATCAATACAATTATTATGAGTATTTTATATAAATCAGATCCAGAAGACGTTAAGCTGATCATGATTGATCCTAAGGTTGTTGAATTAAGTGTATATAATGGAATTCCACATCTTATGATTCCGGTGGTGACTGATCCAAAGAAAGCATCAGGGGCGCTTAATTGGGCAGTGGCTGAGATGACAGACCGATATAACAAGTTTGCAGAACAAAATGTAAGAGATCTCAAGGGATATAATGAAAAAGTATCTTATAGCAAGGATTTGGATGAGGAAACGAGACCGAAGAAGATGCCTGAAATCGTAATTATTATAGATGAACTTGCAGATCTTATGATGGTAGCGCCTGGTGAAGTAGAAGAGGCAATCTGTCGTCTAGCACAGCTTGCAAGAGCGGCTGGAATACATTTGGTAATTGCTACACAACGACCTTCTGTTAACGTAATCACAGGTTTGATTAAAGCAAATGTTCCATCAAGAATTGCATTTTCAGTATCATCTGGTGTTGATTCAAGAACGATTATTGATATGAATGGTGCCGAAAAGCTTCTTGGAAAAGGTGATATGCTGTTCTATCCATCAGGATATCCAAAACCGGTCAGAGTTCAGGGTACCTTTGTATCGGATAAAGAAGTTGGCAGAGTTGTGAAATTCCTCAAAGAACATATTGGTGATGTAGTATATAATCAAGAAGTTTCCACTAAAATCGAGAGTGCATCAATGAGTGACAGTCAGGCGTTCGGCGTAGAAAAAGATGCATATTTTGCGGAAGCTGGTAAGTTTATTATTGAAAAAGAAAAAGGCTCGATAGGAATGCTTCAAAGATATTATAAGATTGGTTTTAACCGCGCAGCAAGAATTATGGATCAGTTAGCGGATGCTGGCATTGTTGGTCCTGAAGAAGGAACTAAACCAAGAAAAATATTAATGACAATTGAAGAGTTTGAAGAATTCTTATTGAAGAATTCTATAAATACATAATTTTTATCAAATTATAGAACTGTTAAAAAATATGCAATCCAACTAAGAATATGAGAGGAAGAGAATACCTATGAAGAGTGATATTGAAATAGCTCAAGAAGCTATAATGCTTAATGTTAAGGATGTTGCAGCAAAGATTGGTGTGTCAGAAGATGATTTGGAGTTATACGGAAAATATAAGGCTAAGTTTTCCGAGCATTTGTATGATAAATGCAAAGATAATGAAGATGCGAAACTTGTTCTTGTAACGGCAATTAATCCTACCCCAGCTGGAGAAGGAAAAACAACAATTAGTGTCGGGCTTACAGAAGCATTATGTGAGTTAGGAAAGAATGCAATTGTCGCTCTTAGAGAGCCTTCACTTGGACCTTGCTTTGGAATGAAAGGTGGAGCTGCCGGCGGTGGATATTCACAGCTTGTACCGATGGAAGATTTGAATCTTCATTTTACAGGTGATTTTCATGCAATCACATCTGCAAATAATTTGCTTGCGGCTATGCTTGATAATCACATTCAGCATGGGAATGCACTTAATATCGATCCAAAAAGAATCACATGGAAAAGATGTATGGATATTAATGATAGAGCCCTTAGAAATATTGTTATTGGCATGGGAGGAAAAGCTGACGGCGTAATGAGAGAGGATCATTTTATCATTACTGTTGCTTCAGAAATAATGGCAATTCTTTGTCTTTCAGAAGATATGAAAGATCTTAAAAAGCGTCTTGGAATGATTGTTGTTGCGTATAATTCTAATGGGAAGCCTGTGACAGCAGATGACCTTAAAGCAACCGGTGCTATGTCTGCATTACTAAAGGATGCAATCAAACCGAACCTTATTCAGACACTTTCTGGTAATCCAGCAATTATTCATGGTGGACCATTTGCGAATATCGCACATGGTTGTAATAGTGTAAGAGCTACTAAGATGGCCATGAAACTTGGTGATATTGTTATTACTGAGGCAGGATTTGGCGCAGACTTAGGTGCAGAGAAGTTCTTTGATATAAAATGCCGTTTGTCAGGTTTGAAACCAGATGCAGTAGTCCTTGTAGCGACAGTGAAAGCATTAAAATATAATGGTGGCGTAGCAAAAAGTGAATTAGGTCAGGAGAACCTTAAAGCCTTAGCAAAAGGGATTGTTAATCTTGATAAGCATATTGAAAATATCAAAAAATATGGAGTTCCTATTATAGTGACGCTTAATTCATTTGTTACAGATACAGAAGCAGAATATGAGTTTATTAGAAAACATTGTGAAGATGCGCAATGTGAATTTGCACTTGCAAATGTATGGAAAGACGGCGGAAAAGGTGGAATAGACCTCGCACAGAAAGTCCTTAATACACTTGCAACTAAGCCAAGTGATTTTGCACCATTATATGAACTTGAATTATCAGTAGAAGAAAAGATAGAGACGATAGCACGAGAAATTTATGGTGCAGTAGGTGTGACTTATTCTGATGTTGCTAAGAAGTCCATTGCAGAGCTTGATAGCCTTGGATTTAAAAATATGCCTGTATGTATGGCTAAGACGCAGTATTCACTTTCAGATAATCCAAATCTGCTCGGTAGACCACGTGACTTTACGATTGATATAAGAGAAGTATATATAAACGCTGGTGCGGGATTTGTTGTTGCAATCACGGGTAAGATACTTACAATGCCAGGGCTACCTAAGGTTCCAGCAGCGGAGGGGATTGATTTTGATTGTGAGACCGATAAGATAACTGGGTTGTTCTGATGCAGGCGGAACGTACGTTATAATTATAGATTTTGCCTACCTTTCCTTCAAGCAGCATATTTTTTACAAGCCTCAGAGATGATGAAAAGACTCGCTTGCGCTCATTTTTCATCTGAGTCTTGACAAAATATAGGCGCTGCTTTCAGCCGGATTACGGCAAAATCTATAATTATAACGTAAGTTTCTGGCTACGTGAGAACGACGGGGATGCGGTTATTGGCTGTAAAAGCGTAAAAGCGTAAAAGCGTAAAAGCGTAAAAGCATAAAAGCATAAAAGCATAAAAGCATAAAAGCATAAAAGCATAAAAGCATAAAAAATAAAGAATAAAAGAATAAACTATATAAGAATATAAGAATACAAATAACAAAATTTAAAATATAATAAAGTATTTTGGATTAATGTTGGGAATTAAGGAGAAATGGGATAATGGCACAGATTATTGATGGGAAAGTGATTGCGGGACGGATTAAGGATGAATTGAAAGGGCGGGTTGCGGATTATAAGGCGGCGGGCGTGGAGATTACGTTGGCGGTTATACAGGTTGGTTGTGATCCGGCTTCTTCGGTTTATGTGAATAATAAGAAGAAGGCTTGTGAGTATATTGGAATTAAGTCCTTGGCTTATGAACTTGGTGATGAAACTACGCAGGAAGAATTACTTAAGATAATATGTGATTTGAATAATAGAGATGACGTGAATGGAATTTTAGTTCAGTTGCCTGTGCCAAAGCATATTGATGAAGACTTAGTGATTAAGTCAATTAATCCGAAGAAGGATGTTGACGGATTTCATCCAGAGAGCGTTGGAGCATTATGTATTGGTCAGCCGGGATTTGTATCATGTACGCCAGCTGGTATCATACAATTACTGAAACGTTCTAATGTTGATATTGAAGGTAAAGAATGTGTTGTGATTGGTAGAAGCAATATTGTGGGTAAACCGATGGCACTTCTTCTTTTGAGAGAGAATGGAACAGTAACAATTGCACACTCAAGAACGAAGAACTTGAAGGAAGTTGCGAAGAGAGCGGATATTTTAGTTGCAGCAATTGGTAAGCCAAAGTTCATCAATAAAGAATATGTAAAAGACGGAGCAGTTATTATTGATGTTGGTATCCATAGAATGGAAAATGGAAAACTTTGTGGAGATGTTGATTTTGACGATGTGATTGATACAGTAAGTGCAATCACACCAGTACCAGGTGGCGTTGGACCAATGACGATTGCAATGCTTATGAATAATTGTGTGGAATCAGTTGAAATTCAGAGAAGTAAGTGATTATAAAGAGCAGGAGGCTATGTAATGAAATTAATCAAATTACTGGAACATTTGGACTATGAGATAATGAACGGAAAACTTGAGGTAGAGGTTGGTAATCTTACTTCTGATTCAAGATTAGCAAAAGAAAACACAGTGTTTATATGTATCGTTGGTGCAGTATCAGATGGGCACAAATATATAAATGCTGTCGTAGAAAAAGGCGCTTCAGCTATTATTGTTCAAGATGGTGTGGATTTGACAAAAATCTGGTCAGAATCAAAGCTTCCTGAGGGTTTAACAATAATCAAGGTTAAGGATACAAGATATGCGTTTGCCTTCATGTCAGCCGCATATTTTGATTATCCTGCAAGTAAAATGTTTACAATTGGTATTACAGGTACGAAGGGTAAAACAACCACTGCATATATGGTTAGAAATGTGTTAGATGCATGTGGCATCAAGACTGGTCTGATTGGAACAATAGAAACAATTATTGGTGAGGATAAAAAGCCAGCTTGCAATACAACACCAGAGTCGTATGAAATACATGAGTCATTTGCAAAGATGGTAGAGGCTGGCTGCAAGGCAGTGGTAATGGAAGTTTCTTCACAAGGACTTATGCTTCATAGAACAGCAGGTATTACGTTTGATATTGGAGTTTTCACGAATCTTGAGCCAGATCATATTGGACCGAATGAACATGAATCATTTGAACAGTATTTAGAATGTAAGGCAATGTTATTCAAACAATCAAAGATTGCAATCGTAAATGCTGATGACGAGCATGTGGACGCAATTCTTAAAAATTCAACATGTACGGTAGAACGATATGGACTAGGCGATACAGCAGATATTAGAGCTACAAATATCGAATTTTTACATGAACCTGGTAAGATTGGCACTCAGTACCGAGCAAGCGGACTAGTAAATATGGATATTAAGTTACAAGTACCTGGAAAGTTTAGTGTGTACAATTCTCTTTGTGCAGTTGCAGTAACAAGACATTTTAAGGTTGATGAGGAAATATTAAAAAGGGCTTTATATGAAGTTCAAGTAAAGGGTAGAATAGAGATCATTCCTGTATCGGATAAATTCACACTTATGATCGATTATGCGCATAATGCAATGGCATTGGAAAGTATATTAAAAACTCTGAAAGAGTACCATCCACATAGATTAATTAGTTTGTTTGGTTGTGGTGGAAATCGTTCAAAACTGAGAAGATTTGAGATGGGTGAAGTATCGGGAACGTTAGCTGACTTGACAGTTATCACTTCGGATAATCCTAGATTTGAAGAGCCCGAGGCAATCATAGAAGACATAAAAACGGGTATGGCAAAGACTTTAGGAAAATATGTGACGATTATAGATAGAAAAGAAGCTATTAAGTATGTAATTGAACATGGAGAACCAGGTGATATTATTGTTCTTGCAGGCAAAGGACATGAGGATTACCAAGAAATTAAAGGCGTTAAGCATCCTATGGATGAGAGAGTCCTTATTGCAGAGGTGCTTGAGGAACTAAAAAACGAAGCATAAAACAACATAAGTATGAACGAACAAAAGAACTAACGTACAAAAGAACTAACATACAAACGAACAAACGTAAAAAAAAACAAATGTAAAAAAGAACAAACGAACAGAAGAACAAACCAACAGAAGAACGAACGAAAGAAGTAAATTATAAGGAACAACAGAACGAAAGAATTAGGAGAACTATGTACGCAAACATAATCGTAGACATTTCGCATGAACAACTGGATAAAACATTTCAATATCTAATTCCTTCAGAATTAGAGGACCAGATTCAGGTTGGGATGCAGGTTAATGTACCATTTGGTAAGGGCAACCGTATGTTGACTGGATACATAGTAGAAATAACTGATATTCCCGAATTTGATGTTACAAAAATCAAACCAATCACCAGTGCGGTAGAAGGTAAAGTGAAGGTAGAAGGTAAGCTGATTCAGCTTGCAGCTTGGATTAGGCAAAATTATGGATCTACTATGAATCAAGCGCTAAAGACTGTAATTCCAATTAAGGAAAGCGTGAAGCAAAAAGAAAAAAAGGCTATAAAACTTATTATTCCAATAGAAAAAGCAAAGGAATATCTGGCTGAATTCGAAAGAAAACACAATGGCGCAAGAGTCAGATTTATGGAATCGTTAATTGAAGATGAAATAATTGAATATGGTCTTGTGACAGGAAAGCTAAATATTGCAGCACAGACAATCAAATCATTTGAAGGTTTAGGAATTATAGAAATATCCGTTGAAGAATACTATAGAAATCCAATAAAAATCAAGCCCAAAGATGAGATTAGAAATAGATTAAATAGCACACAAAAATATATAACCGATTCTATAAAAAAAGAGTATGATGACGGTCTACGTGAGACTTATCTGATTCATGGAATTACTGGAAGTGGAAAAACAGAAGTCTATATGGAATTGATTGAACATGTGATTAAGCAAGGAAAACAAGTTATTATGCTGATTCCAGAAATATCTTTGACATATCAGACAGTAATCCGATTTTATAGAAGATTTGGTGATCGAGTATCCATTATGAATTCTCGTCTATCAAAAGGTGAGCGTTATGACCAGTTTACACGTGCATTAAAGGGCGAAATTGACATCATGATTGGGCCAAGATCTGCACTATTTACACCATTTGAAAACATCGGAATGATTGTAATCGATGAAGAGCATGAAGGCGCATACAAAAGTGAAAATGCCCCTAAGTATCATGCAAGAGAAACCGCTATTGAGATTGCTAGAATGAATAATGCATCTGTAATATTGGGTTCGGCAACTCCTTCGCTTGAAGCTTATAACAATGCACTTACAGGAAAATACAAGTTATATACGCTAGATGAGAGGGCAAAGGAAAGTAAGCTTCCGAGCGTATATGTAGTGGATTTAAGGGAAGAATTGAAAGAGGGAAACCGTTCGATATTTAGTACGAAGCTACAGGAATTAATGACCGATAGATTGGAAAAGAAACAGCAAATCATGCTGTTTTTAAATAAAAGAGGATATGCGGGATTTATATCTTGCCGCGCCTGTGGACATGTAATGAAATGCCCGCATTGTGATATTTCACTTACTTCACATAACAATGGAAAACTTGTGTGTCATTTTTGTGGATTTGAACAGCCAATGGTAAAAGCATGCCCAAAATGTGGCTCAAAGTATATATCAGGATTTCGTGCAGGCACACAACAGGTTGAAGAATCTGTAAAGAAGATGTATCCGCAGGCGAAAGTTCTTCGTATGGATATGGATACAACTTCTAAAAAAGGTGGGCATGAAAAGATACTAGCTGCATTTTTTAATCAAGAGGCTGATATACTGATTGGAACCCAGATGATTGTAAAAGGACATGATTTTCCAAATGTCACATTAGTTGGAATATTAGCAGCGGATATGTCTTTATATGCGAGTGATTATAGAGCGGCAGAGCGCACTTTTCAGTTACTTACACAAGCAGCAGGACGTTCTGGAAGAGGTGAGATTGCAGGTGAAGTAGTAATTCAGACATATACACCTGAACATTACAGCATAATAACTGCTCAGAGCCAGGATTATAAGGCGTTTTATGAACAAGAAATTATGTATCGAACTCTTTTGAATTATCCACCAGTGTGTAATATGCTTTTGGTGAAATTATCTTCGAAAGATGAAAAAGCGCTAGAAACTGCCACAAGTACGATGAAGATTGGGCATAATATAAAACCCAAGATCGGTGGGGTAGTACATGATGAAGAAGGACGTAAAAGCGAAGTTAAGATAGAAGTTGAATCAGAAGGTAAGATAGAACCCAAGGAAACAGATAATATTCAAGTGATTGGTCCTGTAAATGCTACTTTATATAAGGCAAATGATATTTATAATAAAGTTATATATATAAAAGCGAAGTCATATCAATTGCTTACAAAATATAAGGATGAAATTGAGCTATTCGCTAAGGATAACGTAGACTTTAGAAAAATCAGTGTACAGTTTGATTTTAATCCAATGAATATGTAGATACAATTTAATTAAAATAGAATAACACAAATGCATTTAGTGGATAAATACATAATAAAATACAATAAATGTTAATAACGATAGGAAAAGAGGTTACAGAGATGGCAATAAGAAATATCAGAATCTTAGGAGAAGATGGAGACGAAATTTTAAGTAAGACAGCAAAAGAAGTTATAGAAGTTACACCTAGGATAAAAGAATTGATTCAGGATATGTTTGATACAATGCATGAAGCATTTGGCGTTGGTCTTGCAGCACCACAAGTTGGAGTTAGAAAAAGAGTAGTAGTAATTGAAGTTGAAGAGGTTCCATATGTACTTATTAATCCAGTAGTCTTAGAAAAAAGCGGTGAACAAACTGGACCAGAAGGTTGCCTTAGTGTTCCTGGAAAATCAGGAACGGTTACCAGACCTAATTATGTAAAAGTAAAAGCATTTAATGAAAATATGGAAGAATATATAATTGAAGGAACTGAGTTACTTGCTAGATGTTTGTGTCATGAAATCGATCATCTTGATGGAGTTATGTATGTTGATAAAATAGAAGGTGAACTTGAAGAAGATGAAATCGACGAAGATGAAGATGAACTTGATTTGTAAAAAAACGAATTGAAGACTCGCTTGAAAGAATGGAAGTGATCTGCTTGCGTGTTGGAGGAAAAAGAATGAGAGTTGTATTTATGGGAACCCCAGATTTTGCTGCGGGAACTTTGGTGAAAATAGTAGAGTCTGGTCATGAAGTGGTTGGCGTTTTTACGCAACCAGATAAACCCAAGGGCAGAGGAAAAGAAATGTCAATGTCCCCTGTTAAGCAAAAAGCGTTAGAACTGAATCTTTCTGTGTTTCAGCCAGAGAAAATTAGAAAACCAGAAGTGATAGAGGATATTAGACAATTAAAACCAGAAGTAATTGTAGTAGTAGCATTTGGACAGATATTAACGAAGGAACTTCTTGAAATTCCAAAGTTCGGAAGTATAAATGTTCATGCGTCACTATTACCAGCTTACAGAGGTGCTGCACCAATCCAGTGGGCAGTGATTGATGGCCTAAAAAAGACAGGTGTTACAACCATGGCTATGGATGCAGGAATTGATACCGGTGATATATTAATGCAAAGGGAACTCACGCTTCATAAGAAAGAAACAGGCGGAAGCCTTTTTGATAGACTGAGCGTCATCGGCGCTGAACTACTTGTTGAGACGCTTACAGCATTGGAAAATGGCACAGCAATTAGAACGAAGCAGGAAGATGAATTATCAAACTATGCAAAAAGACTTGATAAAGCATTAGGAGAAATTGATTTTAACAATAGTGCCGAGAATATTGAACGTTTAATTAGAGGACTGAATCCTTGGCCAAGTGCATTTACACATATTGACGGTAAAACTTTAAAAATTTGGGATGCAGATATTGTGGATGAAGAGTATGCAGGCTTAGCTGGAACAATTGTTGATATTAATAAACAAAATTTCATCGTAAAATGTGGTGAGAGAGCACTTCAGATCAATGAAGTGCAGTTAGAAGGAAAAAAACGTATGACAACAGATGCATTTCTTAGAGGAAATGAATTGGGAAATGGTACAATATTGGGTTAATAATGCCTTACATTTGTTAAGTGAAAATTTGGAGGACGTAAACGTGACTGATTCAGTTAATTTAAGAGCTGTCATTCTTGATATCTTATTAGAGGTCAATGAACATGACGCATATAGTCATATTGTAATGAATAATGCTTTGAGCAAATATCAGTATCTTGATAAAAATGAGAGAGCATTTATTACAAGATTGGCAGGAGGAACCATAGAAAAGCAGATCGAATTAGATTATATTATTGATTTTTTTTCTAAGACCAAAATAACGAAGATGAAACCGCTTATTCGAAATCTCCTTCGAATGTCAGTATATCAAATTAAATATATGTCGCAAGTACCGGATTCAGCGGTATGTAATGAGGCCGTAAAATTGGCAAATAAGCGAGGATTTTCTACGCTCAAAGGATTTGTGAATGGAGTGCTTAGAAATATAGCAAGAGGAATAAATGAAATACAGTATCCACCAAAAGAAAATGATTTCGCAGGGTATTTGTCGATAAAGCACTCAATTCCTAGATGGATTGTGGATAAGTGGTTGAAATCTTATGATAAAAATACTGTAGAATTGATTTTGGATGGTTTTAACCAAGACAAACATACATATATTAGATGTAACAGGGCAATTACAGATAAGGTTTCGCTAGTGGCAAAACTTGAGAGTGAGAATGTGATTGTAAAAGAAGTTCCATATGTGGATTATGCTTTGGAAATAAGTGGATATAATTATTTAGGAGAGCTTGAAAGCTTTCAAAATGGCATGTTTCAGATTCAAGATATTAGCTCAATGATTGCAGGCGTTGCAGCCGGAATTGAGGCTGGTGCATATGTGATTGATACATGTGCAGCACCAGGCGGAAAGTGTATTCACGCAGCGGAGAGCCTTGTGACTGCAAATAGAAATGCAGGAAAATCAGAAGAATGTGGTCATATTGATGCAAGAGATTTGACGGATTTGAAAGTCAGTCTTATAATAGAGAACATTAGTCGGCTAAAAACCCCTAATATTTCATTAAAAACTTGGGATGCGCGAGTACTTGATACGAACGTCTTAGAGAAAGCAGATGTGCTTCTTGCAGATCTTCCTTGCTCAGGTTTAGGAATAATTGGAAGAAAAGCGGACATAAAATATAAAATGACACCTGAAAAACAAGCGAATCTTGTTAAGTTACAAAGAGAAATATTAGAGACAATTCAGCAATATGTGAAACCAGGTGGGAAACTCATATACAGCACATGCACAATTAATGAAGATGAAAATGCTGGAAATCTAAAATGGTTTACAAGTAATTTTCCATTTGAACTGGAAAGCTTAGAGGCGGAACTTCCATTTTTTAAGGACGAAAAAACCATCCAAGAAGGATATGTTCAGCTTCTTCCTGGGGTTCACGGAACTGATGGGTTTTTTGTGGCGAAGTTGAGACGGACGGAATGATTTAGGATCAAAAGAAGGTGGTGAGTGAATATTAATTTAGAATCATATATTTCTCCTTGCCTTTCCTTCAAGCAGTATATTTTTTTGCTAGCCTCAGAGATGATGAAAAGTCTCACTTCGTTCGATTTTTCATCTGAGTCTAGGAAAAAATATAGGCGCTGCTTTCAGCCGGTCTGCGGGGAAATTTATGATTCTAAATTAATATTCACCGTTTACTTTTTTTTATGCGGAGGGGCGTTAAAACATTGGCTAACGTGAAAACAAAACTTCGCAACATATGATTTATGCAAAAAACAATCTGTACAGTAAATAAATCTATGTAAAAAAGACGCTAAACAGTAATCTGCGCAAAATAACTATTCAAAACGGTATGAAATACAGTACGAAAACAGTACAGAATATAGTACGCAAAACAGTACGAAAACAGTACGCAAAACAGTACGAAAACAGTACAAAATATAGGACGAAAAAAGTACGAAAACAGTACAAAATACAGTACGCAAAACAGTATAAAAAGCAGTATGGAAAAAAAGTAGAGCAAGTAGAAAAAGTGAAAAATAGACATAAAACGAACAGAGAAAAGATACCGGAAAGTAACTTTAGTAGGCTTCATTTGCGGGTGGGAAATGAAGTTGCACATAATTTGGAAAGAAAGAATAGAAAATTCAATGGATGATATTAAGTTAGAGACGAAGGAACTGAATAAGGTTGATATTAAGTCGTATAATCTTTTGGAATTGACTGAGTTTGTGGTTGGTTTGGGAGATAAGAAATTTCGGGCGAAGCAGATATATGAATGGCTTCATCAAAAACTGGTGGTTAGTTTTGATGAGATGAGCAATTTGCCTGTTAATTTTAGAGAAAAACTGAAGGAAACCTGTAGGCTTACAGCATTAGTACCTGTTAGTGTTCAAGTATCACAGCTGGATGGGACTACAAAGTACTTATTTGAGTTGTATGATGGAAATGTAATTGAGAGTGTTTTGATGATATATAAACACGGTAATTCAGTATGTATTTCTTCACAGGTTGGATGCAGGATGGGCTGTAGATTCTGTGCGTCCACACTAGATGGACTGGAAAGAAACCTTACACCATCAGAAATGCTGGACCAGATATACAGAATTCAAGCTTTAACTGGTGAAAGAGTTGATAATGTTGTGGTTATGGGCTCTGGTGAACCATTTGATAACTTTGAAGCATTTATTAAATTTATACAATTATTAAATGATGAAAATGGACTTAATATTAGCGCTAGAAATCTGACAGTATCAACCTGTGGGTTGGTGCCAAAAATAAAAGAATTGGCAGATATGCAATTACAGATTACATTAGCAATATCTCTTCATGCACCAAATGATGAGATGCGAAGAACACTAATGCCAATTGCAAATAAATATTCTATTCAAGAAATTATAGAAGCATGCCGATATTATATAGATGTGACAGGAAGAAGAATTACATTTGAATACAGTCTTGTACAAAATGTGAATGACAGCGAAAGTTGTGCAATGCAGCTGATATCGCTTGTCAGAGGATTAAATTGTCATATTAATCTGATTCCTGTAAATCCAATTAAAGAGAGGGACTTTAAGCAGACAAGACAAAAAGAAATACAACTTTTCAAAAATAAACTTGAAAAATCTGGAATAAATGTTACTATTAGGAGAGAAATGGGCAGAGATATAGATGGTGCCTGTGGACAGTTAAGAAAAAGTTATGTTGAAAAATGTAATATTAAGCAGGAGGAGCAGATATGAAGGCATTTGCAATCACAGACGTTGGTCAAGCAAGACTAATGAATCAGGATTTCGTGTATTGCTCACAAAAGCCGGTTGGCATTTTGCCAAATCTTTTCATTGTTGCAGATGGCATGGGTGGCCATAAGGCTGGCGATATGGCGTCAAGCTTTGCTGTTGATACCTTTATTAAAATGGTAGAAGCTTCCGATGAAAAGAATCAGATTACTTTAATCGATGAAACGATTAATAGCGTTAATGAAAATCTAATTGAAAAAGCAAAGGAATCTGAGGACTATGAGGGTATGGGAACTACGCTTGTTGTAGCTACTATAATAGGGAATGTCTTACATGTCGCAAATGTAGGGGATAGCAGATTGTATGTTATGAATGAAGAACTTCAACAGATTACAAGAGACCATTCGTTAGTTGAAGAGATGGTAGCACTAGGGGAAATCGAAAGAAAAGATGCAAGAACGCATGAACAAAAAAATATTATCACGAGAGCAATTGGTGGCTCGGGATCAGTAATGGCCGACTTCTTTTCAGTTGATATTAAGCCAGGAGACAGGATAATTATGTGCTCAGATGGACTTACGAATATGATTGAGGATGATGAAATTGGTCAAATAGTAAAAAGCAGCAATAATGTTGAAGATGCAGCAGTTGAACTACTTAAAACTGCAAATAATAATGGTGGAAAAGATAATATTTCAATTATAATCATAGAACCATAAGCGGAAAGGTGAATTTATGTTAAGAAAAGGAATGTTTTTAGCTGACAGATATGAGATTATCGACCAGATTGGTACTGGTGGTATGTCAGATGTTTACAAGGCAAAGTGTCATAAACTAAATCGTTTTGTGGCGATTAAAGTATTAAAACAGGAATTTAGCCAAGATAAGAATTTTGTATCAAAATTTAGAATTGAGGCTCAATCAGCAGCTGGACTTACTCATCCCAATGTTGTAAATGTATATGATGTTGGAGAAGAGAATGGAATACATTACATCGTAATGGAGTTAGTGGAAGGTATTACATTAAAGCAATATATTGAAAAGAAAGGTAAACTTTCAAGTAAAGAAGCTGTCAGCATTGCAATTCAAGTCGCACAAGGAATTGAAGCGGCACATAGGCACCATATTATTCATAGAGATATCAAACCACAAAATATTATTATTTCTAAAGAAGGCAAGGTTAAAGTAACAGACTTTGGCATTGCTAGAGCAGCAACAACAAATACAATCACATCATCAGCAATGGGTTCTGTTCATTATATTTCACCAGAACAAGCGCGTGGTGGTTACAGTGACGAAAGAAGTGACATTTATTCATTTGGTATCACGTTATATGAAATGCTTACTGGTAAAGTTCCATTTGATGGAGATTCAACAGTTGCAGTAGCTGTTCAGCATATTCAAGATGAAATCGCTCCACCTTCACAAGTCACAGAAGATATTCCAATTAGCGTTGACAAGATATTTGAGAAATGTTCACAGAAAAAGACTGAGAGAAGATACCAAAATATTACGGATTTAATTGCTGATTTGAAGAAATCTTTAGTTATGCCAAATGTAGATTTTGTGAAAATGGCTCCAGTATATGGTGATCTTAAACCTTTAGATGTAGAAGCAGCAGGCATTAAGACTGATATGATTAATTCATCTAATGGTAATGAGGATGACATGGAATTGCTTGGTGATGAAGATGATGAAGATGATGATGATTTCTTCAAAGATGAAGAGGATTCTGATAAGAGCAAGGATTTAATTGACGATGATGAAGACATTGAAGATGGTAGCAATGAAAAATTAGACAAAATAATGAAATGGATTGGAATCGGAATTGTAGCGCTTATTATAATCGTTGCGATATTTGCAGTTATTAAGCTTGCCGGTGCATTTGGTGGTGGAGGAACATCTCCAGAAACAACTTCCGCTGCATCAACAATAGCTGAAACCTCATCTGTTGACAGTTCTAGCATGGTTGTAGTTCCAAAAGTAGAGGGTCTTACAGAAGAGCAGGCAAAAGAAAAGCTAAATTCATTTAACATAGGTTATAAGGCTGCTCTTCAGGCGAGTGAAACAATTCCAAGCGGAATTGTTATTCAACAAAGTGCAGTAGCAGGTTCAAAAGTTGCTTTGAATGCTACAATAACACTTTCGATTAGTACAGGTCCAAATCAAGCTACTGTTCCAATTGTAGTGAAAAAAACAGAGGATGATGCTATAGCTGCACTTAAGGCTGCAGGACTATTTTGGTCAATTGATCGTGTATGGAGTGAAACAGTTGATCTAGGAATAGTAACAGATCAGTCTCCAAAAAGCGGAACTATAAAAGCAGGAGATACTGTAAAACTTTATATTAGTCGAGGCAAAGAAACAAAAGATGTTACAGTACCAGATGTGACTGGCAATAATAATGTGACAGAAAGTTCAGCAAGGCAGACACTTGATGCACTTGGATTTAAAGTAGTATCAAAACCAACTGCAAGTCAAACGGTTGCAATAGGTAATGTTATATCACAGGACACTTCAGCAGGTAGAACAGCTACTGCAGGGAGTACAATTACATTGGCTATTAGTACTGGTGTAGTGGTGCCTAGGCTTACAGATATGACTCTAAAAGATGCAAAGGCTGCTTTAGCAAAAGCTGGAGGAAATTTGACTTTAACTTCTGCTACAAAGGATGCTAAGGATACTGATCTTGTAACAGAGCAGCTACCAGTAGCTGGTGAGTCTGTTAGTCCTGGAAGCCAATTGAGTGTTACTACGAAATCAACAGCAGCAACAGTAGCCCCAGTAGCACCAGTGACGCCATAACATGCAAGGAAAAATAGTAAAAGGTATTGCCGGATTCTACTACGTTCATGTGGTTGGTATGGGTGTAGTGGAATGCAAGGCAAAGGGAATCTTTAGAAATAGAAACATTAAACCACTGGTAGGCGATAATGTTGAAATCGATTTACTGGATAAAGAAAAATTTCTCGGTAATATTATAGATATATTACCGAGAAATAATGAATTGATCAGACCTGCGGTTGCAAATATTGATCAAGCACTTGTTATATTTGCAGTTACAAGGCCAAATCCGAATATCAGCTTGCTCAGCAGATTTATTTTAATGATGAATAAGCAACAAGTTAAAACGATTATTTGTTTCAATAAGCAAGAACTTGTCAATGATGAAAAGATAAAAGAACTAAAAGACATTTTTGTAGATAGCGGATGCATTATGGTATTTGCAAGTACTTACGAAAATGAAGGCATTGATGAGATAAGAGCATTGCTAGAGAATAAAACAACCGTTTTTGCAGGCCCTTCGGGTGTTGGAAAATCTTCAATTACGAATTTGATTTTACCAAAAGGCAACGACGTAGAAGTCGGCGGTCTTAGTGAAAAAATTGGACGAGGAAAGAATACCACAAGACATACAGAGATATTTAATATATCTGGAAATACGTATATTTTGGACACGCCTGGATTTTCATCTTTGATTTTGCCGAGTATTGAAAAAGAGGAAGCAAGATTTTATTTTGAAGAATTTACGGACTATCAAGGTAAATGTAGATTTAATGGTTGTGTTCATATTAATGAGCCAGATTGTGCAGTCAAAGAGGCAGTAGCTGCTGGTAAAATCAATAAAACAAGATATCATAATTATGAGGAAATATATAACGAATTAAAGGATCAAAAGAAATACTAGTGCGGATGAAATTCGCATTAAGCAGATTGGATAGGAGCTTACATGAATATATTATCACCTTCATTACTATCAGCTGATTTCACGAAATTAGGCGAAGAAATAAAAACCATAGATGAGGCGGGCGCAGAATATATCCATATTGATGTAATGGATGGTCAATTTGTACCAAGTATCTCATATGGTATGCCTGTAATTAAGTCAGTTAGAAAAACAACAGATAAAATATTTGATGTTCATTTGATGGTAAATGAGCCAATTAGATATATTGAGGAATTTGTTGCTTCAGGTGCGAACATTATTTCTGTTCATGTTGAAGCTTGCAGTGATCTTGTGGGTACAATTGAAAAAATCAAAGCAAACGGCGCAAAAGCCGGTATTACGCTTAATCCTCCGACTCCAGTTTCCGCAATTGCACCATATCTGGATATCGTAGATATGGTCTTGGTAATGAGTGTTAATCCGGGTTTTGGTGGACAGAAATTCATTCCAGAATCACTTGATAAAGTAAAAGAAATTCGCCGATTACTGAACGAAAAAGGACTGAAAACGGATATAGAAATCGATGGTGGTATCAATATAGATAACCTCCCATCCGCGCTAGAAGCCGGTGCTAACATAATCGTAGCCGGTTCAGCCATATTCAACGGCGACGCAGCTGTAAATGTCAAAAAATTTAAAGAAATCATGAACATGTGGTAAAAAACGAGGTAAGCATTCAATTGCTTGCCTCATTTTTGCGAAAACACTCTCTTTATCGGGCAGAAAGTGAGAGGCATGCGTTGATAGAACAGAGTATATTATTGTTGAGGGGGATAATAGGATGGAATGGATTGTACGATTAAATAGCGCTATAAACTATATTGAAGAAAATATTTATGATGAAATTGAATTAGAAGAAGTAGCTAAAATCGCTTGTTGTGGAACTTATCATTTTCAAAGAATGTTTGCGTATATGGCAGATATACCGTTATCTGAATATATACGAAGACGAAGGATGTCTCTTGCAGCCGTTGATTTACAAGGTGGAGATTGTAAAGTGATAGATATTGCATTGAAATATGGATATGGTTCACCGACCGCTTTCAATCGTGCATTCAAAAGTGTTCATGGCATCGCGCCATCACAGGCAAAAGAATATGGTGTGATTCTCAAAGCATTTCCTCCCATTAGCTTCAAAATAACAATAAAAGGAGATTGTGCATTGAACTACAGAATTGAAAAGAAGGAAGCATTTAGAATTGTAGGAATAGCTAGACCACTAGAAAAAGAAATTGAGAAGAATTTTGAAATTGTACCACAAATGTGGCAAAAGGTAGCAATGGATGGTACGCTACAGAAATTAGCAACTATGATGGATGGTCAGCCAATGGGAATATTAGGGGTAAGCATTTGCAATGATTTTGCCGATTGGCGATACTTTATTGCGGTTGCTAGTACAAAAATAATTGATAACGCATTGGAAGAATATATGGTTCCATCTTTTACATGGGCTATATTTTCGGGAGAAGGACAATGCCCACAGGCAATACAAGAACTTGAAAAGCAAATCGTTACTGAGTGGCTTCCTACCTCTGGTTATGAGTATGATAACGGTCCAGATGTTGAAGTCTACTTAAATCCAGATCCAGAAAATGCAAAATATGAAGTATGGATTCCTGTTATAAGGAAGAAAAACTAAAATGAGCCTTTAAAATTCTTATTTTCCCCACCCAAAACGGTCGTTTTGGGTTCTATTCCATGTGAACTATTTTATAATTACAATTAAAGTGGGCATAATTTTGTTGTGCCTGAAATACAGTTGCATATTGGCATTATATCCAAAAAGAACTTTTGTTCAGTTTGGATAAATTTTAGTTTCGAAACATTCAATTATAGATATTGCTGTGTAATAATACACAAATACGGTGCAAAATATGCCCCACCTTTGTACAAATGTTATGATAGAATGTACTTGTAGGTAACATTGATATTAAAAATGCGCAGATTTAATATTATAATTGTAAGAATCAAAGGTCATACTTCTTGAGAGAGGAGGTCGATATGAGAATTAATCGACTTAGTTTACTTAATTCATTATTTAGTGTAATTAATGAAAATAACCAGGGGGATTCCTATTTTGTCCTGGCACATTATTTCTTGGAACATTATAGAGGTTTGGATACTCTTAATATCTATGATGTTGCGGATGAGTGTTTTGTATCGCGAGCAAGCGTTAGAAGGTTCTGTCAGTCTATTGGATATGACAACTTTAAGGATCTTAAATCAGACACCTACTCATTTGATGAAGAATTCAAGGATGATGTAAATCATTTTTATAGACCAGATTACAGAGAACATCTCACGGCATCCATCCATTCGATGCTGGAAGAACTGAATCGCAGAATGGATAATGAAGGCGTTGACAGATTTGTAGAGCGGCTGCATAACAGCAGAAATATTGTATTTATCACTTCCAACACAACAACCGCAAGAATTAGAGATTTTCAGCAGGCAATGATTATTTGCAATAAAGTGGTCAGACTGGTCTCTGAAATGTATACGGATAATGAGCTTTTAGAAAGCCTTGATGAAAGAGATTGTTTGATTACTGTTTCATCATCTGGTAGGTTGGCTTATGCAGCGAAGGATATAGTTAAAAACAGTAAGGCATATAAATTTCTTATTACAGTGAATCGAGATCAGAGTTTCCTGGAGAATTATGACAGAGTATTTCATCTAAGTGCAAATGATTTATCGATGGAGAAATCTGTATATGGAAAATATGGGATTGATTACATGTTTGATGTTGTTTACAGCACTTACATTCAGAAATATGACTCTGAGATTCAGAGACTAAAAGGCGAAAGGGAATGTTTCCCATTCGAGAATAAGGAGAAATAATATGTATTATAAAGAAAATCCAAAATTTCCTAAAAATTTCATGTGGGGCGCATCAAGTGCCGCATGGCAGGTTGAAGGCGGAGTAGCAGAGGGTGGAAGAACACCGGCTATGATAGATTTAAATAGTAAGAAAAAAGCTCCATATGCAGATGATTCAATTTGTGCTGATCATTATCATAGATATAAAGAGGATGTTGCATTAATGGCTGAGTGTGGTTTTGGTTCATATCGTTTTTCAATTGCATGGTCGAGAATCATACCTTGTTCTGATGGAAAAGTTAATCCAGAGGGTGTTGCATTCTATAATGATTTAATAAATGAACTTTTAAAAAATAATATTACACCAATTGTTACACTTTACCATTATGACTTACCGGTATGGGTATATGAAGAACTTGGTGGATGGAAGAGCAGAAAGACAGTTGATGCATTTGAACATTATGCCAGAACATGTTTTGAAAACTTTGGTGACAGGGTAAAATATTGGTTATCCATCAACGAGCAGAACATGCAGATTGTATATGGTCACTGGCTTGGAACAAGCGCTGGATGTACGGACTGGGAAAGAGAACAGTGGGACATCAACCATATCATGAATTTATGTCATGCAAAAGCTGTTGTTGCCTGTCATGAAATGGTAGAGGGAGGAAAAATCGGACCCGTTCCTGGATATGTTCCGATTTATCCAAAGACCTGCAATCCGCTTGACCAGATTGCAGCAATGAATGCAGAAGAACTTACAGAAAAAATATGGAATGATACATATGTATACGGCGAATATAATGGATTTATTAAAAAATATTGGGAGATTCATGATATTCACCCAGATATTAGGCCAGAAGATGTAGTACTTATGAAGTCTGCCAAAATCGACTTCATCGCAGTTAACTGCTATAGAAGTAACGTTGGTTGCGATGCAAAGCCAGGGACAGAAAGAAAAGAATATGAACTTAATAAATTCGGTATAAAAGGACAACTTCAGTTCCCTAATTATCCTGGTGAATTTGCAATGGACTATAATCCATATGTTGAATATACAGACTGGGATTGGGAAATTGATCCTGTAGCTATCAGATACGCATTAAGATATCTTTGGGATCATTACAGACTTCCAATGATGATTACAGAAAATGGATATGGGGCAAATGAAGAAAAAGATGCGGATGGAAATGTTCATGATCAGGCAAGAGTTGATTTCCTACGAGATCAGATTTACCAGGTAGGACTCGCAATTGAAGATGGATGTGATGTGATTTCCTACAATCCATGGTCATTTACTGATATTCTTTCAACAGGTAACGGAATAAAAAAACGCTATGGCCTTGTATATATTGATACAACAGACGAAGAGCTTGTTAACTGTACGGATGTCTCCAAACTGAGTATGAAGAGAATTAAAAAAGACTCTTTTGAATGGTATTCGAAACTTATAAAGTCAAATGGAAATGACTGGGGAAAGGATATGGGTGTTAACTAAACTATGGGAAAAACAGAAGAAAAACGTATTGAATTAGCTACCACAATATTGGCGAAGGTTGGTGGAGAGGGAAATGTTTCTCAGGTAAGTCACTGCTATACAAGATTAAGATTTACAATTAACAATCCTGAAAAAATAAAGGACGAAGAACTCAAAGCAGTAGAGGGTGTTCTTGGCCTCGTCGTAAGAGGAAATGAATATCAGGTTGTTATTGGACCAGATGTTGGAACACTTTATCTTGAGCTTGTTAAACTTGGAGATTTTAAAGAAGGTGGAAATGTTCAAGCACCTGTCACTAAGCAGAAAGTGAATTTATTAACACGACTTCTTGATTTTATCGGTGGAACATTTTCACCAATCATTCCAGTTCTTGTTGCTGGCGGTCTTACCGGAGCAGTATTAACAATACTGACAAATTTCTTCGGCGTTTCAAATACATCGGGTACTTACACTGTATTTTATGCAATTAATCAGACAGCATTCTATTTCTTGCCAATCTTTATTGGCTTTAGCGCTGCAAAGAAATTAAATATTAATGCTTTTCTGGGTGCAATGCTTGGAGCTTTTCTCTTATATCCAACAATCAATGGCGCAGTAGCGATTAACTTCTTTGGACTTAATGTTCATACGGTTGCCTATAATACAACTGTATTTCCTGTAATTCTTGGTGTATTATTTATGGCGCCAATTTACAAATTATTTGACCGCGTATTGCCAAAACAAATCAAGACGATTTTCCTGCCATTATTGACAATGATTATCGTTGCACCAATTACTTTGCTGTTCCTTGGACCTATCGGAGGAATCGGTGGCGAATATCTTGCAAAAGGAGTTTTTGCAATTTACAATTTCTCTCCAGCAATAGCTGTAATGATTATCGGAATAGCAACGCCACTTATGGTATTTTTTGGAATGAACAATGCAATGTATCCAATTGTATTTGCGCTATTTGCATCAGTGAATTGTGATCCACTTATCCTCGCTGGTATGCTTTCAGCAAATGTAGCTTGTGGAGCTGCGTGTATGGCAGTTGGTGTGAAAGCAAAGAATGTTACAACAAAGAGCGTAGGTTTCTCAACTGGAATTACAGGGCTTATGGGAATTACAGAGCCTGCCGTATATGGTATTCTTTTTCCACTCAAAACTCCACTTGTAGGAGCAATGATTGGTGGTGGTGTAGGTGGATTACTTGCAGGTCTCTTCAAAATTGCCGGGTACTCAATTGCATCTCCAAGTTTTATTTCACTCCCAATATTCATTGCAAATGATGGTACAATGGGAAGTCTATATAAAGCAATAATTGTTGCAGTGGTATCTTTAGTGGTTGCATTCCTGGCTACTTATATATTCTACAAAGAGAAGGACGCACTGAAGTAAAATAGTAAGGAGTAAAAAGATGGGCTTATTTTCAAAAAAAGAAATCTTACAGTCTGAGCCAGGTGTATTATATGCCATCACCAGTGGTAATGTAATTAAAATCGAACAGGTAAAGGACGAAGTGTTTGCTCAGAAAATGATGGGTGATGGTCTGGCATTTGTATCCAAGGATGGTGAAGTGGTATCGCCTTGCGACGGTATAATTACAGCAATCTTTCAAACAAACCATGCCATTGGTATCACAACTGATGATGGAACAGAAATACTGATTCACATTGGCATTGATACTGTAAAAGAGGGTGGAAATGGGTTTAAGGGATTTGTGAAAAATGGCGAAAGAGTGACCCGTGGTCAGAAACTGATTATTTTTGATAAGCAGAAGCTTGAAGCAAAAGGCTATGATCTAACAATTCCAATGATAATCACCAATATGGATGAAATAAACATCAAAATAATAGCAGACGGAGCCGTAACGAAAGGAACCAAAGTAATGCAGTTTAAAAAGATTACACAAGAAGTTTAATAAATTGTGTATTTAAAAGGAGAGATTACCCAATAACTGACTTATAGTCATTGCGTAATCTCTCCTTTTAATGTTTTTTCTCGCCTTAGATTTTATTTTGTTATTTTTTCGATTTTAGTTCAAGGCTTTTATGATTTTAGTTTTATTGACATTTTATGTAGTAATGATATAATAATAAAGTAACTAGGGGAACTTATTTAGTTGAGAAGGTTAAAACCTGACCCTTTGAACCTGTCGGCTAATACCGAAGTAGGGAATGTCATAAAACAGTATGATTTTCGTTCACCTATTTTGGTGGACTTTTTTTTAATTGAATATTTAGTGGGGGACTCTTTGAGTTGAGAAGGTTAAAACCTGACCCTTTGAACCTGTCAGTTAATACTGTCGTAGGGAGTATGTTATAGAGAACTTTTTCGTATGCTTACCTTAAATGGTGGGCATTTTTTATTGCGACAAAGACTAATATGAACGATATTAAAATGGAGGATTAAAATGAAAAACTACAAAACACAAATGGAAGCTGCCAAGAAAGGCATCATCACAAAAGAAATGGAGATCGTTGCAAAGAAAGAGTATATGGATATAGAAAAGCTTCGTTCGTTAGTCGCATGCGGACAAGTTGCTATTCCAGCCAATATCAACCATACTTCTATATCTGCCGAAGGTATTGGTACAGGATTGAAAACAAAAATTAATGTCAATCTCGGAATTTCAGGGGATTGCAAAAACTACGATGTGGAGATGCAAAAGGTTAAAATGGCAATCAGCTTTGGTGCAGAAGCGATTATGGATTTGAGTAATTACGGAAAAACTAACACTTTTCGTAAGGAACTGATTGCTATGTCACCAGCTATGATTGGTACAGTGCCTATGTATGATGCCATTGGTTATCTAGAAAAGGATTTACTTGAAATTTCTGCAAAGGATTTTCTGAAAGTAATAGAGGTTCATGCCAAAGAAGGTGTTGATTTTATGACCATACATGCTGGTATTAATAGACGCTCTATTGAAGCATTTCGCCGTACGGGTAGAAAATTAAATATTGTTTCCCGTGGTGGGTCTTTGATTTTTGCATGGATGGAAATGACAGGAAATGAGAACCCATTTTTTGAATACTACGATGAGGTACTTGAAATTTTAAGAGAATATGACGTTACCATCAGCCTTGGCGACGCTTTGAGACCGGGATGTCTAGATGACAGCTCCGATGCAGGTCAACTTAGCGAACTTATCGAACTCGGCTACCTTACACAGCGCGCATGGGACAAAGATGTTCAAGTTATGGTGGAAGGTCCCGGACATATGGCAATGAACGAAATTGCGGCCAATATGGTTATACAAAAAAGATTGTGCCATAATGCACCGTTCTATGTTTTAGGGCCACTAGTCACAGATATTGCACCTGGCTACGACCACATTACATCCGCTATCGGTGGTGCTATTGCAGCAGCCAACGGTGCAGATTTCCTATGCTATGTAACTCCTGCAGAGCATTTGCGCCTTCCAGATCTGAGTGATGTAAAAGAAGGCATTATAGCATCTAAAATAGCCGCTCATGCAGCCGATATTGCAAAAGGAATCCCCCATGCTAGAGACTTAGACAATGCAATGGCTGAAGCACGCCACAAACTTGATTGGGAAGAAATGTTCAAAATCGCAATAGATGGTGAAAAAGCAAGAAATTATTTTGAAAGCACCCCACCCGCCGACAAACATTCCTGTTCAATGTGCGGCAAAATGTGTGCAGTCAGAACCACCAACATGATACTAGAGGGCAAAAAAGTTGAATTCTGCTCCGAAAAATAAACAAATCGACTTATTTTGCTCTGTTCGTAAAAAATGGTTTTTCTCTTCAAGCCCCCAGAACTGCCGTTTTTAGCTCTCGCTCACACGCCAAGAAAATGGAGCTATAGGGACTAAGTCCTTCGTTTAACGAACAACCCCCGCAATATGTATGATAGAGGATGACACCGCAGGTGTCAATCAGCTAGCATACATATTGCGGGGGTTGTCCTTTAACCGACGAACGGTCCCTATAGCTCCATTTTCTTACCGTCTGCCCACCTAAAACTACCAGTTCTAAACATTAAAACGGAACAAGATAACATCTCCGTCTTTGACAACGTATTCCTTACCTTCAATACCAACAAGTCCTTTATCCTTTGCTGCACTATAAGTGACACAGTCAAGTAAATCTTGATAGTTTACAACTTCAGCACGAATAAATCCTCTTTCAAAATCGCTGTGAATTTTTCCAGCAGCACCGGGTGCTTTGGTACCTTTGGTGATTGTCCAAGCACGAGTTTCATCTGCACCAGAAGTTAAGTAACTAATTAATCCAAGGATTTTGTAACTTGCAGCAATCAGTTTATCAAGACCAGATGAAGAAAGTCCCAAATCTTCTAAAAACATTTTCTTTTCATCATCATCTAGTTCAGAGATTTCTTGTTCAATCTGAGCACAGATAACGAATACCTCACAATTTTCTGTGGCAGCATAATCTCTTACTTTGGCAACAAATGCGTTATTATCACCATTGTCAGCAAGATCATCCTCTGCAACGTTAGCAGCGAAAATAACAGGCTTTGCGGTAAGAAGATTCAAAGAAGCAATCAGTTCGGCTTCATCTTTATCCTCTGTCTCAAAGTTCTTAGCAAGTTTTCCATCTTCAAGGAAAGCTTTGAGGCTTTTCAGTAATTCACATTCTTTTGCAATATCCTTATTATTATTAGCAGATTTGAGTGATTTTGATAAACGTCTTTCTAGAATTTCAAGATCAGAGAATATCAGTTCAAAATTAATCGTTTCAATGTCTCGAAGTGGATCAATTGAACCATCGACATGAATAATATTCGTATCTTCAAAACACCTTACAACATGGACAATTGCATCAACCTCACGGATGGTAGCAAGAAACTGATTGCCAAGACCTTCACCCTTTGAGGCACCTTTTACAAGACCGGCTATATCAACAAATTCAATAACCGCGGGTGTTAGTTTAATTGAATTATAAAGAGCTGCTAATTTATTTAAACGGTCATCTGGAACGAAAACGATACCTACATTGGGATCGATTGTACAGAATGGATAGTTGGCTGATTCTGCGCCAGCTTTTGTTAATGAGTTAAACAATGTACTTTTTCCTACGTTTGGTAAACCAACAATACCTAATTTCATTTTTTAGTTCCTTTCTAAAAGCAAAATTCATATCCTAGTTTATCATATTTTGTAAGAAAATAAAAGTACGAAAAATAGTATATTTTATTTGATTTATTTACCATTTCAATGTACAATATGTAGATGGCTGGGGATGCTTGAGGAATATGTCATGAATACTAAATAATTATAGATAGGTAGGTACGTGTATGAGTAACACAACAATTAGGTTCCCGAATTTAAATTTTGAGGTACATCCAGGGAAATCGATAGAAGTATTTGGAATTGAGCTAGCATTTTATGGAATGATTATTGGTCTGGCAATGATGGTCGGAGTGATTATTGCATATTATGAAGCAAAGAGAACGAATCAAAACGTTGAAGATTATTTGGATTTTACAATCTGGACGTTGATTATGGCAATCGTTGGTGCTAGATTATATTATGTAATTTTCGAATGGGACTATTATGGTCAACATTTGTTGCAAATAGTAACAGGAATTAGAGATGGCGGATTAGCAATTTATGGTGGTATTATCGCATCTCTTATCACTTTATTTATATTTACGAAGATCAAAAAACTTAATTTTTGGTTGATGGCAGATACAGCAGTTTTAGGACTCGTAGTTGGTCAGATTATTGGTCGCTGGGGTAACTTTTTTAATAGAGAAGCATTTGGTGGATATACAAATTCAATATTTGCTATGCAGATTCCAGTCAGTGAGGCAAATGGAGTTACAAAAGATTTATTGATGAATTCATATTTATATGAAGGCCAATCATTTATTCAGGTTCATCCAACATTCCTTTATGAAGGAATATGGAATCTTGGCTTATTTATTTTATTGATGGCTTATAGAAAACATAAGAAGTTCAATGGCGAAGTATTTGCATTATATTTAATTGGATATGGTGTGGGAAGAGCTTGGATTGAAGGACTTAGAACAGATCAATTAATTTTGCCATTTTTCAAGGTACCCGTATCACAAGTACTTTCAATTATTCTTGTTTTTGCAGCAATTGCATTTATTGCATTCAACCGCATACAATTAACAAGAAAGTCAATTGCAGTTGTTTCATTGGCTACTGGAACTAGAGTAGAAGATACTGTAGAATTAGATGAAGAAACTGAAGAATCAGATAACGAATCAGAAGAATCAGATGACGAATCAGAAGAAGCCGAAGAAGCAGAAGAAGCAGAAGAAATAGAAGAATTAGAAAAAATAGAAGATTCAGAAGATAAAATAGAATTAACTGAGACAGATGAACTCGAAAATTATGATACAGGATTCAAAAATAATATAAAGAAATAGAATTTCAATTAATAAAATAATAACTTAATAATAAAAAGCAATATGTAGAGGAAGATATATTCCTACACACTATATATTGATTTAGTAAAGCGAAACCAGGAAATATCTGGATTTCGCTTTATTTTTTTTGTAAAAAACACTTGAAGTTTTCATATAAATAATATAGAATGTACATAAAGTGGCACAGAGTGGTAGCAAATGGTGATAAGTGGTAGATTATTATCATTTTAGATTTGTTAGCGTACTGCTTAGACAGGAGTTTACGATATGTTCATGGGAGAATACAACCATACAATCGATGCAAAGGGACGACTTATTGTTCCAGCAAAGTTCAGAGAAGTTCTTGGTGACGAATTTGTTGTTACGAAGGGTTTAGATGGCTGTTTGTTTGTGTATCCTAATCAAGAGTGGCAGGCTTTTGAAGAAAAATTGAGAACATTACCACTTACGAATAAAAATGCAAGACAATTTACACGTTTCTTTTTAGCAGGAGCAGCTTCTTGTGAAGTTGATAAGCAAGGAAGGATTTTACTTCCAGCGGTACTCCGTGGATTTGCAGAATTAGAGAAAGATGTTGTTTTAGTGGGCGTTGCAAGCAGAATAGAAATCTGGAGCAGACAACGTTGGGAACAATGTTTAAATACATACGACGGTGACATGGATGAAGTGGCAGAAAACATGGAAAACCTAGGATTTAGTATATAGCACATACCAATCGAAAACTTATACCTGAGTGAAAGCTCATCCCTGCATAACAGGGATGAGTTTATAAGTCGATTGACCTCAAAAGAGAAGAAAAGGTTACTCGAAATAACAAAATAGTAGAAAGGCGATGGCTTATGGAAGAATTTAGTCACAAATCAGTTTTATTAGATGAAACAATTGGAAATTTGAATATTAAGCCTGACGGAATATATGTGGATGGAACGCTTGGCGGCGGTGGTCATTCATATGAAATTGCAAGTAGATTATCAGTTAAGGGAAGGCTTATTGGCATTGACCAGGATGCAGATGCAATAAATGCAGCAACTGAAAGACTTAAGCCATATGCAGACAGAGTTACAATTGTAAGAAATAATTACACCAACATTGCTGAAGTTTTAAAAGAACTTGGAATTGACAAGGTGGATGGTATTATTCTTGACCTTGGTGTCTCATCTTATCAGATTGATACGGCCGAAAGAGGATTTACTTATATGGTTGATGCACCATTGGATATGAGAATGGATCAAAGACAAGATCAAACTGCAAAAGACATTATTAACAAATATAGTGAATTTGAATTATATAGAGTCATAAGAGATTATGGTGAAGATAAATTTGCAAAAAATATTGCAAAGCATATAGCAGCTGCGAGATTAGATAAGGAAATTGAAACAACATTTGAATTAACTGAAATCATCAAAGCGGCTATCCCAATGAAAATTAGAGCGGTAGGCGGACATCCTGCTAAGAAGACGTTTCAGGCAATCAGAATTGAACTGAATAAAGAGTTAGAAGTATTAACTGACTCTATTGATACGATGGTTGATTTGCTCAGTGATGAAGGCCGAATATGTATTATTACATTTCACTCGCTAGAGGATAGAATTGTTAAGATTAGATTTAGAAATAACGAAAACAGATGTACATGCCCTCCTAATTTTCCAATGTGTGTGTGTGGGAAAAAAACCAAGGGAACAGTGATTACAAGAAAACCAATTCTTCCATCGCAGGAAGAGTTAGAAGTAAATAAACGCTCAAAGAGTGCAAAGTTGAGGGTGTTTCAAAAAATAGTTAATTAAATATAATTAAAATGCTGAGAAGTTAAAATAAAGATTTACATGGTAGCAAAAAAAACAAGGAGGATTTATTATGTCACAGAATAACTACAGAAAAAACAATTCAAAAAGTGAAGCTTATGTGTACGGAAATACAGTAAGAAAGCTTTCTGTCGCTATGCCTGTAACTAAGCCACAAAAACGTGACAAAGCAGACGACGATCAAGAAAAGAGAGAACAAAGACAACATCATAAAGAAATGGAAAAGGCACATAAAATCAATTTCTTATATACAGTTGCCGTGGTTGGCGTATTGGCATTTATATTCACAGTATGTGTCCAATATCTTGAATTACAGTCGGCAGTAAAGAGTAATTCTGCTGAAGTATCAAAGCTAGAATTACAGCTCAGTAAATTAACAGATCAAAATGATATGACAGAGCTTGAAGCCAATAGTAGTATTGATTACGATTCGATAATAAATATAGCCATTAATGAATTGGGCATGAAATTTCCTAGTAAAAATCAAGTCTTTGACTATGCTTCAAAGGAAAGTGAATATGTAGAAACGTATGGTAAAAAAATACCTGCAGTAAAATAGAACGGTTGGTTTGGAGAAATGAACTATGCCTAACAGAATAGATAGATCAAAGGTAACGAAAAACACTAGTAGTCGAAAAAAAAGAAAATCAAAGACAGTACTTAGAAAAATCAAGAGAAAAATTAGTATTGTCTTTTTTTTAGTGGGCTTAATATTTTTAACTTTAGCGACTAGGATATTTATAATTAATCATAAAGATGGTGATAAATATTCAAAACAAGTTTTAGATCATCAACAGTATACATCAACGGTAATCCCATATAAAAGAGGACAAATAATCGATCGAAATGGAACAATTTTAGCGTATAGTGAAAAAGTGTACAATCTTATACTTGATCCTAAAATAATCCTTTCGGATGAAATATATAAAGAACCTACGTTAAATGCATTAATCAAGTGCTTTGACTTGAAAATTGAGGATTTAGAAAATGTTATTGCGACAAAACCGAATAGTCATTATGAAAAATTACTCAAAAACTTGTCTGGTGATCAAATTGCAGCTTTTAAAGAATTAGTGGCAGATACTGAGCATAATCCAAATATAAAAGGTGCTTGGTTTGAAGACAGCTATATTAGAAAATATCCATTTTCATCATTGGCATGTGATACGCTTGGTTTTGCAAGCCCAGCAAATGGTGGTGAACTAGGTCTTGAGAGTTATTATAATGATAATTTATCAGGTACCGATGGCATAACCTATGGTTATGTTGATGAAAATCTTGATATTGAAAAGACGACAAAGGATCCAATCAACGGAGAAAATTTAATTACAACAATAGATTTTTCAGTACAAAGTATAATTGAAAAGCATATTAAGGAATTCAATACAACTTATGGCTCCAAAAGCACAGCAATCGTTATTATGAATCCAAATAATGGAGAAATACTAGGAATGGCAAGTTCCCCTGCGTTTGATTTAAATAACCCAAGGGATTTGACTGGACAATATACAGCTGATCAACTTGCTAAAATGTCAGATCAAGAAAAAAACGATGCACTATATTCAATATGGAATAACTATTGTGTATCGAGTATTTTTGAGCCAGGTTCGACATTTAAACCGTTTACGGTTTCAGCAGCACTCGAACAAAATGTCGTTAGTATTAATGATAAATTCCTATGTACTGGTTCTGAAAAAATCGGCACATCAATTATACCTTGTTGGCAAACGTCTGGACACGGAGTAGAAACACTTGAACAAGCAGTCATGAACTCTTGTAATCCGGCTATGATGCAGATTGGAGCAAAGATTGGTGTTGTATCATTTGCGGATTATCAGGCAAGATTTGGATTTGGTCAAAAGACTGGAATTGATTTGCCAGCAGAAGAAGCAGGTATCACGATATCAGCAGATAAAATGTCTCCGACAGATTTGGCATGTAGTGCATTTGGCCAAAGTTTTAATGTTAATATGGTACAAATGGTTTCTGGATTTTCTTCGTTAATTAATGGTGGAAATTATTATGCTCCTCATATCGTTAAGCGAATTGAAAAAGATAATGGTGAGGTAGTTAAAACAGTAAATTCAACTTTAGTAAAACAGACAATTACAAAGTCAACTTCAGATACAATTAAAAAAATATTAAAATCAACCGTTGATTCTGGTACAGCTATGAAAGCAAAAGTTGCAGGATATTCAATTGCTGGTAAAACGGGTACTGCACAAAAACGTCCTATTGCAGATAAAAAATATGTTATTTCATTTTTAGGATTTGCACCTGCTGAGAATCCAAAATTTGTAATCTATATCGTAATTGATGAACCAAATGTTCCAGCAGCAATGTCTGGAAGTTCGGCGCCGGTTCTTACATTGACAAACCAAGTTCTAACAGATTTGTTACCATATATGAATGTATATAAGGATACAGACGAGCCAACCGTAGATGCAAGTAATAGCCCAATTGAACATTTTACTGGTTCAATATTGCCCAATTAATTTCATAACCCCGAATGAATCGTAATACAATGTATTAATGAATTGTTTGGGGTTTCTATATGTTTTCAAATAAAACTCGACATAGAAAAAAAATATTGGTTAGTGCATTAACAGTATTATTAGTATTAGTGGTTTTAATGGGGAAACTTGGTTATATTATGATTTTCCAATCAGAATACTATTTGGCAAGAGCAGATTTGTTGCATGAAAGAGAAAGAAGTATTAAAGCTTCAAGAGGTAATATACTTGATACGAATGGAGTTGTACTTGCATCAAACAAAACAGTATGTACAATTTCAGTTATTTATAGTCAGGTAAAAGATCCAGAGAAAGTAATTGCAATGTTGTCAAGTGAGCTTGGAATTAGTGAAGATGACGTTAGAAAAAGAGTAGAAAAGGTAACATCAATTGAGCGTATTAAAACAAATGTTGATAAAACAGTTGGAGATAAAATTAGGAATTATTGCTTGGCTGGAGTTAAGGTGGATGAAGATTATAAAAGATATTATCCATTTGATACGTTGGCATCTAAGGTTTTGGGATTTACAGGAAGTGATAATCAAGGAATTGTAGGCTTGGAAGTCAAATACGAGGATTATCTCGCTGGTCAAAATGGAATGATTCTTACGCTTACTGATGCAAGTGGAGTTGAACTAGATGGAGCCGAAGAAAGCAGACTAGAGCCTATTGCCGGTAAAAATATCTATACGAGTATTGATTATAATGTTCAACTATATGCCCAACAGCTTGCAATTAAGGCATTGGAGGAAAAACAGGCCAAGAGTGTTTCAATCATCGTAATGAACCCTAAAAACGGTGAGATATTGGCAATGGTAAATGTACCAGAATATAATTTAAATGATCCATATACGTTAAATTATGATCTTGTAGACAATGTTACTGGAGAAGCTTATCAAGATTTGCTAAATAATATGTGGCGAAGCTTTTGCATAAATGATACCTATGAACCAGGTTCGACATTTAAAATGATAACTGGCACAGCGGCGCTAGAAAGTGGGGCTGTATCACTCGCTTCGACATATACGTGCACAGGTTCTACCACTGTTGAGGATAGAAGAATTAGATGTGCGAAAACAACAGGACATGGAGCGCAAACATTTGCACAGACTGTGATGAATTCATGTAATCCAGCATTTGTTGAATGGGGACTTCGAACAGGCGTTGATAATTTTTACCTGTATTTAAGCAAACTAGGGATTACTAGCAAAACCGGTGTGGATTTACCGGGTGAGGCCTCTTCTATTTTACATAAAAAAGAAAATGTTGGTCCGGTTGAACTTGCCACAATGTCATTTGGGCAGTCCTTTCAAATCACACCATTACAGTTACTCAGAGCAACCAGCGCAATTATTAATGGAGGAACCCTGATTACACCGCACTTTGCAGTGAAAGCAGTTGACGCCACAGGCAATAATGCTGAAGTGTTTCATTACCAAACGATTGAAAATGCGATTGAAAAATCCACCAGTGATACAATGAAAGAGATTCTAAAACAAGTTGTAGAGCAAGGCGGAGGAATTAATGCTTACATGGAAAATTATTCGATTGGTGGAAAAACTGCAACATCTGAAAAATTGCCTAGAGGTAACGGTAAATATATTTCTTCATTTATTGGATTTGTACCAGCCGAAGACCCACAGCTTGTAGCAATGTGCATTATTGACGAACCAGTGGGCGTATATTATGGAGGAACGATTTCAGCTCCCGTTATTAAGCAGTTATTTGAAAATATACTCCCATATTTGAATATCCCAACTAGATAAGGAATATTCATGGGTTGAAATTTAAAGAGATTGATAGTAAAATGGGATGATTATTGGAATGAGATACTTCATATAGGTATTGGAGAATATTGATTTTTGTTCTAATTTTGGAGGGTGTGAGTGAATATTAAGTTTTGGTTGAATTTTCATGGAGGTGGTGAGTGAATATTAATTTATAATTATGCTTTTCCTTGCCTTTCCTTCAAGCAGTATGTTTTTTTGCAAGCCTCAGAGATGATGAAAAGTCTCACTTTGTTCGATTTTCATCTGAGTCTTGGAAAAAACATGGGCACTGCTTTCAGACGGTCTGCGGAAAAGCATAATTATAAATTAATATTCACGGTTTACTTTTTGAAAAAAATTAAAAGTGGATTAATATTCATTGATTACTTTGTTGAAAAATTAGGACAAAAATCAATATTCTTAGGTTATATGGATGAGAAGTTTTTACATTACAATAATTAAGGCGTAAAAAGCGTAAGAAGCAAAGAGCAAAAGTCAAAATTAATAAAATAGAGTTAAAAATGAAAAAAAATTTAAAAAGATAAGTTGAATCGGCGTGTAGGGCTGGTTTGGGATATTAGAAGATGGAAAGGAATATTTGTATGATGGAACTTAAAGATAAGAAGGTAATGGTAGTAGGTACTGGGATTAGTGGGATTGGGGCTGCTGAGCTTTTATATAATGTTGGTGCGAAGGTGGTTTTGTATGATGGAGATGAAAAACTGCTAGAATCAGATATTTTGAATAAGATAGAGGGATGTAAGGCAGAAATTATAATTGGAGCGCTTGAAGAGAGTGTTGTTAAGTCTATAGATTTGGTTATTATTAGTCCGGGGGTACCAATTGATAGTGATATTGTACTTCGATTTGAGAAGGCTAATATACCGGTATGGGGAGAGATAGAGCTTGCTTATAATTATGATAAAGGAAGAATTATTGCAATAACGGGGACAAATGGAAAAACAACGACTACAGCATTGGTTGGTCAAATTGTGAAAGCTTATAACAAAGAGACCTTCGTAGTTGGAAATATTGGAAATTCCTATACAGGGGAAGTCCTTAAAACGAGTAAAAATTCATTTACAGTCGCTGAAATTAGTAGTTTTCAATTGGAAACAACACATAAATTCAAACCTTCCATAAGTGCGATCCTAAATATTACGCCAGATCATTTAAATAGGCATAAGACAATGGAAAATTATGCATTTACAAAAGAAAATATTGCAATTAATCAGACAAAGAGTGAAATCTGCGTTCTCAACTATGATGATCCAATTCTTAGAGAATATGCGAAGACTACAACGGCAAAGGTAATCTATTTCAGCCGATTGGAAGTGCCGGAAATCGGTTCATTTATGGATGGAGATTTGATTAAATATTTTGATGGTGATTCAGTTGAAACGATTTGTGATGTGAACAATATGAATCTGATAGGCGCTCATAATTACGAAAATGTTATGGCCGCAGTTGCAATTGCTAAATCAGCTCAGATTCCAACAGATATAATCGTTGCAGAAATTCTCAAGTTTAAGGCAGTTGAACATAGAATTGAATATGTAGCAACTAAACATGGTGTTATGTATTACAATGATTCGAAGGGAACGAACCCAGAAGCCGCTGTGAAAGCAATTGAGGCAATGTCAAGACCAACAATACTCATAGGTGGTGGTTATGACAAAAAATCAGAGTTTGATATATACGTAAAAGCGTTTGAAGGCAAAGTAAAACTTCTTGTTTTGATCGGACAGACTAAAGAATTGATAGCAGAAACTGCGAGAAAATATGGATTTGATAATATTATTATGGCAGAATCCTTGCAGGAAGTTATAAAAATATGTGTTGAACATGCAGAGGTTGGAGACGCAGTTCTATTATCACCAGCATGTGCTAGTTGGGGTATGTTTGATAATTATGAGCAACGTGGCGAACTCTTTAAGGAGTATGTGAATTTGATTTGAGGGGAGGACATACGGGAGGTGGTGAGTGAATATTTGTTAGGATGCATTGCACCTTGCCTTTCCTTCAAGCAGCATGTTTTTTTGCAAGCCTCAGGGATGATGAAAAGTCTCGCTTGCGCTCGATTTTCATCTGAGTCTTGGAAAAAACATTAGCGCTGCTTTCAGCCGGTCTGCGGTGAAATGTATCCTAACAAATATTCACGGATACGTTGTGGGATGGGACCACCTGAAATCGAATGCACATGGGGGCGTTAGGAGCAAAAAATGTTAGGGTGAAATGCTAGGGTGAAAATAAAAATAGAGTTAGATGATTTGGAAGGGAGGGTGTTATATGGGGCAGAGGCAGAAAAAGATTAGGAGCTTTGATTATAGTTTGTTGTTTATTATTGTCTTTTTGCTGGGGTTTGGGTTGGTTATGATTTATAGCACAAGTTCATATAATGCTCAGATTAAGTTTAATGATGCGGAATTCTATTTTAAAAAGCAGATTAAGGCTGTTATAATCGGTGTTGTGTTGATGTATGCAGCGTATAGATTTGATTATCATTGGCTGAGAAAATTGGCACTTCCGATTTTTTTATTGGCAATAACATTCATTTTGCTGATTTTTCCGCTTGGAATTGAGGCAAATGGAGCAACAAGATGGGTTGGTATTGGGTCATTTAGTTTCCAGCCAGCTGAATTTGCGAAGTTAGCTTTGATTGTTTTTGCTACCACGTTGGTGTGTGGTATCGGAAAAAATATGAAAAAGTTTAGAAGTGTTATTTTGGTTTGGATTGCTGCGGGTATTTTGGCTGGAATGATTTTAGGAATAACAAATAATATGAGTAGTGCTATCATTATTATGGGAATTGCAGTTGTTATGACATTTGTTGCATATCCTGGATATAAGATATTTTCGATATTAGCGGCTTTGTGTATATCTGCGTTTGTAGTGTTTTATTCATGGCTTACAACAAATGTACATGGTGCTACAGATAATTTCCGCTTTAAGCGGTTGCTAGTGTGGTTAGATCCTGAGAAATATGCGACTGGAACTGGGTTTCAGACCGTTCAGGCATTATATGCAATTGGTTCTGGTGGGCTATTTGGAAAAGGGCTTGGCAAGAGTTTACAAAAATTGGGTTTTATTCCTGAGGCACAAAATGATATGATATTCTCAGTAATATGTGAAGAACTTGGATTGTTTGGAGCTCTTTGCATTATTATAATATTTGCACTTATGCTTTGGCGATTTGTATACATAGCTACGAATGCACCAGATTTGTTTGGTTCATTACTTACAATGGGCGTATTTGCACATATTGCAATTCAAGTAATTTTAAATATTGCCGTTGTTACTAATTTAATCCCCAATACAGGGATTTCGCTCCCATTTATCAGTTATGGAGGTACGTCTGTCGCCTTCTTACTAGTAGAGATGGGAATTGTATTAAATGTATCAAGTAAAATCAAGATCCAATAGATGGAACTTACACAAGTTGTGTGAATATAATGATATATATAGCATCCGTGGAGGCTTTTACTGTGGACGGTATAATCATTAAGGGTGGATCCAAATTACAAGGCGAAATATCCATTCAAGGCTCAAAAAATACAGTGCTTCCTATAATGGCAGCATCGATTTTAAATAGTGGAATTACTGTATTAAGTAATTGCCCACGAATTTCTGATGTCTGGGATATGGTTGATTTATTAAAAGATATTGGCTGTGTAATTGATTTTGAAGAAAATACTTTGATTATCAATTCAAAAGATGTTTACAAAACTGAAATTGATAATGCGTTAGCAGAAAAAATACGAGCATCAGTCGTCCTATTAGGGCCATTACTCGCGAGATTTGGTCATGCGAAGATGAGTAGGCCAGGTGGCTGTAATATTGGTTCAAGGCCAATCAATTTTCACCTTGATGCATTTAAAAAAATGAATGCCACATGCGATGAAACAGATAATAAAGTTTATGTTAAGTCTGCGAAATTAACTGGCGCTAGTATTTCCTTGGCCTGTAGCAGTGTTGGTGCAACAGAAAATATTATTTTAGCTGCTGTATTAGCAGAGGGAATAACAGAAATTCATAATGCAGCAACGGAACCAGAAGTAGTTGAATTATGCCAATTCCTGGTTGGAATGGGTTCCAAGATTATGGGGATTGGTACTGATAATTTAAAGATTACTGGTGTTAAATGTCTACAAGATATAGAATACCGGATTAAACCAGACAGAATTGTTATGGGAACATATCTATGTGCATGCATGTCAGCTGGTGGCGAAATCACTCTGAAAAATTGTAGTTTATCAGACGGAGTTGGATACATCGATGTTATATGTGGAATGGGCGCAATGCTAAGGTGCGAAAATGATTCTATCGTAATCAAGTCAGACGGAAGAATTCAAGCCATGAACTATATTCAGACTAGTCCCTATCCTGCATTCCCCACAGATATGCAGTCTATCGTAATGAGTGTACTGAGCAAAGCGGATGGAACAAGTATCATCGAAGAAACAATATTTAACAAAAGACTTGAATTGGCTTTGCAACTTAATAAAATGGGAGCGATTGTTGAAGTTAAAGATAATAGGGCAATCATTACTGGAGTTGATTATATGAAAGGTACTACTGTAAATGCAAAAGATTTACGCGGCGGCGCCGCATTGGTCATTGCAGGATTAGGAGCCGAAGGTATCACTACGATTGAAGATTCTTTTTATATTAGAAGAGGATATGTAGATATCTGCAGCGACTTGAAAAAACTAGGAGCAGATATAAAATGGGAAAAAACAAATCAAGAAAAAGAAAAGGGCACTCAAAAATAGTAGTAGGTTTAATTATTTCTATTATTTTATTCTTGTCATTAACAGTTGCTTTTGTATTTAAAGTAGAGAATATAGAATATGTTGGAAGCCAGCATTACGATAAAGAAGCGCTGATGAAGAATATATTCAATGGAAAGCGTCCTAATGCTCTTTTGTACTTTTTGTATGAGAAGAATAATCCGAGGACCATTCCATTTATACAAAAATATGATGCAGAAATTATTTGGCCTAATAAAATGATTGTTACAGTATATGAAAAACCTATTATTGGATATGTTAATTATATGGGGTGCGATATGTATTTTGATAAAGATGGCGTTATTGTTGAGAGTTCGACAAAAACGCTATCGGGAGTACCCCAAGTAACTGGACTTAGTTTTAAGTCTATTGTGCTAAACTCTAAGCTTGAAGTAAGTAACCCTTCCGTATTTTCAGAAGTACTGGAATTAACCCAATCATTTGACAAATATGAAATTATCGTGGATAAGATATACTTTGACAGTAACAACGAAGTTACATTGTATATGAGCCAGATAAAAGTGTTACTCGGTAATGGTGATAAACTGGTGGACAAGCTAAATGAATTAAAACAAATAATGCCTGGGTTAGAAGGACGAAAAGGAACATTACATTTAGAAAACTATACTCCTGATGCCTCCGGTTTTATATTTAAGGAAGAAAATTAAAAAATAGGTTGAAATTTTGTTGAAAAAATTATATTATAAGGTATGAAAGTCAAATTACGAAAGTAATATGAAGGAGGCAATATTTTGTTAGAAATCAAGACAAATGAATCTGGATCATCAGCAAAAATAATAGTCATTGGTGTGGGTGGAGCTGGTAATAATGCAGTCAACCGAATGATAGATGAAAATATAAGTGGCGTTGAATTTATTGGTATTAATACAGATAGACAAGCATTGCAATTATGTAAGGCACCCACAACCTTACAAATCGGTGAAAAATTGACAAAAGGGCTTGGAGCTGGCGCGCAGCCAGATGTTGGCGAGAAAGCTGCTGAAGAAAATATAGATGAACTTACGCAAGCTATTAAGGGAGCGGACATGGTGTTCGTTACTTGTGGTATGGGCGGAGGAACTGGAACTGGAGCGGCACCTGTAGTTGCTAAGATTTCAAAAGACCTTGGTATTCTTACAGTTGGTGTTGTTACTAAGCCATTTAAGTTTGAAGCAAGAACACGTATGTCAAATGCGGTTGCAGGAATTGAAAGATTAAAAGAGAGTGTTGATACTCTTATTGTTATTCCGAATGATAAGTTATTAGAAATTGTTGATAGAAGAACAACGATGCCTGATGCACTTAAAAAAGCAGATGAAGTATTGCAGCAAGGAGTGCAGGGCATTACAGATTTGATTAATGTACCAGGACTTATCAATCTTGACTTTGCAGATATTAAAACTGTAATGATGAACAAAGGCGTTGCACATATCGGTATAGGTACAACAACCGGTGATGACAAGGCAATTGAAGCTGTTAAGAAAGCGGTTACTAGTCCACTTCTTGAGACAACAATTCAGGGAGCAACTCATGTTATTATCAATATTTCTGGTGATATCAGTCTCATGGAAGCGAATGAAGCAGCAAGCTATGTTCAAGAGCTTGCAGGAGAAGGCGCTAATATTATATTTGGTGCTATGTATGATGAAGAATGTGTAGATACTTGTACTATTACAGTGATTGCTACTGGTCTTGAAGATAAGAATGTTCAAGTAAACAGTGCAATGGCAGGATTTAGCCAGAAGATACAGCAACAACCGTTTAAAGCCTCTGTGAAACCTGAATATACATATAATCAGCAAGCAGGACAAGCTAATAATTCACACTATTCATCAGCACCACTTCCTGGGTTATCACAACCAATGCCTATTCACAGTAATGTCGAAGAAAAGGGAATTAAGATTCCTACATTTCTCCAGAAAAATAAGAGATAATTAAGAATTATATATAGAATTTATAAGAGCATCTAGTTAAACTAGATGCTCTTTTTATTTGTTTTTAAAACATTTTGTAGAAACTTGTCTTTATAAAAAATTAAAACAACTACTGATTTTGACAAAATATTCTCTATCTAATTCGTATAATTAACATATTGAATTTGAAGGAGGTGAAGTTAGAATTGTAATATATTTGGATGTATTGTTTTTGGTAAATCTGTTTATGGATAGCTTGATATTAATCCTAGTTAGTAAATTTCTAAAGTATACTGCCACTTATTTTAGAATAATAACTGCCGCCACTTTAGGTGCAATATGGGCTTGCATTGCAGTAACCATACCGATACACTATATATTTTTAAGAAATATATGTACATATATTCTTATCAGTTTATTGATGATAAGGATATGTGCAAAGAAGTGTGATTTAAAGGATATGATTAAAGGTGTAGTGACTTTATATGTAGTGACATTTACGGTTGGAGGAATGTGCCACATGTTATATTACTATACAAACGCTGGTTATTACATAAATACGGTTATTTTAAATGACAAACTGCTAGTAGCAGCAATCGTTATGGCTGGAATTCTTTTGATGGCTATATCACGATATTTAGATCAATTTATAGCATATAAATCAAAAGTGTACGATGTTATATTGAAAGTTGGTGAAAAGCAAGTTTGCATTAAGGGAATCTTAGATACTGGAAATGTGTTGCAAGATCCTTATTATCACAAACCAGTAAATGTTATTGAATACCAAGCATTTGAGAGTATCTTTAATAATATAGAAGATTGCACGAAGGTAAAATATCATATGATCCCATTTCGCTCATTGGGGTGTAGCGAAGGTTGTATAGAGGTGATTATGGTGGATGTTATGTACATATACAGAAATGAGAAGAGAATTACTAAAAAGGAAGCTTTAGTCGGTTTGTATAAGCAAAAATTATCATCAGATAATGCTTATCAGATGCTTTTAAATGGTGAATGTTTTAGGTAGAAAGTAATACTTATATGGAGAAAGGGAAATGCTATGATTATTAAAGTTTCTGTGCCAAATTATTTTCAGTTTAAAGTGATGCCTACAATTAAGAATATGATGATGTTAAAACAAGGGGATGTACATTATATTGGTGGAGCAGATGTGCTTCCCGCACCACTTGAACCAAAAGAAGAGGCAATGGTAATTGCAGATTTAGGGGGCGAGCTAGATGAACAAGCAAAATCAGTTCTGATTGAGCATAATCTAAGACTCGTAGTATATATAGCGAAAAGATTTGATAATACGGGAGTAGGCGTAGAAGATTTGATTTCTATTGGTACAATTGGCCTTATTAAAGCGATAAATTCTTACAATCCGGATAAGAATATTAAGCTTGCTACATATGCATCGCGATGCATTGAAAATGAGATCCTTATGTATCTTAGAAGAAATAATAAAACAAAGGCAGAAGTATCAATAGATGAACCTTTAAATGTAGATTGGGACGGAAATGAACTTTTACTTTCAGATATTCTTGGAACTGATGAAGATATTATATATAAGGATATTGAAAATGAAGTCGAAAGAAAACTACTAAAAAAGGCAATTGATAAATTGACAGAAAGAGAAAGAATCATTGTTGATTTAAGATATGGTCTTAGTTCAACAGATGGATTAGAGATGACACAGAAAGAAGTTGCTGATTATTTGGGCATTTCACAATCTTACATATCAAGACTAGAAAAAAAGATAATTAAAAGACTGAAAAAAGAAATCGTGAAGTTTCAGTAAATAAACTAAAAAAGATATTGCATTTTACTTTATTATGTGATAATATTCCTTAAAGGAAAGACAATTGTACGTAGTGGGAAGACTGGTCCGCTTAATTGTCTTTGTGAAACAATAAGGAGAAGTAAAATGAGCGATAAATTAAGAGTAGGTATCCTTGGTGGTACTGGTATGGTAGGACAAAGATTTATAACATTACTTGAAAATCATCCATGGTTTGAGGTTGTATTGGTAGCAGCAAGTGGACGTTCTGCAGGACGTACATATGAAGAAGCTGTTAGTGGACGTTGGAAAATGTCCATACCAATGCCTGAAGCTGTTAAAAAATTAGTGGTTTTAGATATTAATGAAGTAGAAAAGGTTGCTGAGCAAGTGGATTTCGTATTCTGTGCAGTCAATATGCCTAAAGATGAGATCAAAGCAATCGAAGAAAAATATGCAAAGGCTGAGGTTCCAGTTGTGTCTAACAACAGTGCGAACCGTTGGACACCAGATGTCCCAATGGTAGTGCCTGAAATCAATCCAGAGCATTTAGAAGTAATTGCAGATCAAAAGAAACGACTTGGAACAAAAAGAGGATTTATAGTAGTAAAACCAAACTGCTCAATCCAAAGCTATACGCCAGCACTTAATGCGTTAAAAGAATATGGTCCTAAGCTTGTAGTTGTAACAACATATCAGGCGATATCTGGAGCAGGCAAGACATTTAAAGAATGGCCAGAAATGGTTGAAAATATTATCCCTTATATTGGCGGAGAAGAAGAAAAGAGCGAACAGGAGCCATTAAGACTTTGGGGAAAAGTTGAAAATGGTCAAATCGTGAAAGCTATCGAACCTGTAATTACATGCCAGTGTATACGCGTTCCAGTATTGGACGGACATACAGCAGCAGTATTTGTTAATTTTGATAAGAAGCCAACGAAGGAACAAATTATCAAAGCATGGACAGAATTTAAAGGCCTTCCACAGGAACTTGATCTTCCAAGTGCACCAAAATATTTCATTCAGTACCTTGAAGACGACAATCGTCCACAGGTTAAACTTGATGTTAATTATGAAAATGGAATGGGCGTATCACTCGGTCGTTTAAGAGAAGACAACGTATTTGACTACAAATTTGTTGGACTTTCACATAATACAGTACGTGGAGCAGCAGGTGGTGCAGTGTTAATTGCAGAACTCCTTAAGGCACAGGGATATATTACTGCAAAGTAAAAAGATATATATTAAGTATATAATGTTTGGAATTTAAGACAGCAGTGGCAAAACTTTGAAAGGTTTGCTACTGCTGTCTTTTTGAAATGTTATCTTTATTAGTATGGAGACGTCATTGGATTTGATTGATGAGGTAGAAAATAAAGCGGGCAATGATGATGTAAAGCTGGAGAGTGGTTACATATATTATTTTAGGTGAAATAATTACCGTTTTTGAGAATTCTTATATTTTACGATCAAATAGATCACCGTGTATAAGATTACCATCACAATTCCAGCTATAAATCCATATATTTGGCCAGGGATTAAAGGCATACTTAAAATTACAATAATCAAACTAACTAGTACAAATAGTGATGAATAAGGAAAACCACGTACTTTACAATTTCCTTCGGGACATCCATGTTTTCTTCGAAAGCGTATATGGGATGCAACAATTACAATATAGGTAAATAGAACAGAAAAGCCACCAGCACTAATTAAAAAAAGATAAACCCTTGGAAATAATAGTCCAAACCATAATCCTATAATCATGCTCAAACCGGAAAACAAGATTCCTCGATAAGGCACATCCTTTTTATCTCTTAACCAATTTGGAGCTTGTCCGGCTTCAGCTAGGGAACGCATCATTCTTCCTAGTCCAAACATAGCAGCTAGCATCGTAGAAAGGATTGCAGTAATCAAGACAATGTTAATCGCAAAGCCTGCCCAACTTATATGATATCGATCTAACGCAGCAACCATCGGACTTGTATTTTCATCGAGAATCGATGTAGGAATGAGAGGAAGTAGAACCGCAATGCATATAACATACAAGCCTACTAAACATAGCACAGTATAATTAATGGCTTTTGGAACTGTTTCTTTTGGATTCTTTGCTTCGGAAGAAGCTAATCCTATAATTTCAAAACCTGCATAAGCGAACATGACAAGGAGCATACTTCCAGCAATTCCTTTGATACCACCTGGAAATAAGGGCTCTTTTGCCAATGCACCTGCACCCACAGATGAATTTCCTGGCATAAAACCGAAGATCAACAGAAGCGCAATCATAATGAATGCAACAATAGCCAATAGTTTGATTATGGCAAGTCCACTTTCTAAGTTGCTAAGTAGATCAGCACCTAATAAGTTTAAAAGTGTAACACTAATAATAATAATAGTTCCCAGTAATGATATTTTCATATTTGGAAACCATTGGCGCATTAATATTGACACTGCTGTAGCTTCACTAGACATTCCAAGAACCATGCCGCTCCAATAAACCCAACCAACAACGAATCCAGCTCCCGGTCCATAAGCTTCAGTCGCATAAGTTTGAAACGAGCCAGAAGTTGGATTGGACACAGTCATCTCAGAAAGCGCAAACAGTATAAAGTAGACCAGCACACCACCCAAAACAAAGGCTATTAAAATGGAAGGCCCAGCCGCTTCAATAGCAATCGCCGAACCCAGAAAAAAAGAACCACCAATTACAGTCCCCAACGCCATCATAGTAAGCTGCCAAGCCGACAACCCCTTCTCTTTCTTTCCCACCCTTGATCTTTTATTCTCCATAATATGATTATCCTTATCTTAAACTTAATTTTACTAGTAATCATATTATTGTGCTATTTAGAACTTTTATACATATTCAAAATCTATTCTTCTTATATTGTTGAGATACAATAATTAATGTAATATATTCAAAAAGATATTGACTTTACCCCTTAAGATTATTTGATTTATGTAAATATCGAATTGTTGCATGTGAATCTAAAAATAGTTGACTTTTATTTCCTACAAGTGTAGTATATATTTAATAGACTACACTTGTAGGAATGGAGATATAACATGGAAGAAAATAATTGCAAAATATCAGAAGCCGAATGGCATATTATGAAGGTAGTATGGGAAGAATCACCGTTAAATTCAACCAAAATAATTAACAGCCTAAAGTCGGAGACTAGTTGGAGTCCTAAAACAATTCACTCACTGATCAGTAGATTAATTAAAAAAGGCGCTCTTGGTGTAGATAAGTTATCATCGCCGCACCAATTTTATCCACTCGTTACAAAAGAAGACTGTATGAAGGAAGAAACCGGATCTTTTATTCAAAAAGTTTATGACGGTTCATATTACCATATGGTAGAAAATTTTATAAGTAATGAAAAAATGTCCGAACATGAAATTGAATATTTAAAGAAGATTCTTGATGAAAAATCAAAGTGATAAAAGGGGGCGGGATCGATTAATATATCAAATTTATTTCAAGAAATCATTATACTATCGATAATGGGTAGCTTCACGGCTATGGGAATATTATTAGTTAAAAAACTTTTTAATCAAAAACTTAGCGCCAAATTCCATTATTGTATTTGGTTTATCCTTATTGCTAGACTTGTTATTCCATTTTCAGTATCTAGTCCAATAAACATGTTCAATTTTATACCACAGACACAATTAGAAAATATTTTTAATAACTCTAACATGTGGAATATTACCGATCAAGGTCCTCAAAAGATTGATGCAACGGATGTAAATGAATATAATGATGCTGGTAATAATGTGAAAGCACAAGTCAATATGCAAGTGAATGCAACTGCCGTAGATTCGGAGTCTTTATTCAACGGACTAGGCTTTAATCTTAAAACAGCGGCTATTATTTGGTTTACAGTTTTTATTATGATTTTATTATACATATGTTTTGTTAATTTAATGTTGACACTAAAACTAAGAAAATTAAGTTCCTGTCAAAGAAAGGATATTACTGAACTTTTTAATCTATGTAAATTGAAACTAAAAATCAAGTCCACGGTAATTATTCTATATGATAATCAACTGAAATCCCCTATGCTATGTGGGTATGTACATCCCAAAATATTAATCAATCCAGAAATTATTGAGAGATTATCCCATGATGAACTTCGGTATGTTTTTCTTCATGAGTTGTCACATCTCAAACGAAAAGATTTGGTGGTCAGTTTACTAGGCATGATCATACAATCAATTTACTGGTTTAATCCAATTATGCTATATTCAATTCATCAAATGAAAAAAGATTGTGAAATTGCCTGTGATGCATCCGTACTGTCAATTCTAAACGCAGAAGAAAACAAAAAGTATGGGCAAACTATTATCTCAATGTTAAAACTATTATCTGAGGCAACTATGGTTCATGGAACTTTAGGTTTTGCAAGCAAATTTTATATCAGGAGGATAACTATGATTACAAGATTCAAAAAGACATCTGCAAAATATACGGTTGCAGCACTAATGATTACTCTTTTGTTAACAGGATGTTCAAGCTTAACCAATTCAACAAGTACCCCAGATTCAGCAGACAAATCTGCGATTGTCAACACCCAGACGCAAACAGATGTGAATATAGTTGCTACGGTTTCTTCTTCAGATCTTCAGAAAACAGAAACAGTAGCTACACTGTCAATAGCAGCTACACAGCCGGATATTAAGGATTCCATTATTTATATAGGAGGTATTGCTAAAAGTTTACGTGGAATAGATCGTTATAGTTTTACTGAAAATGGTGAAATAATTACAGGATCAGCGTATGGATTTGACAATAATTGTAGATATTTCAATGCCGATCAAACAGAAATCAATTTTGAGGACTTTGCAACAATTGCTTATAAAAAATATTGTACAGGTGCTTTTGTAAAATGTAATATGAAAAGTGTTGGTAAACGTGTGGAAGAGATCTATATGATTGACTAAAAAAAGAAGTTGCTGTTGTTTTACGTTATCAGGTTTAATAGGCACCTATTTAAGGTGCCTATGGGACTTTTTTTCTTTTTATAAGGTACTGATAAAGTATTTCGTTATTTATTGAATAATTTTGTGTTGAATTTACAAAACTGATTCGAATATAAAAAGTAAGTATTTCAATATTTATTGAACGATAACATTTGTCCATATGTCTTTGTTTTGGTCTTTTAGCCCCCCCCTACAAAAAGTTTCCGTAACCTAAAATCATCCCATTGGCTCTGCAGAATCATTTGACGGTATGCAAAAGTTACTTATGCATTTGTTTTGTGCGCCAAGATAAAAAGTTCGCTGTCTGACGAACGCAGTGAGGAGTTCGAACTTTTTATCTTATCTTTTAGCACAAAACAAATACATTAGTAACTTCCATACAAGGAGATGATTTAGCAGAGCCAATGGGATGATTTTAGGTTCATCCAACTTTTCTTAATATCTTCATGTAGATTGAAAACAACCCAAGTCCCCCACAAAACCCAGTGATTAATCGCCTGAAATTAGTGGACTCTTTTATGTGTATCGCTTGAATTACCCAGTCAAATCCCATAATAACTAGTAATAACACAGCAATTGGAAATGAAAGAAAACGTTTGAATAAAGCTAGGATAATGGCTGTGGTTTGACCAATAGATACACCGGTGCATCTTGCACATACGGGGAACTGTCTACCTTTGTAAAAGAAACTTCGTTCCGGCATTTGATGGCAACCACTATTATTGCCAATTTCATATATTGTATCTAGAACTGATTTCCACAATTTTGACATATGTGAATCACCTTTAATTTAGAAGTTGTAGTGCTTTTTTCTTTACCCATTCCACAAAGGCCACAAAGAATGCCTGGAATACTAAATAGTAGATAGCCTAGACATGCTTTGATACATCCAAATCCTTTCACTTTACTTGATGTAGTACTCATGGTGATTACTTGAGAATTTACATTTGAACTTCCACATCTTGGACAACGCATATTTCTCTCCATTCTTGCGCAATTTCCTACGCATTCAATATTTTATTCTATCATTATGAATCATTATAATTTACTATGATTAAATCTAGATTAAGTGCATATTAATTCCGGATTAAAGATCAAGAAATACTACTCATTTTGAAATAATCACAACTTTTTGAAATAATCACAACTTTTTAGGTGATATCCATATTATATAATGTATATAAAATATAAAATCATAAGGGATAACCTTGTTTTGAGTGTCTACGAAGCGGCAGATAGAAGTATGGATGAAGGATAAGGCTTTTTTCACATCCCTGGTTTTAAGCGGTGCTAAGGCGCCAGATAGGAGTAGATTTGGACGTTTTTGAAAGTGGTAATCAATGTAATCAATGTAACAGAACACCTTCACGAAATAATGATGTGATTAGAGTGAATGACGCAATTATAGAAGAAGTATCTATGAATAATAGAACCGGTTACGTTACAATTGCTTATGGAGTCATGGGTGATTTTCGAATAACACATATTAATTTAGTTGTGTTAATCGTGACCGAAGATACAAGAATACGAGATAAATTTGGCAGAAATTTATCATTTAGAAATTTGAGAAAAGGAATGATAGTAGACGCAGAGTTTTCTACTGTTATGACAAGAAGTAATCCTCCTCAGTCCAATGCTTTTAGAATAACGGTTGTTGGCGAAAATGAACCTTTCAATGTGACAGTAGGTAACGTGTTAAGTGTTGACACAACTAATAATTTCCTCTTTACAGGTAGGGTTAATAATATCAATAGTGTTATGAGATTTGTAATAACGGATGCCACAAGAATATTAGATAGAAGAGGAAATAGAATAAGCTTGAGAAATTTAAGACCGGGTCAGACGGTAAGAGTGGAGCATGCAACATTTCAGACACCAAGCATTCCCCCTCAAACGACAGCTTTTAAGGTTCAGGTAATATAAATAATCAAAGTTTAGGGAGTTACTGCATTTGACTAAAACAGTCATTGTGCAGTAACTCTTATTTTGTTAACCTTACAGTTCGTTTAAACGTTAACCTTACAGTTCGTTTAAACGTTAACCTTACAGTTCGTTTAAACGTTAACATTACAGTAAGTTTCACAGTAAGTTTCACAGTAAGTTTCACAGTAAGTTTCGCAGTAGTTTAACAGTTAGCTTCACAGTTTGGTCTACCGTTAGCCTCACAGTTAGTATTAAGGTTATGTTCACATAAAATAACAGTTGTAGTTTGAACCTAAAAAGATTACAATAATAAAGAATGCGATTTTATAATGTTTTATAGAAAAACGGGAGAATAGGGAATATTATGACAATAAATGAACTTTTAAATATATGTATGAATGTAGATTTGATAGATATAATAATAAGTAATGTAAGAACTAAGGGTGAGGTATCTAAAATTAAGATTCGTCCAATTATTATGAAAGATATATTGTTGTTTCAAGCGTCCCAAACCGTGGGAACAAAGGTTATTCATAATAATTATAGTGAAGAAGAAATAAAGCTTAAGATTGAAAAATGGATGATTGAAGATTTTAAACAAGCACAGATTACTACAAAAACTGGTGAGGGAACCATTCTTTCGGGTAAGAATGGTAATATGACAATTAAATATAAAAATACTGGAACCAGTAATAAGAAGCAAGCAGAACTTTTACATAACCGCAGTAAAAAGTACATTTTAGAAGAGGGAAAACCAGTAGGGTTCCTGATTGATTTAGGTGTTATGACAGCAGATGGCAAAATCGTAAATCAAAAATATGATAAATTTAAACAGATTAATCGATTCTTAGAATTTATTGAGGATATTTTACCACAGTTAGATAAGAAAAAAGAGCAGACAATTATTGATTTTGGATGTGGAAAGTCATATCTTACATTTGCAATGTATTACTATCTAAAAGTACTAAAGGAATATGATATCAAAGTGATAGGACTTGATTTGAAGGAAGATGTAATTGCAACGTGTAATTCGCTGAAAGATAAATATAGTTATGATAAATTAAACTTTTTCGTGGGGGATATTGCATCTTACAAAGATGTCGATGCAGTTGATATGGTGGTTACACTTCATGCTTGTGATACAGCTACCGATTATGCAATGGCAAAAGCTGTCACATGGGGAGCTAAGGTGATATTGTCAGTCCCATGTTGTCAACACGAAGCAAATAAGACATTGCGCAATGATTTGCTTGCACCAGTATTCAAGTATGGAATTTTAAAAGAAAGAATGGCGGCGATATTCACAGATGCTATTCGAGCAGAACTTTTGGAAAGCAAAGGCTATAAGACCCAGATTCTTGAATTTATTGATATGGAGCATACGCCAAAAAATCTTCTAATTAGGGCTATCAAACAAAGTGGAGACAAGCAGAGTCAGGAATATAACTTGACTCAGTCTCTTGATTATATGCAAAAACAACTCAATCTCAATTTAACATTGAATCAATTATTCGAAAATTAGAGGGGATTATTATGAGAAAATCAAAATTTAAGGAATTTAAATATTTTGTGCTTTTTATTGCTTTTATAACAACATCGATAATGACATTTTTATCAATTAATTACACATTGGAATTACCTATCTCAACTACAATGGATGCAGCAACGCTTCCCATAGTTATGATGCAAACTGAAAGTGGTACATTATTCAATGAGCTTCATGGTTATTCGACAGATGTTGATGCTAGCTTATTAAATGATTCTATTACACCACTTCCTGATAATAAGAAACTGAAAATTGTCATTAATAATTATGGACAGAAAGTGACAAAGTTATCTTATAAGATAAGAAAATTAGATGATATGTCATTAATTGAAGACACAGTCGTATCAGATTATACTTCAGATGATCAAGTTATTAATGCAATGCTTAATATCAAAAACTTGATTGAAAATGATCAAGAATATTTATTAGAAATAAATATAGGAACAACGGACAATGAGCAAATTAAATATTTCACCAAGATAATAAGTAGTACGAGCATTGGATTGCAAAACAAGATAGACTTTGTAATGAATTTTAACAATGCTACATTTGATCAAAGCAAATTAGATAGTATTAAAGCCTTGATTGAAACGAACAAATTAACAGGTGATAATTCGAACTTTGGAAAAGTCAATATTAATTCGTCATTAGCCCAGATTGGATGGGATAAGTTGAGCCCAACGGTTGAAAAAACAATTATTCCTACAATTAAGGATATAAATAGTGAAGTAGCTTCAATTTATTTGGAATATACAATGGCAGCACAAGGTTCAACGGGCGCATATGATACATATAAGGTCGATGAATATTATAGAATCAGGCAGACGGCTACAACTATGTATCTTTTGAACTTTGAAAGAGAAGCGAATCAAGTGTTTAATGGTATTAATGATTTAGACTTAAAATCAAAAATATCTCTAGGAATTACAAGTAACGAAAATGTTGATATGATTTCTAGCACGAAAGGAAACTATGCCTGCTTTGTCAGCCAGGGTTCATTGTGGTGTTTTAATGATAAAGAAAAGGCATTTACAAGAATCTTTTCATTTGAGGCAGAAGACAGTGATAATATGCGAGAATTATATAATAAGCATAATATCAAGATAATGAGTGTAGAAGATAATGGAAATGTTAATTTCATGGTATACGGATATATGAATAGGGGCGCTCATGAAGGTGAAGTTGGAGTGTCATTATGCAACTATAATTATGAGGACAATCAAGTAAAAGAATTGCTATATGTTCCAGTCAATGTGCCATATGATGAGCTTAAGGAAAATGTTGGACAAGTTGGTTATATTAGTGAAAATAATATTTTCTATTTCTTGCTAGATAATTCATTATATTCAATTGATCTTACAAGTAAAGAAGTAATGGTGGAAATCAGTGGCCTTTCGGATGAAACTTATGCTATTTCAGCGGATGGAAAATCCATTGCTTATAGTTTAAATGGTAAGATTAATGATACAGATGTTATCAGAGTATTTAATATGTCTAGTGGCGGGGAATATCAAATCAAAGCTGATGAGGGTGATAAGCTAAAAATACTTGGGTATATAAAAAGTGATTGTATCATTGGGTTTGCACACAAGACGGATATTATAATAGAAAACAATGGTTTTGTAACCTTTCCAATGTATTGTCTAAATATATATGATAGTGAATTTAATGTTATTAAAAAATATGAAAATGAAGGCGTTTTTGTAAGTGGAGCTTCTGTATCAGGACTCAGAATCAATTTGACGCGTGTTGTTAAGAATGCAGACGGCTACTATGAAAGTGCGCCCATCGACCAGCTGATGAATCGTGATGAAAATCAAACAGATAGTGGATTATCATTAGAGACTGCTACATCGGATAATAGGAAAAAAGAATTATATATTAATTTGGTTAACAAAATAGCGAATGTAGATAATGTTTCGATAAGAGCTTCAAAAGAAGTCGTATTTGTTAGCAGCAAAAGCGTTAAAGTCGATGCTAAATTTGACGATAACGGAAGATATTTTGTATACGGGTTTGGGAAGTTTCAAGGCAGTTTTACAAATCTTTCAACTGCAATAGCAAACGCATATGATACTTATGGAACAATTGTTGATAATAAGGCAAATTATATCTGGAAACGTTATAGAAATACGACAGCAGCTTTAAGTGATAGGTTCAGTGGAGGAGTAGGCGATAGTGAATCGCTTGGAAGATCAGTTAAAATATTATTGCACGCAGCAGGCTTTGATGTCGATGCTTCCGCGAAACTTGCACAAGGTATGACTGCGTTAGATATCATAAATGAGGCAACTACAAATCGAGCATTGAATTTAAAAGGTGTGAGCTTAGAAAATATCTTGTACTATATTAGTGTTGGAACCCCAGTAGTTGGAAGAATTGGTGAGAATTCATATGTAATGGTAACTTCATTTGATGCAAAAAACGTTTCTTATTTCGAGGTATCAACTGGTAACTATATTACTTTGCCAATTGCTGAAGCGGGCAAGTTGTTTGCACAATTTGGAAATGTATTTATTGCATACAAAGGTTAATAGGAAAGTTTGGGTGTTAGAATGAAATTCATACATTTGTCAGATGTGCATTTAGGCATTGTTCCAGATAAGAATAAAAGCTGGAGTCAAGATAGATATCAGGAAATATATGATACTTTTAAAATCGTCATTGAGTCGGCAATTGATCAAAAGATAGATTTAATACTGATTGCAGGAGATCTTTTCCATGGGCAACCGCTACTTAAGGAATTAAAGGAAATTAATTATTTGTTTGAAAAAATAGCTCCAGTTCAAGTCGTTATTATAGCAGGTAATCACGATTACGTGAAAGACAATTCATTTTATAATTCATTTAAATGGAGCAAGAATGTTCACTTCATTTTAAATGACCAAATAGAATGTGTAGAAATCCCAGAACTAAATACTAATATATATGGAATGAGTTATCATTCAAGGGAAATAAAGTTCCCTATATATGATGATGTTATTCCGGCAAATAGAAACAGAATTAATATTTTACTTGGACATGGTGGAGATGTTAATCATATCATAGTAGATGAGAATAAGTTTATAGAAAATGGCTTTGATTATAGTGCATTTGGGCATATACACAAAGGCTATATCAACAGAGCGAAGCATTTTGCTTATTCAGGGTCCCTAGAACCGACGGATAAGAATGATTATGGTGAAAAAGGGTATATCATTGGGAATATCGATTTCAAGAGTAAAAAGCTTGATTTGGACTTCGTTCCATGTGCACAACGACAATATGTTACGTTGAAAATTAATTGTAATAATAGTGTAACCAATCATGCTTTGGTAGAAAAGATAGTTGATAAAATTTCAGAGTTTGGAAGTAATCATATCTATAAAGTGGTGCTTACGGGCGCACGTCATGAGAGTATGGAATTTGAAGTTGAAAATAGTTTGAAAGATTTTAATATTTGTGAAATTATTGATGAAACGCATATAGATTATGATTATGGGAAGTTATTAACCCAAAACGATGGTACAATTGTTGGACAGGTTATTCAAAAATTGCAAGGAATTGATGATGCTGCTATGTTTTATGCTGTAAATGCTTTACTCAGAACAAAGAGGTGAAATGCTTGATTATTCAATATCTTAAACTTAATAATTTTGGAAGATTTAATAATAAGGAAATCAGTCTATCCAATGGAATTAACATTATATATGGTGAAAATGAAGCAGGCAAAACAACGCTACATTCATTTATTCGAGCTATGTTTTTTGGAGCCGCAAGATCAAGAGGTCGCGCAGCTGCTAATGATGTTTATTCACAATACGAACCTTGGGAAAATCCGGGTTTCTATGAAGGTTCTATGGAGTTTTTGGCTAGAGATCGCAAATATAGAATTGATCGCGTATTTCAAAAAAACGTGAAAAACATGACTCTTACGGATCGAAATATAGGAAGTGTGGTATTATTAGGTGACCGTGGTTTAGAAACAGTTATTGAAGGATTGAGTGAGGAAAGTTTCTACAATACAATATCTGTAAGCCAGGAAGAAACAGGAATTGATGGTATAATTGCCAATCTTAATATGTCAAAAAGTGCAGATATTAATGTAAAAGAAGCATTAGAATCACTGAATGAAAGTCGTCGAAAACTGGATAAGAAGAGACAGAGTCTTGGAATTGAAGAACTTGAAAGTAGATTAAAAGAATATGAAAAATTAGATGAAAAGATACGTCTTATTTCTGAAAAACGCGCAAGTGCAAACGAGAGAATGAATCAACGTGTTAAAATTATTCCAGAAATACAGAATGGTTCAAATAATAAATCAAATAATGGAACAAACAATGGAACAAACAATGGAATAAACAATGGAATAAACAGTGGAGTGTTTCTACAAAAAATAGGAGTGATACTCCCGATTTTTGCACTTATATTTGGGTATTGTTTTGTTCAATTACATAATTGGTATTTTTTGACTGCAGCAGTTATATGCGTTTTAGCTGATATGCTGTTGATTTATGGTACAATTAAAATGTCAGTAGGTAACTCTGGCAAAAAAAATAATGAGAATACAAACGATAATATTACTGGTAATAAAGAAAGTGAAAGTAATATAGAGATTTTGAAACAGATAGAACGTCTAGATTGGGAGCTTGACAGTGCGATTACATTGTCTAATAGAAGAGATCAACTGATGGAAGAATTAGCGGAAAGTAATTTGAAAATCGAGGAAATAGATAAAAAGATAAGATCTATAACGCTTGCAATTGCTACCATTCAAAACTTTTCGAAAGATATAGGAGCTGACTTTGGTGATTCACTAAATGAATTGGCTTCTGAATATATCAGCCGTTTTACCAGAGGAAAGTATGATAATTTAAGAGTGAATAGCAGTATGAAGGTTACAATTAGTGAAGATGGCAGAGTTATTAATATGAACAATGTAAGTTTTGCGACGAAAGAACAGATACATTTGAGTGTAAGGTTAGCTGCTTCAAAGTTGCTTTTCCCAAATGAAATTATGCCAATTATTTTGGATGAATCATTTGCTCATTATGATGATAGCAGATTGGAAGATACCTTACTTTCACTCGCTAGTATGGGTAATCAAATTATAATATTTACATGTACAAAAAGAGAAATTGCAATATTAAAAAAAGAAGAAATCAAATTTCAGTTGGTTACACTAGGGTAAAATTATTACTTTGCATTTGCTGAATTGATTCCTCGTATTAAGTTACTAATGTATTGATTTTGTGCTAAAGGCAAAGATAAAAAGTTCTAAACTCCTCACTTCGTTCGTCAGACAGTAGAACTTTTTATCTTAACGCACAAAATAAATACATAAGTAACTTTAAATACTCGTCAAAACGATTCAGCAAAAGCAAAGTGATAATTTTACTAGTAGTGCTTTATTAAAATAATGGAAATATGGGTGGGTTATGAAAAGGCGAGAAGATAAGATATTGGCTTATTTTGATATGTGGCTTTCGAAAGATATTTCTGGAATCGAAGGGATATTTGAAGAGAATGTTTTATATAGTGAAAGTTATGGTCCAGAATATCATGGACTGGATCAGGTAAAAAAATGGTTCGCGAATTGGTGTATACACGCAACTGTGTTAGAATGGAATGTGAAGCAATTTATTAGTCAAGATAAAGTGACCGTTGCGGAATGGTATTTTGAATGTAATTATGATGGGGTGATTTATGGATTTGACGGCGCTTCGATAATTGAATTTAATGAAAATGAAAAAATCTCTAGTATAAAAGAATTTAAATCAAAACAAGAACACAATTCTCCATATACAAAAGTGCAAGATAGTGCAGTATTAAATAAAAAAGTTTGAGATAGTGCAGTATCAAAGAAAGACAAAAGAAAGACAAAAGAAAGACAAAAGAAAGACAAAAGAAAGACGTGAAGTTGATGACCAAAAAGAAAAGAAGTAAGAAGAACAATACGAGAAAGAAAAAGATAATTAAATATATGGCGTTATCATTGGGGGTAGTCTTAATTGCAGGTCTTGCTATTTCGGCACCGATGATAGTGAAGGCTTTCAAGTTGGCAAAGGAGGCAAAAAGTGTGGTATCAGAAAGTTCATATAATACATTTAATGCTTCGCAGACAACTATGATTTATGATACCAATGGTGCTGAAATGGGTACAATGAGTAGTGTAAAAGATTTGGACTATCTAGATTTTACAGATATCCCTACAGATGTAGTGAATGCTTTTGTTATAATGGAAGATCAAAAATTCTATAGTCATGGTGGAGTTGATTTGGTGGGAATTGCGAGAGCTGTCGTTGCGAATCAGAAAAGTGATCACATTTCGCAGGGTGCAAGTACAATCACCCAACAATTAGCTCGAAATATTTTCTTGACGAGTGAGGTAACCTGGCAACGTAAAATAAAGGAAGCATTTATTGCGATAGAATTGGAAAAAAAGTATTCAAAAGATGAAATTTTAGAATTTTACTTAAACAATATTTATTTTGCAAATGGATATTATGGTATTGAAGCAGCTTCTAAAGGTTACTTTAGCAAATCAGTTAGTGAACTTAGTTTATCAGAACAAGCATTTTTAGCAGCAATACCAAATAGTCCAACCAGATATAATCCAGTAGAGAATTATGATGCTACACTTGGACGACGTAATTTGGTACTCAAACAAATGAATGAAAACAATAAAATCAATGATACTGATTATAATGTTGCATTGGAAGAAACGATTACGCTTAATCTGCAAGAAACAGCGAAAAATAATTATGTTGACACCTATGTTAGACGTTGTGCAACGGAATCAATGATGGCTACATATGGTTTTACATTTCGATATGATTTTAAGTCTGAAGAAGATTATAATACTTATAAAGATTCGTATGATTCAAATTATGCCATATTACAAAAACGTTTATTTAATGGTGGATATAGCGTTTATACGTCAATAAATTTGACGGCACAAGAAGAACTTCAGAAGTCTATTGATGATAATTTGGTAAAATTCTCATCTTTGAGCGGCGATGGAGTATTTGAAATGCAAGGAGCAGCAACTTGCGTTGATAATTCAACAGGAAATGTTATCGCAATAGTGGGTGGAAGAAGCCAGGAATTACCAGGATATACTCTAAATCGTGCATATCAAAGTTACAGACAACCTGGTAGCTCAATTAAGCCATTAAATGTATATACACCATATTTACAATTGGGAAATGATCCCAATACGGTTGTCGTAGATGAACCCATTGAGGGGGGACCTAAAAATGGAGATAATAAATATGATGGAAAGATGACACTTAGAGATGCGGTTAGGGTTTCAAAAAATACAGTTGCTTGGAAAATATATGGTCAAATCACGCCTAGGTCAGGTTGTGAGTTTTTAATGAAAATGCAATTCAAGAAAATATATGTAGATAAAGATATTATAGCAGGTGCACTTGGTGGATTTACAGAGGGTGTTTCTACTGAAGAGATGGCAGGAGGATATGCTACATTAGCAAATGATGGAGTATATAGAAGAGCAACTTGTATCGTCACAATTAAAAGTTCAGATGGTAAGACAACGGTAGATGAAACACATAGAGAAAGTAAAGTGTATGACGTTAATTCCTCAAGAATGATGACTGATATGCTAAAAACAGTTGTCAAAAGCGGAACAGGAGTATTGGCAAATATTGATAATGCAATTGTTGCAGGTAAAACTGGCACCACTAATTCTAATAAGGATGCTTGGTTTGTAGGATACAGTAAATACTATACAACTAGCGTTTGGATTGGATATGATATGCCACAAGAAATGTCTAGTCCAGGACAATATACGTGTGCAATATGGAAACAATTTATGACTACATTACATACTAATTTACCAATTGTTGATTTTGGTTCATTTACGCTAAAAGAAAAGCAGAAGAAGTCCGAAGAAGTAGTAACACAAGCACCTGCACAAGAAAAAACAGTTAAAGATAATAAGAATGAAAAAAAAAAAGAAGTAGATGAAGATTCAACGATAGAATCAACTAGTGCTACGAAAGCAACCGGAAAAATAGCAGAAACACAAAAAGCAACAATTCAATACGGAGATGCGGATTCAACACTTATCGGTGGAGATCAAGATGCAAAAATAAAATAAAAATTAACTTGATTACACATCAAAATTAAGGTAAAATTAAACTTAAATTTAATATAATTGGGGAGCCACTAAAGTGGCAGATGGGAATATATATATGAAGAATAATCATTTCTATGCAATGCTTTCAAGGATGAAGTTTATTAATCGTTGGGGGCTAATGCGTAATACAAAAAATGAAAATATATGTGAACATAGTTTAGAAGTGGCATTTATTGCACATGCACTTGGAATTATCAATAATCAGGAATTTAACGGGAATATTAATGCAGAGAGACTCGCAATTCTTGGTATGTATCATGATGTGACTGAAATCGTAACAGGGGATATGCCAACACCAGTAAAATATTATAATCCAATCATTCGTAATGCATACAAAGAAGTTGAAAATGTTGCTAAGGATGCATTACTTAGTGGGCTTCCTGAAAAGATGAGAAAAGAATATGATTCTGTTTTAATGGAAAGCGCAGCAGAGGAAGACTTATGGAAGTATGTCAAGGCAGCTGATAAGATTTCAGCACTTGTAAAATGTATTGAAGAGAAGAGAATGGGAAATACAGACTTTGAAAAAGCTGAAATATCCATATTAAAGGTAATAGAAAATATGGACATGCCAGAAGTAAAGTATTTTATGGAGAATTTCATTCCAGCATATAAGTTAACGTTAGATGAATCAAATTAGGTATATGGGGGAGGAAGCTTATGCTTTTCGGGAGAACGAATGAATTACAAAGTTTAGAGGATATGTATGTTGGTGACAAAAACTCATTTTCTATTCTTTATGGTCGCTCAAGTATTGGAAAGACTACATTATTGAAGGAATTTTGCAAAGATAAAGAATGTATATATTATTCAGCTCCACAAGCATCTGAAAAAGAACAATTTCAAATAATGAAGAAAAATATTTCAAGACAACTGGGTATTGATCCAGACAGTGAAATGATAGCTACAAAGAATACATATAGTGAATTATTGTCTTTGATTGATAATATGAATAGCAGTGTGAAACTTCTTATTATCGAGGGATTCCCTAATATTGTTAAGAGTAATAAAGAATTCATTAGCGCTATTGCGTCAATTGTAAAGGGTGAAGAAATTGACAGTAAAACCATGATTATATGTACCAGTTCCTCAGTTAGCTGGATTGAAAACAGTTTGGTTTCATCAATCGGTACACATGCATATTCAATTAGTGCTTTTTTGAAACTTAAGGAGTTATCTTTTGTTGATACTGTTAGAATGTTTCCAAAGTATTCCGTGCCTGATTGTCTTAGATTATATGCAATCACTGGAGGCGTACCAGGCTATATGTCAAAATTTAGTGACAGTGTTTCATTGAAAGATAATATTTGCACCCAAATCATTAAGATTGGGTCATCCCTTAGCAATGAAGGTTCCGAGTATATCAAAGAAGAACTAAGAGAGACAGCACTGTATAATACGATTTTGTTTTGTATTGCAAATGGTAAATATAAGTTAAATGAACTTCATGAACAAACAAATTTTGGGCGTGATAAAATAAGCGTGTATTTGAAGAACCTAATTGAGCGAGAAATTGTAGAAAAGATATTTTCTTATGATACACAGGGATATGAACACACAAGAAAAGGTTTATATAGAATTAAAGCGGGTTTAGTAGAATTCTGGTTCAGATATATTTATGCAAATGCTTCGGAACTCAATCTATGTGAACCTGAAGAATTTTATGATACATATATTAAGGATTCCTTGGATGAGTTTGCATCAGAAACATTTATTAAAGTTGGAACAGAGTTTATTGAACTTATGGATTCAATGGGAAGACTACAGATAAAAACGAGTAGAAGAGGTCGTTGGTGGGGCAAAAATGGTAATATTGATATAATTGCCTGCGACAATAAGAATCACTATGTAATTGGAAAATGTAACTGGCTAAGTGATGTGTTTACTTTTGAGATGTTTGAAGAGTTAATGTACAACGTAAGCCTTGCAAACATTGGCAAGGATTACATTTACTTATTTTCAAAAGGGACATTCGATGAGGAATTAACTAAATTTGCCGATGAAAATGATAATGTAACGCTTATTGGAATTAATGATTTGTAATTAATGAAGTGAAGAATTAAGTATAGAAAAGCAAGTAAAGAAGCAAGTAAAGAAGCAAGTAATGAAGCAAGTATAGAAGTATAGAAGTATAGAAGTATAGAAGTATGTAAAGAAGGATTACCCAGGAGAACTGGTTGTGAATAAGTATTAGAATTGGGAGAATGTTAAATGGGAAAATCCGTTTTTATAGCCGAAAAACCTAGTGTCGCACAGGAATTTGCAAAGGCACTTAAAGTACATTTTGGCAGAAGAGATGGTTTTTTGGAAGCAGATGATTATATTGTTACTTGGTGTGTTGGACATCTGGTAACAATGAGCTATCCAGAATGCTATGATACAAGATTGAAAAGGTGGAGCCTTGAAACGCTACCATTTCTTCCAAAAGAGTTTAAATATGAAGTGATTCCAGCGGTTTCTAAGCAATTTGGAATCGTAAAATCGATTCTTACAAGAGATGATGTAGAAACAATATATGTATGTACGGATTCTGGACGTGAGGGAGAATATATATATAGATTAGTAGAACAGATGGCTGGCGTAACAGGTAAGAAAAGAAAAAGAGTCTGGATTGATTCTCAGACAGAAGAAGAGATTTTAAAAGGAATTCATAATGCAAAAGATTTATCAGAATATGATAATTTATCGGAGGCGGCTTATCTTAGAGCGAAGGAAGATTATCTTATGGGAATTAATTTCTCAAGACTTCTGACTTTAAAATATGGAAGAAACATAGCAACTTATCTAAGAGCTGATAGAATTGTGTTGTCAGTAGGTCGTGTAATGACTTGTGTACTTGGAATGGTTGTAAGAAGAGAAAGAGAAGTCAGAGAGTTTGTTAAAACACCTTTCTTTAGAGTGATTGCAGAGGTTGAAACTGGTGTTGAAAACTCAAAGAAGAAAGTAAATACAGAAGCACTAGCAAATACAGAAGCACCAGCAAATATAGAGAGCACTAATACAACAAGTACCACTCACACATTTGAGGCAGAATGGCGTGTTACAGACAAGAGTAAGTATTTCGAATCACCATTTCTTTATAAGGATAATGGCTTTAAAGAAAGAGAAAAAGCAAAAGAATTGATAACCTATGTATCTGATCCCGAACCTGTGATTTCAACTTTGAATAGTATAGAGAAAAAGAAGGATGTTAAAAATCCTCCATTGTTATATAATCTAGCAGAATTACAAAATGAATGTTCTAAGTTATTTAAGATTAGCCCAGATGAGACTTTGAAAATAATACAGGAACTTTATGAAAAGAAATTAGTTACATATCCAAGAACTGATGCCAGAGTGCTAACAACAGCAGTATGTAAGGAAATTCATAAGAATATTGGCGGACTTAGAAATTATATTTTAGCAAAAGATTTCGCAAGTGAAATACTCGAAAAAAACATGTATAAGAATATAGATAAAACGAAGTATTGTAATGATAAACAGGTTACAGACCATTATGCGATTATTCCGACAGGTCAAGGCTTTGGCGCACTGAATTCATTATCAGCGACCGCGTCTAAGGCTTATGAGATTATAGTAAGAAGATTTTTGAGCATATTTTATCCTGCAGCACAGTATCAAAAGATCAGTTTAACAACAGCAGTGAAAGAAGAAAATTTCTTCGCATCATTTAAGGTGTTGGTGGATGAAGGATACCTGAAGGTTATCAATTACTCATTTACGAAGGTAAAAGAGGAAACAGAAGATAAGTGTGATGCAGAATTCTTTGAGATGATTAAGAAATTAAAAAAGGGTGATAAATTGCCTTTTAATAGTCTTACAATCAAAGAAGGTGAGACATCACCACCGAAGCGTTATAGTTCTGGTTCAATCATTCTTGCAATGGAAAATGCCGGACAGCTGATTGAAGACGATGATCTTCGCGCCCAGATAAAAGGTAGTGGCATTGGAACCAGTGCTACAAGAGCGGAGATACTAAAAAAATTAGATAATAACAAATATATTGCAATAAACAAAAAAACGCAGATCATTATGCCAACACTTCTTGGAGAGATAATATTTGATGTGGTATATTCATCTATCAAACATTTACTCAATCCAGAATTGACGGCAAGCTGGGAAAAAGGACTGACTTACGTAGCAGAAGGTTCCATAACGTCTGAAGAATATATGGTTAAACTTGAGAACTTTGTTAGGATGAGAACAAGCGGTGTACTTAAATTAAATAACCAATCGCAACTAAATGGTATGTTTAATGAAGATTCTAAGTATTATAAATGATTTGCATTTAAAGAAATAAAAGAGTAAATTTAGTCTGGTTAGTAATTTAACTTGATAAATATAATATAATATAAATTTAAAGGGAAGGCCCCATGTTTGGGTGAGTGAATAAATTATATGTGTGGAGTTGTTGGATATGTCGGAAAAAAAGATTGTGCGACTGTACTGATAGAAGCATTATCAAAACTTGAATACAGAGGATATGATTCAGCAGGAATTGCTGTTTTTGAAAATGGTACGATTAGAGTTGAAAAGTCAAAAGGACGTTTGGCTAATCTTATAGAAAAAATGAAAATTGATGGGAAACCTGATGGACATTGTGGTATTGGACATACAAGATGGGCAACGCATGGTGAACCATCTGATATTAATTCTCATCCACATGGAAATAAAAGAGTAACAATCGTTCACAATGGAATAATCGAAAATTATAAGCAAATCAAGGATTTTCTTATATCAAAAGGTTATGAATTTGAAAGTGAAACAGATACTGAGACGGTAGCAAAGCTTTTAGATTATTATTATGTAGATGATCCAATTGAAACAATTACAAAAGTGATTGCAGAAATTCAAGGTTCCTATGCACTTGGTATTATGTTCAAAGATTTTACTGATACAATCTTTGCAGTAAGAAAAGATAGCCCACTTATTGTAGGCGTTGGTAAGAATGAGAATTTCATTGCATCTGATGTTCCCGCAATCATTAAGTATACAAGAGATTATTATCTTCTTGAACCAGATGAAATTGCAGTTGTGAAAAAAGATGAAATAATAGTTTATGATATTCATAAAAATGTAATTGAGAAGGAACTACAGACGGCAACTTGGGATATTGATGCTGCTGAAAAAGGCGGATATGAGCATTTCATGTTAAAAGAAATACACGAACAACCCACTTCAGTGAAGACAACGCTTACTCCAAGGATTAGCAATGGAATGCCAGATTTTTCAGCGGATGGTGTTGATTTTGATAAGCTTGCAACTTACAGAAAAATATTCGTTGTAGCATGTGGCACAGCAATGCATGCCGGACTTGTTGCCAAATATATAATTGAGAAAATAGCGCGTGTTCCAGTTATTGTGGACATCGCTTCTGAATTTAGATACAGAGATCCACTGATAACAAAAGAGGATTTACTCATCGTGATTTCACAATCTGGTGAAACTGCAGATACACTTGCAGTTGTTCGTCTTGCAAAACAAGTTGGCGCAGCTACAATGGCCATAGTCAATGTGAAGGGTTCTTCAATCGCCAGGGAAGCAGATATGGTAATATATACACACGCAGGACCAGAGATTTCAGTTGCATCAACAAAGGCATATATGGTTCAGATCTCAGTGATGTATTTATTGGCATTTGAAATAGCATATTCAAATGGAACAATTACAAAAGAACAGTGTAAGCAATATACGGCTGAATTACAGAATATACCAAGTGGAATTGAAGCAGCGATTGAACTTAAGAAGGAATGTCAATTTGTTGCATCAAAGCTAATGAATACGGAAAGTCTTCTTTATATAGGACGTGGATTAGATTATGCGTTGAGCATGGAAGGTTCTTTGAAATTAAAAGAAATTTCATATATTCATTCAGAATCATATGCAGCTGGAGAACTGAAACATGGAACAATTTCACTTGTAACAGATCAGATGCCAGTGATTGCAATTGCAACGCAAACAGCACTAGTGGAAAAGACAATTAGCAATATTAAAGAAGTCAAAGCAAGAGGCGCTATGGTAATCCTAATATGTGGTCAGTCAATTGATGTTGGAGACGACGTAGCTGATTATATAATCAAGTTACCATTGGTTGATGATTTGATGATGCCAATGATTGCAGCAGTCCCAATGCAGTTGATTGCTTACTACACGGCAGTTCTTAAGGGCTGTGATGTTGATAAGCCTAGGAACCTTGCAAAGTCCGTAACGGTGGAGTAAGGGGGAAAACTGCTATGAAGGGGCAAAGGGGTTGGCATTAATTTAAGGGCAGGGTGTTGAACGAGAGGTGTGAGTGAATATGAATTTATAATTATCCATTTCGCCTGCCTTTCCTTCAAGCAGTATGTTCTTTACAAGCCTCAAGGATGATGAAAAGTCTCACTTCGTTCGGTTTTTCATCTGAGTCTTGACATAACATAAGCACTGCTTTCAGCCGGTCGACGGCGAAATGGATAATTATAAATTTATATTCACGGGCTACTTTGTTGGAAATGGGTTGGAGCTTAAACTGGTCGTAAATTTTCCGAGATTCATAGAAGTTTTACCAAGCGAATAAAAGAAGAAAACAAAATAACAAAAGAACAAAAGAACAAAAGAAGAAAAGTATAAAGAGTAACGAGTAACAGAATCGTAGAATAATAAAAAATTGAAAAATAGAAATCTAAAAATAATTAAAAAAGAATTAAAATGATAAAAGATTTGAGAAATAATAAATTATATGGTGGGTGTGTGGTAGAATGAATGAGATGGTTGGTGTTAAGGAATTATTTGATTTAGATGAGACCATTGCGGCTAGTATTTTTGAAGGGGTTGTTTATCCTTGGGAAGTGTTGGGCAAGATTGGAGATTATATTGTTGAACTTGGAAATACACTGTCGTTAGATGAGTATGACAAGGTTGGCGAGAATGTTTGGATTGCAAAGAGTGCAAAGGTTGCTCCTACAGCGTTTGTGAATGGGCCTTGTATTATAGATAAGGGTGCAGAAGTTCGTCATTGTGCATTTATCAGGGGTAACGCAATTATTGGGCAGGGTGCTGTTGTAGGCAACTCAACAGAACTTAAGAATGTTTTGTTGTTTAATAAAGTGCAGGTGCCACATTACAATTATGTCGGAGATTCAATTTTAGGATTTAAGGCACATATGGGTGCAGGTTCTATTACTTCGAATGTAAAGTCAGACAAGTCATTGGTAACAATAAAGGCTCCAGATGCTCCAATCGAGACTGGAATTAAAAAAGTCGGTGCAATGCTTGGAGATAATGTAGAGGTTGGCTGTGGTAGCATTTTAAATCCAGGAACAATTATTGGTAGAAATAGCAATATTTACCCATTATCAAGTGTCCGCGGCTATGTAAATGCTGGAAGTATATACAAAAAACAAGGCGAAATAGTGGCTAAAAACTAGGGCTAATCGGCACATAAAACTAAGATAGATAATAATTTAACAATATTATTCTTATAATCCATTGACTATTTTGTCTTATTATGAGAGAATAATCGTAGTTATTTTACATATTGAAAGGAGTAACATAATGATTTATACACAGGAAATTCAAAACATGTGCTCAGTTGCACAAGGCGCACGTCATGGTGCAGCGCCAGTTCCAGAAGAAGGAAAATGGGTAAAAAATAAAGAAGTTAAGGATATTTCAGGCTTAACACACGGCATCGGTTGGTGTGCACCACAACAAGGTGCTTGTAAGCTTACACTTAACGTAAAAGAGGGTATCATTCAGGAAGCATTAATTGAAACAATTGGTTGTTCGGGTATGACACATTCAGCTGCTATGGCTGGTGAGATTTTACCAGGATTAACGGTTATGGAAGCTTTGAATACTGATTTGGTATGTGATGCAATTAACACAGCGATGAGAGAATTATTCTTACAGATTGTATATGGTAGAACTCAGAGCGCTTTTTCAGAAGGTGGACTTCCAATCGGAGCCGGTCTTGAAGATTTAGGTAAAGGTCTTCGTTCACAGGTTGGTACAATGTATGGAACACTTGCAAAAGGTCCTCGTTACCTTGAAATGGCAGAAGGATTTGTAACAGGTAATGCTCTTGATGCTGATGGCGAAATTATCGGATATCAGTTCGTAAACTTTGGAAAAATGACAGACTTCATTAAGAAGGGCGATGATCCTACAACTGCTTATGAGAAATCAAAAGGACAGTACGGAAGAGTTGCAGATGCAGTTAAGATTATTGATCCACGTCACGAATAAATTATCAATAATTAGGTAATAGAAATCAAAATTAGGAGGAATTTTCAGATGGCTTTATTTGAATCATATGAAAGAAGAATAGATAAGATTAATGCTGTTTTAAACAGCTATGGCATTTCTTCAATTGAAGAAGCAGAAAAGATTACAAAAGATGCCGGATTAGATGTATATAATACGGTAAAAGGTATTCAATCAATTTGTTTTGAGAATGCATGTTGGGCTTATATTGTTGGCGCAGCAATCGCAATCAAAAAAGATTGCAGAAGAGCAGCTGATGCTTCTGCAGCAATCGGTGAAGGTCTTCAGGCTTTCTGTATCCCAGGTTCTGTTGCTGATCAACGTAAAGTTGGTTTGGGACATGGTAACCTTGGCAAGATGTTACTTGAAGAAGAAACAGATTGTTTCGCATTTTTAGCTGGTCATGAATCATTTGCAGCAGCTGAAGGCGCTATCGGTATCGCAGAAAAGGCAAACAAAGTAAGAGTTCGCCCATTAAGAGTTATTTTAAATGGTCTCGGAAAAGATGCTGCTAAAGTAATTTCAAGAATCAACGGATTTACATATGTTGAAACTGAAATGGATTACAAAGCGGGCGAAGTACATGAACTTTCTAGAAAATCATATTCAGTAGGTCTTAGAGCTGCAGTTAACTGCTACGGTTGTGATGACGTAACTGAAGGTGTTGCTATTATGCATAAAGAAAAAGTTGATGTATCTATTACAGGTAACTCAACAAACCCTACAAGATTCCAGCATCCAGTTGCAGGTACATACAAAAAAGAATGCATCGAACAGGGAAAGAAATTCTTCTCAGTTGCTTCAGGCGGTGGTACAGGACGTACACTTCACCCAGATAACATGGGCTCAGGTCCTGCTTCATATGGTATGACTGATACAATGGGTCGTATGCATTCAGATGCTCAGTTCGCTGGATCATCATCAGTTCCTGCTCATGTAGAAATGATGGGATTGATCGGCATGGGAAATAATCCTATGGTAGGCGCTACTGTAGCTGTTGCTGTTGGTATTGAAGAAGCTGCTAAGGCTGGTAAATTCTAATCTTTCCATAGGTCTGGTAGTATAGATTTTAAGAAAACAAGCAAAAATATACAAAAGAAGGTGCATCAATCATTCGTGGTTGATGCACCTTCTTTTGTATATTTATAAGAGTATGTTGTGATATAATCAAGTCCAAAAACAGAAACAAAATGATAGAGTCAGTATTTCTGTGAAATCAACTATAAATATTACCAATGCTCATTACATTTGTTTCCTCAATTCGGGTGTCACATCATAAATGTTTTCTAGAGCAGTACGAGTCTCTTTGATCCAATCGAATTTTCCTTTCTTGATACACCAAGTCACTTCGTGTCCTAAAAACGTATATGCAGACGCCATGTATAATGCTTTCGCATCACTTTGATTTCTGATTTGACCAAATTCCTGTCCCTTTTTAATAATCATTACGGCAATATCGGTTAATTCATCTCTGAAATCGTAGCTTCCATAGTCTTCTTTTAGATTACTAATCATCATTTGACTAAAGAAATCAGTCCCATACTTACTAGCCTCTGTTACAAGATATTCGAAACACATCATTAATTGTTCCCAATAGTTATCCATTGCAAAGATAGAAATGAGAAATTGGCTAAGATTATGCGTAATAGAATCATAAAAGTGTAGTATAATATCCTCTTTGGAATTGAGATGATAGTAAAATGTGGTCTTAGAAATCTTGCAGGATTCGCAAATATCTACAACAGTAACATTCTGATATCCTTTTTTCAAAAACAATTGATGTGCAGTTTCTATAATAAAGTCCTTTGTTGAATTCTTTTCCATGATTACCTCCAATTTTTATGGGATTCGTTAAATGAACCAATGTCATATTAGCATAAAAAATCGCTTTAATCTACATTGACAATTATTTAACAAGGTGATACTATATTACTATAGTAATACATTATATTACCGAGGTAATACAATGTATTCTACGGTAAATCAAAAAGGAGAGTACATATGCTTAAATTATTTGAAAGAACACAAATTGGAAAGATGAAATTGAAAAATCGTATTGTTATGGGTCCTATGGGAACAACAGGCGAGTCAGATGGATCGTATTGTACAGAAGGTATCCGCTATTTTGAAGAACGCGCAAAGGGTGGCACTGGATTAATTATTACAGGTGCTAATGTTGTTACTACAAAATATGAACCACGTCCATGTACGGAACTTAGTAATTTTCATCATGTAGAGCGTCTTAATATGTTAGTGGAACGTTGTCATCATTATGGTGCTAAGGTTTGCGTACAGATTTCACCAGGATTAGGTCGTCAACAGTTTACAGATCCATTTACACCTCCATATTCATCAAGTGACTGCAATGCTTTTTGGTTCCCGAACTTAAAATGTAAACCATTTAAAAAAGAAGAAATTAAAGATCTTGTAGAAAAGATTGGATTTTCTGCGAGCCTAGCTAAAATGGCAGGTGCAGACGCAGTAGAATTACATGCTTACGGTGGCTATTTATTAGACCAATTCCATTCAAAACAATGGAATAATCGTACGGATGAATACGGCGGAGAATTGAAAAATCGTATGAGATTCACTTTGGAATGCATTGAATCAATTCGTAAAAATGTAGGGCCGAAGTTTCCAATATTAGTAAAATTCACACCTGTTCATCGTGTAGAGGGCGGACGTGAATTGGAGGAAGGGTTAGAGATGGCTAAAATTCTAGAAGCAGCAAATATAGATGCTCTTCATGTTGATGTTGGGTGCTATGAAGCATGGAATAAAGCAATCTCTACTGTATATGAAAAAGAAGGACATCAAATGGATGTCGTAGAAGCAGTAAAGAAATTAGTATCTGTTCCTGTTCTTGGTCAAGGAAAAATGTTTGACCCTGAAAAAGCGGAAAAAGCAGTTGCAGAAGGAAAGACAGATTATATCGTATTAGGACACCAGATGTTAGCAGATCCAGATTGGGCTAATAAAGTAAAATCTGGAGATACAATGGATATAGTTCCTTGTATTGGATGTAATGAATGTCTTCTTGCTGGTTTTTCAGGAAAACATTATTACTGTGCAGTTAACCCATTGTGTTATGCAGAAGATTCATTCCAACTTCCAGTAGCAGATGGCTTGAAGAAATCCATATTAGTAATCGGTGGTGGTCCTGGTGGAATGTCTGCAGCAATTACAGCTGCAAAACGTGGGTTCGATGTTGAACTATGGGAAAAATCCTCTCGTTTAGGTGGTAACCTATGGGCAGCCGGTCTTCCAACTTTTAAACATGATGTACTTAAGTTAATCACATATATGGAACGTCAAGTATTAAAACTCGGAGTTACTGTAAAATTGAATAAGGAAGCTACTGAGCAAGAAGTAGTAGCTGGAAAATTTGATAAAGTTGTTTTAGCCGCAGGTTCATTACCAGTGATGCCCCCGATTGAAGGAATTGAATTAGCAGCACCTTCAAATGATTATCTATTAGGGCTCAAAAAGCCAGGCAAGAAGGTAATTGTAATCGGTGGCGGTCTAGTTGGATGTGAGACAGCAGCTTATATGAAGGAAACAGCTGATGAAGTAACAATTGTAGAGATGTTAGAAGATATTTTAGCGATTTCAGAACATTGCTTAAACAACGATCAAGCGCTTAGAGCAATTATTAAGGAAAGAAATATTGGAGTAGTTGGTAATGCAAAAGTAACAAAGATTACTTCTACTGGTATTGAATATACGAAAGATGGACAGGAATGTTCACTTGACTGTGATACAGTAATTATTGCAGCCGGTTATCGTTCAAACAATCCGTTGGAGAAAGCATTAGAAGATAAAGTAGAAGATTTGACGGTTGTTGGGGATGCGCTAGCACCAAGAAAAATTCTTACAGCAGTTCATGAAGGCTATCATACAATTCGTGTAATGAAGTAAAAATCTAGAGAATCAAAAAGGGATTTTGCAAAATAGATGAGTAATCTTCTATTTTTGATATACTCGCGATACAGCGTCATATATTAGGAGTTGAGGTTATTGGGTAACGTATAATCACAGGTGATTCCTAAACTCGCTTGGCGTCATACCAAACTTCATTTTGAAAATGCGGTTGAAGTAGGATAAATTATTGTATCCGCATTCCTGCGCAATTGCGAGTATGGAGGAAATCGATTTTGTCAGCATATAAGAAGCAGTAGTAAGTCTATAATCATTCAGATACGAGAAGAAGGATGTGCCCATACTTGCTTTGAAAAATTTCATAAAATGAGACTGGCTGAAATTACATATTTCAGCCATTTTTTCGATTGAAATTTCATCTTCAAAGTGTTCTTCTATGTATTTTGTAATGAGCTTTATTTTATCGAGGGCTCTACTTGTTTTATGATGGATATCACATCCGGTTGAATTTGTGAAAAGAATATAAAAAAATTCATAAAGGCAACTTCTGATTCCAAGGTAATAGCCCGATGGAAAATGAGTGCAGATCTCATCAGCCCGGTTAATACATTGTAATATTTCATTATAAAATGTAATTGTTTCATTTATAAGGACAGGAAACTGGATTTTCTGTCCGAGGAGACTGTTGAAAAATTCTTCTGTCAGGGTATCATTTTGCTTTGGTATAAGCATATGAACATTAAAAATGATATTTTCGTACTCAAAAGTTTCGCTTTGATAAGAGGATATGGCATGAAGTTGCCCTGGCAGTATAACTGCAATATTACCGGCAGTTACTAGATAATCTGTAAGGTCCACACTTACCATGCCACGTCCTTTTTTTACATAAATCAATTCCATTTCACTGTGCCAGTGCATCGGAACTGAGAAAAAGTCAAGCGGTATGGTACAAAGATAAGTGTTGTAGGAAAAATCTATTTCATAGTGCGATTTGACTTCCTGATAATTTTCATATTCTAGAATATTCATGTGAGCCCTCCTACATATATTTTGGTAGTGTCATCAACTGATATACTTAAATGTCAAAAAAGTTCCATTCTTAAAATGATAGAATAGTATTATATAATGATTATATATTGCAAGATATTTTTTTGCAATATGAATATAATGAATTTGTAATCAGACAGAGACGAGGTGTAATGATGAAAGAATATAAGAGAGGCGCGGGGGTACTTTTACCAATAACGGCACTAGCATCTCCATATGGCATTGGTAGTTTTGGAAGAGAAGCTTTTAAATTTGTAGATCAATTGTTGGAAGCGGGGCAGAAATATTGGCAAGTGCTTCCGATGGGTCCTATAAGCTATGGAGATAGTCCCTATCAATCATTATCAGCATTTGCGGGAAATCCTTATTTTATTGATTTGGAACGCATGATAACAGAAAATCTACTGGATGTAAATGAAGTGGAAGCGTTGGACTATGGTGATACACCAGAATTTGTCCAATATGATAAAATTTTTAAAAATCGATTTTTGCTATTAAGGAAGGCTTTTGAAAGATGGAATAAGCGCTGTCGTGAAGATAAATGCAAGGAGACGGAAGCTTTTGATCAATTTGTGAAAGAGGAAGCCGACTGGCTGGAAGACTATGCTTTATATATGGCATGTAAGATTCATTTTAAACAGTGGGAATGGTCCAGATGGGACGAAGACATTAAATACAGAAATGACCAGGCAATGGCAAAGTATAGGGAAATGCTTTCTGATGAGATTTTGTTTTGGAAATTCCTTCAATTTAGATTTTTCCAGGAATGGAGAGAACTGAAAAAATATGCAAATAACAAAGGAATCGAAATCATTGGAGATATACCACTCTATGTGTCTTATGATAGTGCAGATGTATGGGCACAACCTCAACTGTTTCAGCTAAATGATAGGATGCAGCTGACAAATGTTGCTGGATGTCCACCAGATGACTTTTCTGATGATGGTCAGAAATGGGGCAATCCATTATATAACTGGGGAAAACATGAAGAACAAGATTTTTATTGGTGGAAGCGGAGAATGAAATCCTGTGCACAGTTATATGACCTTACAAGAATTGATCATTTTATTGGGATGGTTAGATACTACTGCATTCCTTCGGACAAAACCGCAAAGTCAGGTTGGTATGAGAAGGGGCCTGGAATAAAATTAATCAATGCCATCAATGAGGCAATGAAAGATTCTAAGGTAATAGCAGAAAATCTTGGAGTTGCTGGACCTGATGTGGATGAATTGCTTGAAAAATCTGGATTTCCAGGTATGAAGGAATTAGAGGTAGCGTTCAATGGAGATCCAAAGAATGAACATTTACCGCATTTTCATCAAAAGCATGGTGTCGTATATATTGGTACGCATGACAACGAAACGCTGAAAGGGCATATACTTTATGAAGATAGTAAAAAACTGCAATATATGATGGAATATATTAGTGCAGAAAATGTGAGCCAGATAATTAGGAAAATGATGCGTATGCTCTATATGAGTGTTTCTGATCTGGTTATTTTGCAAATGCAAGATATTCTTGAAAAAGACAATAAGGCTAGGATGAATTTTCCTTCCACAGTAGGCGGTAACTGGAAATGGAGGCTTCAGGAGGGTGAGTTTACGCAAGCAATAAGTAAGGAGTTAAAGGAACTTGCTTTTATTTATAACAGGTAAAAAAGTGAAAAACAAGAAAATATTTATGAAAAATAAGTAAGAGAAAATAAGAAAAAAATATAAAAAAGAATATATCAAAGAAAGGAAAATGCATCTGACCTAATATTCAAGAGTATATTAGGCCGGCATCGCAAATTGAATTGCGATATGCAAGGATATAAAATGACAATAGATTTTTGTATGGATAAATATAAGAAAACAATAAAGGATTGCTGTAATGAGGAAATTTATTATGCGTTGTTGGAAATGACCAAAAATATGACAAGAGCTAGAGAAAAAGAATATTTTGATTCAAAGAAGAAAGTATATTATATTTCGGCAGAATTTCTAATTGGAAAGATTTTGTCAAACAATCTAATTAATCTTGGCATTTATCAAGACGTTAAAAAAATTCTTGAAGATAATGGAAAGTCAATGGATGAAATTGAGGAAATCGAAATTGAACCATCCCTTGGAAATGGAGGGTTGGGAAGACTCGCAGCTTGTTTCCTTGACTCCATGGCAACCATAGGCTTAAATGGAGATGGAATAGGTATCAACTATCACATGGGACTATTTAAACAGGTATTTGAAGGTCATCAGCAGATAGAAGAAGGAAATCCATGGATTCATAAAGAAGAAGACAAAAACTGGCTCAATAAAACAGAGATAACCTATGAAATCCAGTTTGGTGACCGTAAGGTAATATCAAGAATGTACGATATAGATATAATCGGTTATGAAAATCGTATTAATAAGCTACATTTATTTGATATTGATACTGTGGATGAGACAATTGTAAAAGATAAGGATATTGAGTTTGATAAAACCTGTATTGATAAGAATCTGACCCTGTTTCTATACCCTGATGACAGTGATGAAAAAGGAGAACTACTTAGAATTTACCAACAGTATTTCATGGTTAGCAATGGCGCAAGACTTATACTGGATGAATGTAAGAAAAAGGGATCTGATTTCCATAATCTCAATGAGTATGCGGCAATCCAGATTAATGATACCCATCCAACAATGATAATACCAGAATTGATTAGGCTTCTTGTGAAAGAAGGAATTGATATGGATGAGGCGATTTCTATTGTATCAAAGACTTGCGCTTATACAAATCATACCATTCTTGCGGAAGCATTGGAAAAGTGGCCTCTTGACTATCTTGCGAAGGTAGTGCCTCAGCTGGTGGAAATCATTAAGTTACTTGATAAAAAAGTACGTGACAAATATGATGATGAGTCAGTTTATATTATCGATAAAAAAAATAGGGTCCATATGGCCCATTTGGATATTCATTATGGTTACAGTGTCAATGGTGTTGCAAAACTTCATACAGATATACTCAAAAATAATGAACTTCATAATTTCTATAAAATATATCCTGATAAATTCAATAATAAAACAAATGGAATAACGTTTAGAAGATGGCTACTTCATTGTAATGAAAGACTTGCAGACTATATCGAAACATTGATAGGAAGTGAATTTAAAAAAGATGCAAGCAAGTTGGAGGATTTAAAAAAATATATAAATGATGATCAGGTTTTGAAAACATTGTTGGATATTAAACTTGAGAATAAAAAAGAGTTAAAGGCGTATTTGGAAAAGACCCAGAACATCAGTATAGATGAAAATTCGATTTTTGATATTCAGATAAAGAGACTGCATGAATATAAGAGGCAGCAACTTAATGTATTATTTGTGATTAATAAATATTTTGAGATTAAAAATGGAAGTAAACCGTCTACTCCTATTACGGTCATTTTCGGAGCGAAAGCAGCAAAGGCATATGTGATAGCAAAGGATATTATCCACCTGATATTATGCTTGCAGGATTTAATCAATAATGACGAAGAGGTTAGCCCATACCTTAAGGTAGTAATGGTTGAAAATTATAATGTAAGTAAGGCTACAAAACTAATACCGGCCTGCGATATTTCAGAGCAGATATCCCTTGCATCCAAAGAGGCCAGTGGAACAGGAAACATGAAGCTGATGCTCAATGGCGCTATCACCCTTGGAACCATGGATGGTGCAAATGTAGAAATTGCACAATTGGTTGGTAATGAAAACATTTACACGTTTGGAGAGGGAAGCGAAGAAGTCATCGAGCATTATAAAAATTCCGATTATGTTGCAAAGGATTTTTATGAAAAGGATGAACGAATTAAAAAGTGCGTTGACTTCATTATTTCTGACGAAATGCAAAAGATTGGAGACAAAGAATCTCTTAACAGATTATATTCAGAAATTATTAACAAAGACTGGTTTATGACACTTCTTGATTTTGATGACTATTTAAAACAAAAAGAAAAAGTTTTTGCTGACTATGAGGATAGAAAGTCATGGGCTCAAAAAATGATTACTAATATTAGCATGGCGGGATTCTTTTCTTCAGACAGAGCAATCACAGAATACGAGAAAGATATCTGGAAAGTCTTTTAAAAGATTTTCCTTGCAATAACACCTTAATATGCATAAACTAGAGTAGCAAACCTCCCATAGGCAGATTTGCTACTCTAGTTTAGAAATTTAGAGATTTAGAAATAATAAATTACAATATTCTTTATGATAAGTAGACAGTATGTATATGGTAGAACAATGAACCAAGGTCACTGTCCCGAGAGTGCTCAAATATACTAGGAGGTGTTGTGATGTATAATATATTGGTTGTAGATGATGAAAAGATAGAAAGAAATGGAATTATATTTCTTGTTAAAAAAATGGGGTTTGATTTGAGTGTTTATGAGGCTTCTAATGGACTAGAAGCCTTAGAAGCGTTGAAAGAACGTGATTTTGATATTTTATTGACAGATGTTAAAATGCCATTTATGGATGGGATTGAACTGATTACGAATGCAATAACATTCTGTGATGATATGAAAATCATCATATTTAGCGGCTACAATGAATTTGAGTATGCTAAGCTTGCAGTAAAACTTGGCGTTTCAGATTATATTTTGAAACCTGTCGATCCGGATGAATTTAAGAATACACTAAATAAAGTGATCCGTGAGATTGATGATTTACAATTAGAAAAGGAAATTAAAATTGAAAGTTCTGAATATACAAAAGAGCATCTTCTTTATTCACTTCTTAATGGAGCAAATGCGGAAAATGTTCAAAAAAAATGCGCGCGTCTCCTTGGTGAAAATATATGGAATTTGTATAATCGTATGCTTCTGCTTGAATTTAATTATGACGTGTTTGGTAAAAATATTATTGATTTTCAGAGTGAAGTTATGGATAAATTTAAATTTCATTTTCAGTATTTAAATCTCAATCAACAGCAGTCCATTTTGCTTCTAGATGGGGCAAAGAATACAGATGTCAGGCTGATTGCAGAAAATATACATGATATCATGGATGAACTTTATCACGAAAAATGCTACATTGCTGTTTCAGAGGTGATCAAAGACTATGCCAATCTTTCCAAATATCTGGAAGACTTGGACGCGCTAATGGAAAATAGATTTTACCAGGTGGATAACTATATCTTTATGGAAGAAGTATATAGTGAAGCCCCAGTTATTGTACAGATAGATGATGATATACTTATGAAGAAATTGAAGCAGGATATTAAGATGAAAGATATTGTAGGCATGAGAATACATTTTGATTGCCTCTGTAATAAATATAGGTCAAAAACGAATTTTTCCCATATTTATATAAAATTTATCTTTTCGAATTTATTAAAAGATTTTTATGATGCTATGCCAGATATGAATGAAGAATTTAACGGTGAAATCGATAGACTCTATAAATCTGTTGATTTTAGCTGTATCATGGAAATTGTAGATAAACATATAGAAAGGCTAGAAAAGGCCTTTTTGATAAATCCAGTGAGTACACATAAGGAAATAGAGATTGTTAAAAAAAATATATATGAGCATTACAATGAGGAAATAGGGGTAGACCAGCTTGCACAGATGGTATATCTGACTCCAAGTTATCTCAGCTCTATTTTTAAAAAAGAAACTGGACAAAATCTTAATAAATTTATCAAGCAGTACAGGATGGAAAAGGCAAAACAGATGCTTGAGAATACAATGAAAAAGATTGTAAACATCAGTAAAGAAGTCGGATATCCGAATGTGTCTTATTTTTGTCAGAGCTTTAGGGAATACTTTGGCGTGAGTCCTGAGAAATTTAGAAGCAATGGTGGATGAGATGAAAAATACGAAGTTAAAGTACAAACTTGGGCTTATTTATTTAGTTACAAGCATCCTTCCCATTATGGTACTGTTCTCTTTTTCTTATTTCCAGATAAAAAAAATGTTGATGGAAAAGGATACAAAGACCATACAGACTTTTCTTTATCAGTCGACGGAAGTTGTTGATAACCAGATACAAATATATGATAATCTTTCAAATTATATATCATTTAATGAGACAATATCTAGAATTGTAAGTTATGACTATAAAAGTAATTATGAAATGTATAACCAGTTTGTAAATATTATGGATCCGATGCTAGCATCACTCAAGTACTTTCATAATGATGTAAATAAGGTCACTATATATACGGATAAGGATATCAAACATGATGAAACCATTGCACCGATATCAGAAATATCGGGTAAATGGTGGTTTAACGATGCCTGCAATAAAAGTGATCTCGAGTGGTATGCGGACAATGATAGTAAAATACTCTTTTCTGCCAGGAAAATGCCCATGCTTGATAAAAGCAACATGTTGGGTATTTTATATATCGGTGTTGATTATAATAAGGTATTTGATACCTACACACAGAATATAGATGATAATTATGGCGTTTTTGTGACGGATGAAAACGGTAATGTTATATATGAATATAGCAAGTTCCAGGATGAATTTCAGGATATGCAGCTTGATTACGGGCAGCTTGCCAACACAGGAAACAATAGTAAGTATCTAATCATCAATGAAAAATCAGACTCGACGAACTGGACGGCATGGATGTACAAGCCTAAAAGTCTTGTCATACAGTCTGTACAACCGATGATGACAATGATGTTGGTTACTTTTATACTTAGCATTAGTGCAGCAACAATGGCAATCCTTTCTTTATCAAAGCTTGTTACAAAAAGAATTGGAAAACTCAAGGATAATATGAAAGAAGTTGAAAAAGGAAACTTTGTAATTTGGGTAAAAAAAGGACAAAATGATGAAATTGGTGAACTAATAGATGGATTTGGCAATATGATTGTCCGTATACAAAATCTAATTAGTGAGGTGTATGAGGCTAAAATAAATCAGAAAGAATATGAAATGAGAGCCTTAAGAGCACAGATAAATCCACATTTTTTGTATAATTCATTATCCCTCATTAATTGGAAAGCCCTAGAATTAGGAGAAAATGATATCAGCCAGATTACACTTGCTTTATCAAATTATTATAGGACATCCCTAAACAAAGGGGGGAATACACTTAGTCTGGAAATGGAATTAAGTAATGTAAAATCCTATCTTCAGATACAGTCTATGATGCATGACAATAATTTCGATATCGAAATAAATGTGGAGGAGCAGATACTACAATGCGAAACACTGAATCTATTATTACAACCCCTTGTTGAAAATGCAATCAACCATGGAATTGATCTTAAACTGGAAGGAAGAGGGAAAATAACAATCACAGGAAAACTGCAGGATGGTCTGGTTTATTTGAAAATAGAAGACAATGGCGTAGGTATGGATCAAGAAACACTGAAGAACTACCTGAATCAGAATTCGAGTGGCTATGGTGCAAAAAATGTTAATCAGAGGATAATCCTATATTATGGAGAAGCATATGAAATGAAAGTTGAGAGCGGAGTGAATCAAGGAACTCAAATAACAATTGTGTTCCCAGCCCGAAAGTATCAAGGATAAAGTATATAAAAATTCTCAATAAAAGAAAAGTGATATGTTTCATAGATTTCTTATATTTATAAATTCATCATTCAAATTTATAATAAGTATATACAAAATTATTAATAAATTATAAATTTGGAGGAGGATTTAAATGAAAATGAAAAAGATTATGGTATTGTTCTTGATAACAGCAATCTGCGTTACATCTGTTTTTGGATGTGGAAAAAGTAATAGCACATCGACAGAAACTCAGGCGGTAGTAAAAGCAACGGTAAAAGTATGGGGACCAGCTGAAGATCAGTCAACTGAGCAAGGCCAATGGTTGCAGACAATGTGTGATAAATTCAATGCAGAACATCCGGAATGGGATATTACATATGAATATTCGGTTTGTTCAGAGGGTGATGTTGCAAAAACAATTCCTCAAGATCCAAGTAATTCAGGAGATGTTTATTTCTTTGCAAATGACCAGATCCAAACATTGATTGATGCAAATGCAATTTCTAAAATTGGTGGAGAAACAGCAGATTATGTTAAGAGTACAAACTCAAGTGCAATTGTTGATTCAGTCTCTGTAGATGGTAATATCTATGGTGTTCCATTTACAACAAATACTTGGTTTATGTATTATGATAAAAGTAAATTTACAGAAGCAGACGTAAAAAATCTTGATACAATGCTTACTAAGAAAAAAGTTGCATTTCCACTTACAACTGCTTGGTATGTTGCATCTTTCTATCTTGCAAACGGATGCACAATGTTTGATGATGGAAAAAACAACGCCGCTGGCATTAGCTTTGCTGGAGATAAAGGAGTAGCAGTTACAAAATATCTTGTAAATCTTGCTAAAAATAGTAACTTTGTAAATGATGCAGACGGAGTTGGTATTGCAGGACTTCGAGATGGAAGCATAAGTGCAATGTTCTCTGGATCTTGGGATTATAAAAGTGTTAAGGGAATACTTGGCGATAATTTTGCAGCAAAAGAGCTTCCAACGATTACAATCGATGGTAAGCAACAGCAATTGAAATCATTTGCAGGTTCAAAAGCAATTGGTGTAAATCCAAATTGTAAGAACCCACAGATTGCAGTCGCACTTGCAAAATATCTTGGAAGTAAAGATGCACAGAGTGAACATTATAAGTTAAGAAGCGTAATTCCTTGTAATACAGAATTACTAAATACATCAGAAATCAAAGCAGATGTGTTGGTTACAGCTCAGAATAATACATTTGAAAAAACATCAGTAATGCAACCATTTGTAACTGGAATGAATAACTTCTGGACACCAGCAGAAAATTTTGGTAAATCGATTGTAAATGGTGAAATAACTCTTGATAATGCAGCTGATAAAACAACGGCATTTAATAAGGCAATTAATACAGCTGGAGTAAACTAACTTTTAAATACGGGCTGCCGTCAAGCTGTTTTGTAGAAATATAAAATAGTTAACGGTAGCCTTTTATTTACGCAAAGCATAGTTTCTATGGAAGTTTGCATTTAGGACTTATACAAAATTTACGGAAGGGAGCGTCTACTATGAAGAATGCATTGTTAAAAGGAGATCTATTCACTAGATTATCATTTTTTATTATGGGCTTTGGAAATATTTTAAGAAAGCAAATCATAAAGGGTCTACTTTTTTTGAGTATAGAAATAGGATATATCATATTCATGATAGGATCAGGTTTTAACAATATTGCCAGGCTTATTAGCCTTGGAGGGAAAGAGCAGGGAGAGGTTTGGAATGAAGCACTAGGTATCTATGAATATACCAAAGGGGATAGTTCTTTACTTATTTTACTATACGGGATTGCAACCTTATTTCTATTCGCAGGTTTTTTTCTTTTATGGATCACTGCTATAAAAAGTGCATATAATGTACAGATTTTGAAAAAACAAGAAAAGCATATAAATACTTTCTTAGAAGATATCAAAAGCCTTTTTAATGAGAATTTGCATAAACTTTTATTAACGTTTCCAACAATTTCTATTATCGCTTTTACAATACTTCCGTTGGTATTTATGACCAGTATGGCATTTACAAATTATAGTAAGATTGATAATCATCTGAATATATTCAACTGGGTAGGACTTAAAAACTTTGCATGGATTGTAAATCTAAATGATTCATTTGGACAGACATTTTGGTCTGTACTTGGATGGACACTTGTTTGGGCTGTTTTGGCAACAATATTAAATTACATTTTAGGGATGGTTCTTGCGTTGGTAATCAATCGAAAAGACACCAAAATAAAAGCGTTCTGGAGATTTTGCTTCGTGCTTTCTGTAGCAGTACCACAGTTTGTGTCTTTACTGGTAATTAGAAGTATGCTCAAGCCCGATGGTATTATAAATGTACTGTTAAAGAGCTCTGAAATTATCGACAAATCACTGCCGTTCTTTTCTGATGCAACATGGGCAAGGGCTACCGTAATTATAGTTAATCTTTGGGTAGGTATTCCATTTACCATGCTTCAGGTGACTGGCATTCTTCAAAATATTCCGGTTGAATTATATGAAGCAGCGAAAGTGGACGGAGCCGGACCAGTAAAAAGATTCATTAAAATTACGATTCCATACATGTTGTTTGTAACGACACCTTATTTGATCATTACATTTACTGCAAATATCAATAATTTTAATGTAATTTACCTTCTTACCAAAGGGGAGCCAATACAAGCAGGTGCGACCGCAGGAAAGACCGATTTACTTGTTACGTGGCTGTATAAACTGACGGTAGAAAACCAATATTATAATCTTGGTGCAGTAATAGGTATTATGACATTTATTATACTTGCTATTGGATCGCTACTGGCTTACAGACGTACTGGTTCTTATAAGAATGAGGAGGGATTTCAATGATAAAAAAGAAAATCACGAATACGGTTGTTCATGTTTTTTTGGCAATTTTTGCTTTTATCTGGGTTGCCCCACTAATTTGGATATTGATTACCAGTTTTAGGGCACAGAAAGGTTCTTATGTATCCACTTTACTTCCACAGAGTCTTACCTTAAATAATTATATCAAATTATTTACAGATACTGATATTCTAAACTTTCCGAAAATGTTTATGAATACAATGATTATAGCTATTTTCTCATGTATTGTGACCACATTTTTTGTGCTTTCGGTTGCGTATTGTATGTCAAGACTGCGATTTAGGGTTAGAAAACCATTTATGAATATAGCCATGATTCTTGGATTGTTTCCTGGTTTTATGTCAATGGTTGCAGTTTATTATATTTTAAAATCGGTTGGACTTTCAGAAGGTTCTATGATTAGGGTTGCACTTATTCTTGTATATTCAGGTGGAGCAGGGCTCCAGTTTTACATAGCGAAAGGATTTTTTGACACCATTCCTAAAACAATTGATGAAGCAGCTTATATTGATGGTGCAAACAAATTCCAAATATTTATAAAAATTACAATGCCTCTTAGTAAACCCATAATTGTGTACACGATACTGACTTCCTTTATAGCGCCATGGATTGATTTTATTTTCGCAAAGGTTATCTGCAGGGCAAATGCTGATTATTATACGGTTGCATTGGGCTTATGGCAGATGCTTGAAAAAGAGTATGTGGATAACTGGTACACTTGTTTTGCAGCTGGCGCAGTTTGTATTTCTATTCCAATTGCTATATTGTTTTTATTGATGCAGAAATGCTATAATGAGAGTATATCAGGTGCAGTAAAAGGATAAAAACAGTAGATGGAGTATTGATTATGAGGAAAAAGGTTGGAGCGATATTAATGATAGTTATGATATTATTGGAAGGCTGTGACAAAACACAATCCCAAAGTAATATCTTAAGTGAAACGTCATGCGACGAACAGATGGAATATGCTATGACAACACCATTCGGGAAATATCCGGAACTGATTACCTATACACTTGGGAAAATGACCAGTACCAATAACTCCAACATGCCGGAAGGCGATACTTATGAAGATAATGCTTATACCAGGTATATCAAATCCTGTATAAATGTTCAAAATAAAGATTTGTTTGAACAAAACGATACACAATACAATACAATTGTATCTATGGCAATGGCAACCAAAAATCTTCCAGATGTGATGGTGGTTAGCAATTATGATGATTTACAAAAGCTCGTTGAGAATGATGCGATTGAAGACCTGAGTGAAAGTTTTGATAAATGCACCAGTGATAAAATAAAGGATATTTATAGTAGTTATGGCTCGGATTTGATGAATAAGGTTACTTTTGATGGTAAAATCATGGCAATTCCTGAGACCAATATTGATAATGGTCCGAATCTTGTCTGGCTTAGAAAAGACTGGATGGATAACTTAGGACTTGCGGCACCTACAACTGTAAAAGACGTAGAGAATATTGTCAGGGAGTTTGTTCAAAATGATCCAGGAAATAACGGAACGGGAAAGACGATTGGACTTGTATGTGATACAGCACTTTCTGGTGAGGAAGGTTACAGTGGAGAGTATCTATTTGATCTTGTATTTGCCAATTTTGGATCATTTCCGAGACAATGGATTAAGGATGATAATGGAAAGGTTGTCTATGGATCTATAACACAGCAGGCAAAAAACACACTGGAGTATATGAGTGGTTTATACAAGGAGGGGATTTTAGATAAAGATTTCCTACTGAGGACAAATACCAATATTATACAATTGATTGAGGAAGGGAAATGCGGTTCGTTTTTTGGACCATGGTGGGCGCCTAATAATCCATTGATTAAAGCGGTATCAAATAATCCGGATGCCGATTGGCAACCTTATCTGATTGCAACAGATTCAAGCGGAAATGTAAGCTATCACAGCCAGAATCCCGTATACAAATATGTTGTTGTTCGTAAAGGCTATGAACACCCAGAAATTGCTGCAAAAATCGTCAGTATTATGTTTGATAAAATACGTTATCAATGTGATGATTCAGAAGAGTTTATAAAATATTTTCAGCTAAATGTGGAGCCTACAGCAAGGCCACTCGCAATTAATGTGGATTATAATAATGCACTTGATATCTGTTTTCATGAGCTGAAGAGTACGCTTACGTCAGAGACGCAGGAAAGTAAGCTAATGCTTTTGGAAGATTCCTATTATAAATCATGTAAGGCATTTCTTGATAATGAGCAAAAAGCTACACCAGATCAATGGGCGGCCTATGTTTCACGAATAGAGGCCTGTTCACTTATAACATCTATCAAGGTAAAAAAAGTACAGTCTCTGTTTTTTGGAACCACACAGACCATGAAAACAGAATGGTGGAAGCTTAAGGAAAAGGAAAATCAGGCATACTTGAAAATCGTATGCGGAGAGGAACCGTTATCTTATTTTGATCTGTTTGTAAATAGCTGGCTTGAGGAAGGCGGACAGAAAATAACTGACGAAGTGCAAAAAGCGGTGGCTGACAATTGAGTAAGACGAAACTGTTATTATATAATATAGCTCTCTAATATTGATTAGAGAGCTATATTAATTAAAAAAATCAATGTTAATATTGCTTTAAGTTCAATAATAGTATATAAATATTAAGGGGAATAAGTTTTAGAATCTGAATACTTATTCAAAATTAGCGAATACGAAGGAGTTATATAATGAATATAGAAAAGCAGAAGACGTTTATTATACGATTTTTGTATATTGCACTCGTGCTTGGAATTGGATATGTAATAATAAAGTATGCACTACCGTTTATGATGCCGTTTATAATAGGACTGATAATATCAGCAAGCTTGAGACCGATTATTGACTTGATAGAAAAGAAAACCAAAATCAAGCGTGCGTTTGTTGCAGTTGTTATTTTACTAGTATTCTACAGCTTGATTGTTTGGCTAGGAATTATTTTTGGAATAAAAATAGTTCAATTGCTCCAAGAGATATTTGACAAACTTCCTAAGTTTTATTCTAGTACTTTAGTTCCAGCGATTACTGATGGATTTCAAAATACGAAAGAGCGTTTTCCGGATATTAATCCGTATTTAGAGCGTGTATCTACTAGCATCAATGATTCGGTTTCCTCATTTCTAAAGACTGCGTCTACAAGTGTTCTCGGTATGATTACTGGTATTGCAAGCCGGATTCCTATCATAATAATAAAATTAATATTGACCATTGTATCTTCGATATTTTTCTCGGTTGACTATCACCGAATTTGGGGATTTGTTATGAAGCAGTTTAGTGAAAAGCACATAAAAACAATTCTATATATAAAGGAAAATGTTATTACAACTATTGGTAAGTTTATTAAAGCATATTCATTACTTATCATGATTACATTTATAGAATTGTCAATTGGATTCGCGTTGCTTGGAGTTAAAGCTCCTATACTTTTGGGGTGTGTTGTAGCAATTATTGATATTTTGCCAATTTTAGGTTCTGGGTCGGTGCTGATTCCTTGGGCAATTATATCTTTTATATTCCATAATACTGCATTTGGAATAGGCATGCTGATTTTATATGCTGTAATAACTGTGATAAGACAGATCCTTGAGCCAAAAGTAGTTGGAAATCAAATTGGACTCCATCCGGTTATAACACTTATATGCATGTTTGTAGGTGCCCAGCTTATGGGAGTGCTCGGACTTTTTTTACTTCCGATTACAGCCACAATTATAAATAAAATGAATGATGATGGAGCAATCCATTTATTTAAATAAAGGTATATAAGAATAACTAATTGAATAGAAATAATAGGAGGATAATAAAATGATGAGCTTTAAAGAAATTAAATTTGAAGAATTGGATATCAAACTATTTGACTTTTGGAGTAAAGACTGGGTTTTAGTAACAGCTGGAGATAAAGAAAAGGCCAATACATTAACAGCAGGATGGGGCGGATTTGGAGTGTTCTGGGGAAAGAACGCTGTGAGCGTTTACATTAGATCAGAACGTTATACCAAGGAATTTATGGATAAGAATGAACGGTTTTCTATTACGTCATTTGGTTCGGGAAATCGTGAGCAGTTAGCCTATCTTGGTAAAGTATCTGGCAGAGATGGAGATAAAATAAAAGCAGCTGGATTCACAACAGAGTTTGAGGGTGATGTTCCATACGTATGTGAAGGAAACATTGTACTCATTTGTAAGAAGTTAGTGAATGCCCCTCTTTTACCTGATACCTTTTTAGACAAAACGAATGATGAAAAATTCTATCCAAAGAAAGATTATCACACATTATATATTGCTGAAATAGAAAAAATATTAGTAGTAAAGTAGATATTTGACGTATAAATTTTCCTTATTCAGTAACTACTATAATAAATAAACAATATAGGAGTTATATATTATGATGGATATCGAAAAAAGAACAAGTGTATTAAAAGTATTACAAGATGTTCAAAAAATGTTTTTTGACGAATCAGAAAGCAAATGGTATAAGTATTTAGATCAAGCGATTGAAGAATTAGAATATGCCAAAGAATAGAATTTAAAGGTCAGTTATTAAATTATTGAATATTAATCGTGCATCAATCATTCGTGGTTGGTGCACTTTTCCTATGTGTTCAGTGTGGGGTCGCCATTAGAACACCAGTAATTTAAAATAAAAAAGACTTCAAACTATTTAATTAGGTTAAAGTCTTTCTGTAAATTATTAGTAGACAAAATTATTATCGATTTATTTAGTTATTTATGATAAGATAATAATAGATTTTAAAAGAATTATTGTTGATACGAGGAAAAATATTGATTATATTTCTGCAAAAAAACTAACTTATTATATTGTGCATAAAACTTTGCTAGATATATCTACAGTAATGATCCCAGTCAAGAATATTCTTGGCTGTTTTTTGTGTGTTTTAGAATAGAATGTGGGTAATGTTATATATTTAGTAATAGAAATATGAATTAGTCCACTATTTTGAGGTGAAAGATGCGTAAAATAAATAATAAAGAAAAATATACATCTACTAAGCCGAAAAGCAGAAAGGCACTTGTAATATCATATATATGTGCTACTACATTTATGCTTGTTTTGACGATTGGATGCTTGATATATTTTAATAAACTGACAACAACAAATGAGATTAAACTGATGGGAGAAAAATATAAAACATACACCCATTATTACGTAATGATTACAGATGACAGGAAATCTTCCTTTTGGCAAAGCGTGTATGAGGGAGCAAAGGCAGAAGCGCTAAAGGAAAACAGTTACATAGAAATGCTTGGGAATAATTTGAGTGAAGAATATTCGTCAGAAGACCTTATGCAGATAGCAATTGATTCTGGAGTTGATGGTATTATTTTAGAAGCAAATGAGAGTAGTGAAATGTCAGCACTGATTAATAAAGCAAACTCCGCGGGAATTCCGGTAATTACTGCATTAGGGGATAATAAGGCTAGTACTAGAAAAAGCTTTGTTGGAGTTAATAGCTATAACTTGGGTATGGCATATGGTGAGCAAGTTTGTGAAATCGAAGATCTGACATCCAACATCACGAGTGATTCAGCTGGAACAACAGTAATGGTGTTGATGAATGCAAACGCGGATGATACAAGTCAAAATATTATTTTTACTGGAATTTCGGATGCCATAAAAAACAGTGCAAATAAGAGCCATATAATTAATTTAGAAGCAGTGGCCATTGGCAATGATGGAGCATTTGCAGCAGAAGAATCCATCCGGGATATTTTTATGAATCAAGAGAATATACCAGATATCATTATATGTATGAATGAATTGAATACGACCTGTGTATACCAGGCGGTCGTAGATTACAATAAGGTTGGAAAAATAAATATCATTGGATATTATGACTCGGAAACAATTTGCAGAGCCATTGAAAGAAACGTAATTTACGCTACAATTTCTGTAAATACAAAACAGCTGGGCATGTACTGTGAAAGCGCTTTAGAAGAGTATAAGGAAACTGGACATGTAAGTGAATATTTTTCTGCAGATATTTCACTTATCACCTCTGACAATGTAAGTGAATATTTAGGAGATGCCAATGAATCACATAAAGAGTAAACTTAGAAACAAAATTCAAGGTATTACGATTCAAGTAAAGTTAATTACGGTTTTCACCCTAACTTCACTGATTATAATGATTGTGAATATATTTATGTATTTTAATATTAATATTATGGTTAATCAGTTGGAACAAGTGTACATAAGCAATATTAAATTGAATGAACTTTCAGATACGCTTGGAGACGTACAAGCCGGTATGACTGATTATTTAAATACGAAAACTTCGGATTCTATTGAGGATTATTACAGATATGAACAGAATTATGCAACGCTTGTGAATAGTCTTAATGGTAATGTTACAAGTAATCCATTGGGCATGATGGAACGAAATATAAAAGAAATGTCTCAAAAATATCTTACGATTACAAACCAGGCGATTGAAGCCAAGCGTGGTAGAAACGTTGAAAAATATAAGTTGCGTTACGAAAATGCAGTGGAGTTATATGATTACATCAATATGTATATTTATAGTCTGAACAATGAACTATTTAGAAATAATTCTTCAAACTATGAAGCACTTTCAAAATCACTCCAATATTTAGAGACAATAAGTACCGTTATTATGTTTATGATTGCATTAAGCAGCTTGGTTTTGATTACTATTGTAACGAAAACGATTACAAACCCTCTAAAAGTATTAGCCAGTAAAGCTAATCAAGTTGCAAAAGGAAACTTTGAAGTAGAATTAGTCAAAGTTACTACGAAAGACGAAGTCGGTGTTGTGAGTACAGCCTTTAATAAAATGGTCATTAGTATTCAAGAATACATTAGAAAACTGAAAGACGGCATGGATAAAGAACGAGAAATGGAAGAAAATGAACTGCTCATAGAAACTCATCTTAAGGATGCGCAACTGAAATATCTACAGGCACAGATTAATCCGCATTTTCTATTTAATACATTAAATGCCGGTGCACAATTAGCAATGATGGAAAGTGCTGATAAAACATATGAGTATGTTCAGCATGTGGCGGATTTTTTTCGCTATAATGTCAGAAAAAATAATGGTACAGTGACATTGAAAGAAGAAATAGAATTGGTAGATAATTATATTTATATCTTAAATGTTCGTTTTTCAGGAAAAATCAACTTCACAAAAAATATTGATGAAAGATATTTAAAGATTCATACACCAAGTATGATTTTACAGCCAATTATTGAAAATAGTGTCAATTATGGAATTAGTAATATCGATTGGGCAGGGCTGATTGAATTATCGGTTTATGAGAAGTCTGATAAAGTCTGTATCAGTATAAAAGATAATGGGATTGGTATGTCACAAGAATTGATAAATGAAGTAATGAACAGCAAATTAAAGACCGCAGATTTATCCAAGGATTCAAATGGGGTAGGCCTGGATAATGTAATTGCTAGGCTACATCTGTTCTATGAATATGAAGATGTATTTAATATTATAAGTGAAGGAACAAACAAAGGCACTGAAGTTCTAATATACATACCATTTATGAAAGGAGAATATGAAGATGTATAAGATTATGCTAGCGGACGATGAAGGAATTGTAATTGACTCTTTGCGCTTTATTATAGAGAAAGAATTTGTAGATCAGTGTATCATAGAAACAGCCCAAACCGGTAGGAGTGTTATAGAATTAGCAGAAAACTTCCGCCCTGATATTGCATTTATGGATATTAAGATGCCTGGAATTAATGGAATTGACGCAATCAAAGAAGTTAAAAAAATATATGAAAATACAATTTTCGTTATAATGTCCGCTTATGATAAATTCGATTATGCTCAGGATGCTATTAATTTAGGAGTTTTGGAATACTTGAATAAGCCAGTAGCGAGAATCAAAATAGTACAAGTAATTAAAAGAGCCATGGATATCATCGATAAAGAAAGGCAAAAAAGAAGCCAAGATCTGATTATTCGTGAGAAATTAGAAACAGTTGTTCCCATTATTGAAAATGGTATGATTAATAACATGTTATTTAAGGAGTATTTTCAGGAGGATATTAATAATTATAAAAGTCTTCTTGGAATAAAAGAAAACTATGGTTATATGATTGCACTTGTATGTGGGGAAGAGCAAGAAGGAAATCATATGAGAAATGCGATTGGTGCTGGTGTTCGTGTACAAAACAATTATATTACAGTTCGTGAACTTGTTAAAAGCAGCTTTGAATGCATCATTGGCTCGGTGATGGCTAACAAAATTCCAGTTTTTGTTCCAAGAAACGAGCTGAAGATGGAGTACAATGAGCGAATCGAATTGATTGAAAAGTCCAGAGAACTGGTTCGGGAACTTAGAAAACACGTGGATGTATATTTTCGCATTGGTATTGGACCAATTTGCAGACTGAATGAGGCTATGGAATCATATAATGAAGCACTAAGTTCATTAATCCATTCAACTGGTACGGTAGCGCATGTTGATGATATGGCAATTTCATGTGATTACGAGGATGATTATCCAGTTGAAGAAGAAAAAGCTATTTTTGAAAGTACGAAGGTAGGAGATTTAAATGGTGCATTATTGGCAGCTAACCAATTTTTTGACTGGATGGTATCTAATTACGCAGATCATTTAATGGATATTAGACTCAAAGTGATGGAATTTGTTCTATGGAGTGAACATATTTATTATGAAAGCGGCGGGGTGACCTACCATTTCCTATCTAGACAGGATTATCTACCATCCTTGTTGGAAATTAATGATTTAGAGGGTATACGCACATGGTTTTTGGATAAAATCAGTAAGTTATGCCGAAGCAAGGTAAGCAAAAAGAAAGAGCAATCAGCAGACGTGATTGAAAAAGCGAAAGTATATATTAATGAAAAATTCAATAAAGCGATATCACTAGACGATGTATCAAGAGAAGTTGATATTAGTCCCTACTACTTTAGCAAGATTTTCAAAGAAGAAACAGGAGTGAATTTTATTGATTATATAACTAAGATTCGTATTGATAAGGCAAAAGAACTGTTGCTATATTCGGATTTAAGTATGAAGGTTATATGTTGTAAAATTGGCTATTCAGATCCTAATTATTTTAGTCGTTCGTTTAAGAAAATTGTAGGTGTTACTCCAACAGAGTATAAAGAAGGAAATTAGAGCTAGGTGTAGGGGAGAAGAAAATGAAAACCAATCAAAAGAATATAATTTTATTTTGCATTTTAATCTTAACTTTGTTACTATCTATGACGGCTTGTGGAAAAACGAAAGAAGAAAATATAAATAACGAAAACCCAGAGGCGGACAAAATCCAGATTGGATTATGTTTTGACTCATATGTCATAGAACGATGGCAGCGTGATCGAGATGTTTTCGTTTCGACGGCCGAAGGGTTGGGCGCAGAAGTGAATGTGCAAAATGCGAACGGCGATGTTGAACGTCAGAAGGCGCAAATTGAGTATCTTATTGAAAAAGGTATGGATGTAATTGGTATTATTCCAATTCAAGCAGATGCAATTTCAAAAGAGGTTCAAAAAGCCAGGGCTGCCGGGATTAAAATCATCTCATATGACCGATTGATTACAAATGCTGATACAGATCTTTACATATCGTTTGACAATGAAAAGGTAGGGACAATAATGGCAGAAGCACTGGTTGAAGGAGGACTTCCTAACAAAAAGGTCCTTATGATTTGCGGTTCCCCATCGGATAACAATGTGTCCTTAATTGAAAAAGGATTTCGTAACGTCATGGATAAAAACAAAATAGAAATTCTAGATATTGCTTATGCAGATGGCTGGAAAGCAGAACTGGCTGCTACGTATATATATGATAATATAGATACGGTAAAAAAAGTAGATGGTATTATGTTTGGAAATGATGACTTGGCTACGCAAGGAATTAGGGCATTATCTGAAAAGAGGTTGATAGGTAGAATTAAGGTGGTCGGTCAGGATGCCGATTTAGTTGCTTGCCAACGTATTGTAGAAGGGACCCAGTTGATGACTGTGTTCAAACCTGTGGATAAGTTGGCAAAAGAGGCGGCAGAATATGCTATTAAGCTCGCAAGTGGAGAATCGCTCGAAAATACGAGTACCATAAATGATGGAACATACAATGTCCCTTATATAGCACTTGAACCAATTGCTGTTAAAAAGGATAATATAGGAGCAGTTATTATCGATAGCGGATTCCATTTAAAGGAGGATGTGTATTTAAACGTTTCCCCATAGATATAAAATTAGTTATCATGGGACTCCTTAAGTAGTTGAAAGCTATTATTTGATAATATTCTATAAATATGTAGTATTATTTTAAATAAAGTTGGCACAATAATTAATTTGTGCTAGCTTTATTTTTAATTAATTATAAATAGTGAAATTATGCAGAAAGTCGCAAACAAGTCCTAGATACATTGTGATATATTTATTTCAGAACTAGAAATACTCAAACAATAATAAGAGGAGGATTTTTATGAAAAGGAAATTGATTAGTACATTGCTTTGTATCGCTATGGTTGTCACAATGGTAGTTGGATGCGGAAAAACAGAAGCGAGCACTGGAGCAACCAAAGGACTTATCGGAGTAGCGATGCCTACAAAGGATTTACAGCGTTGGAATCAGGATGGCTCAAACATGAAGACACAATTGGAAGAAGCAGGATTTAAGGTTGATTTGCAGTATGCAAGCAATGATATTCAGACTCAGGTTTCTCAGATTGAAAACATGATTGCCAATGATTGTAAACTGCTAGTAATTGCTTCTATTGATGGTGATTCACTTGGAACAGTTTTAGCTCAAGCTAAGGCAAAAAATATTCAGGTAATTGCTTATGATCGATTAATTATGAACTCAGATGCTGTATCGTATTATGCAACATTTGATAATTACATGGTTGGTACAAAACAAGGACAATATATCGAAACCGCATTAAATTTAAAAACAGCAGCGGGTCCTTTTAACTTAGAAATTATCACAGGTGATCCAGGTGATAATAATGCAAAATATTTTTATAATGGAGCAATGGATGTCCTTAAGCCTTATATTACATCAGGCAAACTAGTTGTTCAGTCAAAACAAGTTGATTTTGCTACTGTAGCAACAGCACTCTGGGCAACAGAAACTGCTCAGTCAAGAATGGAGAATATTATATCTTCTTACTATGCAAAAGGAGCAAAACTTGATGTTGTACTTTGCTCAAATGATTCAACAGCACTTGGTGCTGAAAATGCATTAACAGCATCTTATACTGGAAAATGGCCAGTTATTACAGGACAGGATTGTGATATAGCTAACGTTAAGAATATGATCGCAGGAAAACAGTCAATGTCGATTTTTAAAGATACACGTAAGCTAGCAAAACAAGTAGTCGCTATGGTTGAAGCAGTTATGTCAGGTGGAACGGCTTCAGTTAACGATACCAAGAGTTATAATAATGGAAAAGGCATTGTTCCTTCTTATCTTTGCGAACCAGAGTTTGCAGATGTAAGTAATTACAAAACACTGTTAATTGAATCAGGCTACTATACAGAAAGTGCTTTGAAGTAGTTATTAGTGATGATTGAATCTATAATTAAGTGCAGTGATTTCACTTGCTTGCAAGGGTAAAATCACAGGCGCTAGAGTGTAAATGGTTTTCTTTCACTCTTATATAACAATAACAGGCGGGATTAATTCCTGCCTGTTATATTAAAAAATTATGCAGTATTTATAACAGACATAAAATCTAAGTTAGATATTGGAGGGATATACTTGGCAAAATTAATGCTCGAGATGAAAAATATTACCAAAACTTTCGCTAGCGTTAAAGCACTTGATGACGTTAACTTAGAAGTTGAAGAGGGCGAGATTCATGCTCTAGTAGGTGAGAATGGTGCTGGTAAATCCACACTAATGAATATAGTAAGCGGTGTCTATCCTTTTGGTTCATATACGGGGGAAATCCTGTATAATGGTGAAGTTTGCCATTTCGCAAACATTACAGACAGTGAGAAAAAGGGAATTGTAATTATTCATCAGGAATTAGCATTGATACCTTATATGACAATTGCTGAAAATATGTTTCTTGGTAATGAGAGAGGAAAATCTTTCGCAATTGATTGGGATGAAACCTATGATAAATCAGACAAATATCTTAGAATCGTAGGACTTCATGAATCCTCAAGAACGCTGGTTAAAAATATTAGTGTTGGGAAGCAGCAACTTGTAGAAATCGCAAAAGCGCTCGCAAAAAACGCAAAATTACTTATTTTGGATGAACCGACGGCTTCGTTAAATGAAAATGATTCAAAAGCGTTATTAGAGTTAATGTTAAAATTCAAAAAAGAAGGAATGACATCAATAATCATATCTCACAAGTTAAATGAGATTTCCTATGTAGCAGATAAAATTACAATTATTAGAGATGGCACAACAATTGAGACCTTAAACAAATCAACTGATACGATTACAGAGAGTCGCATTATCAAAGGTATGGTTGGAAGAAGCATGTCTGACCGTTTTCCTAAAAGAGAGAAAGATAATGTTGGGGAAATAGCATTAGAAATTGAGGACTGGAACGTATATCATTCAATTTATACAGAACGTAAAGTAGTTAATAACGTATCTATGAATTTTAAAAAAGGAGAAGTTGTTGGAATCGCTGGACTTATGGGAGCGGGTCGAACAGAGCTAGCCATGAGTGTATTTGGTAAAAGTTATGGCACAAATATTTCTGGAAAAATAAAAATAAATGGAGAAGTTGTACATTTGCATAATGTAAATGATGCAATCAAACACAAATTAGCTTATGTCACAGAAGACAGAAAAGGAAATGGTTTAATCCTTTCTAATTCAATAAAACGCAACACGACACTTGCAAATTTAGCAGGAATCAGCAAACTCGGAATTATTGACTCAGATAAAGAGTATGAAGTAGCGTTGAAACAAAAAGAAAAATTAAATATAAAGTGTCGAAGTATTGAACAAAACGCTGGGGATCTAAGCGGTGGTAACCAACAAAAGACGCTACTTGCTAAGTGGATGTTCGCTGATCCTGATATCCTTATTTTAGATGAACCGACAAGAGGTATTGATGTTGGCGCTAAATTTGAAATTTATTGTATTATCAATCAATTGGTATCGATTGGTAAATCAGTCATTATGATTTCTTCAGAACTTGCAGAAGTAATAGGTATGTGCAATCGTATCTACGTCATGGATGAAGGTAGATTGGTTGGCGAAGTTGCAGGTGAAGAAGCAACTCAAGAAAATATAATGGCACATATTTTGAAAACAAGTAGTAAAGGAGTGTAGACAATGAATAAAGCAAAAGTTATGTCATTTATTAAAGTGAATACAATGATTATTGCGTTAATATTAGTTACTGGATTTTTTGTATGGCAGACAGGAGGAAAGATTCTCCTACCACAAAATGTAAGTAATCTGATTTCACAGAATGCATATGTATTTATATTAGCAACAGGTATGCTTATGTGTATTTTGACAGGTGGTAACATTGACCTTGCTACAGGCTCAGTTGTATGCTTTGTAGGTGCAGTAGGCGCGACTTTGATGGAAAACAGCAATGTTAATTGGGTTATATCTGTTATATTAATGCTGATTATCGGTACTGGAATAGGTGCATGGCAAGGCTTTTGGATTGCCTATGTGCGAGTACCACCATTTATTACTACTTTGGCAGGAATGTTGATTTTTCGAGGGCTTTCTAATGTAGTATTACAAGGCTTAACCGTTTCTTTGACGAATGTCAAATTTATAAAGATGTTTGGTGGTGGAGCAAATTGTTATATTCCTGATATTTTTGGAGTGAAAGGATTCAACTTAACATGTATGTTGGTGGGTATTACGGCCTGTATTATCTATCTAATTATACAAATCAGAGGAAGAATCACAAAAGCGAAAAAAGGTTATGACATGACATCACTGAAAAATATGATTGCAAAGGCAGTTATTATTTCAGCAGCTATCTTAGCATTTTCATATCAGTTAGCAAGTTTTAGGGGTATTCCAACTGCTCTGGTTATAGTAGCAATCGTAGTCTTAGTCTATGGCTATATTACTGCAAAAACTACACTTGGTCGTCATTTTTATGCAGTAGGCGGAAATGAAAAAGCCGCAAAACTTTCTGGTATTAATACCAATAGAATTTATTTCTTGGCTTATGTAAATATGGGATTTTTAGCTGCACTAGCCGGTATGATGACAATTGCACGTATGACGTCAGCACAGCCTACATATGGACAAAACTATGAATTGGATGCCATCGGTGCCTGCTTTATTGGTGGTGCTTCAGCATATGGTGGAACTGGAAAAGTATCCGGAGTTATCATTGGTGCCTTATTAATGGGTGTCATCAACTTGGGTATGAGTATTATGGGTGTTGATGCGAACTATCAGAAAGTTGTAAAAGGTTTAGTTCTTCTAGCAGCCGTTATATTTGATGTAATTTCAAAAAAGAAAAATGCATAATTAGTTCACGATAAATATTTAAGGTGCATCAATCATTCATGGTTGATGCACCTTCTTTTATGAACAAGATTAATATGGAAATTTATTATATTATGGTATCCCATTAATCTATTGAAAATTGATAAGTCTTTTATTGATAGTATCAATAAATTGGTTATCTATACTGGATATTATGTAAAGAAAAAGATTGCTTGCTACATAAAAATATCGTAACAAAATTACACAGTATTTGCTTGACACTTGGGTTTTCAAAAGACTATAATTATAAAAAGTATATAAATATATAATTACATAATTATTAAAAGATTCTAAATAAAAAACATTTCCTGTAGCAACTATTTTGAGGGTCACAAATCATCTATTTAAGTAAGGTAATAGAGGTATGTTCGATGTGATTCAGATAGAAGAAAGCTACAGAACGGAGGAGAGATGTCTCATGATTTTACCATAAAACTGCGCAGGTGTCTTTGTGTGGTTTTAATCTGCTTTTTAGTAAATATTCCAGTGACTTCGGCACATGCAGCTTCGTCAGAAATTTTTTCGGGTTATACTCAAATATCAGATGCGAAAGGACTTCAGGCAATTGCTAATGCCCCTGATGGAAAGTATGTCTTAATGTCAGACATCAGTCTTAGAGGGATAGATTGGTATCCTATTAACTTCAATGGTACGATTGATGGAAACGGTCATACCATCTATGATTTAAAGTCCACACAAATGAATTCAGAGAGTAATATTAGCGTGGATGGAAATGATAAAAAGTATGAAACATATTTTTCGGGGTTGTTTGGACAGGCTGAGAATGCGGTGATCAAAAATCTCAATATAAAAGCATGTGATATCAAGATCTCAACTGATAAAAACTGTTTTGCTGCCGGCATTGCAGGCTATACTGCAAACACTGAAATTACGAACTGCAGTGTTCAAGGTAGTGTGTATCTTTATTCGAAAAATACAATGTGTGGAGTCGCAGGTATTACCGGTTTTGGTTATGGAACAGTTACCGGATGTCAGGCTGATATTACACTCGTAATCGTCGATGAAAGCGATATAACTAAAAAATGTGAACAGTTCCTTGGAGGTATACTTGCAAGTGGTTATACCGATATTGAAGGCTGCAAAGTAAATATTAAGGGATATGCATCAATACATGGTTTTGCACATAATGGAGGTCTTGTTGGAATGCACTACATACATACATCTGATAATAACCATGCAGGCTATGTTAGAAATAACGTTGTAAATGGTGTAATTTCATTTTTTGAAAATAATACAAACAGACGTGCTTACTGCTCGGCTTATATTGGTGAAACATTGAATAGCCACGTATCCAATTCGGGTAACACAAGCACTTCATTTACTAGAGATGAACGTTTTGATTATACCAAAATTCTACTACCCAATCCATGTAATAATCCGGTATATACAGAAACCGTTACGGAACCAACTTGTACGGTAATGGGTTATACGACATTCAATTGTAAAACCTGTGATTATTCTTATATTGCAAATTACACTTTTCCGGCTCACAAGGTAGGTGAACTTAAGACAGAAATTATACCTACGTTTTCAGAATATGGTCTAAGACGTAGCTACTGTACAGTATGTGGCCAACTTATAGAGGAAGTAAAAATCCCAAAACTTATATATTCGGATAATTCTATTCTTCAAAAGACTGAGCTGACCCTTTCTTATAAGTCAAAATATACGCTTTCGGCAGCGGTTGCTCCAGAAGATGCTGCTAACTGGAAGGTTAGCTGGTCTTCATCAGATGAATCTATTGTAAAGGTAAACGAGGCAGGCGAACTTACTGCAACCGGACGCGGCAACGCCGTCATAACTTGCTCAATGGAAGATGGAACCACTTTGGGTGAATGTGCCGTAACCGTTAAATCTATATCTGGGCAGTGGATTATTGCTGTTTTAATAGTTGGATTGATATTGGTTCTAATAGTAATATTAACAATAATACATTTTCATACAAAAGGCAGAAAGATAGTGGAAAAGGAAAAGTTAAGAAACAAAGATTAGCTACTCGGTTTATTTACTAATAAAGACAGTAGATAGTTTGCTTTATAAATGAAAACCAGAAAATAAAAACCAGAAAATAAAAACTAGAATGCAAAAGGGGATAAACATGAAAGTGAAAGATTGGAAAGTTAGTAAAAAAATTGGATTAGGTTTTGGTGCACTAATCATTATAGCAGTAGCAATGATTGTTAGTAATATATTCTCTATGAATAGAATGAATAACGCTTCATTAAAAGTGACGGATAATTATTTGCCAAGTATCATTAATCTACAGTATGTAACTGAAGATATTAGCACTCTGGAGTTATTAGCAAATGAACACTATTTTACGGAAAAGGCTGATCAACTGTCTTCAATAGAAGCAAATATAGTCATTGCAAAGGCTAGCTTGGAAGAGCATTTAAAGGCTTTTGAAGCTACGTTAGATCCAGGGGCAGAGACAGATGCTTTTAAGTCTTTTACTGAAAGTTGGAATGGTTATATTGTGAATTATGATGCCAGCATTAAACTTTCACATACCAATAATAAAGAAGAAGCGACGAGCCTTTATTGGAGTAAGATGAAATCGGTTTCACAAGTAATATCAATAAAAACGAGTGCAATGATGCAAACTAATATTGATGGATCGTTAAAACAAAAGGATTCCATTTCTAATGTTACTAAAACCAGTGATATGTACGCTTATGCGGGACTATTTGTTATTGTTATTTTTGGATTTTTATTCTTGTTTTTGATTAATAAATTTATTACAAAGCCAATCGTCAAAGCAAATCGATTAATCAATTCCATGATTAGTGATATTGAGAATGGAAAAGGAGATTTGTCAAAGAGGATACATCTTAGAACAAAGGATGAAATTGGACAATTGACTCATGGAATGGATGTCTTTATAGAAAGACTACAAGGTATAATTAATAATATGCATAGTTCAACTTTGGTTCTAGATGAAGCATCAGTGCTTTTGGTAGAGGAAATTAATTACGCCAATGTCAACATTGAGGATACTTCCACAGCTGTACAAGATATTGCAGCTGGTATGCAACAAACTGCAGCGTCAGTAGAAGAAATCAATGCGTCAACAGAGAATATCGAAAATGAAGTAGTGACTATGGCATCAAAAGCGCAAGAGGGCGTAAGTGCATCTAATCAAATAAGCGTAAGAGCAACAGAATTAAAGAAAAATGCACTTGACTCACAGCAAATTGCGAAACAAATTATAGAAAGTGTCGAGAAGAATTTAAAAGAAACCATTATAAAATCTAAAGAAGTAGAGAAAATTCATACATTGACTCATACGATAATAGAAATATCAGCACAGACTAACTTACTTGCTTTAAATGCAGCGATTGAAGCCGCTAGAGCAGGAGAAGCTGGCAAGGGATTCTCTGTTGTAGCAGACGAAATAAAGAAGCTGGCAGAAGAAACCAGAAAAACTGCAAATGAAATACAAAATATTAGCAATGTAGTAGTGACTTCGGTAGAAGATCTTGCAGGTGATGCAGAAAAGATATTAGAATTTATTAGCAAACAAGTTATTGGTGATTATCAGATGTTGGTAAATACATCAGAACAATACAATGATGATGCAGACTTAATGAATAGATTAATGAGTGATTTTAGTTTAACAGCTGATCAGTTGAAAACATTGATTCAAGGAATAATGCTTGCTATGAATGAAGTATCTATTACAGTCAATGATGGTGCTGGAGGCACTCATCTTATTTCAGAAAAAACATCGGTACTAGTCAATAATTTAATTGAAATTCAACAAAAAATGAAGTCGAATAGTGATATTGTAGAGAATCTAAATGAATCGGTTTCTATGTTTATATAAATTGAATTTAAGAAGGGATTAATGAATATAGATAATTTTGTTATAGTTAGTTTTTTATAGCTGATTCATTATATCAACATATTATATTGTACATAAATATTTTACGGTAATAGTCAAAAAAAACAGTCAAGAATATATTCGAGGCTGTTTTTTTGTGTAATGAAGAATAAAATTTTTCCTATTGTTTCGATTGCTAATATAAGGTACAATAATAAAATTGCGTCATAAAAATAAGGAGTATTATCAAGTTATGAGTATTTTAACTGCTTTTAGTCAAATGTTAATATTTTTTTCACTTATCATGGTTGGGGTTGCTTGCAGCCGAAAAAATCTTGTAAATGAAGAGAATGCACATAGTATTTCGAAACTTATCGTGAATGTTTTTAATCCTGCTATCATTTTTTCAAGCGTATTGGGAAACAGTCAAAATAAAGAAGGTGACTTCATATCTTTAATAGTGCTGATTGCAATTATTATGTTTTCTACATTTATAATACTTGGAAGTATTGGTTCTAGATTTTTTACAAAAGATAAGGATGAAATTAAAATATATAAGCTTATGACAGTATTTTCTAATGTTGGGTTTATTGGAATACCGTTGGTGGATTCATTATATGGAAGTTCTGCAATTATTTATGTTGCTATTTTTATATTGATTTACAATATTTTGATTTACACATATGGAATATCGATTCTACAGGGTGAAGCAGGAAAAAGACTATCGTTAACTAATTTGAAAAACATTTTAAATATGGGTACTTTATCATGTTGCATTACGCTATTCGTATTTTGCTTTCATATATCAATTCATCCAGTGGTTCAGACGACAGTAACCTATTTAGGCAATGTGGCTACTCCGCTATCGATGATGTCAATTGGGTTTTCGCTTGGTAGAGCTAATATATTTTCAGTATTTAATGATAAAAAATTGTACCTGTTTTCATTTATAAAATTAATTATTATTCCGGTGATTGGTGTTCTAATACTAAAGCGGTTTAATCTACCGGAACAGGTATTAGGCGTGAGTGCCGTCATGTTATCAATGCCAATTGGAAATTTACCAGTTATGCTTGCAAATCAGTATGGCGTCAACTCTGAAAATTGTGCGAAAGGAATTATAATAACTACGTTATTTTCTGTTATAACAGTACCATTGATTATGGGACTAGTATAATTCAATTGAAATCCGTTTTCGGTTGACAAATTTATCCTGAAATAGTAGAATAAGCTTTATCAAATGCGGCATTTAGCCGTTTTTTATTCTGATATATTTTAATATTAGGATAATATTAGGAGGAGAGAAATCTATGAAAAAGTTTTTTAGTATCGGTCTTGTATTAACATTGGTTATGTCAATGGTTGCTGGTTGTGGTAGTCCGACCTCAGCAGGCAAAACAGAATTCTTTATTGGCGGAATTGGACCTGTAACGGGTAGTGCTGCTATTTATGGCCAGGCAGTTAAGAACGGCGCACAGTTAGCAGTCGATGAAATTAATGCAGCAGGTGGAATCAATGGAGCTAAAATCAATTATGATTTCCAAGATGACGAAGCGAATTCAGAAAAAGCAATCAACGCTTATAATAACTTAAAAGATAAGGGTATGCAGATACTTATGGGAACTGTTACTTCAACAGCTTGTGTTGCAGTTGCAGACAAGACACTTGAGGATAAGATTTTCCAGATCACACCATCTGCTTCATCTACAGATTGTATTTCTAATGGGCAGGCATATCAGGTATGCTTTTCTGATCCTAACCAAGGTTCTGCTTCAGCAAAATATATTTCAGACAAGAAAATTGCAACTAAGGTTGCTGTAATTTATGATAGTTCAGATGTTTACTCAACAGGAATTTATGCAACATTTACTTCAAAAGCAAAAGAACTTGGTGTTCAAATCGTAGCAACAGAGGCATTTGATACTAGTAACAAAACAGATTTCTCAGTTCAGTTACAAAAGGCAAAGAGTGCGGGTGCTGATTTAGTGTTCCTTCCAATTTATTATACGGAAGCTTCTTTAATTCTTGCACAAGCAAGTTCAATGAATTATGCTCCAAAGTTTTTTGGATGTGATGGACTTGATGGTATTCTTGGTGTTAAAAACTTTAATCTAAAGCTTGCTGAAAATGTAATCCTTCTTACGCCATTTGCAGCAGATGCAACAGATACATTGACACAAAATTTTGTTACCAAGTACCAATCATCATATAATGAAACACCTAACCAGTTTGCAGCAGATGCATATGATGCTATCTATATTATTAAAGCAGCAATTGAAAAATCTAATGTAAAACCTTCAGATTCAACATCAGCTATTTGTGCAGCAATGAAAAAAGTGATGACAGAAATTAAGGTTGATGGATTAACTGGTTTAGCAATGTCATGGTCAGTAACAGGAGAAGTTAACAAAGACCCTAAGGCAGTCATTATTAAAGATGGTGCTTATAAGGCATATTAATATAAACCGAATCAAATGATCGAAACTAAATCAAATGATTTAAACTAACATTAAAAGTTAAACCAAATAATCAAAAGTTGAATTGAATTATTAAAAAGAAAAGGAAGATTGTCTATTAAGTGACAATCTTCCTTTTAAATAATATTGAGTATATTTTATCGTTATGTTATAATATAACTTATTAAAAAGCAAAGAGGTGTTGATATGGATTTCATATCGTATTTAATTAAAGGTGTCAGCCTTGGCAGTATTTATGCCATTATTGCACTTGGCTATACCATGGTGTATGGCATAGCAAAGATGCTGAATTTTGCTCATGGTGATGTTATTATGGTGGGTGGATTTATCACCTTTACGGCTATGAGTACTTGGGGATTGAACCCCATTTTAAGTGTATTGATGTCTGTGGCATTTTGTACAGTATTAGGAGTCGCAATTGAAAAGATCGCATATAAGCCATTAAGAAAAGCAGCACCATTGGCAGTTTTGATTACGGCTATTGGTGTGAGTTATTTCCTACAGAATTTGGCACAACTTGTTTTCCATGCAGATTCAAAGGCATTTACATCTGTAATTCAGATTCCAACCATATCTATGTTTAATGGCAATCTTACGATTACAGGAGAAACTATGGTAACAATTTTGTCATGTATTGTTATTATGATTGCTCTTTCTCTCTTCATTAAGAAAACAAAAACTGGACGTGCAATGGTAGCTGTCTCAGAAGATCAAGGAGCAGCTCAACTTATGGGCGTGAATGTCAATCGTACTATTTCAATTACATTTGCAATTGGTTCTGCTTTAGCAGCAATTGCTGCTGTACTTTTGTTTTCTGCGTACCCAAGCATCTCGAATACATCAGGGGCTATGCCTGGAATCAAGGCATTTGTGGCTGCCGTATTTGGTGGAATTGGATCCATACCAGGAGCAATGATTGGTGGAATTATTCTTGGCGTGATTGAGATATTAAGTAAAGCTTATATTTCATCTCAACTATCAGATGCCATTGTATTTGGCATACTTATACTTGTGCTAATTGTGAAACCTACGGGAATTCTTGGCAAGAAAATTCATGAGAAAGTGTAGGGATGGTAAACATGAACAGATTAAAATCAATGGACAAAAAAACAAAAAGTAATTTCATTACATATGGGATGGTAATAATTGCTTACTTAATTATGCAAGGATTAATAACTTCGCAAAGCATATCCTCCACTTTGAATGGACTCTTGATTCCATTATGCTATTATGTTATTTTAGCAATTTCATTAAATTTGACGGTGGGAATTCTTGGTGAATTAAGTCTTGGACATGCTGGATTTATGTGCGTCGGAGCGTTTACTAGTGCTTTCTTTTCACGAATCACAAAAGATCTTATAACAAATGTTTCACTAAGATTCATGTTGGCAATATTAATAGGAGCTGCATTTGCTGCTATATTTGGTATTATTATTTCACTTTCCGTAACAAGGCTCAGTGGTGATTATCTTGCAATTGTAACCCTTGCGTTTGGCGAAATTATTAAAAATGTTATAAATGCACTTTATGTAGGGAGTGATAGCACTGGATTTCATTTTTCGCTAAAGGACGTTGCAGGACTTGGACTTAACACGGATGGGAAAGTGGTTGTTCAGGGAGCCATGGGTATAACAAAAATACCAAGAGATTCAACATTTATTGTGGGTATCATTTTAGTCTTGATCACATTGGTGATTGTTCTTAATCTGATTCATTCAAGGGCGGGACGTGCAATTATGGCTGTTCGTGACAATCGTATTGCAGCTGAGTCTGTAGGTATCAATATTAAAAAATACAGAGTTATGGCATTTTCAATATCTGCTTCATTAGCAGGAGTTGCAGGTGTTCTCTATGCACATAGTATGTCACAGATTACTGCTTCACCGGATAAGTTTGGGTATAATGCATCGATTGCAATTCTTGTATTTGTAGTTCTTGGTGGTATTGGTAAGGTGAGAGGTTCTATGATAGCTGCTATTATTTTGACGATGCTTCCAGAATACTTACGTTTTCTAAAAGATTACAGAATGCTGATCTATGCCATTGTACTTATTATAATGATGATTTTCAATTGGAGTCCTAAAATTATAGCGTGGAGAAGTACGCATTCATTAAAAAGATTTGTAAAAGGCTTGATCAAGAAAAATCAGGAGGAGATAAAATAATTATGGCATTATTAGAAGTTAAAAATTTGAGTATCTCCTTTGGTGGATTAAGAGCGGTAGATGATTTCGAGATTAACGTTGAAAAAGGCCAGTTATATGGATTGATTGGTCCAAATGGAGCAGGTAAAACAACAATATTCAACCTTTTGACCGGTGTGTATAAGCCGGACGAGGGAATAATTGTTTTGGATGGAAAAAACATCGCAGGAAAAAGTAATATTGCCATTAATAAAGCGGGTATTGCAAGAACCTTTCAAAATATCAGATTATTCAAAGGATTATCAGTTATTGATAATGTGAAAGTTGGTCTTCATAATATCCACGAATACAAATATTCGGCTATTACAGGAGTTTTAAGACTTCCAGCCTATTTTAAAAAAGAAAAATTAATGAACGCGCGCGCATTGGAACTGTTGAAGGTGTTTGGATTAGATGGCGAAAAAGATTTAATGGCCACGAATCTTCCTTATGGAAAACAAAGAAAGTTGGAAATAGCAAGAGCGCTTGCTACCAATCCTAAACTATTATTACTGGATGAACCTGCAGCTGGAATGAATCCAAACGAAACGCAGGAATTGATGGATACGATAAGATTTGTTAGAGACAATTTTGATATGACCATCTTATTGATTGAACATGATATGAGGCTTGTAGCAGGAATTTGTGAAGAACTTACGGTATTGAATTTTGGACATATATTAGCACAAGGTAAAACATCTACCGTTTTAAATAATCCTGATGTTATTACAGCATATCTTGGAGAATAGGAGGAACAAGTAGATGTCAATGTTAGAAGTAAAAGATTTATCGGTTTACTATGGAGTGATTCAAGCTCTTAAAGGTATTTCATTTAAAGTAAATGAAGGGGAAGTTATTGCTTTGATTGGTGCCAACGGTGCCGGGAAAACAACAATTCTTCATGCAGTTTCAGGTTTGCTTTCTCCTAAAGCCGGATCTATTGACTTTGAAGGTCATGATTTAATAAAAACACCTTCCCATAAAATCGTATCTCTTGGAATGTCACATGTTCCAGAGGGCAGAAGAGTATTCTCTCAGCTCTCTGTTTATGACAATCTTAGGTTAGGTGCCTTCACAAGAAAAGACAAGTATGAAATAGAGCAATCATTGCAACATGTATATAAGAGATTTCCAAGATTAAAAGAAAGAAAGAATCAGTTTGCTGGAACTCTTTCTGGTGGAGAGCAACAGATGCTTGCTATGGGAAGAGCTTTAATGGCTAGCCCTAAGATTATCTTGATGGATGAACCATCCATGGGACTCTCACCAATTATGGTAAGCGAGATTTTTGATATCATAAAATCAATTAGTACTTCAGGCACAACCGTTTTACTTGTAGAACAGAATGCAAAAAAAGCATTGTCTATAGCAGATAGAGGTTATGTGTTGGAAACAGGAAAGATTGTCTTGGAAGGTAAGGCAAGTGAATTGTTGGATGATGATACCATAAAAAAGGCATATTTAGGGGAGTGATAAGTGTTGATTTTCCTTGCCTTTCCTTCTAACAGCGAGGGGCGTGCTGTTATCAGCCGGTCTGCGGAAAATGAACACTTATCACTCCTGGTTTTGGAAGCGTAAAAGATAAAAGATAAAAGATAAAAGATAAAAGATAAAAGATAAAAGATAAAAGATAAAAGATAAAAGATAAAAGATAAAAGATAAAAGATAAAAGATAGAAGATAAAAGATAGAAGAACATAAAAGAACATAAAAACTTATAAATAAGGTTTGATAATGAAATCAAAATAAGAGGTAGGTGTGTATGGGTAATTATGTGATTACAATTGCTAGAGGGTACGGTAGTGGTGGACGTACAATAGGAAAAATGCTTGCGCAGGAGCTGGGTATCAGCTATTATGATAGGGAATTGATGAGATTGGCTTCTGATGAAAGTGGAATTGACGAGAGTTTATTTGCGAAAGCAGATGAGAAACTCAAAAGCAGTCTACTATTTAAGGTTGCAAAAAATATTTACAAGGGTGAGATTATTGGACCCGATAGTGATGAATTTGTTTCAAATGATAATTTATTCAATTATCAAGCAAAGGTACTAAAAGAATTAGCTGCAAAAGAATCTTATGTCGTGATTGGAAGATGTGCTGATTATATTTTAAAAGAGTTCGACAATGTAATTAGAGTCTTTGTTCATGCACCAATGGATAACTGCATTGATACGATTGCTACAATGTCTGCAATGACTCGAAAAGATGCCGAACAGTTAATAACCAAGACAGACAAACATAAAGCCGATTATTATCGCCATTATACAGGTCATACTTGGAATGCTGCTACGAACTATGACTTATGTCTTAACACGAAAGAACTTAGTTTAGATAAATGTGTTAAAATTGTTAAAGAATACATGAAAATAAAATTTTCCGTAAATTAAAATTTCTATAATAGAAACGAAATAATTACACACCATACAGGTATATAGGTGTGAAAGCAAAGTCAAATGACTTTGCTTTTTTTTGACCATAAATCAATGAATTTTAAATTTAAAACGAATTCCATATATTCCATATTTTGATTAATAATGATTAGGACAAATTAGGATATACTAATTTTAAACTTAAGACAAACCTAAAAACAGTTAATGAAAGAAAGGAATAAAAAATGAAAAAAATAATACCATTCTTAACGATTTGTATTACTAGCTTGATTTTAGCAAAAACAGTTGTGGCAGGTGATTTAGAATCTAATATGAAAAATTTAGATAATATTAAAATCGCAAATACCAATCTATCTCAGATGAATTTATACTTGGATCCTAATACCATACCAACTAAAAGTAAGTTGTCATATAGTTCTTGTAAAAAATTACAACCGAAGTTCACTTTGTCAACAGAAAAAATGTATGCGATAAAATATTTCGTGAATAATTGTGAATCTTATAATAATATTGCTTATATTTTAACAGCGCAAGATTTACAAATAATTACTGAAACTCAAACGCCTACCCAAACGCCTACCGAACCCCAAGTTTCTACCGAACCCCAAGTTTCTACCGAACCCCAAGTTCCTACCGTACCCAATGTACCTACCCAAACACAGGCAGCTACCAAATCAGCAATAACTGAGACACAAGCAACACCACCAGTACAAATTGCGCCCACACAAGCAGCTACAAGCGTTCCTAAGTCAGATAATTTGAATAATGTAAACACAAGTAGTAATTTTAGAGAATTTCAAAAAAAGGTTATTGAAATTGTTAATAAGGAAAGAGTAACGGCTGGATTAAATACGTTGGCAGAAAATGCAGATTCAGATAAGATAGCAACTTTAAAGTCAGAAGATATGGTCAAGTTAAATTATTTTAGTCACCAATCACCAACATATGGATCACCGTTTGAAATGCTTACAAATTTTAATATTAAGTACACTGCAGCTGGTGAAAATATAGCTTATGGGCAGTCTACACCAGATGCGGTCATGACTGCATGGATGAACTCGCCGGGACATAGAGCGAATATATTAAACACAAACTTTACTCAAATTGGAGTTGGAATAGCGTTAAAAGCAAACGGTCAACTTGTATGGACACAAACATTTACTAGACCTTAATTTAAATCTAAAAAGCAGACCACAATTAAATTAGTATTCCATTACGGATTCTTTTTTAATCATGGTCTGTTTTTTTTGATTTAATAGTTTTTATTTGGTTCCAGGTTTATTTGTACTAGGTTTATTTCGATTAGGAACTTCATCTGGAACTACATTTGTTGCATTTGAAGACTTCGGTTTATCAATTTCTGGAATATCTCCATCGCCATATTCCGAGTTGAAATCATAATCTAAATCGATTATATTTTTTGTGTTGATGTCATCAATACCCAAGCCAAAACGGTTATCATCCAAAACTTTATCCTCCTTATCTGTGGTTTTAGTATTCTTTGCTAAATAGTGAAAAATATACATCAGCTTTAGAAATACCTTCCAGTTATGCCTTATTTTGATTGATGATGATTTCGCTAAACCATGTTATGCTTGTTTCAAGCTCAGCAGAACTTAAAACCATTTTTTCAAAGAAAGGAAATATAATATGAAAAAAATGATATCTATCCTAACCCTTTGTTTAGTGACCGGCTTAAGTATGACAAGCCCAGTAGCAGCGAGTACCAATCAACCAAGCACGCAAACTTCAGAAAATGTTAACATAGTGCAAAGTGGATTATCTAATCTGTATTTATGCTTAAATCAAAATGCATTATTATACAATGGTGTATACTTAAATGCCAGCTGTTTGAAATTGCAACCTAAGTGTAATTCAACATTAGTTAATTCCAATATTTCACAACAAATTAGCGGCTATAATGCATTTTGCCAGAATCGTGCGCAGCAAGCTTCTACTGCTAATACAGATGCAACTACAGCTACAAAAGCATCACAAAGTACACTGGCAACACAAAGTGCACAAACAACACCAAGTACACAAGCAACAGCAAGTCCAACTACAGGTACGAAAGCTGCGGCAAGTCCACAATCAACTACATGTCCACAATCAAGTAAGCAAACAGTTACATATTCAACAACACAATCAACTAATTGCCCTAAAACGACACAATCAAGTACGCAAACAACAACAAGTGCTGCAACGCCTGTAAATGGCACAAGTAATACTACTTCGAGTTCTTCGTTCTCAGAGTTTCAGAAAAAAGTAATTGCACTTGTTAATAATGAAAGAGCAAATGCAGGATTAAATGCACTATCAGAAAATAATGAATTAAATAATGTAGCAACTTTAAAATCTGAGGATATGGTAAAACTAAATTATTTCAGCCATACATCACCTACATATGGTTCACCATTTGAAATGCTAACGCAATTTAACATTAAATATACAGCTGCAGGAGAAAATATTGCCTATGGACAGCCTACACCGGAAGAAGTAATGAATGGATGGATGAATTCACCAGGTCATAGAGCAAATATATTAAATAAAAACTTTACTCAAATTGGAGTAGGTATTGCTCAAAAAGCAAATGGACAATATGTATGGACACAGGAATTTACTAGACCATAGGAGCTTGATATATATACAACAGATGGAGGAATCCCTCTTCTGAATCTTAAATGGCGTACTAATTATATGAAAATATAGTTAGTACGCTTTTTTAGCGCGCTGGTAGTATGTATAGGAATATCAGGTTATACGGATGAGTTGAAATAGGTATTGTTTTATGGAATAAAGTAATTGAATGTGATAGAATTAGAAAAAAACCAGTAGCATTAATATAAAAAATTAGCAACTCGATTAAAGAAAATGAATATATAGTAGCCAATACTAAATAAAGGGAGATCTCATGAAAAACTATAGATATATTATATTTGACCTTGACGGAACAATTACAGACCCCAAAGTAGGAATAACGAAATCGATTGATTATGCACTTACAAGTTTTGGGATTGAAACAAAAAAATTGGATTCTTTATGTAAATATATTGGACCTCCATTAATGAATACCTTTCAAGAAGATTATGGTTTTAGTGAAGACGAGGCAAAATCAGCAGTCTCAAAATATCGAGAGTATTTTAATGTTACGGGAATATATGAAAATTTAGTATATTGTGGAGTTGAAGAGATGTTAACAAATCTTAAAAATAACCAGAAGAAGTTGATGATAGCTACATCAAAACCAACAGAGTTTGCAAAAAGAATATTAGAGCATTTTAACCTAATTCAGTATTTTGACTTTGTTGCAGGAAGTGAAATGGATGGAAGAAGGATAGACAAGGCTGACGTTATAAAGTATGTAATGGAAGAAAATCAGATTACAGATACTTCTGAGGTAATAATGATTGGAGATCGAAAACATGATATTATTGGTGCAAAAACAATGAAAATTGCTGCTATAGGAGTACTGTATGGCTATGGTGATAAAGATGAGCTTACGATGGCGGGTGCAGATTATATCCTTGAGAAGGTTGAAGATATAAGTGCTTTATTTGAAATATAGACATTCATTGTTTCAATTCGATTTCATATTATAATAGTATACCATATGAGATATTGATTGAAGGGTATAAAATTAAGGGAGAAAAAGTTGAAAGAAATTTTCTGCCACATGATTTGAGACTGTGGAACAGACTTGAGATTGTGTCTTATTAAAGCAATCCACAGGGATGGAGAAAAAAATGAAAATTAACAAAGATTTAATTAGATATATTCCATGCTTATATGCAAGCTTTATTATTGGTATAGTGGCACTAGAGATAGGTGTTCTTCTTCCATATTTGATGGATGAATTGCAATTGAATTACACGCTTATGGGTGGACTGTTATCTATGTTTGCCATTGGAAATTTGTTCGCAAGTTCAATTAATTCATACATTATATCAAAGATTGGGAGGAAACCTTCTATCTTGATTTTGTCGTCAATGATACCACTTGCTTTTCTATTATTGGCCTTTTCGCCATCGTATTACTGGCTAAATGTTATTGTTGCAATGCTTGGATTAGGAAGAGGATCTATTAGCATATATATATATTCAACTGCAAATGATGATTCAGAAGGGAAACAAATATATGTCCATTGGCTCTCAATGATTTTTGCGATAGGTGCATTTGTGGCCCCCTTATTGACAAATATATTACTGTATTTTTCAATGACGTGGCATCAAATTATTTTATTGTTTTTTGGGATGACGGTATTGGTGCCAATCCTTTTCATTATTTCAAAATGTGATGATTTCAGATCTACTGGTTACAAATCCACTAATTACAAATCTACAAATTACACTTCAGAGGAATTTGAACAGACATTATTAGATACGTCTGAAAATACAAGTAAACCTTATTTTAAGTGTACTGGCTTTTATGTTTTAGGATTAATTTTGTTCTTTTATATAGGAATGGAAAATTGCGTAAATGGTTGGTTTATTTCATATTTTAAAGATATGAATATTATGACGGATGCATATGCGTACACACTTGTTTCGATTACATGGAGCTTCGTCATTATAGGTCGAATAGCTAGCGCATTTTTATCAACTAAAATGCAGAGACGGCAAATGATCTTGATAAATTGCATTGGTTCAGCAGTTTGCTTTCTTATGCTTATTTCGACCAAACAGTTAGGGATGATTACTGTTTCAATTGTTGGATTTGGATTCTTTTGTGCTGGAATATATCCCACAACGATTACGAGTAGCAAGTCAGTACTTAAAGGATCTGTTTCCGGTATGTCAATGTTGCTCGCGGTAGCTGCCATTGGAGGAATAATCACACCACAGCTAGTTGGGATATTTGCGGATCATTTGGGACTGGTACCTGCAATCGTTTATCTTCTAATAAGTATGATTGGTATGATTGTATTTGCAGTAGTGAATTTTTATAAGAAATATTCCGAAGATATTGAATGATTCAAATGAAAGTCAGACGCATCAGCTGTATCACAACAGTTGGGGCGCCTGATTTTTATTTGATTCTATACGTATATTTCTAATGATATCTCATTTCGTTATAGTATCAATCAATATATCTATCTCACGGCAGTCTGGCTCTTGAAACTGATCTGAAAAGAGTTGTTTCATATTATCATCAATATAATAGCCTTTTTCCAAGCCGTCTTCCAGGTTTTTATTTCGTTTATCAATGTTACACAACCACTTTGCTGGTGATATTTTGATATAATGAAGTTCTGTTTTGATTCCTTTATCAGCATAATACAATTTGGTTTTATTTCGTTCTAAATGAGTCCAAAAGCCAAAATCCAATATTACATTTGTATCTGCAGTTACAATTTGTTCCCCTAATTGGTAAAGATAGTTCTGAACTTTTTGTGAAATAACGTTATGGCTATCTCCAAGCTGTTCATCAAACAACGTTAACATCAATTCATCACAAGACAAAATAACAGCATTATATTTTGTCTTTATTTTATTCGCATAGGTACTCTTACCACTACATACTTTCCCACATAACAAAATGATTTTAGCCATTTTCAACCCTCCAAATATAAATAATCTTTAAGACTTTCCTACATTTCTTACATGATATACTATTGCTTGTATAAATTCAAATTATTAAAGTCTAATATATGGAAGAAAACCAAGGAGAATAGTTTAAATATAGAAAAATATTATAAATATTCGAAAAATATATTGACAAAATAGTAAAAAGTAGTATAGTTATATACATGAGTAGCATACCATATAAGCAAATGACTTAAATGATATAAAATCTTAAGCATAGGAGGTGGAAAATAGAATATGAATGAAATGTTGACACAAGAAAAATCTATATATTTGCAAATAAGTGAAATGATTGAGAATGACATTTTACGTAATATTATTTTAGAAGAAGAGAGAGCTCCAAGTATTAATGAATTAGTAAAGCTCTATACAATTAATCCTGCAACTGCAACAAAGGGGATTAATATACTTGTTGAGGAAGGAATACTTTACAAGAAAAGAGGCATTGGAATGTTTGTTATGAAAGGTGCGAAGGAGAAGATTATGGAGAAAAGAAAAGAAGAATTTTACGATAATTATATTAAAAAATTACTAGTAGAGGCAGCCAGACTTGGAATTGGTCAGGATGAACTTCTTACAATGATTCAAAAGAATAAATAAAAAAGGGGAAATAGCTGATATGAATAATTTAGTTTGCAAAGATATTGTTAAGAAATACGGAAAAAAAGAAGTGCTAAACAATGTGAATCTGACATTGGAAAAAGGTAAGATATATGGATTGATTGGAAGAAATGGAGCAGGTAAGACAACCTTGTTGTCAATTATTTCAGCACAAAATCCAGCTACGAGTGGAACAGTTTCACTGGATGATGAACGGATATGGGAAAATCAAAAAGCGTTAGACAAAATTTGCTTTTCGAGAGAATTAAACCCTGTTATGGGAAATGGTGCAGCGGGACTAAAGATAAAAGAATATTTAAAAATCGCTGCTATGTATTTTCCAAATTGGGATAATGAAATGGCATTAAATTTAGTAAAAGAATTTGAGCTCAATGTAAAAGATAGAATCGTTAAGCTTTCAAAAGGAATGATGTCAATGGTTACAATTATTGTAGCTATGGCAAGCAAGGCTGAGTATACATTCTTGGATGAACCAGTATCTGGACTTGATGTTGTTATGCGTGAATATTTCTATAAATTATTGTTAGCGGAATATACAGAAAGTGGAAGAACATTTGTTATATCAACACATATAATCGAAGAAGCGGCAGATGTGTTTGAAGAAGTTATTATAATTAGTGATGGTAAAATACTTTTGAAAGAAAATACGCAGGAACTTATTTCAAAAGCATTTCGTGTTAGTGGAAAAGCGGAGGATGTAGATGCAGTAACTTTGGGACTTAGACTTCATCAGGTGGAAATTACGGGAAGAGGCAAAGGTGTTACTGTAATCTTAGAAGATGGCCAGAAAATAAGAGGAGGATTTGATGTAAGCATACAGCCTTTGAACCTTCAGAATGTGTTTTTGGCTTTTTGCGGTAAGGGAGAAAAAGGATGAGTAAAAAGAGCGGAATAAACCGTACGCTGAAGTACGGAGTAATATATGCGGAAAAAGTATTTTCTATGATAATTATAATAGCAGGTATTTATGCGTTAATATATTATATGCAAGGCGGGTTTGGTGATATTATTAGTGACTCACTAATGATTCCATTTTATATGGGAGAAATGTGCTTGATTATGTTATTTATAATACAGATAATGAATGAATCAAGATATATTCCACTTTCGATTTCTTTTGGTAGCCTAAGAAAAGAGACGTTTATCGGGATTCAATGGATAAACTTAATTCTGATAGTTCAAAGTGTTATTTTGGTTGGAGTATGTTTAATACCAAATCAAAGCATTTCCGGTGAGATGAAATCAATGGGGATTTTGATATTTGCGTTGCTGTTGGTTACTTTAGGTGGAATCGGACAGCTAATAGCAGCCGTGAGCATTAAATTCGGAAAGTTAGGTGGATTTTTAATCGCTGGATTAATATTTGTTTTAATTACGTCAGCTATAGTGGTACTTGCATTTGCTGGAGAGATCAACACAAATATTACTATAGATTCGTTTCCATCAAATATAAAAATTTTAGCTGTTTTAGTTGCCGTGATTGTATATATTTGTGGCTCATATATTAATTATCGTGTATTAAAAAACTATGAAGTACGCGCATAAGGAGGAAGATTGATGTTAAATGTAATAAAGAAGCAATTTAAACTTCGTAAGGAAGAGATTGTTTTGGCAGGGATAATAGAGTGTGTAACATTTATATTAGGTATGATTATACTGGCACTATTAGTTAGATTTGATGATACAACAGATACCGTATTTGAATTAGGATCGATATTCGCATTTTCAAGCACTTTATTTACAATATTTATTATGATATTTGCAACCTTTGGTGTTAGTTTTAATAATGCAATATGTATGGGGAGGACTCGAAAGTCTTTTGTGTCCTCTTATACGGTTGTAACATTATGCGTCACTTGTGCAATTATTGTAATTGCTTTTTTGTTTAGTATAATTGAAAAATCATTATATACATTCCTATATCCCAATCATATTTTTGGATATGTAGCTGTGAATCATATAACGCCGATGATTATTGTGGCAGTTATATTAATAGAAGTCATTGTGCCAATATTTATAGGGACAATCTTGGCGAAATATGGGATGAAAGCGTTTTGGATTTTATGGGCAATATGGATGTTTGGGTGTGTTGTGCTTCCCAAAATGGTTGGTACAATGATTAATAATGGCTATGAACATGATGATTCAGTTTTAGGAGAAATAGAAAGAAAACTGGTATCAATATTTGGCAGTATAAGTATTGCAGGCTGGTATGCAATTGGTGGAGCGATACTTCTCTTAATGCTGGTTACCACAATTAATTTAACAAGAAAACAGGGCGTGAAAATATGATCAATCAGAGAAACTCATTTCATATGTAAAAACATGTGAAAACAATAAACAAATAAAGAAAGAGAATTGCTTAATATCTACTTTGTAGTTATTAAGCAATTCTCTTTCTTAAAATATGAGGGGGGGAGATAGAAAGAATATCTTTCCTATCTGTAAGTAAGTATATAATTAAAGTATGATAAATCAATGAATAAAGTTTGAAAAATATGTGAATAAGTGAATTGGAATATCACTTTATTCCATCGAAGATTCATTTGCAATAATGTTATACAATATTATTTGCAGATGTGAAAAAATAAAGGCCAAAAAAGGAGACATATCCAGATAATCTGAATATGTCTCCTTTTGGTTTACACAAATAGTGTAATAACTATAAAAATTAGCAAGCTAATCTTGATTGTTATAAATTATGCTAAACAAACGTTTACTGCTTGTAAGCCTTTAGCGCCTTGAGTAAGTTCAAAAGTTACGTTTTGACCATCTTCTAAGCTCTTGAAGCCGTCGTTAGCAATACCTGAGAAATGTACGAATACATCTTCTCCGTTAGCTTCGTTTGTTATAAATCCAAATCCCTTTTGTGAGTTAAACCATTTAACTGTACCTTTATTCATGAAAGATACCTCCTAAAATTATATTATATTTTGTGCTTAAATAAAAAGTCACATATTTTTGTAAATCATAATATTGAATATGATGACTTACAAAAATATGTGAATCAAAACCAACATCAAAAATATTAAACTCATCATACAATGTATTAGTGAATATGTCAAGTGAAAACAAAAAAAAATTGAATATGAAATAAAATAGGAAGAAGAATATAGAAATAAAATAGGGAGAACAATATAATTGACAATTTGATTTTAAGATGATATTATCAAAATTAATTGAATATAGGTCTTCAGGGCAGGGTGCAATTCCCTACCGGTGGTAAAGCCCACGAGCCAATACTTTGTACTTTCTAATCAAAGTGGTATGATTCGGTGAAATTCCGAAGCCGACAGTAAAGTCTGGATAAAAGAAGATGAATTGATATTATAATATTTGTAATATTGTTTGGTTAAGTGGCTCTGGAATGTTTTTCGTTCCGGCGCTTTTTTTGATCTTAAACCTAATTTTAGTTTACAATTTATTGTATATTTTCGCCTTGAAGTAAATACTATTCAGGGCGATTTTTTTGCTTTATTAAAAAAAAACACGCAATCACAAACTTGATATGCACAGAAAGTTGCGCAGAAATGAGGATAAGTATGGATCATGAAAAATATATGAAAATTGCAATAGACGAGGCTGAAAAAGGGCGCGGATGGACTAATCCCAATCCAATTGTTGGCGCTGTAATAGTTAAGGATGGTCAGATTATAAGCAAAGGGTATCATAAAAGATATGGCGATTTACATGCGGAAAGAAATGCAATCAATGAATGCAAAGAGAATTTGGAAGGAGCAACGCTATATGTTACGTTAGAGCCATGTTGCCATTATGGTAAAACGCCCCCATGTACAGATGCTATCATTGAAAATAAAATTGGAACGGTTGTGATTGGATCAAATGATCCAAATCCGTTGGTGGCAGGAAAAGGGATTGAACTATTAAGAGAACATGGAATAAAAGTTATTTCAGAAGTTTTGAAGGCAGAGTGTGATAGTATAAATGAAATATTTTTCCATTATATTATAACAAAAACTCCGTATGTAGTAATGAAATATGCGATGACTGCAGATGGGAAAATCGCAACATATACAGGTGCTTCAAAATGGATTACAGGAGAAAAAGCAAGAGAACACGTACATCAATCCAGACACCATTATGCAGCAATTATGGTTGGGATCCAAACCGTAATAGAGGACAATCCAATGTTGAATTGTAGACGGATGAGTAGTTCGTCAAACAAAAATGAAGAAATAATAAGTAATAATCCAATCAGAATTATTTGTGATACTAATTTAAGAACACCATTGAATTCTAATTGTATAAAAACGGCGAATTATATTGAAACTATGATAGCAACTTCTTGTAATGATGTAAAAATACAGAAACCATATATTGAAAGTGGATGCAAAATAATTTGTGTAGAAAAAAAAGGAGACCATATTAATCTGGAGCAACTTATGCAAAGATTAGGAGAATTAAAGATTGACAGTATCTTGTTAGAAGGCGGAGCTGATTTAAACTTTAGCGCATTACAAGCAGGAATTGTAAATAAGGTTCAGGCATATATTGCACCGAAAATATTTGGTGGTAAAGCTTCAAAAACGCCAGTTGGTGGAGTAGGAGTAGAAATACCGGATGAAGCAGTGTTATTAAAGAATCAGAAAATAACATTATTAGAAAATGATATTTTAATAGAATGGGAGGTAGATAATGTTTACAGGAATCGTTGAGGAAGTTGGAAAAATAATCAATATAAATAGAGGCGCAAAGTCATCTGTATTGAATATTGAAGGAAAATTAATATTTGATGATTTGAAAATTGGAGATAGCGTTGCTGTAAATGGAGTATGCCTTACTGTAACAAGCATAAGAAATCATATGTTCACGGCTGATGTTATGAGTGAAACACTTAGTAGAAGCTCTTTTAGTACTCTAAAATCGGGAAGTATTGTTAATTTAGAACGTGCAATGCTTGCAAACGAAAGATTTGGAGGACATATAGTGTCAGGACATATAGATGGTACAGGAATAATTAGTGGTATCAAGAAAGATGATAACGCAATTTGGTATACAATCGAGACGCCACAGAAAGTAATTAAATATATTGTTCAAAAAGGCTCCATTGCAATTGATGGCATAAGCTTAACGATTGCAAATGTTAATATTAGCAGTTTTTCAGTTTCAATAATCCCACATACAGCGAAAGCAACAATACTGTCGACAAGAGGCATCGGAGATATAGTGAATCTTGAAAATGATATGGTAGGTAAATATATTGAAAGATTTTTGGGATATAAAGAGGCTTCATTATTTGAAAAAGAAACAGAAAACAAAATAACGAAAGAATTCCTTGTTACTTCTGGATTTTGAATCTGCTACTGATATAAATGTAAAAATAAACATGAAAAAAAGATAAAGATTAGAAAAAAAAATAAAGATAAAAAAGATTGGAAAATAAAGATGTAGGAGATAGATATGCTGATGGGCTTAAATATGTTTGAATTTAACAAAGTAGAAGAAGCATTAAAGGATTTGAATCAAGGAAAAATCATTTTAGTAACCGATGATGAAGATAGAGAAAATGAAGGTGATTTCATATGCGCGGCAGAGTTTGCCACTACACAAAATGTGAATTTTATGGCTACCTATGGAAAAGGTCTCATCTGTATGCCTATGGGAAATGAATTGGTAACAAAACTTCAGATTCCGCAGATGGTTACGCAAAACACAGATAATCATCAAACAGCATTTACAGTCTCAATTGACCATATTGATACAACTACAGGAGTATCGGCAGAAGAACGCTCCATAACAGCGAGAAAGTGCGTTGCGGATGAAGCAAGGCCACAAGATTTTCGAAGACCAGGACATATGTTTCCTCTTTTAGCACAAAAAAATGGCGTATTGGAACGAAACGGACACACGGAAGCAACTGTTGACTTGATGCGTTTAGCCGGATTAAAAGAATGCGGCTTATGTTGTGAAATCATGAAGGACGATGGAACAATGATGAGGATGCCAGAACTGATGGAACTAGCTAAAAAGTTCGATTTAAAGTTTATTACGATCAAAGAACTTCAAAAATATCGCAAAATCTATGATAAGTTAGTCGAACAGGTTGCTGTCACTAAAATGCCTACAAAATATGGAGAATTTATGGCGTATGGGTATGTCAATAAGTTAAATGGTGAGCACCATGTGGCATTAGTAAAAGGAGATATTGGTGATGGTGAAAATGTGCTGTGCCGCGTACATTCTGAATGTTTAACGGGAGATGCATTTGGTTCTATTAGATGTGATTGCGGTCAACAGTTTGCGGCTGCTATGATTCAAATCGAAAAAGAAGGCAGTGGAATAATGCTGTATCTACGACAAGAAGGACGAGGAATTGGACTGATAAATAAACTGAAGGCATATGAACTGCAGGATGAAGGTATGGATACTGTAGAAGCAAACCTTTCGCTTGGATTTGCAGAAGATTTAAGAGAGTATTATATTGGAACTCAAATACTAAAGGATTTGGGAGTAAAGTCATTACGTTTATTAACAAACAACCCGTTAAAAATAGAAGGACTTGAAGATTTTGACCTTAAAATTGTAGAACGAGTGCCGATTCAAATGGATTTGACAAAGTATGATGAATTCTATCTTAAAACAAAACAAACAAAGATGGGGCATATTTTAACATACTAGTAAAATTATTATAAAAGTGTTAGTTTATATAATAAAGCAATGAAAAAAAGGAGACTTGAAAATGAGAATATATGAAGGAAATTTGGTTTCAAAAGATATAAAAATAGGAATTGTTGCAGCAAGATTTAATGAATTTATTGTATCAAAACTTTTGAGTGGTGCAGTTGACGGTTTGAAAAGACATGACGTGAATGAGGATGATATTGATGTCGCTTGGGTACCGGGCGCATTTGAAATTCCTCTGATTGCATCAAAAATGGCAATGAGTGGAAAGTATGATGCTGTCATCTGCCTTGGTGCAGTAATTCGAGGTTCAACAACACATTATGATTATGTGTGCAGTGAGGTATCAAAGGGCGTTGCTTCGGTTTCACTGAATTCAGATATTCCTGTTATGTTTGGTGTATTAACAACTGAAAATATTGAACAGGCGATTGAACGAGCAGGTACAAAGGCTGGTAACAAGGGCTATGATAGTGCTGTAAGTGCAATTGAAATGGTAAATCTTATTAGAGCGATAGAGGCCAAGTAAAAATAAATCGATAGAGGCTAAAAAAAATAAAGTGATTCAAGGAAATCGGAAATGAGGGAAAATATGAAATACGACGGAATAATATTTGATTTGGATGGTACATTATGGGACTCGACAGAAGGAATATGCAGTACATGGAATCAAGTGTTGTCAAACTATCCAGATATAAAGACGGAAATTACTGTACAAAGATTGTATAGCTGTATGGGATTGCTCATGGAAGAAATAGCTGAAAAATTGTTTCCACAGTTAGATAAAAAAATGCAATTAAAATTGTTGCAAGAATGTTGTGATTTAGAAAACATTTACCTTGCAAAACATGGAGGGATTTTGTATCCGCGATTAGAAGAAACGATTGTAAAGTTAGCAGAAACACACAAATTATTTATTGTAAGTAATTGTCAAGATGGTTATATTCAGAGCTTCTTCACAGCTCATAAATTAGGTAAATATTTCACTGATTTTGAATCTGCAGGAAAAACGGGTCACTCAAAAGGAGAGAATAATAAATTGGTAATTAGCCGAAATCATTTAAAGAGTGCAATCTATGTAGGCGATACATTGGGAGATGCAAATTCTGCAATTGATGCTAAGATACCATTCGTTTTTGCAAGATATGGTTTTGGAGATGTAAAAAAATATGATTTTGTAATTGATGACTTTCATGAAATTTTGAAGCTAGAATTATAAATAATAAGTGTTGGGTAAAATTACCAAAACTTCTTCCGCGCACATTTTATGTAATATAAGTAAATAATGCACAAAATCAGTTGTAAAAGGCGAAAAATGATGCATAGTTACTTGTTTGAGTAACAAAATGATGCATACAAAAAATTGACTATATTATATAGTCTAAAATATAATCTTACATAGTAGATGCACAGTTTTGAAGTGTAATTAAAACTATGGAGGATTTAGAATGAAAGTAAAAATGAAAAATAGAGTACTTGCCATCATAATGGCGACTCTTATGATCGTTGGATTAATTCCGTTAGAATTTATGCCAACAAAAGTACAAGCGGCAAGTGGCGCTACAGAAACATTTGTGTTAGATGCAAATGAATTAGCACCAACATTGTTTGGAACAATAGGAACAGCAATTGCAGCAGATACAAATGTTGGAACGAGTGGCTTTTTCACCTTGGCTTCAGCTGGAGGTAAAATGAAAATGGTAGCTCTTAGTCCATCTTTGACGAATGGATCCACTTCATATTCACAGGCATTGCAGTTAACAGGTGCTGGATCAAAGACATCTGGACAGGCATGTATCAAGATAACAACAACTCAGACTGCACGAATCACCGTATGTGCAGATGCAAAATCTACATCAGCAAGTTCTTTTGAATATAGAAAGACGACTGATTCTGCATTTACAACAGGTGATGTACTTAGTGCTACAGCAATTACTAAAAATGTTGTTGAATTGCCAGCGGGTGATTATTATATTGCTGGTTCAAATGGTGCTAATATATTCAACATCACAGTTGAATATAACCCAACAGTAGAAACAGTTACTCCTTGGGCAGATGTAGCAACTCCAGTAATTAATAATGTTACAACTGACAGCGAAGGTAATTTTGTCGTTAACTACGCAGCAGTGATTGACAGCCTTAAAGGGGCAGAAATATTGAATATTTCAATGTTGGAAAATGGTCATGAAGTTGCAACACAAACTGTAAAAGCGCAATTGGCTCAAGCAACTTTTAGTCCACTTTGGAGCGGTAATTATACATTTGTTGCAACCGCTCAGCGTACAGGGGAAGCTGATAAAGCAAGTGCGGTAGTAAAATATGATAGCTATGTATTAGCGGTTCCTAAGCCAGTAATTACAATGGCTCAAAACAAAGGGAACGGTACCTATTACATTGATTGGATTAATGTAGAAGATGCAAGTAGCTATAAAGTAGAATATAAAGCAGCAGGTGCATCAGTCTACACAGTTGCTGCAGATAATATTACAACAGCTGACTATACATTTAACGGATTGACAGTAGGTACTACATATACGATTAAAGTGACTGCAACAAGAAATTCTGATAATTACATATCTTATTATACAAAAGATGTAACGGTTACAGCAAATGCACAACAGCAGTGGTATCTTGCAACTGTAGGTTCAGAGCAGGCAACAGTTGCAACAATTACAGATGCAACTGGAACTGCAAATAACTATTCACTCGCTTCCACAACGCCAGCTGACCTTAAAGAAGTTACGTCAGTTGCAAATACGAGTGGAAAAATAAGTATGGCAGGACAGACAAGTGGTAAGATTTCTGATGATGAAGATGGATTCTCCTATTATTTTACGAATATTAATCCAAATACAGAGAATTTTTCATTAGCAGCAACATTTAAAATTACTGATACAAGTCTTACACCTGATAATCAAACAGGATTTGGTATTATAGCAACAGATATGCTGGGAATTAATTTCTATGGCCCTGCTGATATTTACCATAAATATATTAACTCAGTATCGAATTTATTATATAGTTCGACAGGGAAATTCCTTGGTCTAAGGTCTGTTACAGGCTATGAAGGCGTTAACACTTCATTGGCTGATGGCGTAACAAGAACAAAAACAGAAAGCAGATATGCAAATACAACTGGCGATTTTTCAGTTGGAACTACCTATATATTTACATTGGAAAAAACAAATGATGCATTTGTTGCAAAATTGAATGGAGAAACGCTTTCAAATGCTGATACATCAATTCTTTCAGTCCAGGAAGACGGTTCCATATGTGTTGGTGTAATGGTTTCAAGAAAAATTTCAGTTGAAGTTTCAAACATGACATTTACAACATCGTTAAGTACTGGTGTTTCAGGCGGTAGCACTGGTGTTGAAAAAGTAACACCTTCAGCTACAATATATTCATCATTGACATGTGGCGCAAGCACATATGAATATATTTATCAGCCAAACGTAGCTGGTACAGTTAAGGTAACAGCACCAACAGGCGAAGTGATTTACAATAAGGCAGTAACAGCTGCACAGGTTGTAAAAATCAATGTACCAATATCAGTTGGACAGAATACGATTACAGCAGTATTAACACCCACTGCTTCACAAAATATTACATCAGTAGCGGATGTTACTAAGTCCATTACTGTTGAACGTAAAACTTATGGCGTTGAAGGCGAAACTATGATTGTTTCACCATCGGGTACGTTGGAAGGTGCTGGTACAGAAGCAAGTCCACTTGATATTGCTACTGCAGTTAAATATGCACAGCCAGGTCAGACAATATTGCTTAAAAATGGTACATATTCAGGATCAGGTGTTACAATTGCAAGAAGCGTAAGTGGAACAGCAGACAAAAATATTACAATGACCGCTGAGTCAGTTGGTGGCGTTGTATTTAACGGCATTGGCCTAACTGTTATGGGAAGCTACTGGCATATATACGGTATTGAAGTCAAAAATGCAACAAGTGCAGGTATTCAGGTTGCAGGTAACTACAATACAATTGATATGTGTATAGTACACGGTTCAACCAATTCAGGTGTACAGATTAGCCGTCTTGGAAGTGCAGAAAACGCAGCCGGAATTAATGATTTATTATGGCCTTCATACAACCTTATCAAGAACTGTGAATCATATGATAACTGTGATGCAGGAAGAAATGATGCCGATGGATTTGCTGCAAAATTAACATGTGGTGAAGGCAATCAATTCTTTGGCTGTATTTCTCATAATAATATTGATGATGGATGGGATCTTTATGCGAAAACAATTTCAGGCGAAATTGGTGCAGTGACAATTGAAAATTGTGTTGCATATAGCAATGGATGGCTTACAACTGACAATGTAACCGCGGTAGGTTATGTATATGGAGAAGGAAATGGTTTCAAATTGGGCGGTAGTTATATGAAAGGTGGACATGTTCTTAAAAACTGCATTTCATTTAATAACGGCGCCAAAGGAATAACAAGTAATAGTTGTCCTGACTGCCAGGTTATTGATTGTACTTCATTCAATAATTCAGTCAAAACAGCAGAAGAAGCATACAGCATAGGGCTGAATACAAAAGATATGAATGTAAAAGAATGGGTTGTAAAGGGTCTTATATCAATGTCAACAAAGACTTTAACTTCTTTAGAAGATTTAATCCCATTTTCACTTCATAGTGAAAATAATTATCTCTATAATGGAAAAACATCATACAATAATCAAGGCGTTGAAGCATTAACAACTTGGTTTGAAAATACAAACGTAACGGTTCTTCCTGCAAGAAATGTGAATGGTACAATCAATATGCATGGACTATTAACTTTGAATGCAACGGCTCCTGCAAATTCAGGCGCTAGACTTGATATTACAAGTGCAGCAGCAATTTCAGTACAGCCTTCACTAACCGCAATCGTTGGTACACAAGTAATTGTGGAGAATGCTGATTACAGTGCAGTTACAGCAGCAGTTGCGGCAGCGGGACAACTAACGGCAGCTGAATATAAAGATTTTTCAGCAGTTACAGCAGCAGTTAATGCAGTTCAATCTGGATTAAAAGTAACAGAGCAAGCGAAAGTCACAGCTATGGCAAAAGCGATTACAGATGCAATTGCAACATTAACAAAGGTTGAAAAACCAGCTGATATAATTGTTAACGATAATCAAAATACAACTGCTTCAAATGAAACGGTTTCAAATGTAAATCAATCAAATGAAAGCACTTCAAATGTGAGTGTAACAGTAGCAACAGGAGATAAGACTCCAATTATTGCAATATTCTGCTTATGTATATTTTCAGCAGGAGTAATGATTACCGTAGTTGGAAAAAGAAAGAAAAAACAGATTAGAAGCTAATATGATTTTGGAATAAAATGATTAAAAAAGTATCGAGAGAAGTGTTATAAATTTAAAAGTGTTTTGGGAGGAGTTGTCCGCCCAGAACACTTTTTTTGTTGACAAAATAAAATAATCGAAGTAGTATGTTAGCTAGCTAACAAATGAGACGCAAACTTGATATGCGCATTGTCTGGAAGAGTGAGTCAATAAAAGATGCGCAGCAATAGGGATAAGTATACATATAAAAAGGAGATACAAGGCTATGGATACGAATGTTTTGATTGGGCATGAAATTAAGATACTTTCTAATTTGATAAAAAGGCATATTATTACGAATGAAGAGAAACATAATGATACTGATGAGGGAAATAATACGGTTGAAAATAATGATGAATTAACAGGCATGCAGTCCTTTATAATTAGATTTTTACATGCCAATGAATCAAAGGAAATCTTTCAGCGAGATATTGAAAAGAATTTCAATATTCGTCGCTCTACGGCGACCGTTATTTTGCAGCGTATGGAAAAAAGAGAACTGATTGAAAAAATCAGTGTTTCCTATGATGCAAGGCTTAAAAAACTGAAACTAACACCAAAGGCAGTCAAAGTAAACATGAATATTGAACAAGATATTGAAGTGTTTGAAGCAAAAATGCGACAGGGGATCAGTGATGAACATTTTGAAATTTTCATGGAAACAATTAAAAAAATAATTACCAATATTAAATAAAGAAGTCCGCAAGCAAAGTATCACTAAATGAGGATTTGTGACTGTGGAGAAAACTTGGGATGTGCAAAATGCACAGGAATGGAGTGAAGAGAAGTATGATTAAAAAATTACTAAAGTGTGTTGGTGAATATAAAAAGCCATCTATATTGTCTCCAGTTTTTGTTTCGTTGGAGGTAGTAATGGAAGTGATAATTCCATTTCTAATGGCTTATTTGATTGATTATGGAATCGAGCCGGCTGCAATGAAAACAGTTGTAAATATTGGTTTGGCGCTAGTCATATCGACTGTCACAGCTTTGCTATTTGGCGTGTTTTCTGGTCATTATGCAGCAACGGCATCCGCAGGGTTTGCTAAGAATCTTAGAAAGGATATGTACTATTCAATTCAGGATTATTCTTTTTACAATATTGACAAGTTCTCAAGCGCAAGTCTTGTAACAAGACTTACAACAGATATTACAAATGTACAGAATGCATATCAGATGATTATAAGAATTGCAGTGCGTGGACCAGTAATGCTTGTGTTTTCACTCATTATGGCATTTGAAGTAAATCCACAGTTGTCACTCATATTCTTAGGTATGATTCCAATATTAGGTGGCGGATTGTTTCTTATCATTCAAAAGGCGCATCCTATATTTGAACGTGTATTTAGAACGTATGATACGCTTAATAATGTAGTACAAGAGAATTTGACAGGGATTAGAGTTGTAAAATCTTTTGTTAGAGAAGAATATGAAGAAGAAAAGTTCAATTCTGTTTCTAAGAATATTCATGATGACTTTTTAAAGGCAGAAAAATTAATTGCATTTAATAGTCCATTAATGCAATTCGCAACATATAGTTGTATCCTTTTGATCTCATGGTTTGGAGCAAAATTAATTGTGTCAGATTCAATGACAACGGGACAACTGGTTAGCATGATTGCATATGCAATGCAGATACTGATGAGTCTTATGATGCTTTCAATGGTATTTGTAATGATTATACTAGCACGTGCATCGGCAGAAAGAATTGTAGAAGTATTAGATGAAAAGAGTGATCTTACCAATAATAATCATCCAGTATACGAAGTTGAAAATGGAGATATAGAATTTAAGAATGTAACGTTTAGCTATAGTAAACAAGCTGACAGAGCATGCTTAACGAACATCAATATCAATATTAAATCGGGCGAAACCGTAGGAATCATCGGTGGAACGGGAAGCTCAAAAACAAGTCTGGTGCAGTTGATTCCACGTCTTTATGATGTGACAGAAGGAAGTATATTAGTAGGAGGGGTGGAGGTCAGTTCATATGACATTGAGACGCTTAGAGATGAAGTCGCAATGGTGCTTCAAAAAAATGTGCTGTTCTCAGGGACAATAAAGGAAAATTTAAGGTGGGGAAATAAAAATGCCACTGATGAAGAGTTAATTCATGTATGTAAACTAGCGCAAGCGGATGATTTTGTGCAAGGATTTCCTGATAAATATAATACTTACATAGAGCAAGGTGGAAATAATGTTTCAGGTGGGCAGAAGCAAAGATTATGTATCGCAAGAGCTTTGTTAAAGAAACCTAAAATATTAATATTGGATGATTCAACTAGTGCAGTTGATACAAAAACAGACGCACTTATCAGAAAGGCATTTATTGAAGAAATTCCGAATACAACAAAGTTAATCATTGCACAGAGGATTTCATCGATAATGAATGCTGATAAAATAATTGTAATGGATGCTGGTAAAATCAACGCAATTGGAACACATGAAGAATTAATGAAATCAAATCAGATATATCAAGAAGTATATTATTCACAGAATAAGGAGGAAAGAAATCATGAAGCCTAACAATTCTGGAATAAAGGAAAGTAAGAATAATAATAATATGAATATAAATATAAATATGAATAATAACAAGAGCAATAATAAGAAAAAAGGAAATACAATCAAAAGATTACTTTCCTATATTGGTAAAAGTTATAAATTATATTTTGCAATTGTAATCGTTTGTATTTTATTTAGCGCGATTGCAGGAGTAATAGGGTCGCTATTTTTGAGAGTAGTCATTGATGATTATATTACACCGTTACTTACGCAGGATAGTCCAGTATTTACCGAATTGATGAGAATTGTGTTAATGATGGCAGCAATCTATCTTTTGGGTGTAATATCCACATTATTCTATAATAGAATGATGGTAACAATTGCGCAGGGCATCTTGAAGGAAATTAGAGATGAAATGTTTGCTCATATGCAAAAATTGCCTATTAAGTATTTTGACACGAACTCACATGGAGACATCATGAGTCATTACACGAATGATACAGATACACTAAGACAAATGCTTACACAGAGCTTACCACAAGTGTTTTCGTCAGTGGTTACAATCGTTGCTGTATTTGCCGCGATGGTTGCAACAAGTATATATTTGACAATTGTGGTAGTTTTCTGTGTTGTGATTATGTATATAGTATCTGGTAAAATCGTTGGAAATAGTGCAAATTTCTTCTTTAAACAACAAAATTCTTTGGGTAAAACCAATGGCTATATTGAAGAGATGATGAGTGGACAAAGAGTTGTTAAAGTGTTTTGTCATGAAAAAGAAGCAGAAGAAGCATTTGATAAATTAAATGAGGAACTATGTTACAATGCGACACAGGCAAATAGATTTGCTAATATTTTGATGCCTATTATGGCTAATTTGGGAAACCTACAATATGTTCTAATTGCTGTTGTAGGTGGAGCAATTACAGCAGGTGGATTTAATGGAATCACAATTGGCGCAATCGCAAGTTTCTTGCAGTTAAGTAAAACTTTTTCAATGCCAATTAGTCAGGTGGCACAGCAGTTAAATTCGGTTGTTATGGCATTAGCGGGTGCAAAACGTATATTTGAACTATTGGATGAAGACGTGGAGACAGATGACGGCTATGTTACACTTGTAAATGCAAAATATAAAAATGATAAATTAATAGAGACATCAGAAAAGACAGGGATGTGGGCTTGGAAACATCCACGTGGAGATGGTACAATTACATATACAAAGCTAACTGGGGATGTGCGCTTTTTTGATGTTGACTTTGGATATAGTCAAGAAAAAATAGTGTTACATCATATTACATTGTATGCAAAACCTGGACAAAAATTAGCATTTGTAGGTGCAACAGGCGCTGGCAAAACTACAATTACGAATTTGATCAATCGTTTCTATGACATTGCAGATGGAAAGATACGATACGATGGCATTAATATAAACAAAATTAGAAAGGGTGATTTGAGAAGGTCACTAGGAATTGTATTGCAAGATACAACTCTATTTACAGGAACAGTTATGGAAAATATTCGCTATGGAAAATTGGATGCGACTGACGAAGATGTTTACATTGCAGCAAAACGTGCAAATGCAGACGTGTTTATTTCAATGCTTCCACAGGGGTATGAAACAATATTGTCTGGTGATGGATCAGGTCTTTCTCAAGGACAAAGACAACTATTATCAATTGCAAGAGCAGCAGTTGCTGATCCGCCGGTAATGATTCTTGATGAAGCAACTTCAAGCATTGATACTCGAACGGAAGCGATTGTACAAAAAGGAATGGATGCCTTAATGAAGGGCAGAACCGTATTTGTTATAGCCCATAGATTATCAACTGTACAGAACTCCAATGCTATCATGGTACTTGAACAGGGAAGAATCATTGAAAGAGGAAGCCATGAAGAATTGATAGAACAAAAAGGGAAGTATTATCAGTTATATACTGGAGCATTTGAATTAGAGTAAGAGGATGTTTACAGAAAATATACTGTATTATTTCGGAATTCATGATATAATATGCAAATATAAAAAATAAGGAGAATGAGATATGAATAAAATTTCTGTGATTGTGTCTTGCTATAATGAAGAACTATCATTGCCAATTTTCTATAAGGAAATGGAAAGAGTAAGAGAACAGGATTTTACAGATGTTTCATTTGAGTATATTTTTGTTGATGATGGATCGAGTGACAAGACATTAGATATTCTTCGCTCATTGTGTGAAACTGATCGTAAAGTAAAGTTCATTTCATTTTCAAGAAACTTTGGGAAAGAGGCTGCAATGTATGCTGGACTTGAAAAATGCAGTGGTGAATATGTAACATTTATGGATGCAGATTTGCAGGATCCACCAATGATGTTACGTCAGATGTATGACGCAGTTATGAATGAAGGTTATGATCAAGTTGGTACAAGAAGAATTTCAAGAGAAGGAGAACCTCGAATCAGGAGCTTTTTCGCAAGAATGTTTTATAAGATCATTAATAAGATATCTAAAGTTGAGATGGTGGATGGAGCAAGGGATTATCGCCTGATAACAAGAAAAGTAGTAGAAGCGGTTCTTTCAATGAAGGAATATAACAGATATTCAAAAGGTATGTTTGGCTTTGTTGGCTTTAACACAAAATGGCTTGAATACAAAAATGTGAAGAGAGCTGCAGGAGAGACAAAATGGTCATTTGGAAAGCTGTTTTTATATGCGATAGAAGGGATTGTCGCATTTTCAACGGTACCACTTATTGTGTCCTCAATATTAGGACTTTTATTTTTTTTGATAACATTTGTGTTGATTGTAGTGATTATTATTAAGACTTTATTAGTAGGTGATCCAACGAGTGGATGGCCATCTTTGGTTTGTATTATTTTCTTTGTAAGTGGAATTCAGCTATTTTCATTGGGCGTTATAGGACAGTATCTAGCAAAGACTTATTCTGAGATTAAAAAGAGACCTATATATATTGTAAAACAAACGGAAGAAGATATGAAATTACCTGATAGTGCGCATCTTGATATATCAAATCTCAGTTTATCGAATTATGATATATTAGAAAGTCTGAAAGCGACATTAGAAAGTATTCAAGAGACAATTAAAAGAGTTGAAAAGGGTGACCAAGGTGAAGGAAAATAAAATTAAAATCATACATATCGTATTGCTTGTTTTAGGAACAGGTTTTTTGGCAAGTGGTGCCTTTCATTCGGGTCTTTGGTTTGATGAGAGTTATACAGTTGGTCTGATTAAACATAATTTGATTGATATGTGTAGAATTGCGACTTATGATGTGCATCCTCACTTGTATTATATATTATTGAAGTTGTTTTCCTACATTTTTGGAAGTAGTATTATTTCTTTAAGGTTATTTTCAGTATTGGGTGCAGTAATACTTGCACTACTAGGTTTCACCCATATTCGTAAAGATTTTGGAGTGAAAACTGGATTTTGGTTCTCGTTTTTCGTCCTATTTATGCCAAGTACATTTAAATATGCACAGCAGATTAGAATGTATACATGGGCACCATTATTTGTTACATTAGCTGCAATATATGCATATAGGTTGGCTATTGAAGATAAAAAAAATGCTAAAAATTCAATATTATTTGTAACGTTTTCTGTAATGGCTGCTTATACTCATTATTATGCATTAGTAGCAGTTTCAATTATAAATATTATGTTATTTATATATTATATTGTAAAAAAATCAAAGCTAAAGAATTGGTTTATAATGGCTGTAGTACAGCTTGGTGTATTCTTGCCAGGTCTTTTGGTGTTTTTAAAGCAATCTAGCAATGGTAGTACTAGCTGGATTAAAGTTATATACCCAGATATTTTGTTTGATACAATATCTTTTCATTTTATAGGGGTACCGCAGACAGATATATTGGTTACATCACCTATTTATGTAATTTCCTTGTGGATTGGGACTTGTATCTATGTAATATTTGGAATTTTGCTTATACGAATGAAAAGGAAACATATAGATGATACAAAACCAGTATTATTAGCGTTGGTTATATATTTTGGAGTAATTGTACTCTTTTTAATTGTATCAATATCGCGTCCTACATATTACGTAAGATATTCAATCGTTAGTTATGGTTTGCTATTGTTTGCATTTGCATATCTTTTAGCAAGGTATCATAAAGCTTATTTGAAAGTGGTTGTAGTTGTACTTATTTTAGGAATCTCTATAGCAAGAGCAATTTCTATTTATGAAGTGAATTATGACACTTCCAACACGCAAGTGGATGATTATTTGGAGGCAAATATACAGGATGGGGATATCATCTTGTTTAATAATTTTATGGAATTTGCAATAACTGTAAAATATCAACATGTACCAACTTATTTTTATAATGTTTTGAACTGGGATGTTGAGAAACCATATCAAGCGTTAGGTAAAAATGTTGTTATAACAAGAAACTTAGATGAATTAAAAAATTACAAAGGAAGAATATGGATAATCAGTAAGGACTATGGCTATAATAAAATTATGAGTTATCCTGGAACGAAGGAAGTTTCAAGTGAAAAATTTAATTACAAATATTATAGTGATAGTAAGGAACTTAATATTATCTTGGTAGAAAAAAAATAAATACTAGGGCACACATTGTTCTGAAAATAGAAACAGAAATAGTACAATCGAAGTATAAGTTATGAAATATTAGGGGTTAAAAAGGTGAATAAATTGAATGAAAAGAAAATGAAAATAGTACATCTTATTATGATTGTTTTAGGAACGGTTTTTTTAGCAAGTGGGGCGTTTCATTCTGGTCTTTGGTTTGATGAGAGCTATACAGTTGGATTAATGAACCAAAATATCATTGATTTTAGTAAGGCAGCAGCTTATGATGTACATCCACTTGGCTATTATACAATACTAAGGTTGTATGCATATATTTTTGGAAATAGTATTATTTCATTGAGATTATTTTCCGTATTAGGAGCTGTGTTGCTTGCAATGCTAGGATATACACATATTCGCCGGGATTTTGGTGCAAAAACTGGCGTTTGGTTTACTTTCTTTGTGATAACAATGCCTAGTACATTTAAGTATGCTTTGCAGATTAGAATGTATACATGGGCACCATTATTTGTTGCGTTGACAGTAATATATGCATATAGAATGATTAACAAGGATGTAAATAATACAAAGAGCACAAAAAATACAAAGAACACAGTGCTCTTTATTATATTCTCAGTAATGTCTGCTTATATGCATTATTATGGATTGGTGGCAGTAGCAATTATTAATATTATGATATTGGTATATTATATTAAAAACAATATAAAACTAAAGAAATGGTTTATCGTAGGGGCACTCCAAATGCTTGGATATTTACCTGGTTTATATGTGTTCTATATACAATTTAAACAGAGCAATGGTAGCTGGATTAAAATCAATTTTTGGACAATATTTGATGCAATATCGTTTCATTTTATCGGTTCCCCGCAGGCAGATGTAATTGTTAATTCACCAAATTATATAATTCCATTGTGTTTAGGATTCTGTATTTATGCCCTGTTTGGATTTTTACTTATACGAATGATTAAGAAGGACAAGGAAGAGTCAAAACCAGTAGTATTGGCTCTGACTGTATATTTTGGAGTCATATTTGTGTTTCTACTTGTTTCAATATTTAAACCAATATTTTATGTGAGATACTTAATCGTAAGCTATGGGATGCTTCTTTTTGCATTTGCATATTTATTAGCTAGATATAACAAAAAATCTGTAAAGATATTAATTGTTGTAGTTATGTTGGGATTATCGGTTACAAGAGCAATTCCTATTTATCAGGATAATTATGATGCTTCTAATACAACAATAGATGATTACCTCAAAGCTAATATTAAAGAGGGTGATATTATTTTGTTTGATTCACCTGGTGCATTTTCAGTATCTGTAAAATTTCAGGATGTACCCACTTATTTTTATAATGCTGGCAATTGGGATATTCAAAAGGCATATAAAGCATTTGGAAGTAAGGTTACTATATTAAGCAACTTAGATACTATAAAGAAACATACAGGAAGAATATGGATAATAGATGGCGGCGGCGCGCATGATGAGGTAATGCGCTGGAGTGGAACTACTGAACTATCATATGAAAAAATGCAGTTGAAATATTATGCTAGTGAGCATGACATTATTCTGATTGAAAAAAAATAATAATCTTTGAAGTGCATATCATTTATATGGTATGCACTTTTTTTGAATTTGATAATAATATATATATATAATATAGAACTAGAGTAAGGTCAAAAAAGGTAAAACTATGAAAATCAATTGGAAAGTTCGTTTTAGAAATAAGACATTTTTGCTTACGTTTATACCATTTGTAATAAGTTTTGTTTATCAATTATTATCAATGTTTGATATATTTCCAAAAGTTTCAGAAAATAATATATTAAATTTAGTTACACAGCTTATTAATGCACTTGCATTGCTTGGACTTGTTGTAGATGGGACAACAGTAGGAATTGGAGACAGTGAAAAAGCTTTAACATATGAGGAACCAAGTAAATAAAAAATATATCCGGTAATAAAGTACCATATATAGTGATAAAGTACTAATATAAACAAGAATTTAACAAGATTATGTATTGGTTAGTTCAGATTATAAGTAGACAAAAAATCCTAAAAATGATATTATAAATGTCTAAAGGACTTAGTTTATTTATTAACAAACACAGAATTTTATAAAAATATATAACAAAAGAATTTCAATATGGAAAGGAACTTTAATTAATTATGACAAAGATTAGAACGAGATTTGCACCTAGCCCAACAGGCAGAATGCATGTAGGAAATTTAAGAACTGCGCTGTATGCATATTTAATTGCAAAGCACGAGCAGGGAGATTTTATTCTTAGAATAGAAGATACTGATCAAGAAAGATTTTATGAAGGTGCCTTGGATATCATTTATCGTACGCTTGAAAAGACAGGACTTGTACATGACGAAGGTCCTGATAAGGATGGTGGAGTTGGTCCTTATGTTCAAAGTGAACGTCAGGCACAGGGCTTGTATCTAAAATATGTGAAGCAATTAATTGATAAAGGTGAGGCATATTATTGCTTTTGTGATAAAGAAAGATTAGAGACTCTTAAGTCATCATTTACGGATGGAGAAGAAAGCAAGGAGATCATAGTATATGACAAACATTGTCTTTCCCTTTCAAAAGAAGAGGTTGAAGCGAAACTTGCAAAAGGAATGCCTTATGTAGTTAGACAGAATAATCCAACGGAGGGATCAACTACATTTCATGATGAAATCTATGGTGATATATCAGTGGATAACTCAGAATTAGATGATATGATTTTAATGAAATCTGATGGATACCCAACTTATAACTTTGCGAATGTGGTGGATGACCATTTGATGGGGATTACTCATATTGTAAGAGGTAATGAATATATATCATCAACTCCAAAATACAATAGATTGTATGATGCTTTTGGATGGGATGTACCTAAGTATGTTCACTGCCCTCTCATTACGGATGAAAATCATAAGAAATTAGCGAAGAGAAGTGGTCATGCGTCTTTTGAAGACTTACTTGATCAAGGATTTGTGACTGAGGCTATTATTAATTATGTTTCACTTCTTGGTTGGAGTCCAGAAAGCGACGAAGAGATATTCTCACTAGAACAACTGGTGATTGAATTTGATTATACAAGAATGAGCAAATCACCTTCTGTATTTGATATTCCTAAGTTGAAGTGGATGAATGGGGAATATATTAAGGCAATGGATAATGATAGATATTATGAATTTGCACTTCCTTACATTAAGAAAGTAGTGAAGAAAGACCTTGATTTAAAGAAGATAGCTGATTTAGTAAAAACTAGAATCGAAATATTTACTGAAATCGCAGAGCATATTGATTTCTTTGATGAATTACCCGAGTATAATACAGCGATGTATACACATAAAAAGATGAAAACGAATTCAGAGAATTCACTTGAAATCCTGAAGGAAATGCTTCCAATATTAGAAAAAACAGATGATTACTCAGTTGATGGACTTCATGATATGATTATGGAATTTATTGCAAATAAGGAAATTAAAAATGGTCAAGGATTATGGCCACTTAGGACCGCAGTTTCTGGAAAACAATCAACACCAGGTGGTGCATTTGAGATAATGGATATTATTGGAAAAGAAGAGTCACTTTCTAGAATTAGAAAGGCAATTAATTTGTTAGAGGGAGAATTGACTGAATAGATGAGTTTTAATGAAGCACAAATATCTGCCATTAATCATAATTCCGGTCCTGCGATTGTACTTGCGGGACCAGGATCTGGGAAAACTACTGTAATTACTTTGAGAACAAAAAGGCTTATTGAATATTATAACGTGGATCCATCTAAAATTCTTGTAATCACATTTACGAAGATGGCAGCTAATGAGATGAAAGAAAGATTCTTTAAACTTATGGATGGTAAAAAACCATCTGTTACTTTTGGAACATATCATGCCGTATTTTTCACAATACTAAAGAATGCGTATAATTATAGCGCTAAAAATATAATAAGAGAAGAACAACAAAGAGAATATATAAAAAGAATGATTTCAAAGTATGATCTTGAGATTGAAGATGAAAATGAATTTGTTTCATCTGTATTAGGAGAAATTAGTCAAGTGAAAGGTTCTAGGATTAATCTTCAATTGTATTACTCTATTAATTGCCCAGAAGATGTATTTAGAAGCATATATCAAGATTATGACAGTGAATTGAAGAGAAACAGGCTAATTGATTTTGATGATATGCTTGTGTTTTGCTATGAACTTTTATCAAATAGATCAGATATTTTATCTGCTTGGCAGAATAAATATCAATATATTTTAGTGGATGAGTTTCAGGATATTAATAAGGTGCAGTATGATGTAATTAAACTATTGGTTGAAAAATCACAAAATTTATTTATTGTTGGAGATGACGATCAAAGTATATATGGGTTTCGTGGTGCGAAACCAGAAATCATGCTTGATTTTACAAAAGATTTTGTAGATGCAGTAAAAATTAATTTAGATATTAACTATCGTTCTACATCAAATATTGTGAATTCTGCAAAATCAGTAATAGATAACAATTCAAAACGATTTTACAAAGACATCAGAGCATTTAATCAAATTGGAAATATGGTTGATATTAGAGAATTCATCGATACCTCAGATGAAAATAAATATATAATAGATAGTATTCAAAAATACATTGAGGACGGTACTAAATACAAAGATATCGCTGTACTATCAAGAACTAATATTGGAGCAAGACAGTTAATTGGAAAATTGATTGAGTACAATATTCCATTTACAACAAGAGACATAATCCCAAATCTATATGAACATTGGATTGCGAAAAATATATTTAGTTATATAAGAATAGCAATGGGTAACAGGGATAGGTTTGAGTTTTTGCAAATAATGAATAAGCCCAAGAGATATATTAGTAGAGATTCCATGGGTACACCGCTTGTTGATTTTGAAGAACTTCGTAAGTTATATGAGGACAAGCAATGGATGGTTCAAAGAATTGATGATTTTGAAAAAGATTTACAGTTGTTAAAAAAGATGAATCCGTTTGCTGCAATTAATTTCATTAGAAGAGGGATTGGCTTTGATGATTATTTAAGGGAATATTCACAAGCCAGAAGGATGAATGCGGAGGATTTGTTAAATGTAATTACCGAAATCCAAGAGGAGGCAAGAGAGTTTTCAACATATTCGGAATGGTTCAAACATATTGAAGATTATAATCTAGAATTAAAGGAACAAGTGTCGTCTATGGGAAAGACTACAGATGCAGTGAATTTGTGTACAATGCATAGTTCTAAGGGATTAGAATACAAGGTTGTATACATAATAGATGCCAATGAGGGCATCATGCCTTATAACAAGGCGGTACTTGAATCAGAAATTGAGGAAGAGAGAAGAATGTTCTATGTTGCAATGACTAGGGCAAAAGAAGATTTACACATATTTTATACGAAGGAAAGATATAACAAGAAACAGGAGGTTTCTAGATTTGTTTCTGAGATAAGTAAAAAATATGTAATGATTGATTAAAGTGCGAAAGGGAAATAGACATGTGGGGAAAGAAAAGAGTAAAGTATGGCTTTATAATAGTAATTATTTCTATATTATTGGGAACGGCTTTTTTTGCAGCAAATGGAATATATTTATCGACTTCAGATAGAGAATATCAAAGTATTGAGAATATGAATCAATATGCAAAAAAACAATTTTCTAATACACTTATTTACAATATGACATTGTTAAATTTATTAGGGAATGATTATATTAGTAAGGATGTTAATCTGGATAATAAAAAGATACAAACTGAGATGGGAACGTTTATCCATGAAACGGGAATGACCTTATATATGGTGGATGAATATGGCATTGGATATGATTATAAAGGGGAGCTAATTGATTTCAATCATTATGTAAATGTCGGTGAGTTATTTTCCAAAAGAGAAGGAGTTATCCAAGCTGAAAACAATTCTGATTTAGGCGGTGCAGGAGTATATTTGTATACAAAGATAACAAATGATAATAGTCAAAATTATTTGCTGATTGGGTGGTATTCTGAAGACAATTTGAATGATGTGTATGATATAGATATTCATGACGATTGGAATTATAGTTATATTGTTGATCAAGATGGTGATTTAGTATTGCCATTGGAAGAGCCGAGTGAGTATGTAAATTTATTTGATTTTGTTAATGATAATAAAGGCCTGAAGGATTCCATGGAAAAAGGTGAGTCAGGCAGTAAAATTTATTTATGTGGTAGCGAAGAAAATGTGATTTGTTTTAATCAATTGAATAAAATAAATGGTTGGTATATAGTATCAATTGTTCCACAAAAGTATATTAATCAAAAAGCCAATTGCATCATATTTAAGATATTTATATTATGTGGATGCTTTTGTATATGTATGATTATTGTAATCTATTACATAATAAAAATAATTAAAAATAATACAGTGTTAATCATAAAGAATGAAGCAAATGCTTGCCGAAGTAGATTTTGGTCACAGATGTCTCATGAAATCCGTACACCTATGAATGCAATTGTGGGATTGGCGGAGATTGCGAAATATTCAATTGATGATAGGGACAAGCTAGAAGAGTGTTTGTTTAATATAGAAAATACATCAGAATATTTATTAGCTGTAGTCAATGATATTTTAGACGTGTCCAAAATAGAAAGCAATAAGATTGAACTAAATATAGAACCTTTTAAAATATCAGAAGTTATTGATACAGTAAAAACTGTTATTTCATCAAATATTAATTTGAAGCAAATCAAAATGAGTATTATCAAATCCGGAAATATGGATCAAATTGTGTGTGGCGATCAAAAAAGATTAAAGCAAATTCTTGTTAATTTAATTGCAAATGCTGCAAAATTTACAGAGATTAATGGAAAGATTAGATTTCGCATTAAAACGGAAACGTTATCTGACAATAAAGTTAAATATTTATTTGAAGTTACAGATAGTGGAATCGGAATTAAAAAGGAAAATCTAGAGAAAATATTTGAACCATTTGAGCAAGGTGACAATAATGTTTCATCCATTTATGGTGGAAGTGGATTGGGACTTACAATTTGCAAAGGTTATTTAAAATTAATGGATGGAAAAATCACTGTTGATAGTGAGTATGGAAAACGAACCAGTTTTTATGTCGAAGTAGATTTTTCACTTGCCAATGAAGTTGAAAAGCAAATATATACAGATCGAATAAAGAGTGCACAATCAAATAGCAATGTTTCAATTATTTCAATGACCCCAATTGCACCAGTGGATAATTCTACATCGGATAACAAAAAGACGATTTTACTTGCAGATGACAATGCTATGAATTTGGAAGTTATGACAACGATGCTTGAATTTTATGGATACAAAGTTGTTACTGCACATAATGGGCAGGAAGCGATTGATATATTTGATAATAGTTCAATGTTTCAATTTGATGCTATTCTTATGGATGTTCAAATGCCAATAAAAAATGGGTTAGAAGCTTCAGTAGAAATTAGATCATTAAATAGAATGGATGCTTCAAAGGTCAAGATAATTGCATTAACGGCAAATGCGTTCAAAGAAGATCGGTTGCTTGCAGAAAAAGCAGGTATGAATATGCATATTTCAAAACCAATCAAGATGAACGTGCTTAAAGATAAATTAGATGAACTTTTTTCAGAAAACTAACAAAAAAAGACATTATTAGTAAGATTGAAAAATCTACTAATAATGTCTTTTTAATGAAAATAGATTATATAATTATTCTGCGTCTTTTTCGTCTTCTTCATCGTCTTCTTCATCATCGATTTCATCGAATTCTTCAGAATCAAGAAGTTCATCAAATGCATCAGCAACTGCTTCATATTCATCATCATCTTCGATATTTTCAAGATCTGGCTCGCCATCAGCAGATTCGGTATAACGATAGATAAATACTTCACCGTCTTCAGCTTCTTCTCCATTCATAGGAAGAAGTGCAATATATTCCTTTTCACCAACTGGGAAAATAGATACAATTTCACATTCAACTTCAGTATCATCATCCAATGTAAGAGTTACCGTATCTTTTTCTGGTATAATATTATCTTCACTCATCTAATTTACCTCATTTCTTTTTTGTTATTGATAGTATAAATGTATCAGATGAAAGGAAAAAAAGCAACAAAATTAAAAATTTTAGTTGTTATTTTTAATAAAGTAATGTAATATACAATTAATAACAGAATATTGTAAATTAAGTCAATGAGGACAGCTTTAAAGTAATTTAAGATTATTACTTTAAAATTGGTCTTTTTTTTTATTTTAATAATTGTAATAAGGACAATACAACCGAGTTGAGCTGAATGTCTAAAATCGCATTTAATACAATATAGAAAGGAATAGATACTATGGACAAAATTGATAAGAAAATTGTAACACTTTTACAAAAAAATGCGAGGACGCCATTAAAGGCGCTAGCAGAAAAAGTGTTTTTGTCTTCACCTGCAGTATCCGCAAGAATAGAGAGATTAGAAAAAGATGAAATAATTGTTGCATATGAAGCCAAAATCAATCAAATGAAATTAGGCTATCATATTACAGCATTTATCAATTTGGAAATTGCACCTGTTCAGAAGCCGGAATTTTATCCTTTTATAAAGACTTGTTTAAATGTAGTTGAATGTAATTGTGTAACTGGAAATTATGCAATGCTTCTAAAGGTAGCGTTTCCAAGTACAATGGAACTTGATACATTTATTGGACAGCTCCAAAAATTTGGTAGAACAAGCACACAGATAGTATTTTCAACACCTGTTGAACCAAGAGGGATTGATGTTAATCTTGAAATGCCAGTTCCCGATGATAGAAGAAAATAAAATTAATATATACCCAAAAGAATTCCTTCATTAAGTTAAAGGAATTTTTTTTTGCTCATTTTTAGTGATAAGTTTAATGTACTTTTTAATTATAAGTTTATTTGTAAAATTATGGCAGAAGTGATATGATTATAAAAAAATTAGAAGGTTTTGGAGGCTATTTATCATGGGGAATGAATTGGATAAAAGTATGTGCCAGAAGAAGGTACAGCTAATCAAAGAAAGCATTAATAAGGTGATTATAGGCAAATCAGATACAATTGATATGCTGTTAACGGCAGTGATTTCAAAGGGACATGTATTACTAGAAGATGTGCCAGGAACTGGTAAGACGGTTATGGCTAAAACTTTTGCAAAATCAATCAATGCAGAGTTTCAAAGAATTCAGTTTACACCAGATTTATTGCCATCTGATGTTACCGGAATTAATTATTATAATCAAAAACTAGGTGAATTTACATTTAGAAAGGGACCTGTATTTGGTAATATAATATTAGCGGATGAGATAAATAGGGCAACACCAAGAACTCAGTCTAGTTTACTTGAATGTATGGAGGAACATCAGATTACAATCGATGGTGAAACTCGTATTTTAGATGAGCCATTTCTTGTAATTGCAACACAAAACCCAATAGAAACATCTGGGACATTTCAGCTTCCAGAAGCACAGTTGGATAGATTTATTATGAAGCTAAATATGGGATATCCAGATAAAGCAGAAGAAATTAGTATCATAGATAGATTCTTATTAGAAAGTCCATTTGATACAATCATCCCAGTTTGCGAAAAGGAAGATATTATTAATATGCAAGCGGAGGCTAAGAATATATACATTCATTCTGCACTGAAAGAGTACATAGTAGATGTTGTGAATGCTACAAGGAATCTGAAAAATGTTTCAATAGGCGTAAGCCCTAGAGGCACACTTACAATGATTAATGCAGCTCGTTCATACGCATATATTCAAGGACGAAGTTATGTTGTTCCAGAAGATATTAAGAAGTTGGCAGTTCCTGTATTTGCTCACAGATTAGTATTGAAATTAGGTATGACTAGAGAAGATAACAGGGAATTATTTATAGAGCAGGCGTTGGAATCAGTTCCGGTACCAACTGAAGAGTGGAGCTGAGATGGAAATAGTATTAATGCTGGCAGGAGCCGGAATTTCTTATATGATAATTGAACGCATATATGTAAAATTTTGGCTAAAGGGGTTGTCTGCAGAGATTGGTTTTGCAAATGAGTATGCAACTCCTGGAGATATTGTAAATCTTGTGGAAGTGGTTACGAATGAGAAATGGATGCCACTTCATTTTATAAATGTAAAGTTTCAACTTGATAGAAATCTCAAATTTGATAATAAGGATTCAAATTCAGTGGTTTCTGACAAATCGTATAAAAACGATGTATTTTCATTGTTGTTTTATCAAAAAATCACAAGGACGATTCCACTTTTATGTAAGAAAAGAGGGTATTATACAATCGATAAGATAGAACTTTTATCTATGGGTCTATTTATGAATGATATTTTATCGGTTACGATTCCAATTTCAAGTGAATTAGTAGTATATCCAGCATTTGTGAATACAGACACGGTTGAAGTACCTTTTCGAAAAATCATGGGAGCGATTATTACCAATAGGCATATATATGAAGATCCATTTGAATTTAGAGGGATACGTGATTATCAAGACTATGACTCTATGGATAAAATCAATTGGAAGGCAACAGCAAAAACGAGTGAGCTAAAAGTTAATTTTTATGATTATACGGCTAGTCAAGAAGTTTGTATTCTTTTAAATCTTGAGTACGAAGGAATGTTAAAATATGAGTCTCTTTTAGAAGAAAGTATCAGTATAGCAGCCAGTCTTATGCAGATGTTGATTGAAAGTGGTGTTTCTACAAGTATAATTTGTAATGGGAAAGATATTTTAACAGACGAAAACATATTGTTTAACTGTGGAAATGGATTTGATCATATTAACTCTATTAATTTAGGCTTGGCTCGAATAGATTTAAAAAAGCCGGCGGATGATTTTCCTGAATTGATATCTGATAATTTATCGAAAATATCAAACAACGCATTGTATATTCTTATTTCCTCCTGTAAAAATAGTAAGATGCAAGAAGAGTATAACAGAATGTGTTCTGACAGCAAAGGCTCAATATGGATAGTCCCTTATAATGCTGGATTCGATTGGGAACCTAAGAATTGTGAACTTGCAGATATCATATCTTGGGAGGTGCTATTATGACTAATCGAAGAATCAAGGTAGCTTTGAGATTATTAGAGATCGTAATGCAATGTCTGTTTTTTGTTACGTTGAACATCATTGTTTCATATTTATTGCTGAAATATAATGTGAGTGAATATAACAGATGTTTAATGATTTCTGTTTTAGTAATTGCAGCTTATCTTTTCAGGAAATATATTCATAGCTTTTTTACATTTTATCTTTTACATGTGTTTTTATTTGTAGCAGCCGTGTTTTATGCTAGATCCGCGAATGAGTGTTTCCTATATATTCTTCAAGTTGGAATATTAGTGGCTTTTTCAGGGCATATAAAGGTAGCAACTATGAGGGTTACCGAAGAAAAGATGTCATTGGTTGGCATGGCTGTAATGGTTGTTTGCTATATGCTTGGTCTGGGCACACATAATACTGTTATGATACAAAGTGGGTTGCTAATATTGGTGTTATTTACATTGGCAGAGATTATTTACAATAATCTTGATAAGATTAACAATGTATTTATTGATAACAAAGAAAATGCTGATTTTCCAGCCAAACAGTTATTCCGGGTTAATATGGATATGTTAGCTACATCAGTGATAATTATTTTTATGGCAATGATGGCTTTTTATTCAGGACCATTTGGAAATATTTTTCAAATGATAGGAAGATTTTTGCAATGGATAATCGCATTGATATTAAAGTTGCTACTGTATAGAAAACCAATAGAACAGAGGGTGTTACCTACATTATCCGTCGAGACTATAGGTGATAGTTCAGAAGATAGCGCTGAAGGTATGGATCCGCCTATATCAGGATCATTTGATCAACTATTTTATGCATTACTAATTATGTTTATAATATTTATTACATTAGTTCTTATTATAAAAATCGTAAAAGAAATGAAAAATTTCTCGAAAAAGAAAAAACTTGGAGCAGATATGATTGAATTCATAAAGCCCAAAAAGAATGCTACGAGTAAAATTAAAATTTCAAGGGTGAATCATAAAAATGAAGCGTCCGAATTAGATTATAACTTAAAACTTCGAAAGATATATAAGAAAAAAGTGAAGAAAGGTTTGGGCAAAGAAAAACTACCAACAAATGCATTTCCTGAGGAGATTACGAGAAAAGGAATATCGGAAGATGAAAAAGATATCAAAATTGTAACAGAAATTTATGAAAAAGCCAGGTATTCTAATGAGAAAGTTAATGCAGAAGAAATTGAGATAATCAAAAATATAAACAATACATAATATTTTAAAATAATACTTTACTTTAGAAAAAGAACCGTGTATAATTATTTTTAATAATAAGTAAATGCATTGAAGAGGAATAGTACATACAGACTTATATCAGAGAGTTGTCGGATGGTGCGAGACAACAGATAGAAAGTATGGAACTCGCCTTGGAGCAGCTATCCAAAATCTAATATATAATAATTATTATATTAGAAAGTAGAAGTAGTCGGAATCCAACCGTTATTGTGGAGAGAATATAAGGCAATTGCCCGTATTCAGTGAGAGCGCAAACGTAGTTTGCGAAGAAGAGTGGTAACGCGTGAGACTTATAGTCTTTCGTCTCTTGATATTATACATTTGTATAATGTCAAGAGACGAAAGGCTTTTTTTACGTGTAAGCAAGGAGGAACATCCAGCGAATTTACTTATTATATTTAGATATAATCAGGAACTGTTAAACAGAATAGATTAAGAGGAGGATTTGAATATGTTTGATTACAGACAGTACAAAAAGAATTATTTTATGCCACCAACAGAGTGTATGGATTGGGCAAAGAAAGAATCAGTGGATAAAGCACCAATATGGTGTAGCGTTGACTTAAGAGATGGTAATCAGTCGTTAATTGAACCTATGAGCTTAGAAGAAAAACTCGAATTTTTTAAAATGCTTGTTAAAATTGGATTTAAAGAAATTGAAGTGGGATTTCCGGCTGCATCTGATACAGAATATCAGTTGGTTAGAACCTTGATTGAGCAGGATTTGATTCCAAAGGATGTTACAATTCAAGTACTTACACAAGCTAGGGAACATATAATTAGAAAAACTTTTGAAGCTGTTAAGGGCGCTCCAAGTGTAGTTGTTCATTTGTATAATTCGGTATCCGTTGCTCAAAGAGAGCAGGTATTTAAAAAATCAAAACAAGAAATCTTGGATATTGCTGTTGAAGGAGCTAAACTGCTTAAGAAATTAGCCAATGAGACAGAAGGTAACTTTTCATTTGAATATAGTCCAGAAAGTTTCACAGGAACAGAAGTTGAATACGCACTTGATGTATGCAACCATGTAATCGATATTTGGGAGCCAACAGCCAATCATAAAGTTATTATTAATATTCCAGCAACTGTTGAATGCTCAATGCCTCATGTGTTTGCAAGCCAGGTTGAGTATATGCATAAGAATCTTCATAGCAGAGAGAATGTAATTATTTCTCTTCATCCACATAATGATAGAGGTTGTGGCGTAAGTGACTCAGAGATGGGGATTCTTGCCGGAGCCGATAGAATTGAAGGAACGTTATTTGGTAATGGCGAACGTACGGGTAATGTTGATATCATTACGTTAGCAATGAATATGTACGCGCAAGGAGTTGATCCCGTGCTTGATTTGTCAAATATGCCAGAAATAGCAGAAACTTATGAAAGATTAACGCAGATGACAATTCATGACAGACATCCATATTGTGGGAAACTTGTATTTGCTGCATTTTCTGGTTCACATCAAGATGCTATTGCAAAGGGAATGAAATGGAGAGAAGAGAAGGACCCATTACATTGGACAGTTCCATATCTTCCAATTAATCCAGAAGATGTAGGCCGTAAATATGATGCAGATGTAATCCGAATTAACAGTCAGTCAGGCAAAGGTGGGGTTGCATACATCTTAGAACAAAGTTATGGCTTGAAACTTCCGGTTAAAATGAGAGAAGACTTTGGATATGCAGTGAAAGCAGTGTCAGATGTTCAACATAAGGAATTATTACCACAAGCTATTTTAGATATTTTTGAAAAACGATACAAAAAATATATGCCAGTATTTGATATCGTGGAATGCCATTTCAAACAACAAAATGGAATTCAGACAACAATAACCGTTGAGTCTGAGGGCGTTAAAACGGTTGTTGAAGCTGGAGGAAATGGCCGTTTGGATGCAGTAAGCAGTGCACTGAGCAAACATTTCAATGTACCTTGTCAAATTATTTGCTTTGAGGAACATGCACTTCAAGATGGTTCAGATTCAAGTGCTATTGCTTATGTAGGAATTAAAGGCATAGATGGTAATTCGTATTTTGGAATTGGTATTGATCCAGATACAATTAGGGCTTCAATTGATGCAATTGTATCTGCTATGAATAGAAGTCTTGAGATTGCGTCTCGTTAAAGAAAAAGCAGAAATAATGAATATCAAATAAAGAGTAGCATACTTATAGTATAAGTATGCTACTCTTTTATTTGATTTTTGCATTTACATAAAAATCAGTAAGAATAACGTGGATTTTTGTGAAAAAATTAAAAATTACTACTAATATAGGGTAGGAGGTGTTTATAGAATAGAATATAATGTGATAAATAAAGGAAATTTAGATGAGCATTGCATAAATAAAAAGGAGGATTTATTATGAAAAACAAAAATATAATTAAGATAATAAAAAAGTATAGTAAGGCCACAGTATCAGTAGTTATGGTATTTGTATTGACGGTAAGTGCTGCAACATTAAGCATAATGGCATCTGGAAGTGCCAATGCTGATGTGCAGATAGAATTAAAAGCGTTATTGGGAGAGGCAAAAAGTTATGGCGTATTTGCAGATAGTGCACTTATAGCGGGTGATTTTGAATCTAATATTGCAACGAATAACTTAAAGGTCGATGGAACAAAAGATATAGGAAATACTGTAGGTACTAAGACGAATGTTGCAGGAACAAGTTTTCTTAAAAATTTTGAATCTGGAATTTTACAACTTAGATCGGCTGATAATATTGTAGTAGGATCTCAATTTACGAAAACTGGAAATATTGTCACTTTTGGAAGTGGTAATGGCGTTATTTCAACAGCAAATGCTCAAAATGTTAAATTTTATGTAAATCCAAATTATGTAAATATATCAAATACGCTTTCTACAATTGCAGCAAATTTTTCTCAGTATACAAGCACATCAGATAATACAAAAGGATCAGTTGTTAATCTTAGCGATATGAATAATGGTATTATCGATATATCAAAATGTACAGATATGATATGCTCTATAAACATTACAATGGCAGCATATAACAAATTGCAGACAGGTCAATTAAAGATAACAAAAAATAATGACCAGATAGTAATTATTAATATAAGTGGAGATTATTCAGGATTTGCTTTATCAAGATTTACAGTAAATGGAGTAGCTTCATCAAATGATAATGATATTATTGCAGATACAGTTATTTTTAATTTTTCAGATTATAGTGGATCACTCAGTCTCTCAGAAGTTTGTGGAATAGTAGTTGCTACGAAAGCAAATGTTACTATTACCGGTACATCAAGAGGAAGAGTAATCGCAAAAACATTTACAAATCCAGGTGGTGAATGGCATTTTCTTGCTAAAGATCTTGAAATAGAGACAGAAACAGATCCATCAACACAAGCACCAACACAACAACCAACAACACAACCAGTAACACAACAACCAACAACACAACCAGTAACACAACAACCAACAACACAACCAGTAACACAACAACCAACAACACAACCAGTAACACAGCAACCAACAACACAGCCAGTAACACAGCAACCAACAACACAGCCAGTAACACAACAACCAACAACACAACCAGTAACACAGCAACCAACAACACAACCAGTAACACAGCAACCAACAACACAACCAGTAACACAACAACCTACAACACAACCAGAAACACAGCAACCAACAACACAACCAGAAACACAGCAACCAACAACACAACCAGAAACACAACAACCAACAACACAACCAGTAACACAGCAACCAACAACGCAACCAACAACACAGCAACCAACAACACAACCAGCAACACAACAATCTACAACACAATCAGTAACACAACAACCTACAACACAACCAGTAACTCAACCAACAACTAAAGCTGGAGAGGTATTTGCAGACGAAGATAATGTTACAAAAGCAACAGTAACAGCAACAAAAGCTCCAGAAGTGTATGCAGATGAAGATAAAGTTCAAACTGGTGATAAAAATTCTATTTCGATTTATATGATTGCAGTAGGTGTTTCAGCTCTAATTATATTAGGCTTTGTTATAATAGAGAAAACGAAAAAAGATAAAAAAAGAAAAGAAGATCAAAGTAATATCAAATAATAGTTAAATAGAAATTAATCTTTATTTATAAAAATAGATCGCATCATAAATAAGTAATATTTATACTTATTTATGATGCTTTTTATATATACAGTTGAAAACGCTTTTAACTGTATGCTATAATGCAAACTGTGTAGAAATATATAATTAATATATGATGATTATAGGAAGAAGGATACGATGTAATGTTTAGATATGTTTTAGCATCAGCTTCTCCAAGAAGAAGAGAATTGTTAACCCAGGTAGGTATACATTTTCAGGTTATTAAAAGTGATATAGAAGAAATTATTACAAAAGTGGAACCTGATCAAGTTGTGATTGAATTATCGAGGCAAAAAGCACAGGATGTATATAATAATCTTGCAGAAAAGGAAAATGTTGTAGTAATTGGTGCGGATACAATTGTATATAATGATAATAAGATATTGGGTAAGCCGAGCGATGAGGAAGAGGCATTTAAAATGCTTGTTGAACTGTCAGGAAAAAGTCATTATGTTTATACAGGCGTTACATTAAATATTAATGGTAAGGCTTTTTCATTTGCAGAAAAGACAAGAGTAGATGTATGCTCATTGACAGAAGATGAGATTATCGAATATATTAAAACAAAGGAACCTTTAGACAAAGCAGGCGCTTATGCAATTCAAGGATTATTTGCAGCATACATTAAAGGAATCGAAGGTGATTACAATAATGTAGTTGGTTTACCAGTAGGCCGCTTATGTCAGGAATTGAAATATAGAGAGGTTAAATACTAATATGAAATACAAATTATGCATATTTGATTTGGATGGAACAACTGCGGATTCAGTTGGAGCAATTGCTCATACAGCAAATCAATGCCTTACGTTATATGGATTGAAACCCAATCCCGTTGAAGATTATAAGCTGTTTGCAGGTGAAGGTCAGTTTGAATTAATCAAAAGAGCTTTAAAAGCTGCAGGTGATAAAGAATTAAAATTATATGATCAAGTGATGCCAAAGTATATTGAATTATTTAAAACTGGATGTATTTATAATGTTACTTCTTATCCAGGTGTAATTGAAATGTTGGAAAAAATGAAACAAATAGGAATCAAAATAGCTATTTTGAGCAATAAACAAAATGATAACACAGTGAAAGTTGTAGAGACAATTTTTGGAAAAGGGTTCTTTGATGTAATATTAGGCCAAAAAGATACACATAATAGAAAACCTAGTCCTGAAGGTGCTAATATTTTAATGGAAGAATTCAAAGTCAAGTCAGAGGAATGCCTATACATAGGTGATACTGCAACTGACATGGAGACTGGTATCAACGCGGGTATCGATACGGTGGGAGTTACTTGGGGATTTAGAACAAGGAAAGAACTTGCTTTCGCTAAGGCAAAATACATTGTGGATGAACCTAAGGAGATATTAGGATTATTATGATAAAATTAATAGCAAGTGATTTGGATGGTACAATTTTGTTAAAAGATGCTCAGTCAGTTGATAATTCTTTATTTGAAACAATTCATAAGATTTCAGAAAAAGGAATTATATTTGCACCTGCAAGTGGAAGACAATATAATAGTTTGAAGATGCTATTTGAGCCAATAGCAAAAGACTTGATGTATATTGCCGAGAATGGTTCGTTAGTAATGTACAATGAAGAAGTACTCTTTAAAAGCCCTATGGATAGAAAGTTAGCAATGGAGATTATCGAAGATGTATATGAACATTGCAATTGTGAGGTGCTTGTATCAGGGTTAAATACAGCTTATATAAAACCAAAGGCAAAAGAATATTTACATCGGATGACATCCATGGTAAAATACACAACGTCTATGGTAGATAGTTTTGATGATATTCAAGAAGATATTTTGAAAGTTTCAGTTTGTGATATATCAGGAATTAAGAATTCCACAGAGTATTTTACAAAAAAATGGTCAGGTAAAGTATTAACAGCTGTTTCTGGTAAGTTGTATTTAGATTTTACCGCAAATGGAGTGAATAAAGGGACTGCAATTAAGAAGATCCAGGAAAAATTAGGAATATCGCCAGATGAATGCATGGCATTTGGAGATAATTATAATGATATTGAAATGCTAGATAATGTAGGGCATTCGTATGCAATGGATAGAGCAGTTGATGATATAAAAAAACATGCAAAACATATAACGGAATCAGTCGAAATGACATTAAAAGAAAACTTTTTGTAAAGTATTTGGAGGAAATAAAAAATGGATCAGTATTTAGAAGAGTGTGCAAAGGTATTTTTAAAAGAGCAGACAAAATTATTTGATAAACCAGTTGCAGCGACAATGGAAGAAGCAGAAGCATTTCTTGAAGATTGTTTTGCCCAAGTCTTTGACACGGTAGAAGAAGTTAAGGAATATATGATTGAAGAAGGCATGGATGTAGAAGCAATGTCATTAGAAGAAATAGAAGAATCATTAGAGGTATTTAAGATTTCAGACGGGAAATTCTTTGTGGTAGAAGCTTAATGAAAATTACCGTTATCGCAGTTGGAAAGATAAAGGAGAAATATTTTACACTTGCAATTGATGAATACACAAAAAGATTAACCCGTTACTGCAAACTAGAAATTATAGAACTTCAAGATGAAAAAACTCCTGATAATTCAAGTGAAGCAACAAACCTTCAAATTAAGGCAAAAGAAGGCGATAGAATATTAGCATCTATCAAAGATGATGCGTATGTTGTTGCACTTGCAATTGGCGGGAAAATGTTGGATTCAGTAGAACTTTCAGAAAAAATAGCCGGTTTGGGTGTCAACGGAACTAGTCATATCGTATTTGTAATTGGCGGCTCCCTTGGACTAGATGATAGGATTTTAAGTAGAGCTAATTATGAACTAAGTTTTTCAAAAATGACATTTCCCCATCAAATGATGCGAGTAATACTCCTGGAGCAAGTTTATAGGGCTTATAGAATTATGGGTAATGAACCGTATCACAAGTAGCGGTAATTATGATGATTAAAAGATTAATAAATATGAATATTATAGATTTATAATATGAGAGGGCTCAATTTCTTTTTGCAGAGCCAATAAGAAAATACTCCAACTTAGGATGGTGTATTTTTTTTTGCCAAAGTATTGGAGGGAAAGCTTGAAAAGTAGATAGATACGGGGATATAGGATATTATTGGCATCTAATGAAACAATGAAAAATGATATGCAAGCAATAGTTTAGCCATTTTAATTTGTTTGAATTAAATCAATAATAATGTTCGAAATTGTAGAAAAATAGTGTATAATTACAGTATTATGGAATGTTAAAGATATTTTCTTGAAATTACGGTTCTAAGTACAGAATATAGGACACTAAAAAATGCTATAATAATTTTATTATAAAGGATATAAGTAGTACAGTAAACATATAAAAGGGAGAACAGAAATGCAAAAACTAGATTTACAGACATTAGAAAGCAAGTTATGGAGCTGCGCAAATATTCTTAGGGGGAAGTTAGATTCCGCAGTATATAAGGATTATATCATTGGGCTTATGTTCTTAAAGAGAATTTGTGATGAATTCGAATATGAAAGAGAGCAATTAAAAATAAAGTATGCAAATCTTCCAGAAGGGGCCGTTGATAAGATGCTAGAAAATCCTAATCTGTATGGTAGCTTTTTTGTGCCTAAGTCAGCAAGATGGAATGATTATAAGAACTTAAACTTGAATATTGGACCAATATTGGATAAAGCATTCAAGGCAATCGAAGATGAACCTAAGAATTACGAATTAATTGGAGTTCTTACAACTACTAATTATAATGACAAAGATAAGGTACCTGATGAAAAGCTAGTTCAGCTTATGCAAATATTTGATGGCATGAATATGAGTAGTGAAGGATTAGAGAGTCTTGATGTATTAGGGGATGCGTATATGTATCTGATTAAGATGTTTCAGGATGATAGTGGTAAAAAGGGTGGAGAATTCTTCACACCAAATCAAGTAAAGACATTGATTGTTAAATTATTAAAACCACAAGAAGGAGAAACTATTTATGATCCAACTTGTGGTAGTGGTGGCTTTTTAATTGAAACTATTAATTATTTGAAAGAAAATAATTGTAATCATAAGAATGTACAGCTATATGGCCAGGAAAATAATATTTCAACTTGGGCAATGGCTAAATTAAACATATTAATGCATGGCGTTACTGGAGCAACTATATACAAAGGTGATACTATTCGTAATCCTCAAAATGTTGATGGGGCTATATTAAAGACTTTTGATAAGGTGATGGCAAATCCTCCATTTTCATTGAAAGAGTGGGGAATAGAAGTCGCAGAGAATAATACTTACAATAGATTCAATTATGGTGTTCCACCGAAATCCTATGGTGATTTAGCATTTGTTGAGCATATGTTAGCTAGTTTGAATGATAAAGGAATTATGGCATCTGTAGTTCCTCATGGTGTTTTGTTCAGAGGAGGCACTGAAGGAAAGATTCGTGAAGGAATGTTAAAGGATGATTTGTTTGAAGCTGTAATAGGATTACCTCAGAACTTGTTCTATGGTACGGGAATACCAGCTGCAATTATTGTGCTCAATCACCTTAAAACGGATGAACATAAGGGGAAAGTATTATTTATTGATGCCTCCAATGGGTTTGAAAAGAATGGAAATAAGAATGAGCTGAAAGACCGGAATGTAGATGATATTATCGTTGCATATGAAGCTTATATTGATCAAGAAAAGTATGCATCATTAGTGAAATTAGAAGAAATAAAGGATAATGACTATAACTTGAATATTAGCCGTTATGTGGATACAAGTGAGGAAGAAAAAGAGATTGATATCAATGCGGTGATTGCCAGGATTTCTGCTAGGAAGATAGAAATTAAAGTGAAAGAAAATGAGTTAAATGGCTACCTTAGAGAACTCGGATTTGAGAGCTTATAGAGGGATGAGAATGATGACAACTAAAAGAAATGAAGGCTATAAAGAAACAAAGTTAGGGTGGATTCCTGTGAGTTGGAATATATGTAATATTGACGAGGTTGCAAAAAGATTTACAGGGCATACACCAGATAAAAAAAATATAAACTATTGGAATGGAACTATACCCTGGATTTCGTTAAAAGACTTATCAAAACTGGATAAAGGATTTATTTTTGAGACAACAGATTATACATCAGCTGAAGGTATAAAAAATTCATCAGCAGTTTTATTACCTAGTGGCACGGTTATTATTTCTAGAGACGCAACTGTAGGGAAAATTGGAATTATGGCAACGGAAATGGCAACAAGTCAGCACTTTGTAAATTATGTATGTGGGGAACAGTTAAATAATGTTTTCCTTTATTATTATTTAATGAATTGTAAAAAAGTTTTTCAAAATATTGCTATTGGGAGTACAATTAAAACGATTGGCATGAAGTTTTTTGTAAAAATGCAGTTGATATTACCAGATATTAAAGAACAAAAAAAAATAGCATTAATACTTTTAAATATTGATAAACTCCTAGATGATAATGGGTATAAATTAAAAGAACTTAATCAACTAAAGAAGGCTTTAGCACAGAAACTGTTGACGGAAGGGATAGGGCATACGAAGTTCAAGGATAGTGAGGTTGGTAGAATTGCTTTAGAATGGAACGTAATTAAGTTAAAAGAAATTGCACAGATTTGTTATGGGAAGAATCAGAAAGATGTTATTGATAATCAAGGAATATATGATATTTTGGGTACTGGTGGAATAATGGGAAGGGCGAATAAATTCTTGTGGGATAAACCATCAGTATTGATAGGACGAAAAGGAACAATTGATAAGCCAATGTATATTGAAAGACCTTTTTGGACAGTTGATACGCTGTTCTATACAAAAGTTAATGAAAAATATTTAGCAAAATGGCTCTACTATTATTTGGATAATTTAAACTTAGGTAAGTATAATGAAGCCACTGGAGTTCCAAGTTTAAGTACGTCAAATCTAAATGCTATCGATGTCGCAGTACCGTCCCTGAATGAACAAAAAAAGATTTCTGATATTTTAAGTGGTATAGATAATTGTATTTTTCAATATCAATCTCAAAAATCTGATTATACTCAGCTAAAGGAAGGTTTGATGCAGCAATTACTAACTGGGAAAATTCGTGTTTAGATATAGAGACTTGAAATTATCAGAAAAGAAACATGAATTTGTAGTTTGTATTAGTTTGTAATTGTTTGCAAGTGTGATGTGATAAATAGATTTATATTATGTAGGAAAATAAACCACAGATTATAGCAATGAAGTATAGTAGAGTAATGTTTTAGATTATTGATAGCTATTTTGGTGGCCCTTGCAAAAACTGAAGTCTTCAAAATAATTAAATACAACTTCATGATTGAGAAATACATAGATGAGCTATTGGTCATAAAAAATTGAGTAAAAGTGTATATCATATATTTACTTTATCATACAATAGAACAATGTATTCTTATAAAATCCCGACAAACAGAAGAAGGAGAGTGATATGAGTAAATTAATAGATTATTTGGATAGTATAAACTTATTGTCACAAAAAACATTATTTGATTTTTTATATAGAAACAATATAAAAACAATAGATAGTTTAGTTCTTTATATGAGAGAATTAATTGATGAAGATTATATAGTAAGCGAATACAATCCTTTTATATTTGTACCTAATAGTGATATATCAGGTACCGGTGGATGCGATGAAATATCATGTAAAATAGCTAGAGCGGAAAAGTTTGCTGTCTTTTCAGCATTATATGCAGATAAAGTATATATTCAATTAGCATTTATTACATCAGAACATTATGAACTGATTGATATGGATGAAGTTGAAATTGATGAATTAATGAATGAAAATTACAAAACGGAAGTATTAAAAGAGATATCTTTAATATTAGTATATGCAGAACTAATTAAAAATAATATTGTATTTATTACCCCTAGTCATGAAATGATGTGCCCAGCTTGCTTTCAAAATCAAGTTTTTGGGAATGATATAATTAAAATGGAAAAAATAAAAAAAGAGTATATTTCAAAAGCAAAAGTTATTTTGCAAAATTATGACAGTAACGAAAAAACAGCTGAAATATGTATCAGCAATATTCATGAATTTTTTCCAGACCATGAAATGTTTTGGACAATAACTGATGAAAAAGTATTAGATCTATTAAAAAATGAAAAAATAGGAAAAAAAATCAGAAACAATGAATATTCTAATTCGTTTATTAGCGGATTCATCGAAGACGAGATATTATCAGCTATGTATACTACAAAATATTGTAATGAACAAAATGCAAAACTGATTACTAATAAAATGTCGGATGCTATGTTTTTAGGATCAAATAAAGACAGTAAAAAAATTAGTGAAATAAAAGACTATACAAATTGTTTACCTGAATACGATTTATTAATTACTCAAAATCTTAAATTGAAAAATGTAATTAAACTCCGTCAAGAGGAATCGGAAGCATTTAACAAATATCGTATAGCTCTAAATAAAGCTGTTATTGAGCAAAATAAAACAAATAAAGTTACTGATTGGTACAAAATATATGATGATATAATATATCCAGAATTAAATAATCTTGATTTGAGAATGAAGCAGATTAGGAATGGTAGAATGAGCCGTTTATTCGGGACAATGACTGTAATTGGAACAGCTTTAGTAGCCAGTAAGTTTGGGGATATAATAAAACCAGATCTTTTTTCAAATATACAAGCTTTTGAAACAGCGGTAGGTGCAGCAGGTATAAACTTTATTCTTGACAAGACAAGTACAAAGAAAGCAGATTTACAAAATAATGACTATTTCTTTTTATGGAAACTAAAAAAAACAGTTAAAAAATGACTTTGCTTCTATATCAAATATGGAATATACAAATTGTATATGTTAAGCATTTAAATAACAAACGACTTAACAGAACTATTTATATTATCATACGTCAAGGAATGCACTGGTTTCCCAATAGATTTAATAGTATCAAAAGATATTATGGTTTTCTGAGTGTGAATAGTTCTTAGAAATACAGCCGTTGCAAGTCAAAAAAAGATTTGATATATTGCTGGAACTTGATATTAAATATTCATTATTTTAGGAGGTAAATATGAATAAACTTGTTTTTATAAGCCATAACCATTTTAACAAAGAGATTGCGAGAGAGATCGGCCTGCTTTTTGCTGCGCAGAATATAAATGTTTGGTTTGATGAGTGGAATATAGCTCCGGGTGAATCCATACCATCCAAAGTCAATAATGGTCTAGAAATATGCACTCATTTTTTGTTGCTGTGGTCAGAAAAAGCATCAAAAGCACCGTGGGTTAAAGCTGAAACGAATGCAATTATAGGAAGAATGTTATCGACAGACGGTGTAAAATTCATTCCTGTCATGCTTGATAGTACACCTTTACCCACAATTATCTCATCATATAAGTACATAAAATATGGTTCCGGTACAGAAAAAGACAAAAGTAAAATAGTACAGTCAGTAACCGGCAAGGAACCTACAATGAATTTTAGTAGAGCTATTGTTAAGAAATATAATGAAGTTGTGTTTGATGCTGGAAATGACGATGCTTTCAATATTAAAGTATGTCCACAGTGTGGGGAAGATACTGTGAAGCAACAGCGTTTTACTGACTATGAACATGATGAGAATTATTATAGTATTTCATGCAAAAGTTGTGGATGGAGTGAATGGACACAATAATTATTTAGAGAGTTATGTGTTTGGAACCGCTATTTCCTGGTTGTTAGCAATAATGAGAAGGCCTATTTGTTAATAAATGATAAATAGAGGATAATCAAAATATCAGTTAATAAAAAAGTCGTAAAGGAAGTGCCGAAAGATATTCCAGCCCAGTGTTCTTACTGTAGCTTAATTGTAATGATATAGAACAAGTACTATTCGCCCAAGGAGCATGATTTGTCTGATTGAATACTTTTAATTCCTTTTGTCGCATTAATAATTCAATTGTATATACGACTATAAATCAAAAGTGAAGCTTGAATATAATATGGAAGTTTTTAGGTTTAAAAAATTAATGTGAAAAGTTATAGAAGCGTCCTACTTATATTTATAATAAATATTTTTTAATTGTGACAACTAGTGACTTAATTGTGAAAAGGAGAATTATATATGCCAAAAAAATTACGTAATGAGCCAATCTATCTTGCTTCTGAAATATTAGGCTTTCGTGATGCTAATTATAATCCAGTAATAACGGATGAACGAACTGGAAAAAGATTAGACCCGAATGATATAGATGACAAAATATTTATCTATAAGCGTCAGGTTGACGAGTGGTTCCTAAGTCGTGCAGTTAGCTTGTGTAGCGAGAAGAATAACAGCTTTGTTGTTGTTATGATAGCAACATCGTACATAGAAGGTGTTGAACAATATCGGCATGGAGGATTAAGCAATAGGAAGAGTAAAGAATACTTTTTAGAAGGCATGAGGAGAATATTCAGAGTTCAAAATGTTACAGATGACCAACTTAGTGTGTTATACAAGCAATTAAGATGTGGACTGTTTCACAATGGAATGAGTGGAGATGCAGTCGTTTTGAGTCACAGGTTTAAAATTAATATTGAGTTTTCAAATCGTGGAACTATAGATATTAATCCCCAATTGTTTTTGTCTGATATTATTCAAGATTTTGAACAGTACATAAATGATCTTACCAATCTAGAAAATACAATAATGCGTAATAACTTTGATTGTATGTTTAGTGTATTGTAAGAGATAAGCATTTTGGTGCATATCTGGAAAAATTAGAGTAATATGATTAGAAAGCAGTTTAGTATAATATTTTAAAGCCGATATATATTTGCAGTGAAATAGTTATTCATAATAATAGTGATTTTAGGGGGATGAAAGTATGAGACTAATTTGTAAGGAATTATCTGTAGTTATTGGAGTGTTAGGGGTGATAGGTAGTTTTATATGTGCATCAATATTGGGGAAAAGTACAAGCGTTAGCTCAAGTTTAAGTAGCTATTCATCAAAATCTGTTGAAGTGACAAGAAATTGGGGCATGACAATAGGAATATTTTTAGCCCAGATGATTGGTGTAATTGTTGTGTGTGTTATTTTATATAGTATTGGTGAAATACTTGAAAATATTGAGATGTTAAACGGGAGATTATATGGAATTGAATCAGCACACAAAAAAGATGATAAGCCAAAAAACTCAGATAAAAAAGAAAGCATATTTACGTCAGAAATTTCAAAGTCAGTGCCAACTGGAAGTTGGAAATGTTCTGATTGTGGAACTGTTAATGCGAATTATTGTGGAACTTGTTCATGTGGAAAAGGAAAATTATAATATATATTAAGTTAATTTAGTATCTTTTTGGATATGTTTTTGATAAGTATTTTCAAATTACAAACACATCAAATAAAGAGGGGAGGGAACAAACAATGTCAAGCAAATATTCACTAGGTAATGAGGAAACACTAGTAGAAATACCTGCAACAGAATATTTAGTTAATCATCTAGGTTATGACTACATACATGGGGGGGAACTCACACCAGAAGCAGGGGAACGTGAATCATTAAAAGATGTGCTATTGAGCAAGCGATTGACTAAATATCTTAAGCTATTCAATCCAGAATTAAATGATACAAGCATTTATGCTGCAATTAAAAAGATTTCAGATGTATCAGGAGATTCATTGCTTTCTAAAAATGAAACAGTACATGAAATAATTGTCAATCAGGCAGCAGCTGTGTCACAAGAAGGTAAGAGCTTAACAGTAAAATACATAGATTATGAACATATCGAATATAATGAATTCCTGGTTGTGCGTCAGTTGGAAGTTAGGGGAAATCAAAAGACGTGTTTTCCAGATATGATTATTTATGTGAATGGAATTCCTATTGTTGTTCTTGAATGCAAGTCACCATTTAAAGAGACTAGTAGTGATATCAGAGTTGGAAAGAAAGATGCTTTTGATCAACTGCAAAGATATATGGATATTCGTGATGAGCTTATTGAAGAAGGTATTCCAAGATTATTTTATACCAATTTCTTTATGGGTATATTGAATAAATATCAAGCATATGCAGGAACAATTTCTTCAAAATATGAGCATTTTCTTGAGTGGAAAGACCCATATCCAATGAATAAGAAGGATATGGATGATATTGCAAACAATCGACAGAATATGCTCTTACAGGGAATGTTTGCGAAAGAAAACTTATTTAAAATCATGCAGAATTTCATATTGTTTGAAATTGATGGCGCAATTAAAGTGAAAAAACTTTGCAGATATCAGCAGTTTAGAGCGGTTAATAAAGTAATGGATAGATTGCTAAATGGGAAGACACCACTTGAAAAGGGTGGCGTTATTTGGCATACCCAAGGCTCCGGTAAAAGTTTAACAATGGCGATGTTATCAAAGATGATTCGTAGAGCAAAAGGCTTAGATGACAACATGATTGTTGTAGTTACAGATAGAATTGATCTTGATAAGCAGATATACAAAACATTTACAGGCTGTTTTCCATCTGGATATTCAGAAGCGAGATCTAACCTAGATAAAATACTGACAAGGGCAGAGAAAATTGATGAATTAAAAACATTATTATCAAGTGGACAACCTAAAATAATAATGACTACAATATATAAGTTTCAAACTGGAGAAGATGAGCAGGAAGTCTTTGAGGATGAGGACGAATTAGATATTAAAGAGCAGTTCCATTATGATAAAGAAATTGAAGTGCTCAATAATTCTAATAAGATTATTGTAATGACAGATGAGGCTCATAGAAGCCAGTATAGTAATATTGCTGCAAATATGCGTCATGCACTTCCTAATGCAACCTTTATTGGCTTCACAGGTACTCCAATTGAAAAAAGAGATATTAATACCTATCGTACTTTTGGTGGCAAGATTGACCAATATACGTTAAAAGAATCCGTCGCAGATGAGGCAACAGTTGCGATTGTGTATGAAGGAAGGCGTCAAAACCTTCATGTTTTGAGTGATGAATTAGAAGAAGACTTTAATGAGACATTTGCTGACAAATCAAAAGAGGAAATGGAAGCAATCAAGAAAAAGTATGCAACAAGACAAGCAATAGCTGAGGCTGCTGATCGTATTGATGCGATTGCAGTGGACCTATTAGAACATTATAGAGATAATATTTTCATCAATGGATTTAAGGCACAAATAGTATGTGTTAGCAGGATAGCATGCGTCAAATATTATAATGCACTAAAGAGACATATGAAAGAAATTATGGGAGAAGAGCTTGAGGTGGCAGTTATTTTCTCTGGTGGAAATAATGACATCCCAATACTGAAAGTACATCATAAGACAAAACAGGAACAAGATGCAATTATCAGTAGATATAAGAGTCCAATCGAAAAGGATAAATTATGCTTCATTATCGTAAAGGATATGTTACTTACAGGATTTGATGCACCAATTGAGCAGGTAATGTATTTAGACCGTTCTTTAAAAGAACATAATCTGTTACAGGCGATTGCTAGGGTAAATAGAACATATGTAAAAGAAACGAAAGAACGAGATGATTTAGGTAATCCATTGATACAAAAGAAATCTTATGGATTTATTGTTGATTATTATGGTATAACCAATCATTTGACAGAAGCGTTAAAAGTATTTGATGAAAATGATATAGATATAGATGATCAGATGAAATCCATTAAAAAAATGTATGAGCAGCTACAGAACTATAAGAGAAGTGCACTCAGCATTTTTGCTGGTGTAGACCAGAATAACTTAGATGAGTTAATGAATATATTGGAGCCAGAAAATAAAAGAGCTGAGTTTGAAGTCGCTTTTAAGAGATATGCAATAGTTGTTGATGCGTTAATGCCTAATTATGTAGATAAGGATGATATAGACGTATTGAAATGGCTCGCATATATCAGGGCAGCTGCAAAAGCAAGGTTTGAGCCAACACAGACACTCGATATTGCTGATTGCGGCGGAAAAGTAAGAGCACTGATATCAGAACATTTAAAAGCAAAAGGCGTTTATGGATGGATACATCCCGTTACTTTATTTGAAAATGATTTTGATTCAAAGATGGCAAGTCTAGGTGGAGCAAAAGCACAGGCCTCAGCAATGGAGCACATTATCATAAGGACTATTTCTGTAAAGATGGGAACCAATCCTGTCCGTTATCAGTCATTATTAGAAAAGCTACAGTCTATTATAGATGAAACAGTAAATAATTGGGAAGACAGAAAGACACTGTTAGAAGAATTCATCAAACGTGAGCTAGATGAAGGTAAAGATGATGACGTTGAGAAATACGGACTAAAAGATACAAATGAATTAGCCGTATTTGATGCAATCAAGAATTTCTATGAGGAAGGTAGTGAAGACCTTCTTTTGATGGATGAAATGAAAGACATGACTTACGATATAATAAATGTAGTAAAGGAATCAATGGTAGTAGGATTTAATGATAATCCAGCAAGGCAACAGGATATGACACAAAAATTATCAGAGCTATTATATACAAAATATTTCAGTGAATTTGGAGTAGATAAGATTGATAGGATGGTAAGGTATTTTGTTGAACTTGCAAAGATAAATAAATACGATTAAGGAGCCTTTATGTTCTCTTTCCAATATGGCACAGCCAAAATAGAATATAAACTGATTAGAAGTAAAAGAAAAAATATTTCTATTTCAGTTGAGCCAAACAGCAAGGTCCGAGTGAAAGCTCCAATAAACTTATCAGATGATGAAGTGTTGGAAGTGGTCAAGGGGAAATCCAGATGGATAACCCAAAAGCTTTTTGAAATCAGGGAAATTGAAACTAGAAGATATCGTAGAGACTATGTGAATGGAGAAACATTTACTTATTTGGGTAGAAGGTATTCACTACAATTGATCGATGATGAAAGTATAAAGGAACTTGAAGTAAAGCTCTATAGAGGCAAGTTATATGTTACAACTCCTACAAGAGATGAAGCAATTATTAGAACTGCAATAGTTGGGTGGTATAAGGAAAAGGCAAAGGAAAAGATACCAGAACGCGTTGCTTATTATGAGAAATTCTTCTTGGAAAAAAGAGGAGATATCATTGTAAAGGAGCAGAAGAAAAGGTGGGCGAGCTGTACGAAGGATGGAACGCTTATGTTTAACTGGAAGGATATTATTGCTCCAGCAAATATATTGGATTATATCATTGTGCATGAAATGTGCCATTTGAGATATATGAACCATTCTAAGGAATTTTGGGAGATGCTTGTGAGAGTGTTGCCGGATTATGAGAGAAGGAAGGAATGGCTGAAGAATAATGGGATTAAGTTGGAAGTATGACCAAAGTAAAAATAAAACAATGTAATTTAGCTGATAGTATTATTAATAGATTTCAAAATAAAAGGGGTAATAAAGTGGGTAATCCTGCAACGGATAGTCAAAATGCAAAAATATCTGAGAAGTGGTATACAAAATAAAATTGTAGATTTCTGACTTGGAAAATATTCAAAATGAGTGATAAAAAATATTAAAAGCTAAATTATATTATCAAAGTAAGGAAACAATGACAAAAAACACAATCTATTAATTACTAAGGAGTAAAGAGAAAATGATACTGCAAGCTAAAATAAACTTATTGCTAAAATCCAGATTAAAGAAACTTGAATCAATTGAAAAGAGTATTGAAGAAATTAAATTAGAGCAAAGAAAGTTAATAGAAGAAGTTGAAGATAATAAAAATACATTTGTGGGGAAAATAGATGATGTAGAAAAAAAAATAGATGATTTAAATAATCAGACAAAAGATATTAAAAAGTTATGTACAACGCTAGAAGAAACTCAAAACAAATTAGATGCCATGTTAATGAGAAGTTTACTACAAACGGTTTTAATTACGATTATAATCGGAAGCTTGGTGTGTTTGGTTGTTTATTGGAGTAAAGTGGAAATTGACAATAGCTATTATTGGTGGGGAATCTTAATTGAAGAATTGCTATGTTTATTTGTCAGCATTTTAGTGATCTTTAAAATTTTTGTCAACTTGAATGCATTAATTTTTTCAAAGAATGTAAATAATATATTATTAAATAAAACCAGTGTGTATTATAAAATTCAAAATTCAAAAATAATAAATAAAATAATGAATAGTGTTTTATTAAGTGTAATAAGTCTATATTTGATATTAGTATTAGTTACATTTTGTTTTATAAAAGATTTCAATAATTCTAGTTTTATTTTCATTGTAGCTGGTATAATTCAGCCTGTTTTTGTAATGATAATTAGTGATACAACAGATTCAATAATGAAAGAAAATAGAACATGGATATATAATTATTTTGCGTTATCAGTTGCAATTGTCTCATTGTTATTGACAGCATAGATAATATATATATTTTGTAATGATATATAAAAATATACAATATATGATGCGCTGATTATAGAAAAATACTGTAGGAATCGTATAAAGATACAGGGGGATATATATTGAAAAATGCATTAAATGAGTCTAAAATTATATATGATAAGCTATTTAGTAATTATCAAAAAAAGGAAATTCAAGATTTCTTAAATGAAGTATATATAAATGATAAATATGATTGTAAAAGAATATGGCTTATGGATCAAAAAATTGGGGGTATAGGTGGGTATTGTATGCCATCTATGCCAACAATCAATCCATTTCCAGCAGGACAAGAAAGAAAATTATTCCGCCCTTTACAATATGTAAGGAGTGAAATAGAAGTGTGCGATATTCAAATGCATCCAAGATATATCGTTGAAATGTGTGGAATGCATTTAGAAGTTGTTTTTAGGTTGTTACTTGAAAGAAACCAAACATTTGGAAACCTACGTAACTTTAATTCTACATTAGGAAAAGCAGTGCATAAGGCGCTTCAAGAAAATTATGTGGATAAAGATTTGTCAGATATACTGTTTTCATTTATTTCTGTTTTTAACAAGTCAAAACATGAAATCAATATGGATGAAAGTAGAGAAAGACTGTTTACTGCAGCGGATTGTATTGTTGCATACTTTGCTACACGAATAATAGGACAAGGAATACTTGAAGGAATAGGGTACCAATTGTCGAGTCGTTCATATGAGATTATCGAATAATTAAAATAGTATTTGAGTTGTGAACTATTCTAAGTGATTATAGTCAATGATAGGGAGAATGAGGCCGGATTATGAGAGTAGGAAGGAATGGTTGAAGAACAGTGGGGTTAAGTTGGAAGTGTAAGGATTTGAAGTCGTGAGTTAATAGGGGAGATAAATTATGGCTAAAAGAAAAATGATACAGAGTAATCTAATAAAGAATTCAATTTGTGCATATTTTGGAGCTATCGAAATACATAATAAACCTAAAATTTCTTATAGATATGAAACGGTTACATTATTGATGATGAATGCATGGGAGCTTTTACTAAAAGCGTTTATTAAAAAGTATGTTAAGAATAAATCTATATTTGAAGATAAAGAGGAGCATACTATATCATTTTGTAAAGCAATCAATTATACAGAGGAATATATTAATTCAATAAAGCCAAAAAGTTTTATGTCTATAAAAGAAAATCTTATATTAATTGAAGATTATCGAAATAATATTGTACATTTTTATAATGAGCAGTTAGAACCATATATTTTCATGTTAACTGCAAAGGCGGCATTAAATTATGTAGAGTTTATCAATACATATTTTGATAAGGACATAATGGATAATGAAGGTCTTTTTATTTTACCATTAGGTTTTAAATTACCATTTAAACCAGAAGATTTTTTGACACATAAAGCTGCAAAATATATTTCATCAAAAGAATCTAAAGAATTTATCACAAAAATGGTAAATGTCATTTCAGATCTTGGTGATAAAGGTGTTGAAGATACAATTGTTGTTGGTTTTGATATTTACCTTGAGAATATTAAGAAAATGACTAATAGTGATTTGAAGGTTGCTATTACAAACTTAGATAATGCTGATGCAACATTTACGAAGGTGCAAAAAGTACAAATTGTAAATGATTCAAATGCTCAGAAGATGCAGCTAAGTGATGACGAGTTGTTTGCAAGATATCCACTAACCTATAAAGAAGTAAGCAAATGTTGTAAAAATAGACTTAAAGATTTTAAACAAGATAAAAAATTTAACGAAATAATTAAACATGTTAAAGATGGATCACAGTATTGCTATAATAGAAAGCTGAATCCAAAAAGTAAAACGATAGTTGCTACAACATTTTATTCGCAGTTAGCTGTTGAAGAAATAATAAAAGAGTATGGAGTGAATTCGGAAATCTAATGGATTAATTGTGCTTAAGAATAATCATAAATTCATAAAATGGTGTGCTTCTAGATTATTTTGGTGATAATGTATTTTAAATAAAATTGTGATAGATATGGATGTTAATAAACAAGGAAATGTGTATCCTTTGTTTTGGCGTGGCCTTTGATAGGCATTATAAATACTATAATTAATAGCTATTATTTATAGCTATCGGATTAAATAGAAAAGACTAAGATATATTAGAATCAATATAAAGTGAGTTTTTATATAAATCGAATGAGGAAGGGTGAAAAATGGATAACTATTCATTGGGATGGTGGGATAGAAATGAAGATGGTTCATTAGTATATATCAATGGGGCTCCAAATTTGATGATAGGAGATATAATATCAGACCAAGATAAGGAAGCGTTAGATTTAAGCTTCCAGATATTAAATGAATTTATTTCATTTCATTCTTACTATATATATGTAAATAGAAATATTGAAGACTTACTTGAAGTTTTATATAAAGTATCAGATAAATCTTTAAGGTTAACAAATGATATGAAGCTAGAATATGCGCAAGAAATTGGTCGCTTATTAAATAATTCAGTTATGCAATTGTTTGTATACATAAATTATTTTGAATGTACATTAAAAGATAAAAACCTAGAGAAGTTTAAGATGCTTGCCAATAAATATTATGATGAATATTGGGAATATAGGTTCTTGTATCAATTAAGAAATTTTATCACACATCGAACATTACCAAGTATTAGTATATCATCAAATATTATAAATGCTAAAAGAATTATTAAGATAGATGCAAAACATTTACTTAATAATTATACAAAATGGAAACAGGTAAAAAACGATTTAGAAAAACAGATAGAAGGTGTGGATATAATTGATTTATTTGAAAAAACAAAAGATATGGTTATTAAATTCCATAAAGAGGCTATTCTTATAAAACAAGGAGATTTGACAAAGGGAATGGTATTTATACAAAGATTTTTAAAAATCAAAAATGGATGTTTAGAAATACCAGTTATTATAGATCCGTATACAGAAGAAAAATTAAAAAAAGGCATAGTTAGTTGGAGTACTACATTTAGGTGTTTTGAGACAGCAAACAAATATTTGATTGAATTAAACATTGAGGAAATCTCATTTGGTTGTGTTTAATGATAATAGTAGAGGCGTGTGTGAAAAAAAGAATTAATGTATTTAAGAATATATATAAATTTATATTATAAATAGGATAAGTATTACAGATTAATAACTGTAATGCTTATCTTATTTTTATATAAAATCAGGAGGAAATATCATGAATTATGAGAAATTTGTAAAATTGGTAGAAAACAAGCTAAAAGAATCGATAGACGACAACCACAAAGTTAACTATCAAAAAGTAATGAAAAACAACGACACAGAACTAGATAGCATCTGCATTATGGAAAAAGACAGCAAAATAGCACCAACAATTTATTTAAACCAGTATTATGACGATTTTGTAGCAGGAGAAAGTATTGATGATATCATCTGTGGGATATTAAAAGTATCTCAGACAAGAGGACCAGCTAATTTTGCAGCAGTTGATGTGCTTGATTATGAATATGCAAGGGATAAGATCATGTTCAAATTAATTAACAGGAAAAGTAATGAAAAGCGCTTAAAGAGTATTGTTTATAAGGATTACTTGGATATGGCTATTACATATTTTGTGTTAATTAGCAGAGATGATGAAGGTAATGCAAGTGCAACCATTACAAATCAGATGTTGGAGCATTGGAATGTCAGTATTGAAGAGATTGATAATCAGGCGAAAATCAACAGTCAGAAAGAGTTACCAGCAGTGATTCAGTCAATGTCAAATATTGTTATGGAATTAGTCGAATGTGATAATCTTAAAGATGAAATTGAATTTCAACAGTATATGAATGAACCAGAAGACACAATGTATGTTATATCAAATAATTCCAAGATAAATGGTGCAGCCACAATTCTGTATGATGGTATTCTTGAGAAGTTTGCAAATAAACATAAGCTTGATAAGATAATTATTCTGCCATCTTCAATACATGAATGCATATTGTTATCTCAGTACAATGAAGATAACAAGGCAGATATAGCGAATATGGTTAAAGAAGTAAATAGTACATCAGTTAGTCGTGAAGAAGTATTAAGTGATTCTGTATATGTATATGACAAGGCTACAGGAGAAATTAGTATTCTATGAACAGGTAAAAAAGGTTTGTATAAGGAATGTCTGAAGATTGAGTAGACATTCCTTATTTTTATTTTCGGATAAAAAAAATAACCTTAGAAACATTCAATAAGGAGGATATGACAAGTGTATTACATGATTGGTAACATGGCTCAAAAGGAGCTTTTAATTAATGTTATGGAGAAAAATGCAAATATTCCGGACCAAGTCATTGCAGCGCTAGATCAGACATTAAAAATAATAGAGGATAACTATAATTGTGATAAAACACCATTTCAAAATGGTGGCTACTGCATATTATGTGATGAGCCTCAAAATATTGATAATGTGGAAGGCATCAAGTATCTACATAAACAGTATAATCTAGACAGTGATGATGCTGAATTCAAGGAAGTAATTGTCACTGATAATAGTGTGAATTGGATACAGGAGCTATACATAATAGGTACAGAGTATGCGATAACGATATTTTATTGTGTATATGATTTACTATGAACCTTTTCTATGAACCTAAAAGGAAATAATGAAAGATGGAAAAAATGTTTGGTAATAACAAAAAACGTTATATTACTCGTGGCGTCGAATCTAAAATACCACTCAAATGGCAGATACAGATATTTGAAAGTATTGATGAAATGCAGGGGAAAATAGAATTAGATTATCTACAGATATTTGAAATGAAACAAGAATCAAAAAACGGTGTAAAAATGCAGGTTATCAAGCATAGTCAAGAACAACCCAAGTATATTAAAATTATGGAGTTTAAAACTATGAATGAGTGCATCGAGGGAAAGATATATGTGATTGATGATGGTAGCAACATAGTAATGTTACTAGCCAGTGAATATTAGAGATATGAGATTTGTTTACTGTAAAGATTGATCGTCGTTGTTTGGTACATATTCTAAAATATCTTCTATCTTGCAGTTTAGAATTCTACATAAATCATTAAGTGTTAATGTAGATAGACCATCACCTCGGCGTAGTCTATTAATAGTGCTACTTGAAACACTATGTTTAGTAATTAACGTATATGTAGTTTCCTGTGAAGATTCTAATGTATTCCAAAATGGTTTGTAGGATATCATTGTAACACCTCATATTTTATTATATTACTATAATAAAGTATGCTCATATAATTGACTATAGTCGAAAATTAGACTATAATATGTAGAAAATGCTAAAGAGGTGGAAATTAATGGGAAGGAAAGTGCGCAGAGTTATAGTAATATAAATGAATCAATAATAAATTAGTAAAACATAGGTTGAAGATAACATTGCACCTCGCATAAGAAAAAGAAAGGTTGATATTATGACGATATAATATTAATAGGGTACCTAAATGGCAAAAGTAAGATTCTTAAGTCCTACAATAGTTTCAAATGAAAAAGAGCTAACAAGAGCGATGATTAAGCAAGACGTTGTAATTTATATTCAGAACGAGTTATATGATGAGATGTTTGAGAATGTACATAAAAGCATTAAGAATAAGAAAAATAGTAAAATAGGTGCATTTGTCGGGGCGGCTGCTCTTCTTATGTCTGGTCCTATAGGGTGGACAGCTCTTTTGGGTGGAGTTGGTACTTTTGCTTATAACCACTTAAAAGATGAATTTAAAAAATATAACATAAGCATAGAGGATGCTAAAGATAGATTCGTATTAACTCTTAAAACAGGTCCCAATAAGTATAATAAAAATAACGACAATATACGTGGATAATAAAATATGTACATACAGAATAAATCAAATGAGAGGGTCATTATGAGTAAAGCAGTAAAACTTCTTTTGCCATTAGCAGCCTGTATATTATTGATAACAGCTTGTGGTAAAAAGACAGAAGACAAGGCACCAGTGGAGACACCAGTAGAAACACAAATGGAAAGTACAGTTGCTTTAAAAGACACTATGCCATCCGAAAAAACAATCCTTAATGATATTAATAAATCAGATATAGTAAAACTTATATTTAATGAAACAACATATACTTTAAATGCTAATTCTGTGTCAATTATTAAAGGATCGATAGACAAGGGGAATAGTACCATATATTGTACCATAAATCAGGACAACCAGAATTATGCATGTTCAACAGAACTTATCTTGTATTACAAATATTATGATGTTGGAGGATGGATTATTGATAAATACGACACTCAAAAGAGAACAGTTAAACCAGTAGGAGTAATGTCAAAAGATTTAGCAGACGCATATATGAATTATACAAATTATAAAAATATTGAATATGTTTCAGCTAGTGACACTGTTGATGCGGATGGTAGTTGTATATATACATATAAAGCGGAAATTCCTTATACATATATGGTAGAGAAATACACCATATCATTGAAATGTACATTTAATACCACATATGGATGGGTAATAAGCATTAACAATACCAGTATGGTGGAAGATTGGAGCAAAACATGTGGAGTTTGGAGCGGAAAAGCTTCAAGTGGGGTAGAAACCTTTAAAATAACAATTGCTAGCATCGACACTACAAAATCAACATGTAATTATGAGTATACATATACAAGTAGTCCGACATATATTTTGAATGGTAATGTTAATGGATTAATGGCACAAGACAATTATCATTATTATAACGTCATTGACTGTAAGTATATTATAGAAAACAAGGACAATTATATGAATAATTTTGAGTTCTATCTAGGGAAAAATGAAGGAATAATCGCCGTTCATGATAATAATAATACAACTTATTTTGTCACAAAGAATTAAGGACATATATCAATTACGAAAATGAGCAATACCTAAAAGCGAATCAAGAGACCGTAAAAATTCTTGATTCGCTTTTTCAATGTCAAACACAATGTAAAAATAGCCTACTATTTAGTTATATTAGGCATTATAGAAGGATATTGCATGGTTTACATAAATCAGATAATGTCCTTTTTAAGATACAAGCTATTACGAATATTAAAATTATACTGGATTATAAAAATATTAATATAAATTAAATGATTATTTGTTAGATTTTTACTAAATAGTTAATATTCAGAAATGAAAAATGGAGGTTAGTATGAATGAAATAACTGGAACGCTTAAAACAACAATAGTGTATGACAAAGAAAACGAACATACATATGAAATCAAACGTCTTTTTGAAGGTGTAAAAGGGGATGATTTAATTATATTGCAATTATTCCCCACGCTCGGAGAAGGCGACGAATTTACAATGGATTCAACGACATTGCATATGATTAATCATTTTCGTGAATTAAATATATCAAGCATTAGATTTATCAACTTATTTTCTAAGAGATGTAAAGCTCGAATGTCTACACGAAATATTATATTGGATGAGGAAAATCTTAAATATATAGAAAGCATAATGAAAGAGGCTAACTTTAAAAAATATAAATTTGTTGTAGCCTTTGGGTGTTCTATGAATTCCTCTTCTGTGGCTAAGCAGACGAAACATCTTATATTTGAGATGTTCAAGAAACATAATCCGGCAGGGACAATTTACCAAATCACAACGAATGATTTATCACAGAGTAAGAATTCAGCAGTACATGTGTTGTTTTTAGGTATTAGGTACTCAAATGCTAAATGGAGACTATCTGAATACACAATACCAATTGCAATAGACAAAGCACATATAATATCTAAAACTAATACTAAATCAAGTGAGAAAGGCTCTACTAAAGAGTAAAGGAAGAGTAAAGCAATGTATTATAAAATAGTAAATCACTTTGATATTGAGTGTTTAGAAGATTTCAATCAATATCAGTTACTTAAAACCAATGTGATTGATGAAAAGGACAAGTTAAGAAATTTTGCAAATGTGATTGAAAACGCTAAGTCAACAATAGAGACATTTGATGATAACTATGGAGCTACAAGGCATCCGGGAGCAGATTTGGGTGGATATGTTCTGATATTTCCAACAATAGAACATACAGAATTGTTCCTTGAAAAAATAATGGGTCAATATTCTTTACAACCTGAATGTGTTGAATTTCAAGATATATTGGAGCAAGATGGTAAAATGGAATGGGTTATGCAAATATATATATTGTCATCGGATTATTGTTTGGTGTTGATATTTCCAAGAAAGAATCATTAATTAAAATCAGAATAGGAGCATTAATCATATGATTAAATTTTTTATATTAGGAGCCATCTTTGGCTTAGTGGTGATAGGAGTTATTGAAAGTATAGAAAAGGTGACAATATTATGTTAATGTTTACTACAGTAACTATAGTAAGTGTATATGCTGCCTTTTATGAAGGCTTTTCTATGACTGTTGGTATTTACAGTATATACAAGGGAATAAGAAGGCAGACAGGAACTACAAAAAGGTCAAGGAAATAAATATAAATCGAAAGAATTGCTAACTGATATGGTTGGCTTTTTTTTTTGTAAATATGATATAATAGAGTGATAATTATAGAAAGGCATATTCTAAAGATGAACAAAGATGATCAACTAAAAGAACTTAATATGCTGTTCCCAGATAATATTGGAATAGAAATTATGTATACATATAGCAAGGTATATAACAGTAGCAAGGGCGAAGGAAACCAGGCCAATAAGATTGATTATTATAAAACCGAAAATAATAAATCATATAACAGAAAAACTGTGTATAAATGGATAGACAGATACAATGCTAATTATAATATTTTTTCAGTATTAAAATATAGTGAAATAATACAAAGATTTTTGCAATTATATCCAGTACCCAAAGAATTTTATAAAAATATCATAAAAAACGATAATGAAGAAATCAATGCTAATGAAAATTATAATGAAATATTTAATGGGGAAAGCTATGATAAAAATTATTCTAATGCTAAAATCTGGGATTATCATTTGCTAAATGCATCAATATATTTTGCATATGAGTCAATATATATTGATTCTATAATCTTAAATTGTTCAGAAAGTACTTTAAAAAAAGAGTTGCAAAATTTTAATCTATATTTTATAAGTGAGGAGGAGATTAGCAATTATAAAGAAAATTACATATATCTGAATTGTAAAATGACGTATGTAAGAGAATCAACAGATTGGCCCATGAATGTAACACATGAAAATAAAGAATATTATAATATGAGAAGTATGTTATACACAAATAATGAATCATTTATTTATAATTGTGAATTTGATATAGCACGGTATGAAAAAATCACAAAAAGACGCAAAAAGATTAAGCTTATTTCAGATATATTAAAGGAAGAAAAAAAGAATATAGAGTTATTATCGAAAAATATAATTGAGCGTATAAAAAGCAAGTGTGATGACTATGAACAGCGTGATTGTTTGGTTACATTAGAACCTTCGGAATGGTCTGTAAAAATAGTTGATGCAATTAGTATAATAAAAATAAAGAATAATAAAAATGAAACAATAAGGGTTAAGGTTGGATTGAATATCAATTAATAATAGTTACAAAGAAAAACGAAAACATAGGCAAATTACATGCTTATGTTTTTTTGTTATTTATGTGGTATTTTAATATTTTAGTAAATAGGCAATTTTACTGGGGATATGACTATATTTAGGGAATGGAAAAGCAAGGCGTGGGTAAGACTTCGCAGGGGGGAAAGGTTTTGAGAAAAATTGAGGGGATTAAACTAATTTGCTACAATAAGCATAAGCTATTTAGCAATGCACTGGCCAGTGTAAAATTTTAAATTATAGGAGAATATGATATGTGTCCAATTGCGCGAAAAATGCCAAAAACGATGGAAAAAGATTTTATTACAACAAAAAGACAGGAATTAAAAATTAAGAATGAGTATGATATTGAAAAGCAAGTATACATAGCTGCTATTAATAGAGCTGCAATTAATAAGAAAAGATGTGATAATACTAATAGCATTTTGGGTAGATTAGTAAGGTTGGATGATGATATGCCTTATACAGCTATTATCACTGATATTTTTGAAACTACGGATAAGATTCATGTCATTTATAGCGTATTCAATATAAGTGGACAATCACGTGATATTGATCAGGGTTATGCATACAGTGGATTTCAATATGAGCAATTATGTCAGATCTCTAATTTATTATTGAGAGAAAATGAGCCGATATTTGAGTTGATTGGAAAAAGTTGCATTGTTATGTTGAAACATAAAGGGCAATATCTGAATCTACATGTATTAGAGGCGGTTGAAGGATTGGAAGAACTGGAAAATCAGGATTTTGATGAGGAGAACGATGATGACCAGTGAAAAAATTGAGACAAGCGAGTGGAGATTCTCGGACTTCGCAGTATTAAATGGTAGGGAAGAAAATTTAAGAAAGGCTTGGATTTCAGACCAAGCCTCACCTTCTTCAAAATATAAGCTAGAAGATTTTAGAAAAGAGCAAGAAAAAAATAGGGGCATAATATTTAATGGTAAAACAAAAACAATTGATACGAATATATTTTCAGGATATTTGCTCAACAGATTTTCCATAATTTTAATGATGGGGAAATTAGCTTTATATAACTATAGATTTGGAAAATATGTATTCATTCCTGAAGATGATGTAAAAAGCTTCTTCTACAAAGTGATTGAGGAATATGATTCTGCAATATGGACTATGAATATTGAGAAATCATATTTTACAGAAGTACTAAGACGAGCTAAGTCTTATAGAAATTTTACAATACCCAAAGATAAATTAGTGTTTCTTAATGGAACACTCAGTATATCAGAAAACAAGTTCTATCCAGGAGAACATAACCCCCAGATTATAAACTTTTATAGTCTGGAGTATGAATATAATACTAATGCTGAGTGTAATGAATTCAAGAATTTTTTGAATGATGTTTTTAATGGAGATGAAAGCGTCATTGCTAATGTACAGGAAATGTTTGGATATACTTTCTTATATGGTGAATATCCTATTCAGAAGCTTTTTCTTTTATATGGTGTAGGCAGAAATGGAAAAGGTGTTTTGATGAAATTGTTGACAGAATTGCATAACCCTATGAACGTATCAGCTGTATTTTTAGATGACCTATCGGAAAGGTTTGGTAAACAAGAGGTTTGGGATAAGGTCCTAAACATAAGTGGTGAAAGGTCACAGAAAAAGCCACTTGATACAGCTGTTATTAAGACACTTACTGGTAATGACCCTATTAGTGTAGAAAATAAGTATGAGAAAGCTTTTACCACATATATCTATTGTAAATTTATTGTGTGTAGCAATGAACCAATAGAGACGACGGATGGGTCAAATGGATATTTATCAAGGCTTCTACCAATAGAATTCCCAAATGTATATAGAGAGTTACACAGTGGAGAGCAAAAGGTAGAAGGGAATCATTATCAGGATAAGAATCTGTTTGGTAGATTGAAGGAAGAATTGCCTGGTATCTTGAAATGGGCACTTGAAGGTTTGTTTAGATTGAAGGGTAAGGAGTGGAACCTCACACAAAGCGATAATATAGATAATTTGAAGATGAAGTATTATTATATGGGCCAACCAGTTAAACATTTTTTTGACTCTTGCGTTGAAAAAGGGACAGAAAATGACAGCATATCTACATCGTTAATTTATCAGTACTTTACAAGATGGGCAAATGAAAATGATATTTCAACAAAATGCTTCAATCAAGTAAAGGTATTTCATGAAGCTGCTAGACATTGCTTAGACGATATTAACTGTTCATCTACAACCAAATTGAAAAATGGAAATGCATATTATTTTGGAATTAAAATAAAAAAGAATTGGGTAAATATTACGTTAATCTAAGTAGTAATAGCGAAAATGATTAGGTGGATATCTTACAAAAACTTTTTGTTAAAATAAATATATAAAATTTAAAATTTATTTAAGATATCCACTTGTTTGATTCTAGTGGAAACCGTTGGGGATTTGACAAATATCAATTGCTTTAAATTGAATTATTTAGTGCTAAATTATTACCTGATAGATCTTAATGACTCAAAAATGATTATAAGCGTAGCCTGTAATAGTAATAACTTAATCAGTAAGCAAAATATATATAATAATATTGAGAGGATATCACATGGAAAAAGATAAGATAAAGATTGACTTAGTAATTGAACAGTTGGCCTCTCTAGTATGGCTACAGTACAAACATGATAAGGAAGAAGGAATAGAGAATGCAAACATCAAATGATAAAATGAAAAGAGCTGCAATATATTGTCGTGTAAGCACAACTGAGCAGCTTGATGGTTACAGTATAGATGAGCAACAAGAATTAGTTATGGAAATGTGTAGAAATAACGGCTATGAGGTCATCGATATTTATTCGGATAGGGGCATTTCAGCTAAAAATATAGACGGAAGACCAGAACTGAAAAGACTACTTAGAGATGCTTCTAACTGTAAATTTGATATCGTTATATCATGGAAGATATCAAGAATCTCTAGAAACTTAAGAGATCTTCTCAATATTATAGAAGACCTAGAACGCTACAATGTCAGAATTAAGTTTATATCTGATGATGTAGACACTACAACACCAGCAGGAAGATTGCAGTTACAGTTACTTGGTATGGTTGCTGAATTTGAGCGCGAAAACATTAGTGCCAATGTTAGAATGGGTATGAATGCAAGAGCAAAGGATGGATTGTGGTGTGGTGGAAAGGTTATGGGTTATGATAGCATAAAGGTAGAAGATGATAATGGAAAATCCATTAGAACATTAAAAGTGAATGAAAATGAGGCATCTACAGTTAGAACTATTTTTGACCTATATGTCTCAGGTAAAGGCTATAAAGCTATTGTTAGTAAGATTAATGGAATTGGATTACGTACAAAAAAATTGAATGATTTTTCAGTAGGTACAGTCAGGACAATATTAATGAATCCTGTTTATATTGGAAAAATTCGATTTGGAGTAAATCAAGGTTGGAGCAAGAATAGAAGAAGAGACAAGAATCCGGATCCAATTATTGCCGAAGGAAGACATGATGCTATCATTACTCAGGAAATATGGGATAAGGTACAGGCAATCATGAAGGTTAAAGGAGGAAAGCGAGCTAGAGTCTACAACGATTATTTCCCTCTTACTGGAATCCTCAGATGTCCTGAATGTGGAGCAGGTATGGTCATATCACGTGTACCTGGAGCTGGAGGAATAAAGATTCCCAAGTATAGCTGTGGAGCATGGAAGAATAAAGGTACATCTGTCTGTCACAACAATTCCATTAAAGCGGAAGATGCTAATACGTATGTATTAGACAAAATCAAAGGACTTTTGTCTAATGATCGTGTAATTAGAAACGTTGTAAAAAAGATTAATAAGGAAAATATAGACAAAGAAGTACCCTATAGAAAAACATATGACAAAGTAGTTAAAGACCTGAATGCTATGGAAGGTAAAAAACGAAAGTTATTTGAAGCATTTGAAGAAGAGCTAATAAACAAAAGTGAATTTATGGAACGAAAGGAACAACAAAACTCAGAAATCAGGCAGTTAGAAGAGCAGAAGCATTTATGTCTTGAAGTTATTGATCAATGTGGAGGTGAACAGATTTCGTATGAAGAAGTTAAAGAAATACTTGCAGGAGCTTCAGGCATATTCAATAACGGTAACAGAGATGAAGTAAAACTGTTACTTCATATGATAATTGATAAGATTACAATTGGCCATTCAAGGCAGATAGATACAATACATATCAAATTAAATGATGATCTTATAGATTATCTTGGAAATAGTGGAGGTGCATCCGATGAGGATGCATCTCTTTTTAAGTTTGAAGACCATGAAAAGTACAGAAATATTAATATTAAATTCGCAATGTAGGCTATTTTCAAGTGAAAAAGACAATGATAGATTGCAATAGTAAAAATAGTATTAATATTGTCTGTAAAGTAGTATAGTAACTTTAACATTATATTACAAATATTACAAATTCTGTAATATAAAATGACACTAGGAGGATAAATTTAATGGGGTTTATGGACAAGTTAAAAGAAGCAGCAGATAAGGCAAAGGAAACTGCTGAAAATGCAGCGCAAAAGGCAAAAGAAGTATATGAACAAAAAAAAGAAGAGCATGAAGAAAAGAAGTTAGTAGAAGAGGCTTATGATATTGAAATGAAGGAAAAAGTAAGAGTATTATCAAAAAGCTTAATAGATGCAATATATGAATCAGGCGATGATAGTAATGGTGGATTTTATACAGATATAGTAGAAAGCGATATATTAGCATTTACAAAAGATTTCTTTGAAAAAATATTATTACCTGCAAACAGTGCAAGTAAGTCATATATTTCTATGTACCCTTATATCGATGAAAAGAAGCTAAAATCAATTAATAAATCATTTCCTAATTATGATGCAACTGAAATAGCAGTGATTATGATAAAAGATACAGATAATCAAGAATTTTTATTAACAACTAGGAGCTTCTACTTTAAAGTAGCACATCCAGACGATGGCAAATATTTTGCAATAGGTAAAGTTTCCTGTAATAAGATAAGTATATTTACATTGGAAAAACAAGAGATCTCATATACATTTAAATGTGATGGATTCAAATTGGCTGATTTGAAGATTACTAATAAATATGAGGAAGATTTTATTACATTAAATAACTACTTTAAATGCATTACAAAAAAAGATTTTGAGATAACTGACCAAGAAATTGATACTATTATTCATGAAAAAATTGGCGATAAGGTATATGAGCAAGTAAAAAAATACATGATATATGATGATGAATTAGCAATTTATTTCGCTTGGGGGCTAGATTCAATAACTGCAAAGGATTACATTGTTTGTACAACAAAGCAAATAATAATTATGAATAGAGAAGCCTTCGGAGCAACAGCAAATGTTAAACAGTTCTATTATGAAGATATCACATCAGTTGCAACAATTCAAAACACAAATAATTCTACTTTGACTGGCATGATTGTAGATGCTGCATTAACGGCCGCATTAAAACTATGTGACCTAGAAATTAATGTAGCTGGTGCTAAAGAAAAAATCAGCACTTTAAATAAACTGGAAGCTGAAAGGGTAGTTGCTCTATATCATCTATACAGAAAATCTATCAAGCAAGAAAATAAACAACCACAGGTAATTATGCAGCAGAGCGAAGCAAAACCTGACATAATTGATCAAATAACACAACTAGCTAAGCTAAAAGATGCTGGGATTTTGACAGAAGAAGAATTTGATAATAAAAAGGCAGATTTGTTAGCTAAATTATAACAGTGATAACAGGGGGAATATGCGGAGTTATTAACCCTAGAATTATCGGAAAAAGTGTTATTAAAAGTTTTGAAATTGTGTAAGATTAATAGTTTTCATCGTAGTGTTAGCAATTTGTTTTCGTTATTATAATTGAACCAATAAGCGTAAAGTGAAAATGGATTTGTAACTAAGAAATTATACTCATTTAGCATCGTTTTGGTCGTGAGTATACAATATACTAGGGGGATAATGTTTATATGGAAATTAAAAAGAATTCTTTGATGGAGAAGATATTCCAGTTTTTTGTGAGACATTGGATTTTGTCAACGCTCGTTTCGACTATAGCAAGTTTGTTTTTTATAACTGTACAAATTTTGGGAAATAAATTCAACTGGTTTAATGAGGATGGTGTAATACGAACTCCTGTTATGATTGCTTTTTGGATTTGTTTTATCATATCTTTATTATATACTTTATTAAAAGCAAAACAGGATCTTGTATTTTCAAAGAATAATATTTCTGAGAAGGCAATTTTGAATGAGGTTATATCCTGTAACAACGCAATACATACAAAGAATTATTACAGATTGATAGATAATATCGGAAAAAAAAATAATGGAAATCCTTCCGTGATAATGTATGATTATAAGCAAGAAGGTGGAGAATTATTAGAGCAATTAAATATTTGTCTAGCTAAAACATTAAATTTACAGAGAGAAAGAATTGGGCTAAGTATATGTGTTAGGCTAAACAATGAACAAGAATGGAAGACATTTTCCAGATTAAATACATCTAACAATTCACAAATAAATATACTTTTTAATGAGAAACAGTCTACCGCATATAAATTGATTAATGAAAATATACCTTTTATTTTTATATTTGATAAAACTAAATCATATAAAGAACACTCATATGTAAAAAGTAGCAAGGATGGAAAGGATGTTCAAGGTTCAATAATCTGCATTAATGTTAGTTTATGTAGTGGTGGTACAAAATATATGGACGCAATTTTAAGTATTACAACATACGAGATAAAAATCTGTGAAGAACAAGAAACAGCAGATGTAGAACATACAATCAAAGATATTATTATTCCTGGATTTGAAAAGTATCTCGATCTTTTGCTTTTCAAATACTATTTGAATGCCAGAGCAAAATAATCCTATATTAAAGGATAATAATTTTTGAATTGAGAGGTTATAGCTGATTATATGTGTAAATATACGATGTGCTTTATTATACAAAAGGATAGCATTTTACTATTGAATAGAGAAAAATCAAAATGGATGGGAAGTTGGAATGGAATTGGAGGAAAGTTTATTAATGAAGAAGAAACTCCAATGATGTGTATCAAAAGAGAGGTTTATGAAGAAACAGGGATAAACATTAAACATTTCAACTATAAAGGTATAATAAATCGAGTTGAAGACAACATTCAAAGTGGTGAAATATATGTTTTTACAGCAGAGTTACCTGAAAATATTACATATACCACACCTAGGAAGACGAGAGAAGGTATACTTGATTGGAAATTGATTTCATGGATTCTACATCCGGAGAATACAGGGGTTGCAACAAATATACCCCAATTCTTACCGTTATTGTTAGAATCAGATGAAATATATGAACATTCATGTGTATATGAAAATAATTATTTGGTAGAATGTAAATCTACAAAATTAAGCAATCAATCATAAATCTTACTAATTGTTACAAAAAAGTCAAGAGATTTTGAAATGAAAAGTAAGTTCTATTAATAACTCATTGAAATGGTAAAACTAATTGAGGTAATATTAATATTATACAGTTAGAATTACCGGAAAAAGTGATACGGAGAACCGTATCATAAATAGCGGTAAATTTAATTTTGAATTAGGGTGAAAAACAATTGAATGGCGGAGCTTGGTTAGTAAGTTACATTAATGGATTACGGGCTCGCCAAAAAAGATTAAATAGAATATTATAGAGTGAATTATGAGAGCATTGTAAATTATTGGGATAATTAAAATCGATTACTTTTAGGGGAAAAAATGAAAATTGGGTTTGTAAGACACTATAAAGTTGATTATAAGGCTAAGAAAATGATGAACTCTAATGATTTTGAAGAGTATGTTACTAGTTATGATAATGCAACAGTAATAGAAAATAAAATTGATTTGGAACATAGTCAATGGAATAAATGTTACTGTAGTGATTTGACAAGAGCTATAATAACAGCAAAGACTATCTATGATAAAGAATTGGAAACAACAGATTTATTAAGAGAAGTAAAAATGTATCCAGTTAAAAAAATACGATTAAAGATACCTGGTTTCCTATGGAGTATTTCTTCTAGAATTGCATGGAAGATAAACCATGTTTCGCAATTAGAAACATCAGATGATACGAAAAAAAGAGCAAAAGAATTTTTGAGTAAATTAGATTTAAAAGAAGATGAAAATATATTAATAGTATCTCATGGATTTTTCTTGATAACATTAATCAATGAATTGAAACTATTAGGATTCAAAGGAGATATCCCTAGGAATATGAAAAATGGATATTTGTATATACTTGAAAAATAATATTTAAAATAATAAAATGCAAAAGACACTACAAATTTGATTAAAATTAATATAAAAAATATAAGACAACTAATTTCATTTTTTTGTGAAATAGTTGTCTGTTTTTTAATAGTTGAGTTATAGCAGTAAGTATATTATAATCTTTAAATATGACAAATACCCCATAGGATAGAAAAAGCATAGAAAAAGGGACAGAAAAGGATATAATAAAACAATTATGAAAGCAAATAAAAGTAGAAGCAAGACAATAATAAACGGTATTATTATAATAATATTGGTTGTTGCGATATATAAATATAAAGCAACATTTCTAAGTGCATTTGTACAAATGAAGCAAGTAGCGCTATGGCAATTATTATTGGCATTTTTAGCTTCAATGATATATCAAGTGATTGATGGGATTAATGTTGCATCTTTAGTAAAAGTACACAATCCCAAATTCAGATTCATTGATGGCGTGTGGTGTATGTTATATACATCATTTTATAGAGTTATATCATTTGGCAGTGCGCAAGCTATCGCTACTACCTATTATCTAAGTAAGAATGATGTTTCGATTTCTAAGGGGACAGGAATATCAGCAATCAATTATATGTTACACAAGATGATGATAGCAATACTATGTATTATATTTTTCATACTAGGATACAGTAGTATCAGTAATATTTATGGTGGTTATTTTCACTACCTTATATATAGTTTGATATTAGTATTTATCGTATGTATGTTATTTTTGCTTTTTTGCACAAGCGAAAAGTTTCATAATTTAATCGCCAAGGGTATCCAAAAATTAAATAGGAACGGAAAACTTGACAATTTTCAAACAAAAATGAATGAGCAAATGGATGAAATGAGATGTTCTTCCATAGAATTACTAAAAGATAAGAAAAGAATTGCATGGATCTGTTTTTACGATATTTTTAAATTATTAAGTTGGTATGTGATACCATATATTTTCTTGATTAATAGTACAGGAAGCTCTCTGTTTATTTGTTTAGCAATTATGTCATTTGTGGTTGCAATAGCTGGCGTAATGGTTGCACCAGCTGGAATTGGAACATTAGAGTTTGTGTTTATGCTCTTGTTTGCAGGAATGGCGTCGAATGATAAATTGCTTCTTGCGATTTTGTTATATAGATTTTTTGCTTTTGTTGTACCTGGTCTTGTTGGAGTTATCGTTGTAATTGTGCATAAGCTTTTCATTTATAAAAATGAGCATTATATAAATAAAGTTTAGAATATTAGTTACCTTTTAAATTCAGCATAAGAAATGCTATTGCTTTTCTGCTTGAAACTGAATTTGATTTCCGAAATGAATAATCCTGTTAAAGCTAATGCCGCACCTAAAATAGCTATCCATGTAATCTCTTCGTGTAATATAGTGATGGAGGTTGCAACTGTAATCACTGGTACCAAGTAGATATAAATGCTAGTTCTAACAGCTCCTAACAATCTGACAGCCAAATTCCATGTTACAAAGCAGAGCGCAGACGCACCGAATCCTAAAAAAAGAATGTTAAATAGATAAACTGGATTTTGAAAGCGTTCCAATCTAATGCTAAAGTCAAAGAGGAATAATGTTGGTATCATAAAGAGTATACCATAAGTAAAAACTCGCCGTGTGGTCTGAATGGTATTGTAACCATAGGCGCTGATTTTGCGTGTCAAAATAGAATAACAAGCCCATACGATTGCAGCTAACACAGCAAGCAAGTCACCAATTGGATTTAAATGAAATGTTGTGCTACCATTAAAGCTAATAAGGCAAATGCCCATCATAGAAGCTCCAAAGCCCAAAAAGAAGTTTGCTTTTAGCTTTTCGCCATCCAATAAGTAATGTGCCAAAAGTGCTGTGAAGAATGGCGCTATAGAAATGATAACGCCAACATTAGAAGCCATTGAATAGGTCAAGGCGATATTTTCTAACAGATAATAAAGCGTTACTCCCGTCAGTCCGGCACATGCGAATGTGATTTCTTGCTTTTTATCCGTTACTTTCAAACGCTTTGGGTACACGATGATAAGCAACGTTAGACCCAGAATGAATCGAAAAAATAATATCTCAATAGGTAAAAAATCCTTCAACAGAATTTTAGTGGATATAAATGTCGTTCCCCAAATGAGAATGGTGATGAGTGCTGATAAATGACCAGCGGTGCTTTTGTTTTGTTTCATGTTTTTCTCCATTATTTATCATTGTCAGTAAATATATTCTGGTATTGCTTCGGCGTTAAGCCGATAAAGTTTTTGAAAAATTTTGTGAAATGACTTTGGTCCGTGAAACCTGATTGTCCTGCTGATTCAATCAGCGTAATACCTTGCTCTAATTGCTTTTTAGCGTGGTTGACACGGATGGTTTCCAAATACTGATAGGGGGTAAGCCCCTTTTGACGAGTAAAACTCCGTAATAGAGTGTACTTGTTTAATCCAGATATATTGCTTAAATCGTCAAGACTGATTGGTTCTGAAAAGTTTTCGTCCATGTACTTATATGCTTTTTGAATTTCAGCACTTGCCTCAAACGACTTTGCTAGGATTGGTTTTGTGTAATTAGCAAGGAGCTGCTCAATCAAAAAATAAAAGGCTTCTTCTTTTTGAAAATCCGATCGCTCGTCCATCAGCATCTGATGAAGCTCACGAAGCAGAGAAACCTGCTCACTGCGAAATACCACAGGCTCGATAAATTCCGGTAAATCATTTTGACTTGTGATTTCATATGCGATTTTTTGCATAACGGCTGGTTTAATATTGATACACCTATAATCCAAAGTCTGATCATCAATTTGCTCACAAGTATGACTGTCCATCGGGTTAAACAAAAGAATGTCCCCAGTGCCTATCATATACTCTTTATTTTTGCAGGATAAATGTCGACTCCCATTTTCAATAAAACCTATCACGTAATATTCATGAAAGTGGTTCGGAAATTTCTGCATAATTCCTTTGAAACGATATGCTTCAATACCGAGTACTTTATCAAAGCGTGCAATGCGTTCTTCTTGCGTCATCATATAGCCTCCTTTAGATAATCAGTATATCACTTATTAACAGAGTTCTCTTGTATGATATTGACATTAAACAAGAAAATGAGTGATACTTGATATTTATTGGTGCGATATAGATTCGATATATGAGTTGGAATCCTTGAATGATGTTATGTATTCTTCAAAAGAAGAAGAAACAAAATAAAAATAAAACAGTTTAGAATTCGAAAGTTCTAAACTGCTTTGTTTTTGCGATTAATTAACTGTTATTACTGATACAGGACAACCTTCTTGTGCTTCCACAGCTGTTGCTTCAGCATCCTTAGGCACTTCGTCAACGTAAACCTCTGCTAAATCATTTTCTCCCATGCGAAATACTTCTGGACATGTTGCTGGACATAATCCGCAAGCAATACATCCATCTTCAATTGATGCTTTCATAATAGTGTCTCCTTTCAATTTTAGTAATATGTGTTTTGATACAGTACTACATTAGTATCTAGAAAAACCAGGAAATAATTCATTTTTTTTAAATAAAGGAATAGAGAAATTTTATTCGTTTAGATAGAAAATATAATTGAAGATAATATTTCAATAATAATATAATTATATTATATACTAAAATGCTATTATATAATATAATAAAGGGAAATATTGGATGAAAATACATTGCTTTCTTAAGTTGATTAAGAAAAAATTGTGATATTAACCTATATGGTTTTAATATTAGAGTATCTAATTGTAAGCAAGATAATATATATTCGTAATATACTTAAAAATGAGGAAATACAATTGAAAAAATTTAACAATCAACCAGGAATTATTACTAAGACGTTGAAAACTATTCCGGATGTGTTTTTTGAAAATGGAATTTTAATCGTACTGTCAGCTTTGATTCTATTATTACCAATTAAAATGATATATATATTCATAACAAATTATTGGGACGAAGAATATATTTATTGTGGGATTCAAACAGGAATTATATATATAGGTTTTGTTTTTGGAGTTCTATTCTTTGCAAAGAGGATTATAGAATATGGTTTCGCTTATATAACAAATATATTTAAGACTCATAAGTGGCTTATATTTTTTGCTGGATTTTTGATTTGGGCTTTTATCGCTTCTACATTTTCAGATGACCCACAGTTGGCATTTTACAGTAATTTACATAGAAATGAAGGCTATGTTGTTTTTGTCTATTATATTATCACCTTTCTAATGGCTGGATTGATAAAAAGCAGTAAGAAAAAGAGAATATTATTAAATGTATTTGCAGTGAGTGCAACACTTTTATGTGCTGTAACTGTATTGCAAAGATATAATGCAGTAGCTTTGTTTTTTAATATGCAAAATTGTGTTTTATTTACTGCTACAGGGAACTTTGAGTCGGTATTTTGCTATTTTAATCATTACGGCTATTATTTGTGCATGGTCGTTTTGTGCTGTGCCGGTCTTATATTTACTGATGAAAAAAAGAAATCTTTATTAGGTCATTCACTTATGATGATTATTAATGTTTGGACATTGGTTTTAAATGATACCTTTGGCAGTTATCTTGCGGCTACAATTGCGATGTGTGTAATACCGGCTTTAATTATCAAAAAAGCAAAGATGAATCATGAAAAGATGAATCATTGGGCTGTGTTTAAATTAGCACTACCATTATTGATATTTGTGATTATAAGTTTCTCGTCATCTTTATCACAAAATTCTATCTCTTCGCAGTTTGGACAACTAACTACAGATGTAGGCAAGGTTATCACAGATGATTCTAATGCAGATGCTGCAGGAACAGGGCGTTGGAATTTATGGAAAGTAACTTCTGATTTTATAGCAGAAAGACCAGTATTTGGATTTGGAGCAGAAGGCCTTATTGATAAATATTTCGAATTAGGATTCATAAATGACAGACCTGCAAATGAGTATATTCAGTATGCAGCATTTTGGGGAATTCCTGGTATGATTTTATATTTACTTGCATTATTTAGTATATTAATTGTTTGTATGAAAAATCTAAAAACATTGAAACCAATCACATTAGCAATTGGAGGATGTGTGTTAGCATATGCAATCTCAGCATGTTTTGGAAATACAATGTATTATACAACCATTTATTTTTATATGTTTCTTGGACTAGTAAGCAGAGATTAGGCTGTTGGATGAAAACAAAAAAGTCATGATATATTAGATACGTCTAATTAAAGAAAGGAGTTGAGCCGGGTAAGCTCATCTCCTTTCTTTTTTGACTAAAATATAATTTCCCTCACCAGATGTGTTTGATTATATGTCTTAAAATATTGACATTGTTAAGAAGAATGTAGACAATAGTGATGCTACAAGTGAAACAACAGTAATCTGCGTATTAATGGAAGGTCCTGCAGTGTCTTTAAATGGATCACCTACGGTATCTCCAACAACGGCTGCTTTATGAGTATCAGAACCTTTACCGCCATTATGACCTGACTCAACATATTTCTTTGTGTTATCCCATAGGCCACCAGAGTTGGACATAAATAGTGCAAATAATAATCCACTAATTATGTTACCTGTTAAGAATCCACCAGTGGCTTTAACGCCTCCAATGAAACCAACTAGAACGGTTATTATAATTACGAACAATCCGGCTGGAACAAGCTCTTTGATTGCACCAGTAGTTGCAATTTCAATACATTTATCATATTCAGGAACAACTCCCTTTTTCCCTTCTCTTAAGCCGATAATCTCATTGAACTGACGGTGAATTTCTTTTATCATACGCTGAGCATTACGCTGAACTCCGAGAATTAACATTGCAGAAAAAACGGCAGGTATTGCAGCGCCCACTAATAAACCAAAGAAAACAAGAGGATCCATAATGTCAAATCCGGTAAGAGCTGGCATATGAAGGTCTGGAGTAGCAATATTAAGTTCGGTAATCTTAACATTTACTTCACTGATAAATGTACCAAGCAAAGCAATTACTGTAAGACCAGCAGCTCCAATCGCAAAACCTTTTGTTATTGCTTTTACAGTATTGCCAGCGCTGTCAAGTGAATCTGTTATTTCAAGTGCTGTGTCCCCTAAGTCGCCCATCTCAACAAGACCACGGCCATTATCAACAATTGGGCCATAAGCATCATTTGATATAATCATTGCAACAATGGATAACATACCGACAGCAGCCATTGCGATTCCAAACATGGCATAGCCAGGACCTAATGGTTCACATACTTTGTATGCAGCAAGAGCTGAAACTCCAATGCCTATCATTGCGGGGAAAGCACTTATGAAACCATAGGAAATACCAGACAAAATTGTAAATGCTGGTCCAGATTCAGAAGCAGTGGCTACAATATGAACAGGCTTTTTCGTGTCGTTGGTGAAGTAATCGCTTGCGATTCCAATAATAACACCAACCAATAAACCAATAATACTTGCTAACCAGATACGCCATTCAAAATTAAAAGCATATGTAGCAGCTCCAGTTAAAGCTGCAAAAACTCCAGTTGTAATATATGTACTACTATTTAATGCTCTGGTAGGACTTCCGTTTTTTCCTATTCTTGCGGTTGCGACACCGATAATGGACGCTAACAAACCAAGTGTTGCATAGCAAAGAACCATAGAAGAATTAATTGTATTACCATTTATCGTATCTATATCTGAGCCAATTACAAGAGCCGCAGCCATTGAAGCAACATTAGAATCAAATAAGTCGGCACCCATACCAGCTACATCACCAACATTATCACCGACATTATCTGCAATTACAGCAGGGTTTCTTGGATCATCTTCAGGAATACCAAGTTCAACTTTCCCTACTAAATCAGCACTGATATCAGCTGTTTTGGTAAAGATACCACCACCAGCTTTTGCAAAAAGTGCGAGTGAACTTGCTCCAAAGCTAAATCCTAAAAGAGCAGTTGTGTTGTCTGTTAAGATGAGAACTAAAGTCACACCTAACAAACTGCTTCCAACAACCGCCATGCCCATTACGGCTCCACCACGAAATCCAGCCATAAAAGATGGCTTAATTCCTTTTGTGGAAGCTTCAGCAGCTTTCATATTCGCAATTGTTGAAACTGTTATTCCTATTTTACCTGCAATTGCTGAAAATATCGTACCACATAGGTAAGCGACTACAACAATTACATTGTCTAGCGGATTGCCCATCCAGATAGGTGAAGGAAGAAATACAAAAATAATGATTGCAGCTACCCCACAGAATCGTGCAAGCGTTTCGTATTCTTTCTTTAAGAATGTGTTAGCCCCGTTTTTAATTAATTTACCAATGCTGGCGATTTGTGGATTAGAAGCAGGCAGAGCTTTTACCCACTTATATAGCCAGAATGCTTCCCCAAAAGCTGCTAATGATATAATAATGGCAGCAATTTGGAAAAATTGAGTGTTAGTACCCATAATTTTCCTCATTTCCGCACTGCTTTTAATGGCTCGCGTAGCGAGACAATGTGCATATCAAGTTCATGAAAAAGCAGTGCAGACACAAACTTGTGTATGAAAGATAGCAAACTTTTCATACTTCCATTTTATGGCATTATATTTTAAATATACTATCTATAATATCACTAACATAAAATACGCACAATATAATTGCATAAATAATTGAAAAAAATATACAAAACTGACAATGAATCATATAGTTACTAATAATAAGAAATGAATCTTTTGCCCAAATATATAAAATCAAGTCAACTGTAAATAATTCCCAGTACAAACAATTGTAAACGTGTTATGATAATGTATATAAAGTAAGTATGATATACTATATAAAGTGTATGACTACTACCGTTAAAAGTATGCTTAATATTCATATGGAAATAAAATATAATAATCAATTTTGTGATTTAGCACGAGTTAAGAATTAAATAAAAATAGTTTTATAAGTATGAGGAGATAAAAAATATGAAAATACCCAAGAAGAAATCGATGGCATTATTGCTAATACTTTCAATGTTAGTATTGCTTGTAGTAAAAATCCCATTATCATCTAATGCAGCCGAGGTAAAAGTGAATTTAAGATCAACTGCTAGCTTTGCAATTTTAGCTGGGGAAACAATCACAAATACCGGATCAAGTGTGATAAATGGCGATGCAGGTGGAGACGTAGGAGTTTATCCAGGTTCTGCTTTTACGGGAGATACTAAAGTAACAATCGCCGGTGCTGTACATTTAAGTGATGCTATAGCAGAACAAGCAAAGCAAGACTTAGTGCTAGCATATGATGATGCGGCAGGAAGAATACCAACAACAACATTTACTGAAACAGACAATCAACTTGGTGGAAAAACATTAACAACAGGTGTCTATGCTTTCGGTCATGCTACTACTGCTAATTTAACAGCAAGTAGTCCGTTGATTCTTGATGCACAAGGTGATCCTGAAGCAGTATTTATATTCCAAGCATCTTCTGACCTTGTCACAGCATCAGGTAGTCAGATTGTACTAGTTAATGGGGCTAAGTTTTGCCGAATATTTTGGCAAGTGACAAGCTCTGCAACATTAGGAACAGGCTCTCATTTTGTTGGACATATATTTGCTCTGACATCTATACAAGCGCAGACTGGAGCTACAATTCAAGGCCAGTTACTGGCAAGAAATGGATCAGTTACTTTAGATAACAATACTATAACAAATGGTTTGTGTACTACTGTTGGCGAGAATGAGACTGCGTCTGTAACAGCAGGAACTACAGCAGCAACTACAGCAGGAACTACAGCAGCAACTACAGCAGGAACTACAGCAGCAACTACAGCAGCAACTACAGCACCAACTACAGCCGCAACTACAGCGGCAACTACAGCACCAACCACGGCGGCAACTACAGCGGTGACGACACCTGCAATTACAGCTACAACCACAGCTTCGACTTCAACTGAGACAACAGCAGAGACTGAGACAGAAGTTGTGAAAGAGGGAACTAGTCCTCAAACTGGAGATTACTCAGCTGATTATTCTGATATGGGGATGACAGCAGCAGCTAGTGGTATTTTTCTAGCAATCAACGGTGTAATATTATATTTACGTAGAAAAAATAGTTAGTTCTGAGATTTAATAGGAATTGATTCCGATTACACACCCCGTTTAATAAACGGGGTGTATTTGAATTAAGGGCCTGTTTACATGTTGGTAACGTTACCACATATGAAAATCTAAGGAAGCTTTTTTATATTAAGTTTGACTTTTAATTAAGATATGTCTATAATGTGAAAAGTGTCAAAAAATACAAAACGTATCAAATTGCCCACGTATATAGTACTTAAGAACTATACGAATAGGGACCAGATTTAATGATTAAAATATTAGAGGTATTAATAAAGAAATTATAAATCAGGATTTGAAATTAATAATCTTACATAAGAAAGGAATATTTATGAAATCAATACGTAAAAAATTAGTTATTTATACGTTAGTACTCGTAATGTTACCATTGCTAATCTCTAATATCATAAACATCAGTTATATTAATAAGAATTATGCAAAAGAATTAGTCCAAAACAATAAGGTTCTTGCAGGTTCTATTTCAGACCAGGTAACAGCATTTATTGAAAAAGGGTATTCAATTACTGAACAAATAGTTTTAAATAGTGATATAAAGGGATTTGTACCAACAGAACAAAAGCAGATAATTGTAAATGCAATTGATAAAAATCCATATTTTGATTTGCTTTATGTACAAGGAACTGATGGCATGCAAACTACTAGAACAAGTGGAACATTAGGTGACCGTTCAAGTAGATGGTGGTTTATTAAGGTTATGCAAGAGAAGTCATCTTTTGTAAGTAAATCATATTATTCAATATCAAGTAATACGCCAGTGTCAACAATAGCGATGCCTATTTATGATAATAATAAACTAGTAGGTGTAATGGGAGCTGATATTAAATTAGATGAGCTTCAGAAGAAAATTGAAAAGTACAGTGAAGGTAGCAAATATGCTTTTATCGTGGATGGTGAAGGCGTTGTTGTTGCTCATCCGGATAAAGTGCAGATATCAGAACTTTATAATTATAAAATAATGAAAAAAACTGTTTTAAAGACAGATGCAAGTGGAAAGGTTTTAACAGATGCAAGCGGAAATCAACAGACAGAAGATCTTGCAATAGAAGTTCCAGAAACTTTGAATCAAATAACGCAGAAAGCACTTAATGGTGAAACAGGATCTGCAACTTATAAAAACAATGAAGGAGTTGAAGTGATAAGTGCTTATGAAAGCATATCAATTCCTGGAACATCTGATAACTGGGCAGTAATTACTGTTGAAAATAAGTCAGATGCGATGGCTTTCATTAATAACACGCAGTATCTTAGCATTTTGGTATCAATCATAGCAATTATAGTAGCTGCTGTTTTAATATCAATTATAGCAACCAGAATTGCAAATCCGATAAAAAGGTCTGCAGAATATCTTAGTCAGATTGCACAAGGTGACTTTTCAATAGAAGTTAATAAAAAGTATTTATCTCAAAAAGATGAGATTGGTATTATTGCAAATGGTATTGAGAATATGAAGAATTCATTAAAGAATTTAGTAATGAGTATATCTACTGAATCAATAAATATTGAAAATGAAGTTGAAAATGTAATTACTAATATGAGTCAGTTAAATGACAATTTAGAGAGTGTGTCAGCAACAACCGAAGAACTCGCGGCTAGCACGGAAGAGAGTGCGGCTACATCACAGGAAATGGCAGCTACTTCTCAAGAAATAGAAAAAGCGGTGCAAACTATTGCAGAGAACTCCCAAAAGGGTGCATTAGCTGCAAAAGATATCAGTATAAGAGCAGAAAAAACTAAAGAATCGGTAACAATGTCACAAAAAAGAGCGGCTGCGTTATTAGTTGATACAAAAGAGCAGCTGTTCAAAGCAATAGAGCAATCCAAAGTGGTAGGGCAGATAAATGTCTTATCTGATGTAATAATGAAAATAACAGCACAGACGAATTTGTTGGCGTTAAATGCCAGTATTGAAGCCGCAAGGGCAGGAGAGGCAGGTCGAGGCTTCTCAGTTGTGGCAGATCAAATTAGACAGCTTGCTGAACAATCAAAAAAAGCAGTTTTAGATATTCAGAATGTAACAACAATGGTAACATCATCAGTGGAAAATTTGTCACAGAGTTCAAATAGTCTTTTAAACTTTGTTTCAACAGATGTCCATAATGATTATCAGAGTATGTTGGAAGTCGTAAATAAATATAATGAGGACGCTAGGTTTATTGATGATCTGATATCAGAATTCAGTGCAACGTCAGAAGAGTTATTAGCTTCGATAGAAAATATTACAGGTTCAATCGATGGAGTGGCAACGGCCGCAAATGAAAGTGCCGGGGGAACAACGGATATTGCGAACAGAATAGCTGAGACCAATATACATTCTAATGATGTAATGGAAAAAATAATGAAAACAAAAAAGAGCGCAGATATTTTGAAAACAGAAATTTCTAAATTCAAGTTATAATGATACGAAGGGTGTTCAAGAAATAGGCTATTTTCAAAATTAATTATAAAGCTCCAGCTTTTAGCTGGTGCTTTATTTGTTTAAGCCGTTTCGTTGTAAAAAATTAATTTTAAGTAGAGAAAGAAATTATAGTTTCAGAGTAACGTTTCCACATATGAATCATATAACGTTTCCACATGTGAAAATCATAGTAACGTTACCATATATGAGAATTTAGTTGACAAATACTACCGTCGGTATTATATATATAATATATGAAAAAGTGGACAGTTATTGTCAATTTAATTGGTATCACAGAGGTTTAAGCTTTTGTCCCTTTTATTGGGATAGAGGCTTTTTTTACGTCAAAGGATAAATAAATTAAAATAAGAAAGTAAAGTGTAATTTATACATTTGAAGGGAGAAATATGAAAATGGAGTTATTAATGGGAAATCAGGCGATCGCAATGGGTGCAATCCGCGCCGGAGTTGGAGTGGTTACGGGATATCCTGGAACGCCATCAACAGAAATACTTGAAACAATTGCAAAGAAAAATCCGGGGAATATTTATGTAGAGTGGTCCGTGAATGAAAAATCAGCATTAGAGGTTGCGGCTGGTGCTGCATATGCTGGACAGCGAACAATGGTAACAATGAAACAAGTTGGAATGAATGTAGCTTCAGATCCACTAATGAGTCTTGCATATATTGGCGTAAAGGGGGGGATGGTAATTGTTGTAGCCGACGATCCAGGACCTATTTCGTCGCAGACAGAACAAGACAGCCGTCATTTTGGTATCTTTGCAAAACTACCGGTATTTGATCCTTCATCACCGGAAGAAGCATACCTTATGATAGGTGATGCATTTGAATATTCCGAAAAGTATAATACACCTGTATTGTTTCGACCAACGACAAGAGTTTGTCATGCTTATGCCACAGTGCAGATAGATGAAAATTGTTATCAATTTAAGCCAGAGGGTTTTATAAAAGATTCAAAGTGGGTTATTTTTCCTCGCCTTTCATATTATAATCATATTAAATTAGAAGAAAGACAACCAATTTTAAGCAAAGATTTTTCATCATACATATTTAATTTAGTAATAGGAACTGGTAAAAAGGGTGTTGCAACAGGCGGTATTAGTTACGCATATACGCGTGAAGCGTTATCTACAATCAAGGGTGACTGTAAACTTTTTAAAGTTGCCACACCACATCCATTTCCAGAAGAGCTTGCATTAGAATTTTTAGAGGGACTTGAAGAAGTTCTTGTAATAGAAGAACTAGATCCTGTAATTGAAAAAGAACTTATATATCTTTGCGGAAAGTACAATCTCAAGGTGAAAATAATGGGAAAACTCACAAAGCATGTACAAAATGCAGGAGAAAATACGGTGGAATCAGTTACTCAGGCTATTTCAAAATTCCTTGAGATACCTGCTCCTAAACCAAAGGCGGTAATGGATTTACCATCACTTCCTGTAAGACCACCAGTTTTATGTGCAGGCTGCCCTCATAGAGCATCCTTTTATGCAGTAAAAAAGGCAATGAAAGGTAAAAAAGCAGCGTTTTCTGGTGATATCGGTTGTTATACCTTAGGAAATGCGAAGCCGCTTGAAATGGTTGATACTTGCCTTTGTATGGGTGCAGGAATCACAATTGCACAAGGGTTACACCGAGTGGAACCAGATACTATAAATTTTGCATTTGTGGGGGATTCTACATTTTTTCATACGGGAATTCCAGGTGTGATTAATGCAGTATATAATGAAACAGATATTGTACTTATCGTTTTAGATAACTCAACAACGGCCATGACTGGTAATCAGCCACATCCTGGAACTGGTAGAACAATGATGGGAAATGTCACTGAAAAAATCGATATTAGTAATGTGTTAAAAGCAATCGGAGTAAAACATGTAGTAACAATTAATCCATTTGATTTAGAAAATGCAATGAAAGAGGTGAAAGTAGCTGCCGAGTTTAAGGGTATTTCAGCCATTGTATTTAAAGCTCCCTGTATAGCCGTGGCGCCTCCGTCACCATTATATTCAGTAGATAACAAGAAATGTACCGGATGTAAAAAGTGCATAAAAGAATTAGGTTGTCCAGCTATAATAAAAGATGGAGACAAAGTCAAAATAGATCAAGCACTATGCTATGGTTGCACGCTATGTGAAAATATTTGTCCATTTCATGCAATTGGAGGAACAGATGTTGAAAGAAAATAAAGAGAGTGAAATACATAAGGGAGAAATAATGATAAATTGTATCGTTACAGGTGTTGGTGGACAAGGAACTGTATTGGCATCAAAGTTAATCGCCCAATCAGCTATGAATAAAGGAATGAAGGTTCGTACATCAGAAACAATAGGGATGTCACAAAGAGGTGGTGGAGTTGTCAGCCATATTCGTATCGGTGATGAAATTTATTCACCTTTGATAAACATTAATTCAGCGGATGTAATTATTGGCTTTGAACCAGCTGAAGCAGTACGTTATTTACCTTATTTAAAAGAAGATGGTACAGTAATTGTGGCAAATTATCCAATAAAACCAGTAACTGATTCACTTTCTGATTTTAATTACAATGGTGCTGATATGATAAAATTTCTAAAAGACAATGTTACACATTTGTTTATTTTAGATGCAGAGACTGTATTTGCAGAATGCGGTTCTATCAAAGTCTTAAATACTGCGCTTTTAGGAGTAACTGCAGCTTGTGGAGTTCTTGGGTTTTCTATGGAAGAAATGGAAAAATCAATTCATGAAAAAGTACGTGAAAAATTTATTGATATGAATATAAAGGCACTGCATTTTGGTGCGGAAACTTTTTTGATGCAGAGAGGAGATAATCATGAATCAAACTCAATTTAAGGAAATTAAAGAAGTGATTACGAAAACGATGGCGACAAGCGAGTTTTATAAGGTGAAATACAAAGGAATAGATTTAAATGCTATAAATAATCAGGAGGACTTCGAAAATCTCCCATTTACAGACAAAGGCGATTTAAGAGATGCCTATCCACTAGGTCTACAGGCGGTTCCTGATAAAGAAATAGTACGTATTCATTCTTCATCAGGAACTACAGGCACACCAGTAATTATTCCATATACAAAAAAGGATGTTTCAGATTGGGCGCTAATGTTTAAACGTTGCTACGAGGTAGCAGGAATTACGGATATTGATCGTATACATATTACGCCAGGATATGGTCTTTGGACAGCAGGAATCGGCTTTCAGGCAGGTGCTGAGTTATTAGGAGCTATGGCAATTCCTATGGGACCGGGCAATACAGATAAGCAGATTAAGATGATGATTGATATGAAAAGCACTGTTTTATGTGCAACATCTTCGTATGCACTTCTCTTGGCAGAAGAAATAACAAAACGTGGCGTAAAAGATAAAATTCATCTTAAAAAAGGAGTTATAGGATCAGAGCGCTGGGGAGAAAAAATGCGTAAACGTATCGCAAATGAACTTGGCGTTGAGTTATATGATATTTATGGACTTACTGAAATATATGGACCAGGTATTGGAATCAGTTGCGATAAGGAATCGGGAATGCATTATTGGGATGACTATTTTTATTTTGAAATAATTGATCCAAAGACAGGTAAACAAGTTCCATGTGGTGAAATTGGTGAGCTGGTTATTACGACGTTGAAAAAAGAAGGCGCTCCACTTATTCGTTATCGTACGCATGATTTAACAAGATTTATTTCAGGTGAGTGTGCTTGTGGCAGAAAATACCCAAGAATCGATATTATTTTAGGACGTACAGACGATATGATTAAAGTAAAAGGAATTAATATTTTCCCAGCACAAATTGATGAAGGACTAAAAGAGGTTGAAGACGCAAGCAGTGAATATCAGGTTATGATTGACCATTTAAATGGTAAAGATATTATGACTCTGTTTTTTGAAATTGAACCCAATGCTGATAAAGAAGCGGTTGAGGATAATGTGAAACATCATTTTAAAAATAAAATTGGAATCATGCTGGTTGCCAAAGCCGTTTCAATTGGAGAGCTTCCAAGAAGTGAGAAAAAGACATCAAGAATTTTTGATAATAGATACTAGGCTATATTAGATTATTAAACATCTTCACTTTTTTTGTTAATAATCACAAGGATTTTGGCTTATAATAAGCATGAATATATTTATATAAAAAATATTATAAACAATTATTATTAATTCTTGACATTATATGTAAATGTAAATATACTAAGCTATTACAAAATGCAAATAAACAACATATTTTTGGAGGAATAAGAAGTGAATATTAAGAACGTTATATTGGGTAAACCCCTAAAAAGCAATGAGATTGCTGGTGAAAAATTATCCAGACTTTGGGGATTACCTATTTTGGCAAGTGATGCTGTTTCGTCAGTTGCATATGCTATTGAAGAAATTTTATTGGTCTTGATTCCTGTAATGGGAATTATGACTTTTGGTGCAGTTCCATATGTAGTTATTCCGATTTTGGTTTTACTGATCATTTTAGTGATTTCATACTCACAAATTATTGATCATTATCCAAATGGTGGTGGAGCATATGCTGTTGCAAAAGAAAACATTGGGAACAAAGCAGCATTATTATCAGCATCGGCACTTATTATTGACTATATTATGACTGTTGCAGTTAGTATATCTTCATCCACAGCTGCACTTGTCTCAGCTTTTCCAACTTTTCATGCATATAAAATAATTATTTCTTTAATATGTGTTTTTATCATTACATTAATTAATCTTAGAGGGATTAGAGAAGCGTCTAAAATATTTGGTTTGCCAACTTACATATTTATTGTATCAATGGCGATACTTATTATTGTTGGATTATTTAAAGTGATGACAGGAACATTAAATCCAATTGAGTATTCAGGTACAATCTTGCCACAAGAGACCATACAAGGAATTGGTATGCTTGTTATGTTGAAAGCGTTTTCATCAGGCTGTTCAGCAATGTCAGGTGTTGAGGCAGTTAGTAATTCAGTTCCAAGTTTTCGTACTCCGGCAACTCGTAATGCAAAACATATTTTGTTTATGTTGGGTGGAATTATTGTTTTCATCTTCGGTGGTACGTCATTGCTTGCAATTAAACTTCAAGTTATTCCATTAGCTGGACATACTGTATTATCACAGATTTCATCAGCAGTTTTTGGAAATTCAATTATGTTTTATATTATTCAAGTTTTCACGGCTCTTATATTGATTCTTGCTGCTAATACAGCATATAATGGATTGCCACAGTTGATGTATATACTTGCACATGATGGCTATGTTCCTAGACAGTTTTCATCTAGAGGAACAAAACTCAGCTTTTCGAACGGTATTGTTTTCATTTTTATAGCAGCATCAATGTTGATTATTGGCTTTAAAAGTGAAGTTCATAAACTGATTCCACTGTATTCTGTTGGTGTTTTTGTTTCCTTTACAATCGCTCAGTTTGGTATGTTTTTAAAATGGCGAACGTTAAAGGAGAAAAACTGGCAATACAAATGTTGGATTAATGGTTTTGGTGCAATGGTAACATTTGTAGTATCTATTATAGTATTTTCAACAAAGTTTATAGATGGCGCTTGGATACTTGCATTAGCAGTTCCATTGATCATGGTTTTAATGTCTGTAACACATAAACATTATAGCTATGTAGGCACACAGCTTAGTTTGGATGAGTTTAATCCATATAATGATGTTTCTTCAACACAATGTATAATGCTAGTTCATGATATTAACAAACCATTTTTAAAAGCAATCAATTATGCTAATTCGATTTCAAATAATATTACAGCATTGCACATTTGTAGACATCCAGAACATGCAAAAGCTTTGCAAAAACAATGGGATGATCTTAAAGTTCCAGTGAAATTGGAAATAATTGAAACACCATATCGAGATATTATCAAACCAATGGATGATTATTTGTGGGCAAGAGAAAAAGCGTTAAAACATGGAGAAAACATTTCGGTTATTACAATTAAATTTGTTTCGAATCACTGGTATGATGCTATTTTACACAACCAAACAACATACTTTATTAGTCATAATTTGAGTAAACACAAAAATATTTCTACTGTAATACTTCCTTTTCACTATAATTTAAATAAAAGTTTTTTGAATAGATAATATTAATTATTTCATATAATCAGAGTTGTAAAAGAGCTATGGTCAGCAATATGTTGACGGTAGCTCTTTGTTTAATTAAAAAACATATTGCAATATGCTTCAAAATATATATAATGGAATTTACAGCTTCATATGATAAGAAAAAAAGAGGTCTTTAAATGTTTCTCAGGATAAAAAAGCAGTTTACAACAACGCAGATGATTGCTTATGGATTTTTAGCGGCAATATTAGTCGGATCTTTTTTGCTAATGCTACCCATTGCATCAAGAAATGGAAATGCCACACCTTATGTTGATGCACTATTTACTTCAACTTCTGCTATTTGTGTTACGGGTCTTATGACTGTAACTACAATTGAGCATTGGAATCTGTTTGGTCAGATTGTCATTTTAGCATTAATACAATTTGGTGGATTGGGAGTCATAACATTTACGACTTCACTTTTACTAGTATTACATAAAAGGATTACATTGAAGGAAAGAATATTGATTCAAGATGCTTACAACCTCAGTACGCTGGGGGGGTTAGTTAAACTGACAATCAAGATAATCAAAGGGACATTATTAGTAGAAGGAATTGGTGCAGTGTTTTTTGCATTTCAATTTGTACCAGAGTTTGGATTGTTACCCGGCATATGGAAGTCCGTCTTTCATTCAGTATCGGCCTTTTGTAATGCAGGAATTGATTTGATTGGACCAAGTAGTTTTACACCATATGTTGGAAATGTAATTATTAATTTAACGACTATGACCTTAATTGTTGTAGGTGGTATAGGATTCCCAGTATGGTGGGACATATTAAGAGTAATTAAAACGCATACAATAGAAAAACTGAATATCAAGCATATGTTTCAAAAACTGCAATTACATTCAAAAATTGCAATTTCTATGACCTTTGTATTAATAATAGGTGGTGCAATTATATTATTTCTATTGGAGTTTCATAATTCAAAAACAATTGGTGACCTACCATTGGGACAAAAAGTTATGGCATCATTTTTCCAGTCGATTACGACTAGAACAGCAGGATTTAATACAATATCTCAACAAGATTTACGAGACCCATCTGCATTATTATGCATTTTATTAATGTTTATCGGTGGTTCACCCTCTGGTACGGCAGGTGGTATTAAAACAGTAACATTAGTTGTCCTTATTTTCACAACAGTTGCAGTTATAAAAGGTAAGAATGATGTTGAAATATTTAATAGAAAAATAACTTCAGATATTTATAAAAAAGCATTAGCAATAACATGTTTTAGCACATTTATATTATTCCTATCAACAATGACGCTATCAATAGTTGAAAATGTAAATTTAATTGATATACTTTATGAAACAAGTTCTGCAATTGGTACAGTTGGCCTAACTAGGGGGTTGACCCCAAACTTATCAGTCATTGGTAAGTTGATTATTATTTCGACAATGTATTTAGGCCGAATCGGGCCAATTACCTTAGCGTTGATGTTTAATGCAAAAAGAACAAGAGGTAAGGAACGTTCGTTACCTGAAGAACAACTATTGATTGGCTAAGAAAAAATATAGTTAATAGACTGCTTAGGCAGAAGGAGATAAAATGGTAAAAAAAGAATTCGTAATTTTGGGCCTTGGAAGATTTGGAAAGAGTGTAGCAACTACTTTAGCAGAAAGCGGTTGTGAAGTATTAGCAGTAGATAATGATGAAAATTTAATTAATGAAATTGCAGATAAAGTTACCTATGCTGTAAAAGCGGATGCGACGGATGCAGATACTTTAAAAACATTAGGGATCAGTAACTTTGATGGCGCGATTATTGGTATGGGAGAAGATCTGGAAGCCAGTGTTATGGCAACTATTTTAGTAAAAGAATTAGGAATACCATATGTCCTAGCAAAAGCACAAAGTGAATTACATGCGAGAATATTAAAAAAGGTTGGAGCAGATATGGTTGTTTTCCCAGAAAAAGAAACTGGAATTAGAATTGCAAACAATCTTTTGAGAGACAATTTCTTTGATGCGATAGAATTATCACCAACATTTAGTATGATGGATATAGAAGCTTTAGATTCATGGGTTGGTAAAAGTCTTAGAGACTTGAAATTAAGAACAAGCCTTAAAGTTAATGTTATAGGCATAAGGAAAAAGGAAAATCTTAACATTAATCCAGCGGCAGACGATGCCATCGAAAAGGGAGATGTTCTTGTAATCATAGGGAATAACGAAGTTTTAAATAAACTCGCAAACATAAAAATTCAAGGATAATGAAATAAATATAAGAGCTTAACCATAAATTGTAGTTGGTAATATTTTTACTGATATGGTATAATATTTGCTTAGCACAATATTATCTTAAGGAGTACATTAAGTGAAACATAGAAAATTACAACTCGGAATTTTTGCATTATTGGTCATAATAAGTTTAGCGGTGTTGGCATATATGAAATTTTATAATGGTAGTTTGGTATATTTTACAACCGGGTTGGATGATAATACTATTTTTAAAGTTGCAGATCAAACAGCAACGAAGGTTGAGGCTGATGTACTTATTTCTGATGCAAAGAATCAATATGAGAATTTCTTTGGAGAAGATGTATGGAATCAGAATATTGATGGTATATCATTTGAAGATTATGCAAAAAATCAGATTAGATCTAAGTTGATTAGAATCAAATGTATGAACGTTCTTGCAAAGGAGCGAGGAGTTGTACTCGACAGAACCGAAACCGATAATGTAGAGAAAGCGACTAAGGAATATATGGCAGCATTGACTAGCGATGAGATAAGCTCATTCGCAATCAATGAAAGTGATATTTCACATATGTTTACTGAATTTGCTATAGCGCAGAGATTATTTAATGATATGACAAGCCAAGTAGCAGTGGAAGTAAGTGCAGATCAGGCTAGAGTAATCACAGTCCAATATATTTGTGCTGATTCATCAACAAATATTGATATTGCCAAAGCTAGAATTACTGCGGGTGATAGTTTCTTCTATGTTGCGCGTGAAACGAATAGTGATGGCCAATATGAATACGAACTAAAACGTGGAGAGATGGATACTGTATTTGAAGATAAGGCATTTAATCTTAAAACGGGCGAAACAAGTGATATAATTCAATGCGGTGAGAAGTATTATATCATAAAATGTATCAGTGATAATAATAAGACAAAAACTGAATCTAACAAGAATTCTATTATGTCAGAAAAAAAACTCAATGCATTTAATGATATATTTGAAAGTTATGAAGCTTCTTTATATGTTGAGTTTAATGAAAATATTTGGGCAAAATATAAATTATCAGAATCTATCAAATCTACAGCTAATTTTGAAAATATTTTTGATAGTTACTTTAAATAGTTAATATATAATCAGTAATTACATAGCATTGAAAAGCACTTTATGAATTAAGTAGAGTGCTTTTTACGTATAATATAGGTGTTTGGAAAGGGGATAAAATGGAAAACAAAAAATATGATGCAACTAGTATATCTATTTTGGAAGGACTTGAGGCCGTTAGAAAACGTCCAGGAATGTATATTGGTAGTGTATCCACTAAGGGACTGAACCATTTGATTTATGAAATTGCAGATAATGCAGTAGATGAACATCTTGCAGGTTTTTGTAGTGAGATTGACGTTACACTTAACAATGATGGAACCGCAACGATTAAGGATAATGGAAGAGGAATTCCTATCGGAATTCATCCAAAGGCTGGTATACCTGCTGTTGAAGTGGTATTTACAATTCTACATGCTGGAGGAAAGTTCGGTGATGGTGCCTATAAGATTTCTGGAGGACTTCACGGTGTTGGAGCTTCTGTTGTCAATGCACTTTCAGAATGGCTGGAGGTCGTTATTAAGGTAGACGGAGCAATATATAAGCAACGTTATGAAAGGGGAAAAGTAACAGCCCCACTTGAACAAATTGGAACTTGCAGAAAGAATGATACAGGAACAACTGTAACATTTCTTCCGGATTTTGAAATATTTGAAAAGATAAAGTTTAAGTCTGACGCGATAAAAAGTAGACTTCATGAAACTGCATATCTTAATCCAGGACTTATCATTAATTACGAGGATAAAAGACAAGATGAGCAGGAGAAACTTATATATCATGAGCCAGATGGTATTAAAGCATATGTGAAAGCTTTAAATGATGGTAAGGAACAAGTTCATGATATTGTGTATTTTAAAAAAAGTAGTGAAGGAATTGAAGTTGAAGTCGCTTTCCAATTTGTAAATGAATTCGAAGAGAATATCCTTGGATTTTGTAATAACATTTACACGCAAGAGGGTGGAACCCATATTACTGGCTATAAAACAAAATTCACAACAATTATCAATCAATACGCAAAGGAACTTGGTATTTTGAAAGAAAAAGATGCTAACTTCACTGGACTAGATGTACGTAATGGTATGACAGCTATTGTTGCAATTAAGCATCCAGACCCAAGATTTGAAGGTCAGACAAAGACAAAACTTGATAATCAAGATGCAGGAAAAGTGGTTCAAGAAATTACAGGCGAACAAATGCAGTTGTATTTTGATAAGAATATTGAGGCCTTAAAAAATGTTATTTCATGTGCTGAAAAGTCAGCTAAAATTAGAAGAGCAGAAGAAAAAGCGAAGACTAATTTATTAGTGAAAGCTAGATTTTCATGTGACAGCAATGGAAAGCTTTCTAACTGCGAGAGCAGAAACGCGCAGGAGTGCGAAGTATTTATTGTAGAGGGAGATTCTGCTGGAGGTTCAGCAAAGACTGCTAGAAATAGAAAGATTCAGGCGATTCTACCAATTAGAGGTAAAATCCTCAATGTTGAGAAAGCTACTATAGATAAAGTGCTTGCAAATCAAGAGATCAAGACTATGATTACTGCCTTTGGATGCGGGTTTCTTGAAGGATATGGCAATGATTTTGATATTTCAAAGCTTCGATATAGTAAAATTATAATTATGACTGATGCGGATGTCGATGGAGCACATATTGCAACATTACTTTTGACATTTTTTTATAGATTTATGCCAGAACTGATTAGTCAAGGACATATATATTTAGCCACTCCTCCGCTTTATAAGGCTATTCCTAAAAAGGGTGACGGTGAGTATTTGTTTGATGAGAAGGCCTTGGAGAAATATAGAAGATCACATACAGCATCATTTACACTTCAACGATTCAAAGGTCTTGGAGAGATGGATGCAGATCAATTATGGGAAACAACGCTTAATCCAGAAACAAGAACTTTAAAACAAGTAGAGATAGAAGATCCTAAGTTGGCTACAGAAGTCACATCAATGCTGATGGGAAGTGAAGTACCTCCTAGAAGAGAATTTATATATAGGCACGCAAATGAGGCTCAGATAGATGCTTAGATGATTTGAGGGTGGAACTCGGGGTTGAAGGTGATGAGTGAATAATCATTTATAATGATGTATTTGCCTTGCCTTTCCTTCAAACAGCAAAGGGCGCTGTTTTCAGCCGGTCTGCGGCGAAATGCATCATTATAAATGGTTATTCACTGGGTACTTTTTGAAATGAGTTTGACACTCAAATCATGGGTGAAAAGGCGAAAAGATGAAAAGACGAAAAGACGAAAAGACGAAAAGACGAAAAGACGAAGACACGAAGACGAAAAGAATAGATACAAACAATAGATACAAACAATAGATGTAAAGAATAGCTACAAAGAATAGATACAACCAATAGATGCAAAAAATAAATACAAACAATAGATGCAAATAAAGGATACGAATAATAGGTGTTTAGATAAATTCGTAAGAGGGAGCAAGTTTATGGCAGGACAAATTATTAAAACGGAATTTTCTGAGTTGATGCAGAAGTCATATATTGACTATTCAATGAGCGTTATTACAGCAAGGGCGCTTCCTGATGTAAGAGATGGCTTGAAACCAGTTCAAAGAAGGGTTCTCTACGCAATGGATCAACTGGGGCTAAATTATGATAAACCACATAGAAAGTCAGCACGTATCGTTGGTGATACAATGGGTAAATACCATCCTCACGGTGATAGTTCAATATATGATACTTTAGTTGTTATGGAACAGGACTTCAAAAAAGGGATGGCACTCGTTGATGGACATGGTAACTTTGGTTCAATCGAGGGCGATGGCGCGGCGGCAATGCGTTACACCGAAGCAAAACTTATGAAATTCACCCAAGAAGTCTATCTCGCTGATCTTGATAAAAATGTGGTTGATTTTGTTCCCAACTTTGATGAGACAGAGAAGGAACCGGAAGTGCTTCCTGTTAGAGTTCCGAATCTTTTAATAAATGGTGCAGAAGGTATTGCTGTTGGTATGACGACGAGTATTCCTCCGCACAACCTAGGTGAAGTAGTGGATGCAGTTTGTGCATACATGGATAATGAAGATATTTCAACGCAGGAATTAATGCAAAGTGTAATCGGACCGGATTTTCCAACGGGTGGTTTTGTTGTTAATAAGAGTGAACTTTTGAGTATATATGAAGGCGGAACAGGTAAAATCAAGATCCGAGGTAAGATTGCATTAGAGCCAGCTCAAAAAAAGGCTGATAAGGACAAGCTTGTAATAAGTGAAATCCCTTACACAATGATTGGTGCAAATATCGGAAAATTCATTTCTGACATCGTAGACTTAGTTGAAACGAAGAAAACTTCGGATATTACTGATGTTTCAAATGAATCATCAAAAGATGGAATCAGAATTGTGATTGAATTAAAGAAAAATGCGGATGTGGATAATCTTATCAATATGCTCTACAAAAAAACTAGATTAGAAGACACCTTTGGTGTAAATATGCTTGCTATAGTTGACGGAAGACCTGAAGTTATGGGCCTAAAGAAGATTATTGTCCATCATATTAACTTTCAGTATGATTTAGCTACTAGAAAATATACAACACTTCTTAATAAAGAACTAGATAATAAGGAAATTAAAGAAGGGCTTATTAAGGCTTGCGATATAATTGACTTGATAATTGAAATCCTTCGTGGAAGTAAGAACTTAAAGCAGGCAAAAGCATGTTTGATTTCAGGTGATGTAACTGATATTAGGTTTAAATCAGAGCAGTCAAAAAAAGATGCTTCAAAACTGTGTTTTACAGAAAGACAGTCAACAGCAATTCTAGAATTGAGATTGTATCGATTGATTGGCCTCGAAATGCTTGCTTTGCAGAAGGAATATGAAGAAACACTTGCTAAAATTGCAGAATATGAGAAAATTCTTGGAAGCAAGAAAGCTATGGCAAATGTGATAAAAAAGGATTTACAAAAAATCAAAAAAGAATATGCAATTGAAAGAAGAACAGTTATTGAAGATGGAAAAGAAGCTTCTTTTGAGGAAAAGAAAATAGAAGAACAGGAAGTTATGTTTATTATGGATCGTTTTGGATATGCGAAAACGATAGACATGGCTGCATATGAGAGAAATAAAGAGGCTGTCCATAATGAGAATAAGTACATTTTCTCATGTATGAATACTGATAAAATCTGTATATTTACTGATAATGGAAACCTTCATCAGATTAAAGTTCATGATATCCCATTTACAAAATTCAGAGACAAAGGAACGCCTATTGATAATCTTGGGAATTATGATAGCAGTGGTGAAACTATTATTTACTTATGCAATTCACAGTCCATTAAGAATGTGAAAATGTTGTTTGCAACTTATATGGGCATGATGAAGCTAGTAGATACTTCGGAATTTGAAGTATCAAAAAAAACGGTGGCTTCGACAAAGCTACAAGACGGTGATAAACTGATAGGGATTTATGCAACAGATGCAACGATTGCAGTATATTCTAAGTTTTCATTAGATGGTGAAGTAAGTGACGAAGAAGTAGTAGAAAGCCGTCAATACATTATTCTTCAAACAGTAAATGGGGTATTTCTTAAATTTCCACTGTCTGAAATACCTGAAAAGAAAAAAAGTGCAGTTGGAGTAAGAGCAATGAAACTTGTAAACGGTGATTCGATTGAAGATTTATATCTGCTTTCGCATTCATCTGAAGTCATTATAGATTACAAAGGCAGAGAAGTCGATTTGAATAAGATGAAGATGGCCCACAGAGATACAAAAGGTACAAAACTGCGAGTATAATACAAAAGGTACAAAACTACGAGTATAATCACAAATGGTACAAAACTGCGAGGATTAACATAAAAGGTACAAAGTTGCGAGTATTATTAAGAAAGTAAATAATGAGAAAATGCGTTGACAGTGTAAAATACTTGATACGCATTTTTTTTATTTGATTAAGAATTTACAGAACTTCTTCACATATTTTACCTATTGTTTACAAACTTAATTCACATTTGTAATGTAGAATTATCTTAAACAAGGATAGCAAAAGCAATAAAGGCTGTTCAATATTTGGGCTAAGGAGATACAGGCATGGCAATTGAAGTTTTTAACAGAGATGAAAAAAAATATATGATGAATGAGAAAACATACAATCAGTTACTTTTACGACTCGATGATTATATGGAGTTAGATGCATACAATGTTGGTCAGGAATTCTATAGTATAAGCAATATTTATTATGATACTATAGATGATACGCTGATTAGGAATTCTATTGAAAAGCCAGTATACAGAGAAAAATTGAGAATGAGAAGTTATGGAATCCCATCAATTGAAGATCAGGTGTATATAGAAATTAAGAAAAAATATAACGGCAAGGTGAATAAGAGAAGAACCGCTATTAAACTTGCGGAGGCTTATGATTATTTTAATAATGATATATACCCTGATCTAAATCAAAATCAAATTAATAAGCAAGTCTTTAATGAGATTGATTACTTTAAAAACTTCTATAATGTAGTGCCGAAAGTTCATATATCATATGACAGAAGAGCTTATTTTGAAAAAAATGATGGTAATTTTAGATTAACCTTTGATACTAATATTAAAGCAAGAAGAGAAAATATTAAACTCGAAGCTGGAAATGATGGTGAAAGGTTGCTTGAGGATGGAAAGTTTTTGATGGAGGTTAAGATTAGTAATGCAGCGCCCATATGGTTTACAAGACTTATGTCGGAGTTAAATATTTATCCCACCTCATTTTCAAAGTATGCGTCGGAATACAAAAGTTATGTAAATAAAATAATAATTAAAGGAGAACAAATATGCTTGAATCAATATTTACAACAACTACAGAGAACACAATTTCAATTAGCTCAGCAATTTTAGGATTGGTGGCAGCAATCATTATTGGCTTTGCAATCGGAATATCATATATGCTAGCTTCAAAAAAGAAGGGGTATAATCTCGATTTTATTATAGGACTCGTAATTCTTCCAGCTATCGTATCAGTGGTAATACTTCTTATTGGAAGTAATGTGGCAAGAGCATTTTCAATGGCAGGTGCATTTGCACTGGTACGTTTTAGAAGTGCGCCAGGTAGTGCAAAAGATATAGCTGTTGTGTTTTTTTCAATGGCATCAGGATTGGCTTGTGGACTAGGTTATATAACCTTCGCAGCAATATTTGTAACGGCTATAATTGTTGTCCTTTTAGCACTTTCATTATCAACATTCGGTGAAAAAAAATCATGTTCAAAACAATTAAAAATAACAATCCCAGAAAATCTGAATTATCAATCAGCTTTTGATGATATATTTGATTCTTATACACAAAAAACAGAACTCAGGAACGTAAAAACAACTAATATGGGAACTTTGTTTGAATTAACATTCATAGTAGGCATGAAAACAAATATAAATGAAAAAGCGTTTATCGATGAAATCAGATGTAGAAATGGGAACTTGAATATTTCATTAGGGCTAATCCCCGATCAAAGTTATTCTATGTTGAATTGATGGACGGACGGACGGACGAAAAAACAGATATATATCCTCTTGTTCGCTATTGCCTCTACACCCATACTGGATTGTCTGTATTCGGTTCGACACTAAAGTGTCAACCGCCTATAGACAATCCAGTATGGGTGTAACGGCAAATGCGGACAATTGAGGATATATATCTGTTTTTTCTGCTCGCTGTTGTGCAATTAGCATAGAAAAGGCGCAAAAACCAAAAAAAGAAAAAATGCAGCATTTGAAGCGTTGACGAGCAGAAAAAGCCAATGCATCTCCTCAATCGCCCGCATTTACCGTTACAACTACGTGAAAAAAGTACCGTCACGCATCACCGCGCGTGCAGTTTTTGAATCGCCAACGAGCAGAAAAAGCCAATGAATCTCCTCAACTGTCCGCATTTGCATTACAACCACGTAAAAATAAGTACCGTCTCGCATCCCGCGCCGTGCAGCTTTTCAAATAGCCAACGAGCAGAAAAAGCCAATGCATTTCCTCAATTGTCCGCATCTGCATTACAACCACGTAAAAATAAGTACCGTCTCGCATCCCGCGCCGTGCAGCTTTTCAAATAGCCAACGAGCAGAAAAAGCCAATGCATTTCCTCAATTGTCCGCATTTGCCGTTACAACCTTACGCGATTGTCTACAGTCGGTTGACACATCCTTTTGTGTCAAACCGAATGCAGACAATCACGTAAGGTTGTAGAGGCAATAGCGAACAAGAGGAAATGCATTGGCGTTTTCGTCCGTAATTATTAAAAAACAAATCCTTCTTGCTTTATTTGGGAAAATATATTAAAATTAAATGGAAGTTAAAAAAGGACGTGAAAACATGGTAGATAATAATACACAATTTTTCAAAACACAACCAGAGAAGACCATTTCAGTAGAAGGTATCTTGGAACAGGTATATTTAGCACTTAAGGAAAAAGGATATAACCCAGTTAATCAGATTGTTGGATATATTATGTCAGGTGATCCAACTTATATAACAAGTCATAATAATGCTCGAAGCCTGATTATGAAGGTTGAAAGAGATGAACTTGTTGAAGAAGTAATAAAATATTTTATTGAAGGCAAAGGTCTTTAATTATGAGAATATTAGGACTTGATTATGGCACCAAGACAGTTGGTGTTGCTGTTTGTGATCCCTTGGAATATACTGCACAAGGTTTGGAGATAATACGAAGGAAAGAAGATAATAAGCTAAGACAAACTTTGGCTCGAATAGAAGAGATAATACAAGAATATGGTGTAGAAAGAGTTGTACTTGGTTTCCCAAAACATTTGAATAATACAATTGGTGACAGAGCAGAGAAATCAATTGAATTTGGTCAAATGATTGAAAGAAGAACAGGATTGCCTGTCATAATGTGGGATGAAAGATACACAACAGTATCTGCAAACCAGATTCTAATGGAAAGCAAAGTTAGACGTGAAGATAGAAAAGAATATGTTGATAAAGTTGCCGCTGCAATTATATTGCAGGGTTATTTAGATATGTTAAGTATGAAAAAGAAGCTACAAGAAGAACAACAAGAGCAACAACAAGAAGAGCTACAAGAAGAACAATCGAAAGAAGAGGATTAATAATGGAAAAGATAATGTTTGAAACTGATGAAGAAGGATTGGTTGAATTTTTTGTGCTTGAAGAAACAAGAATCAATGGAATAAATTATCTTATGGTTACAGAATCAGACGATGATGGTGATGACGAAGCGGTAGCTTATATATTAAAAGATACTTCAGCAGCAGCAGAAGCAGAAGCAATCTACGAGATGGTAGAAGATGATGATGAATTAGAATATGTTTCAAAAGTATTTGCAGAATTATTAGAAGATGTAGATATTGAGATGTAGATATAGATGTAATCGTTATAATTGAGCAAGTTCTGTTTTGACAAGTAATCCCATAAAGTTTAGTAGACGATGGATTTAAACAGTGGAGTGAGGGTTGAGACAAATCAAGTTGCAATAGCTTATAGCGGTCAAAAGAAATAAAATCAAGAGGTGCGAATTTGAAAAAAGAGAATAATGGAACTGTTAAGATCATACCAATAGGTGGTCTTGAGCAGATCGGAATGAACATGACTGCCATCGAAAGCGAGGACAGTATTATTGTTATTGACTGCGGTCTTGCGTTTCCGGATGATGAAATGCTTGGAATTGATTTGGTGATTCCAGATATAACATATTTGAAAGATAATATTGCTAAAGTGAAGGGATTTGTAATTACGCATGGTCATGAAGATCATATAGGTGCAATCCCTTACGTTTTGAAAGAAGTCAATGTACCGATTTATGCAACAAAATTAACAATGGGTATCATCGAATCAAAGTTAAAAGAACATAACTTGATGCGTGAAGTTAAGCGAAAAGTTATTAAATACGGACAATCAATTAATTTGGGTTGTTTTAGAATTGAATTTATTAGAACGAATCATAGTATTGCTGATTCAGCTGCATTTGCTATATTTACACCTGCTGGGACCATCGTCCATACAGGCGATTTCAAGGTAGATTATACTCCAGTATTTGGGGATCCAATTGATTTGCAAAGATTTGGTGAACTGGGTAAAAAGGGAGTACTTGCACTTATGTGTGATAGTACAAATGTACTTAGACCTGGATTTACAATGTCAGAAAAAACAGTTGGTAAGACATTTGACACAATATTTAGTGAAAATATTCATAGTAGAATTATTATTGCTACATTTGCATCTAATGTTGACAGAGTTCAACAGATTATTAACTCGGCCTGCAAGTTCAAACGTAAAGTTTGTGTGGAAGGACGAAGTATGGTTAATATTGTTGGTGTCGCACAAGAACTAGGATTCCTAGATATTCCGGCGGGAACATTAATTGAAACTGAACAGATGAAGAATTATACGAATGAGCAAATTGTTCTTATTACCACGGGTAGTCAGGGTGAGACGATGGCAGCACTTTCGAGAATGGCTGCATCACTTCATAGAAAAGTATCAATTCAACCAGGTGATGTTGTTATATTTAGTTCAACACCAATACCTGGAAACGAAAAGTCAGTATCTAAAGTAATTAATGAACTTGGTATGAAGGGTGCAAAAGTAATATTTCAAGATGCACATGTATCAGGACATGCTTGTGAAGAAGAAATCAAACTTATGTATTCAATTATAAAGCCAAAGTATTCAATACCTGTGCATGGTGAATACAGACATTTGAAGGGACAAGCAGAACTTGCGGAAGGCCTTGGAATTAAAAAAGAAAACATCTTTGTTCTTCGTTCAGGGGATGTACTTGAACTCAGTGAGGAAAAAGCAGAAGTAGTAGGTAAGGTTCAGACAGGAGCTATTCTTGTTGATGGACTTGGCGTTGGTGATGTTGGTAATATTGTTCTTCGGGATCGTCAAAATCTTGCTGAGAACGGAATTATCATTGTTGTTCTCACATTAGAAAAATTCAGTAATCAATTACTTTCGGGTCCAGATATTGTTTCGAGAGGATTTGTATATGTTAGAGAATCAGAAGGCCTTATGGATGATGCTAAAGCAGTCGTTGAAAAATCAGTTCAACACTGTTTAGATAAAAACATTTCTGACTGGAGCAAGATAAAGGGAATTATAAAAGATGATTTAAGCGATTATATGTGGAAGAAAATGAAGAGGAATCCAGTTATTCTTCCAATCATTATGGAGGCATAATATTTGAATTAAATGAGTTGAGCGTTAAATTTCTTCAGGGAGGGTGCTGAGTGAATATTAATTTATAATTATATATTTTGCCTTGCCTTTCCTTCAAACAGCAAAGGGCGCTGTTTGAAGCCGGTCTGCGGTAAAATGTATAATTAGAAATTAATATTCACAGTTACATTTTGGAAGGGAATTTAATGCTCAAGTTGTTGCTTATTGATAAATTCAAATATTAGGATTTAAGGGCGGAAAAGGCACTAGATTGAAATATTAGTCTTTAGGGCCGAAAATGCACTAGATTGCTATATTGAAATATTAGTCTTTAGGATGGAAAATGAATTGGATTGATAAATCCCAATAATAGGATTTGGGCAGAAAATATCTGAGATGTATAGACTAAAATATTAGGCTTTAGGGCTGAAAATGTGTTGGATTGGTAGATTAAAATATTAAGTTTGAGGACAGAAAATGCGTGACATTGATAGATTGAAATATGAGCTGGCGGAAGCACTGAAGAGTAGTGAAGAGTATTTAAATTATAAAAAGTGCAAGGATTTACTGGCAGAAAAGCCGGATATTGAACGTAGTGTAGACGATATGAGACGACAAACATTTGAACTCCAAAACTCAGAAGAATTTGATAATTCTTTTGAAGCAATTGATGATTTTAGTCGTAGATTTGAAATTGAGTGTTCACAAGATGTGGCAAACAATTTTTTAAAAGCTGAAATATGCCTCTGCCGAATGGTTCAAGAGATTTGCAAAACAATTATAGAGGATATTGATTTTAATCTAGACTTTTTGAAGTGATATCTGATATAATATGGTTACGCAAAGGAGATTTGATAAAATGAAAAATAAAAGCGTTAAACTTATAATAGGAATTTCTTTGAATGCAATAGCAATCGTTTTGGTAATATTTTTAGTATATTCCGTTGGGACCAATGCATTTGCATTTGGGGGCAAGGTATTCAATGAAAAATCAGTTGATATTGAAAGTTTGAATAGAGAAGTTGAAGTTACAATTCCAGATAAAATAACAACTAGTCAGCTTACTAAAATTTTATATACAAAAGGCCTGATTGATGATAAGAAAGTATTTTATGTCCAGGTCGAATTATCAGATTATAAAAACAAATTTATAGAAGGTACATATACGCTTGGTACTTCCATGAAACCATCACAGATGATGGAAACGTTGAGTACTGCGGCTACTGTGAGTGCAGAAAAGTAATTGCGCTAGAACATAAACTTAATAATGAACTTTAAAGCACTTAAATATGAACTTGAAAGCACTTAAATATGAACTTGAAAGCATTAAAATATCAATTTAAAAGCACTTAAATATCAAAATAATTAAACATAGAACAGGATTTGAAAATGATTGTTAATGAAAGAATAGTTGCTTACATTAATTCGTTAGATATAGGTAACAGCGATGTATGCAATGAAATTGAAAAGCAGGCAATAGCAGACCGCGTTCCAATTATTAGAAAAGAGATGGGTAATCTACTCAAGGTTTTGATAGCCTTGAAGCAACCTTCAAGGATTTTGGAGATAGGTGCTGCTGTAGGTTACTCATCTATTCTTATGAGTGAGAATATGTCTGATAATTGTACGATTACAACGATTGAAAATTATGAAAAAAGAATTCCAATTGCCAAGGCTAATTTTAATAAGGCAGGAAAAGAAGATGTTATTACGCTCTTAGAAGGAGATGCAATTGAGGTGATGTCAGGGCTTGAACCAGGCTTTGATTTTATCTTTATGGATGCAGCGAAAGGGCAATATATTAACTTCCTCCCAGAAGTGATGAGACTTCTAGCCCCAGGTGGACTCTTGATTTCGGATAATGTATTACAAGAAGGCGATATTGTTGAATCTCGTTATGGTGTTACTCGTAGAAATAGAACGATTCATACAAGAATGAGAGAATATCTCTATACCATCACGCATATGGACGAATTAATAACTTCGGTGGTACCGATTGGTGATGGAATAACGTTAAGTGTTAAAAAATCAAATGTGGCATTAAAGATAAAGAAAGGCGGCAAATAGTGGCTGGACATATATATAACAAAAGAGTGTTAGAATTATTAATTCCTGCAAGTTGTTTAGAAGTGTTGAAAACTGCAGTAATATTTGGAGCAGATGCAATCTATATTGGCGGAGAGGAATTTGGACTTCGTGCAAAGGCAAAGAATTTCTCAATGGAAGATATGAAAGAAGGTATATTGTTTGCACATGAAAGAGGGGTCAAGGTTTATGTGACTGTTAATATATTTGCACATAATCAGGACCTTGAAGGTGTTAGACAATATCTAGAAGAATTAAAAGAAATAGCACCAGATGCACTAATTATTGCTGACCCTGCGATTTTTACGATGGCAAGAGAAATTATGCCAAATACCGATATTCATATAAGCACACAATCCAATAATACAAATTATGGAATCTTTCAATTCTGGAATAGCCTTGGAGCAAAAAGAGTAGTAACGGCTAGAGAACTTTCGCTTGTCGAAATCGAGGAAATAAGAAAAAATATTCCAGAGGATATGGAAATTGAAACATTTATACATGGCGCAATGTGTATTTCGTATTCCGGCAGATGTCTGCTCAGCAGTTTCATGGCGAACCGTGATGCAAATCAAGGTACTTGCACACATCCATGTAGATGGAAATATTCTCTTATGGAAGAATCAAGACCAGGCGAATATATGCCAGTATATGAAAATGAACGTGGCACATTTATATTTAACTCAAAAGACTTATGCATGATAGAACATATTCCGGAAATGATTGAAGCTGGAATCGACAGCTTTAAGGTAGAAGGAAGAATGAAGACAGCTTTGTATGTCGCTACAGTAGCAAGAACATATAGACTTGCAATTGATGATTTCTTAAAAGATCCAGAATACTATAAGAGCAGACTTCCTTTTTATAAATCAGAAATTTCAAAGTGTACTTATAGACAATATACAACAGGCTTTTTCTTTGGAAAACCGGACGAAACCACCCAGATATATGATAATAGCACATATGTACGTGAGTACACATATCTTGGCATCGTTGGAGAAGAAAATGAAGAAGGGTTATACCATATTGAACAGCGTAATAAGTTCAGTGTTGGCGAAACCATAGAAGTAATGAAGCCTAACGGCGACAATCTGCTAGTGACTGTCAAGACAATCAAAGACGAAGAAGGTCAAAATGTGGAGAGCGCCCCACATCCAAAACAAAATTTGTTCATTGATCTAGGAGTTAAGTTAGATAAGTATGATATCCTCCGACGTAAAGAAGATTAAATACTAAAAAGATAAAGGAGAATAATAGCGCTCCTTTATCTTTTTCTATTTTATAAGCCTAACTAGTTCATTATATTTTCTAAATAATCAACCTGTCCTTTGTATAATATTCAATATCATAATCTGAAATAAACAAAGTAATAATTTCTTGGAAAAGCAACATATGGCATTTCAAAACATATTATATATAAATGATGTGGTGAGGTGCCTTTCTTTTGAAAACATTTGAAAAACCTTTGTCAGAGGAGGAAGAAAAGCTATATCTCCAAAAATACAAAGAAGGGGATCTTGAAGCCAAGAACATATTGATAGAAAAAAATATGAGGCTCGTTGCCCACATGGTTAAGAAATATGTAACCAATGACCGAAATATCGAGGATTTGTTATCAGTTGGTACAATTGGTCTAATCAAAGCAGTTAACACATTTGATTCAACTAAAAGTTGTCGCCTTGCGACTTATGCTGCTAAATGTATCGATAATGAATTGCTTATGATGCTTAGAAGTGAAAAGAGAAAAGCCAGAGAAGTTTCGATATATGAACCGATTGGAACAGATAAAGAAGGTAATGAAATCAGTCTTATAGAAATTGTTAAGGCTGATGATGTTGACGTGGTAGAAGAATATGTATTAAGACAAAATATATCTAAAGTGTTTCAGTTTATTGATGAATTGCTAACAGAACGTGAACGAGAAATAATAATTTTAAGATATGGATTGTATGGCCATGATGAAATAACCCAGAGAGAACTTGCAATGAAGCTTAATATAAGCAGAAGTTACGTAAGTAGAATAGAGAAAAAGGCACTTCGAAAGTTAAGGGAAAAGTTTTGATAGTGATTCGCATAGTTAAGTCAGTAAAATTATCAAATTAGAGCTCAATTATTGACTTAACTATGCATTGGGGAATATACTAAGAAGATTAAAAGAATAGTAGACAGGAGACAAGAGCAAACATGATTAAAAACAGATTAATTCAGTTAAGAGACATTATGTCAGATAAAAAAATAGATGTATACGTAATAAAAACGGCCGATTTTCACCAATCAGAATATACGGGTGTGTATTTTGATGAAAGAGAATTTATGTCAGGATTCACAGGTTCGGCGGGAACCTTGGTAATAACGAATACAAAATCCGCACTATTTACAGATGGAAGATATTTTATTCAAGCAGAAAAACAACTTCAAGGAACAGAAATTCAATTAATGAAAGCAGATGTTACAGGTACACCAACAATATTGGAATATATAGATGCAAATATCTCTAAAAATGGATGTGTTGCGTTTGATGGCCGAACGATAGAAGCTGCCTGGGGCTTAGAACTTGAAAAGATGCTTAATAAAAAAGATGCTACAATTTTGTATGATAAAGATTATGTTGATATAATTTGGACAGCCCGCCCACCGCTCTCAAAAGAACCAGCATTTCTTTTAGATGTAAAATATGCGGGTGAACCAGTTAAAGATAAGCTCAAAAGATTAAGAAGTGAAATGTCACACAAGAATGTGGATACTCATTTAATTGCTACACTAGATGATGTTTGTTGGCTACTTAATATTCGTGGAAATGATGTGCAATACAATCCAGTGGTACTTGCATTTGCAGTAATAACAATGCAGGAAGTTTGCTTGTTTATAGATGAGGACAAGCTTTCTACGGAAGTGAAAAATGTGCTTGCAGTAGATAACATAATTATAAAAGCATATGAAGATGTATATTCTTATGTAGAGAAAATAGGAAATACTTCAATTTTAATTGACCTAGAGCGAATTAATTATTCTTTGTATAATAAAATACCAGCAACTGCAAAAACAGTTGTTGTACAGAATCCTACAGTTTTAATGAAAGCGATAAAAAATAGAATTGAAATAGAAAATTTAAAGGCTGTACATGTAAAAGATGGTGTGGCTGTAACCAAATTTTTGCGTTGGTTAAAAGAAAATATGATAGCTGGAAAAAATATAACAGAAATAAGCGCTGCTGATTATTTAGAGAAGTGCAGAAGAGAGCAAGAAGGTTTTATTGAACTCAGCTTTAATACAATTTCTGCATATAATTCAAATGCCGCAATGATGCATTATAGTGCAACGGACCAAAGCAATGCAGTCCTTAAACCTGAAGGAATGCTGTTGGTGGATTCTGGTGGACAATATTATGAAGGCACAACAGATGTCACAAGAACAATTGCGCTTGGTCTAGTAACCAAACAGATGAAAAAAGATTTTACATTAACTCTAAAAGGGATGCTAAATCTTTCTAGTGCAAAGTTTTTATATGGTTGCAGTGGCATGAATTTAGATATACTGGCAAGAGGACCATTGTGGAGTGAAGGGATTGATTATCGCTGTGGTACAGGACATGGGGTTGGTTATCTTCTCAATGTTCACGAAGCTCCGAACGGATTTAGATGGAGACATATTCCTGGTCGTAATGATCCATGCGTAATAGAAGAAGGTATGGTGACTTCAAATGAACCCGGCGTATACATTGAAGGAAGTTATGGTATCAGAATTGAAAATGAAATCGTATGTAAAAAAGCGCAAAAAAACGAATATGGTCAATTTATGGAATTTGAAACGCTTACAGTTGTACCGATCGATTTAGATTTAGTAGATACTGAGTATTTAAATGAACTCGACATTGAAAGATTAAATAAATATCATCAATTCGTATATCATTGTTTAGCACCATATTTGGATGATAAAGAGAGCGTTTGGTTGAAAAAATATACGGGCCCTGTTTACAAAATCGCTCTAAAGTGATACGATTGTAAACGTGTTTTGGAACAAAACACGTTTACAATAATATGATACTAGTATGATTTAAGTAATGGCTTGGCAATAAATATTGCATTTAGCAGGTAAAAGGGAACGACAGTATCAAAATATGAGGAGATTTAAAATGAAAAAGAAATTAGTAGCATTATTTTTAGTAGCAACAATGGTGATGTCAATGACAGCTTGCGGAAGTTCAGCAACACCTAAAACTGTTGATGCCGCAGTTAGTCAATTATCTTCGTTTGAAGTAAATCAAGCTGACATCGACATGACATTTTCAGTAAAACAAGCAACAGGAAATACGGATTTTGCGGGTAAAGTTGTTGCAGTTAACATGGGCAATAATACTGGAGCAGTAGAGATTTCGTATAAAATGGAAGACGGATCATTTACACCAGTTTCAACATTATTTATTACTGATTCAGCAGTATATATTAATGCAACGCAGGCAATCGATTTCATAACAACATTATTTCCAGCTTATAGTATTATCAAAACATATATAACACTTTCAAGTGATTATGTAATGATAACAAAGGCAGAACTGTTACAGTATTTGTCAGCTGCGGGTGTGGATACAAGCACGTTAGACTTATCAGCTTCAACAGTAACTTCAGCTGATTCAAAAAAATTAACTGAAATGATTTTTGGAATAATAAAAGAAACTTCTGAAAAATCAGGTACATCATTTCTTTCTCTAAAAGATGGTTCACTAAATATTGTGATTACACCTGAAAATACAGACAAAATTCTTACAGCTCTAGGAAATATTGATATTGCAACATATATTGATAAAATGGGTGATGAATCTTTATCAACTAATAAGACTGAATATGCTCAAAAATTCAAAGAATCAATTCAAGATTTTCAAAGCACACTCAATTCAGAAGGCGTCAAAACGAATATCACTGCAACAGCTAAAACGGAAGGTGAATCTGGAAGTAAAAAAGCTACGATTGCAATGGATGCAAAATTAGCTAGTAGTGAAGAATCAGTGAATAGTGTAATGAATATTACATATAGTGAAAAAGCGACTGCAACATATACATTACCAACGAAGTCAGCAACACTTGCAGAAGTATTGGCGATTTTGTCAAAATTAGGAATTAATTAATAACCTAAAGTAAGAATTATGTAACACATATTTAATTAAATTGTAAATATTGCTAGCAGTCGTTACCTTGTGTGACGGCTGCTTTTATGTTACTATTAAAGCCAAGCTTAAAGCAAGCAGGTAGGCAGATTACAAATATCTTTTTGACTTAAAAGCAGACTGAAAGGGTTAAATTGAGAGTATGGAAAATATCGTTAAAAAGAAATCAATTAATATAAAAATAATAATTTTATTAGCAGTGCTAATTGTAGCTATAGTTTTTGTCATAATCAAGTGCTTTGCACCAACGAGTAACAGATCAGTAAATATATCGAATTATATAAACGTTACATATTCAGGCTTGCAAAGTAGAGGTAAGGCAATTTGCGAAGTTGAAAAAGACAAGCTATACATACAACTAGCTGGCGAAGAGAAAAATACCGTAGTATTGGCCAAGATAAAAGCGGTTATAGATTCTATTACTGTTGAAACAAATGGAAGTGATCTATCAAATGGTGATAGCGTTGGGATAACGGTTTCCTACGACAAAGCATCTGCAAAAAAAGTTGATTGTGATTTTAGTAAATTAAAATATAGCATAAAAGTGAGTGGTCTTGGAGATGGAAAAACAATCGACATTTTTGAAAATGTCGAGGTTATTGTTGCGGGGATAAGCCCAGAAGCCTATGCTAACGTATCTAATAAATGGACAGAAGATGATTTGAAAAATATATCATTTACAATACAAAATCCATCAAATATTTCTAAGGGTGATGTAGTTATTGTAAAGTGTAATGCTACCGAAGAGGAGATGACACAACGCGGTTATATCCTTCAAAGCTACTCAAAAGAATATAAGGTTGACAAAGTAAATAGCTATTTATCTGATGTTTCACAGATAGATATGTCGCTTCTTCAAATTATTAAAACAGAATCTGCTGATACAATCAAATCGGAGACAGATAGCTTAAAGTTTAGAATGTTTTACAAGGCAACAAATGATTCTACGTATCTGTTTCAATATAATAATGAATGGGTAAATAATACAGAACTAGTGAAGGCTGTTTATTTAACCAAAAAAGTCAATACAGACGTAATTACAAATAATTATATATATATTTTATTCAAAGCAAACATTTCTAATGGATCAACGACATCAGACATATATTTTGCGTTTGAGTATCCAGATGGAATTATAACGAATGATGATAAATTTACAATTGCTCATAATAATCAAAGCACTAGATATATATGTGGTTTAAATTACGACGATATATTAGGCCGGGTTATTACCAGCAAGGCAAACTCATATACAATCACGGAAATCAGTGGACTAAAATAAAGTTAATATTTTCCAAATAAAACTTTAATTGTAGATAACAAAATGCTATACTTATATTATGTGTGAATAATTTAAGGAGGCATTATGGACTATAAGAAAAAGGTCAGAATTGGGGATATTTTATTGCAGAGGGGCATTATTGATCAAAACCAACTTAACAGAGCACTTTCAGAGCAGAAGTCCAAGGGAGTAATGCTAGGAGAGATGTTGGTTGAGTTGGACTATATTTCCCAAGAAAATCTAAATAATGTGCTTTGTGAACATTTGAATATTGAATTTATAGATATAAGAACCGTAGAAATAGAAGATAAGTTTATTCATTTGTTAGATGAAAAAACAATGAGAAAATATACAATTGTACCACTCGGTTATGAAAGAAATAATATGAGTGTAATTAAAGTCGCCATGGCTGATCCGATGAATATTATTGCAATGGATGATATTAATATGATTACAGGAAAACAAGTTTTGCCAATGCTTGCGAATGCAGTGCAAATCAAAGCGCTTCTTGATAAGATATTTGGAAAACAGCAGGCACAAAATATTGCAGAACTCTATAAGAAGGAACTAGGAATTCAAGAAGTAGAAAGTGAAGAAGAAAAGGCCCGAAAAGAAGATGTAGAAAGCGCACCGATTGTTCAATTGGTTAACAATGTAATTGAACAAGCTGTAAGGCAGAGAGCCAGCGATATACATATTGAGCCATTTGAAAGATTTGTTCGTGTCCGTTACCGCGTGGATGGTAGTTTGTTTGAGTCTATCACCTATGATCGTTCACTTCTTGGTGCAATGATTGCCAGACTCAAGATTATGTCTGGGATGGATATATCTGAGAGAAGAAAGCCTCAAGATGGACGAATTACATTAATGGTGGATAATAAAGAATATGATATTCGTGTATCTAATCTTCCCACAGTGTACGGAGAAAAAGTTGTTATGCGTCTTGCTTCAAAAGAAGGCTTCAAAAAGGAAAAGAAGGACCTTGGACTCTCAGAAAAGGATCTCAAAAAATTTGATACTATTTTGAAAAATCCACATGGAATCATTCTTGTTACAGGACCAACGGGTAGTGGTAAATCTACAACGTTGTACACAGCGCTTAGCTCACTCAATAGTGAAGATGTTAATATTATTACGGTTGAAGATCCAGTGGAAGCTAATATTGATGGAATCAATCAGGTACAAGTTAATAATAAAGCTGATATGACATTTGCAAATGCGTTGCGATCAATTCTTCGACAAGATCCTGATATTATTATGATTGGTGAAATTAGAGATACTGAAACCGCGCAGATCGCAGTTAGGGCATCAATTACTGGACATTTGGTAGTTAGTACACTTCATACGAACTCTACAGCAAGCTCTATTTCAAGACTTCAAGATATGGGAATTGAACCTTATTTGATATCAGATTCACTTGTAGGTGTTATTGCTCAGCGTTTGGTAAGAAGGTTATGTATATGCAAAACTCCCCAAATAGCAACCGAGGAAGAAAAATATGAACTTGGACTTGACCCTGAAGAAGAATTTACATTATATGTACCTTGTGGCTGTAAGTTATGTAATAACACAGGTTATCTAGGACGTATTGGTATATATGAGATTATGACCATAACACCCAAAATTAAGAATTTAATTACAAATAGCGCGAGTGCAGAAGAGATTAGAGATATGGCAGTTGAGGAAGGCATGAATACTTTGAAAGCGGCAGCAGCTGATTATGTACGCAATGGAGTCACAACAGTATCTGAGATGGTAAAAGTTACATATGAAGTTGAAAATTAGTATTAAAATTGTAATTATATTTAATACAAATAATTGGAGGTAGTAGTAATGGTAACAGTTGAACAGTTACTTAAAATAGCAAAAGAGTTAGGTGCATCAGATGTCCATATGACAGTAGGATTACCACCAAGGGTCAGGGTACATGGTGAACTTGTTGATTTGGATTATCCTAAGCTCACTCCAACTGATGCTGAGAATATAATTCTTAGTATTATGAATGAGCGTCAGACTAGTATATTTAATGAAAAGGGTGAAGTGGATTTTGCTTTTTCCATAAATCAAGTAGGTCGATTCCGAGTGAATGTATTCAAGCAAAGAGGGTCTGTTGCATGTGCTATGCGTATTGTTGGTACAATTATACCAAAACCAGAGGAACTTGGCATACCACAGTCAGTGGTGGATTTATATACTAAAAAAAGAGGATTAGTGCTTGTTACAGGACCTACTGGAAGCGGTAAGTCAACAACATTGGCATCTTTAATTGATAAAATTAATAATACAAGAAATGTTCATGTAATAACACTTGAAGATCCAATCGAATATCTTCACCAACATAAACTCGCTATGGTTAATCAAAGAGAAATTGGACTTGATACACATTCCTATGCCGCAGCCCTAAGAGCAGCACTCAGAGAAGATCCAGATGTTATTCTTGTAGGAGAGATGAGAGATCTTGAAACCATTGCAACCGCTATAACTGCGGCTGAAACTGGACATCTTGTCTTGTCAACATTGCACACAATTGGCGCAGCAAGTACAATTGATAGAATAATTGATGTTTTTCCTCCGCATCAACAGCAGCAGATCAGAATTCAGCTAGCTATGGTTCTTGAATCAGTCGTGTCACAACAGTTATTGCCAACAGCAGATCACCAAGACCGCGTTGCTGCTTTTGAGGTAATGCACGCAAACATTGCTATCAAGAATTTGATTCGTGAAGGCAAGACCTTTCAAATAGGTTCCATTATTCAAACTAACAAAAAATCTGGACTACAGACAATGGATGACTCTATTTATGATCTATATATGCGTGGACTGATTGATAGAGAGAATGCAGTAGGCTTTGCACAAGATTGTGCATCGATGGAAAGAAAGCTATTATAGTAAAGAAATTGACAATTAATGTCGAAATAGCGAAATAGTTTTTAAATTATGGCTATTTTATAAATTATTTTGTGAATTTTTTAAAAAACCATTTCCAAATTTTGTAAACGTGTTATAATAAAAAAATATTATTAATAAATCTATAAAATATAAAATGTTATTGGAAAGATATAAAAGATAAAATCTTATTAAGAAACTTATAAAAAACAAAATATTATGAAAGAACTTATAAAAGATAAAGGTTTTATAAAACGATAGAATATAATTATAAAATTTATACAAACTATATATTTGAAAACGGGAGAACGATATATGGAAACATTTTCATACACTGCGGTTGCGGCCACTGGTAAGGAAAAAAAAGGATCTATTGAAGCTGAAAATAGAGATGAAGCTGCTAGACAGCTCAAGACAGAGGGATACACTCCGATTGTCATAAAATCACAGAACTTTTTAGATAAGGACCTTAGCCTTTCGTTTGGGCTGGGAGTAAAGAAGGTTAAAACTAGAGACTTAAGTGTGTTTTGTAGACAATTCAGTAGTATTTTAAAAGCTGGAGTTAGCGTTATTAGTGCGCTAGAGATGTTAAGTGAACAGACCGAGAACAAGTCACTTAGACAAGCCTTGAAGAATGTTCAAAGTAATGTAGAGAAGGGTGAAAACCTTGCAGATGCGATGAGGTTGGAAGGGAATGTGTTTCCTCCACTTTTAATTAACATGATTTCGGCAGGTGAGTCCTCCGGTAGTTTGGAGATATCAATTGAACGAATGGCTATTCAATTTGAGAAAGACGCTAAGCTTAAGGGTATGGTAAAGAAAGCAATGATGTATCCAATGGTACTTTGTTTTGTAGCGATTGGTGTTGTTATTGTTATGATGGCATTTGTTATTCCAAGCTTCATGAAAATGTTTGAAGACATGGAAGAAAGCATGCCACCATTTACACAATTTGTTATTAACATGAGTAATTTTATTACTCAGAAGTGGTACCTACTAATTGCAATTGTTGTAGCAGTGGTAGTTGGTTATAATACATACGCTAAGACAGACAATGGATTACATACAATTGCAAGTATAAAACTTAAAATTCCAGTGTTTGGAACACTCGTTACAAAGACTGCTTGCGCAAGATTTTCAAGGACATTTGGAACACTTTTAGCAGCTGGTATGCCAATGATTGATGCACTTGATATTACGGCTAAGACTATGGATAATGTAAAGTTTAAAGAAGCTTTGATGAAAGTAAAGTCTGGAGTTGGACTCGGGCTTTCATTGTCAACGCAGCTTCGTGCATCGAATCTATTTCCATCAATGGTAATTCATATGACCAATATCGGTGAAGAAACTGGTAATTTGGAAGAGATGCTTAATAATGTAGCAAACTACTATGATGAAGAGGTTGAGATTACAACGCAACAGGTAACTGCACTTATGGAACCTATGATAATCTTGGTAATGGCAGCTATAGTTTGTGGATTGATTATGGCCATATACTCTCCAATGATTCAGCTATACAATACGTTAGGGTAGAATGTTTAATTATGTAGGAGGTTTGTATCATTTTCGCAATGAAAATAGGTGATACATTCAGTAAAATTCATATATAATTTCGCGTTTCACTTACCCGGTGAATAGAAGCGAAATTCATATAAATAAATAATACATAAAGGGAGAAATTAAATTATGGAAAAGAAACAGAACAAACAAAAGAGAATAGGAAACAAAGGTTTTTCTTTGGTAGAACTTATTGTTGTAATTGCTATTATGGCAGTATTAATAGGTATATTGGCTCCTACATTGATTGGTAATATTGAAAAATCAAGAGAATCAAAAGACTTTAATACACTTGACTCTGTATATTCAGCTGTAAAAACAGCATATGGTGATGAAGCTGGTAATTCAGCTGCTAATGTTGCTACATTGAAGGCTAGCCTTGCATCAGGAATGACTTTAACAGCCGTTAATGCAGATACATCTGCTTTTGGTAAGCAAGTTTTATCAAATGTAGGTGGATCAGTTCCAGCATTGTCTTCTGCAGCTAATAAAACATCTATAATATATGTTAAAATTGTTGATGATAAAATAACTATATCGGCAGGCACAGTTGCTGCTACGCCAGCAATTGCTGCTAAGACTACAGATGCGACAGGCGCACTTAGAGCCTTTATTATTGAATAACTAAAGGATAAAAAAATATGCAACCAGAGATATTTCTGTTTATTATTATATTCCTCTATGGAATAGTTTTAGGGAGTTTTCTAAATGTTTTAATATACAGGCTTCCATTAAAAGAGAATATAGCAACTAACAGATCTCATTGCATGAGGTGTGGCAAACAGATCCAGTGGTATGATTTAGTACCACTGGTGAGCTACATTATTCTAAGAGGTAAATGCAGAAACTGTGGAGATAAGATATCGGTGCAATATCCATTGATTGAGGCAATTAATGGAATCGGGTATGTACTAATATTTACAGTAAACGGATTTACTCTGCTTAGCATATTGAATTGTCTTTTATATTCAATCTTAATTGTGATTGCAGTGGTTGATTGGAGAACCTTTGAAATACCATTTTCTTTAAATGTTTCAATTGGAGTTTTGGCTATTTTTAAAATTATTATAGATTTTAGTAACCTATTAGATTCGCTAATAGGATTTTGTGTTATCAGTGGATTTTTATTAATCCTGTTTTTTATAACTAGGGGAAGAGGCATCGGCGGTGGTGACATTAAGTTAATGGCAGCTGCTGGCTTGTATTTAGGATGGAAGAATATTATTCTTGCATTTGTTATTGGTTGCATATTAGGGGCGGTAATACACTTGATACTTATGAAAGTATATAACAAAAATCATATGTTAGCTTTCGGACCATATCTGTCTGCCGGTATATTAATAACAATACTATATGGAGATAAGATAATTGACTGGTATCTGAAGTATTTAAGTATATAGGATTGCTTTCTAAGATTTTGGAGGAAAAATAATGGATATTAAGACAAGGGCAAAAATATTAAGTATAACAATTAATAATGAGTATATTAAGTTATGCGAAATGACTAAAAATGGAAAATTAATATTAGTACATAAAGCAGTTACAATTCCAACACCGGAGAGATCCTATAGTGATGGAATGATAAAAGACAGAGGTTCATTGGCCAAAATAATCAAAGTGGCTTTAGATGATAACAGAATTACGACTAATAAAGTTGTGTTTTCTTTGGCTTCAACTAAAATCGCAATAAAAGAAGTCATTATTCCAAACGTTAAGAATAACAAAATAGCTGATATAATAAATACGAATGCGACAGAGTATTTCCCTGTTAATATAGAAGAATATATCATTCAATATTCAGTTTTGGAACGTCTCATAAATGATGAAAATAAGATAAAAGTTCAGGTTATAGCAGCTCCAGCGGAGATGATTGGATCATATTACGATTTGGCTTCATCATTGGAATTTATAGTTGAGTCAATTGATTATGTTGGTAATAGTACTTATCAAGCACTGAAACGTCAGATTGACACTGTTCCAAGCATTGTAATTCAGGTTGAGAATGATTCAACAATCGTAAACATATTTGACAATAACGTATTGCAGTTACAAAGGACAGTTCCATATGGAAAATCGGTTTTGGTAAATGCGATAATGGATACATTTTCGATTAAATATGATCCGGCACTGAAAAAATTGCAAACAGAGGAACTTTTACATAGCTCGTTTGATGGTGATGCGGTAACCGAATCTTTGAAATATTTAGTTAGCAATGTGAATCGTATTATTGATTATTACATAACAAGAAACACGAATAAGCCAATCGAAAAAGCATATATAATTGGTAATGCTGCAACAATTACTGGATTTATTGGATTATTTGCACGTGAACTTAATTTGCCTTTTGTAAATATGGATAAATTAAAAGATATATCGTGTGATAAGAAAACTTATCTAGATGCGTCAACACTTCCAAATTATATTACTAATATTGGAGCATTTATTGCACCAGTTAATTTTGTGCCAAAGAATATAATCGAAAATACGAAGGCTGTAGATTATGGAAAGACACTTACTTATATTTTGACGGCTTCAATCATTATCTCCGTTGTTATAATCTTGGTACCATTTATCACAATGGTATCTGCAAAAACCAATAGAGATACAATACAAGACAATGTTGATAATATTAAAGATATTGAGGGCGTAGTTAGTGATTATTATGAGTCAAAAGATATTGCATTAGATGCGGATACTTTTAAGAAGTTAACTACAAATAATGATGATGCATTATCAGAATTTATCACATCATTAGAAACACAGATGCCATCTGATATTTCTATCAAAAGTATGAATATCACGAGTGGAGTGGTAGCGTTATCTGGAGGGGCAAGCAGCAAGAGTTCAGTTGCTTTGTTAATTCAAAAACTATCAGCTGTAAAGAATATAACATCTGTAAAAGTGGGAAGTGAAACTGAAACAAAAGATAATAACGGGGTAATTACAGTAACATTTTCTCTTACATGTGCATTTGACAATAGTACAACAAGTCAAAGTGCAACGACAGCTAAGTAGAAGGGGGAGCATTTAGTGAAAAATTTTGACTTTAATTTTAAAATATCTGAAAAAGATAAGAAGCTTCTTATGGTTTTACTTGCTTTTGGAATCCTTGCATGTGCATATTTTTTTGGAAACCAGAAACTCACAGCATTGACTGATAAGTATCAACAGGAAACTTCAATCCTTAAGGTAAAACAAAAAGATTTGGTTGACAAGAATAAAGATCGTGAGAAATACATAAAAGATACAGAAACATTCAAAAACACATCTAACGTTATATTTTCAAATTTTTCAAGTGGCACATCACAAGATGCTTCGCTTGATTTCTTGAATAAAATAGAGATGATTACAGGTACATGGATAAAAAGTACTACGTTGTCAGATACCTCTCAAATATACACATTTGGTAGTGTTAACTCCTCGAATCCTTCTTCATCAGGGGTTAAAGTATATTCAACAGATATGGCAGGTTTTAAGACAACATTAACGTTGACATACGAAGCAAAATATTCACAGTGGAAGAGTTTGATTAATTTCGTTAATAATTATTATAGTAAGAATTCTATCGAATCAATTGCAATGTCTTTTAATGAAGTTACAGGCCTTGTTTCTGGTACTATGACGCTATCAACATATGCAATTACTGGAAGTCAGAGACCATTTGTTGCACCAAAATTCGACTTACCAATTGGAACAGATAATATTTTCTATTCTAAATTTTTCAATTCAAGAAAAGCTGACATGATAGATGAAAATGGTGAGTATATTCTGAGTGATTACGATTATTTCATTATGCTAAGTGCCTCGACATCTGATGTTGACTCTTGTATTATTGGAAAGAAAAATGATTCTACAAAAGAATCCATTATTTCAAGTAATAGTAATGTGTCTGAGAACGTAGAGGTTAAGGTTGCAGGTTCAAGTGGTAATTATACAATTCAATATAAGATAGGAAAGATTACATATCCAGCAACGAATTATGAAAAGGGTGCAGCTTTAGTACCAGGAAATACACTTGATTTACTTATTATAAGTTCGTCAAGAATATCTGCTTCGGATAAGAGTAGTATTAATCTTAATCTTATCAATGAATCAGATCTTACGCTCAGCGTAAAGGTATGTAATGATGATCTTGAAAATCCAAGGCTTGTATATGCAGGAAAAACTGGAAGTATTAATATCTATAAATAGCTAGCATGAACGGGAGAATGTTATGGAGCTTTTTTTGAAATCGATAAAAAGAAAACATAATACTGATAACTCTACTACTAAGACTGATAACAAAGGATTTTCTTTGATAGAAGTCTTAGTGGCTATGGTTATATTAGCGATAATTACGCTGCCAATTCTAAGTTCATTTGCGTCAGCGGCGAAAGTGAATTCAAATGCAAGAAAGCAGGAAAATGCAAATACAGTTGCGCAAAAAATAATTGAGGAATTCAAATCACTTCCGATAACGCAGCTGACAGATGGTCATGTTACTACGGCTTTATCTACAGAGCCCTTTGAAATCAATAATAGTGCAACGGGCGTTGCCAACCTTACTATTAAACAACCAGAGACAGCGCCTCTAGTCCCAAAGGATCAGCTGATATATCAGTTTGACATGGCTAGCTTTGAAGCTGGCACACCTAAGACCTATGTTAGTGGTGGTGTCGCATATCCTTATTATGAAGGTGCAAATGGAGAACGATATTTTGTGAAAGTCACATTAGACCCATCCTCCTATGCAGATAAGAGTTCAGCGCCTGCAGATAATGTATCAAATAATATTAATACATATAACATGCCGGTACTTTCAGATGTGAATACAGATCGTAATTATGTGATTATGCAACAGGTCTATCAACATGATTCTAGTATGATAAATGCATTTAAGAAAAAAGGTGTCGATGTTACGATTGCTGAGATTAGAAGAGAAGTGACAGTCACATCTGAAGTCACTAAAGATTCTATGGTGCCCCTTAAAATAAACAAAGCGGGTGCAACGGCAAGTGTTCAAACGTACAAACAGAATTTAGTAGTAGAAGTAACATATTTTATCACGAAAGCAGGTGCGGATTTAAATAAATCGATCACCTATAAATATGATTATACAACATTTCCAGATAGTAATCGAATTGTTGAAAATGCTGCTGATATTAACGAGTTTAATAACTTGACGAATGCTAGTGCTTATAATGAATTTAGGAATGTATATTTGTTTTATAGAGCATTTGATATAAACAAAGCAGGAGCGTCCACGGCTGAAGATGTTATTAATGTTAAATATAAATATCCAATGGGTTACATAACAAAAGATAAACTAAACGTTTATTTAGTTGAACAGACGAATGTAAAAGATGTTAACCCAGTGAAGCTTGATAAGAGCAAGGTTAAGGTTGAAATCAATGATACTCCTGTTATTTTAAATAACAGTGGTACATTGGGACTTGGCTCTGGTGGAACTGTGGATATCTATTCTAACATTGATGGATGGGATAAATTTGTCACAACTGCAGCTAATCAAAAGAACAGTATTACACAGAACGTATCAGCAGGGGATGGCACAAAATATTTGTATAATATTAAGGTGGAGATATGGGTTGGAGAGAAAACAGGTGATCCATTTATGACTATGACGTCAACAAAGGAGAATTAGAGTATGGGGAATGGTATTTCTAAGAAATCTAACAATCAAGGTTCAACTTTAATTATGGTTTTAATAATCGTATCATTTATTGCTATTCTTGGTACGGTATGTACGGCCACAGCGATGGTTAATTTCAAGATGAAAGCAGTCGATAGAGATTCAAAAAAGGCCTTCTACACGGATGAACAAGCGGTTGACGAAATTTATAGTGGGCTCGGGAAGTTGAGTATGGAAAAGCTAAATGATGCCTATCAAAAAGAGATGGCTTCTATGGTTACTGCAAGTAAAGACTTGACAAGTCAAAATATTAAAACAAGTAATCAAGATGCAAATAAAAATTTGCGATTAAATTTCACTTCTAATATGTTAAATGAGTTGATTCAAGATTACACTAATATTTGGCAATCTAATATTGGTGTCAATCTGCCATTTGATTCTAACAAATTAATTATGAAACTGAATACTTTTTTGGAAGATCCTACAAAGGCTAAAGTAATAAAAGTAGGAAGCTTTTATACTACGCAAGCCGAAAGTTTAGTAGGTACAAAGCTTGCAGTGTATAAAATTGTATTTAAAGATTGTGTTGTAGAATATAAAAATGATAAGGGATTTTTCTCCGATGTTACATTTGATGGAGTAATTGCACTTAAAGATGTAGAAATCCAATTTACAGAAGATCAGAAGGATATGCTAACGAGTTTTGAAGATTATTCGTTGATTGGTAATACAGGTATTGACATTGCCGACGACACTACTCTTAATTTCAATGGAAATATGTATGCTGGTGGACCGGGACTTAACTTAGAAACAAGTTCAACCATGAATGCATCTAATTCAACAATTGTTTCGAGTCAAGATATTAAATTGACAGGGGCTAAATTAAAAACAGTAGGTAGTTCAAACATATGGTGCTCAAGTATTATAGCAATGAAGGGATCAAAGTCCACAATTAATATTGATAATATATGTAATACATATGTAGAAGATGATTTACAAATTGATGGTGACGGAAGTGAAGTGAATGTTTCTGGATCCTATTATGGATATAGCTATGAAGGAGATACTGCAACTGACAACGGTCATTCAAAAAGCAGCGCGATTATTGTAAATGGGAAGGGCGCTAGTATTAATCTTAGTAAGATTGCAACATTAGTCCTTGGAGGTCGTGCATATATTGATTTTCAATCAGGTACGGCTGCTCCATATATGACAGGAGAATCATTGGCACTAAAAGGGGATCAAGAAGCATATCTTGTACCTGGGTCATTAATCACAAATACAGTTACAAATAAGCCAGCGAGTAATCCTTATTCAAAGGAGTTAACAACTTCTATAAATATCACCGCAGATAATTTCTTTGGATATCAGTATTTGGATGCTAAGCAACCATTTACAAAAGTTACAGTTACCAATACCAATCAGGTGTATGTATATTTGAATTTCAGCTCAAAAGCGAATAGCGCAAGTTATTTTAAGGCTATTTTAAATGATACAGTATTTGATCAACTTTGTCAGAGTATCAAAAGTAATGCAACAGTATATCAAGCCTATCAAGATACTAGAAATTATATGAAGAGCATTCTTCAAATGAATTTAGGTCAATTATTACAGACTTCAATTTTTGATAAATCAACTACTGCTCAAATATATACAAATGGCTCTTTAATGAATTCGGATTTTGGGACGAATCCTGTTTTAGATAATCCAAAAGATTATACTTTGACAGATAATGCAAGTCCGACAAAAGATGCATTTGCACTCAATGCAATGGATTTATCCAATAGATATTCGTTAATTACAAAAACGTTATATTCACCTTCTATGTATAAGATAACAAATGGAGCGATTGAAAAAGATGCAAGTGGTAATCCAATAAGAGATCTTTTACATTCCTATGATGTCAATCATGATATTATAATTAACGGTAAGGATATTGATATTTCTGGAATGGGTTCGGATGTATATGCAAATATTATTAACAGTACTTATCTAAATGAGCATGATTATTATTCTAGTGACCATACCTATGGTAGTAATATTATGTATGTAGCAAAAGGAAATGTCACTGTTAGTAATACTGGTTTTTTTGCTGGATTTACTGGTGGTGTAATTGTAGCATCTGGCACAGTTAAAGTTGAAAAGGATTTTCAAGGACTTATTATAGCTGGTGGGAAGATATTTATTAATAATAATGTAAAGATCGATGGTGGTATCAGTGGTTCAACGGTAGATGCATTTTTAAAAAGCGACGCAGAGATGAAAAAGTATTTTAATGTATGGAATTCCGTTAAGACAAGTGCTGCGGATGGTAGTGGATCAATTTCTGGAGTGACATTCAAAGATATTATTAAGTTTGAAAATTGGAGTAAAACGGGTGTAGCCACTGTTGAGTAGCAAATGTTTACCGGCAAAAACTTGAGATGCGCATTGTCTCGCAGAGCGAGCCAATAAAAGATGCGCAGGAATGGTGAAAATGATGAATGAAAGTCAGAAAGTTAATAAGAATGCAGGATTCTCACTGGTTGAACTAATTGTAGTAGTCACCATTATTGCGATAATGGTGGGTGGAAGTTTTGCAGGATTCGCCATGCTAGCAAGAGGAGATTCCAAGAAGGCTGTTAAGAATATCTCTTCGCAGATTACTGAATTGCGAACAAATACCCTATCAGTAGCAGGTAATTGGTTTGCTGAAATATACAAGAAAGACAATACCTATAGAATAGACATTAAGAAAAAGATAACTTTACCGGATGGAAAAACTACATCGGAAGAATTGGTGTCTTCAACAGCAATCGGTTCAAAGATTGTGATTTCTTATGTTGATTCTGTATTTACGGATAAAAAAGATATCAATGATAGCAATAAATTAGTGATTTCATTTATGCAAGGTTCGGGGAAAGTTAATCAAGTTAAGCTTGTTAATTCAGATTTATCAGAAACACCATTAATTGGTCCTATTAGCCAAAGTGGTAACATTATTGTAAGTGTAAAGTCATCAACAAGTAATTCGCTTACTTTGTGGTACTTGACAGGAAAATTAACTACTGATTATTAATCGTAAATGGGGTGAGTATGTATTTATGGACAAACTAAAATTCAATAATAAGGGCATAACGCTTGTCGAATTACTAATCGCAATGGCGATAGGAACGATTGTAATATCAGCAGTAATTATATTACTGAATAATGGAATTAATAGTTACAGCAGACAGACCATTACTTCACAGCTTCAAAATGATGCTAATATAACATTGAATCAGATGACAGATGCAATTATGGAAGCAAAATGTATTGATATCTATAATAGGATTAGTGCAACTGGAGATACACCCAATTTTATCACCAAACGGGATGATGGTAAGGGTAATGGTAATGCATACTCCTATGATAAGACAAATAAAATTTTGTGTGTTGGTCCCACACCAATATTAACAGGCAATTATACTCAATCAGGGATGTTGTGTAAGAATGTCGAAAGTTTTAAGGTACAAATACTTAATTCAAGTCTTAAAACAGAGGAAATAACTGAAACAAATGAAGCAGGTGTTGTTTCTACAAATCAAAAAATAATAGGAATTAATAATCCAATTCAGATTAAAGTCACTTTAAAACTAAATTATAATGGAATCGAAAGAGAAGTATCTAGGGTAACATCACTTAGAAATGAGATAAAAAATGTTGCTGATTTTGCAGTTCAAAATTTCACAATGACAGACTTTCCACTTAAATCACATATCGCTGGCTATTTTACAGATTAATCACATGAAGGAGAATTGTATATGATAGCAAAAATGAAAAATGATATAAATGATCGAAAATTATTTACAAGTATTGTTGTTTTTGCAGCTATTTTTGTGATTGCTGTGGTTTCTATTATTGGGATTACTGTATTTGGTGGAAATACTTTGACCTCGCCGATTCCTACAGAAGTGGTATTGAATGGAAAAACTTATACAAATGCCAATCCATTTGTAATATTGGAGATTGTTCCACAAGAAGGTTTAGGAGAATTGGGCTATATGGTTGGTGGAAACAGTATGCCAATATTGGCTTCGGATATACAAAAGATTTCAGATGGTACAAAGAAAACTACAGTTTTAGATGCTTGGAAAGATTGCGTGGGATGTATAACTGGAATATGGGATCGAACGAAATATTCAGATAACGGTCTTACAATCGAAGGTTTCGCAGATAGAAATTTATTCGCAAATAGCGTATTTGGTAATAGTAATATGCGTGATAAAATACTTGTAAAAACCGTAGCGGCCAATGCAGCAACTAAGGAAATGGTAGATTCAGCCGAGATGGTATATATCAATCCCGGATATCATTCAACAAAATTTTATGAAGCATATAACTTAATGGCACAAAATACTAGTAGTAATAATAAACTAAGCAAAAAATATAATTCCGTAAATACAGATTCCAATAAAGCTACATTTAGTCAATATAATATTTCTGCTGAAGTAGCACTTGAAATTTATATTAGAAGTGAAGAACATGGTCTTTCGGTCGTATATGACAATTCACAGACAGTTTGGAGCAATACTAGTCAAAGTGATAATTATAGTAAATTAGGACAGCTTTTGCTTAGTATTGAGCCAGATACATTTGTAACTGAATATGCAAGCCAAAGTGTTAGTAATATATATAGTGGTACAAAAGGTAGTATTGGAGTATACAATTCTGTTTTGCAAATCAAGAGAAATTCAGCGAATGTTAATTGGGATAGTTATATGTTTGTTGAAAATAATACGCCCCAATACCCATATTTTAATGGAGGTACGCGGAATACAATATATCTAAATGATAATGTATTATCTTATTCTGGATATAATTTGATGGATATGATTTTTCTTAACGGAGGAAGTAAAACAACTGATTATAATGGTGGAACTTATCTAGGTACTGATTTTGATATTGCTAGATCGCTATATGGATTAAATGCAAATGGTGAATTATCATATACGAGTATGACTCGATATATTATTGGTGATTTCCCCGCTGAAGGTGAATTTGACAAAATTAATGTATTGGAAATTGAACCATCTGCAGCTTATCAATATAACAATTATGCTGGAGCTGTAAAAATTGCCAAATATTTTGGATATAACGCTAACATTATGACTGAAGCAAACTGGACTAACTATGTAAATGTTAAATCTATTGCAAGCAACGGATTTAATGGCATGAATGAGGATCTATCTGAAATATATGATTTGGTAATCATTGGATCTAATAATCCAACTGGATATTTGAAAACTTCAACTATATATTCAAAAATGGGTGAATTGCTAAAAATACAGAGCAACAGCAAATATGCTAGACTTAGTGGAAATGACTTGACGGCAAAGTCAGTTGGAAAATTAACAAACTATGCTAAGACTGGTAAACCAATGATTCTTTCAGGAGCGTTGTACTATGGTGATAAAACAATAGATTCATCAGCAAATATATATAATTTGTCAATTACAAAGTTAAGTGTACAAATATATAATGGAAATAGTTCAACTAAAAAAATATCAACTAAAAATATTATGAAAGAACCAAGTGGTGATGACAGCTATAGATATTTAACTAAAATGGTAAAACCAGTAATCACTGTAGATAGTAAGTTTAAGATGATTTACAATGGAGATACTGCAACTGCGACATTTGATACATCTGACTTATCAGATTTTACATTCAGCGGAATGATAGGCAAAACTGCGAAAGATTATAATCTTGTTTTATATTTTGATAAAGATAGTAACGGTCTCTTTGCACCTGAGTCTACAGATGATTCCAATGAGGTGTTTTTAAATCAGACAATTAGAACAAATCAAGATGGAACATTTAGCGTTAATATCGATTTACCAGAAACTTTAAGAGGGTATTTGGCGTGGAAGGCGGTAGTAAAGGATCCTTTAACAGACCTATCTTCAGAAGACACTGGGGGAATTGTAATAGAAGTAAACTCACAAGATATAAAAACTGTAAAATTATTGCAAATATGTCCTTCTAATTTAGACGCGCTAACGCTTAATATGAGTGATGTTAATGGTCAATTTCAGAAGCTGTTTAATTCGGTTAAATCAGTTACAGGAATTAATCTAGATGTGACATTGATGACTACTAGGCAGTATGAGAATATGTATAAAAATGGTAATAATTATACACTAGGTGATTATACAAAGAATAATTTTCTTAAAAATTATACCATGGTTGTAGTTGGGTTTGCAGATACATATGGTGGAGATGATGTTGATAATGGTAATGGAGCACTTGATAATTTATATGATTATATAAATAAGGGAAATTCGGTATTGTTTGTTCATGATACCACAACATATCATGCTTATAGTGATGGTGCTAGTACTAGTGTATTTGGAGTCAATTGGGGATATCAACTTACAAAGAAATTTAGATTCCTTATTGGCATGGATAGATATGGAGTTTCATTAAATAACAATCCCACTGCATATAATCAAGGAAATTATATACAAGGCTATACGAATGATTTCATGCTTAGATTTGGCAAGGATTTAAATAATAATGACTATTCAATGTTTGGTGGAGTACCATCTACTTATAATCAATTTATTACAACTAATAAAGTAAATCGATTGAACCAAGGCCAAATTACAGAATTTCCATATAAGACCGCACAAGATCTACCAATAGCAACGACGCATGCTCAGTATTTTCAACTTGATTTAGAAGCTCACGCAAACGTCGCAGAAGATGTAGTGGTCTGGTATACGATAGGGTCTGATAATAACTCAAACATAATATATAATTATACTGGGCAGGATGCAGTTAATAATTATTATATATATTCAAAAGGTAATATTACATATTCAGGAGCAGGGCATTCAAAAGTCGATGGTTCGCAAGAACTAAAACTTTTTGTTAATACAGTTATTAGAGCAATTTTATCAGGTAACAGTGCACCAGAAATCAAAGTTAATAATGCTGCACTTAAGTCAGCAGGTATGTATGAATTATTTACTAGAGATAATGCAAAACTGCCAATCATAAAATTTACTGCATCTGATTTGGATTTAAGCAAAAATACAGGTAAATTTGAATCTGGGTTGGTATATTGGGATACGGATGGAAATAATGCATATAATGTGGGGGATATTGTTATTAAGACATATGACTCAACTAATCCCATAATGAATGCACAAGAAAACACAATCGACCTAGAGGACTATTACAATTATACATATAAAGGCGTTACGTTACGAAAGTATTATAGTGATAATAATGTTAAGATTGGCTTTCAAGTAACGGATTCTGCAAATGCAACGGGCAATGCAACGGTATCAATATTTTATAGAAACTTATTTGAATTGAATTAAAAGCAATTTTATAGTATAGCTAAAAGACCCCAAGATCTAACATATATTAAACTGTATGTTAGATCTTGGGGCATTTTTTATCCTTTAATGAGTATAGGCAATATACTTTCATAAAATATATTAAATACGATATAACAAATAATTATATACCACATAACGTATTGACAAATACAATTATAGTGATACAATTATGATAATTAGGTTACACAATATCGTATATTAATACAGGGGGTAATATGTTTAGTAAAGTGATAAGTGGTACAATCAATGGTCTTGAGACTAGTCTTGTCAATGTAGAAGTAGACGTGAATAACGGCATTCCGTCATTTGAGATGAGTGGATTTTTGGGCGCACAAGTCAAAGAATCAAGAGATCGTGTTAAGATTGCAATTAAGAATTCCGGCGTGAATTTAAAAACACAAAGAATATCAGTTAATATGTCACCGGCCGACATAAGAAAAGATGGGACTGGATTTGATTTGCCGATCGCGATAGGAATATTGGCAGCGAATGGAATTGTTAGTGAAAGATTATTGGAAAAGACATTTTTAATTGGCGAACTTAGTTTAGATGGAAAAATCAACTCAGTAAAAGGAATTCTGCCAAGCGTATGTGTTGCAAAAGATAATAATTTTGAAAGATGTATTGTACCATATGCCAATAGGAATGAGGGCTCAGTCGTTAGTGGTATAGACGTATATGGAGTTCGAAATTTAAATGAAGTAATCGGATTCTTAAATGGTGAATATGAATTGAAGCCAGTTAGAAATATTAGCTTTGAAACATTTTGTAAGAAGAATAGTAATTGCGATAATGTGGATTTTAGTGAAATAAGGGGACAGCATATAGCAAAGAGAGCATCATTAATTGCAGCTGCAGGAATGCATAATATTATGTATATTGGTGCACCAGGAAGCGGAAAAACACTTATGGCAAAGAGAATCCCAACAATCCTTCCGACAATAACCTTTGAGGAAAGCTTGGAGATTTCAAAGATTTATAGTATAGCAGGATTGTTGGATAAAGATAACGTCTTAATCACAAAAAGACCATTTAGGCATCCACATCATTCGGTAACGATTAGTGCATTAGTTGGAGGCGGAAAAATACCGAAACCAGGAGAGATAACTTTGGCTAGCAAAGGCGTTCTGTTTTTAGATGAGCTAACAGAATTTTATATGTCAACGATAGAAGCTCTTCGTCAACCGCTCGAAGAGAAGTCTGTTACAATAGTGCGTTTACACGCCGCATTTACTTATCCTGCAGACTTTATGCTTGTAGCAGCAATTAATCCATGCAAGTGCGGATATTATCCTGATAAGAACAAATGCCACTGTTCTGAATATGATATCAATCGATACTTAGGAAAAATAAGTCAACCATTTTGGGATAGATTTGATATAAGCGTTGAAACTGGAAAGATGAACTATTCAGACTTGAAACTTACACAGGAAGAATACATGAAGGAAAATTCATATATGACTTCAAATGACATGAAAAAAATGGTAGATACAGCAATTAATTTCCAAAAACAAAGAAATAATGGGAAAAAAGTAAAATTAAATGCAGAATTAACAATTGAAGAAATTAAGAAATGTTGCCAATTGGGCAATGAAGAGAATAAACTTTTAGAACGTGTTTTTACAAAACTGAATCTGACAACAAGAGGGTATCATAAAATTCTAAAGACTGCCAGAACGATAGCGGATTTAGAGGAAAGTGACAAAATTAGTTGTATTCATTTGAGTGAGGCGATTTCTTATAGAAGCTATGATAATTCAGTAAGCCGTTAAATATTTAAAAAGATGAATATTTCATGCTACAATATACGACGAAGGAGATAATATGGACAAAAGTGTAGAAGATTATTATTGGTATTGGTTATGTAACATTCCAGACATTGGGAATGCAAAAATAAGGGCAATGTTAAATATATTTGGTAATGCGAAGGAAGTATATGATGCATCTGATAAATTATTGGGGTATGTTCAAGATTTAAAAGATAAAGAGATTAATAGTATTATTGAGAGTAAAAAGGATAATGACATATACATAAACTTCATGAAATTAGAAGAGAAAAAGATAAAATTTGTTCATGTAGAAAGTGATGATTATCCAAACAGACTGAAGAAAATATTTGATTTTCCTTATGGCTTATATTATAAAGGGAATTTGCCCCAAGAAAATATTCCTACAGTTGCTATAATTGGGGCTAGAGACTGCACCAATTATGGTAGAGAAATTGCGAAGATGTTTGGCTATGAATTTTCGAAATTAGGAGTTCAAGTAATTAGCGGAATGGCTAGAGGAATAGATTCTTATGGTCATGTTGGTGCAATTAATGCTGGAGGTAGTACATATGCAATACTCGGCTGTGGGGTAGACATATGTTATCCCAAAGAAAATATTAATCTTTATTCGGATATTTTACAACAGGGTGGTATTATTTCAGAGTATTCACCAGGAACCAACCCATTGGCATATCAATTCCCTATGAGAAATAGAATTATTAGTGGTTTAGCAGATGTTATTATAGTAGTAGAAGCAAGAGAAAAGAGTGGATCGCTTATAACAGTTGACCAAGCACTTGAACAAAACAAGGAAGTAATGGTGGTTCCTGGGCGTATTGGGGATAGACTAAGTGAGGGGTGCAATAATTTGATTAAGATGGGGGCTCAAGTAATTACAACGCCAATGGATGCGTATGAAAACCTAGGAATTATGCAATATATTAGTAGCAAATCAGATAACAATAATAAGAATATGCAAGCTGATTCTGCTCAAGATAATTTTACGCTTGCGTGCCAAGATAAAATGGTGTATAGTTGTGTAGATTTATTCCCCAAAAGTATAAACAGTATAATAGAAGAAACAGGCTTAGATATAAAAGTAATAACTAATGTTTTATTAAATCTGGAATTAAGAAATTATATAAGAGAGATTTCAAAGAATTATTATGTGAGGGTTATTAATTCTGCACAATTTTCTTGAATATAGGAGGCTGAAATGGCAAAGTATTTAGTAATAGTAGAATCACCAGCTAAAGTAAAAACGATCAAAAAGTTTCTTGGAGCTAATTATGAGGTTGCAGCTTCTAATGGTCATATAAGGGATTTACCAAAGAGTCAACTTGGTATAGATATTGATAATGATTTCGATCCAAAGTATATAACGATTAGAGGAAAAGGTGATATTCTTGCTAAGCTAAGAAAAGAAGTAAAGAAATCTGAAAAAGTATATCTCGCAACCGATCCAGATCGTGAGGGAGAGGCTATTTCTTGGCACTTAGCTAAAGCGCTTAAGATAGAAGATAAAGATATTAATCGTATAAGTTTTAATGAGATTACTAAGAATGCAGTTAAGTCATCTATAAAGGAACCAAGACGTTTAGATATGGATCTTGTTGATGCACAGCAGTCAAGAAGAATCCTTGATAGAATGGTAGGATATACAATCAGCCCACTTCTTTGGAAGAAAGTTAAAAGGGGACTCAGCGCAGGACGTGTTCAGTCGGTTACACTTAGAATCATCTGTGATAGAGAAGATGAAATTAATTCATTTATTCCTGAAGAATATTGGACATTAGATGCAGTTCTTAATATCAATGGCGAGAAAAAATCAGTCGTTGCTAAGTTTTACGGAGATGACAAGGGTAAAATCGAAATCAAGAGTGAAACAGAAATGAAGAACATTCTTAAGAAATTAAAAGGTTCTGAATATAAAGTTAATCTAGTTAAAAAAGGCGAGAAAATAAAAAAAGCGCCACTGCCATTTACAACAAGTACTTTACAGCAAGAAGCTTCAAAGGTACTTAATTTTTCAACTCAAAAAACAATGCGTTTAGCACAGCAGCTATATGAAGGCGTTGAAATTGCAGGTCGAGGTACAATTGGTATTATTACATATTTACGTACGGATTCTATCAGGATTGCAGATGAAGCGCAGGCAAGTTCGAATGAATTTGTTGTTAATAACTATGGAGAAAATTATCTCGCTGTTCCACATGCACAGAAGGAATCTAAGAAAAAAATACAGGATGCGCATGAAGCAATAAGACCTACAGATATTACACTTACTCCAACGGTGATAAAAGAATCTTTGTCAAGAGATCAGTTTAGATTGTATCAACTAATTTGGAAAAGATTTACTGCAAGTAGAATGAGTGAAGCTGTTTATCAAACTACGTCAATTAAGATTAGCGCTGGTAAATATATATTTACTGTTGCAGTTTCAAAATTGAAGTTCGATGGCTTCTTGTCCGTTTATAAAGATGAAGACGTTGAAAAAGAAGAGAATAATTCAGTAGCTAAAGATATTAATGAAACTACATTATTAACGCTAGATGAACTAGATAATAAGCAACATTTTACGCAGCCACCAGCTCATTATACAGAGGCATCTCTTGTTAAAACATTAGAGGAACTTGGGATTGGCCGTCCAAGTACTTATTCCCCAACAATTTCAACGATTATTGCAAGACGTTATGTAGCAAAAGAGAATAAGAATCTGTATGTTACAGAGCTGGGTGAAGTTGTAAACAGTATTATGATTAAGGCATTTCCAAGTATTGTTGATGTTAATTTTACAGCTACAATGGAATCGCTTCTTGATAGTGTAGGAGAAGGAACCGTGCAGTGGAAAACAGTAATTAGAAATTTCTATCCAGATTTAGATGAAGCTGTTAAAGCGGCTGAAAAAGAACTGGAAAATGTAAAAATAGAAGACGAAGTTACAGAAGTAATCTGTGATTTATGTGGAAAAAATATGGTCGTAAAATATGGCCCACATGGTAGATTCCTTGCTTGCCCGGGATTTCCTGAATGTAGAAATACAAAGCCATATTTAGAAAAAATTGGTGTGAACTGTCCTAAGTGTGGTAAAGAAGTAGTACTTAAGAAAACGCAAAAAGGTAGAAAGTATTATGGCTGTGAAGATAATCCAGAATGTGATTTTATGTCATGGCAGAGACCTTCTGAAAAGAAATGTCCACAGTGTGGTGGATATATGTTAGAAAAAGGTAATAAATTAGTGTGTGCAGATATAAATTGTGGATATGTAGAAAATAAATAAAGTAATTGTATAATAATTATTGAATATATTTGAAAAGTGTGTTAATATTTACTAAAACAACGGTTATAGTGTTTTTAATTTTTCAAGGAGGTATAAGATGAGTGTACAGTTGTTAGATAAAACAAGAAAAATTAATAAACTATTGCATAATAACAATTCACATAGAGTCGAGTTTAATGATATGTGTGCAGTGTTAAGTAGTATATTAGAGTCTAATATTTTAGTAATAAGCAAAAAAGGTAAAGTATTAGGTACGGGATTCTGTAGTGGAGTTAATCGAATTGATGAACTTATTTTTGATAAAGTAGGTGGGTTTGTTGATGGAATGCTTAACGAAAGACTACTTAGTGTGCTATCTACAAAGGAAAATGTTAATTTAGCAACATTGGGATTCACAAATGAAAATGTTAAGAAATTTCAAGCTTTGCTTGCCCCAATCGATATTGCTGGTGAACGACTTGGAACTCTTTTTATGTATAAAAGTGATGATAGTTATGAAATTGATGATATTATTTTGTGTGAGTATGGAACAACTGTTGTTGGACTTGAGATGATGCGTTCGGTAAACGAAGAAAATGCTGAAGAAACAAGAAAACAACAGATTGTAAAATCAGCAATTAGTACGTTATCTTCATCAGAATTAGAGGCAATCAAACACATTTTCGAAGAACTTGATGGATATGAGGGAATTTTAGTAGCAAGCAAAATTGCAGATAGAGTAGGAATTACAAGATCTGTAATTGTGAATGCTTTACGAAAATTTGAAAGTGCCGGTGTGATTGAATCTCATTCATCTGGTATGAAAGGAACTTATATTAAAGTTATTAATGATATCGTTTTTGAAGAGTTAAAGAAATGAAGAAGAAAAGTTTCTAAAACATAGATTTGAAATCAATTTATATCATTCATAATGCCTATGGACAAAAAAGCACGGACGGATCCGATTACAGCAGTATGTCGCTGCCAAGAGGGTTCGTTTTTTTTGAGCATAATAATGAAAACTGTCGAAAATTTATACATATTGTGGAAGCAACTATAAAAAAATACAATATTTTGTGAAATATCTTGTTTTTTTGTCAAAAATTAATTATAATGAAAGATAGTTAAGGTTAAACAAAGTAATACTTGGAGGAATGTTAATTTTGAAAGGAGAGTGTTTTTATGTTTAGTTCAGGAGCATTTGGATATATAGATGTTTTAAATTCAGCAACCAATTCTAGTTGGCTTCGTAACGAAGTTATTTCAAGTAATATTGCTAATGTTGATACACCTAATTACAAGAGAAAAGACGTATCATTTGCAACTTATCTTAATTCGGCTTTGGGGGGAACAGATAATACAACCTCGACACTTACACAGAGAGTAAAAAGTGTTGATTTAAGTAATGTTAACTCTAATGTCTATACAGATAATTCAAATTTATCATATAGAAGCGATGGTAATAATGTAGATATTGAAACGGAAAATGTGGAATTGGCATCAAATCAGATAATGTATAATGCGCTTATTGACAGCATGAGTAATGAGTTCTCAAGAATGAAGTCAGTATTAAATTAATCTTTTTAAAAATAGAAGGGGGAAAAATTTATGGCATTATTTTCACAATTTAATATAAGTGCATCCGGTATGACTGCTCAGAGGTTAAGAACCGATGTTATATCACAAAATATTGCGAATGTTAATACGACAAGAACAGCAGATGGTACACCATATGTAAGAAAACAAGTCGTTTTGACAGAAAAAGGAAGTAATAGTTCATTTAGTAGCGTGTTTGCTGCTGCACAATCAGGGGTGGCGGGCAATGGCGTTAAAGTGACTTCAATTCAAGACGATACTACTACTGCGATGTCAAAGGTGTATGATCCTTCTCACCCGGATGCAGATGCAGACGGATTTGTTTCTTATCCTAATGTAAATATAATCCAGGAAATGACAGATTTGATAGATGCAACTAGGTCTTATGAAGCGAATGTAACAGCCTTTAATGCTGGTAAAGCAATGGCATCCAAAGGTCTTGAAGTAGGCAAATAATATACTTTAAAAATATAATTAATTAGGCATAATATAGTTAAAAACTTGTGGAGGTATTACAAATGGATGTATCATCTATTACACAGAATCTGAACTCGGATTACGTTAGCAAGATAACGAATGCAATGAAAGCCGCGACAGCCACAGAATCGACGGCTACTGATTCAACGGGTAAATTTGATTCAGTGTATAATTCTGCGATGGGATTGATTAATGATACGAATAGTTCTATTCAAGCCGCACAGAAAGCAGAAGTCGATTTTTCACTTGGTAACATGACAAATACTTCTGAGCTGAGCGTTCTTCAGCAAAAAGCTAATTTATCATTACAATATACGGTAGCAATTAGAGACAAGGTTCTTGAAGCATATAAAGAAATTATGAATATGCAGATGTAATTTTAAATCTATACAGCATGATTCAAGTGGACTTGATTCAACTAATAATATAAAAGGCGTTAGTACGCATGAGGAAATAAGATGGACAGGTTAAAACAAATACCGAAGCATTTATTGGATGTTTGGAATAAATACACAAGAAAACAAAAAGGTATAATTATAAGTGTTGTTGCAATTGTAATTGTAGCTTTAATAATACTTGCTGTTGTCATACAAAGACCTAATATGCAAGTCGTAACTACATGCAGTTCTTATACTGAGATGGGCGAAGTTACAAAATTACTTACAGACAATGGTTATGCCTATACAACTGATGATGCAACAATGTCAGTTTCAGTTGATAAGGCGAATGTAACGAAAGCAAAGATGGTTTTGGCAGCCGGCAATATTCAGTCAGATGGATATACGTTGGATGATGCTATGAAAAACGACTTTAGTACAACAGAGGCAGATAAGCTAAAAAAATGGCAGTCATATTTGGAATCAAAGTTTGCAAAAGATTTGGCAACTATGGATGGAATTAAGTCAGCAACGGTTACAGTTGTTTTACCTGAAAAAATCGATACCTTTTATGGTACAACCTCAGAAGCTTCCGTTTCAGCAGTTCTTACACTTGAAGGAAATTCAGTGAATGATGATAAGGCAAACACTATCGCACAATTCCTTGCTACATCTGTGGGCAATAAAAACACCGATAAGATTACGATAATTAGTACGGCCGGTACAACATTATTTTCTGGTGCAGATTCATCTGACTCAGGCGGTGGAGGAACAACTAGCCTTAATACAAAGGTAAAGTATAAAGCCCAGATTGAATCAACAATAAAGACCTCATTGAAACAAAATCTTTTGGCAACACATTTGTATGATGATGCGCAAATCACTATGAACCTGTCATTGAATTGGGATGCAATTAATGAAATAGCGACGAAGTATACTGCTCAAGAAGGTAGAGAGGAAGGCCTTTTCAGTACATCATCTGTTGAAAAATCAACTGGAGGTGGTGGTACAGCAAGTGGTGTTGCTGGTACAAGCTCCAATTCTAGTGATACATCTTATACGGTTTCAAATGGCAATGGTTCCACTTCGGAATATACAGTAAGTAAATATGCTTATTTACCAGATGTAATTGTAACTACAACAAACAAACAGCCTGGTGCTGTTATCTATGCGGACTCATCAATGACGATTTCCTTGGTTAAAAATGTAATATACGATGAGACAGAAGCAACCACTTTGGGCTATCTAAATGGAAGTACTTGGGATCAATTTAAAGCCGCAAATGCAGCATCCAAACCAATCACAGTTGACCCGAATTGGTTAACGGCTATTTCAACTGGTACTGGTATAGCGACGGGTAAGATTACCGTGCTTGCTTATGAGGTACCCTATTTTGTAGATGCACCAGAAAGCACAACTGCAAAGACAGTTACATTCTGGCTTCAGATAGTGTTGGCAATTGTGATACTTGGAATTTTAGCATTTGTAATTATTAGAAGTGCAAAACCATTAACAGTAGAAGAAAAAGAACCTGAATTGTCAGTAGAAGAAATGTTAGCTACGACAAAAGAAAATCAGCCTTCAATTGATAATATTGGTTTACAAGATAAATCAGAAACTAGAAAAGCAATAGAGAAATTTGTGGATGAAAATCCAGAAGCAGTTGCGTTGCTACTTCGTAACTGGTTAAATGATGGATGGGAGTGATAAATAATGGCTAAAGGTAATTCAGATAAAGAAATGAATGGCGTTGAAAAAGCCGCCACATTACTTATTGCATTAGGTCCAGAAAAGTCTTCAAAGGTATTTAAGCATTTGAAGGAAGAGGAAATTGAACAACTTACGTTGGAGATTGCCAATACAAGCAGTATTTCGCCATCGACAAAAGAAAGAGTTTTAAATGAATTTTATGAAATATGCCTTGCACAACAGTATATTGCTGAAGGTGGTATCTCATATGCAAAAGAACTTTTGGAAAAAGCGTTGGGACCAGAAAAAGCAAAAGACGTTATTGGAAAACTTACTGCAAGTTTACAGGTTAGACCGTTTGAGTTTATTCGAAAAACGGATCCAACGCAGTTACTTAACTTTATTCAAGATGAGCACCCTCAGACAATCGCTTTGATATTGTCTTACTTGCCACCATCACAGTCGTCAATGGTTGTTTCTTCATTGCAACCAGAAAAACAAGCCGATGTTGCAAGACGTATTGCTCAAATGGATAGAACATCACCAGATGTCATCAAACAGGTTGAAAGAGTTCTGGAACGTAAGTTGGCTTCACTTGTTAACCAGGATTACACGATTGTTGGTGGTGTTGATGCTATCGTTGCAATCCTCAATTCAGTTGACAGAGGTACTGAAAAACATATTATGGAGACCCTTGAAATCGAAGAACCAGAATTGGCAGATGAAATCCGAAGAAAGATGTTTGTATTTGAAGATATTCTTTCACTTGATGATAGAGCTATTCAGAGAGTTCTTAGAGATGTTGACAATGCAGATCTTGCACTTGCACTGAAAGGTTCAAATGAAGAAGTTCAAAATGTTATTCTTAACAATTTATCAAAACGTCTTTCTGTAATGATAAAAGAGGATATGGACTTTATGGGGCCTGTACGAATGAAGGATGTTGAAGAGGCACAGCAAAAGATTGTTAATGTAATTAGAAAACTTGAAGATTCAGCAGAAATTGTTATTGCGAGAGGTGGAGGTGACGAAATCATTGTCTAATCTATATAAACGAAACAATGTGGTGAGCCAGAAAGAAAGAATCATAGATTATAATGATGTTATAAAATCTAAAATTGGTGTGTTGATTGAATTAGCTGTAAAAGATAAAGCGAATTCAGGTGGTTTCATTAGTGGCTTGAATGCAGAAGTGGTTGAACCGTTTCATGTTCGAGACATAGATGCTTTGACAACTGATAACGAAATAAACCCGCAGCAACAGATATCAAAAGCAGATATAGAAGCATCAGCTGCTCAGGCAGAAAGTATAATTGAAAAGGCAAATATAGAATCCGATAATATACTTTATGAGGCGCGTAATAAAGCGGATATTATTATAAAAGAGGCATATTCTGAAGGCAAAGAAAAAGGGCTAGAAGATGCTAGAATAGAAGTTGACAGTCAGATTTCAAAATATCAAACAGAAAATGAACAAATAAAGTTAGAAATTCAGCAACAGTATGATGATATGAAAGCAAAGATGGAACCAGAGCTTGTTAGTGTAATAACAGATGTGTTTAAAAAGGTCATCAATATAATATCAGATAATAATGAGGAAATCATATTAGACCTGGTTAATAGTGTAATGCATAATACAGAAGTCAGTAGGGAATTCGTTATAAAAGTATCACCTGACGACTATAAGTTCTTAGTTAACAATCAAGGAAAAATCTACTGTGCGATGTCAAGAGAAGTACAAATAGAAATCGTTGAAGATTTATCGATGACGAAAAATCAATGTGTTATAGAAAGCGATGTTGGAGTGTATGACTGCAGTTTGGATATACAGCTTACCAATGTAATTAAAGATATTAAGCTATTAAGTTGTATTTAAGCTTTGGAAGCAGTTAGGAGAAATTATTTTGTCAGTAATTAATAGAGATAAGTATATAAAATTAGCTGAGAAATCATTTTATAAAAAGCTTGGTAAAGTATCAAAAATAGTTGGACTTACAATTGAATCAATAGGACCCGATGCTAAGTTAAATGATTTATGCAAAATTACATCTAGTGATGGAAATCAGACTTTGTACGCGGAAGTTGTTGGATTTAACAATTCAAGAGTTTTGTTAATGCCGTTTCAATCAGTAGACGGTATTGGACCTGGATGTATGGTAGAGAATACCGAAAGTCCTTTGTCGGTTAAAGTAGGAGATGCATTGCTAGGTCAGACATTGGATGGTCTTGGTAATCCGATAAATAATGCTGATTTAGGCCTATTTACAGAATATTCAGTAGAAGCATCCCCACCAGACCCGATGACAAGAAAACTGATTAGTGAAGTACTTCCTCTAGGAGTAAAGGCAGTGGATAGTCTTATTACGGTTGGTAAGGGACAAAGAATCGGTATATTTGCGGGTAGTGGTGTTGGAAAAAGTACACTGCTTGGAATGTTTGCTAGAAATACAAAAGCTGATATTAACGTAATTGCTCTAATTGGTGAGCGTGGAAGAGAAGTACGAGAATTCGTTGAAAGAGATTTGGGCGTTGAAGGTATGAAAAGAAGTGTTCTTGTTGTTGCTACTTCTGATAAACCAGCGCTGATTCGTAATAAAGCAGCAAAAACTGCGACAGCGATCGCTGAGTATTTTCGAGATCAAGGCAAAGATGTATTGTTGATGATGGATTCACTGACACGTTTTTCTATGGCACAAAGAGAAATCGGACTAGCTTCAGGTGAACCGCCTGTAACTAGAGGGTATCCACCAAGTGTATACAGTGAGATGCCAAAGTTACTTGAAAGAGCTGGCATGTCGGGAAACGGATCGATTACTGGTCTGTATACTGTATTGGTAGATGGTGATGATTTTAACGAACCAATTACAGATACAGCAAGAAGTATATTAGATGGACATATTATGTTGTCAAGAAAGTTAGGGCACAAAAATCACTATCCAGCAATTGATATTTTACAGAGTATTTCTAGATGCATGAGTACAATTGTAGACAAAGAACATAAAACATTGGCTGGTAAATTGAAAAATGTTCTTGCCACATATAATGAGGCAGAAGACTTGATTAATATCGGAGCCTATAAGAATGGTTCAAATAAAAATATAGATTATGCAATTTCAAAAATAGACGCTGTAAATGAATTTTTAATACAAGAAACGGAAGAACGATTTGATTTTGATGAAGAAATTCAACTCCTCAAAAAACTATTTGAAGAGTAGGAAGGTTTATTATGGCAAAATTTTTATATAAATTGCAAAATATTCTTAGTATTAAGGTTAGCTTGGAAACACAATCCAAAACAGCTTATGCAGAAGCATCTAATAAGTTTGATGCTGAAGAATCAAAATTAAAAAATCTTATTCAAAAAAGACTGGATTATGAGGAACAATACAGACAATTATCAAAAGCAATTCTTGATATTCCTGCCATTCAAAGATGTAATAGTGCAATTGATATTACAAAAGATATGATTAAGAAGCAAATGGTAACAGTTAAAGTTGCTGAAAAAAATCTTGATTTAGCGCGTAACAGATTAAATAGTGCTATGAAAGAAAGAAAAACATATGAAAAGCTGAAAGAAAATTCCTTTGAAGTTTTCATGAAAGATTTAAATTCGGAAGAAAAAAAAGAAATCGATGAACTTGTAAGTTTTAACTACAATGATAACATTAGAGAAACAGGTGAATAGTAATGGCGAAGAAAAAGTCAAAAGAAGAACTTGATGTAGATAATCTGGAAAATGATGAACTAGATGAAGACGAAAAAAAGGGCGGGAAAATTCCTGCAATTCTGATAGCAACTTTCATTATTGCTATTTGGCTTGTTATATTTGGTTTGTTAATCAAAATGGATGTGGGCGGGTTTGGAAGTACTGTTCTTAGGCCATTGCTTAAAAATGTGCCTATTATTAATCAGATTCTTCCGGCTGCTTCAGACCAAGAGGTAGCGGTAGAATCTGGTACCAAATATAAGAATCTTACAGAAGCGCTTGCAAAAATAAAAGAATTGGAACAGGAACTGAATACATATGAAAATTCATCTACTAATAGTGCTGATAAGATAGCAGAACTTACGGCAGAAGTATCTAGGCTTAAAACTTTTGAAGATAGTCAAGCAAATTTTGAAGCATTGAAAAAAAAGTTTGATGATGAGGTTGTTTTTAATGCAAAAGCACCCGATATAACACAGTATAAGACTTGGTATGAATCTATTGATTCAGCAAATGCAGCAACAATTTATCAGCAAGTTTTAGAAAAGATTAACTATACTCAGCAGGTTAAGGATTGGGCCGAAGCATATTCAAAGATGGAGCCTAAAAATGCGGCTGCAATCTTGCAAGAGATGACAGGTGATATGAACTTAGTATCCGCAATCCTTTTAAATATGAAAACGCCCCAAAGAGCCTTGATTTTAGCGCAGATGGATACAGTGTTTGCTGCTAAGATTACGAAAATCATGTATCCTGAATAATTTCAGAAAGGAGGAGACACGATGGTAAGTTCGAGCATATCCAGCTCAAGCAATTTAGCTTCAACGAAAGACAGCAGTTTTAAATTTGCGCTAAAAACTGATAATAATGGTCTGGATTTTAAGAAAATAATGAAGCAGTCTATTTCATCAAACGTAGACACCAAATCAACCCAAACCTCATCAAAGCATACTACAGCATCCGAGATTGATTCATCTATTTCAACAGCAGTTAACAACGATAAAAATAATAATGACATTAAAAATAATAAAGACGTTAAAAATAATAAAGACGTTAATAAAAACGCTAATAAAGATGTTAATGATAAAGACGTTAAAAATGATAATGACATTAAAAACAATCAAGATGTTGAAAATAGCAAAGACGTAAGTAAGGGAATCAACAAGACAGATAATAACAAATCAGAAAATGTTGATGATGACAAGATTGATGGTATGATTAAAGAAATCAAGGATGAAATTAAAAAAACGTTTGGAATTAGTGATGAACAACTAGAAACAGCTTTGGCAAATCTAGGAATTACAATGCAAGATTTATTAAAACCAATTAATCTAACTAATCTTGTTTGTGAAATCACAGGGACGCAAGATGCATTATCATTACTTACAGACAGTGGGTTATCGCAGCAATTAAAATCAGTTATGGATTTTGTTAATACACAGGTCAGCAGTTTGGCAAAGGACATGAATATAAGCTTAGATGAATTGAAAGCTTTTATTGATAATTCTGAGAATACAAATCAAGAGCAAGCAGCAGGCAGTGAAGGAAACAAGATTCAGGTTGATGAAAATGTAAGTGTTATAAAAGTGCAATCAGAAGATGCGTTAAAGAACATCAATAATCAAGAGACAGTAAAACCGAACAGTAATGAACAGCCCAAAAATGATTTACAATCTGTTATTGAAACAAAAGTAACAGTAGCGACTGAACAACAAAGCGATGGTTCAAGGTCAAAAGATAATAATGAATCGAGTGGCAAAAATCAGCAATTTAACACAATAACCAATAATCTTACGCAGAGTATTCAAGGTGCATTTGATAACATTGTTGTTGAAAATGCAGGTAAAATCAATACAGCAGATGTAATTAATCAGATTGTAGAAGCTGCTAAAGTTACAGTTACACAAGAGCTTTCATCTATGGAGATACAGCTTAATCCAGAAAATCTTGGAAAAATCAATCTTACTATAGTAGCAAAAAATGGATTAATAACAGCACAGATTACTGCGGAAAATGAAACCGTAAAAAAAGCCATTGAAAATCAACTGAGCGTTTTGAAAGAGAATTTAAACAACCAAGGCATTAAAGTTGAAGCAGTTGAAGTAACGATTGCAAGCCACAGTTTTGAAAACAATCGAAATACTGGTAAAGATGATGCAAATCAAGAAAGCGGTGGAAAACAAACAAACAAACCATTTAGCCTTGACAGCATTGAAGATTTATTAGATGAAGAACTTTCTGATGAAGAAAGGCGCATTATGCACATGCTAAAAGGCAATGACAGTAGTGTGGAATATTCAGCATAAATAAAAGAACGTATATGAAAGGAGAAATGATTATGGCAACTACAGCAGGAATTAATAAAGATGGATCAGTTCAAAATTCAAGTAATAATACAACATTGAATTCAACAACTGCAAAGGCATCAAACTCTGCATTGGATAAAGATGCATTCTTACAGTTACTTGTAGCGCAGATGAAATATCAGGACCCATTAGAACCAGCCTCAAATACAGAGTATATTGCTCAGTTGGCTACATTTTCACAAGTAGAAGAGTTACAAAATGTAAGTGAGTCAATGACGAGTGCAAAAGCAAATGCATTGATAGGATCAACAGTTGTAATTAAGACAAAATCAGAATCAGGTGAAGAGAACTACATAGGTGGAGTGGTTGAAAGAATTGTTAATAAAGATGGAAAGACATATTTAGGTGTTAATGGGAATTTATATGATATTGATGACATGGATTCTTTAGTAAATGATGATTTTTATAAAAAGTATTATCTAAATGATGGTAAATTAAAAACACCTATTGGTGGCGTTTATGTTGATACAACAGCAAAAACAAATACAACAGGAACAACTGGAACTACAACGAAATAATTCCAGTTAAAGCCTACTAGGAACGGGGGTATGCGGATGCAGATAAAAAGCAATAGTTTCCCTTCTATAGAGCAGGTAACAGGGCAGTATCTTACAAAGACTAAGAACACTGATAGTAAATCAGAACAAACATCATTTCTGGAGATACTTCAGCAAACGCAAAATAATATAAAATCTAGTCAAACAGATGCTACACAAGAATTAAAGTTTTCAAAACATGCAAGCGAAAGATTATCTGATAGAAATATAAGCTTGACGAATGAACAATTGCAAAGGTTAGAGGATGGAGCCCAAAAAGCCAGCACTAAGGGAATAAAAGAATCATTAGTATTACTTGACAATTTAGCATTTATTGTCAACACAAAAAATAATACAGTAGTAACTGCAATGAATCAAAGCAGTGATGAAGAAAATATATATACCAATATAGATGGTGCCGTAATTATATAGCTGGACCGAAAGGGAGCGTATGTCTTTGAATGCTTGATAAGACATGTTACGGATCATTCTAATTATTAGAGTGGAGGAAAAAAGTTATGATGAGATCATTGTATTCTGGAGTTTCTGGCCTTAGGGCTCACCAGACAAAAATGGATGTTATAGGTAATAATATTGCCAATGTTAATACAACGGCATACAAAGCAAGTTCAGTAACCTTTAGTGATGTATTTTACCAAACAACACAAACAGCATCAGGTCCTAATGCAGCAACGGGCAAAGGTGGTCAAAATGCTATTCAGATTGGTCTAGGTTCAGGAATTGGATCGATTTCAACTTCAATTGCAACGGAAGGTGCAGCACAACGAACCGATAACCCATTTGATTTGAAATTATCAGGCAGTTCATTTTTTGTAGTTAACAGCGGTGGAGGAAACTACTTTACAAGAGCTGGAGATTTCACAACAGATGAAGCAGGTAATCTGGTAACATCGGGTGGTGCTAGTGTAATGGGGTGGCAAGTTGATGCTTCTGGTAATATTGTTAAAGATCAAGTTTCAGCATTAAAAGTTAAGGGAGATGCATTTACTTATACAACTCCAGAAGCATCTACAAAAGCGACTCTTTCAGGCAATTTAAATAGTAGTGATCCATCGTTTAAAAATGGAACGGTTGTGGCTGGTATTACGTTTTATGATAGCCTGGGATATGAGTATCTTGCAACTGTTAATATAAAGCAGGTTGATGCATCCAATTACACTTTGTCAGTTGGTGCGATAACATCAACGAATGGAATTGGAACTAATCTTGTTGGAACACTTGATAGTGCTGATTTAAAATTTAATCCTGATACAGGTCAAATTTTAACGACGACTTCAAATTTTAAAATGTCTTTTACAACTCGTGCGTTGACAGCCGATGAAATTGCATCAGGAAAATTCAAAGATATTGCAACCAAAATTGGAGATATTGCGCTTGATACCTCAGGTATTAAAACATATGGTGATGCAACTAGTTTGACAAAAACTCAGGATGGAAAAAAAGTTGGTAAGATGTCTGCTGTAGGAATTGATACTTCAGGTCTTATTGTTGCTAGTTACACGAATGGAGATACAATGGTTTTAGGCCAAATTGCCGTAGCTAATTTTTCTAATCCATCTGGTCTTGAGAAGGCTGGCGATAATCTATATGCTGCGACACTTAACTCTGGTTTGTTTAATGGTATTGGTGATGATGTTACAGCTAATAATGGTAGTATTAACTCGGGTCAGTTGGAAATGTCAAATGTTGACCTTTCAGCTCAATTTACTGAAATGATTACAACACAAAGAGGGTTCCAAGCAAATTCACGTATTATTACAATATCCGATACAATGCTAGAAGAACTTGTAAATCTTAAACGATAATTGAATAGAATTTCACACTGCCACCTAGAGGGGATTCCCGTTAGGTGGCAGTGTAGTATAGTGGGGTAAAACATAAAAAAAGCAATCATTTTGAATGATTTTGTTGCAATAATTGACTAAAGGTGTTTTAATATATATATTGATTGTATTGCGTGTATTTCACTGTATATAGTGGAATATGCCAAATTTTGCTAATAAAATGGAGGAAAGTTATATGATTGAAGTAACACGATTTAACAATTCAACATTTTTAGTAAATGCAGATCTTATAGAGACAGTAGAAGAGACTCCGGATACAGTGATTACGCTAGCAAATGGACGTAAATATATTGTCAAAGAGAGCGCTGAAAGCATCAAATCCAGGATCATTGAGTACAAAAACAACATATTTCGAGGCGTGTTTTTTAAATAGATTTATGATTAGAATAGGTAATTTCACACAATTACAAATAATAGACAATATAAGTTAGGAAGGATACATATATGAAGAAAAGTTTTCTTAATGTAATCACTTTAGCATTGGTTCTTATTAATTTAATACTTACAGTATTACTAACATTTTCGCTTGTTTCTACATCTCAAAAAACAGATGACTTTATTTCTAAGATTGCAGGAATAATTGACTTAGATGTTGGAACAACTTCAACGGGTGCTACTCACAGTGATTCAACAACGGTTGGTATAGGTGACCTAGAAGTTATTGATGTTAAACTTTCTGATGGTACAACAAAAATCACAATTTCATTATTAGATGATGCAGGTAAAGTGCATCAATCAATGGTAAGTGTGGCACTTTCATTGAACAAAAACTCAAAGGACTACACTAAGTTAAGAGCGAATGTTGATAATGGTATGAATCTAATTGTAAGTGAAGTTAACAAAGTCGTTTCGTCATATTCTTTCAATGTTGTACTTTCTAACAAGGCTAATATGGAACAACAAATACTTACATATTTACAAGATACGATGTTTCAGTCAGATATTGTATATTCGGTTTCATTTACGGGCTTAGTAGTACAATAATAGGTATCGCTAATGAATACCTTGATTAGGAGGTGAGGAAGAATGAGTGAGGTCTTATCGCAGAATGAGATAGATAACCTCCTGAAGGCTTTGAATAGTGGAGAACTTGATGTTGAAGAAATCAGAAACTCCAAAGAAAAGCAAGTTAAGAATTACGACTTTGCGAGACCATCAAAGTTTTCAAAAGAACATTTAAGAACGCTTGAAATAATATTTGAGCATTTTGGAAGACTGTTAGCTACTAATCTTCCTGCCTATTTAAGAAAATCAGTGAATGTAGAGGTTGTAAATTCAGAAGTTGTTATTTACTCTGAATTTTCTAATGCACTTTCGAATCCAGTACTTTTAGGAGTTGCTGAAATTTCACCGCTTAAGGGTAGTATTATTATGGAGATGGCATCTAATTTGGGATTTGCGATAGTTGACAGACTGCTTGGTGGCTATGGTACATCTCTTGAAAAAACTAGAGATTTCTCTGAAATTGAACTTACAATATTAGAGAGAATTTTTACGATTTGTGTCAATCTTTTGCAGGAACCATGGCAAAATGTTGTTAAGATATCACCACGATTAGAACGTATTGAGACCAATTCTCAGTTTGCGCAGATTATTTCTCCAAGTGAGACAATTGCAATTATTACAATTAATCTAAAAATTGGTGCTGTCGAAGGCCTGATCAATTTGTGTTTGCCATATACAACGCTAGAACCCGTTATGGACAAGCTTAATACGAAATATTGGTTTTCAACTATGCAAGAAAAGGATGACGCTACATACGAAGATGCAATCGAAGCCGTTATTTCAAAAGCACCAATACCTATAAAAGCAGTGCTTGGTACAAGTAAAATAGCGGTCTCAGACTTCGTAAACCTGCAAGTAGGCGATATTATTAAACTAGATAAACAGGTTGATAAAGAATTGAAAATTTATGTTGGAAACATAGAAAAATTTGGTGCGTTACCAGGATATTCAAATGAAAAATATGCCGTAAGAATAACAGAAATAATCAGAGAGGAGAGCAAATAATATGGACGGAATGTTATCTCAAGACGAAATAAATGCATTATTAAGTGGTATGAATACAGATTCTGATAGTGTTGCACCTGAAAATAATTCTGATGATAATGGTTTGATGCAGGATGAAGAATATACATTGCTCGATAGTGAAAAGGACGCCGTTGGGGAAATCTCTAATATTAGCATGGGAACAGCAGCAACGACTCTTAGCTCATTACTGAACCAAAAGGTTAGTATTACAACACCTACCGTTTCCATTGCAAGATGGGATGATTTGGCTAGAGCTTATGATAGGCCATGTGTGTTTTTGCAAATATCCTATAAAGAAGGCCTTGATGGTACAAATGTACTTGTTTTAAAAGAAAATGACGTAAAAATTATTACTGATATTATGATGGGTGGAATTGGCCAGATCGATGAAAATGAGCCTCTTGGTGAACTTCATTTAAGTGCAATTGGTGAAGCTATGAATCAGATGATGGGTTCAGCGGCTACGTCAATGTCTTCAATGTTTAAACGCAAAATCGACATTAGTCCTCCAATTGCAAAATTAGTGGAAATATACGCTGATTCAGCAGAAGATGTGCCTGGATTTTTAAATAAACCATTTGTGAAAGTTGCTTTTAAGATGCAGATAGGTGATTTGATTGATAGTGAAATTATGCAACTATATCCAATTGAGTTTGCTCAGGAATTGATTGGAATGTTTAGTGCGGATGGAACATCCGCAAAAAAAGCTGATGCAGTGAAAACACCACAGCCACTTAAGTCACAAGCGCCACAGATGCAACAGCAGCAACCACAGATGCAACAGCAACAGCAGCAACCACAGATGCAACAGCAACAACCACAGATGCAACAGATGCCACAGATGCAACAGCAACAACAGATGCAACAGCCGAATACGGGATATGCGCAACCAATGTATTTTCAACAGTCAGATGTTAATGTTCAACCAGCTTCATTTCAACCATTTGCTGGTGACTTGGTTTCCTTGTCTCAAAAAGAGAATATCGATTTAATTATGGACGTACCACTCGAAGTAACGGTTGAGTTAGGAAGAACGACGAAATCAATTAAGGATATTTTAGAATTTGCTCCTGGTACGATTGTTGAACTTAACAAAATAGCAGGTGAAGCCGTTGATATTTTGGTTAATGGAAAATTCGTCGCTAAAGGCGAAGTAGTGGTAATAGAAGAAAGCTTTGGCGTTAGAATCATAGAGATTATTAAATGATAATTAATAGGATTTTATAATATTGAAATACCAAAAAAAACATGTAGGAATATATCGAATTTTAGTGTATAATGTTGATATGAAATGATAAAAATAATTGTGAATGGAGAATTTTATGGCAAAGAATATTTTAATTTGTGATGACGCCGCCTTTATGAGAATGATGATAAAAGATATTCTTACTAAGAACGGGTATAATATAGCAGGCGAGGCTGAAAATGGTATCAGGGCTATTGAAAAATATGCTGAGGTGAAACCAGATTTGGTTCTGATGGATATCACAATGCCCGAGATGGATGGTATTGAAGCACTTAAGAGAATCAAAGCTGCTGATCCGAATGCATCTGTTATTATGTGTTCAGCAATGGGCCAGCAAGCGATGGTAATCGAATCAATTCAGGCTGGAGCGAAAGATTTTATCGTAAAACCATTTCAGGCAGACAGAGTTATTGAGGCAGTACAGAAAGTAGTTGGATAAAACATGGTTACTCTTTCATCAATTGGATCCGAATCTCTTGTACAGTTACTGACAATATCTATAGTGTTTATATTAGTACTCGCTTTGACTTATTTCACTACGAAGTTTGTTGGAAATTATCAGAAAACAAAGTTGGCTGGTAATAACATTCAAGTATTGGAAACTTTCAGGATTTCCAATTCAAAATATATACAGATTATTAAAATAGGTGAAAAGTATTTTGCAATATCAGTTTGTAAAGATACAATTACGTATTTGGGAGATTTAAATGCAGAAGACTTAGTGTTTAAGAATGCGTCTAATGAATTTAAGATTCCAAACTTCAAAGATATTTTAGATAAGTTAAAAAAAGACAAGCCAGAAGATTAGGCGGGATGTGATATATGTTACGATTATTTAATAAGTATAGAAAGCCAATTGTTAAAATATTACTACTACTAGTTGTAATATCTGCTGTAAGTATAATTACTTCTAGTTCAGCTAGTGCTACAGAAATTGCAACGAGCTCTAATAATAATTTAATTAGCGTTGGTATTTCTGCTGGTGACGGAAGTGATATGTCAAGTGTATTACAGATGCTTTTAGTATTAACTGTGATTTCACTAGCACCTTCAATTTTGATTATGATGACTTCTTTTACGAGAATTGTAATTGTGTTACATTTTACAAGAGCTGCAATTGGTACACAGACAGTTCCACCGAATCAGATAATAATTGGGTTGTCATTATTTTTGACTTTTTTCATTATGGCACCTACATTTACACAGATTTATGATAGTGCTATATTGCCATTATCTAATAATGAGATTACGGTACAACAAGCATTTGATACTGGTATAAAACCAGTTAGAGTATTTATGTTAAAACAAACATCTAAGAAAGATTTAGATACATTTCTTAATATTAACAAAACAGAAGCTGGTTCAATTCAAACAGATGATGATATACCACTAACTGTATTAATACCAAGCTTTGTAATAAGCGAGTTAAGAATCGCATTCATTATAGGATTTCTTATATATCTTCCATTTATTGTTATTGATATGGTGGTATCGTCGACTTTGATGTCGATGGGTATGATGATGTTGCCGCCAACCACAATATCTACGCCATTTAAGATACTATTGTTTGTTATGGCTGATGGTTGGAATCTAATAATTGGAAATTTAGTATCTACCTTTTACTGATATTTTTATTATGTTGAAATTTTTACCAAATTAAATTAAAGTGATATTGCAGTATTTCCCCGCTTATTTTAATTTGGCTGGGAAATATCTTTCGTTTTAGAGGATATATCATATTTATTATCAAGAGAAGAGGGCTATCGTGTCACAACAGGATGTAATTAATATTGCAAGAAATACAATATGGGTTATTATTGAGACTTCGATGCCTCTTCTACTTGTATCAATGATCGTTGGATTGGTAATAAGTTTGTTTCAAACATTAACATCAATTCAAGAGCAAACGCTTTCATTTGTACCGAAGCTTCTTGCTATATTTATAGCGTTAATGCTTATGGGATCATGGCTTATGAATACTATTGTAGAGTATATGACACAATTGTGGTCTAATTTTAGTCAGTATATAAGGTAAAATAATATGATTAATTATAATATAGCATTAAAAGATTTTGAAATTTATATCTTGATATTAATGAGGCTTGCTACGTTTGTTTATGCAGCACCTTTTTTTAATACTGCTAACACGCCTCAAAGGCTTAAAATAGGTTTTTCACTTATTCTAGCTATGCTCGTATTTCAGTTAGGACCTCAAGTTACATATGAGTACGCAGGCGTGGTTGATTTTACTGCAATTGTCATTAAAGAGAGCGTAGTAGGGCTATTATTAGGTGCTATGACATCGTTTTGCGTTCAGATTATAATGTTTGCAGGTAGAATGATTGATTTGGATATTGGATTGTCGATGGCAAGTTTATTCGATCCAACAACAAAAGCGCAAGTCGGTATTATGGGTAATATGTATTATTATACTTTGATGCTTTTACTTATCGTATCAGGACTTCATAGATACTTAGTAACCGCAATTATTGATACCTTCAATGTTATTCCAATTGGAGGAGTTAAATTTAATATTTCGTTGTATGACACCGTAATTGGGTTTATGAGCGACTATTTCGTAATTGGTTTTAGAATTGCATTACCAGTTTTTGCAGCTATTTTATTACTGAACTGCATATTGGCAATTTTAGCAAGGATTGCACCACAGATGAATATGTTTGTTGTTGGAATGCAACTTAAAATTTTCACAGGTATTGCTGTTATATTTGTTGTTATTGTTATGCTTTCATCAGTTTCTAATTTTATATATATTGAAATCAAAGAGATTATGGCAAGCTTAGTTAGAGGAATGAGTTAGAATTGGATAAATTGATGATTAATTACAACCTTCAGTTTTTCGCAAAAGACGGACCTGGAGGAGAAAAAACTGAACTAGCTACATCCAAGAAGTTGGATGATGCAAGAAAAGATGGCCAAGTATCAAAAAGTAAAGAAATTATAACGGCAATCTCTCTTCTGTCAATTTTTATATTGATTAAAGTTTATATATCAACTTTGGGACTAAGATTTGTTAAGTGTTTTGATGAATTTTATGGAATGATTGGAACCTTTGTCCGCGATAGTTCTAGCGGCGTGAGAATGGATATGGTTTTAGGCTTATTTCAGGCCGCATTATTGGATATTGTAATTATGCTTATTCCAATATTTGCAGTTGCAATGACAATTGCTATTTTAGGAAATGTATTGCAGCAAAAATGGAAGATTTCCACAAAACCCTTGCAGCCCAAATTAAACAAGATAAGCCCGTTGAGTGGATTTAAAAGAATGTTTTCTTTTAAACAGGTTGTTGAACTTTTGAAATCAATAGCAATGGTAGGCATTATCATGTATGTGGTATATACTACTATTAAGGATAAGATGTACTTATTATTCACTTTTTATGATGTTCCATTATATACAGCACTCGGAATAATAGGAAACGTAGTGACTGATATAGGAATTAGAATAAGTATAATTTTTTTAATTATCGGTTTCGTAGATTTGTTTTATCAGAGGCATAAGTTTAAAAATGACATGATGATGAGTAAGCAGGAAATCAAAGATGAATTCAAAAATTCTGAAGGAGATCCACAGATTAAGGGTCAGATTAAGAGGAAGATGCAGGAAGCTTCAAGAAGAAGAATGATGCAGGCACTCCCAGAAGCTGATGTAGTAATTACGAATCCAACGCATTTTGCAGTAGCATTAAAATATGAAGCCAATTCAGGAAAAGCACCAGTCGTTCTAGCAAAAGGTGCGGACTATCTGGCTTTACAGATTAAAGAAAAAGCAAAAGAATATAAAATCGAGATAGTGGAAAATAAACCGTTAGCAAGACTTATATATAATAATGTTGATATTGGAGCTGAAATCCCAAATGAATTATATCAAGCGGTTGCAGAAGTGTTAGCTTTTGTATTTACACTTAAAAATAAATAATTACATATAACATATACTGAAAGGAGGAATAGCTATGAATATAAAGAAGAATGACCTTTGGTTGGGACTGTACATTATGTCAGCGGTTATCTTTTTAATTATATCTATTCCTGCAGCTTTGTTGGATGTTTTGTTAGCCTTTAATATTGCTATTGCAATGATAATTTTATTTAATGCACTTTTTTCAAAAGAAGTGTTAGACATGTCATCATTTCCAACAATTCTACTATTTACAACAATATTTCGTATTTCTTTGAATGTTTCATCCACTAAGTTAATTCTTGGTACGGGAGAGCCTGGCGATGTCATTAAGACATTTGGTGAGTTCGTAGGTGGTGGCGATTTGATTATTGGTGTAATCATCTTTATTATATTGATTGTTGTTCAGTTTGTTGTAATTAATAAAGGTTCTGAAAGAGTTTCAGAAGTAACCGCACGATTCACTCTAGACGCTATGCCAGGTAAGCAGATGGCAATTGATTCGGATTTGAATACTGGTGCAATTACTGAGAAAGAAGCATCTTTAAGAAGAAAGAAACTTCAGCAAGAAGCTAGTTTCTTTGGATCTATGGATGGTGCAACGAAGTATGTAAAAGGTGATGCTACGGCAGGCCTAATTATAGTAGGTGTTAATATTGTGGGTGGCCTTATAATGGGTGTAACTAGACAAGGCCTTGATATTATGACAGCTATGCAAAAATATACGATGCTTACGATTGGTGATGGACTTGTAAATCAGATTCCATCAATTTTAATATCTTTATCAACTGGTATTTTGGTTACAAAAGCATCCAGTCAAACTGAACTTTCAGATACAATTATTGGTGAATTATTCGCAATGGACAATGTTTTGATGATAGTTGGTATTGCCCTCATTTTCCTTGGTATTGCAACACCTTTGCCCTGGTTCGTTTTCATCCCAATGGGTGGTGCTATGATAGCACTTAGTCGTGTTATTGGAGCAAAACAGGGTGTACAAGCGATTGAAAGCGAGTCCGGTCAAGAGGATGCAGAAGCACAGGAAATTAGGCGACCCGAAAATGTTGTTTCACTCTTAAAAGTAGATCCAATAGAATTAGAGTTTGGTTATGGAATTATTCCACTTGCAGATGTTAATCAGGGTGGTGATTTACTTGATAGAGTAGTAATGATAAGACGACAAGTTGCACTTGAACTTGGTGCAGTTGTGCCAATCATTCGTTTAAGAGATAATATTCAGTTAAATCCGAATCAATATGTAATTAAAATAAAAGGCATACAAGTAAGCGAAGGCGAGATTTTGTTTGATCATTACATGGCAATGAACCCAGGTTATGTTGAAGAAGAAATAACTGGAATACCAACATTTGAACCTTCATTTCATCTTCCAGCTATCTGGATTACTGAAAGTCAAAGAGAAAGAGCGGAGTCATGTGGATATACTGTGGTAGATCCTCCGTCAATTATTGCAACTCATTTGACAGAAATCATAAGACAGCATATTGATGAGTTACTTACTCGACAAGATGTACAGAATCTTATTAATAATGTGAAAGAAAATAATCCTACGCTTATTGATGAGCTGATACCTAAAATCCTTGGAGCTGGTGAAATTCAGAAAGTATTGCAGAATCTTTTGAAAGAAGCTATATCAATTAGAGATTTGGTTACAATATTTGAAACACTAGCAGATCATGCATCAGTTACAAGAGATACAGATATACTAACAGAATATGTAAGACAAAGTTTAAAAAGAGCAATATCAAGTAAATATTTCCCACCAAATGAGATCACTAATGTGATAACATTAGATCCTTCTATTGAACAGGAAATTATGGGATCAGTTAAACAAACTGAGCAAGGGGCATATTTGACATTAGATCCCGAAAAAACGAAAAAAGTAATGAAATCGCTTGGTGATGAGCTCAAGAAGCTTGAAGATTTGGGCAAGAATCCTATTATTGTGACATCGCCAATTGTGCGTATGTATTTTAAAAAATTAGCTTTTGATTATTTTAAAGATATCATAGTTGTTTCATATAACGAAGTAGAATCTAATGTTGAATTACAATCAGTGGGGATGGTGACGGCATAATATGATAGTTAAAAAATTTCAAGCACTTACAGAGACAGAAGCAGTAATAAAAGCACAGGAAGAACTAGGCAGTGGTGCCGTGGTGCTTAATGTTAAGACATTGAAGCAACGAGGAATATTTAGACTTTTCAAAAAAGATATTGTTGAAATCACAGCGGCTTTGGAAGAAAAAGATTTCGTGCAAAATATCAGTCAAAATAAACCTAGATTTCAGAATAATATAGGCATTAATAGCCATTCTATCAATATAGTTGCAGACGAAAAGCTTGATGCAGGAACAAAATCTGAGATGTTAGAAGTAAAACTTGATTCACTACATAATTCACTTAGAAACCAGTTGGAAAAAGAGACTGATTTTGAAAAAGCAATCAATGAAGTTACATATTCTAAGCAAGAAGAGAAAAAAGTAGTAAGAGAAAAAGAAAATAATAATTTTAAATTCTTACAACTTATTTATCAAAAATTAATTGATAATGACGTCGATGAAAAATTTGCGAATATGATAATAAGTGAAATCGAAGGCTCTCTTAAAAAAGAATCAAATATCGACAGCTTATTAGCTGGTGTATATCAAAAGATAATATTAAAACTCGGAGAACCCAAGCCGATTGTTTTAGGTAAAAAGACAAAGGTCGCATTTTTTATAGGACCAACAGGTGTTGGTAAAACAACAACAATCGCAAAGATAGCATCTACATTTAAATTGGAGCATCAAACTAAAGTCGCATTTATTACTGCCGATACATATAGAATAGCGGCAGTTGAGCAACTTAATACCTACGCATCTATTATTGATTGTCCTGTAGACGTGGTGTATTCTGCCGATGAGATAGTAGATTGTCTTAAGTTATATGAATCTTATGATTTGATTTTGGTAGATACTGCAGGCCGTACTCATAAAAATGAAGAACAAATGACAGAAATCATTGATTTATTGCAAAAAGCAGCCAATACTAAAGATCTTTATGATATCGAAGTGTTTCTTACATTAAGTATTACAACAAAATATAAGGATTTGGTTAAAATCACAGAAGCTTATAAGGATGTTCAAGAATATAAAATTATATTTACGAAGTTGGATGAAACTTGTTGCCTTGGTAATATTCTAAATTTAAAACTATTAACGAATGCTCCGCTATCATACACTACTTCAGGCCAGAATGTACCAACTGACATTGAGGTAATTAACGAACAGAGTTTAGCAAAACAATTACTGGGAGGCAATGATTAATATGGATCAAGCAGAAAATTTAAGAACCATTATAAAGCGCCAGAATCAGAAACAAGTTAACAATGCCAGAGTTTTTGCTGTAACGAGTGGGAAAGGCGGAGTTGGAAAATCAAGCGTTTCGATTAATTTAGCATTACAATATAGAAAACTTGGGAAAAGAGTTATAATCTTAGATGCAGATTTTGGATTGGCTAATATTGAAGTAATGTTCGGGATAATACCAAAATATAACTTAAGTGATATAATTTTTAAAGGGAAAGAGTTAAAAGAAATTATCATTGAGGGCCTTGAAGGGGTTGGCTTTATTTCGGGCGGGTCAGGAATCGCAAAGCTGGTTAATTTGGATAAAGAACAAATAAAAAGATTAGTGAATAAACTTTCTGATCTTGAAGAATTGGCTGATATTATTATTATTGATACTGGAGCAGGCATTTCTTCAAGTGTTATGGAATTTGTACTTGCTGCACCTGAAACAATTATTGTTACAACACCAGAGCCAACTTCAATTACTGATTCATATGCATTACTGAAAGCATTGAGTATGAATGAGGATTTTAATAAAGAAGAGACAAAAATAAGAATACTTGCTAATAAAGTTATGTCTGAAGAAGAGGGCAGAAATCTTTTTGAAAAGTTAAGTATGGTGGTATCACAATTTTTAGGGTTGAAATTAGAGTTCCTTGGTAATATACCGCAAGATAATTGTATATCGAAAGCTGTGATGAAGCAAAAACCAGTATCACTTATGTTTCCCACAGCGATTTCTACTAAAAGTTTCGAGAAGATTACACAATCATTAGAAAATAGTGAAGATACAGCATTTATTTATAGAAAAGGTATTAGAGGTTATTTTAAATCAGTGTTTGCTAGAAGGTTATAAAAGGGCGGAGTGAAGATGGACAACCTAATTTCAGTAGGAATAAAAATTGAATTAAAACAAACATTGAATAGAAATGAAGCTCAAAATGAGAATGCAAGAAATTATGTGAGCCAAGTACTAGACATTAGCGATATTACTTTTCAAGCAGCAATGCCAATATATGGGGGACACTTGGTGCCACTAGAAGTTGGCGCTAAGTATGATGTGATTTTTAAAACAGAAAAAGGATTATATAAAGCTGTTTGTGAAGTAGTGGGAAGAAGTAAAATAGAAAAAATATATTTAGTAGAGCTAAAACCTATATCAAAATTAGAAAAATTTCAGAGGCGTGAATATTTTAGGTTTAATACCAATATTGATGCCAGTATTTGTTTGATTTCAGAAAATGAAATGAAGAATTTTATTCAGTTACTAACATTTCCAGAAGAGTATAAGAATAAAAAGAAGACCGCAGCTATAATTGATATCAGTGGTGGCGGCGTAAAAATTGTTTCAAATGAGTTATATAAGAAAAATGATATTGTACTTATTGAATTTAATGTGATGGTTGGTTCAATATTTAAAAATTTAAATGTGTTAGGAAGAGTGATTGCATCTACCACTTCTGATAATAGATTGGATTTGCGAGAACATAGGATTGAATATAATAAGATTCCCAAAGAAATTAGGGAATTAATTGTCAAATATATTTTTGATGAACAGAAAAAGATACTACAAAAAGAAAGAGGATGATGATGTTGCTTAAAAAAATATTAGTAATTGATGACTCTGCACTCATGAGAAGGGTCATTTCTGATATAATTAACGAGAGTAATGATTATGAAGTAGCTGCCATTGCAAAAGATGGCGTTGAAGGATTTGATTTGATTATATCTAATCCTAATTTATATAGTGCTATAATACTTGATATTAATATGCCAAAAATGAATGGATTGGAGCTATTGGAGAAACTGCAGAAAAATCGTATTAATCAGACGGTTATTGTGGTTAGTACAGTAGCAAAAGATGGGGCTAAGGAAACCATCAAAGCACTTGAATATGGAGCTTTTGATTTCGTAACCAAGCCAGAAAACTATCTAGATACAAAGGGTGATGTCTTTAAAAAACAGATTCATAATATGCTTGACTTAGCTACAAATTCTAGTAATTCTATTGCTAGGACCAAAACTGTATCAACACCGATGGAAACAAATCACTTGAAAAAATTGGAGGAAGCGGCAGAGGCACTGAATGCGTTAAGAAGAAGAAGTACGGAGCAGAATGTATCTACTATTAAAGTGGATACCACATTATTTACAGACATAAAAAGAAATGAAACAAAAATAGTCGCATTAGCATGTTCAACAGGTGGACCAAAATCATTACAACAATTAATCCCATTTCTACCGAATAATTTGGATGCGGGTGTTGTAATTGTTCAACATATGCCAAAAGGATTTACATTTTCATTGGCTCAACGTCTTAATGAAATTAGTGATATTAAGGTGAAAGAGGCCGAGGAAGGTGATGTTATTTCCAAAGGATGTGTCTATATTGCGCCAGGTGGTCGACATTTAAAAATATCCAAAAGTGGTGCGTCATTTGTAATAAAAATTAGTGATGAACCAGCAATTGAAGGATTGAGACCATGTGCAAATGTAATGTTTAAATCATTAGAGGAATGTAATTATGACGAAATAACTTGCGTAGTTCTTACAGGAATGGGATCAGATGGAACAAAAGGAATTCAAGGATTAGCAGCAGCAAAAAAGAATATACATGTGATTTCTCAAAATGAAGAAACCTGTGTAGTTTATGGAATGCCAAAGGCAATAGTACAGGTGGGGCTTGTTGACGAGATTGTACCTCTCAATAAAGTTGCAGCTGCAATTACAAAGAATGTGGGGGTGTCTTAAAATGGACGTAAGCCAATATTTAGAGATTTTTATTGATGAATCAAACGAACATTTACAAAGCCTTAATGAGCAGCTCTTAGTATTAGAAAAAGAGCCAGAAAATAAGGAAACAATTAATGAAATATTTAGAGCAGCACATTCATTAAAAGGAATGGCTGGAACAATGGGCTACAAGAGAATGCAGAATCTTACACACAATATGGAAAATGTGTTTGCTGAAATTCGCAATGACAAGATGAAAGTAACGGCTAATTTGGTTGATGTATTATTCCAATGCCTTGATGCTCTTGAAAGCTATGTTTCCAATATTCAAAGTAGCCAAGATGAAGGTACCTATGATAATGAACCTGTCATCAAACAACTTAACGACTTCTTAAACAGCGGAACTGAAAAGACACTAAAGACTGTAAAAGCATCAAGTGCATTAGCAGAAACAGCAGCTAGTAGCGAAACTGGATTGAATGATATTGTACTTGCTGATTTTGAAAAGCATGCGGTGAATGAAGCTTTAAAAAGAGATCTGAATGTATATAAGATTCAGGTTGCAGTTGACCCTAATTGTATTTTGAAGGCAGCAAGAGCATTCTTGGTATTTAAAAATTTGGAAGGTCATGGTGATATTATTAAGTCAGAACCTACTGTACAAGATATTGAAGATGAACAGTTTGACTTAACATTTAACATTATTATCGTTTCAAAAGAATCTTTTGAAAGTATAACAAAAATTATAAAAAATGTTTCTGAAATCGGTGACGCTTTTGGAGAAGTAATTACAATACCATTTTCTGATGAGGAAATTAATGCACAAGATAATGAAGATAATAAAGATTTAGATCAAGTTTACTCGAATGAAACTAAGCCAGCAGCAACAAATCAAAAGGCACCAGTGGTTAATAATAAATCACAGGCAAAGACAGTTGGAAGATCAGTAAGAGTTGATATTGAAAAGTTAGATGTATTAATGAATCTTGTGAGCGAGCTTATTATTGCAAAGAATGGTCTTGTTTCAGCTAGTAATTCTGAAGATGATAAAAATATGAATACAAATCAAGGCTTTAATGAGCAGATTGAATACTTAGAAAGAGTTACAACGAATCTTCATGAATCTGTTATGAAAGTTCGAATGATGCCAATTGAAAGTGTCGTTAATAAATTTCCAAGGATGATTCGTGACTTAAGTAAAAAGCTTGATAAGAAGATGGAACTTTATATGACCGGTGAAGAAACAGAACTTGATCGTACAGTTATTGATGAAATTGGAGATCCTTTAATGCATTTACTCCGAAATTCAGCTGATCATGGGCTAGAAAATAGCGCAGTTAGACAAGAACGAGGAAAAGATGAAGTTGGTTCAATTTTCCTTGATGCTTTCCAAGATGGCAATAATGTTGTTATTGAGGTTCGAGATGATGGTAATGGAATTGACGTTGAAAAAGTAAAAGGTAGTGCATTGAAAAAAGGAGTTATCACTGAGGAGCAAGCATCTATGATGTCCGATAAGGAAATCGTTGATTTGCTATTTAGGCCAAGCTTTTCTACAGCAGAAAAGATTTCTGATGTTTCAGGACGAGGTGTTGGGCTAGATGTTGTTAAATCAAAGATAGAAGCACTTGGCGGTGACGTTGAAGTTAAGAGTAAATATGGAGAAGGAAGTACATTTACAATTAGACTTCCACTTACACTTGCAATTATTCAAGCACTTATGGTTAAACTTGGTGATGAGAAATATGCAATTGCTCTCGGTTCAATTCAGACAATTGAGGATATTCCTGTTAGTGAGATTAAACATGTCCATTCAAAAGAGGTAATTCACCTTCGTGGAAATGTAATTCCACTTGTTAGATTAAATAAAGTTATTGATCTTCCTGGAGAACAAGAAGAACAAGAAAATATTACAGTTGTTATTGTAAATAAAGGCGATAAACAAGCTGGACTTGTTGTTGACAGCCTAATTGGTCAGTTAGAAATCGTTATAAAATCACTAGGAAAGTATATTAATATTAATAGAATGATAAGTGGTGCAACTATCCTTGGTGATGGTTCTGTAGCTTTGATTATTGATGTTAATACACTTGTATAGGGGGGAATCATTATGGATGAATTAAAATTGAATAGCGTAGAAGAGCCAACATCATTACAATACATAGTAGTCAATATTGGTAACGAACAATACGGAATTAACATTAAGTATATTGATAATATTGTTAGAATTCAAAGAATCACAAGAGTTCCAAAAACTCAGCCTTATTATAAAGGAGTAATTAACCTAAGAGGCGAAATAATTCCAGTTATGAGCATTAGAATCAAACTTGGATTAGAGGATGATGTATTTACTGATAAATCAAGAATCATTATTGTAAAAGTAGAAAATGCATCAATTGGAATTATTGTTGATCAGGTTAAAGAGGTTGTTACTTTAGATGAAGCTAATATAGAGAATCTGGCTACTGATGTAAACGACGAATTCTCAGGATATATCAATGCAATTGGTAAAAGTAAAGGTGAACTTATAACACTTCTTGATATTATTGGTATAATTGTTGAAAAAGAAAACTAAAAGGAAAGCGGTGATTCTTTGGGAAAAATTAATCTTAATGCATTAGATGAAATGCAATACGATGTCTTAAAGGAAATTGGAAATATTGGTGCGGGTAATGCAACTACTGCACTTTCACAAATGCTTAGTATGAAAATGGATATGTCAGTCCCCAAGGTGGGGTTGATTTCGTTTAAAGAGATTTCTAATTTGATCGGTTCTGAAGAGCAGATTGTTGTCGGAATACTTTTAGAATTAGAAGGCGAAATCAATGGTATGATGATGTTCTTCTTTGATATTAAGTCAGCACATCATTTGGTAGACGTATTGATGCAAAAACCAATAGAAAACAAATCTATCGATAACGAAAGTACAGACTTTTCGGAAATTGAGTTGTCAGCCCTTAATGAGATTGGGAATATCGTGGCTGGTTCATATTTAACAGCAATTGCAACACTTACAAATATGAAAATAGTTTCATCTGTTCCTAATTTGACAATTGATATGGTTGGGGCTTTAATTAGCGTTCCAGCCATAGAATTTGGAAAATATGGTGATAAGTTATTATTAATTGAGTCACAGTTTGGTGAAATGGATTTTGTGACTGGATATTTTCTACTGATTCCGGATTATGAATCTTATGACAAAATACTGTCGTCTTTAGGAATGTAACGCTAATTTACATAAAATCATTTATTAAACGAAAAAGGTAGAAAATATGGGCGAGATGATAAAGGTAGGTATGGCAGATCTACAAGTATGTAAGAGTCCTGATGTTTTAACGACACTAGGACTTGGGTCATGCGTCGGCGTTGCATTATACGATCCAATTACAAAAGTAAGCGGTCTATTGCATCTGATGTTACCTGATAGCACAAAGATTAGGAATAATGAAAATCTTGCAAAATTTGCTGATACAGGAATTCAAGAATTAATACGTCAAATGCTTTTGATTGGAGCAAATAGATCAAGAATAGTAGCTAAGATTGCAGGCGGAGCACAGATGTTTGCCATGAAATCAACTAATGATTTACTTAGAGTTGGTGAAAGAAATATTGAAGCAGCTAAAGAAAACTTAATAAAAAGCAATATACGCATCATGGTTGAAGATACTGGTTACAATTATGGTCGAACAGTTGAGTTACATGCTGAAACTGGCAATTTTGTAATTAAATCAGTGGGAAAACCTTTAAAAACATTATAATTTTATTTTAACCTTTTAAAAGTAGTACAGAAATGAGGACAAATATGAAATTTCGTAATTTACCTACAATTATTGTATTAGTGTCTGGATTTTTTGCATGTATAATCACATTAATTTATCAGTATCCGATAGATCAAGCTTTATGGATATTAGTTGTTGTGATGGTTATATTTTATTTGATTGGTTTGGCGCTTAGAAAAATTCTGAATATGACATTCGAAGAACATTCTATTTCAAATGAGAAGTTTGATGAATCTGATTCAGATTCGGATTCAGATGGTAATAGCAATCTGAAAATATAACATACATTGTGTCGGGGGCAACTTGAATGGATGAAACCAGTAAAAATAAATTATGGATGGAATATTCTAAAACAAAAAAAAATGAGTTAAGAGAACAACTGATTATTGAGTATTCTCAACTTGTTAAGCTTGTAGCGGGTAGACTTAGCATGTATTTAGGATATAATGTTGACTATGATGATTTAGTTGGTTATGGCATTTTTGGCTTGATTGATGCTATAGATAAATTTGATTATGGAAAAAATGTTAAATTTGAAACGTATGCGAGTCTAAGAATTAGAGGTTCAATTCTTGATCAAATAAGAAAAATGGATTGGATTCCTAGGTCACTTAGGCAAAAGCAAAAGAAGATAGATGCTGCAACGTCAAAAATCGAATCTGCGAATGGAAGAGTTGCAACAGATGAAGAAATTATAGCAGAACTAGAAATATCTATGGAAGAATTTTACAACTGGCAAGGACAAGCAAAATCTACAAACTTGATTTCTTTAGATGAATATACAGAAGCTGGTAGTGAGGTGAAGACTGATTCAATAAATAAGTCACCATTTGAAATGCCAGAAGATGTTGTAGAAAAACAAGAACTGAAATTTAAAATAATGGAGTCGTTAGATACACTTACGGAAAAAGAAAAAAGAGTTATTCTTTTTTATTATTATGAGGAAATGACGTTAAAAGAAATAAGTTATGTTTTAGAAGTATCAGAATCAAGAATTTCTCAATTACACACAAAAGCACTTATTAAAATGAAATCAAAATTAGGCGTTTATATGAACATATTGTCTTAGAAAGGCTCCTCTTGGGGCAGTTTGGGGTGGGTTATGAGTGATTGTCTAGGTGGTTATTTTAAATTTTCAATAGCAAGTGATGGATTATATCTTACAGTTTACCCACCTAAAATTGGTGGAAAAAGAGCATCGATTGATGATTTTATGTTTTACATCGAAAAAAGAAAGATTGCTGATTGCAGTTTAATTAAGGCAAAAGAGGCATTCAAAGTAACGGATGTTCCTATTACTGTTAAAGTATCCGATTATACTGTATTTCCGAGCAATGAATTTGGTGATTATAGAATATCTACTAATGGTATGACAGTTGAAGCTATATTTTATCCACCATTTGAAGGAGCAAATGAATTATCCGAGCAAGAGATTGTTAAAGATTTGCAAAGTGTTGGTGTTAAATATGGTATTGATAATTTGGCGATTCGACAATTCATTCAAGAAAAAGAATATTTCAAAGTATATTTTCTTGCAAGGGGATTAGCACCAAGAGAAGGAAAAGACGGAGAACTCGTATATAATTTTAATACTGATTTAAAGCCTAAACCTAAAATGAAAGAAGACGGATCAGTTGATTTTCATACACTCGATAATGTTAATCATATTCAGGCTGGCGATATTATTGCTTCAGTAATTCCTGAGGATGTGGGAGAACCAGGTTTTGATATATTTAATAGATCAATTCAACCCCGAAGAGTTAGAAAAGTAATGCTTAGAAATCAAAAAAATACGAAGATTTCAATTGATGGTCTTTCACTTATTTCCGAAGTAAGTGGACATGTCACATTGGAAAATGATAAAGTATTTGTTTCAAATGTTTTGGAACTATCGAATGTAGATAATTCGACTGGTGATATTGAATATGATGGTAGTATTGTTGTTAAAGGTAATGTATTAGCTGGATTTTCAGTTAAATCTGCTGGAGATATTACAGTAAATGGTATAATTGAGGGCTCAAAGATCTTTGCAGTTGGTAACATTTCTATTAATAACGGAATACAGGGTATGAATAGAGCTGTTATTCAGGCAGGTGGCAATATTGTAACTAAATTTATTGAGAGTGCGGAAAGCATAATTGCAGGTGGCAATATTGAGACAGATACAATTTTACATAGCAAAGTAATTGCAAAAGGACACATTATTGTAAATGGAAGAAATGGACTTATAATTGGAGGCGATGTTAGGTCATCATCACTAATTGAAGCAAAAACAATTGGAAATGGAATGGGAACATCTACAACAGTTGGAGTTGGTGTAGACCCTTCTGTAAAAAAGAGATTAGATGAATTAAAAAAAGAACTTGATAAATCAGGAAATAGTAAAATTCAGTTAAGTCAGTTAATGACTTTATTAAGAAAAAAACAAGAGGCAAATGGTACATTAGATACAGAAAAACAAAAGATGTTACAAAACACAATGAAAAGTTTGATAATGCTTGAACAACTCATAACGTCAGATAAAAAGGAACTTGAGGAATGCAGAATGCTGTTAACAGAGGACAGTAATGCTAGAATCAAAGTATATAACAATGCCTATCCTGGTATTAAGTTTGTATTTGGTGAGCAATATCTATTTCTTAGAGAAAAGTATACTTATTGTCAATTTATGAAAGTTGGAGCCGACATTGCAAGCGTTCCACTATAACAATATATTTGTTTGAACGGTTTATTTTTCATGATTATTATATGGTGAGTCCTTAAATAATACGAATTGCATTTGCACAGCAGATGGGAGTAGTTATGTCAGTAAGACCAGTTGATTTTGCAACACTTCAAAGGATGAATGAGGTGTCGCAAATCAAGCAGAATGAAATATCCAAACCTATGATAGACCAAGTTAATATTAAGAATCTGTTTACGAAAGAAATAAATTCAAAATCGGAACAAGTTGGTAAGAAAGATGATTTGGATAATGGACAAAAGAAATTTGATGCCAAAGAAAAGGGCAGCAATAATTATTTTGGAAGTAATGCATCAAAACATGATAGCGAAGAAGATACATCAGAAGGGCGAGTGTTCGTAAAAGGCCAAAAAGGGTTTGACATTAAGATATAGGGATTTGTGAAAAACTTAATTGATAGGTGTGAGTGAAAAACAATATATAATTATGTATTTGCCTTGCCTTTCCTTCAAACAGCAAAGTGCGCTGTTTTCAGCCGGTCTGCGGCGAAATGCATAATTATATATTGTTTTTCACGGGTTATGTTATAAAGTGCGTTTTATCACTTGAATCATATAATTTAACTGTAATGTAGAAGTGGCGGAAATGCGAAAACGGCGGAAATGCGAAAAGTCGGAAATTCAAAAGCGGCGGAAATGCGAAATAAAGATTCGCTTGTAAGAATGTTGTGCATTTTTATTTATTGCAAAATTTACGTTTCAAGACAAAAGAGAAACAAGTGTGATAGAAAAATCAAAATGAAAGGGCCCAAAATGCAGGTTTCCTTCACACTCTTTATATGGGTAGTATCGCAATTGTAGATTGAGGTATGCATAGGTATAAATATGTCAACGTTAGAAATAGTATTAATGATCTGTGGAATTATTTGTGTAATAGTGAGTTATGTGATGGGCAATGGTAGAATTGAGTCTAGCGAAAATCAAATTGTGTCTGCCGAATTAACTATAAAACAAAAAGAAAGTATCCAAAATCAAATCAATGTGGTTATTGAAAAAGAATTAGAAGCACTTGGTGAGAAAACAGAAGTAACATTAGAAAAAATTTCTAATACTAAAATCTTGGAAATGAACGAATATGCAGATACCGTTCTAGGTGAAATCAATCGTAATCATAACGAAACAGTTTTTTTATATGATATGCTAAATGAAAAAGCAAAGGAAGTAAAATCAACAGTCAAAGATGTTAATCTTACAAAAATGCAAGCTGCGAAAATGCAGTCAGAAGTTTCAGTAACAGATGAATCTATTGAAGATAGCGAATTTGATAATGATAAAAATAATGCAGCATTAGCTGTTGAAATGTTAACTAGAAATATAAGCGCGAAACATGTAGAGAATGCAGAACTTATAAATGGTAAAATTAATACAATTGCAAAGTTTTCAAAAAAATCAGCATCTAGTTCTTCTGGTGAAAATGATTCGAAATCAATCAGTAAGCCAATCAAAAGTAAAAAGATAGCTTCACGACAAATCCAAGGAAATGTTGTTGAGATGAATATTCAGTTTGAAAAAGGTGCAAATAATAATGAAAAAATCTTAAAACTTTATATGGATGGAAAATCTAACAAAGATATTGCGAAAGAATTAAGTCTTGGTGTTGGAGAAGTAAAACTTGTAATTGATTTGTATAATAGTGGAAAATAGTGAGGTAGAGGTATTATGAAACTCAAATTTTATTTAAGAGGATTAGGAGTTGGCGTTTTAGTTACTACCTTAATACTTACAGTTGCGAATGGCATTAGAAATAGTCAGTCAACATTACTTGAAAATCCTAGTACTGTAGCTTCGGTGCTTAATACTAGCAAGGCTGAAACGAAAGCAGCAAATACAGAGCAAACAATAGAACAAAAAAATGAAACTTCCGCTCAAACAAAGTCAGAAGTAGTTACACAAGCACAGGAACAGACATCGGAAGAAAAAGTTACAGAGGCAACTACTGTACAAAATGTAGAAGTGGTTAACCAACCAATAACTGTAGTTTTAAGTAATATATCAGGATCTGAAAATGCAGCACAGGCTATTGCAAATGCAGGAGTGATTGATGACTGGAAGGATTTTAATAAGTATTTGGAAAGCTCAGGATATGCAGTAAAAATTCATAATGGGACATATACGTTGTTGAAAGGTCAGGATTATGAAAGTATAGCCAAAATAATAACAGGGAAGTAAAACAATCAAATTTGTTCGATAAATAAAAAAGCCTTGCTTTATACTCAATAAGTATGATACAATTGCAAAAGTAAAAAAACACGCAAATAGATTTCTGAATCGGTGCCAGTTTACGCACTGGTGGTTTAGAAAGATGACATTTGCGGAAGACAAAATAACCAATGGAGGTATATTATGAGCGTAATATCAATGAAACAATTACTTGAGGCAGGTGTTCATTTCGGACATCAGACAAGAAGATGGAACCCTAAGATGGCTGAGTACATCTACACAGAAAGAAACGGTATCTATATCATCGATTTACAGAAATCAGTAGGTAAAGTTGATGAATGTTACAAGGCAATGTCTGACATTGCTGCAGATGGCGGAACAATTCTTTTTGTAGGTACTAAGAAGCAAGCTCAGGACGCAATCGCAACTGAAGCAGCACGTTGTGGAATGTTCTATGTGAATGAAAGATGGTTAGGCGGAATGCTTACGAACTTCAAGACTATTCAAAGTAGAATCGCAAGATTAAAAGCAATCGAAAAAATGCAAGAAGATGGAACATTTGATGTTCTTCCTAAGAAAGAAGTTATCAACTTAAAGAAAGAGCTAGAGAAACTCACAAAGAATCTTGGCGGAATCAAAGAAATGAAAAAGATTCCAGACGCTATTTTTGTTGTTGATCCTAAGAAGGAAAGAATTTGTATTCAAGAAGCACATGCACTTGGAATTCCACTTATTGGCATTGTAGATACAAACTGTGATCCAGAAGAATTGGATTTTGTTATTCCTGGTAATGATGATGCAATAAGAGCAGTTAAACTTATTGTTGCTAAGATGGCAGATGCTGTTATCGAAGCAAATCAGGGAGCTGAAGTAGCAGAAGCTGCTGAAGTAGAAGAAACAGTTGAAGCTTAATTAGTGTTAAAGTGATAAGATGCTTCAGCCTGCTAGTCCAGGTTGAAGCATTTTTTAAAATTTATAAAAAATTGTAAAATTTAAAATAAATAAATTATGGAGGTAATTACAAATGGCAGAAGTTACAGCAGCTATGGTAAAAGGTTTAAGAGAATCAACAGGTGCAGGAATGATGGACTGTAAAAAAGCTCTTACAGAAGCAGAAGGCGACATGGAAAAAGCTATAGAAGTATTAAGAGAAAAAGGACTTGCAGCAGCAGCTAAAAAAGCAGGAAGAATTGCAGCAGAAGGTATTACTAAAGTCGTTATCGTTGATAACATAACAGCAGCAATTGTTGAAATCAATTCTGAAACTGATTTCGTTGCAAAAAATGCAGATTTTAATGCTTATGTAGACGCAGTTGCTTTACAAGTTATTGACACAAAAGCAGCATCAGTTGAAGAATTTTTATCTGAGCCATGGGCAAAAGATACATCGAAAACAGTTGAACAAGAACTTTCAAGCCAGATTGCATTTATTGGTGAGAAATTAAGCATTAGAAGATTTGAAAAAGTTACAGAAGAAAACGGTTTCGTTGCTTCTTATATGCATATGGGTGGTAAAATTGGTGTAGTTATTGATGTTGTAACTGATGTTATAAATGACGAGATCAAAGAAATGGCTAAAAATATTGCAATGCAAGTTGCCGCTATCAAACCACTTTATACAAGTGATGCGGAAGTAGATGCTGAATTCATTGAAAAAGAAACAGAAATTTTAACAGCAGCTGCAAAGAACGAAAAACCAGATGCTAACGATAAGATTATTGAAGGTATGGTAAAAGGAAGAATTAACAAAGAATTAAAAGAAATCTGCCTTTTGGATCAAGTTTATGTAAGAGCTGAAGACGGAAAACAGTCAGTATCTGCTTATGTTAAAGAAGTAGCGAAAGCGAATTCAGCTAACATTACAATCAAGAAATTTGTACGTTTTGAAACAGGAGAAGGCATTGCAAAGAAAGAAGAAAACTTTGCTGAAGAAGTTGCAAAACAGGTTAGTAAATAAATTTAGATTAAATTAACATTAGAGCATTATTATTCGTAGTAATATGAATGATAGTGCTTTTCTTGGATATTAAACTTCCGGGGGTGAATATAAGTGAATACTAGGTTTTATAATGCAATGATTTTAACAATGTCAGATGGGTTAAATATAATCAAAGATGGTCAGGTTTGGATTGAAAATCAAACCATAATATTTGTTGGTACAGATAGTGAATCTAAAAATTTAATGAATTCAATTGATTGGGACAAAGAGATTGATTGTGAAAATAATTTGTTAATGCCCGGGTTTAAAGATGCACATACCCATTCTCCGATGACTTGTTTAAGGTCATTAGCAGATGATATGCCGCTTGATGAATGGCTTCATAATCAAGTGTTTCCAATTGAAGCAACGTTGACAGCTCAAAATATATATGATCTTACAAAATTAGCAGTACTTGAATATGTATCTGGAGGAATTACTGCTATTTTTGATATGTATATTAATCCTGAAGCGGTTGGAAAAGCTTGTATAGATACCGGAATGAGATGTGTTCAGGTTGGGTCTATTAATGATTTCACATTAACCCCTGATTATATAGAGAAAATGTATTTAAAATGGAATAACGATAACCCTCTAATCAGTTATGTATTAGGATTCCATGCGGAGTATACTACATCTGAATCGATATTAAAGCAAATTGCACAATTAGCTAAGAAATATAAAGCTCCTGTATTTACACACTTATCTGAGACGAAGTCAGAAGTTGAAAGCTGCCTTAAAAGAAATAATATGACACCAACAGCATATCTTGATTCTTTAGGGATATTTGACTATGGTGGAGGTGGCTACCACTGCATCTATATGACTGATGAGGACATTGAAATCTTTAAAAGGAAGAATCTTACCGTTGTTACAAATCCAGCCTCTAATTTAAAACTAGCAAGCGGCATTGCACCGATATCCACATATTTAAAAAAAGATATTTTGGTGGCAATTGGTACAGATGGGCCAGCCAGTAATAATTGCTTAGATATGTTTAGAGAGATGTTTTTGGTTACGGGGCTTGCAAAATATAGAGAAAATGATGCATCAGCAGTAGATGCAAATGAAGTGCTTAAAATGGCGACATTAAATGGGGCTTATGCAATGGGGCTTACAAATGCAGACACGCTAGAAAAAGGAAAGCTAGCAGATTTGATAATGATAGACTTGAATCAGCCCAATATGCAGCCGATTAATAATATAACAAAAAATATTGTATATAGTGGAAATAAGCAAAATGTTAAACTTACTATGATAAACGGCAAAATCTTATATGAGAACGGCAATTTTTATATTGGAGAGGAACCTCAAAATATTTATAAGAAAGCAAATGAACTTGTTGAAAAATTTGCATTTTTATCAAAAAAATGATATAAATAAATAGGTGATTTTAGCTAATAAAATTATTTGACAATATTCATTAAAATTCTTCTATAATACGACAGTATGTGATATAATAAATCATATTTGGGCGAAGATCGGAGGGATTCTGATGGATGATTCTACTAAAAATGCTCAGTGTAGAAAAAAAAGAATTGCAAAAATTAAAAAAATAATTATCATTTGCACATTTGCCCTTATTATTATACCAATTATACTATGCTTTTTATTATTTATAAAAATTTCAAAGTTGGAAAATAAAATTAATGATTTAATGTCATATACGCAGTCAGCTTCTATTGGAGAGCAAAAAGCAGGAGTTTCTGATCTGCCAGCCAAGGGAGAAGATAAAGTTACAAACGTTAAAATTACAGATGATCCATTGAATAATGAGATACTCGATACGCAAGAGCTTAGTACTGATATTAGCACGATAATCACAAATGAAAATGAAAAGAAAGTATATCTTACATTCGATGATGGACCGTCAGATAATACGGATTTGATTTTAGATATATTAGCAAAATATAAAGTGAAAGCTACGTTTTTTGTAATTGAAAAGACTGATGAGGCTTCAATAAAAAGATATAAAAGAATTTTGAATGAAGGACATACTTTGGCGATGCATTCATCGTCGCATATTTACACAAAAATATATGAATCCATGGAAACATATATTCAGGATGTTACTGAAATACAAAACTTCTTATTTGATGTGACTGGATATAAGCCTACAATTTATAGATTTCCAGGTGGATCAAGCAACACTGTAAGCAAGATAAGTATTAATACTTGTGTATCTTATCTTGATAGTGTGGGAATTACATATTTTGATTGGAACATATCTTCGGGAGATGCGGTAAGTACTCCGTTATCAACAGAAAAAATAATTAACAATGTTATTTCAGGTGTTGAACAAGAAAATAATGCAGTGGTTTTATTTCATGATGCAAATAACAAATTGAATACTGTGGAAGCACTACCGAGTATATTAGGACAATTAACTGATATGGGAGCTAAGGTTTTACCTATTACAGACAAAACCACTCCTGTTCAACATAAAATTAGCAAGTAGTACAAATATGGGAGGAATCTAATAATGGGATTTTTTAAAGATTTTAAAGAGGATTTATCGCAGGCAGTTAATGATTTAGTTACAGAACCGGAAACAGAAAAGACAAAGGATGAAGATGTTATGGTTAACACATTAGATGATGCATCAATATCAGATATGGCTGCATCAATTGAAAAAGAGGCAATGGATAGTATAGAGAGTTCAATTAAAGCCGATAATCTAATTGAAAGTTTGGCAGCTGATATTAAATCAGAAGTAGGAATTTCTGCTAATGATATTGAAGAAGATGATGAAGATGTAATTGATGAAACAGCAGTTATTACAAAAGGTTTATCTGTTATAGGTGATTTGAATTCAAAAGGTTCAATTGATTTATTTGGGTTTGTCGAAGGTAATGTCATTTGCAAAGGAAAACTTACAGTTAGCGGATCGATTGTTGGTGATTCGAAAGCAGCTGAGGTTTTTGCAAATAATGCGCAAATCGAAGGAAATATTGAAGCTTACGGTTCTATTAAAATCGGACAAGGTTCGGTTATCGTTGGAAATATAGCAGCGACTTCGGCCGTAATTGCTGGTGCTGTAAAAGGTGATATTGATATTCAAGGACCAGTTATAATTGATGCATCAGCAGTAATTGTTGGTGATATAAAATCAAAGTCAGTTCAAATTAATAATGGGGCAACTATCGAAGGTCGTTGTTCACAGTGTTATGCTGATATTAATGCAAATGCAATATTCGATAAAAAAAAGAAATAAATGGTAGTACATTTTTGAGGTGAAATTGTGAAGAGTTTGAATCGCGTTATATTAAAGTTAAGCGGAGAAGCATTGTCAGGAGATAAAAAGTCAGGATATGATGATGTAATAATTGAAAATATTTCAAAGCAGGTGAAAGAAATAATTTCAAAAGGAATACAAGTTGGTATCGTAATAGGTGGTGGTAATTATTGGAGAGGGCGCTCAAACAATAATATTGATCGAACAAAAGCAGATCAGATTGGTATGCTTGCAACTATTATGAACTGCATTTATGTATCGGAAATATTTCGTTCAGTTGGAATCATGACTAATATACTTACACCATTTGAATGTGGCAGTATGACAAAGCTATTTTCAAAGGATAGAGCAAACAAGTATTTTGAAAAAGGAATGGTAGTATTTTTTGCAGGTGGTACCGGTCATCCATATTTTTCAACAGATACAGGAATTGTACTTAGAGCAATCGAACTTGATGCAGATACAATATTACTTGCAAAAGCAATTGATGGCATATATGATAGTGATCCTAAGATCAATCCTAATGCAAAGAAATATAAGGAAATATCAATCCAGGAAGTTGTTGAAAAGAAACTTGGAGTGATTGATATGACAGCTTCAGTTATGTGCATGGAAAACAAAATGCCACTTATAGTTTTTGGCTTGAATGAAGAGAACAGTATTGTTAATGCACTGAGTGGTAAGATATCAGGAACAGTAGTTACAGTATAATATTATTTCTATATTAATAATATAGATTCGAATTTTAGAAAGGAACCGTAATATTACGGATTTGAAAATGATTGAAATTAAACAGTATGAAGAAAAAATGAAAAAATCAATAGATTCTTTATTGGAAGAATTTGATGCAATTAGAGCAGGTAGAGCTAATCCACATATTTTAGATAAATTAAAAGTGGATTACTATGGTTCACCAACAGGGTTACAGCAGGTAGCTAATATATCTGTACCAGAAGCAAAAGTTATTCAGATTCAACCATGGGAAAGTAACCTAATTAAAGAAATCGAAAAAGCAATTCTTGTTTCGGATTTAGGACTTACTCCTAATAATGATGGGAAAGTCATTCGATTAATATTCCCAGATTTAACAGAAGCAAGACGTAAAGAATTAGCTAAGGATATTAAGAAAAAAGGTGACAATGCAAAGGTTGCAATCAGAAATATTAGACGTGATGCAAATGATGCATTTAAAAAACAAAGTAAAGCAAATGAAATATCAGAGGATGATTTGAAAATTGTCGAAGATAAAATACAGAAATTGACAGATAAATATGTGACTGAAATAGATAGAGCAGTAGATGATAAAACAAGAGAAATTCTCACAGTATAATTAACATATTATAACTATTAGAAAAAAGTTTTTTCGTTTTCTGGTAGTTATTTCTAGAATCCGTAGAAAGTTATATTTTCTACGGATTTCGTGTGCAAAATGAAAAATGCAAGGAGGCCTCATTGGATAACTTTAACAAAGAATTAGGACTAAATATTCCACAGCATGTAGCGATAATACTTGATGGAAATGGAAGATGGGCCAAGAAAAAACATATGCCAAGAACATATGGCCATGTTCAGGGTAGCAAAGTAGTAGAAGATATGCTTACGGTAGTAGATGATATTGGAGTCAAATATCTTACAATATATGCGTTCTCAACCGAGAATTGGAAACGTTCACCCGATGAAGTAAGTACATTGATGAAAATCCTTAGAACCTATTTGAAGGATTGTATAAAAAAATGTATGAAAAATAATGTTAAATGCCGTGTTATCGGTGAGTCAACGGGCCTGAGTGATGATATTGTAGAAAGAATTTTTAATCTTGAAGAATCTACTAAAAACAACACTGGACTTAATTTTACAATTGCAATTAATTATGGCGGACGAGATGAAATAGTTAGAGCTGTAAAGAAAATAGCTGCGGACTTGCAATGTAATAAGATTTTGCCTGATAACATTAATGAACAGCTCATTCATTCTTATCTTGATACGAATGAACTTCCTGATCCTGATTTGCTTATTAGAACTAGCGGTGAAGAAAGATTGTCTAATTTTATGCCATGGCAGTTAGCATATACAGAATTTTATTTTACACCTGTGTTATGGCCAGATTTCAATACAGAAGAATTGATAAAGGCATTTGAGAAATACAATAAGAGAGAGAGACGCTTTGGCGGAGTTAAGGGGGATTAATATATTGTTCGAGAGAATATTAAGTGGAATTGTACTGATAATATTAACGGTATCTTCACTTTGGATAGGAAGTTGGTACTTATTTGGAGTGTGTATTTTCATTTCGCTAATTGGAATGATGGAATTATATAGAATTGTAGGCATACACAAGCAATTAATTGGTATAATCGGATATTTGTTTGCAATAGTATATTATATATGTGTATATTTTAATTATCAACAATACTCATTACTTATACTTTTGGCAGCACTTATGCTGATTATGACAGTATATGTTATAAGCTTTCCCAAATACAAAATAGAAGATGCTGTTATGGTTTTCTTTGGAATTTGTTATGTGGCAGTTATGCTATCTTACATATATCAAACCCGTGAAATAGAAAATGGGATTTATGTTGTATGGATTATATTTATATGCTCTTGGGGTAATGATACGTTTGCTTATTTTACCGGTGTATTATTCGGAAAACATAAAATGGCTCCAAAACTTTCTCCTAAGAAAACAGTTGAGGGAGCAATCGGTGGTGTAATTGGGGCTGCAGTTTTGGGCGCAGTTTATGGTTATATAGTTACAGGAAAACTTACAATAGTTACAAATACTATTTTCGTATTTGCTGTGGCTAGTGCTACTGGTGCATTATTATCAATTGTAGGAGATTTGGCCGCCTCAGCAATCAAGAGAGATCATGAAGTGAAAGACTATGGTAAATTAATACCAGGCCATGGTGGAATACTAGATAGATATGACAGCGTAATATTTACTGCACCTGTTGTGTTTTGGGTGGTTTATTTTTTGAGATGTTAGAAAGTAATGGCTAATGTAGCAAAATAGGAGAATGTTGTGAAGGGAAAAGCACCTTCACATCCTGATTTTAATGCTGCTAAAGCAGCAAAATAGGAGAATATTGTGAAGGGAAAAGCACCTTCACATCCTTGATTTTAATGCTGCTAAAGCAGCAGACGGGAGCACTATGAAAAAGATATCAATTTTAGGCTCAACAGGTTCAATTGGGACTCAGACACTTGACGTTGTAAGAAAAAATGGTGATATATCAGTTGTTGCGTTGGCAGCTGGAAGTAATATTAAGCTTTTGGCTGAACAGATTAGAGAATTTGGTCCAAAGCTTGTATGTATTGGGAAACCAGAACTTGAAAGCCAACTTAAGTTATTAGTGAATGATATTGATGTTAAAATTGTATCTGGTAATCAGGGTCTTGTTGAAGTAGCAACAATTCCAGAAGCAGAAATTGTGGTCACAGCTGTTGTTGGAATGATGGGAATTATTCCGACAATTGAAGCAATCAAGGCAAAGAAAGATATTGCATTAGCAAATAAGGAAACTCTTGTCACAGCTGGGCATATTATAATGCGACTGGCAAAAGAGAATGGAATTAAAATATATCCGGTAGATAGTGAGCATTCAGCAATATTTCAGGCACTTAATGGTGAGTTTAAAAAAGAAGTGAACAAGATTTTACTAACTGCGTCAGGCGGACCATTTCGAGGGAAAACGATTGAACAGATGAAAAATGTTACACTTGAGGATGCTTTGAAACATCCTAACTGGTCAATGGGTAAAAAAATCACGATTGATTCAGCTACAATGGTTAATAAAGGTTTGGAAGTTATGGAAGCCCAGTGGCTTTTTGATATTCCGGCTACGAAGGTACATGTGGTAGTACAACCACAAAGCGTAATTCATTCGATGGTCGAATTTGTTGATGGTGGAATAATGGCACAACTTGGAAGTCCAGATATGCGTCTTCCGATTCAATATGCACTGTATTTTCCGCATAGAAGACCGCTTGATACAAAACGCGTAGATTTTTTTGAACTAAAGCAGATTACATTTGAAAAACCGGATTTTACTAATTTCAAAGGACTCAGATTGGCATATGAAGCGGCAGCAAAAGGCGGAAATATACCTACAGCATTTAATGCTGCAAATGAATTAGCTGTTAGTAAATTCCTTGCTAGAAAAATTAAATTTTTAGATATACCAGATATAATAGAAATGGCTATGAATGATTTATCATTTATTGCAGAACCTACTGTAGAAGAAATTTTAGATACAGAGCGTAGCGTTTATGAATTGATTGAAAGCAGGTGGTGATTTGATAGATATAATTCTTGCAATTATATTATTAAGCGTAATTATTTTAGTACATGAGTTTGGACATTTTATATTGGCAAAAGCCAATGGGGTAATGGTTGTAGAATTCTCGTTGGGATTTGGTCCAAAACTTTTACATTTTAAAAAGGGTGAAACAGAGTATAGCCTTAAGCTTCTTCCATTTGGTGGAGCATGTATGATGCTTGGAGAAGATTATGATGCTGAGATTACTGATGAGGATAAAAGCATCCCTACAAATAGGCAAAGCATTAAAAATAATGCGAATACGAATGCGAATGCAAATACAAGCAACAAGATTATCGATAGTGATAAAGCACTGAAAAAACAATATGATATGACAAGAGCTTTTTCAAGTAAGTCGGTATGGGCTAGAATGTCAATATTAGCAGCTGGACCGATATTTAATTTTTTATTAGCTTTTATACTTGCTGTTATTATTATCGGAAGTTTAGGATATGATCCTTGTACAGTTAATTTGATCAATGCGGATTCTCCAGCGTCTATCGCTGGATTACAAGAAGGCGACTTGATTACATCGATTAATGGAAGAGATATTACTTTTACGAGAGAGTTGACTTTATATAGAACTTTGTATCCTGATAAGACTATGGACGTTACTTATGTTAGAGCTGGTGAAAAACATACCACAACTTTAACGCCACTGTATAATAAAAATTCCGCATACAGAGTAGGAATTACGATATCTAATTGTGTCGTTAATTCCATTTCTGCAGATTCACCTGCTAAAAAGGGCGGACTTAAGGTTAATGATTTGGTGAAATCAGTAGATGGTCAGCCGATAACAAGTAGTGACCAGCTGTCTGAGATTTTGGCAGTTACAGGCTCAAAAGAAGTTACTTTGCTGGTGGAAAGAGATGGAAAAGAAGTTACTCTTAATGTCATACCAGAGTTAACTGAAACGGAGTCATACTATACAGGATTATTTTGCTATGGTGAAAGAGTGAAAACAACTCCTATTCATACTTTAGAGTATGGTGTAAAGGAAGTTGGGTATTGGATTAGAACAGTATTTGACAGTCTTGGTATGCTAGTTGGAGGAAAAGTTTCACTGAATGATGTGGCTGGACCTGTAGGCATTGTCAATGTAATTGGAAATGTAGTAGAACAAAGCAAGCCAGATGGAGCTTTCTATATCATGTTAAATTTATTTAGTTTTGCAGTCATGATTAGTGCCAATTTGGGTGTTATGAACCTATTACCAATTCCCGCTCTAGATGGTGGAAGACTGGTGTTTTGTATTATAGAAGCAGTTAGAGGAAAGCCTATTAATAAAGAAAAAGAAGGAATGGTACATTTTGTAGGAATGATTTTGCTTATGGTTCTTATGGTATTAATCTTGTTTAATGATGTGAAGAATATATTTATGTAAAATCTAGGCTAATAAGATGAATGATTTCAAGAGAGGATTTGTGGTATGTATAGAGATAATACAAAGGTCGTTAAAATTGGAAATAAGTTAATCGGTGGTGGAAATCCAATACTTATTCAGTCTATGACAAATACAAGAACCGAAGATATAGTTTCTACAGTTAAGCAAATCAACGATCTTGAGGCAGTTGGATGTGATATTATTAGATGTACGGTTCCGACAATGGAAGCTGCCGCTGCAATCAAAGAAATTAAAAAGCAGATTAATATTCCACTTGTAGCTGATATTCATTTTGACTATAGAATGGCTATTGCTGCAATGGAAAACGGTGCTGACAAAATCCGAATTAATCCTGGGAATATCGGAAGCATTGAAAACATCAAAGCAGTAGTAGATGTTGCAAAAGCAAGAAATATTCCGATTCGTATAGGCGTAAACAGTGGATCCCTTGAAAAATATCTAATTGATAAATATGGAGGAGTTACTGCGCAAGGTATAGTAGAAAGTGCTTTAGATAAAGTCAAGATTATTGAAGAATTAGGATATGACAATCTTGTTGTAAGTATCAAATCTTCTGATGTAATGATGTGTGTGAGAGCACATGAATTAATTGCAGAAAAAACCAAATATCCATTGCATGTAGGGATAACGGAATCAGGAACAATATTTAGCGGAAGTATTAAGTCGTCGATAGGATTAGGGATTATACTGGATAAAGGAATTGGGGATACAATCAGAGTTTCATTAACGGATAACCCAATCGAAGAGATTAAAGCTGCCAAAATTATTCTAAAAACGTTAGGACTTAGAAAAGGTGGAATAGAAGTGATTTCATGTCCTACTTGTGGAAGAACCAAGATTGATTTAATTGGATTGGCAAAGGAAGTAGAAGCTATGACTGCTGAGTTTGATTTGGATATTAAAGTCGCAGTTATGGGTTGCGTAGTAAATGGTCCAGGAGAAGCAAAAGAAGCCGATTTGGGTATTGCAGGCGGCGATGGCTGCGGTGTTCTTATTAAAAATGGCGAAATTATAAAAAAGGTACCTGAGAGCGAACTTTTAGATGAACTAAGAAAAGAACTTACACATTGGAGTTGAGATATTTGTACAAATTTTATGAAGTATTTTCGTCACTCAGGCTACCTGAGGACATAAAAGATTATTTTGAAGAGGTAGAAGTTGTGAAAGTAGCTAAAACCTCGACAAATACGCTAGTAAAGGTATACTTAAAGAGTTCAAGACTGATACATAAACAAAACATTTATAAAGTGGAAGAAGCGTTAAAAAAACAAATCTTTCGTATTAAAAATATGAATGTGCGTATTATTGATAGATATGAACTTTCGAAACAGTATTCACCTAAAAAGATAATGGATATTTACTATGATAGTATTTTATTTGAATTAGAGAAATATTGGACTTTGGAATATTCGTTATTAAGAACATCAAAATGGGTCTTTGAAGATGAGGACAAATTAGTCTTGATTTTTGAGGACTCTTTTTTGGCGCGAACATATGCAAAAGATCTAACGTCTTATTTTGAAAAAGTATTTTTGAATCGATTTGGATTTGAAATTGATGTGGAGAACAGGTATGTTGAGAAAGCTGCGAATCAATATGAAAAAGAGAATGAATATCAGCTTAATCTTAGGGTAAAGGCAATTGAAGATTATGCGAATCAGTCCGGGCAGGATAATGAAGTATCTGGAAATGCAAGTGGTTTCTCCAATGCTTCAAAAACGACAAAAGCAGATAATCAAACTGGTTCTAATTTTGCAAAATCAAAGCCAGAAGAAAAGCGTAAAGGTAATAAGGGCAGTTATGATAGCAATTCAAAGTCATATAAAAGAAGACCAGAAAATCCAGATGTTCTTTATGGAAGAGACTTTGATGAAGAACCAATTCCAATTGAACAGATAATATCTGAAATGGGAGAAGTTGTAATCGAAGGTCAGATTCGTTTTCTTGACCAGAGAGAAATCCGTAATGAAAAGACAATTCTGATGTATGATGTAACAGATTTTACAGATACAATTACGGTTAAAATGTTTGCAAAAAATGACCAGCTTCCAGAGTTACTTGAATTTATAAAAGAAGGAAATTTTATTAAAATCAAAGGCATCGTTATTATTGACAAATATGACAAAGAATTAACCATGGGCTCGGTTACTGGTATCAGGAAGTCAACTGATACAAGAAGCAAAAGAAATGACATATCGTTAAACAAAAGAGTTGAACTACACTGTCATACAAAAATGAGTGATATGGATGGTGTATCTTATGCTGGAGACATCATTAACCAGGCAATTCGCTGGGGTCACAAGGCAATTGCAATTACAGATCATGGAACTGTGCAAGGATTTACTGAGGCATTTCATAAAATCAGAGATATTGAGTGGGCTTATAAGAAACGGGGAGAAGTTCTTGATTTTAAGGTGATATATGGTGTAGAAGCGTATCTTGTAGATGATATTAAAGAAATGGTTGTAAACTCTAAAAATCAATCACTGGATGATTCCTATGTTGTGTTTGATTTAGAAACAACCGGATTAAGTGCAGATGCCGATCAAATAACTGAAATTGGAGCGGTAAAGGTTGTAAATGGAGAAATTATTGATAGGTACACTACTTTTGTTAATCCAGAAGTTCCGATTCCCTTTAAAATCGAAAAGCTTACCGGAATCACTGATTCTATGGTTATCGATGCGCCAAAGATACAAGAAATTATGCCTAAATTCTTAGAATTTTGTGGTGATAGTACGCTAGTAGCTCATAATGCAGAATTTGATATGAGTTTTGTTAAAAATAAAGCAGGTAAGATGGGATTTGAAGTTAATAATACAGTAGTTGATACACTTTCTATCGCCAGATTTTTATTACCAACGCTTCATAATTTTAAATTAGATACATTATCGAAACACTTTAGTGTATTACTACAAAATCATCATAGAGCGGTTGATGATGCAGAGGCTACCTCGCAAATATTTATTAATTTGTGCAGGATGCTAAAAGATAGAGATATATTTACATTAGGTGATTTAAACGAACGTGGGGAATTTGATGAACTTGCAATTAGAAAATTGCCATCATCTCATGCAATTATTCTCGTTTCGAGTGAAGTGGGGCGAGTGAACTTATATAGACTTATATCAGCCTCACATTTACAATTTTTTAATAAGCGTCCGAAGATTCCAAAAAGTATGTTTAGCAAATATCGGGAAGGCTTGATTCTGGGAAGTGCGTGTGAAGCTGGAGAATTGTATCAAGCAATACTACATGGACATGATGACAATGAAATTGCTAGAATAATCAATTATTATGACTATTTGGAAATTCAACCACTCGGGAATAATAAATTCATGTTTGAAAAGCCAGATATTCCAGTTAATTCAAATGATGACTTAATTGAAATCAATAAAAAAATCGTCAAACTAGGAGAAAAATTTGATAAGCTAGTTGTAGCTACTTGTGATGTGCATTTTCTTAATCCAGAAGATGAAGTTTATAGAAGAATTATTATGGCTGGCAAAGGTTTTTCGGATGCTGATGATCAAGCGCCATTATATCTTAGAACAACAGAAGAGATGCTTACGGAGTTTGATTATCTAGGCCCGGATAAAGCGGAAGAAGTAGTTGTCACCAATACCAATAAGATTATGAATTTGTGCGATAAAATAGAACCAGTCAGACCAGATAAACACCCTCCTGTTATCGAAAATTCTGATCAGACACTTAGAGATATTTGTTATAAACGTTCACATGAACTATATGGAGAAATCCTTCCGGAAATAGTAATAGAGCGTTTAGACAGAGAACTGACTTCTATTATTACAAATGGTTATTCGGTTATGTACATTATTGCGCAGAAACTTGTTTGGAAGTCGAATGATGATGGTTATCTAGTTGGATCGAGAGGTTCTGTAGGTTCATCATTTGCGGCCACAATGGCTGGAATTACAGAGGTTAATCCACTTAGTCCTCATTATCTATGCTCAAAATGCTTTTACAGTGATTTTGAGTCTGAAGAAGTAAAGACATTTTCTGGAGGTGCTGGTTGCGATATGCCAGATAAGATGTGCCCTGTATGTGGTGAAAAACTGAAAAAAGAAGGGTTTGATATACCGTTTGAAACCTTCCTTGGATTTAAAGGAAATAAAGAACCAGATATCGATCTTAATTTCTCTGGTGAATATCAAAGTAAAGCACATGCCTATACAGAAGTTATATTTGGAAAAGGACAGACATTCAAAGCTGGAACAATTGGAACATTAGCAGAAAAAACGGCATATGGCTATGTGAAAAATTATTATGAAGAACGTGGTCAGGATAAGAGAAACTGTGAAATAAACAGAATTGTTAAGGGTTGTGTGGATGTGCGAAAAACTACGGGACAACATCCCGGCGGTATTATTGTGCTTCCAATTGGAGAGGAAATACATTCATTTACACCAATACAGCATCCAGCAAATGACATGACGAGTAATATTATTACAACACATTTTGATTATCATAGTATTGATCATAATTTATTAAAACTTGATATCCTTGGGCACGATGATCCCACAATGATTCGTATGCTTCAGGATCTGACAGGAGTAAATCCTTTGGATATTCCACTAGATTGTAAGGAAGTTATGTCATTGTTTAAAGACACAAGTGCACTTAAGATTCAGCCAGCTGATATTGGTGGATGTAAACTTGGAGCGCTTGGAATTCCCGAATTTGGTACTGATTTTGCAATGCAGATGCTTATTGATACGAAGCCAAGATATTTTTCTGATTTGGTTCGTATCGCAGGACTTTCTCATGGTACAGATGTTTGGCTTGGCAATGCACAGATTCTTTTACAAGAAGGGAAAGCAACCATATCAACAGCAATCTGTACACGTGATGATATTATGACTTATTTGATTCATATGGGAATGGACACAGAACTGTCATTTACAATTATGGAAGCTGTTCGTAAAGGAAAAGGCCTTAAGCCTGAATGGGAAGAGCAGATGGTTACAGCAGGTGTGCCAGATTGGTATATCTGGTCTTGTAAAAAAATTAAGTACATGTTTCCCAAAGCGCACGCAGCAGCATATGTAATGATGGCTTGGCGAATTGCTTACTGTAAAGTATTCTATCCGTTAGCATATTATTGTTCCTACTTTAGTATTCGTGCAAATGCTTTTTCTTATGAAATAATGTGTATGGGAAGAGACACGCTCGAAATACATTTAAAGGATTATAAAGCGAGAAATGATTTAAAACTACTTACGCCAAAAGAAGAAAACACGCTCAAAGATATGAGAATTGTTCAAGAATTATATGCAAGAGGGTTTGACTTTATGCCAATTAATCTTTTTAAAGTAAAGGCAAAGCGTTTTCAAATAATAGATAATAAGATAATGCCAGCACTGATAGCAATTGATGGTCTAGGAGAAACAGCTGCTGAGTCAATAGAAATCGCCTCAAAAAAAGGTTCATACCTCTCAAAAGATGATTTTAAACAACGCGCAAAAATCGGTAAAACAGTCGCAGATTTATTAGATTCATTAGGAATCCTAGGTGATATGCCAGAAACGAATCAGTTGTCAATGTTTGATTTGTAACAAGTATAGGATTGACAGAGCAGATATCAGAAATGCAAAGAGAAATAGATGTTAGATATAATAAAATACCGCGTATTACTAGAAGCTATATATAGTTTCTAGTAATACGCGGTATTTCGTTAACAAAGTGGCAATAGATTATAAAATTTTATTCATTAATAACATCATCTTTAAGCTTGTTGGCACTTCTCTTTTCTTTCAAAAAAGCAACGATTGCTGGAATAATAGATATTAATATAATTGCAATTACTACAATAGAAAAATTGTCTTTTATAAAAGGTAATTGACCAAAGAAGTAACCGGCCCCTAGCATAAATGTAACCCATAAAAATCCACCTAAGACATTATAGATAATAAAGTGACCGTAGTGCATCTTACCAATACCTGCAACGAATGGTACAAACGTTCTTATGATAGGAATAAATCGTCCTAATACAATAGTCATTGAACCATGTTTCTCATAAAAATGTTGTGCTTTATTAAGATATTCTTTATTGATAAGCTTTGAATCTGGTTTCTCTAAAAGACTATTGCCTATTTTCTTTCCTATATTATAATTCACGGTATCACCAGCTACTGCACTGATAAAAAACACAAAGAATAAAAGGAAAATGTTAAGTGATCCAATTGAAGCTAGTGCACCAGTGGCAAATAAAATAGAATCGCCTGGTAAAAACGGTGTAAAAACTAATCCTGTTTCACAAAATATTATTACAAATAGAAGTCCATATGTCCACATTCCATAATTTTGTATTATAGTAGTTAAGTGTTCATCAAGATGTAATATTAAATCTATTAATGTTTTTATGATTCTCATGTTTTTTTCTCCATTCATTGTGTGCTTTTATTCATCCACCATTGTCAGAAATTCATCTACTAGAGTTGGTGAAAAAAAATTATTCATTATTAAGTAAAGTAAAATCGGCATAACCAAAATCATCCGAGATAAAAATATAGTCCTGATTTGGACAACGTATGAATTATATCATAGAAATATATGAAAATACAAGCAAAAAGTAGATACTTTAAAATTTATAAATGATAAAATTAGTAAAAAATACTTGCTAAAACACTTGAAATAGTGTATTATATCGAAGTAGCTGTTTTCTGGCTAATTGGTCAAGCGGTTAAGACGTCGCCCTCTCACGGCGAAATCAGGGGTTCGACTCCCCTATTAGCTATTTTGTAATTTATTAGTAACTAGTTTTAGAGTGGACGAAAGTCCACTCTTTCGTTTTACTAAAGGGTAAAATTTTAAAATTGTGATCAGAAAGAAAGGCGATTAGTATATGACAAAGAAAGAAATTTATGAAAACAAAACAGAAACATTAATAACTCCGTTAATCAAAGCGAATAACTTTGAACTTGTTGATGTAGAATATGTAAAGGAAGGAAGTACTTCCTATTTACGTGTTTATATTGATAAGGAAGATGGAATCACAGTTGAAGATTGCACTTTATTAAGTAGAGCGTTTAATTTAATACTAGATACGAATGATTATATCGATGATACTTATATATTTGAAGTGAGCTCACCTGGTTTAATGAGACCATTAAAAAAGGATAAAGACTTTCAAAGAAATCTTGGTAAACAGGTTGAAATCAGATTATTTAAATCGCTTGACAAGCAAAAAGAGTTTGAAGGTGAATTAAAGTCTTTTGATAAAGATAACATAACTGTAATGATGGAAGATGAAAAAGAAATTATATTTAAGAGAATAGATATCGCATTAGTTAGATTGGCATTTGATTTTTAACTTACAGAAAATAAACATAAATTTAGGAGGATAAATGAAATGAACAAAGAATTAATAGAAGCGTTAAACGCATTGGAAAAGGAGAAAGATATAAGTAAGGATATCCTATTAGAAGCAATAGAGAATTCTCTTATAACAGGATGCAAACAGCATTTTGGAAAATCTGATAATATTAAAGTTAAGATTGATAGAGAAACAGGGGATTTCTTCGTATTTGCAGAAAAAGAAGTAGTAGAAGAAGTAACAGACCCAATTCTTGAAATGAGTCTTGTAGAAGCACAAAATATTAGCATAAAGCATCAAATTGGTGATATTGTAAATGTTGAAATAAAATCAAAAGAATTCAGCCGTATTGCTGCACAAAAAGCAAAAAATATTATTTTGCAGAAGATTCGTGAAGAAGAAAAGAGATCGGTACTTAATGAATATTCAGCAAAAGAAAAAGATATTGTTACTGGTATAGTTCAAAGAATTAGTGGTGATAAGATTAGTATTAATCTTGGAAAAGTTGATGTAGTGCTTCTGCCTAAAGAGCAAGTTAAAAATGAAGTATTTACACCAACAGAAAGAATTAAACTCTATGTGGTTGGTGTGAGTGAGACTGCCAAAGGGGGAGTGACAGTTAAGGTTTCAAGAACACATCCTGATCTTGTTAAAAGATTATTTGAATCTGAAGTAACAGAAGTTAGAGATGGAACAGTAGAAATCAAAGGGATTGCTAGAGAAGCAGGTTCAAGAACAAAGATGGCTGTATGGTCACATAATCAAGATGTTGATCCAGTCGGAGCTTGTGTTGGCTTAAATGGGGCAAGAGTGAATACAATTGTCAATGAATTAAGAGGCGAGAAGATTGATATTATCTGTTGGAGCGAAAACCCTGCAATACTTATTGAGAATGCATTAAATCCCGCAAAAGTTGTATCGGTTATAGCAGATGATGATAGAAAAACTGCTCAGGTTGTCGTTCCAGATTATCAGTTATCACTAGCAATTGGTAAAGAGGGACAAAATGCAAGACTTGCAGCTAGACTTACAGGCTTTAAAATCGATATAAAGAGTGAATCTCAGATGAAAGAAGCAGAAGAAGCAAAAGAAGCAGAAGATGCAATAGAATCTGATGAATTAGAAGAAAATATAAATGATATTGAATCAGATATTGTTGAATAATAAATATTAAGAAAACATTTAGGAAGTGATAGTGTGAGTGTGAAGAAAAAGATACCACAGAGACAGTGCATTGGATGCAAAGAGATGAAAAATAAAAAAGACATGATTCGAGTACTGAAAACTTCAGAAGAAGAATTTCTCATAGATATAACTGGTAAAAAGAATGGACGTGGTGCATATATTTGCCATAACGAAGATTGTCTCGAAAAAGCAATCATAAGCAAAGGACTAGAACGATCATTTAAAACGGTTATTCCAAATGAAGTCTATGAAAGTCTTAAAAAGGAGTTGAATAGTATTGAAACAAGATAAAGTATTATCATTGATTGGTTTGGCACAACGTGCGGGAAAAGTTGCTAGCGGAGAATTCGCAACGGAAAGAGCAGTTAAAAAAGGCGATGCATCTGTAGTCTTTGTAGCAGAGGATTCTTCTGACAACACAAAAAAAATGTTTAATAATATGTGTACTTTTTATAATGTGCCGATTTATATTTATAGTGATAAAGAAACACTTGGGCATGCAATTGGTAAGGAGTTTCGGTCATCATTGGCAGTGTTGGACGTAGGATTAAAGAATGCAATTGAGAAAAATATGAATAGTGTGGAATAAATAATTTTGTAATAAGATTGTGTGTTTGGCATAAGTTAAATGCCCAGAAGAGAGGTTAGATGGCAAATATGAGAATTCATGAATTAGCAAAAGAGATAAATGTTCCCAATAAAGATATAATTGGAATATTGAAAAATAATAGCAGAGACAATCTTACTCATATGAGTAATGTTTCTGATGTTGAAGTATCATTAATTAGAAAATCAGTAAATAATTCAGGCGTAAAACCTTCAACAACAGTTGATAAGCCAGTAAAGAAAGAGATGGGTAAGCCTACGGATAAAACAATAAGTAACTCCAATAAAAATACAGAGGTTAATACAAATGTAAAACCAACTGATAAAGCAACTGTTAAAGCAACAGTAAATGAAACTGTTAAAGCAACAGTAAATGAAACAGCAAAGACAACAGATAATTCAACTACTAAAGTAGCTGATCATGTAACTGTTAAAGGTTCTGATAGCGCATCAGATAACGCTACAACAAATACGATAGTAAAAAACACTGCCGATTCTACAGAGAATAAGACAGATGAAGCAAAAAAATCACATATTACTCAAGTATATAATCCACAAAACAGTTCTAGAGGACGTGAAGGCCAAGGAACTCAGGGTGGATATAGAGGAAATAATAACAACGGTAACCAAGGTGGATATAGAGGAAATAATAACAATGGTACCCAAGGAACCCAGGGTGGTTATAGGGGAACTAACAGCAATACAAATCAAGGTACTGCAGGTGGATATAGAGGAAACAACACCACAGGTGAAGGAACTACAGGCGGATATAGAGGAACCAACCCTACTTCTGGTCAAGGAACTACAGGCGGATATAGAGGAACCAATCCTAATACATCTGAAGGAACACAGGGTGGATACAGAGGAAACAATCCTACTGGCGGCCAAGGATCTACAGGCGGATACAGAGGAACCAACCCTAATCCAGGTCAAGGAACATCAGGCGGATACAGAGGAAACAGTAATTATCAAGGGCAAGGAACTTCTGGTGGATATAGAGGAACTAACCCTAATCCAGGTCAAGGAACTACAGGCGGATACAGAGGAACTAATCCTAATCCAAATCAAGGAACTTCTGGTGGATATAGAGGAACTAATCCTAATCCAGGTCAAGGAACTACAGGTGGATATAGAGGAAACAATAGTACTGGCTATCAAGGAACAGCAGGCGGATATAGAGGAAACAATAGTACTGGCGGTCAAGGTACTACAGGTGGTTACAGAGGAAATAACACTACAGGTGGCCAAGGTACAACAGGTGGATATAGAGGAAACAACAGCACAGGTGGTCAAGGTACTACAGGTGGATACAGAGGAAACAACACTACAGGTGGTCAAGGTACTACAGGTGGATACAGAGGAAACAACAGCACAGGTGGTCAGGGTACTGGCGGCGGATACAGAGGAAACAACAGCACAGGTGGTCAGGGTACTGGTGGTGGATACAGAGGAAACAACAGCACAGGTGGTCAAGGTACTGGTGGTGGATACAGAGGAACTTCAGGCCAAGGTGGTCAAGGTGGATACAGAGGCGCTGCAGGACAAGGCGGAAGAACTGAAACTACAGAAGAAAAATTTGTTATCGCAACAAAACCAGGAGCTAGAAGTTCTGATTATAAGGGTGGGAAAGTTAATAATAAACCACAAAAAGACAGAGATGTTAAAGAAAACCTTAAATTTGTAAATTATAAGAAAACTATAATTCCTCAAAAACCAAAAGAAGAAGTAATAAAGAATCTTATTCTTCCAGATGTTCTTACAATAAAAGAACTTTGTGATAAGATGAAAGTAACACCTTCAGTAGTAGTTAAAAAACTGTTCCTCACAGGCAAAGTAGTAACAATTAATCAGGAAATAGATTATGATGCAGCAGAAGAAATCGCTCTTGAATATAATTGTGTTTGTGAACATGAGATTAAGATTGATTACATTGCAGAATTGCTTAAAGAGGAAGAAGAAGGAACTGAATTATTAGTTGCAAGACCTCCTGTAGTTTGTGTAATGGGTCATGTTGATCACGGAAAGACTTCACTTCTTGATGCAATTAGATCTACAACAGTAACAGCTAAAGAATCTGGTGGAATCACTCAAAAAATTGGTGCATATACAGTGAATGTTAATGGTCAGAAAATCACATTCCTTGATACACCGGGACATGAAGCATTTACAGCAATGAGAATGCGTGGAGCACAGTCAACAGATATTGCAATTCTTGTAGTTGCTGCTGATGATGGTGTTATGCCTCAGACAATAGAAGCTATTAATCATGCAAAGGCAGCAAAGATTGACATTATTGTTGCAATTAACAAGATTGATAAGCCAAATGCTAATATAGAAAAAGTAAAACAAGAGCTTACAGAATATGAACTCGTTCCAGAAGAATGGGGCGGAGATACAATATTTGTACCTGTTTCAGCACATACTAAGGAAGGCATTGATTCTCTTCTCGATATGATTATCCTTACTGCTGAAATGCGTGAACTTAAGGCTAATCCAAATAGAAATGCCAGAGGTATCGTTATTGAAGCACAGCTCGATAAGGGCAAAGGCCCAGTTGCTACAATTCTTGTACAAAAAGGAACATTGAAAGTTGGCGATAATGTTGCTGCTGGTTCATGCTATGGTAAGATTCGTGCAATGACAGATGATAAGGGACGTAAAGTGAAAGAAGCTGGTCCATCAACTCCAGTTGAAGTATTTGGACTTAATGATGTTCCTAATGCAGGTGAAATCTTTGTTGCAACAGAAAATGATAAAGAAGCAAGAAGCTTTGCAGAAACATTTATTAGAGAAGGAAGAGAAAGATTACTTGATGATACAAAAGCCAAACTTTCACTTGATGACTTATTTACACAGATTAAAGCTGGTAATGTTAAAGAACTTGGAATTATCATCAAAGCTGATGTTCAGGGTTCAGTAGAAGCGATTAAACAAAGTTTAGTAAAACTTTCAAATGAAGAAGTTGCAGTTAAGATTATTCATGGTGGAGTTGGTAATATTAATGAATCAGATGTTATTTTAGCATCTGCATCGAATGCAATTATTATTGGATTTAATGTAAAACCTGATAATCAAGCAAGAATAGTTGCTGATAATGAAAAGGTTGATATGAGACTTTACAAGATTATCTACAATGCAATTGAAGACGTTGAAGCAGCACTGAAAGGTATGCTTGAGCCAATTTATGAAGAAAAGATTATTGGTCATGCACAGATTCGCCAGATATTTAAATCTTCAGGCGTGGGTAACATTGCCGGTGCGTATGTAACTGATGGTAAGATCACTAAGAATTCAACAGTAAGAATCAAGCGTGGAGAAAAGCAAATTTTCGAAGGTCCTTTAGCATCACTTAAGAGATTTAAAGATGAAGTGAAAGAAGTTAAAGAAGGCTATGAATGTGGATTTGTATTCGAAAAGTTTAGCGAGATAAAAGAAGAAGATATAGTAGAAGCATACCAAATGGTAGAAGTACCACGCTAGCATTGAGCTATGCATAGAAAAAATATATGGATTGAAAATATGAGCTTGCTCATATTTTCAAGTAATATATTTTATCTATATAGGGCGAACGCCCGTTTTATGCATTTTCCGTATTACCAACCCAACCCGTCAATCCCAACCCCGTAGTTATATCCACCAACGAAAGGACATTTATATGAAAAAAAATAGTATAAAAAACACAAGAATCAATGGTGAAGTTCAAAGAGAATTAAGTAACATTATTCGTAGTGAAATTAAAGATCCTAGAATTGATCCAATGACATCTGTTGTTACTGTAGAAGTAGCACCAGACTTAAAGACATGTAAAGCATATATCAGTGTGTTAGGTGATAAAGAATCACAGAAAAATACAATCCTTGGACTGAAAAGTGCAGAAGGATTTATACGTGGCAGGTTAGCTCAGACAGTTAACTTAAGAAATACTCCTCTAATCATATTTGTTCTGGATCAGTCAATTGAATATGGCGTAAATATGTCTAAACTGATTGACAGCGTTAATAAAAATACAAGTAGTGATAAAAACACAAATAGTGAAGAAGCTACAAATAGCGAAGAAGCTACAAGTAGTGAAGACTCTACAAATAGTAATGAAGATAATCAGTAATTTAAATTATTGATTTAGTTCAGAAAGGATCGTTATTTCATGAATATGAGATTTGAACTTGCTGATGCAAAAACAGTGGGAATTACAGGCCACGTTAGACCCGATGGGGATTGCGTTGGATCTGTAATGGGACTGTATAATTATATTAAAAAAAATATGCCGAATATTGAAGTGGATGTATATTTAGAACAACCAGGCAAAGAATTTTATTATATTAAAAATCTTGATAAAATCAAACCGATTGCTGATGAAACAAAAGAATATGATGTATTTATAGTGTTAGATTGTAGTGATATCGAGCGTATAAAACCATTTGCACAGTGCTTTTTAAATGCAAAGAAAACAATATGTATTGATCATCACGCTAGCAATAGCAATAACGCATTTGCAAATAATAATCTTGTGATGCCAAATTCTAGCTCATCATGTGAAGTTCTTTATGGCACTTTAGAAGAAGATGAAATTGATAAAGATATAGCAGAGTGTATATACACTGGAATCATACATGATACCGGTGTATTTAAGTACAGTTGCACTTCCGATATTACGATGGCTATTGCAGGAAAACTTATGGCAAAAGGGATTGATTATTCGGATATTATTGATAATAGTTTTTATAAGAAAACTTATATACAAAATCAGATTCTTGGAAGAGCATTACTTGAAAGTATACTTTTCTATGATAAAAAATGTATCTATTCAGCCATTTATAAAAAAGATATGGAATTTTATGGAGTAGATGGTAAACAACTTGGTGGTATAATTGAACAATTAAGACTAACTGAAGGCGTGGAAGTCGCTATTTTCTTATATGAAACAGGAATGAATGAATTTAAAGTGAGTATGCGTTCTAAAAAATATATCAATGTTTCTAGTATTGCTGTACATTTTGGTGGCGGTGGACATGTTCGTGCTGCTGGGATTACTATGCAGGGAACGGTTCACGATATTATTAATAATATCGGAGCGCAACTAGAATTGCAGTTTAGCGCTATTGATAAGTAATAAATTAATATTAAGCAAGTAATGGGATCAATTAGGAGCAGTTAAATGATTAATGGAGTAATTAATGTTTACAAAGAAAAAGGATTTACTTCTCATGACGTAGTTGCAAAACTTCGAAAGCTTATTCATCAAAAGAAAATTGGTCACACTGGTACGCTTGATCCAGATGCGATTGGAGTGCTTCCAGTATGCCTTGGACATGGAACCAAGCTTTGTGATATCCTTACCGATAAGGATAAGGTATATGAGGCGGTGATGCTTTTAGGAACAACTACTGATACACAAGACATTACAGGTAAAGTATTAACAAAAAATGCTGTAAACGTAGATGAATGTCAAGCAGTAGAGGCGATTGAGAGTTTTTTAGGTGAATATAATCAGATTCCACCGATGTTTTCTGCTTTAAAAATTAACGGTAAGAAACTATATGAACTTGCAAGAGCTGGTATCGAAGTGGAGCGACAACCTAGATTAGTTACAATCAAATCCATAAATGTAAATGAAATAGATTTTTGTGAAGATGAAAAGACGGTAACATTTACGGTTGAATGTACGAAAGGAACCTATATTAGGACATTATGTCAAGACATTGGTGAAAAATTAGGTTGTGGAGCTTGCATGAAAAGCTTGAAACGTACAAGGGTAAGTAAATTCCAGTTAAATGATAGCCTTACGCTTGGCCAAATTGCTGAGTTAGTGGAAAAAGGGAATTTTTTAGATCATGTAATTCCAGTAGACGAAATGTTTCCTAATTATAAAAAAGTCGTAATATGCGCAGAATATAATAAACTTTTATATAACGGTAATTCAATACTAGTCGAATATGCGAAACCAAATGAACATGAATTGTTTGATTTGGAAATGGTCAGAATATATGATGAAGATTCTGCATTTATTGGCATATATAGATTAGAAGGCAATGTTTTCAAATCTGTTAAAATGTTTTATGATGCAGAAAATTAATTCGTGATAAATGAAAGTGTGGTGTGAACGTATTTGAAGTACATACATGAAACCGAAGAATTTGAAATAAATGCGCCAACGGTAGTTACTTTTGGGAAATTTGATGGCGTTCATAGTGGACATCAGAAATTATTTGCAATTGTAAAGAAAAAGGCTAAGGAGCTTAATGTTCTAAGCGTTGCAGTTACATTTGATAAAATACCACTCAGTATCTGTCCATCAGCACAGCAACATTTTATTACAACCAATTTTGAACGAAAAGATATCATAGAAAATTTAGGTCTTGATATCTTAATTGAATATCCATTTACAGAAAACTTTATGCATACTGAGCCAGAAAATTTCATAGAAGAAGTAATCGCAAAAAAGCTCAAAGCGAAATGTGTCGTAATCGGACCAGATTTTTGCTTTGGTAAAGATAGACGTGGAAATGCAGATATGATATGTCAATATGGTGAAAAATATGGATACGAAGCAATCGTTGTTGAAAAAGAAAAATATGAGGACAGGGAAATTAGTAGCACATTTGTAAGGGAAGAATTGAAAATCGGTCATATGGAAACTGTAAATATGCTTTTGAAAAGACCCTATTCCATTAAAGGTATTGTCGTTAAGGGAAATCAATTTGGACGTACAATTAATGTTCCTACCGTAAATATATATCCAACGGACTGTAAGTTGTTGCCACCTAATGGAGTATATTCTTCAGAAACGATAATTGATGGAGAAGTGGTGTTAGGAGTTACCAATATTGGTACAAAGCCAACGGTACACGATGGAAAGACGATAAGTGTTGAAACTAATTTGTTTGATTTTAACAAGAATATTTATGGGAAAAATATTGAAGTTTGTTTGAAACATTTTCAACGCCCAGAGATGAAGTTTGATTCAGTGGAAGCATTGAAAAAGCAAATGGAAAATGATGCGGCGTTTGCAAAAGAGCTATTTATGATACAGTAAGCGATATAAAGATATGTGAAAAATGAGTAAATATATAAACACCATAGAAATAACTTGTAATTATAATTAGCTTATGATAAAATTAAAAGGTATATTGATTAGCCAATATTCAGGTATAGGAAACTCCGACCTTTATCTTAGTATTAGGCGATTGAAAATAAGGAGGATTATCAAAATGATAACCAAGGAAAAAAAATCAGAAATAATCGCAGCTTATGGTAGAACACCAAGTGACACTGGTTCACCAGAAGTTCAAATCGCAATCTTAACAGAAAGAATTACTGAGTTAACTGAGCATTTGAAAGTTAATAAGAAGGATCATCATTCAAGAAGAGGACTTCTTAAAATGGTAGGTCAAAGAAGAGGTTTACTAGACTACCTTAAGAAATCTGACGTTGAAAGTTATCGTGTATTGATTGAACGTTTAGCAATCAGAAAGTAATTCTTATATTTATGGGGCGGAGTAATCCGCCCCAAATTTTATGTGTAGCAAATTGCGCCGTGGTTACTAAGGGATATAATGCAAAGTAATGCAGTGCAGTTGAGCCATGCACAAATGGATTTCACTCAAGTATGTATATATAGAAGCAGATCACCGAGACCACTGAAAAGCCCATTTTTTAATGTTATCGTATAGTCACAAAGTGAGTTTTTCAGTTGTTTCGGACGCTTCTACAAAAAATAAAAAATAAGAGTTTTTGAAGGAGAAGATTATGTTCAAAAGTTTTAGTATGGAATTAGCTGGCAGAACCCTTACAGTAGATGTAGGTAGAGTGGCAGCACAAGCAAACGGTGCAGTATTTATGCACTATGGTGATACAGTAGTTTTATCAACAGCAACAGCATCAGTTAAACCAAGAGAAGGAATTGATTTCTTTCCACTTAGTGTTGAATACGAAGAAAAATTATATTCAGTTGGTAGAATACCTGGTGGATTTAACAAAAGAGAGGGTAAAGCTTCAGAGAATTCTGTTTTGACATCACGTGTTATTGATAGACCTATGAGACCTTTATTCCCACATGATTATAGAAATGATGTTACACTCGACAATTTAGTAATGTCAGTAGATCCAGATTGCAGCCCAGAACTTACAGCAATGTTAGGCTCAGCTATCGCTACATCAATTTCAGATATTCCATTTGATGGCCCTTGTTCAACAACAATTGTTGGCTTGGTTGATGGTGAATTTGTTATTAATCCAAATGCTGCACAAAGAGCTGTTTCAGATCTTGTGTTAACAGTTGCGTCTACAGCTGACAAAGTTGTTATGATTGAAGCTTCTGCAAATGAAGTTACAGAAGATAAAATGATCGAAGCAATTTTTGCTGCAGATGATATGAATAAAAAAGTAATTACGTTCATCAATACAATTGTTGCTGAATGTGGCAAAGAAAAGCACACATATACAAGTTGTGCAGTTCCAGCTGAATTATTTGCAAAAATGAAAGAAATCGTTACTCCAGCTGAAATGGAAGTAGCCGTTTTTTCAGATGAAAAACAAGTTAGAGAAAATAATATAAGAGAAATCACTAAAAAATTCGAAGAAGCATTTGCTGACAATAAAGAATGGTTAGAAGTACTTGATGAAGCAATTTATCAGTATCAAAAGAAAACTGTTCGTAAAATGATTCTTAAAGATCACAAACGTCCAGATGGTAGAGCAATCACAGAAATGAGAGCACTTTCAGCTGAAATAGATCTTTTACCAAGAGTTCATGGTTCAGGTATGTTTACACGTGGACAAACTCAGATTCTTGCAATTGCTACTTTAGCTCCTTTGTCAGAAGCGCAAAGAATTGATGGTCTTGATTCTGCAGAAACATCTAAAAGATATATGCACCACTATAACTTCCCTTCATACTCAGTTGGTGAAACAAGACCATCTAGAGGTCCAGGACGTCGTGAAATAGGACATGGAGCATTGTCAGAAAAAGCATTAATGCCTGTTCTTCCTTCAACAGAAGAATTTCCATATGCAATTCGTACAGTTTCAGAGACTATGGAATCAAATGGTTCTACATCACAGGCAAGTATTTGTGCATGTACACTTGCACTTATGGCTGCTGGTGTTCCAATCAAAAAACCAGTTGCTGGTATATCAACAGGCCTCGTAACAGGCGATACAGACGATGATTATATCGTTCTTACAGATATACAAGGACTTGAAGATTTCTTTGGCGATATGGACTTTAAAGTTGCAGGAACTCATGATGGAATCACAGCTATCCAATTGGATATGAAAATACATGGTTTAACAAGACCAATCATTGAAGAAGCAATCAGAAAAACAAAGCTTGCTAGAGAAATAATCCTTACAGATGTTATGGAACCAGTTATTGCAGTTGCTAGAGCTGAAGTTGGAAAATATGCACCTAAAATCATCCAAATCAAGATTGATCCAGCTAAGATTGGTGAAGTTGTTGGACAAAGAGGAAAAACAATCAATGCGATTATCGAAGCAACTGGAGTTAAAATCGATATCACAGATGATGGAGCAGTTTCAGTTTGTGGCGTTGATCAAGAAAGCATGGATAAAGCTCTCGGATATATCAAGACAATTACAACTGATTTATTAGAAGGAATGGAAATCGAAGGTAATGTTATAAGTATTAAAGAATTCGGTGCATTTATTGAATTCGCTCCTGGAAAAGAAGGAATGGTTCATATTTCTAAGATTTCTAAAGATAGAGTTGAACATGTTGAAGATGTTCTTTCAATTGGACAGCATGTTAGATGCGTTTGCCTAGGAAAAGATAAGATGGGCAGAACAAGCTATAGCATTAAAGATGTAAAATAATCGTAAATAGCAGATAGTAAATAGACAAATAATCAAAATTAGTTGCCATGATAGGTTAGATAAATAGCCGATCATGGCAATTAAAATAAATAAGTGAAGGTAAAATACTAAAATGATAGATCAAAATTGCGCATATTGCGTTGAAGGTGAATTAGTAGCAAAGTTTGGTATTAAGATTTGTGAATTGGATACTTGCAAAGTATTCTTATTCAAAGAACAAAGTCATCCAGGCAGATGTGTTGTAGCGCATAAAGAACATGTTGGTGATATGAATGACCTTACAAGCGAAGGAAGAAGTGCTTACTTCGAAGATATTGCAAAAGTATCAAGAGCTATTATGGCTGCATTTCATCCAGATAAAATCAATTATGGAGCGTATGGTGATACAGGTCACCACCTTCATTTTCACCTTACACCAAAATACAAAGATGAATATGAATGGGGCGGAACATTTGCTATGAATCCAGATATTAAATATCTTTCAGAAGTAGAATATGCAGAAATGATTCAGAAGATTAAAGATAATCTTTAAGTTAAAAGTTGTAGTATAATATTATCAATTAATAATAGGAAGATAAAAAGATAGCGTAGAGATTCATTTCTCTGCGCTATTTTTTATGGTTAGAAAACTTTCCTTTTTCCTTCCTAATTAATTTGTATAGGAAGGTTCCTTTTTTAGTCCTGCAATTTCATTTCAATAACAAGATAATGTGATACGCCATTGGATTTTACGAGTATATTTTCTTCAGTGATTTCCAAAGCATCTTTGGGGCTGAGCTGAACGCCGTTAATATCGGATTCGCCCTCAATTTGTACTAAATATGCTTGTCTATTTTTCTTAACGGCTAGTTCTATTTCTTTTTCATTATCTAGCTCTAAAACATAGATATTGACATCTTGGTTTATTTTTATTGGGGCATCCCCAGTTTGACCAGAAACAATTTTAAGCCATTTATCTTTTCTAAGATTCCAATCAAACATATAATCTCCATAATGAGGTGTATACCCATTTTTATCAGGTAAAATCCATATTTGAAGGATTCTTAAGATTTCGTTGCCATAGTTATGCTCACTGTGATATACGCCGGTTCCTGCACTCATATACTGAACTTGACCACGTTTCAATGATCGTTTGTTTCCCATGCTATCTGCATGCGTAAGTTCACCATCTACGACATAAGATATAATTTCCATATCTTTATGGGGATGCGTATCAAATCCTTCCTCTTGGTCAATTAAATCATCATTGATGACTCTCAAAACTCCAAAGTTCATATTGTTTGGGTTATAATAGCCTGCAAATGAAAAGTGAAAAATACTTCTAAGCCAACCAAGATTACTTTTGCCCATATTTTGCATTTCTATTTTTCGAATCATAAGTGTACCTCATTTCTAAATATATTTAAATTTCTATGAAATTAGTGAATAAATATGCGGGTTGCATGTTAAAACTAATCTTAAAGAGTAAGTTATTATTTGAATTTTACATATTCATTTTGTGGCTTGCGATAGCCTCTAACTCTAACACTTGTGTTATCCATTTTTCCCATTGTAATCATTAGTACTGGAATTTCGTTTTCTGGAATGTCGAAAATGTTTCGTACTTTATCTTGATCAAAATAGATCATTGGGCAACTATCCCAGCCTATATTTTTTGCCAATAAAAGAAATAACATTGATGATATTGAAGCATTTCTTATGGCTTCATCGTGTTGAAATGCTTCACCACCATATTCATATAAACCATTTATGGCATTTATCATATTATCATATTCTTCCTCATCGATAATTTTAAGGAATTTTGATGCTTCAAAGATCTCTGAAGCCTTTTTATATGCGTCTTTATCACCTGTTACAATAATTGTTGCAGATGATGTTAATACTTTATATTGATTATTGGAAGCTTCATACAATTGCGCAAGTACTTCCTCTGATTCACCTACATAGTAATGTGCATGTTGTAAGTTAAAACAAGAAGGTGCATTTGATAAGTCCTCAAAAATCGTTTCAAAATCTTGTCTAGGTATCTTAATTCCCTTTAGGAATTTATTAGCGGAACGGCGTTCCCTCACTACTGTTTGAAATTGGTCCATGTTTTTATTCTCCTTTGTATCTATTTGTTTTTATATTCATTTTGTCTATTCTTCTTAAGAATCTTATTATCCAAAGAATCTTATTGTATTAACGAAACATTTTGCGTAGATGAATCTAACATTGTATTAACGAATCTTATTGTATTAAAGAATCATGCATTGCAAATAATTTTACTGTTAAATCTTTTTTGAAATCATCGTCTAAACCACTAAATAATTCATCAATAAACTGTTTATGCTTTGGGAAAATATCTGAAATATATTTTTCACCTGTTTCTGTCAGGCAGACATAAAAAACTCTTTTATCTTTTTCACAATTCTTTCGATACACAAAACCTTTTTTTTGCAATTTGTCTATTACATAGGAAATAGTACCGCTAGTCACTAAAATACGTTCTGCAACTTTTTGTACAGGCTGTTCACCTTTGTGTAATAGCATCTCTAAAACACCAAATTCACTCATGTTTAAATCAAATTCTTGTATTTCCTTTTCTATTTTTGATAGTAAAATGTTGTAAAATCTAGTGGTTGCAATTACTAATTTTAGATTTACATCACTCATATTCAGACCTCCATTTCTGTAACTTTTGTATCTTGATTTTGTATCTTTGTATAAGTATCGGAAAAATTATATTTAAATAATGATAATATTATATTTCGAGATAATTAATGAATGATAATATCTTGAACTCAAGATAACTATATTCTAATATTATCTTGATGTCAAGACATTATTGGAAATAATATAGAATGGATAATATATCAAAATATTTACTAAGCACAAATAAGTTGTTGTACTAACAGAAATGTGACTGGAAGTTGATTGATATAAAGTTTACATGATAAATAATAATATTGACAGAAAATGATGGGTTGTGGTAAAATATGTTTATTAGATTAAACTAATAAACATATATCAGAATAAATTTAAGGAGTAATAATATGCCATTTAATATAAAAGCAAATATAGATATTATGACAATTTTTAAAGATTGCATTCCGATATTCTCGGTTTTAAATGATGAGAAAAGACAGGAGATTATCCTTATAATAGCGGAATATCCAGTGAAAGGGATTATAGTAAATGAAATAACAGAGCGTATGAATTTATCAAGACCTGCAGTGTCCCATCACCTTAAAATTTTAAAACAAGCAGGGATAGTTGGTGTAATTAATAAAGGAGTTGAAAATTATTACTACTTAACTTTGAAATCCGCTGTCGAGAATTTAAAAAGGTTGACAACTACAATAGAAAATAATTGCGACTTAATATAGAAATTAATGATTAAACTAATAAATTATAAAAACTTAATGTTAAAAAGGAGATATATAGAAAATGAAAAAATACTACTATCGTTCTAGACAATATATGCTGAGTAAAATACAACCACTTATTCCTTGGCGGATACCCAAGTTCATCTCAGGTGCAGGTAGTATCTACAGGATACCTCGAATAATAAAACAGGATGGGGTGAAAAAAGTTTTAATTATAACTACTTCAGGATTTATAAAACGGGGTAGTTTAAGTGAGCTGTTTGATGAGTTTGAAAAAGAGAATATACTGTATACAATTTTTGATAATGTTCTGCCTGACCCATCTATTGAATGTATTGAAGATGCTGTCAAAGTTTATCGTAAAGAAGCGTGTGAAGCGATTGTAGCAATAGGAGGCGGTTCTGTTATGGACTGTGCTAAAGTTGTTGGTGCAAGAATTGTAAAGCCGGCAAAAAGTGTAATTCAAATGACCGGCTTATTCAAAATTAGAAAAGAACTTCCACCTCTATATGCAGTGCCTACGACCGCTGGTACTGGTTCTGAAGTAACAGTAGCTGCAGTAATAACAGACAGCAGCACTCATTACAAATATGCAGTAAGTGACACTTGTCTCATTCCGAAATATGCAATATTGGATCCTCAATTAACATGTGGACTGCCGCAAAATCTGACTGCTGATACAGGAATGGATGCACTGACGCATGCAGTTGAAGCATATATTAATAAATTTGCTTCAAAGGAATCAAAAAAATATGCGCTCGATGCAGTCAAATTGATCTTTAATAATCTCACAAAAGTATATGAAGACGGAAACAATTTAGAGTTACGAGAAAATATGCTTATGGGTTCTTATTATGCCGGACTGGCATTTACTAAGGCATATGTGGGTTATGTACATGCAATTGCCCATGGTCTTGGCGGTTTGTATGGAGTACCTCATGGTCATGCGAATGCTGTTATTCTTCCAGTGGTATTGCAGGCCTATGGAGAAGCTATACACAAGGAGTTAGCTGAATTAGCAGACGCTGTTGGTATTAGTGGAAAAACACAGCAAGAAAAATCTCGAAACTTCATAAGTGCTATTAACCAAATGAATCAAAGTATGGGTATTCAAAATAAGCTGAATGTTGTAAAAAAGGAAGATATTCCTGAAATCATAAGGCGAGCTATGAAAGAGGCAAATCCAGCTTATCCTGTACCCGTTATCTGGAATGAAAAACAGTTAAGAAGTGTTATCGAGCTTTTGTGATTATTTGTAAATGAATTTTTAATAGGAAAATAGTATATAAATTTATAATGTAGATTTTTTTAATAATCTATTTTGTTATTCCGCCTAGGTTCTTTTTTTACAGCTATATGCTTTTTTTTCTGCCTAATAAAAAAGGTTTCTTTATGTTTAGCCCTTTCCGACTCTTTTTTTAGCATATTATAATTGTGCCAGCGCTTTTCACTAAGGGTACCATTTTGCAAAGCGGTTTTCACGGCACAACCGAGTTCAGTTTTATGGGAGCAGTTTTTGTATTTACATTTGAGTATGATAGTTTCAATATCTTCAAATGTTTGGAAGACACCTTCATCAGCTTCCCACATCCCCAGTTCTCGCATTCCAGGTGTATCAATAATCATTGCGCCACCAGGTAATTTAATGACTTGACGATGAGTGGTAGTATGATGTCCCTCGGAATCACCTTCTCTGATTTCATTTGTATCCATAATATTCTCACCTAGAAGCGTATTCGCAAATGTGGATTTTCCAACACCAGATGATCCTAGAAATACAATTATTTTTCCTTTTTCAAAATATTTGTTCAGCTCATCCATGCCATAGCCTGTAATTGAACTTATCGCATATACATCAACACCTACTGCAGCTTCTCTGGTCAACCGTATTTTTTCATTTGCATCGTCGGATAGGTCAACTTTTGTCAAAATAACAACTGGTATGCCACCGCTTTGCCAGGCAAGCGTTAGATACCGTTCCATGCGGTTCAAATTAAAATTATGATTTAAGGACATCATTATAAATACATAATCAAAATTTGCCGCAATTGTTTGCTCACCCATTCCGGGTGTCGGGTTATTTCTTAAAAATCCAGTCTTTCGTTCTTTCGTTCCAACAATAAGGCTATCTCCAAACGGATTTATGATAATATCCACCTCATCGCCTACCGTTGGAAACTTCACTTCCAGTTTCATATTGTAATACACTCCAGTTTTTAGCTTTGCATAGAGGGTTTCACCTAAAACCTCAACTTCATACCTGTCTCTATGCACTGCAACTACAAATCCCTTTTCTTTTTCTTCCAAATTATACTCCTTTTTCTGAGCATAAAAGTACCATAGCATAGGCCTGATATATATTTTAGCAACATAATCCACTTAAAAATGGACACAAAAAAAGACACTCTGATATGCGTCTTGTTAAAAGCAATATTCATATAAGGACAAGGAATGGCATACGTAAATTTTATGCCCGATATTTAATTAATAGTAAATCACCATTTCTCTCATCATTTTACATTCCTCCTTGACTTATATTTTTGTTGTATTTACTTAGGCAACGCTAAGTGATTTTAGTATATCATATATGGCGTTAATGTCAATTTGTTTATAGGTAGAAGAGATAGACATTTTGTTTGAAAGACACATTTATTGCAAAGTAAGAATTATATGATGAAGATGAAATAAAATGAATTTTAAAATTGGTTTATTAGATATAAAAGTTATGTTATATTAAAAGCAAGGTAGAAATAATGGAATTAATTGGAATGTATTATTGAATCATCCTAATTCGTTCAATTAATATACAAATGATATACAAATAATATACAAATAATATACAAATAATATACAAAGGGGGAAAAATGAAAATATTAAAGAAGGTAGTACTACTAATAGTGGGTGGTGTGTTAGTGTTAGTTGGTATGATTCTTGCTGTTTTTGTAGGAATAAATTCTTTTCAAAGGCAACCAATGTTTGACATAGGAAGATTTATTTCTCTCGGAGGAGTAATTGCTTGTCCTATGATTTTGGGAACCATAATAATTATATTATCTGTAAAAAAGGAGAATAAAAGAAAGATAATTTTAGTAGCAGAGTCAGTAATGCTTTTTATGTATGTGAATATTATTTTTATTCTTGTTTTTGGAGGGTTTCGTATATTTCAGTCCGGTCATAATAATCAAAGTTTATTGGAGTATATTAAATTTAACAGTAATTTTATACCTTTTAAAACCATATATAATTATTTTTCAATTTATTTTGCTGGTCATATTAACATGAGCATCGTCATAGAGAATTTGCTGGGTAATTTTATGATGTTTATGCCTATGGGCTTTCTGCTTCCAGCAATATTCAAAAAACAAAATAAGTGGTTTCTATTTTTAGCAACGCTAGCATCAATATTGCTTGGTATAGAAGTGGCACAGTTAATATTTAGATTAGGCAGTTGTGACATAGATGATTTCATATTAAATATGGCCGGGGCTTGTTTGATTTTTGCAATAATAAGAAAAGGTATTATAAAGAAGTTTTTAAATAGAATGCTGTTGATATAAGTGCGGAATGGATTGTGAACTAGTTCGAATTAGAAAATATTGGTGGCATGTAAGAATTGAATATTGTTATTATCCTTCCCATACAGTGGGATTCAAGTCTTTAATCTGGTACTTTCAAAATAAAAATCGAATTAAAATCGATTAAAGTCCATTAAAATACCAGATCTAAATACTCCCCTCCCCTACCTATCCCTACAATATTCCCGAATAATAGAAATATAAGCTTTTACATACTGTGGCATATACCTGTTTTTCATATATCCCACAATCAGTGACGTCTGCATTCTATTAAGTCCAACGGAGAAACATAAGCTTGTATCGTCTTTCGCCATACATTGAAAATAACTTTCGGGGGCGAATGCAATTCCTACGCCTTCCATGGCAAGGCGGATGGATAATTCGCTGTTTCGGGTATAGAGCAGAATCTCCGGTGATATCTTATAGTCCTTAAATAGCTTTTGAGCAATACCTCCTGTTGTCTGGTCAGGATATAACAGAATAAATTTTTCATGACTAAATTCCTTTAAGTCTATCCATGGATAACGAAATCCTTTTTTTGTTATTGCGTGGGTGGAGAGGGGATTTTTTTTTGATACAATCATAACGATTTCCTCTGTATCTAATATCTCATAGGTCAGATGTTGTGGGTATTCATAGACATTATACAAGATGAGATCGACAGAGTGATCTTCAAGAGTATGTTCTGCTACAAAATTAACTTCTTCTAATAAGTTGATTTTTACATTGGGATATTGTTTGTGGAAGTCGGTAAGGGTGGGTTGAATAATAGAAGTACCTAACATGATTGGTATTGCAATATTAATACGTCCAGAGTCCTGATTTGTTATGTCATCTAACTCAGACATCCATTCAGAACCATAATCTACAATTTTTTTGGCATAATGGAGGTATCGTTCTCCAATAAAAGTGGGATAATATTTATTACTGATTCTGTCGAATAATTTCGTTCCAAGCTGATGCTCGATGTTTTGTAAATATTTGCTCAGAGACGGCTGGGTAATAAATAATTCTTCAGCTGCTTTGCTTATACTTTGATTCTTTGAAATAGCAAGAATATATCGCGCTTCTTTTAGTTCCATGTTTTCCTCATTTCCATATGTGCGTAGCTACAACTTATTTACAACTATAGCTTTAATGCATAATATTTATAGAATTTATATATTTGACATATATCTATCTTCATTCTATACTGACCATAGTCTAAATTGCAATAATTATTTTGTATCCAATTCAAAAATATATTATTACAATAGAGCAGTGACAAAGGGGTCATATTTAACTATATAATATGACTCCTTTTATTTTTGCTAAAATATCCTGATAAAAGGAGTATAACATGAAAAGAAGTACATCAATAATCATGATAATCCCAGGGCTTGTAATCTTGTTTGTGTGCCTGTTTCTGCCGCTGGTTAAAGTTATTTCGCCTACGATTTTCAGTGGGAATTATGCGATGAGCAATTACATTAATTTTTTTAAGGACGATTATTATCTGGGAATATTTTCAAGAACATTAAGAATTGCTGCAATTACAACTGTCGTGTGTGGAATCTTAGGTGTTCCCACTGCTTATTTTATCAGTTTATGCAATAAGAAATGGAGGGGAATCCTACTTGCAGTCTCCATCTTTCCGCTTATGACAAACTCCGTAATACGAAGTTTTGCATGGATTAATATATTAGGCGGCAGCGGCATTGTAAATTCCTTCTTATTAAAAACTGGAATAATCAATGCGCCCATAAAATTATTATATAGTGAATTTGCTATTATTATAGGCTCTGTATATTTGTTTCTTCCTTTAATGATTGTAACTGTGAGTGGGGTTATGGAAAATATCAGCAAAGATTTAATGGAAGCGGCCGAGAGTCTGGGTGCTGGTCAGTTGAAAGCTTTTATGAAGGTGGTTTTTCCACTTTGCCTCCCTGGAATTATTGTAGGAGAAATCCTGGTGTTTACAGGAACCCTTACTGCATATACAACACCTCAGTTATTAGGTGGAAATAAAAATATGGTATTGTCAACACTCATCTATCAGCGGGCAATGTCACTTTCCGACTGGAGCGGAGCAGCAGTTATTTCTTTTATTATGATTGTATTAACATTAATCGTTATTAAAACGTTTAATATAATTGCAGGGAAAATGGATAAGAGAGGAGAAAAACATGCGTAAACATAAAATGATTACAATATTTGCAATATTTGTATTTATCTTTTTGGTGGCTCCTCTCATTATAATTACGATAACTGCATTTGGTTCAGGATCAGCTATCAAGTTTCCGATTGATTCTTTTTCCCTTAAATGGTTTCCTGTTGTGTTTTCAAAAAAATCATTTAAAACATCATTTATAACCAGCCTTGAGATTTCAACGCTAGCAACGGTGATTGCTATACTGGTTGGTGTACCGGCAGCATATGCACTCACAAAATCCGGAATAAAGGGCAAGCAGATTATAAAATCCATCTTTTTATCACCGGCCATTGTTCCTGGTATTGTAGTTGGGTTTGCATTGTACCAGTCAATCGTATTAACTATGAGAATACCTGTTTTTTACGGATTGTTGGCAGGTCATTTTATGATTACACTTCCTTATATAATTCGAATTGTGGGATCTAGTATGGAGCAGTTTGATTTTTCCATTGAAGAAGCTGCCTGGAGCCTTGGATGTGGTAAAATAAAGGCGTTTTTTAAGATAGTACTTCCTAATATTACATCTGGAATATCAGCAGCATTTATGCTTGCATTTATTAATTCCTTTAATAATATTCCTGTTTCTATGTTTTTATCAGGACCGGGAATTAAGGCATTCCCATCTACCTTAATGAACTATATTGAATATAATTATGATCCAAGCGTATCAGCGGTATCCGTATTGCTGATGCTATGCACTGTAATCATTATGATTATTGTCGATAAAACACTAGGAATTGCTTCACTGGCAAAATAGGAGGAAGAATAAGATGGCATATATGAATTTGAAAAATATAGATGTTAGTTATGATAAAAAAAATCATATCCTTAAAAATTTGAATCTTGAGGTAGAAGAAGGGGAGTTCGTATCGCTTTTGGGACCAAGTGGTTGTGGAAAAACAACAACATTAAGGGTCATCGCTGGATTTATTGAACCCAAAGCTGGAAAATTTCTCATTGATGAAGCAGATATGACTCACGTGTCTGTAAATAAAAGAAATTTTGGACTTGTATTTCAAAGTTATGCATTATTTCCACATTTAAGCGTATATGAAAATATTGCCTTTGGATTAAAGCTCAGAAAAATCAAAAAACTGATAATAAAATCTAAAGTTGAAAATATTTTGACCGTATGTGGACTGACTGATCTGGCAAATCGTTTTCCAAATCAATTATCCGGTGGACAGAGGCAGCGCGTGGCACTGGCCAGAGCTTTGGTCATTGAACCGAAACTCCTGCTTTTGGATGAACCTTTAAGTAATCTTGATGCAAAATTAAGAATTAACATGAGAATGGAAATCAAACGAATTCAAAAGCAACTTGGAATTACGACCTTGTTCGTAACGCATGATCAGGAAGAATGTTTTTCCATATCAGATAAAGTTGCCGTTATGAATAAAGGTGTGATTGAACAGTACGACACACCCGAAAATATATACCAGAAACCTAAAACGGAATTTGTTGCCCGGTTTATAGGGTTTGAGAATTTTATTAACCTAAAACGGAGTGGAGAGCAGTCATTCATTGCTGATAATCAAAACATCTTTTATTCTGATGGATTCAGTGATAAAGAAGAATGTTTAGGTACAATCAGACCAGATGACATTCACATTGCAAACGGGGAACAGACTGAGAATACGATAGATGGAATAATTGGTGTCCGCACATTTCTAGGAAAAGGTTATCAGTATCAAGTAGAGACGAAGCTAGGAAAATTTCTGGTGAATTTATCTACAGATATATTGATGAATGAAGCAGATAAGATAAAACTCTTTTTCCCAAGAAATAAATTAGTTTTGATAGATAAGTCAGAGATTGAATGATTTTTGGCCCTGTCTTTAATATAAATACTATATGAGATATTCTATTTTTGCCATAAGTGAGAAATAGGAATTGTATCCTGCAAAAGCAGGACACAGAATGGAGAAGAAAATGAAAAAAAGAGTAGCTTTATTTTTAAGTGTTATGATTTTGTTGACAGGTTGTGGAACAACTAATGCGAACAATGGAACTGTTGCTAGTACTGAAAAACAAACACTTATATTATCAACCTTCGGTTTAAGTGCAGATATATCTGAAGAAAAGGTATATTCACCTTTTGAAAGCCTGAATAACTGCGATATTGTTACAGATACAGGAACAGCAGCAGAAAGATACACAAAATTATCATCTGATCCTGATTCAACAGTAGATGTAATCGAATTATCCCAGGCATTGACTGCCCAGGGAATTTCAGCTGGTTTATTTGAAAAACTTGATTTAAGCAAACTTACAAATGTGAGTGATATGATTGATGTAGCAAAGACATTTGCTGGAGACGGAAATGGTGTTGCTTATACAATTAACAGCATGGGAATTATATATAATCCTGCTACTGTGGGCCTTGAGATTAAAAGCTTTGATGATTTGTGGAATGCCGTATTAAAAGGAAAAATTGCTATTCCTGATATAACAACTACTTTTGGACCAGCAATGGTTTATATAGCAAGTGATCACAAGGGTGTAAATATAAAGACTGATAATGGAACAGCTGCATTTAAGGCGCTGTCGGAATTAAAGCCTAATATTGTTAAAACTTATACAAAATCTTCTGATCTAGTAAATATGTTTACATCAGGGGAAGTGACTGCAGCAATCGTTGGTGATTTTGCAGTTCCAGTTTTAATGAAAGCAAATCCGAATCTTGTATACTTCACACCAAAGGGTACTTATGCAAACTTTAATATTTTAAGTGTTAACAAAAATTCAAAGCATAAAGATTTAGCTTACAAATATATTAATTACAGAATTAGCAGTGAATTACAGACGATAACAGGACTTGCATTAAATGAAGCTCCTACGAATAAAAAAGTAACATTTACAGCAGCGGAAGCAGCAAATATGACTTATGGTGATGTTGCAGCAAATGCAAAAGCAGTCGATTATTCTTTTGTAAATCCTATCTTAAACAGTTGGGTTGATCAGTGGAACCGTACATTAAATAATTAATTTGTGTTTGTTTGAAAGACAATACATGCAAGCAATTACGATCGGAGAGTACAATGAAGATTGATTTGATAATTAAAAATGCTTATGTTTTTCAGACATACAGACAATGCTTTGAAAAAAAAGATATGGCAATAGCAGGCGACAGAATCTATGATATGGCGCCTGTGATTAACGAAAAAGATTGTAAAATAATTGATGCGACCGGGAAATTTATAATTCCCGGCCTCATTGATATTCATATGCATATTGAAAGCTCTATGACTTATCCAATAGAATTTTCAAAAACAGTGTTGCAATATGGCGTAACCACAGTTGTGGCAGATCCCCATGAAATTGCAAATGTTTTTGGAATGGAAGGGATTGAGGTATTTATGAAGCAGAAAACTAGTTTGGATATTTTTTATGGCATTCCATCCAGTGTCCCATCTACCAGTGAAAACATTGAAACCGCAGGCGCAGTAATTGATATAGCGGAAGTTGAGCAATTATTGCAAAATGATAAAATTATCTGCCTGGGAGAAGTAATGAACTTTAAAGACATGATTTCAGAGGAGAGTACTAGGATTAAAAGAATTATGGAGTGTTGTAAAAAGAACCCAAGGCATATTCTCATTGAAGGACATTGCCCACAATTAACGCATGAAGAGTGTGCCAGATATTTGTTTGAAGGAGTAAGCTCAGACCATACCCAGCAGACGGCAGCCACGATTCTTGAAAAGGTTGATTTGGGTATGTTTCTTGAATTACAGAAAAAATCCTTATCCAAGGAAATATTTGATACAATCAATCAATATTGTTTGTATGAATCGGTAGCACTGGTGACAGATGATACGATGCCAGATGAACTGATCAAAGGACAATTGAATGAAATACTGAAAGAAGCTGTAAGGTTGGGAATGCCAATAGAAAAGGCTATTTACTGTTCAACCTACACTCCGGCGAGAAGAATGCAGCTTTTCGACAGGGGCGTGATAGCACCAGGCAAAATCGCCGACTTTGTAATTTTAAATAATCTAGACACATTTTTGGTAGAACAGGTTTATAAATCAGGAAAAAAGGTCACTCAAGATTGTTTAGATAATTCTTGCGATTATAAAAACCTGTTTCCAAAACATTTTTACGAATCCATTCATTGCCGGAAAGCCAATCCGTCAGATTTTCATATTCCAGTAAAAGAAGGTTGCACAAGTGTAATTGCAAATGTAATTAAAATTTCTAAGTTTGGTACCTTTACAAAGCAAAAGCAGGTGAAGCTGGACGTAAAAGAGGGGGAGATATGCTGGCAGGAAGCCGGGCTATCTTTAATTACCATTTTTGAACGCTATGGAAAAAATGGGAATATTGGCCATGGATTTGTAGAGAATGCATTAAAAGAAAAAGGTGCAGTCGCGACGACTTGGTCACATGACAGCCATAATCTGTTAGTGATTGGAAACTCTGTAAAAGATATGATTGCTGTTCAACATAACATCCTTTCTATGCAGGGTGGATATAGTGTATCTAAGTGCGGAAAAATCATCGCGGAGGCTCCATTAAATATTGGAGGTATTCTGTCGGAGCAGCCACTCGAAGTGTTGGCAGAACAAATAAAAAAGGTACGGGATGCAATTGAAGGATTAGGATATTGTAATAATAATGTAATTATGTCGATTTCGACACTTGCGCTTGTAGTTTCGCCTGAAATAAAAATGACGGACAGAGGACTTTTTCATGTTAAGACACAGACTTTTGTACCTCTGATAGAATAGAATAATCGAAATTAGGTGAATGTATGATAACTTCAATTATAAATGTAATAGTGATAACCATGAATTCTGAAAATGAAGTATTTCCAGATGGATTTATTCAATTTAAAAATGACAAAATTACTTTGATTGGTGACCGAAAGGATTATGTAAAACCTGCAGAATGCGAAGAAATAGATGGCAAAAGAGGAATTCTGATGCCAGGAATGATTAATTTGCATTCTCATCTTGGAATGATTCCCTTTCGTGGATTACAGGATGACTGTGTAGACAGATTGCGAAAATTCCTTTTACCAATGGAAAAAGCCGAGATGTCTCCAGAACTTGTATATGCGTCGACGAAATATGCGTTAAGTGAGATGCTTTTAGGTGGAATCACGACTGTAATGGATATGTACTATTTTGAAAAAGAAACCGCGAGAGCAGCGCAGGATATGTCTATCAGGGCATTTCTTGGAGAGACAATTATAGATGAGGGTGCATGTGATTTTGAAAATCCTTATGAGAGTCTTGAATACGCGGAGGAATTTATTCAACAGTATCAAAACCATCCTCTAATCACTCCTTGTATAGCACCCCATAGTACAACAACCTGTAGTGAAGATGTTTTATGTAAGGCACATGAATTGTCACGTAAATATAGCGTACCATTAACCATGCATATCTCTGAAATGGATTATGAAATACAATATTTTATGGAAAAATATCAAATGTCCCCAATTGCATATATGAATCATCTGGGGATTGTTGATGATAGACTGGTTGCCGCACATTGCATTTATATGAATGACGGTGATTTTGCAATCATGAAGGGAAAAAATGCATCCGTTGCCCATTGTATTGGCTCTAATACGAAGGCTGCTAAGGGAATCGCTCCAGTTAAAGATATGATTGAACATGGAATTACAGTTGGCTTAGGAACTGATGGGCCAGCCAGCGGAAATACTTTGGATATCATCACTCAGTTTAAATTATTTGCTGATTTTCACAAAAATATCAATCGAGACAGAAGTTTATTCCCAGCCAGTTCCATTGTGGCGATGGGAACCATAAATGGCGCAAAAGCGCTACATATAGACGAATATATAGGCTCATTGGAAGCTGGAAAGCAAGCAGATATTGTACTTTTGGAAACAGAGTCTGTGAATATGTTCCCAATTTATGATCCTTATTCAACCCTTGTCTATAGTGCCAATAGTTCTAATGTATCCATGGTATTTGTGGCTGGAAAATGTGTGGTAAAAGATAAAAAATTAAAAGAACATAATTTAAAGGATTTGAGAGAAGAGTTGATGAATCAGATGATGCAGCGGGAAAATAATTTGTTTCAAGAGCATCTGTTATAGTTCGTCTAATTCAAATTGCCAGAGTAAGATGTTAGTTAAGAACTAACTCTTATTCTGGCTTTTCTTATTATTATAGATAAATTAAAGCTAAGTAAAATCGGTCATATTATAGCACCCTATCTTATTGCATTAAAAGTAGTATATATTATCATCTTAAATGAATTTAGAAGAATTTAAACATTGTATAAAACTGGATTCTAGATTATTATTGAATAATAAATCAGATGTTAATTTATTCTATTTGCAATTGAATTATTATTATAACAGAGATGATTTCGATAGAGTTCTTTTTGAAAGCACAGCCGAGTTGCACATTATATTTATACGGTGAAGTAAGAAGAATAGAAAAATCGTATTTAGGAGTGTTGAATATGTGGATAATAAATCATTGAGGAATCTTAGTAATTGTGTATTTATTCAATGTCTGATATACTCCTAAAAGAGCAATATTTGAAGTCTTGCGCAAAATAATAAGTGCATGAGAATATTCTAACTATAATATAAAAAAAGATGAGGAAAATTCAATATGGGAACAGATTCAAAAGTTAATGTACAGCATCTTAAAAAAACTCCTTTAAAAAAAGGAAAGAAAAAGAAAAGAATTATAATCATCATAAGTGTTTGTGTTTTATTCGCTATCATTGCGTGTTTTGCAGTATTTGGGGTACTTGTTTTAAATAGTGCAAAATCATTGAAAAAGCAGGCGGTGGAGGTAAAGAGCGATTTGCAGGTTTCTATGGATTGTATCAAAGCACAGGATTATGATGGGGCTCATACAGCGATTAATAATGCTGAAGAACTGTCAAGATCAATGCAGTCAGAATTAGATAAGTCCATTTGGAAAACCCTTTCTATTAATTCGAGTATGAAGAAGAATATTGCAGCAGTGAATGAATTACTGGATGTGTTACAGACTGCATCTGAGGATGTGATCAAGCCCTTAATTACGCAGATGAGTGAATATCCTATATCTGATCTAAAAAATGAGAATGGGTTTAATGTTGGAACTTTGCTTTCTTATGTAGACTTTGCAGATGAAATGGATGGTAAGATTAGCAATCTGGCATCAAGAATTGATGAATTGCTTCCTAGAATGGATGGCATTCTTGGTCTCATAGACAAAGAAGGAAAGTTCGCAAAATATAAGGATACGATGACAGGACTGAGTACGCAATATAACGAATTAAAAGAGTATTTACCTGTGTTTAAAACGATATTGGGAAACGGGGAGAATCGTTTTTATCTCTTGGTTGCTCAAAATTCATCAGAAATTAGAGCTTTAGGAGGATTCCCTGGATCCATAGGAACGATTCAGATTCAGGATGGTTTCCTTAAAGTTGGAGATTTTCAGTCTGTTTACAAGGTATTACCTTATTATACGCCAACAACAGCTGGTGTGACTGAGACAGAAGTAGAACTATTTGACAATTGGATGAAATTACCAAGAGATGCAGGGTACGATCCTGACTTTTCTAGGGCGGCGTATATTTGGGCACTTTCATATGGGGATATGAATCAGAAACATGTCGATGGGGTGGTTTCATTGGCTCCAACGATTATACAGGATATGTTGTCATTATGTGGAGAGGTTACATTATCTGATGGAACTGTGTTAAACGGAGATAATGCAACAAGAGTATTGCAGTACGACTTATATTTTAAGTATTTTTCAAAGGGTAAGTCTGATTCACAATCAAATGATATAGCCGACGCATTATTTGCTGAGACGGCGAAGAAAACAATGGATTTATTTGAATCAAACTTTAATGTTAAAGAGGCTAAGAACTATTTCTCAATATTTTCAAAAGGAGCAAAGAATAGAAGTATTATGCTCTGGATGGCTGATGAACAGGAAGAAGCATTTTTGATCGAAAGCGGATGCTCAGGGGTATTAAATACAGGTAAAAATAATGCTGTGGCAGGCGTGTATTTTAGTTGCAATGACCCATCAAAGTTAGGCTGGTTCATTGATATTAATACAGAAGTTGGGGATGGAGTTATGAATGCTGATGGTACATATACCTATGATGTAAAAGTTATTCTGAATAACACGATTAGCAGCGAAGAGTTATCTAAGGCAAGTGGATATATCTTAGGCAATTATAATGGAGCTATGAAGGGATATGTGCACCTATTCGCACCTACGGGAGGTACAATCTCTAGTTTTGAATCGAGCAATAAAATGAATATATTGGATGCTAATTACCAAGGACTTCAGTTAGGATACTGCCTCAATTTGAAGATTTATCCAAATAACCCAGTTGAAATTACTTATAAGGTGACGACGGCAGTGGATGTGGTTGGTCCATTAACGATAAGCGCAACTCCTACTTTACAGAATTATAGATAAAAATACGATCAGATGTATGCGTATCAGAGCCATTCAGTAAAATGGGTATTAGTAATCAATCAGCATATCGGAAAATAGGATGTGTTGATGCAGTTGAAATCGGAATTATATATTTAGCGAGAGGGGGCTTAATATAGTGGAAAATCATTTGGAATTAGTAGCAAAATCTTACGATAAAGGCATTGATTTGGGTCGAAGAGGGATTGATTTATATAAAGAATTACCAGAGCATATTAGAAACAATCCAGGCTATCCTTTATTTCAAAAGATGCAAATGGACGGGATACTTTCAGATAGTGGGCGACAAGAAATTATAGATTATTTATCTCCTACTACAGATATGAATTTTATTGATCTTGGGTGCTGCCTAAATCTAATGTTTGGTGGATACAATAAATGGCCATCAACATATTATGGTGTTGATATTAGTAGCAAAACAATTCAACTACTTCATGAGTTTGTCGCAAAGAATAATTTGACAATTGGATCATTATATTGCGGTAGCATGCATGAAACACCTTTTGATACTAACTTTTTTGAAATAGGAGCATGTATTGGATCTCTCGAGTATTTTGAAAAAGACTTCGTTGAAAAAGCTATTACCGAAGTTTATCGAATTTTAAAGCCATATGCGAAATTTGTTCTTGATGTTCCAGACATTGGGAGCCCGGAGTGTGAAATTACGATGGTGATAGAGGAATATTTAGGTAGAACTGATAAATTTGATATGTCATGTTATGAATTTGAAGACATGTTAGAAGATTACTTTGAAATAGAAATAAAAGAAAAAGTAGGACCTATGATTCAATATTTCTTGAGTTGTAAAAAATAATAGAGTGGTTACTTGAAATGAAGTCTATTATATGTTAAACTATAGACAATTAAAGAATAAAACGACGGTTGCCATTATATTACTAATAGGCAAGAAATCGACTTTTTGGGTGGAGAGTCTCTAATTTAGAGACCCTCCATTTTTGGCGTCCAATTTATTAAAATTAAAGGAGATATAACAAATGACTAATTTTCTAGGAAATTCAAATATTATAATTATATTGATTATACTCATTGTTTCGCTATTCGTATTATCAAAATCAGCAGATATATTAGTTGATAATGCTGTGAAACTATCAAAAATCTGGGGATTACCAGAAATTATTATTGGAGCGACTATCGTTTCAGTAGGAACGACCCTTCCTGAGCTCTCGGCATCAGTTACTTCAGCATTACAGGGAAATGGGAGCTTTGCGTTGGGGAATGCAGTGGGATCCATCATAACAAATACCAGTTTGATTATTGGAATTGGAGCTTTGTATGGTAAGATTCCAGTAGATAGAAAGTCATCGCAGAAATTAAGTATTCTAATCTTAGCGGTTTTTCTTCTGATTTTACCTACAATGCCATATAAAATCAATGGAAATGCTGGACTTATACCACAATGGATGGGATTTGTTTTCCTAATATTAATTCCTGTTTATCTATTTTTTCTGGTTAATCAAGAAAATAAAGAGGGAAAAAAGAAGAGAAAATCTAAATTTATTTATGAAAAAGTGAATGAAAAAGCGGATGAATTAGTAAATGAAAAAGTGAATGAAATAATAAAAGAAAAAGTACAAGAAAAAATGAAGAGTAATATTACAATCATCATTTTACAATTATTTTTTGCAGCTTTAATCATTGCATTAAGTGCATCAAGTTTGGTTGCGTCGGCACAAGTTTTGGCAGTAAGGATTGGAATCCCAGATGTTATAATTGCCTCAACTTTAGTTGCCTTTGGAACTAGTGTTCCTGAGTTAAGTACTTGTATTAGTGCAGCAAAAAGAAAACATGGTGGACTTGCTATAGGAAATATTATGGGCGCAAATGTTTTGAATATTATAATGGTAGTAGGAACAGCGGCTGCGCTTACACCAGGCGGAATAGAAGTATCGCAGGAGTTTTACAGCATAAACTTTATAGCATTAGGAATTATAGTAGCAGTATTTGGTTATTTTGCATATAATAGTAAATTTGATGAAATAAGTAAAAAAGAAGGCATTTTTCTGATTTCGATTTATTTGTTATATTTAGGGGCCAATATAGTAAGTGCTTTTTAATGCTCAGTGGAAAGCAACTTTTAGTTCTTTGCAGCAGGTAGTAAGTGGTTTTATTATTCGGTAATTAACATATTATAATGCTATATTATGGAAATAGAGTGCATAATAATTGAGGCGAGTTTGAATTTTCTAACTATTCGTGCTATAATATAAACTATAGACATTATACAAGAAGGTCTAGTTAAAAGAAAATGGATATACTATTACAACAAAATGACAGAATCAGTCAACTGCCGATTGTTTGAATTCTACTGAACTAAAATAGAAGGAGTAATGATATGTTAATTAAAGCTAAAATAATAAATGATTATAAATTGAGCAGCCTTGATGGTGAAATAGGAAAAGTGAAAGATCTCTACTTTGAGGATCAATACTGGACTATTCGATACCTGATTGCGAATACAGGAAATTGGTTAACTGGTAGACAAGTGTTACTCTCACCTAATTCGATAACATCTATTAATAAAGACGAGGAATGCATTAACGTTAATTTGACAAAAGACCAAATTGAAAACAGCCCAAATTTGGATAGTGATAAGCCGGTATCAAAACAATTTCAGGAAAATTTTTATGGATATTTTGCATTGCCAATGTACGGAATGGGTATGGGAATGGAAATGGGAGGGGCTGGTGCAATACTACCTTTTATTCCAGCTGAAAATGATGAGGAAATGTTAATTGCGGCAGCTAAAGAACGGGATGAATGGGATCCTCATTTACGTAGTGCCCATAATGTGAGTGGCTATAACATTCAAGGTATAGACGATACAATTGGTCATTTAGAGGATTTCATTATCGATGATGAGACATGGGAGATACGTTATCTAGTAATTGACACACAGAATTGGTTACCTGGGAAAAAGATTTTACTTGCGCCACAATGGATAGAGAGCGTTAGTTGGGACGAGTCAAAATTATCCGTAAACTTTCTTTGTGAGGATATCAAACAGTCACCAGAGTACACCGAAGAGACTATACTAAACAGAGACTTTGAGACCAGTCTGTATCAACATTATAATCGTGAGGGATACTGGACCACTGGATCAGATGTCAAGAATGATTTTATCAAGTAAAATATAAGACTAATAAGAAATATTTATATTGGGCAAAAGTGAGAAAAGGAATGCTGCTACGCATGTAGGTAATGACATATAGAAAGCTATAGCTATGACATACCGATAACGTTCGACAAATTTAATAAAGCAACCTTTGGGGTGACACTCTCATTTTTGAGCGTCATCTCTTTTGCGTAAATCAAGTGGAAGCAGACAGCTGGAAGCATAGAATTAAAATACACTGAATAGAAGGTAAATATAATGGAATTTTTGCAGGGAAGTAGTATATGGATTTATTTATTTATATTTTTTGGCAAAATCTTAGAAGTTGCGGTTTCCACAATAAGACTTGTATTAATAAATCGTGGAGAAAGAATAAAAGGATCACTAATTGCCATTTTGGAAATGCTCCTTTGGTTATTTATAACAGGAACTGTATTAACAGGTTTTCAAAAAGATATTTTTAAGGTAATTATTTTTGCAATTGCTTTTGCCGTTGGAAATTATGTAGGATCATGGATGGAAGATAGATTAGCGTTTGGGTTATGTTCTATTCAAGTAATAGTACCCGAGTGCAGCGGAAGCCAAGAACTTGCGGTTAAACTTAGAAAAAATAACTTTGCAGTTACTACAATAAAAGGCAAGGGTAAAGATGGCCTACGTGATATTATGTTTCTACATATTAAGCGTAAACGTATTTCACAAGCGGTAGATATCATTAAAACCAATCTAGAAAATGCTGTAATTGTTGTGAATGATTCAAAGATTATTCATGGTGGATTCTTAAGAAAATAAACTTGCTTTTCATTTATTTTAAAAGATGTATAATACAAAAGATATATAATATAAAAGAATTAAAATGCAAAAAAATTAAGAAAAGAACTATATTACAAAAGGAACAATATACAAAAGAACTATATAGAAAAGGGTTAAAGTTCAAAAGGAACTGCAATCAAAAGGAAATACAATTCAAATACGGAGGTGTGTTTATGAATATGGTACAATTAGAAAGAATGAAAAATGATAAAGGTTTTATCGCTGCGCTAGATCAAAGTGGTGGTAGTACGCCTAAAGCACTTGGATTATACGGTATTGCGAAAGAAACGTATACGGATGAATCTGAGATGATACAATTAATGCATGAAATGAGATCAAGAATCATGGAAAGCCCAGCTTTTACAAAAGAAAGAATTCTTGCAGCTATCCTCTTTGAAAAAACCATGGATTTAAAAGTCGCAGGGAAATACAGTGCAGATTATCTTTGGGAAAACAAAGGGATTTTATCAATTCTTAAAGTGGATAAGGGCCTATTAGATTTACAGGATGGCGTTCAGTTAATGAAGCCTATTCCTAAGCTTGATGAATTGCTAGTACGTGCAAAGGATCGCCATATCTTTGGAACTAAGATGCGTTCTGTAATTAAAGAAGCAAATGAAGTTGGAATTAAGGCAATTGTAGACCAACAGTTTGAAATTGGAGCAGTTATATCGGCAGCCGGTTTTATTCCAATTTTAGAACCAGAAGTAGATATTCATACTCCAAATAAAGAAGTAGCAGAAGCAATTCTTAAAAAGGAACTTATAGAACATTTGAAAAATTTGGACCCAACCTATCAGGTAATGCTTAAAGTGACCATTCCAGATATAGATAATTTCTATGAAGAGCTTATGAATTATCCAAATGTAGTAAGAGTCGTTGCTCTCTCAGGAGGGTATCCAAGAGAAGAAGCGAATGAGAAATTGAAAAAAAATCATAATCTAATTGCAAGCTTTTCAAGGGCATTAACGGAAGGATTAAACGTAAACCAAAGTGATGAAGCGTTTAACCATATGTTAGATCAATCTATTCAATCGATTTATGAAGCCTCCATTTAATAGAATTTAATAGAATTTTCCCGTATAATATATAATAGGAATTTCACGAAAGAAAAAAATAAAATTAAAGAAAGTGGCTTCTATTAGATTATTGTTATCCCGAAAGGAGCCATTTTTAATTATTTACATTGAATCATTTATACCCATCAGTAATTCCCACTTGACTGAAAATCCATAATACTATATAATCTAGATACGTTAGAACTGTAAATTTTGTTAGTTAATTATATGTGTTTTGAATTATTTATTATTTAGAATACAACCAATACATGATTACCCTTCGGGGATGTAAAGGTTTCGACGGGGTTTTATAATCAATGCAAGCATGTAGTAGCCGAGGAATCTACTCTAAAATTTCTCAAAAAAAATAATTAACACAAACAACAGAGCTTTAGCAGCAGCCTAAAAGTGCTACCAGAGAAATCTGGTTAAACTCTCATGAAATGTTTTCTACTGCTAAAACGTGAGGGTCAACCAAAGTAGATAAGCAAGGATGTAAAAACTGTTATGCAAACTTGACGAAAATCCTATACAGTCCACAATGAAAGGTTTGCTTATTTAAACAACAAAGTGGTACTAAAAATGAGATAAACATGTAGAAAACATTGAGGAGGGGCTTCGGACACGAGTTCGACTCTCGTCATCTCCACTGAAGTAAGGATAAGACTTTTAGTCATATCCTTATTTTTTTTCCATAATATAAAAAAAATCCTCAATTCTCCCCTATTTTGAATAATGAGTGCAGGCCTATTATTTTGATATCTTTTTTCGGATACTTCAGCATGTGTATACACTCCTAGTTTTGTATTTGCTTTTTTATTTTTAGTCAAGGTTCATATTTTTATACGGATATTTTCATATTGTGAATAGTATATTGGACAATATAAAGAATGTGAAATTACCAAAGACGAAAATAAAGTGATAGATATTTTAAATTTTTATTAGCATAATATTACAAAAAAGATTATACTAATAAAACAGTAAATTGATATATTAAGTATGGCTTTCAGAGAGGAATAATAAGATGACTGAAAAAAAATTGAATTTAATCAAAGAAATTCTTGAAGATGATGTGATTGCAGAAGAAGACGAAGATATTCTACATACACTTTTGCAAGAGCGGGTTTCAAAGGATGCAATATTTGATCATGATAGCAAATTAACACTTGGTCAAAAAGCAGCAGATGGTCTTGCGAGGTTTGCTGGTAGCTGGACGTTTATAATTTATTTCTTTATTATATTAGTATTATGGATTGGATTAAATGCATTAGTATTAACAAAGCCCTTTGATGTATATCCGTTTATATTAATGAATTTGATTTTGTCATGTTTGGCTGCTATTCAGGCACCTGTAATTATGATGAGCCAAAATCGTCAAGAACAAAAGGATAGATTAAGAGCAAAAAATGATTACAAAGTTAATTTGAAATCAGAGATAATTGTCGAGGATATTCATAATAAGCTAGATATTATTATTGAACAGCAAGAAAAAATGATAAAAAGAATATCTGAGCTTGAAAACTATAAAATCAATAACGATTAAAACTATAAAATCAATAACAATTAAAATGACAATAGTAAAACCGAATTTAATTAAAAAGTAAGATGTATCTCTATTCAACTACACATAAATTGCGAATAGAGATACATCTTTATTTTATTTCGATATTTAGGACATATGGAAGATATAAAGCGATTTATAGATAGTAGTTTTGATTCGTGATTTTCAATCTATAATCTTAGAAAGGCCAAAAATATAAGTAAAAAGCCACTTAACCAAGACAGTTGGAAGGGTACTTTTTCACTGATTTTATTCCCAATAAATGCTCCTGATTTTATTGAAAGCATACTAAAAATGAGTGAGCATAGTATGATCGCAAATATGTTTACATTTCCAAGCGCTACACCAAATCCGGCGGCCAGACTATCTAAGGATAATGCTACAGCAAGAGATAGTGCTTCTTTAGGAGATAGTGTTTTTGATTCATCAAGATCCGCTTCTTTTGGATCGGCATATATATTTAATATGAAATTAATATTGAGAAAGCTAAATTTTATTTGCTTATCAATAATGGCATGTTTATGAATGATTGAATTAATGATATTATCCATTAATTTGATAATACCTAATATGAATAAAATTGAAAAAGCACCTATTTTCAATAAATCCCCTGGTAAATAAGGTTTGAGAAATGTACCAAGTAAAAGTGAAATTCCTAAGATTCCAGTGCAAATAAGTGAAATTACTTGCATGGAGGAAAATGGTATTTTGATTTTATTACTTCCATACGCAAAGCTAGCTATAAATGCGTCGGTAGACAATGCGATGGCAATTAGGACTGCCTCAAAAATTGTAAATAATATATGGTTCATTTTTAAAAAATCCCAGTAGTATCATTTAAAATCATTTTATGTTAAATGCTTGCACTATGTTACAAGTTGTATTATGGCATTATAATATATACATAAATTTGATATACATTTTACGTTAGTCGCTTCATACATTTTACATGACTGCTATATCCTATTATTAAAGTGGCAACACTTTATTATAATGAAACTAAAGGAGAATAGTCTATGCTAAAAACTTATGTTTTGGATACAAATGTATTAATTCAGTCTCCCACGGCACTGGAAAGCTTCGAAGAAAATCATGTAGTGATTCCAATTGCAGTTATTGAAGAACTTGATTCATTGAAAAACGCTGAGGGTGAAAAAGGAGCCAATGCAAGAAGTGCAATAAGATTATTAGAAAGACTAAGACAGCAGGGGGATTTACTAAAGGGAATTAAGATGAACAACGGTGGAAATGTTCGGATTGAAATAAATTATAGGGATATTCCACTTCCCAAAGATTTGCCAGAAAGCAAAATGGATAATCGGATTTTACAGGTCTGCAAAGGGTTATCAGAAAATGAAGATAAGGTGATTTTAGTAACGAAAGATATTTTGCTTAGGATCAAGGCACAGGTTTTGGGGCTTCTCACGGAGGATTTCACAACGGAACAAGTAGCTGATGAGCATGCTCAGTACTGCGGACGTACTGAGGTGTTTGTTGCAGAGGAAATATTTAAGGATTTTAAGAAAAAAGGGATAGCGGCAGAAGAGGTATATATTTTAGATGGTGAAGGTATTAAAAAACAAGTAGGATTAATATGTAATGAATTTGTCATTATTCATGCAGATCAGTCATCAAAAAGAACACAGTTGGGAAGATATGATGGTGATAAAATAGTTCCCTTGTACTATAAAAAGAGTAGGCCATACGGAGTTAAACCCAAAAATGCGGGGCAGTATTTTTTGCAGGAAGCACTAATGGAGGATGCTCAAAAGGTGCCACTTGTCATTGTTAAGGGAATGGCGGGAACGGCAAAAACCTTCTATTCATTGGCGGTTGGATTGGAAAAAGTAATGAATTCTACAAGTCAGGAGTATAGAAAAATTCTGGTTACAAGGCCAAATGTTCAGTTTGACAATGATATAGGGTTTTTACCAGGAAACGAACAGGAAAAGATTTCCCCTCTGATAAGACCAATAATAGATAATTTGGAACAACTTTTGGATTCTGATGATGCTGAGCGGTACAGTGATGAGAAGGCACTTAGCGGAAAAATAGAAGAAGTATTTGATAGAGGAATTATTGTCACAGAAGCCATGAATTTTATGAGAGGACGTTCATTTGCACAGACCTATTTAATTATCGATGAAGCGCAAAATATGACTCCAAAGCAGGTTACGGGAATAATCACAAGAGCGGGCAAGGGAACAAAAGTAATATTGCTAGGAGATCCAAAGCAGATCGATACTGCATTTTTGGATGAACGGACCAATGGCTTAAGTTATGCTTCTGAGAAAATGAAAGGAAGTAAATTATGTTATCAGATTACGCTGACAGCGAGTGAGTGTGAAAGATCAGAACTTGCATTAGATGCGATTACAAGAATGTAGTTGGTAGTGTAGTAGAAGCTGGTGCAGCAATGGAAATAAAAAAGCTTGCTAAACGAAAATTAGTAAGCTTTTTTATTGTGAAATCCATCATGAAATTATTGAAGATTTCAAAATTTCTTCAGTTACTAACTTAGCAGAATTCAAAACTAAAGATACGCCAGGGCCAGGATGAAGAGAGCTCCCAACAAAAAATAGATTATTAGCAGTACTAGATTTGAAATGCGGTCTGAAATAGTTTGTTTGGGCTAGAGTCGGACTAAGACCAAAGGCGGTACCACCATATGCGTTAAATTTGCTTTCCATATCTTGTGGCGTGAGGTAATTTTTATAATCAATATTTTCTTCGATATCTTCTAAACCGTCGATGTTTTTCAGTTCCTTGAGGATTTTATTGGTTAATAAATCAATGGTACAATTATCCCAAACAATATCTGTGAAGAAGAGGTTAGGTACACGAAGCATAATATTTATACAGTCCCCTTCATTTTTTACCATACTTCTATCTAGTCTACTTGGACAATAAATATATAAAGGTGGGTTCACAGGTAAAGTTCCCTTAAATGCTGCCTCAATGTTTTCTTTAAAGTTCTCACACAAGTATATATTATGAACTCTTAATTGAGGGTACTTCTTCTTCAGTCCTAAATATAAAATAAAAGTGGAACAAGAGTATTTCATTTCAGATAGCTTTTTATCCGTATATTTATCTTTGTAATGTGCATCTTTTACTAGGTTTTTCATCGCATAAGGAAAATCAGCATTGCATACAATAATGTCTGCTTTTTCTATGCCGTTACTCGTTTTCACACCAATCGCTTTATCCTTTGAAAATACTATTTCCTCAACAGTTACACCTGTCTTTATCGTTCCACCAAATTCATTGATTAGCGTTGATAAAGCATTAATGAATGAATACATTCCGCCTTTTAGATGCCACAGTCCATATAGTTGAGAAACGACAGGTACAAGTGTGTAGATATTAGGTCCGTCAAAAGGAGATATTCCAACATACATAGATTGGAAAGCTAAAAATTCGCGGAGTTTTTCATTTTTTATATATCTGGAAATGTAATCATAGGTGGTAGCGAGCGTATGGATTTTAAAAGCTTTTGTTAATGTTTTTGAATTGAAAAAATCTTTTGAAGAATCTTGAGACCTTTTTAAGAAAAATTTATTCGCTATTAAATATTTTTCATAAACATCAGATGTAAATTTAAAGTATCCTAGGGAATCTGCCTTTGAAATATGTTCTAAGCTTTTCACTAAAGTAGAAATATTCTTGTTAAAATCAATTGTCGTTTTATCAGCAGAAAAAAGCCTATAAATTGGATCTATCTCTATGAATTTCACATATTCCCTATAGTTTTTACCTGCATACGAGAATATTTCTTTAAAACAATTAGGCATCATTAAAATAGAAGCTGATAAATCAAAACGAAAACTATCAGTTTCTATAATATTAACGCGTCCACCAATTGTTTGATTTTTTTCTAAAATCTCCACTTCATATCCATTTTTCAAAAGCCTTAAAGCCGTAGATAGTCCACCGATTCCAGCACCTATAATAATTACTTTTTTACTCATTTAACCAAACTCCTTTCAAAATCAAAATCTTAATGATTTAGTATTTGCAGAAGTTTTAATAATTATAGAATAATAAATAATGCTAAATTAAAAGGCGTTGTAAAAAAAATAAAACCACACTTTTCTAAAATCGGAAGGTGTGGTTTTATGATAAAGTATAAATTTAGATGAGATTTCGATAGATAAAAAAAACTATGCAATATTATTTAGATTTGTGCTATCGGTATTAAACATGTTTTGGTAGTTGGCTTCATAAGCATTGAGCATACTAGCAGCAAGTGTATTAAATTCTTCAGAGAGACTCTGACCAGAAGTGCTCTGTGTTGCTGCTTCTTGAGACGCTTTTAAATTTGCAGCATTCAGCTCATCGACACTGATTTTACCGTCTGAATTCGTATCAAACTGAGAAAAGAAATCTTTTGCACTTGGAGCATCAGTAATGCCAAGCTTTGAGATTATGGAGTCATATTCATCAGTTGAGATTGTTCCGTCGTTATCTAGATCAATGACAGAAGATATTGACTGTGTTGATGCTGCTTGAGACGCCAAAGTATTTTGCGCGTTTAGCTCATCAATGCTGATTTCACCGTCTGAGTTAGTATCAACTTGAGAAAAGAAATCTTTTGCACTTGGAGCATCAGTAATTCCCATTTGAGATAGAATGGAATCATATTCATCTGATGAAATTGTTCCGTCCCCATCTGTGTCAAGGTCAGAAGAGATTGTTTGATTTTCGGTTGGTGGAGGTCCCATTGGCCTTTGCGCTTTTAACTCATCAACACTGATTTCACCGTCTGAGTTAGCATCCACTTGAGCAAAGAAATCTTCTGCACTTGGAGCATCAGTAATTCCTAAATTAGATATAATGGAATCATATTCATCAGTCGAAATAGTTCCGTCACCATCCGTATCAAGGCTACTGAGGTCACTTGCAGAGGTCGTTTGAGCGGTTGCCGGTGAAACTGTAGATTGATTCTGGATGCTTTGCATCAGTCTAAGATGATCTTCTATCGATAAATTGCTGCTATCAAGAGAAGAAGTGGAAGTTTGAATGGATGCAACTGCTGGTACTTTGAAAGAAGTTGCGTTACTGTTTTCTTTTGCTGTTTCAGATAACTTGTTCAATAAGTTGTTATTTGTTAGTATAGACAAATAACTTGAATTGGAATTGACTGAATTAATCATATGAAAGCTCCTTTTTTATTATACTTTTTATGTCGTATACTACTACTTTCTGTGTTATAGGAAGGTTAAGTATATCATTTATGATATAACTTCTTTGTGATAGAATTATGTAAATATTGTGATATAATTCCAGTTTTCTATTCATTTTCTTCCTTTGTTACAACTATACTATCGAAAGGTATTTGCATAATGTTTATAGGGTTCACATAATGTTCACTTAAGTTTCACAAGTTTCTCAAGATGTGATATTGATTGACGATGGGGCATGATTGCTTTATTATTAATAAAAGAAGTAATTATATTCTAATTTTAATTGTGTTAGGGTTTTTAATTAAAGGAGAGACATCATGAAATATATATTTATCGTAAATGCATTTGCTGGCAGAGGAAAATCCTTAAGAGTTGCACAAAATATTAAAAAGATTTGTTTGGAAAATAATATCGATAACGAAATCATTTATACGAATAAACCCGGAGAAGCAACGACAATCACACAAAAATATAAAGATTTAAAATGCGTGATTTTTAGTGTGGGCGGAGATGGAACACTGAATGAAATTTTAAATGGAATCGTCGGATCTAACAATATGTTGGGCGTTATTCCAACAGGTTCCGGTAATGATTTCTATAAGACGTTAGAGACAGTATATGATTTAAATCCTTGCATTGATATCGGAAAGATTAATGGTCGATATTTTATAAACGTTGCTTGTTTTGGAGTTGATGCAGAAGTAGCAAAAAACACCGAAATAATGAAGAAGAAAAATGTACCTGCCTCACAAATATATAATGCTAGTATTGTATATACTTTTTTTGCATATAAATTCAAGGAAATTGAACTTATTATAAAAAATACAATCAGAAGAGATAAATTTACGGTAGTAGCAATTTGCAATGGTCAATATTATGGCGGTGGTTATAGAATGGCACCGAATGCGTCTTTGACAGATAATAACTTCGATATTTATTACGTGGATAAAATAAAAAAAATAGAAATGCCAAAGCTTCTTTTAAAAGTCAAAAATGGAATCCACGAGCAATTGAAAATGGTACATAAAGAGCAGTCAGATTCTATGATAATACAATCTGAAAATGATATAATTTGTAATGTTGATGGAGAAACCTTGATAGATAAAAAATTCGAAATAGAGTTAATAAAAAATGGAGTCACTTTGTTTAATGATAAGAATTTAGTTGATAGGATTATGCAAAAGTAGGATTATGTAAAAGTAGGATTAAGCAAAAGCAGGATTAAGCAAAAGCAGGATATTAAAAATAAAAGATGTTTCAAGCTCAGTTTATACTTTTTGAAAAGTATATGATAAGATTGAATCGAAGATATTTTGTATAATATATATAAAAACGAGGTTGAACATGAGAATTCGAGTGCCACACTATTATAAGAATTTTAAATGTATCGGTGCAGCGTGCACAGATACTTGTTGCGCTGGATGGGAAGTTGTAATTGACGAGAAGTCATATAAATTCTATAAGACAGTACAAGGTGATTTTGGCCAAAGATTAAAAGCCACAATGATATCAACAGATGAAAATAGCTTCATATTGCAAAATGGAAATTGCCCATTCTTAAATGAAAATAAATTATGTGATATATATACTGAACTTGGTGAAGACAAATTATGTGAAACATGTAAGACGTATCCAAGATTTCTAGAAGAATTCGGAGATTTGCGAGAAATCGGCATATCCCTATCGTGCATGGAGGCAGCTAAATTAATTATAGGAAACCAGGAACCAGTTACTTTTGAACTGGAAAATAATAATGAAATAATTACTACATATAATAATATTAATCCAGAATTATTTATGAATCTTTATTCAGCAAGAAAAGTTACAATCGATATATTGCAGAATCGTTCTATTGATTTAAATAGTAGAATCGCACTTATAATCGCATTTACACAAGATATTCAAGAAAAAATTGATAGAGATAAACTCTCTCAAATTAGCGATGTTAAGAAAAAATATGCAAAAGTCGATTTCGTTAAAAATTATATAAATGAGCTAGACAGATATAAGGATAATGCATTAGAAAAGTATGAAAATATGTCTAAATATATGAATATATTCAGAAACTTGGAGATGATTAACGATAATTGGCCCCATATAATAAACCGTGATTTGGAATGCCTGCATAATACGAATGCCGGAGAGCAATTTTTTGCGCAACAGTATTCTGATTTTGATGCGTATTATCAGGATAAAACATATGAATTTGAGAATTTATTGGTGTATTTCGTATTTCGATATTATTTGAAATCGGTTTATGATGAAGATGTATTATCCAAAGTGAAAATGGCAGTAGTGAGTGTCCTTATTATAAAAGAACTTGATATTGTTAGATGGATTGATAATGGTTATAAATTTGAAGAAGCAGACCAAATAGATATCATCCATATGTATTCCAAGGAGATTGAACATTCAGATTTGAATTTAGAAGCATTAGCACAAGCTCTAAAATCAAATGAAATATTTGATATGGAACAATTGATTATTATGTTGATGAATTAATAAGTATGGAACAATTGATTATTATGTTGATGAGTTAAGTATGGAATAATTGGTATCAACGTAGTAAGGTAATTAGTAAAAAAACTGTAGAATAAAGGTGATTATGAAATGAAGAATATTATTGGAAGCAAAGAAATGATAGAAATACTATCTAGATTTTTAATAGAAGGAGAGCAACTTAGTTATCCGATTGAATGCAATATTTCTAAAATAGGAAATAAGACATTGAAAGCGGAAGCATTTGTTGGATTAACTGAAAAGGATTTGTTAGTTAGCATTTCGTTTTTTGATATACAAAAGCAATATAAGATAGTAAGATTTCCTTTCAATAACATTGAAAATGTAAGTGTGAAGAAGTCTCTTATTTTGAAATGTTATATTGTTACGATTACATTTGATGAAAAAATTAAAGATAATATTATAGTAATAAAAATGTCCGAGAAAGTAAAAGGGGATTTCAAAAACCAGAGTGAAAATATTAGAGGACTATTAGATAGAATCAGTAAGTATAGTAAGTAAGCGAATAAGTAGTAAATAAATAAGTAAGTAAGTAAGTAAGTAAGTAAGTAAGTAAGTAAGTAAGTAAGTAAGTAAGTAAGTAAGTAAGTAAGTAAGTAAGTAAGTAAGTAAGTAAGTAAGTAAGTAAGTAAGTTAGTAAGTAAGTAAGTAAGTAAGTAAGTATAGCAGCTGCACCTGATTTTAGGTTGCAGCTTTTTTTGTTAAATGTATTATGCATAATAAATAATTTGCGTTATATTTAAAATATTAGAATATTAAAGGGAATCTCCTTATTGTTGTAAAAAGGAAAAAAATGGTATATTATAATAAAATATAAAGTTATAAATTGAATGATAAATACAAGAGATTTTGATTAATGTTATAAATATAAAATTAATTAATATGGGGAAAATAAGGAGGCAAAAATGGGGAGTAAGATTATCACAAGTGATTCAGAATTATTGGAAATATCAACAAGTAAAGTTTTGATTAAAAATCATACAATGAATACTATTTATGAGGTGGCAATGGGATTATTAGCAGCCACAGCTGTCGCATTTGCAATGATTGATATTACCGCTAGGCTTGAAGGTTGGCAGATAATAATTGACAATATGGTTTATGTAATTTTTATAATAGACTATTTTACAAGATTATTAATGTCTAAGGAAAAGAAGCAATTTATAAAAAGTAATATATTTGACTTGATTGCAATTATCCCATTTAATTCAGTATTTAGAATATTCAGATTTGCAAAATTAACAAGGCTTACTAAACTAACGAAATTGTTCAAATTGATTGCGTATGCAATGCGTTTGTTCAAGAAAACTAAGAAGTTTTTTGATACGAATGGATTCAAATATATAATATTGATAACCATGGCTTTTATAGCAATTGGTGGGGGATTGATTCATTATGCAGAAGGACTGAGCTTTCAAGATGGTATCTGGTGGGCATTTGTGACAGCAAGTACTGTAGGATATGGAGACATTTCGCCGGAAACTGGTTTAGGAAGATTTATTGCTACAATATTAATGCTTGTTGGTATTGGAATGATTGGTTCATTGACAAGTACTATAACTTCCTATTTTTTAAATATCAAAACTAAAACGGTCAAGAATGATATTATCCATACTATTAAAGGAAGAATAGATGATATAGGTAATCTTTCTGATGAAGAAATTGATGACATTTGTAAAGTTTTAAAAGGGTTAAATAAATAAGTTATAAGAATAAATAAAGGAAAAGGTAAGGCATATGAATGATGATTTGGTTCAACAAGTTGAGGACAAAGTGAAAGAGCTGGGGTACGCTATTGAAATTATAGAAAGTTCAGCAGATACTACATATTTTGCGGTAAAAGAAAATAGAAGAATTTGCTTGCGTCGTTTGTATAGGAAAAAAAATATATTTGCAAGCTTGTTTGCGAAAAAAGATATGTTTGTAAGTTTGGATGATATATTAATTGATCACAATGTTTATGAAATTATAGCTTCAAAAAATGATGAGGATGTTGAATTAGTTAATAGAGTTAAAAATATGACGTTGGATGATAAAAAAACCCGATTAGAAGCTGAAATATTATTTCAGCTTGTTCAATTAACTATAGATTCAAAAAAGGATGAAGATATTAAATTAGTTGATAGAATTAAAAATATGAAGCTGGAGGATTTAAAAACGCAATTTGAAGTTGAAATATCTTTACAATTTATTTGAAATAAAATATAAAAGAACCTAATAATCAATATTAGATCGGTAGATAGTTACATATCTGAATGAAAACTTAGCTGAAAAAGGAACCGTATGTACATACGTGCAAGAAAAAATTCAAATTAATAATGCCATCCCATTTTAAAAGGTAATCAAAAAGTAACCAAGGTAATCAAAGGTAATCTGTTGCAATATCGAATAAACGTAGTAAACAATAAGGTTCGTACAAAAATATAATAAGCGGATAACGGGAATCGGACCCGCATCTCTAGCTTGGGAAGCTAGCGTTCTACCACTGAACCATATCCACATATGTATAGTTTAATGGTTCCTGAGGAAAAGGTCAATATAATTTGTAAAAGAATTTATCATTTAGACCCATTTAGACCCATTTTGCCACTATAATCACATCAAAATGGCCTTCGTACTTTCAATTTCTTAGTATTTATAGTAAAATAGCAATATTAATATATATTATTTACGTATTTACAGAAACTACAATATTAAGTGCAAACTGGTGAAAAAACGGTGAACAGCGTGGATATGCCAATGTTTTCACATTTTGTACATAAGTATGTCTTAATATTAGGATATTGAAAACGAAAAAACGTACCACAGGAGGGTCAGATGGATAAAATAAAAATACTTGTTGTTGATGATGAAAGCAGGATGAGAAAATTGGTGAACGATTTTCTTACAAGGAAGAATTATGAGGTTATTGAGGCAGCAGATGGTGAAGAAGCAATTGATATATTTTACGCAGATAAAAATATCTCTTTAATTATATTAGATGTTATGATGCCAAAGATGACTGGTTGGGAAGTATGTAAAGAAATTCGTAAGAATTCAAAAATACCAATTATCATGCTTACAGCAAAGGCAGAAGAAAGAGATGAATTAGAGGGATTTGAACTTGGCGTAGATGAATACATTTCAAAACCATTTAGCCCAAAGATTCTAACGGCTCGAGTTGACGCTATTCTAAGAAGGTCAAACCTGATTGATTCAAGTGAAAATGTTAATATAGGTGGAATTCATATTGATAAAGCTGCTCATATTGTAAAAATTGATGATGAAGAAATCGATTTAAGCTTTAAAGAATTTGAACTTCTCACATATTTTGTTGAAAATAAGGGACTTGCATTATCAAGAGAAAAAATACTGAATAATGTTTGGAATTATGATTATTTTGGTGACGCTAGAACCATAGACACACATGTGAAGAAACTTAGAAAGAAAATGGGCGAAAAAGGTGACACAATAAAAACAATTTGGGGAATGGGATATAAGTTTGAAGTGTAATGTTTGCTCTCAATAAGAATTGTTTAATTTTCAAGGTCGCTGAAGTGACAGATAGGAGCTTACATGAAAAAACGAAATTCAATAAAATTCAAGATTATAATTCTCTTAGTCTCTATCATAACAGGAATCGTATTGTTAATTCTTTTCTTTAATAGTACATTTTCGGAATCTTATTATCAAAAAACAAAAGAAATGGCGATGCTAGAGGCATACAATAAGGTTGATGTAATTGTATCGAAATATAAACAAGCGAATAAATCATATGCGGATTCCGTTGAGATACAAACCAGTACAGTTGGTATGTCTGTTTTGATTATGGATAGTAGCTTTATTCCAAAATATTCCTCTGATAAAGAACCAGAAGAATTAAAGCATCGCTTTAGTTTGGATATTTTTAGTGGAACTGAAAATACAATCATCTCGCAAGGTCCAAATTATATCCTACAAAAAATATATGATTCTAGATTAAATGATCATTATCTTGAAATCTGGGGTTCTCTTTCATTAGGGGATGTTATACTGATTCGTTTGCCAATGCAAAGCATTACAGATAGTGTACAGATTACAAATACATTTAATCAATATGTTGGCATCGGTGTAATTTTACTTGGAATTATTATCGCATACTTTTTTTCAAACTATATTACAAAACCAATCAAAGAACTTTCGACGATTGCAGAAAGAATGGCTGAACTAGACTTTGATGCTAAGTATAAAGGAAAAGACAAAGGTGAGTTAGGATTACTTGGAAATAGTATGAACTATATGTCGGGAAAACTTCAAGATAATATTTCAAATTTAAAAGCAGCTAATATTGAACTCAAGAAAGATCTTGAACATAAGATACAAATTGATGAGCTGAGAACAGACTTTTTGTCAAATGTATCACATGAATTAAAGACGCCGATTGCATTGATCCAAGGATATTCAGAAGGCTTGAAGGAAGGAATCTCTGACGATCCAGAAAGTATGAATTTCTATTGTGATGTTATAATAGATGAAGCGAATAAAATGAATAATATGGTTAAAAAGCTTCTTACTTTGAACCAGATTGAATTTGGAAATGAAAAGTTAATCATGGATAGATTTGATTTAACAGAGTTAATTAGTTCAATTGTAAATGCGAACGAAATCAGAGCAAATCAAAATAATATAAAAATGAAATTTGAACAGACAGAGCCAGTATATGTATGGTCTGATGAATATAAGATTGAAGAAGTTATTACAAACTATATCAGTAATGCAATTAACCATTGCGACTTTGAAAAAGAGATTATTATTAAAACGATTAAAAAAGAAAATTGTGTAAGAGTTTCGGTATTTAATACAGGAAAGAATATTCCGAAAGAAGATATTAATAATGTTTGGATTAAGTTCTATAAAGTCGACAAAGCACGTACGAGAGAATATGGAGGAAATGGAATCGGGTTATCAATTGTAAAAGCGATTCTAGATTCTTATGATAAGGAGTGCGGTGTTGTTAATTATAAAAATGGTGTAGAGTTTTGGTTTGAACTCGATAGCAAAAATGAATAATATATAATTGTATTGTCTAAGCACAATATATCTTGGTAAATAATTAAAAATGTGTTATAATCAGTGAATAATATTGGTTATAGCACATTTTTATATTGAAAAATCGAGTTGTTAATATACTGTAAGATTAGTGGGGTGTTGATATTGAAAAAAATATTTGCTTTGGGTATTATTGTTATGTTGTTATGTACCGGTTGTGGAAGTAGCGTAACAGTAACGACTGAACAAAATGATTTAATAGCTGAATATGTATCGGGTGTTTTGTTAAAATATTCATTTGAAGATGAATGGCAATATACCAAGCTGAAAAAAGCACAAAAAGGAACTAGTACCAGTACATCAAGTACGGTTAAGAGTTCTACTAATTCCACCGCTTCAAAAGCAAATTCCACTAACATTGCTACATCAAGTGGAAACGCTACAAACACTGCCACATCGAGTGGAAACTCAACAAACACTGCCACATCAAGTGGAAACTCAACAAAAAGTACTATCAGCAATGGGTCAACTTCAACAACATCAGACCCAATGGAAATGTTAATAGAAGGTTTAGGAATCAAAGGAGCAAAAATAACCTACACCAATTATGTTGTAGGCGCTACTTATCCGCAAGGAGATTTAGTCTTATGTGTTCCTGCAAGTACGGGTCAAAAAGTAGTCGCTATAGAATTTGAAATATCTAATCCTACAGCGACAGCAATTGTATGCAATACAGCATCTAGCAAACTTGGAATGAAGTTATTAATAAATAACGAAGCGGGAATCTCAGAGTCAGTTACTATATTAAAAAATGATCTTATTAATTTAAAAAATATTACAATTAATCCAGGCGCAACTTACAAGGCAGTAGCTTTGTTTATGGTACCTGATAGCAAGGCGAATAGTATTAGCAGTTTATCAATTTCTGTAGCTGTTAATGGTGGAAGTGCTGCTAGTAAAAAACTAGATTAAAATATTTAACACTTTTTCTTTTGTATATTCAAGAGCTTCTTCGTCTGTCAGCTGATGGATATAAGAAGCTCTTTTTTGTGGAACATAACCATTACCAATGCAATCGTATTCCGCATAAAATGAAGTCTCGTGTGATTCAGGCTTATTCCAATCATGGTAACCGATTTCTGTAATCTGTTCGGACATTTCGCAATGTAGAAAAACAGCTTTTGCATCATTTCTCCAAGGTCTGCTAAGCATAACTGTTCTTGGTGCACAATTGCCAGTAAATTTACAACCTTCAAATACGTAGCCATATTTTTGCCCCTCATAAGTTGATGGCGCTGTATAATAACTGTTGATTTCTTGATTGCGGTTGATTGCAAAAAGTTCGCAATCCACAAAATAGGCAGTTGCGCTTCCAAATATGAAATCAACTTCTCCACAAATATAACAATTTTCATAAAGTTGGCGCCCATTTTTTCTAGGTGCAAATTCAGTTGGCCCAACAAAACCACCAGGTTGTTTTTCTTTCAATGGAAGTGGACCAGTAAATAGTGTATCTTGATGTCCAAGAAGGCGACAGTTGCTAAATTCTATCATATCTCCTTCTGCATATACAGCAATTGCTTGTCCCACTTGCGTCCCAAAGCCAGAAGAGTTTTCAATGGTCAGATTTTTAATCGTAAGATTATCTGCGTTAAAAAGTGCAGTGTAAGTGCGAAATGTACCGCGGTTTATTCCATCTTCCATTTTCATTAATGCATAGTAACCATAAGTGATCTTAGTTGTATCAGGATCCTCACCAACTAATGTAATAAATGGTTTTGTAATTTCAATACGTTCCTCATAAATACCCTCACTAATATATATTGTTTCAGGTAGAGTGGTAATTGAATCGATCGCTTTTTGAATGCTACTGAAATCGCCAGAATTATCTTTTGCAACTGTAATCATAATAGAACCTCCGTAATTTTAAATTTGAATGAATGATAACTATATATAATATAGCATAAAATGAGGCTTCGCGTAAGAAATAATAGACATTTATATTCAAAATGTGTATACTAGAATTCATCTTAAAATCGATCTTGAAATTCACCTTAAAACACAAAGAATTCTAGCCCGTTGGGTTAAGAACTACTAAATAATACGGATTGTATTCGTATACAATATGGGAGCAATTATGATAGTATTTAAAGAAAATAAATTAGATGTAGATACATACTTATATTTGAGACAACAAGTCAATTGGAAAGCGTTAACTTATAACCAGGCAAATCGAGCCATTAAAAACAGCATGTATATTATAACCGTATATGAGGCGGACAAACCAATTGCTATGGGAAGGATTGTTGGTGACGGTTCAGTTGTTTCATATATACAAGATTTAATCGTAATACCGAGTGCGCAAGGTGAGAAAATAGGCAGTAAGCTTCTTGAAAAACTTATAAAATATGTTGAGAGTATTACAGAAGAAGGCACAGAGATGATGCTATGTCTCATGTGTGCAAAAGGAAGAGAAAATTTTTACAAACACCACAATTTCATAGAAAGACCCACAAACAACCTAGGCCCCGGAATGATCCAGTACGTTAGGCCTTAGTGAAATTTTTTCGTTGGACGGATGAGAAAGTTCATGTATTTCCTCTTGTTCGCTATTGCCTCTACAGCCTTGCGCGATTGTCTGCATTCGGTTTGACACAAAAAACGTGTCAACCGCCTGCAGACAATCGCGCAAGGCAGTAACGGCAAATGCGTACAATTGAGGAAATACATGAACTTTCTCTGCGCATTGGCAAGGAAAAATTCGCTCGCGGCCGTTGGCACGAAAAGAGTGGCAACGAGATACGTTGATGAAAATTCATCTTACTCATTTTGTTTTTTAGCCCCTTGCGCCCATTTGGGGCAATCGCGCTTTTAGTGCCAATTGCATACGGCCAAGCACAGAAAAAAGACATGTATTTCCTTTAGTCCGAATCTTGCCGTTACAGTCTTGTGAAATTGTTTACAGGTGGCGGACACGTTTTTTGTGTCCGACCGAATGCAAACAATTTCACAAGACTGTAGAGGCAACTGAGGACAAAAGGAAGTACATGTCTTTTTTCGTCTGTTCGCCCTATACCTAAACCTAATTAAGCACAGATTTCACAAATGTAGCAAGCTTATCGGATTTGCAGTTCGCAAAGAATAATTCCTGGAATTTAGCACCACTAACAGCACCCTTAACCAAATCTTGATCCAAATCTTTAAGAATATCAATTAAATCTCTGTAAGCAACTTTTTTAACTTCATCTAAGATCTTTTTATTTCTTTGTTCTGGAACAACACGGTCTTTTGGATAACCCTGGCCTGATGCACCGTCAAATAACTTTTCAAAGATATAAGTAAGATTAAGTTCAGAACCCCATCCAAAGCCTTTTGCAAAGGCAAGTGCAATGGCATTTCCGTCATTGATTTGACTAAACATATATGCGTCAGAAGGGTCTACTATATGGCCACATAGAACACCAGGGAATGAATTACAAGCAAGCATTGCACCTTCGCCTGTTCCACAACCTGTTACAACAAAATCAGCAGCTCCACTGTTAAGTAATATTGCTGTCAAAATACCATTTTGCACATAAGTAAGTTGTGCTGAGTCATCAGCTGTATACATTCCATAGTTATCCACTGTGTAACCTTTTGTATCGGCTACATTTTTGAGTGTATTATAGATAAGTTCGTTTTTACCAGCTTGGCTGTTTTCATTAATTAATGCGATTTTCATATATTTTCCTCTTTTCATAATAATTATGGGTTAACCCATATAAAAATATAAGCGAAAGTGTAAGGTTTGTCAATAATGGGCTTTACAACAGGGAATAAAAATAATATTATATATGGGATGAAGAGGGAAGTGCATGGGGAGGTGTTGAGTGAATAATCATTTGTGATTATTCATTTGCCTTGCCTTTCCTTCAAGCAGTATGTTCTTTACAAGCCTCAGAGATGATAAAAAGACTCGCTTACGCTCATTTTTTATCTGAGTCTTGACATAACATAAACACTGCTTTCAGCCGGTCTGCGGCGAAATGAATAATCACAAATGATTATTCACGGTTACATTATGAAATGCGCTTTTATATTCATGTCATATATGGGGGAGTAGCGCTGAAGGAAGAGAAGAACAGAAGAAGAGAAGAACAGAAGAACAGAACAGAAGAACAGAAGAACAGAACAGAAGAACAGAAGATAAGATGAGAAGGGTAATGAATGAATACTCGTGCCAATAATAATGGAAAATAAATATAGTTGGAAAGGAATTTAATATAATATGGAAGAACAAGAGATTTTTATTGAGGCAATAGAGAATTTGAAGGATTTTGCGAAGCTGAATGGTGGAGTGGTTACAAAACAGGATATCATGGATAATTTTGGAGGAGTTCAATTAGAGGAAGGACAACTGCAATTAGTATATGGATATCTTCAAAATAATCATATTAAAATATCTGATGTAGAAATAACGGAGAATGTATTTGAACAAATTAATAGTAAATCAATTGATGCACTCGTAGAAACAGAGGAGATAGATTCAAATAAAGATAATATACAAAAAGAAATAGATGAAGAAAATGATAAAAAAATTGTGGCATTGTATATGGAAGATTTAAAGTTGATCGAAATAAACAGTGAAAAAGAGGAACGATTATTAAAGCTGGCACTTGAGGGTGATAAAAAGGCCGAAGATCAGTTGATTGAAATATATTTGATTAAAATAGTCGATTGGATTGAGCCATTTCGAAATAAAGGTGTTCCTTCGGCAGATTTGATTCAAGAAGGAAATTTGATTTTATTGACACAGGTAAAAGAAAAAGACAACTTAACAGTTGATGAGTGGAATACGCAGTTTGAAAAAATATTGAGAGGTAAAATCGAAGCAGTCTGTAACAGCTTTATTGAGGAACAAAAAGATTCTTATATCGTCAGCAAAAAGGTCCTTAATAAAGTTAATGCTGTAAACGATTGTGTTATAAAGCTGTCAAAAGAATTAGATAGAAAAGTTACTATTGAAGAAGTTGCTGAGTATATGGGCATTTCTGATGAGGCTGTAAAAGAGGCAATCGATTTTTCTTCCAATAAAATCGAAGATATTGTGATTTAGGACCCATTAATGTAGTTATTTTAAAACTTAAAGAATGAATCATAATATATATACAAGTGTTGACTTTTTACTTGCAAAATGAGATAATTAACCTACATTAATTTAAATTTTGCAACAAAAGGAGGACATTTTATGTCAACGAAGGCTTATTATCCTAGAACGGAAATTGGACCTAACAAAGTTGGTTTTTCAAAGACTCGTTCAATAATTGAAGCAGCATTTTATGGCAATAACGTAATTAAGATTAACACATTAAGGGAAGCTTATGAATTAGCGAAGAATTCACCTGGTACTGTAGTAACAGACATGCCTGTGTATCGAGGTGAGGAATTTGGTCTTGAAGCAGATGCAAAGGTATTATTATTCAACGATGGCGCAATAACAGGTCGTTATGCTCCGGCTCGTAGAATAACTGGAAAACCAGGCGTAAACACAAAAGAATTAGATAAAATACTTATGGATGCAGTTTATGACACAAGATCGAAAATGTTATATCATGCAGAAGTATTCATTGGACTTGATCCAGAATTCATGGTAAAAGCACATCTTCTTATACCAGAAGGTGAAGAAAATAACTTGTATTCATGGATGCTAAACTTTCAATATATGTCAGAGCAGTACGTAAAAATGTACAAAGATTCAAAAGTATACGATAAAGAAGCAGACATCTATATTTTATCAGATCCTTATTGGACAGGTTGTAATAAACCAGAAGTTTGTGATCCTAAATGTTTATGTTATTTTAATACTGAAACGAACTGCGCAGCAATTCTTGGAATGAGATATTTCGGCGAACATAAAAAAGGTACGCTGACACTTGCATGGGCGATTGCAAACAGAAATGGTTTTGCTTCATGCCACGGTGGACAGAAAGAATATACACTAGAAGATGGTTCAAAATATGTTGCTGCAGTATTTGGCTTATCTGGTTCAGGTAAATCAACAATAACTCATGCAAAACATGGTGGAAAATATCCAGCAATCAAAGTGCTTCATGATGATGCATTTGTCATTAATGCAGATACTTGTTCATCGATTGCTTTGGAACCTACATATTTTGACAAGACTGCAGATTATCCAACAGCTTGTGAAGACAACCAATATTTACTGACCGCTCAGAATTGTTCCGCAACACTTGATGAAGATGGCAAAGTCGTTCTAGTAACTGAGGATGTCAGAAACGGTAACGGACGTGCAATTAAATCTAAATTGTGGTCACCAAATCGTGTGGACAAGATTGAGTCTCCAGTGAATGCTATTTTCTGGATTATGAAGGATCAGACAATTCCACCAGTTGTTAAACTGAAAGGTTCTTCACTTGCATCAGTTATGGGTGCTACACTTGCAACAAAGAGATCAACGGCAGAAAGACTTGCTGTTGGCATTGACCCGAATGCATTAGTAGTAGAACCATATGCTAACCCATTTAGAACTTATCCACTAGTGAATGACTATGAAAAATTTAAAGGATTAGTAGAAAGTAAGAACGTAGATTGCTATATTATTAATACTGGTGATTTTATGGGCAAGAAAGTTCAACCTAAGGATACATTGGGAATTCTTGAATGTATTGTTGAAGGAAAGGCTGCATTTAAACCATGGGGCTCTTTTACCGATATCGAAATATTCGAGTGGGAAGGTTTTGTTCCAAATCTTAGTGATGCTGATTATGTTGCTCAATTAAAAGCTCGTATGCAAGACAGATATAATTATGTCGTTAATCTAGATCAAGCAGAAAGCGGATACAACAAACTGCCAGCAGATGCAGCACAAGCAATCAAGAAGGTTGTTGAAGAGGCAAATGCACTTTGATTTCTGATTTGAATTTACGATTTATTATATAAGTAAGATTTTAAAAAGTGCTAATGTATATACTTAGCACTTTTTTAATACATGTTTTTATGCAAAGCATATTAGAAATGTCATAAAAATTTAACTGAAGGTATATAATATAATAATCAAAAATGGAAAAATTTGATTATTAATTTCTGGATATATTCTTGATAAAAAGGTCTTATTGAGTTATACTATATTTATAAAAGAAATGAATTGGTTTGAAAATTTTCCTGGGGTGTTCGCCAACCTGCTATTTTGAACCTACATTCAATTAAAGGGATTCTTATATCTATAGTTTAATGTCAGGCCTCCATGTTAGAGGAAGGCAGCGAATTATATGCGGAAACCCACCTAGCCTAGCTAGGAGTCGAAACTGTAGGAAACGGCATTTTGGGATATAAAAAGAAACTATTGTCAATGACAATAGTTTCTTTTTGATTTAATGTTTATAATTTAAGATATATCATAAGTGACATAAAATACAATATATGGTAATATATTTAGTGGAACATTATAATTTTCGGAGGACAAGTAGAACATGAACAGGAAAAGAAAAAAGTTAACATTAAAAACTGTGATAATTGTGATTGGAGCAGTGATAATGTCTGTGATCTTGCTTTTGGTAACTCGTAATATAAACAATAATAGTAATACAATTACAAGAGCAGAAGCAGCAAAAATGATTGCGGGAGCATGCGTTTCCGATGAAAAAACATTAACTGAGGGAACAAATTGGTATGACAAATATGTTACATATGTGAATGAAGTTGGATATATGCACATTAATGAACCCAAAAATAATGTTACCTATGGAGATATAAAGATATTTCTTGATGCATTAGGCAAGTCATTTGAAGATGTGGGATTAGAAGAAAAAAAAGATAGTTTTCAAATCAAAAAGAATGATTTTGTAAATTTATATATTGATGTAATAGGATTGCTAGATAAAGAAGGAACTGTTAAGACGATTGATGCGGGAATAATAGGAACACCATCAAACATATCAGAGGCTAGTGAATGGCAGGCGTATACGACTGAAGGAATCTACAATTTTGAGGGTTTAGTACTTGATAACGCCATTGATAAGACTGCTACATTAATTGTAAAAGGAAATTCAATATTATGTGTTCAAAAAGTTTCGGAGGATGATGTTACCTATAAAAATGTATGGGTTGAAAGTGGCTCAAAGTCCACATTAAAAGTCTATGCATATGGAGCCTATCGAGAATTTAAAGTCAGTGAATTATCAGAAGATATTCAAGGAGTTCTAGCCGATATTAATATCAGTAACAAAAAAGTAACAGGCGTTGATATTAAGACGGATACAATTAAAGGAAAAGTACTTTCGGTAACCAATGATTTCGTGGAAATTGACGGCTACGGAAAAGTCCCATTAGAAAAAGATTACAAAATATATAATACATATAATGGATTTGCAATCAAAACATATACAGATATTGTGGTAGGATATTCATTACAAGATTTTATAGTTGCCGATGGTGAGATATGTGGAGCAATTATATCAAAACCACTGAATGCTGATAATATAAGAGTCTTGATTAAGACAAATGGTTCTAGCAGCCTTTTTCATAATAATGTACAAATATCATCGGATAATAATTTCACATTGTATTTTGCAACATCTGAAGAAAAACACAATGCAGGTGAAGTTATTACAATCGATAAAAATAGTCCGTATTTGGTAGAAGGAAGAGTGAAAGCTATTGCGGATACGGAAGGGTTAATTAAGATTAATTCAATAAACAGATCTCAAGGCACTCCATCCTATGAAGGATCAATAGAAATTGCTCTAAATGATGAAGGTTTAACCATTACAAATGAAGTCCTGATTGAAAAATATCTAAAACGAGTAGTACCTAGTGAAATGCCGGTTAATTACGGTGTGGAAGCATTAAAAGTGCAGGCTATTTGTGCAAGAAGTTACGCGTACAAACAACTGACTAATAGTAATTACAGTAGATATGGTGCACATGTAGACGATAGCACTCAATATCAAGTATATAACAATGTAAACGAGAGCGCAGGATCAAATGAAGCGATTGCAAGTACGGATGGTGAGGTTATTACCTATAATAATGAAGTAGTTCAAGCCTATTATTATTCAACATCTTGTGGATATACAACAGATGTTAGTCTATGGGGAAGTAACCCAGCTGACTATCCTTATTTTACAGCACATAGTGTGAACCAAGATAATAATGTATTAGACCTAACAAATGAAGATACATTTACAGCATTTATTAAAAACACAAGTTCTAAAGATTTTGATAAAGATTTTTCACTATACAGATGGAAATGTGACGCTACAATTAACCAATTAAGTGATAACTTAAATTCGAAAATAGGCGAAAGATACAAGGCATATCCAGATAGAATTCAAAAATTGAATGCAAATGGGACCTATGAATCAAAGTCTATTTCAACAGTTGGAAAAATCAAGAGTATTACAGTGGACAAAAGAGTCGCAGGTGGTGCAATTACATGCTTGATTGTGAAGGGAAGCGAAGCGACAGTTAAAATTGATGGTGAGAATAATATTAGATATTTACTTGGTATAGACAAACAAACATTTACAACAACAACTGGAGGCCTTACGACGATGTCAAGCCTTCCAAGTACATTTTGTATATTTGAACCTACCTATGCAGGTAATGAATTGACAGGGTTTACGATAGCAGGTGGGGGCTATGGTCATGGTATTGGAATGAGTCAAAATGCTGTCTATGCGATGACCAACAGAAGTTGGACGTATAATGATATCATACAATATTTTTATAATGGAACAACAATATCAAAGGTGTATTAAATCTTATTCTTCCTTTGAACCTCGCTTGAACATGCTAGCTGAAATAATTTTATGATGAATAAACGTATTGATTTCGGCTCCAAAGAACAAAATAATCATACAGCAATATAACCACACAAGTGCAAATACAAAAGTTGTAAGACTTCCATACATATATGAAAAGTTTGGTGTATTATTTACGTATAATGAATAGAAATACGAAAATAAGAACCAGCCTACAGCTGCAATCAAAGCACCTGGGAATTCATTAAATATGGAAGTCTTTCTTCTATTTGGAATAAATATATACAAACATAGAAAAAACAGCATAAGAACAGAAGGAAAAATCAAGTACTTTTGATTCATAAATGCATATGTTATAAATGCAATATTGGGGAATTTAATCGTGATAAAACGGAGCAATTGGTTTCCAAATACTAGTACGACAAGGCTAAATACAATAATGATTAAAAAAATCAATGTGTAAAAGGTTGCGATTAATCGTTGAACTAAAAAGTTTCTGGTTTCCTTTATTCCGTAAATTGAATTAAGACCTTGCATTAATGACATAATCCCTTTCCCGGAAGCCCAAATAGTCGCAACAGCTGTAATAGAAGTTAACGTTAATGATGACTTTTCAAATAGCTCTTTCACAATACCATCCAAAAAAGAATGCAATTGTGGTGGCGAAATTTCGTTAAGAATAGATATGATTGTATCGTACTTCACTGGTAGAAATCTAATCAGTGTAAGTAGTAGCATTATAAATGGAAAGAAACTTAAAGTTATATAAAAACAAGATTGGGCGGCATACCCAGTAATGTTATCTTTTGAAAGTTTATTAGTGATTTCTTTTAATGCAAATAATATCCTCATTGATTGTCCCTCGTTCTGATTTTTACACTTATATTAATGATTGATTTAAAGTGTGATTTTATTATATGACATTTTAAGCTGTTTATCAAAAGAATATTTTATTAATTGTTTTAACCTTGCATTAATTTAAAATTTTAGTTACAATATAATTCGCAGTTTTAAATTTTTTCTTACTTGGCTAATTTTAAGATATCGATCGGAGTTAATATGGGGATTTCTGTTAAACTTCAGGCGTTTGAAGGTCCATTGGATCTGTTATTACACTTGATAGATAAGAATAAAGTGAATATATATGATATACCAATTGCAATGATTACACAGCAATATCTAGATTATGTAAACCAAATGGACAAAAAAGATTTAAATATAGTCAGTGAATTTTTAGTTATGGCCGCAACATTACTTGAAATCAAGTCAAAGATGCTTTTGCCATCTGATGTCAATGAGGAGGGCCAAGTAGAAGATCCTAGGCAGGAACTTGTTGATAAATTATTGGAGTATAAGATGTATAAATATATGTCATATGAACTTAAGGACAAGCAGTTGGATGCTGGAAGGGCTTTATTTAAAAAGTCTACAGTTCCACCAGAAGTTGAAGCGTACAAGCCATTAGTGAATCTGGATGAATTGGTTGGTGATATGACATTAGCAAAATTGAATAGTATTTTTCAAATGGTCATGAAACGAAAAGAAGATAAAATCGATCCAGTGAGGAGTAAATTTGGAAAGATTGAAAAAGAAGAAATTAATATGGACGATCGCCTACAATATGTTAAGAAATTTTTAATGGGCCATGATAATTTCAGCTTTACAAAATTACTTATGAACAATAGCACTAAAATGTCAACCATTGTAACATTTTTGGTTGTACTTGAGTTGATTAAAACTGGATTTATAAGTATCATTCAAGAGGGTACATTAGAAGATATTTATATAACCGTGGTGAGGGATCCTAATCTAATTGGAGATTTAGAACAAGCAATATAAATGTGAAACATGTTTATAAGTATAGAGAAAATATAAATGGATGGGGAAAAAATGGATATTCAAAATATAGAAGCTACAATTGAAGCTGTATTATTTGCAATGGGAGAATCTGTAGAAGTGGATAAAATTGCACTTGCCATTAATCATGATGTTGATACTACGAAGAAAATTGTGCATAATATGATGGACAAGTACGATGCAGCAGATAGAGGAATTAAGATAATTGAATTAGAAAACAGTTTTCAATTATGTACAAAAGCAGAATTCTATGAAAATTTAATAAAAGTTGCAAGCCAACCAAGAAAATATACGTTAACTGATGTTTTGCTTGAAACTTTGTCCATAATTGCATATAAGCAACCAATTACGAAAAGTGAAATAGAAAAGATTAGAGGAGTAAGCTGTGAGCATGCAGTGAGTAAACTTGTTGAATATGGTTTAGTAGTTGAAGTGGGAAGATTAGATGCGCCAGGAAGACCTATGCTGTTTGGAACAACAGAAAGTTTTCTTCGATCATTTGGTGTTCAATCAATTGAAGAATTGCCAGTTATAAATGCCGATGTACTTGAAAACTTTAAGGAAGAAGCGGAATTTGAGATTGAGGCAGATAAAACGGAGCAGATGTCATTAGATGTATAATAATAAAACCGATTTAAACGGTAGGTGTTGAGTGAATATTCATTTATAAGGATTTATTTTTCTTGCCTTTCCTTCAAACAGCAGAAAGCGCTGTTTTCAGCCGGTCTGCGAAAAATGAATCCTTATAAATGAATATTCACTGGATACGTGTTGGGAAATGGGTTTTGGAATTATAATCGAATGTGGGATTTAAAAGCGAAAAAAGAAAAAGAATTATTTTATGTTTATAGGATTCGGATTGGAAATGGGTTTTGATTGCAATCAAATGTGAGATTTAAAAATTACAATCAAGTGTGGGATTTAAAAGCAAAAAAATTAAGAAATGAGAAAGAATCCTTGTAATTGCGTGTTTATAGGAATACGATTGAGGGATGAGTTGGGATATGGTTGGAGTTGGGATTAGGAAAAATAGTTTGTGAATATAATTAAATTTGGATATGAAAAGGAGAAATTATGGAAAGAGATAATGCTTGGGAAAAATATGATGAAGTTGAGATGCAGGAGGTATTTGATTTTGCGGAGGAATATAGGAAGTTTATATCTGAATGCAAAACGGAGAGAGAATGCGTGACAAGTGCAGTTAAAATGGCAGAGGTACAAGGATATAAAAATCTTGAGGATGTTATAAAAAACAAAGAAAAACTTAATGTTGGTGATAAAGTGTATGCAGTCAATATGAATAAATCAATTATTTTATTTAATATTGGAGAAGATGCAATGGAAAATGGAATGAATATTCTTGGCGCACATATTGACTCTCCTAGATTAGATTTGAAACAAAATCCTGTATATGAAGATACTGATTTAGCACTTCTTGAAACTCATTATTATGGTGGAATCAAGAAATATCAGTGGCTTACAACGCCACTTGCACTTCATGGCGTAGTTGCACTTAAAAATGGCGAAACAGTGGAAATAACAATTGGAGAAAAAGCAGATGATCCAGTGGTTGGAATTTCTGATTTGTTAATTCATTTGGCTGGTGAGCAACTTGAAAAGAAGGCTTCGAAATTCATTGAAGGCGAAGATTTAAATATTCTTTGTGGAAGTATTCCATTGAAGAAACTAAACGGTGATAAAGAAGATAAGTCTGATGAAGCTGGAAAACAAAAAGTTAAGAACAACGTTTTAAGGATATTAAAAGAAACTTATGGCATAGAAGAAGAGGATCTCTTATCCGCAGAAATAGAAGCAGTACCGGCAGGCCCTGCTCGCGATTATGGAATTGATAGGAGCATGATAATCGGATATGGCCATGATGATAGAGTGTGTGCCTATCCTTCACTGATTGCCCTGTTTAATAATAAAAAGTTGAAACGTACAGGCGTATGTATTTTGGTCGATAAGGAAGAGATTGGAAGCGTTGGCGCAACAGGTATGCACTCTCGTTTCTTTGAAAATGTTGTCGCAGAAGTTATGGATAGAACAAGTGATTATTCAGAACTCAAAGTAAGAAGAGCATTGACTAATTCAAAAATGTTATCTTCAGATGTGAGTGCTGCCTATGATCCCAATTATGCAAGTGTGAATGAAAAGAAAAACAGTGCATATTTTGGACGTGGAATGGTATTTAACAAATACACCGGTTCTAGAGGTAAAAGTGGATCAAATGATTCTAATGCCGAATTCATGGGTGAAATGAGAAAAATAATGGATAACAATAACGTCTGCTTTCAGACCGCAGAACTAGGAAAAGTAGATATTGGCGGCGGCGGAACGATTGCATATATCCTTGCTAATTATGGGATGAATGTAATTGATAGTGGCCTTGCAGTACAGAATATGCATGCTCCACATGAAGTAATTTGTAAGGCAGATTTATATGAAACACTTAAGGGATATGAAGCATTTTTAAGAGAAGCTTAGTAGAAAAGGATCATATATTATTGTAAAAATAATTATGAAGAATAGTAAAAAATAATTATATAGCATAGTAAGATAATTATATGGAATAGTAAGAATAATCATATATTAGAATTTCAAACTTATATAAGCATAAAAGATCGGAGCAATAACAGTGAAATGGAATAAATATACACTAAAAACCACAACAGAAGCAGTTGATTTAATCAGCGGGATGATGATGGATATTGGAATAGAAGGAATTGAGATTGAGGATAATGTCCAGTTAAGCAAAGAGGATATTAAGACTATGTTTGTAGATTTCCTTCCAGAACTTCCGCCAGATGAAGGCATTGCTAAGGTCAGCTTCTATATTGATTCCGATGTAGATGACAAGACGATGACGGATAAAGTTTATAAAGGTCTTGAAGAACTCAAGATGTTTACTGATATTGGGGAAGGCACGATTACTGAAGCTCAGACGGAGGATAGGGACTGGATTAATAACTGGAAACAGTACTTCCATCCATTTTCAATTGGGGAGTTAGTGATCAAGCCAACATGGGAACCATATACGAAGGCCATGGAAGGCCATCTGGTTGTCAATATTGATCCGGGCACAGCATTTGGCACTGGCTCACATGAAACAACACAGCTTGTAATTACACAGCTTCAGAAGTATGTAAAAAAAGATGATTTATTACTTGATGTTGGATGTGGAAGTGGAATCCTTTCAGTGATAGGACTTATGCTTGGAGCAAAGCGAGCAGTAGGTACAGATCTTGATCCAAATGCAATAGTGGCAAGTCAGGAAAATGCTGAAATAAACAAGATTCCACTGGATAAAATAGAGATTATTGATGGTAATATAATCGATGATAAAGCAATAAAAGATGCAGTTGGATATGAATGTTACGATATTGTATGCGCTAATATTTTAGCAGATGTTTTGATACCATTATCGGAAATAGTTGCAGATCATATGAAAGTTGGAGCCATATTTATGACATCTGGAATTATTAATACAAAAGAAAAAGAAGTCGTTGAAGCATTTAACAAGAATCCTCGTCTTGAAATATTAGAAATCAATCACGATGGTGAATGGGTAAATGTTACTGCAAGAAAGAGGTAATCAGTCATGTATCATTTTTTCGCAAAACATGAAAATATATTTGATCATTATATTCTTATTGATGGTGAAGATGTTAATCACATGAAAAACGTCTTGAGAATGAACGTAAATGATAAAATATTGATAAGCAGTGGAGATAATATTGATTATCATTGTTATATAAGTAAAATTGAAAATGACACGATTATTGCAAATATAGAATTGATAGATGAAGAAGGAAAAGAATTACCTTCCAAAATCTATCTATTTCAAGGATTGCCCAAAGCTGACAAAATGGAACTTATAATACAGAAGGCCGTAGAATTAGGTGCATTTGAAATTATTCCGGTTGCTATGAAGCGTTGCGTTGTGAAACTGGATCAAAAGAAAGAAGATACCAAGCTTAAAAGGTGGAATGGTATTTCTGAAAGTGCGGCGAAGCAGAGCAAAAGAAGCATTATTCCCAATGTGAGCAACGTGATGACTTACAAAGAAGCAATTGAATATGCAAAAAAGCTTGATATTGTCTTATTGCCATATGAATGTGCTAAGGGAATGTCAGAAACAAAAAGAATAATATCGTCTATTGAACCGGGCATAAGTATAGGAATATTTATTGGCCCAGAAGGTGGTTTCGATATGTCAGAACTTGATATCGCAATAAATTCCAATTTTAAAGTGATAACTTTAGGAAAACGTATATTAAGAACAGAAACAGCAGGACTTATGATTCTTTCAGTTTTGATGTTTGAACTAGAAGGGAAAATATAAGATTATGGAAGTATATTTAGATAATTCAGCAACAACGCGATGCTTAAAAGAGGTCGTGGACGTCATGGTAAAGGCAATGGAACTAGACTATGGTAATCCATCATCTATGCATATGTATGGTGTTAAGGCAGAAAGATATATCAAAGAAGCGAAAGAAACATTTGTAAAATTATTAAAATGTCAAGAAAAAGAGATTATATTTACATCAGGTGGAACAGAATCGAATAACATGGCAATCCTTGGTGCTGTAATGGCAAACAAACGTGATGGTAATCACATTATAGTTTCTTCTGTTGAACACTCGTCCGTAAAACAACCAATTCGATTTTTAGAAGAACAGGGATTTAGAATTTCATATCTTCCTGTAGACAAAAACGGGTTAATATCATTGGATGATTTAAAAAATGAATTATGTGATGACACAATTTTTGTATCAACAATGTATGTGAATAATGAAATAGGTACAGTAGAACCAATTGAAGCAATGGCACAAATGATTCATAATTATAATCCTGATATTATTTTTCATGTAGATGCAATTCAGGCGTTTGGAAAATATAAGATTTATCCCAAGAAAATGGGGATTGATTTACTTTCTGTCAGTGGGCACAAAATTCATGGTCCTAAGGGCTCAGGGTTTCTTTATATTCGTGATAAAGTCAAGGTAAAACCTCTCATTCTTGGAGGAGGGCAACAAAAAGGCATGCGTTCGGGTACAGAAAATGTACCAGGAATTGCAGGACTTGGTGTTGCAGCGAAACTGGTTTATGCAAATTTGGATGAAAAAATAGATCATTTATACAATTTAAAAGAAAAATTAGTAGAAGCAATAAAAATCATACCGTGTGCCACAATTAACGGGAAGACCGATCGAGATTTTGCTCCACATATTCTTAGCGTAAGTTTTGAAGGGATAAGAAGTGAAGTTTTACTGCATGCATTAGAAGATAAAGGCGTATATGTATCTTCTGGATCCGCTTGTGCATCTAATAAGCCAGGACTTAGTTCAACATTGGTTGCAATCGGAGTTGATAAAATGTTATTGGATTCGACTATAAGATTTAGTTTTTGTTTTGATACTACACTAGAAGAAATTGATTACTGTATTCTTGTTTTAAATGAGTTGCTACCAATGCTAAGAAAATTTAGAAGAAGTTAATTCATAAGTTACATAAGTCGAACCACATATGTTATCTCATAAGCAATAAATTATAATAAATATACACATATCGCAGAAGCGGAGAATTGGAGGAAAAATGTTTAAAGCATTTTTAATAAAATACGGTGAAATTGGTGTAAAGGGTAAAAACAGATATATATTTGAGGATGCGCTTGTAGATCAAATTAGATTTTCATTGAAAAAAATAGATGGGAAATTTACTGTTAGTAAAGAAAATGGCAGAATATATGCTGAGGCTAGAGGCGAATTTGATTATGATGAGGTAATCGAGTCACTTTCAAGAGTCTTTGGAATAGTTGGAATTTGTCCTATGATTCAAATAGAAGATACTGGATTCGACGATTTATCTAAAGTTGTACTTGAATATATGGATTCAACATATCCAGATAAAAATATTACATTTAAAGTAAACGCAAGAAGAGCTAGGAAGAATTATCCAATGGATTCAATGGAAATCAATTCCGAGATGGGACATAGAATTTTAGAAGCGTTCAGTGAATTCAAAGTTGATGTCAAAAAGCCAGAAGTACTCCTTCAAATCGAAATACGTGAAAAAATAAATATATATTCAATAGAAGTTCCAGGGCCAGGCGGAATGCCGGTGGGAACCAATGGAAAAGCCATGCTTTTACTTTCAGGTGGTATTGACAGTCCCGTTGCCGGTTACATGATTGCAAAACGTGGCGTAAAAATTGACGCTACATATTTCCACGCCCCTCCATACACAAGTGAGAGAGCAAAACAAAAAGTAGTTGATCTGGCGAAGCTCGTTGCTAGATATTCAGGACCTATTGAATTAAATGTCGTAAACTTTACAGATATCCAATTGTATATATATGAGGTATGCCCACATGATGAGTTAACAATTATCATGAGAAGATATATGATGAAAATATCAGAAGAGCTTGGAAGACAATCAGGATGTCAAGGATTAATAACAGGTGAAAGTATTGGACAAGTAGCTAGTCAGACAATGCAAAGCCTTGCTTGTACAAATGAAGTATGTACAATGCCAGTATTTAGACCAGTTATTGGATTTGATAAACAGGAAATTATTAATTTATCTGAAAAAATTGGCACTTATGAAACTTCAATTCAGCCATTTGAAGATTGTTGCACAATATTTGTGGCAAAACATCCTGTAACCAAACCTAATTTAAAGATTATTAAAAATTCTGAAAGAAAGTTAGAAGAGAAAATAGATGAAATGATCAGAATTGCAATTGAAACCACAGAAAAAATAAAAATTGATTAGTAAAATTAAAAAACAGAAAACAAGCCAGCTTGTTTTCTGTTTCTCTAATTTTTTTAGTTGCTATACTGATTACTTAGAGTAAGGTGTCTTAAACTAAATATGGTGATAATATAGAAAGAATTGTATCTATTTCAGCATCAGCATGAATATTTAAGTCGATTGGTTTTGATAAATCCAAGCTAAAGATTCCCATTATAGATTTTGCATCAATAACATATCTTCCTGATACTAAATCGAAATCAATATCAAACTTAGTGATATCATTTACGAAAGACTTTACCTTATCAATTGAATTTAATGAAATTTGAACGGTTTTCATAGTTATTACCTCCTAGTAATTGTTTATATATTTGCTGTGCAATTATTGCACTACCTAGGACTATATTATCTATTTCACTAAACTATGTCAATATACAATATTCACAATAAATGTATGAAAAGTATATACAATTTATTTAATAAAATTAAATTTACGTAATAGTATATTAAAATGAAAGGCAGAATATAAATATAATGAAAAAAGTAGCATTACATAATTTGGGTTGTAAAGTAAATTCATATGAAACAGAGGCTATGGAGCAGCTGTTAATAGGAGCAGGATATGAAATTGTTAAATTTGATGAGGAAGCTGATATATATATAGTTAATACATGCTCCGTAACTAATATAGCAGATAGGAAATCACGCCAAATGTTACATAAGGCAAAAAAATTAAATCTAAATGCGATTGTTATAGCCACAGGATGTTATGTACAAGCAGAAGGTAGCGAATTGCAATTAGATGATGCGGTAGATATTGTTATTGGAAATAATAAAAAAGCAGATTTACTTCATATTATAGAAGAATATGAAAATAATAATGCTGAAAATAGCGCTATTATTGATATAAATAGAACAGAAGAGTATGAGGATTTGTCCATTAATAGCGTTTGCGAGCATACTAGGGCATATATTAAGATTCAAGATGGGTGTAATCAATTTTGCTCATATTGTATCATTCCTTATACGAGAGGCCGCGTAAGAAGCCGAAATCCAGAACTTATAGTAAAAGAAGTAAAGGGGTTAGTGGATAAAGGATATAAAGAAATCGTCTTAACAGGTATACATTTAAGCTCATATGGAATTGATTTGGGAAATACGAATCTTTTAGAGTTAATAATATTGTTACATCCAATTGAAGGATTAGAAAGAATTAGATTAGGATCGTTGGAACCAAGAATTATTACGGAAGAATTTGCAAGCTCAATAGCAAAGTTGGAAAAAGTATGTCCTCATTTTCATTTATCACTTCAAAGTGGTTGTGATGCAACGCTAAAGAGAATGAATAGACGTTATGATACTACAGAATATTATGAAAAATGTGAGCTGCTTAGAAAATATTACGTACATCCAGCAATTACAACAGATGTAATTGTAGGATTTCCTGGCGAAACGGATGAAGAATTCGCGATCACAAGAGCATTTCTTGAAAAGGTAAATTTTTATGAAATGAATATTTTTAAATATTCAAGAAGAAAAGGAACAGTTGCCGATAAAATGAGCGGACAAGTTTTAAATCAAATCAAAACTTTAAGGAGTAAGGCGTTACTAGAATTAGTTGATGTTATGTCAAATGAATTTAATCGTTATTATGAAGGCAAATATGTTGAAGTTTTATTTGAAGATGTTAATAATTTTGAAGGAATTGAATATGCTATAGGTCATACGAAAGAGTATATTAAGGTATTTGTTAATTTGAATGATATATTGTTGAATCGTAATTATTTATCAAAAGAAGAAATAATTAATGGTATAAATACTGTAGAAGTGGTTAAAATACTAGAAAAGAACACTGTTTTAGGGAAAATTTGAAAAAAGTAGAAAAAAGTCGAAAAATAGTGTTGACAAAGTTAGCTCATAATGATAAGATAACCAAGTCGCCAAAACATACGGCAACACAAACAACACTCGAAGGTGCATAAATACTGGATTATTCAGTGCACGAACCCAAGAAAAAGTTTGAATTGAACATTGATAACTAAATAGTAAAACAACCTTGAAAATTCTATAAAAGAATTTCAAAATAAACGAACGGTAATGCAAATCAATAGATTTGTGTTGCTACCTTAAAACAGTAAAAAAGGAACTGCTTGTAAAAACATGAACGCTAACATTCATGTTTAAATAAATGCTTTGGCATTTATGCAAGAAAGTGAATTTTACGGAAACAAGCTAGATGTTTAAACTAGCAAGATCAAATGCTTAAAAGTTTTTAAAACTTTATATGAGAGTTTGATCCTGGCTCAGGATGAACGCTGGCGGCGTGCTTAACACATGCAAGTCGAACGAAGTATAGTGAATCGAGTTCTTCG
>NZ_FOJI01000030.1 GCF_900111235.1 [Clostridium] fimetarium
CAAAGTGCGCTACTATAAATTGAAAAAAAGACAAAAAAATATAGACTTTTCAAGGCCTATAGCAATTTTTAGTCTATGCAACTGTCAAAGACCCGAGGTATAAATGAATTCGAAACCAAAGCGAGTAACGGCATAAATGAACTAAAAACTGATATTAATAAAAAAACAGAAGAATTGGCAACCGTATTTGGAGGTACAATTCAAGCGCAAACAAGATAAGATTTGCCCATATTGGCACAGTAAATAAAAACTTACAAAGATTAATTTTGTGAGTTTTTTGTTTTTAATGAAAGTTTTGTGAAAAGACTTTCACTTTGCTGAAATATATCGTATTATATAATCTTAGAAGTATATCAGGAGGAGGTTTTGTGAGTACATCTCACAAATTATGACAATGACAAATAATATTAAAAAAGAGACGAAGATAGTGGAAGTAAAAAACAATACTCAAAAGGTTATTACAAAGTATGACAAAAAGGTTTTAGAGAGAAAAAGAGAAGAAGAAAAACAAAAAAGAAACCAGAAAATATTTAAAATATCTGCTTTAATTGGTCTAGCAGCGATAATTATTGGGGCTACATCGTATTTTGTAATCAGACATAATAATATATATGGCGAGTACATAACAGTTGGAGATAATGAAATTTCAAAAGTGGAATTTGATTATTATTATAATAGTACAGCGAATCAATTCGTTACAACATATTCATCTTATCTTTCATATTTCAATTTGGATACAACTAAAAGTTATGCAGATCAAATGTATTCAGATACAATGACTTGGGAAGATTATTTTTCTCAGGGAACAGTTGAAGTAATTAAACAAACAAAAGCAATATTAGTTGATGCTAAAAGTAAAGGGTTTCAATATGATGTATCTGCAGATTTTAATTCTTATAAAGACAGTATTCAACAAGCGGCAACTACAGCTTCTGTAAGTTTAAATGCTTTTTATAAAACCAAATTTGGTATATATGCAACAGTAAGCAACATGGAATCTATTATTAAGGATTATTTAACCGCAGGTGCGTATAGCAGTCAGCTTACTGAACAAAATACACCTTCAGATACCGAAATTTTAGCATACTATGAAGCAAACAAGGATAACTATGATTCAGTGGATTACAGAGTCCTTTCAGTTCCAACACAGGATGCAGCGAATGAAATGCTTTCAAAAGTGAAAGATGAAGCAACATTTGCAACGTTATGCAAAACATATGCTGCTGATGACCAAAAGTCAAAATATGAGACAGACGATACTTCACTTATAAAAGGTGGTACATCAAGCAGTGTAAGTCCGACCTACAGCTCATGGTTATATGATTCATCAAGAGCTGAAGGAGATAAAACAGTTTTGGCTGATACAGATAATGGTGTATTTTATGTTGTATATTTTATAAACAAATATTATGATGAGGCTACTAATGCAACGATATCAAGCACGATTGCAAGTAATGCTGTAAAAGAGTATATTGATAAACTTACAGTTGATTATACAGTTATAGATAAGCACAATCATTTGAAATATTTAAGTATTCCTACCGAAACAGCAAGTCAGGAGTAAGGTGAGTGAGTTTTAGATAAGACGGACGAAAAAGTTCATTGATATCCTCTTGTTCGCTATTGCCTCTACAGCCCTACGAGATTGTTTGCACTTGGTTCGACGCGTAAAGATGCGTCAACCACTTGCAGACAATCTCGTAGGGCTGTAACGGCAAATGCGTACAATTGAGGACTTCAATGAACTTTTTCTGCGTTTTATAGCAAAAATCAGGTAGGGCGTTAAAAAGCAAAAAAAATTAAGGCTAAAACATTTAGGACGAAAAATAATAATGCAATTGCTGAACGCAAGGACACATCCAAGAGGTAATGGATGTGTTTTTGCGTTTGAGTGCGAAGTGATTAACCATAGGTTTTACTTATGGATATATCTACCATAATTGCTTTTGGTTTTGAATGATATTTTGATTGTTTTGTTTATTGAATTTATAGGGGTAATAACTTAGAATGAACGGAATCTAAGAAATATAGTGAAATAGACAAATGCATAAAATACGATGAAGATCAAATGAAATATGGAGGTTATGAAATGAAAGAAAAAATGTTAGATTTATTAGCACTAATGCCATGTCCGCTGAAAGTATCGTTTGAAAAAGAGATTACTGAAACGATTAAGACACTAAATGAGTACTATGATATACATTTAGAGTATAAAATCGTATCTAATGCAGTGGCGCAAACTGATATTTTCGAGAAAATATCCCATTGCAAGGATATTAATGAATTGCCGAATATTATGATTGCACCTGGATTTAGTCGCTTTTTTTATAAAGAATTTGTAAAACTATTTAGAGACAAAGGAAAATTTAGTAATATTTTAGAACAGGAAACATTTTTGAATTTGGAATTGATTGATATATTTGATCCAGATAATTATTATAGCTTGATTGCATTTAATCCGCTGGTATTTCTCGTTGATAAAACGAATAATCCTAAATTACCTACACCAAAAAAGTGGGGTGACCTTTTGACTGAGGAGTATGAGGCAAAGGTTGCATATCGTGGTCATAGCGATAGTCAATTCTGTGAAGGGGTGTTGTTAAATATTTATAAAGAGTTGGGTGATGAAGGAATTTTTAAACTCGCGAAATCTGTAAAATGCAGACTACATCCATCTCAAATGGTTAAATTCGCAGGTAGTAAAATGAAGGAAGCACCAGCCGTAAGTGTAATTCCATATTCTTTTGCTTGTATGGTTGGAAAAAATAAAAATGTGGAAATTATATGGCCAGAAGATGGAGCAATTATTAATCCACTTGTTATGCTTGTGAAAACAGATTGCAGCCAAGCGGTAAAAGATCTTGCTAATAAAATAGCAGATAAAGATATAGAAGAGTTATTTTTAGCAGGAGGGTTCTTCTCCATTTATAATCAAGAAAATATGCATAACATGGGTGAACATTTCAGGTGGTTAGGGTGGGACTTTATAATTAATAACAACTTAGAGGAGATTTTGGATCATTTAAATCAAATCATGTTTAATGTAATAAATACTCGAAATACGACTGATTTAACAAAAGAAGGTGATTTTGATTGCAAATAATAACAGTTTCAGGACCTCCTTCATCTGGAAAAACGTCTGTCATAATTCATATGATAGCTGGATTGCGGGAACAAGATTATATTGTGGGGGTAATTAAGTTTGATTGTCTTAGTACAGATGATGACAAAATCTATAATCGCGAAAATATTCCAGTTAAAATTGGGTTATCAGGAAATCTGTGCCCAGATCATTTTTTCGCTAGTAATTTTGAAGATTGTATTCAATGGGGAGAAAAGAATAATTTTAATATATTGATTTTAGAAAGTGCAGGCCTTTGCAATCGCTGTTCACCACATATTCGAGATATAAAAGCTGTGTGTGTGATTGATAATTTGATGGGAATAAATACACCACGAAAAATCGGCCCAATGTTAAAAATGGCTGATATAGTAGCAATAACAAAAGGAGACGTTGTTTCTCAAGCGGAAAGAGAGGTGTTTTCATTTCGAGTTAGACAAGTTAATCCTAAAGCAATCATAATGCAAATCAATGGGATAACGGGACAGGGTTGTTTGGAATTGTCAAAAATGATTTTATGTAACGCCGAAGTAGATATTAGTCAGTTAAAACTTAGATTCACGATGCCAGCGGCTGTATGCTCCTATTGTCTAGGAGAAACAAGAATAGGAGCTGAGTATCATATCGGAAATTCTAAGAGGATGGAGCTTGAATGAATGATGGAATACAAGAAAAAGGAACTCAAGAAAAAGGAACTCAAGAAAAAGGAATAAATACAAAGGAAATGCAAACAAAAGACATACAAAAGAATAGATTATTAAAAATGACATTGGATGCTGTTTCTAATAAATATTCTTATGTTCATGAGTTTTTTACATCTATGTCAATTGAATATCCAGAACACAAAAAAAACAAGACAATTGAATCAATTTTTTACACAATGGATGAATATGATTTGGAGCAAAAAGGGGTTGATAAATCTAATCTATTGGATTTATTCTTAGAATATCTTGAAAATATGCAACAACATCAAAAAGGAAATGAATTTAAAGTTTCTTCTATTACAATACTTGGTGGACATAATAAAAATTTGGTAAACGAAAGTATAAATCTGACATTACATTGTGGTGATGTCCTTTCCATAGTAGGCGCAACGGGAGCTGGAAAAAGTAGATTTTTAGCAGATATTGAGTGGTTGGCACAAAAAGATACACCGACTGGAAGGCAAATTTTAATCAATGGTGAAGTTCCTCCATCAGAGTGGCGATTTTCCATTGAGCACAAACTGGTAGCGCAATTATCACAGAATATGAATTTTGTTATGGATGTTTCGGTAATTGATTTCATAAGAATGCATGCTGAAAGTAGAATGATAACAGAAAATCTAGATGATAAAATTAAAATGATTATTAACGAAGCGAATCATTTGGCCGGTGAAAAAATATATGAAGATACTCCAGTTACGTCTCTTAGTGGTGGACAGTCAAGAGCTCTGATGATAGCTGATACAGCTTTTTTAAGCTCTTCACCAATTGTATTAATTGATGAAATAGAAAATGCCGGAATCGATAGAAAAACGGCGGTAAACCTTCTAATCAAAAGAGAAAAAATAATTGTGATGGCAACACATGATCCCGTTTTGGCTTTATACGCTGACCGACGTCTTGTGATACAAAATGGTGGGATGTATAGATTACTTACAACAACGAAGGGAGAGAAAACGAAGTTAAAAGAGCTAGAAAAATTAAACGCTCAGCTAATGGCATACAGAGAAAAACTAAGAATGGGAGAAATCCTAGCATAATAGGAAAGCGAGTATTCATAAATGAAAATAAAATCAAATAGAAATGCGCGAAACAATTTAATACTGATTCTACTATTTATAAGTCTGATTTTTCTGATTTTGATTTCGTTTATGTTGGGAAGATATTATATTTCATTCATTAATGTCATAAAAAGTCTTGGTTCAATGATTACTGATTATGATTTAGATGTACCACAAGTTTGTAAATCAATTATAAATAATATTCGATTTCCAAGAATTATAGTATGTGTTTTGGTTGGATCAGCGTTATCTGTTTCAGGTGTTTCTTATCAGGGAATATTTCAAAATCCAATGGTATCACCAGATGTTCTTGGTGCATCGGCAGGAGCAGGATTTGGAGCAGCATTGGGAATCGTTTTATCGTTTTCAGGTATAGGAATCCAACTTTTATCCTTTGTATTTGGTTTAATTGCAGTTGGACTTACCTATTTTATAAGCAAAGCAGTAGGACAAAGGGAAAATGTAACATTAGTGTTAGTTTTGGCCGGAATGGTGATTGCAGCTTTATTTAGTGCATTTATTTCTATTATAAAATATGTGGCAGACCCATATAGTAAATTACCAGAAATAACATTTTGGCTTATGGGTAGCCTTTCATCAGTTACTATCAAAGATTTGAAAATGATTGTGATTCCAATTACAATATGTATGGCAATTCTTCTTTTAATCAGATGGAGATTGAATGTCTTAGTTTTCGGAGACGAGGAAGCTTCATCAATGGGAATCAATACAAAACGACTTCGTGCACTTGTTATTATCTGTGCCACAGTGTTAACGGCATCTGTGGTATCCATTAGTGGACAAATTGGTTGGGTAGGACTTGTGATTCCTCATTTAAGCAGGATGATAGTAGGTCCAAATCACAAGCATCTTATTCCTGCTACGCTTTTGATTGGTGCCTTGTTTCTACTGATTGTTGATAATATATCTAGAATACTGTTTCCAGTTGAAATCCCACTGGGTATATTAACGGCAATTATAGGAGCGCCGTGTTTTATAATATTACTTCTAAGGGGAAAAAGGGGGTGGTGTTAATGTTAGAAATAAAAAATGTTGTCTGTGGATATAAAAACAATGTGATATTGAGTGACATATCATTTGGAGTAAATAAAGGCAGTATCCTAAGTATTATGGGAGCAAATGGAATAGGAAAAACGACTTTATTTAAAACAATTTTAGGACATTTGAAATTATTAGATGGTGAGATTTTGCTTCATGGGAAAGCTATGAAATCCTTAACAAGCAAAGAAATGGCAAAACAAATTGCATATGTACCTCAGGCACATATACCACCATTCCCATTTAAAGTTATAGATGTAGTTGCAATGGGAAGGACATCACATATTTCTGTGTTTCGATCCCCTTCAAAAAAGGATATGCAAATTGCCCAGGAGTGCTTAAATACAGTAAATATACTATATTTGCAAGAAAAATCTTATACAGAAATTAGTGGGGGTGAAAGGCAATTAGTACTCATTGCGCGGGCGCTTGCGCAAAAGAGTGAAATTCTAATAATGGATGAACCTACAGCAAATTTGGACTTCGGAAACCAAACAAGAATTTTAGATCAAATAAGAGCGTTATCAAAAAAAGGACTTACTATTATTTACACAACACATTTTCCAGAACATGCATTTTTGTGTTCTAGCCAGGTTTTAGTGATAAAAGGGAAAAAAGAATTCGTAATTGGAAGTGCTAGTGAGATTATAACGAGTGAATTAATCAAAGAAGTATATCAAGTAGATGCATTGGTTAAAGAAATTAAACTTGATTTTAAAACAGTGAAAATCTGTGTTCCACAATAATATGGACAGATGGGAGCATTATGAAATACATAAAAGTAATGGCATTTATAATACTGGCACTTAGCATTATGGGTTGCAGTAAAAATGCAAGTAATAATATTCAAACGGCTAAAACCCATCAAGTTATTGATATGGCAGGCAGAATGGTAGATATTCCAGTGGAAATTAATCAAATATATTCTACGGGTCAGCCAGGAGTGGTTATGCTTTATACGTTATGTCCTGATAAATTATTAGGATGGTGCATGGAACTATCAAGTGATGAAGCAAGTTATATAAATGCAAAATATCTATCACTTCCTATATTAGGTCTAATGCAGGGAAATAATAGTTCTGCAAACAAGGAAGAAATCATGGAGAGAGATCCAGATATTATTTTAATGATGACGATTATCAGCGAGGAGTCTATCAGTGCAGCAAATGAGATTCAAGAAACTATGGGAATTCCTGTCATAGTTGCAGATTTTAGCCTACAAAATATCTGCGATACATATGAATTTTTAGGAACGATTCTAAATGAATCAGAAAGAGCCACAGAATTATCAAATTATTGTAAAGAGACGATTGAAAGTGCAAAACAGATCGCCTCAACAATCAAGGATGAAGATGTCCTAAAAGTCTATTATGCACAAGGCTCGACAGGATTACAGACAGCACCAAAAGGATCATCCCATTCAGAGGTTATAGATTTGGTTGGCGGGGAAAATGTTGTAATGTTGAATGCTGATACAGATGGACGATTGAATATTAATATGGAGCAATTATTACGATACAATCCAGATGTGATTATTGCCTCTTATAGTATGGGACATAACGACAATAATGGTGGAGTTTTTTCGATTCTAACAAATGCATCATATGAATGGCAGCTTGTAAAAGCGGTTAAAAAAGATATGGTCTACGCGACACCGTGCTTACCATATAATTGGCTTGATATGCCACCATCGGTAAACAGAATCATTGGTATTAAGTGGTTGGGAAATTTATTATATCCAGCTTACTATCAATATGATATCAAGCAAGAAACCAAAAAGTTTTATTCATTATTTTATCAAAAGGAGTTATCTGATGAAAAAATAAACAATTTGTTAGCCAATGCATTAAGAAATTAAATGTATGATAGCTAAAAACAAGTTGGATAAAATTATAGATAATAATTGAACAGAAATTCTAAATTCAACTAAAAAGGGAGAACATAATTATGAAAAAAAGAAAAAGAGTTATATCAGTAGTGTTAATATTTGTTTTGATTATGAGTTTAAATCTTGTAAGCGCAATGGCTGCTGATGCGTCAGCTTTTGCATCAATTAGTACATCATCAATTCCATATGCAACAGGACCTAATACATATTTAATTACCGCCGATTCATCAATGTCATGGAAAAAATTCAATACCATTCAGGGCTATGATATGTTAGGCACCATAAAAAGTGATGCTACAAAAGTAGAAGTATTTGAAAACAGAGTAGGCGATACAATTGCCGGGAAACTAAATTACTCATGGAAAATAGATGGACAGAAATGTGCTCCAATCGTTGAGGCAAATAAAGGGCCTATTTATCTTCAAATAACATCAACGTCAATCGAAAATGGTTTATCAGTAAAGTTTAAGTCTAAACGCTTATTTTATGGGGAAATCAGTATTAAATTAAATGTTGCTGATTCATATATTGATGGGACGCATTTAACATTAAACTATGTTGATGGTGTTGATGGTAGTCAGATTGATGGATCAAATAAAGTAGTACCTGTAATAGCCGCAACAAAGGTAGAAGGAATCGTTGTTGAGGGTGGATATATAGTGTTTAATGTTAAAAATGGTGGAAATTATACACTAACAAAAGAAGCAATTGTAGAAACACCTACTATCCAAGCACCAACTTCACAGGACGCTGGAATTGTACCAATCCAATTAGCAACAGAAAATACGAACACCATGCTAGCGGCAGAAAACGCTGACACTACAATATCTACAGTTAAAGAAGCAGATAATAGTTCGCCAAAAACTGGATCAACTGAAATATATTATGTATTTATAATATTGATGGTAATTTCAGGAGTCAGTATATCTTTGTTAGCAAAAAAGAAAAAGACTGTTTAATATGAAAATAAAATGGACTCCATTTAAAAGCTATGTTAGAAAAGGACTGACTGTATTAATTTCATTTTTAATTGTAATACAAATATATACGGTATGTTCGGCTGAATCTTTAGGAGTGATTGGCGATGATGTGAGTCCATATAGTGGAAATGGGTCATCGAATGATCCCTACAAATATTTGTTTGACATCGATTCTAAGGTGACATGGAAACATCTTAATATGGTAAAAACGAATGGTTACACTGAAATATATGAAAATAGAGCGGGTAATACTGCGGAGGGAACTTTGAAATACTCCTGGAAGTTTTCCTATGATAAAATCACAAATCCAGAAGGCCCTTATTTCTTGGGAATAAATTTCTATGAGGGTGACATCTTAACCGGATTACCAGGAGGAACGAGGGCAAAATATTTCTCTTTTTCAAATAAAAGGGATTTACCAGGGTTAGCAACTATTACGATGTATGTGGGTGATCAATTTTTAAATGATACAAAATTAGAACTATCTTATTATGGTGGATATGATTCCGCTGTTTTACACGGGAGTACACCAATTATAGACAGCAATGAAATTATTAAACAGGATACAATGGCGAATATTGCAACCGGTTTAACCGTAAATAATGGTTATGTTGAATTTGTTATCCGATATGGGGGCAATTATTTTCTAAAAGAGGGAAGTGATAATGAAAGTTCTTTAAATATTATATCAAATGCAACGTCAAATAACACCTCAACTAATATAGAAAATATTACAGTTTCTGCTAATGCCGAGAACAGTGAGGAAACAACAAGCGCAACACAGGTAGAACAGGCTGATAAAATAGGAGTAAGTGGTGAACCTTTGTCCAATACAAATATTGATGCAGTCTATGGACAAGAGAGTAATTTAGGTAAAATAAATGAGGTTTTTCAATCAGAAAGTATATGTCTAGCAATTGCAACCAGTTTGTCAAAAGATGTTAATGATGAAATTACGGTTGCGGATATTAAGAGCATTAAGAAATTATATCTAACTGGTAAAGCCTTAGAAAATATTAATGAGCTAGGAAATGTTGAATTCTCAAATTTAGAAAGTTTATATCTTTCAAATAACAAGATTAAATCATTACCAAATTTGATTATGCCAATGCTAAAGTATATTGATTTAAGCAATAATGAAATAGAGGATATTGAAAATATCATTTTGTTCCAAAAGCTTGAGTCTATATTGATTCAAAACAACAAAATAAAAGAGCTATTTGATATTTCTAAATTGCCAAATCTTGTTTCGTTAAATGCTAGTACTAACCAAATAGAAATAGTTCCTAGTTTAGTAAGTAAAACATTATCTTATATGAATTTAAGTAATAATAAGATTAAGACAATAGGTAATTTAGTAGGTCTTCAAAATATTTCTTTTCTGGATATATCAAGTAATTATATTAAAGTTTTACCTGATTTTTCAGTGTGTAAAAATTTGCAAAATATTATAGATAGTCAAAAAACTGATGTTGGAAAAAATAATAATGGGACAAAAGTATTTATTATCATTTCTGTTATAGTAGTAGCTATGTTAATTTCACTTATCTTAATTAGAGCTAAGAAAATTATGAAAAAGTAAAATAAACTTAATACCTTTATACACACAAAAATATAAAAAGCTATGAGAATTTGACATCATACATTAATTTGATATCGAAATAGCTCTAAACGAGGTTTGATGTGTTCATTATGAATGCCATAAACTTATGTTTAGAGCTTATTTTGTTTTGCAAAATCAACATCAAACTGATTGACAAATATCTCCATAATGGTACAATTAATTTTAGCATAGATTTAAAGTATGAATAAAGTGAATTAAAGATTCGTTTACAAATGTGATTAATTTATTAAATTGAGAATAAAAACATAGTATTTTACAAATTATTAACTATAGATAAAAAGACTAAAAAGTGAGGTAATATCATGCATCAAGGTTTTGTTAGAATGTCTGCTATGACACCTAAGATTAAGGTAGCTGATTGTGATTATAATGTAGATAGAATATGTGAGTTGATTGATCAAGCGGTGGCAAAAGATGCTAAGGTCATCGTATTTCCAGAGTTGTGTATTACTGGTTACACCTGTGGCGATCTGTTTTTACAAGATACTTTATTACAAGGAGCGATAGATGGCCTTATTGCAATTGTAAAACATACTGTGAATATCAGTGGCGTCCTTGTGTGGGTTGGATTACCATATGAATACTGTGGAAAGTTGTATAATGTAGCTGCGACAATTTCAGAAGGAAAAATTCTTGGTCTTGTCCCTAAAAAGAACATTCCTAACAATTCGGAATTTTATGAAAAAAGGCATTTTACAGAAGGATTTGATGAGGTATGTGAAGTCGTTATCGATGGACAGCTTGTACCCTTTGGCAGTAAGATTTTGTATAAATGTGCCAATATGCCGTCACTTGTAATCGGAACTGAGATTTGTGAGGACCTTTGGGTTCCAATGCCCCCAAGTATTGCCCATGCAATGAATGGTGCAACCGTAATTATCAATTGTTCTGCTAGTAATGAAACAATCAGCAAAGATAACTATAGAAGAGAACTAGTAAGAGGGCAGTCCGCCAGACTTCTTTGTGCATATATATATGCAAGTGCTGGTGAAGGGGAATCGACACAGGATCTCGTATTTGGCGGACATAATATTATTGCCGAGAATGGTACTGTAATCGCTGAGGCCAAAAGATTTATGAATGAGGCGATATATGCAGATATTGATCTTGATAGGCTGAAGTGTGAACGTCGTAGAATGACTTCTTTTCGTTCGCGAGAAGATTTAGATGAATATTCTGATGTTGAGTTTCATATTGAAATGAAAGATTTGAAATTAATCCAAAAATATAATAAAGCTCCATTTGTTCCTAGAGACAAAAGAGAAAGAGAGGACCGTTGTGAAGCGATTCTTTCGATTCAAGCATTGGGACTTAAGAAGCGATTAGAACATATTGGATGTAAGTATGCAGTAATAGGGATTTCAGGTGGCCTTGATTCAACTTTAGCATTGCTTGTTATGATAAGGGCGTTTGATGCACTACAGATTCCACGCGAGAATATTATATCAGTTACGATGCCTTGCTTTGGAACAACGGATAGAACTTATTCTAATGCAGTTGAGTTAACAAAAAAACTGGGCACAGCACTATATGAAATTGATATAAAAGAGTCAGTAACTTTACATCTTAGAGACATTAATCATGATATTAATGTTCACGATGTAACCTATGAGAATGCACAGGCAAGAGAGCGTACGCAGGTCCTTATGGATATTGCCAATCAGATGAATGGCATAGTGATTGGAACGGGAGATTTATCAGAACTAGCACTAGGTTGGGCAACTTATAATGGTGACCATATGTCAATGTATGACGTCAACGTTTCAGTACCTAAGACACTTGTAAGACATTTGGTAAAATATTTTGCAGATACTTGTAAGGAAGAGGGCCTTGCAGATGTCTTAAATGATGTCTTGGATACACCAGTTAGTCCAGAACTGCTTCCACCTAAGGCAAATGGTACAATTGCTCAAAAGACAGAGGATATTGTTGGACCATATGAGCTTCATGATTTTTATTTATATCATATTCTTAGGTTTGGAATTAGACCAGCCAAGTTATTTCGAATAACAAAGAATGCATTTGAAGGTGAATATGACGATGAGACTATTTTGAAATGGCTTAAGACCTTTTATAGTAGATTCTTTGCAACACAATTCAAACGGTCATGTTTACCGGATGGACCTAAAGTGGGTTCAGTTTCGATTTCGCCAAGAGGTGATTTGCGCATGCCTAGTGATGCGAGCGCCTCACTTTGGATGAAAGAACTTGAAGAATTGTAAGCGAGAACTTGAAAATTGTAAATAAGAACTGAAAGAATAGGCTTGTACCTGAGGCGATTGAAAACGTTGCCCAGGTGCAAGCCTATATTTTATATTTTCTTGTGTACTTTTTTATCCTGATACAGAAGGAAGATTGCTTAAATTGTTACTTTCTGCGCCATCGGGCAAAGATTTCAAGTATTCACTGCCTTGTCGGTGGGCAATTCCTACTCCATTAATACCACCTTCTTTTGCAAGTTGAACACCTTGTTCTTTACTTAACGTAGTTCCATCAGATAATTTGTATCCATCAACATGTCCACTACTTTTTACTAGGGCAACAATATCTTTTGCATCGGATTTTGGATCGGGTATGTCGTCAAGAGCGCTCATTGCAAGCTGTGAACGGTTTATATTCGGTTTGCTCATTCAATATGCTCCTTTCAATAAATTTATAGTTATTATTTGTAGTAAGACAAAAAATATACATGCATAGAGATCATAAATTCTAAAAAGAAAATATGATTACGGTGTCAAAACTAATAATGAAAGGTATCGAGTGAATATTAATTTTTGATTATACATTTTATCTTGCCTTTCCTTCAAGTAGTATATTTTTTACGAGCCTCAGAGATGATAAAAATACTCGCTTACGCTCATTTTTTATCTGAGTCTCGACAAAATATAAGCACTACTTTCAGCCGGTCTGCGATAAATGAATAATCAAAAATTAATATTTACAGTTTACTTTATAAGATGATTTCCATACGTATATTATAATTTAAAAAAAGGCTAAAAACCTTGAAAACGCTGTAAAGTACTGTGGGATAGTGCTATAATTAGAACATACCCAATACTCCTGTTAACTTTACAATAGGTGCTTTTATGCTTGAGATGTGGTGAACTAAACTTTCTTAGTTATGGCACCCTAACCAAATATCAAACAAAAAAAAGAGCTATCACACGAATCGTGATAGCTCTAAATTCATATAGGATTACTAATTTCTTTTACCGAAAAGTCTGAGAAGTCTAAGGAAAAGGTTGATAAAATCTAAATACAACATAAGTGCACCAAACAATGCCATAGTGGTTATGTTATCGGAATTACTGACAGCAGACATCTTTTTGATCTTTTGAGAATCGTATGCGGCAAGACCAACAAAAATGAAAACACCAACTGCAGAAATAACGAGGTCCATACCATTGCTTTTAATGAAAAACATATTTGCAACACTTAATACAATAATGGCGATAAGACCCATAAAACAGATGTTGCCAACTGTAGATAAGTCCTTTTTGGTAACGATACCAAATACTGCTGTGATAGCAAATATAACAGCTGACATAATAAAGATGCTAAATACAGAGCCTAGCTGATAAATATCGAATATGACTGAAAGAGTAACACCGTTAATACCTGAATATAAAACAAATAGTATTGCGGAAGAAAGCAATCGATTATGGCTCATAGCGCGGGTTGCGACGATTACAACTACAAATTCACTGATTAACAGTCCATAGAATAGGCCTCCACTATTGGTTTCAATCGCATAAAGCAGATTATCCGAAGTTAAGGTCATATACGAAGCTATAGCAGTGATTATTAATGCAATTGTCATAAATATAAATGATTGTGCTAATACATTTTCCTCAATTCTTGCGCGTGAACCATACATTTGTTTTTGTTGATTAATGGGTTCATAATTTTGATTGAAATTTTCATTCATTTTAATGCACCTCTTTTTTAATTATTTTTAATTATATTACCATTTATAACATATTAGTCAAGCATTTTCAAATGTTTTATCATTCAGGTATAATTTTCGCCAATAATTTTGATGCTATATAATGCGTGTAAGTAAATATAATTTTTTCTATATTATACAAGAAATGTTAATTGTATTTATATAGTAGCGACAAGAAATGTTAATTGTATTTAAACAGATACAATGGCTCTTATTATTGACGGAATTATATACGAATGGTATAATTGATAAATAATTAACAAAGTTAAAAACGCTTATTGTCGCGTATATAATTTTATAATTATTATTAATGATGAAAGATTATTAATCTTTCACACATGTTTGTGACAACAATGTGCTTGCACGAACTAGATATGCGCATTGTCTCGTAGATCGAGGCAATAAAAAATGCGCAGAAATGGAGAAAATTATGAGTAGATTTACATTACCAAGAGACTTGTATCATGGAAAAGGAACTTTAGCAGAATTAAAAAATCTTGTAGGAAAGAAAGCAATATTGGTTGTTGGCGGCGGATCAATGAAACGTTTTGGCTTTTTAGACCAAGCAGTTGATTATTTAAAAGAAGCGGGAATGGAAGTTGAATTATTTGAAAATGTTGAACCAGACCCAAGTGTAGAAACAGTGAAAAGAGGCGCCCAAGCAATGTTGAAGTTCAAGCCTGACTGGATTGTAGCTATGGGTGGTGGTTCTCCAATAGATGCTGCAAAAGCAATGTGGGCATTATATGAATACCCTGAAATTACATTTGAAGATTTAATCACACCATTTAGTTTCCCAACGTTACGTCAAAAGGCAAAATTTTGTGCAATTCCTTCAACATCAGGTACTGCAACAGAAGTTACAGCATTTAGTGTAATTACAGATTATAGCAAGGGTATTAAATATCCTTTAGCAGATTTTAATATAACTCCAGATGTCGCAATCGTTGATCCTGCATTGGCAGAGACAATGCCTAAGAAATTAACAGCTTTTACAGGAATGGATGCTATGACTCATGCAATTGAAGCATATGTATCTACACTGAATTGTGACTTTACAGATCCATTGGCATTGCATGCAATTAAAATGGTACATATTTTCCTGAAAGCCTCATATGATGGGGATATGGCAGCAAGAGATAGAATGCATAATGCACAGTGTTTGGCTGGTATGGCATTCTCTAATGCGTTACTTGGTATCGTACATTCGATGGCACATAAGACCGGTGCAGCATATTCAGGTGGGCATATTGTTCATGGTTGTGCAAATGCGATGTATCTTCCAAAGGTTATTAAATTCAACTCAAAAAATGAAGTGGCAGCAATTCGTTATGCGGATATTGCAAAATTCATAGATTTAAAAGGAAATACAACAACAGAATTAGTAGATGCTTTGATTGTTGAAATCAAAGCAATGAATGCCTCATTAGAAATTCCAACATGTATCAAAGAATATGAAGGTGGAATCATTGATGAAAAAGAATTTAATGATAAACTTTCTAAAGTATCAGCACTTGCAATTGGCGATGCTTGTACCGGTTCAAATCCAAGAATTCCAACACAGGAAGAGATGGAAAAACTAATCCATGCTTGTTATTACGATGAGGAAATTGATTTTTAGAATTTTGATTTTTAGAATCGGGCTTTTCAAATTTATTTGATCTATATTATTATTTTTTCAGATTTCAATTGGGCATCTCTTAGAGTTTATGAATTAATTCATGACCCTAAGGGGTGCTTTTTAAATACTAAAAAATACTGAAAAATGAATCTCTTATGTTAGAAATTCTATCAAATTAATTGTATTTATGTTCTTTTTGATATACAATGTAGGGAGCGGAGTAATATATTTTAGGAGGTTGTTTTATGAAAAATATTGAATTTGAACCAAATAATGCTTTTTGTAAGCAAAACGTGGAACAGATTATTGTACCAGAAATTGTTAAGTCCGATTTGCTTAGTATTATAGAAGAAAAGTTAAAAAAAGCAGGATTTTACTATCGTATTGTGTACAGAGTCAAAGAAATTGATTCAATGGTCGAAAAGCTTCTATATAAAGATTATAGAAGAGTCGGCGGAGAAAATGAAAATAAAAAGATGCAAGATTTGATAGGGATAAGAATTTTGCTATACTTTGCAGATGATTTAACAATTTGCAGAAATCTATTAGATACCGTGTTTACTGAGCCGGGTCAATGGAATACAATAGAAATTAACGAATCAGAATTTAAAGCAATGAAGATTAATGGTATATTTAGACTTCCGGCTTACCTAAGTAAGACGATAATGAATCCAATTTTATCAAATTATCTCGATGATACATTTGAAATCCAAGTTAGAACGAATTCGTTTGAAGGATGGCATGAAATCGAACATGATTTAAGATACAAGGGTTCAGCCTTTGGAATTGGAAACGAAGTACTTGCAAGAAAGATGAATAGTATACTTGCAACACTAGAGTTATGTGATGATTCAGTGGTCAAGTTACTTGAAGATTTGGGACATCAACATTATAAAGACAAAAAGTGGACGGATATGATTCGCTGCCATTATCGTCTTAAGATGACCAATGAGCCAATGATAGATGAGATAAGGGAAATATACGATCAAGATAACGAGCTAGCAAAATCTTTCTTTAAATTCGATAGAAAAAAAACAATTGAACATTTTTGGATGAATACTTCAGAAAGAACAAGTCAATTAGATGTTAATGCTGTTATTAAGGTAGTTAATCTATTAGGACCGAATAACGAGAAAATCAAAGAAATATTTGCAAAGATAGAGAATAAAAAAGAGGATGTCAAAGAAAGTAATAAAAGGAAGCGCTTTGAGCCATTTCAGGAATTTGGTGAATATACTGTATTTAGTGCTTCTACATATCTTGATATTTCAAATAATAACATGGAAATTTCATTTAAAAAGGCAGCAAACTATATTTTTTCATGGGTTAGATCAAGATTTTGCGAATTGTTAACTGATATACCGCATGAAATAGAGTCTTATAATAATGAAAAACCTGGATTCTCTGTCGATATTGTTTTTGATGTTTCAAAGTATATTTTTAGTGAGAGAACAACGCATGTCGATTTAAAGATCGCAAGTAGAATTTGGATTTCGAATGCAAGCATTATACTTGATGATAGAGGCTTGAAGTTTTCAGTAACGAATGAATATGCAGAACCTGAAGAAAGATACAGAGATAATGAGAATGTATTATTTAGCAGACCTAATTTCTATGGTGAGATCGCTGATAATATTGGAATATGTGATGTTGAGAGGTTACGTGAGGAAGTTATGCATGTGCGAATCGATGAAGTGGATAAGTTAACGGCATTAATTGATGATGTGAATAGGCAATTTCCAGTTGTCGTATTTATGGCAAAAGATAATACTTGGATTAACAAATTCGATGTTGATTATTTCTCATATTTAGTAGGGTATTACGCACATGTGAAAGTATTAAACAATGATAACTGTGAGAAATTTGCACAAAAATATAATTTCGATATGGACAGATACGAAGATTCTATAAGTATCTTTTTCAAAGGGAAAAAGCCTGAAATCAGTTACAAATCTGATATTGTAGAGGCAACATTTGAAGTTATTAAACTTCAAGACAAGAAGTATTGGAATGAAAAAGGATGCCGCGCATATAGAAGACAGCTTATTTCAGAAATAAGAGGAGAAAATGTAGAATAATCATGGTCTACTAATATAAGATGGTTTAGCACCAGCATATCAATTTGTTGGTGCTAATTTTTTATAATGGTGCATTATTGGCTTAATTTTTAGGAGATTATTAAAAGGATATATATGGTTGTTGAAAAATATGTTACAATATTAAATAATAATGTAACATATTAAGGGTATTATAAAAAGTAGAGACTAACTATTAAAAGTCAAGTCTTAAACTAATATTTTTTGATAGAGAGCGGATATGCATTTTAGGTATATTTGAACATTGAAAACTG
>NZ_FOJI01000041.1 GCF_900111235.1 [Clostridium] fimetarium
CTTTTTGTGCGACAGGCAGTCGCACCAGTTCTAACGAGAGTTAGAACTATTTTGCGTATTAGGAACAGCGGTCACGATGCGGAGCAAAAACGGACTGGGAGTTCTGAAAGCAAGATTTCTCTGGAGTGAAAGTCTCCACTCGTGAGCATTGGTGCAAATCGAGAAGTCTAATCTAGGGCATCATCGTAAGATGGCGTCTGAAGGAGATGTGGAAAGTCGAGAGACCCATAGACGGTTTAGCAGACCGAAACGAAAAGTGAAGCACATGTAGCGGCAGGGTAGGTTGATGACCGTGCGAAAAGTCGGGAAATCTAAATCATTTACCCATAGGAACCAATTGAGTAAATGGAGGCTACTTTGTGAAGGTGCTCGGTATGTTAAAAGGGAAGGTGCGATGACCCTGTGAGACCCTTATATTTACCGAAAGGACTGACATATATAAGAGTAATTCGAAGTTATGTCAGTATATAAGGGAGTCAGACAATCTCATAGTACAGAAGTAATTATGTGACGAAACACATAACGAATGGAAGGGGGTTGACCTTTGTAGACCAAGTCAAGAACTTATAGTTATGCAAATGGCAACGATGCTAAGGTTAGTAGCCTAGCAAAAACGAACCAAAAGAACATAAGGAGGATAAGGATAGTAATGAATGATGAACTAAAAATGAAGTGGCATAGTATTTATGGACAGATTTTATCCGCACCCAAACTAATGTCGGCATGGAAACAGGTAGCAGAGAATAAAGGATGTGGTGGAATTGATATGGAAACCATCCAAACATTTAAAGCAGAAGAAGATAAAAAGATATTAAGCCTGTTACAAGAATTAAAACAAAAAGAATATAAGCCGACAGCAGTAAAAAGAGTATATATTCCAAAGAAAAATGGAGATAAAAGACCACTAGGTATTCCTGTTATAAAAGACAGAATAGTACAACAGAGTATAGTGAATGTACTGAGTCCGAAATTTGAGGACGGTATATTTCATAAATGCTCCTGTGGATATCGTCCTAATAGGGGCATAGAAAGAGTAATGCAGATAATTTTATGGTATATAGAGCATGGAAATAATTATATCTATGATTGTGATATAAAAGGATTCTTTGACAATATACCACATAAGAACATGATGAAAATACTAACAAAGTATATCGCAGATGGAACGGTGCTAGATTTGATATGGGCATGGATGAAATCAGGATATATGGAAGAAGGAAAATTCATGGAAAGCAACTCTGGGACCCAACAAGGTGGTGTCATATCACCGTTACTTGCAAATGTATATTTGAATGAATTAGATTGGGAATTAGAAAAAGAAGGAATAAAATTTGTACGCTATTGCGATGATTTTCTGCTCTTTGCAAAGTCGGATGAAGAAATTAAAAAAGCTGGAGAAGTAGCAAAAAGAGTAATATCAAACTTAGGATTGGAAATAGCTATAAACAAAACAAAGTTTGTAGATTTTCAGAACGATGACTTTAAGTTTGTTGGATTTGATTTTAAGCATTGGAGAGAAAGGAAGGATGGAAGTGGCAAATACTTTATAGTAGAGCCAACGGAACAGTCCTTCAAAGATTTTAAAAAGAAAATCAAAGATGCGACCTGCCGGAAACTGACACTAAGTCAAGAAGAATGGATAAACAGGGTAAATCCTATTATAAGAGGAAAAGTCAACTACTATTTGTATCCCCACAAGGCAGTAGAAATAAACAATAAATATGGCATAGAAAGTCACTGCTTCCTTAAGGGTTTTAGTAGACAAATGCACGGTATAGATATGTACACAAGGCAAAGACTGAGGGTGTGTATGCAACACAAACATCCGACAGTAAGAAAAGGATTTCGAAAAAGTCTGAAATGGAACATAGAATATTTTTGCAAGATTAAGCTCATTCCTTCAAACTGGCTATATTATAATAGAATGTATGGATACACAATAGAGCAGTACATTGAAAAGCAGACGACGAGAAACAAAGGGAAGAATGAACGCTATATAAATAAACTGAAATCACAAGGTATTGAATACTATACTGAAAGTAGGTTGAAAGCTATAGCCTACAGCAAAGGTTTAGTTACATCATAATTTATAAAACTGCAATTGGTAAGCCGTATGCCTTAATAGGGCACGTGCGGTTTGATAAGGGGGTAGCCTAGAAATAGGTTACCCTACTTTAT
>NZ_FOJI01000016.1 GCF_900111235.1 [Clostridium] fimetarium
TAGTATAAAACAATAATTTTATAAATTATTTTATTTCTATCCTTAACCGGTGGAATTTAACCTTACAATATGGAATTTAACTTTTCATTCGACCAACTTTATAATGAATAAACTTAGGTAAGTTTATCTAAAATTCTAAAAAGGACGATACCTTAAATTATATAGCATTAAATGATATACAATAAAATCCTATATCGTTATATATAGCATGAAAGGATACACCATAAAATTATTTATCAAAATATTCATCTAATTCATAGTATTCATCTAAATACTCTCGTGTATTCATAACCATCTCTTTAAACAGCTCATTTGCCTGTGTGAGTGTTAATTTTGAGCATAGAGGCTGGTTCACAAAGCTAGCAAATATCTTATCTAGATCTCGTTCTTTGATGCCTTCATATAAATTTTCAATATTATACAAACATCTCATTATAAGATTCGTTGGAGCTATTGGTAATGGTTTTGCAGTAATTGGATTCACGGAGTCATTTGAAAATACTGCGTTTGTTTCAACAATGGCACCTAGTGGATAACCTGGCATCTGTCCAACATTAGGGAGATTCACATTGCATATTTTAGTGGAGAATCCAAGAAGTGCACGCATAATATCAACAGCTTCCTCATCCGATTTTTTGACTTCCACAGGCTTGGTTCCTTCAGCCATTTCGATTGATTCTTCAATACGTTCGTGCTGTTGTTTTACACGAAAATCAACGGTTGTCAAAGCAAATTTCCAATCAGCAACCTGTTTAGGAGAATCAAGATACCAGCTACTGTTCATGAATTCCGCTAAATGTCTGTCACCGGCTGCAGGCAATACACCGTAGCGCTTGTACATATCCATTTTGACACGATTGGCATATGCAAAGCTATCTGTTTTGTAAGCGTCGGCAGGTCCATGCTCATAGTGGCCTATCTCATAGAATTTATTGATATAATCATCCATGTAATCCATAATCTCAATATTTTTATACTTGGCACTTGTAATCCAGGTAAAATGATTGATTCCAATCACGTCCGTATATAATTCACTTCGTTTTGCATCTATTCCAGTTTCTTCTTTTAAAATGTCACATAAGAAGTCTTGTGTGTGAAATACTTCATGACAACAGCCAAACGCTTTGATTTCAGGAAATACATCATATAAAGCTTTTGTACAGATACTCATTGGATTCGTGAAATTAATTACCCAGGTTTTAGGACAGCATTCTTTTATCTTTTGAGCAAAAAATTCATAGATAGGAACGGTTCGCATGCTTCGAAGAACACCACCGGGACCAGCTGTGTCACCGACACTTTGGTAAGTTTCGTATTTTTCAGGCGCATGAACATCACTTCGCATCTCATTAAATGTACCAGGTAGTATGGAAATAACTACAAAGGTTGCATTTTTTAATGCATCTTCAATATTTTCACACATCGTATAATCCCAGTGTGATTTTGTGTTTGGGGAAAGGTTTATGTTTGCTCCAATTTTTTGATTGCAAACTGCAGATTCAATATCAATGTCATAGAGTGCAATCTCACCTTCCAAATCTTCACTTACTGCTAAATCTGTCATAAATACACGTGCCCATTGTTTTGAACCACCGCCCAAATAAGCAATTTTAATATTTTTCATAGTAGTATCTCCTAATATTTTATATATAGTAATTTACAAATGCTGGAATGTGTCTTGCGAAAGCAAGCACAAGGAATGAAAAGCTGTGTTGTTCATTGAATTTAAATCTAAAACAGCCAAAAAGACAAACCACCAATCACATAACTAATGAATGCACCAACTATAACATCTTTTATAAAATGAACGCCAGCTAGTACACGTATAATAGCAATTAAAGAAGCGATTACTGACATGAAAACACCAAGCCAAGGATTTATATAGAAACAGGCCACAGCGATAATACAAACAGATAGAACATGTCTGCTTGGAAATGATTCACCAACCTTGTCTTTTTTTACGAGTGGTTCAATATTTAAAACTACATAGGGGCGAGGTGAGTCAATAATTTTTCTGATAATGCTTACCAATACAAAAATAACCAGTGGAATTAAAATTACCTTAAAAATACGTGTATCACCGTTTATAAATAGCCAGCCACATAGAATAATATATGAAATAAATACAATCAGAGGTAATGTTTTGTATAGAAACATAAATGATTTAATTCTTCTATTTTCAGCTAATAACCATAATCTTATTTTTGCATAATTTATTTCATTCAAAAGGATTCTCCTAGGTCATCTAAATTTTAAGAAATAATTCATTACATGTTTCATGCAGTGGCTTTCGTATCTTTTTTCTTGTAAGTTCAACTAAATCAAGCTTTGTCATATCAACTAGTGTAGTTGATATAGAATCTTTATTTACGATTTTATCAAAAGCATCCCAAAGAATCTGTTTGTTTTCGGGGGTGCTTTGATTAATGAAATCCACAATTATAATTCCAGATAGATTACGTAGTTTAAGCTGCTTACCAATTTCGTCGGCTGCTTCAAGGTTTATTTTTAAAAAGGTATCTTCTTTGATCTTTTTGTTTCCAGCAAACTTACCAGTATTAACATCAATTACAGTAAGTGCTTCAGTCGGCTCAATCACAAGATATCCTCCTGATTTTAGCCAAACTTTTTTATTGATCGCATTTCTAATAGAACCTTCAACGTTGTATAATTTTGAAAGGGATAATAATTTGTCTTCATATAATTTTAATTTACCAAGTTCATTCGAATAACCATTTTCAAAATAGCTTTTGAGTTCTTCGTATAAGTCAACCTCATCTGTTATAATTGATTCTAATTCAATCGTTTTAATATTCATAATATCATCAATATAGGAAGGGTCACTACAGTAAACTTGAGTAAATGCGCCTCTAAAAGGGGCAATCTCCATAATGTGCTCATATTTTTCCTTGAGTTTAGATGCTTCAGCAAAAATACTGTTGTCATCTGCCATTTCTGCATTCGTACGGACAATGTAGCCGAATTGATTTACTGTATCATTCATTAAAGGATTCAAAAGTGACTTGATAGCGCCACAGCGATTTTTATCTTTGATTTTGTTTGATACCATAATGTTAGTTGCATCTCTTACTAATACTACATATTTCCCTGGTAGATTGATATCGCAGCTAAGAGAAGGTAGTTTTGATTTAATACCTTCTTTTGAAATCTGAACAAGTAATAGGTCTCCAACATTAACTTTGTCGGAATTCTTCCTGTTAAGAAAAACATGGTTCGTATTTTCATCTAGTGAATAGTAACATTTGATGCCTTTTTCGATTTCGACAAAAGCGCAGTTAATGTTTTTGACAATATTTTCAACTCGGCCAAGGTATATATTATGAAGACCGGTAGTGTTCTCTTCGGAAATATTAACTTCTGTCATATTTAAATCTTCGTATACAGAACTTATTATTCTATTGTTGATTCTGGTAATGACTAATTTTTTATTCATGTATGGCAAACCTCACAACTATTATGATTATAAATGATGATTATTAACGATTAGCAAGTTCTTTTACAATATCTTCCCAGGAAACGTCTCTTAATACCATAAGAACCATAACATGATATAGAAAATCTGAAATTTCATATTTGATTTCTTCCGCATCGGGATTTTTAGCTGCAATAATAATTTCGGTAGCTTCTTCGCCGACTTTCTTAAGAATTTTATCAATTCCTTTGTCAAATAAGTAATTTGTGTAGGAGCCCTCTTTTGGATGAAGCTTTCTATCTTCTATTACACTCATTACATCATTAAATACTTTCAGTGGATTTGTTTGAGCATATGATGATGAAACAAGATTTCTATAGAAACAGCTTCTATTTCCGGTGTGACAAGCTGCACCTATTTGTTTTACTTTGGCTAGAAGCGTATCGTTATCACAATCAATTTCAATTGATTTTACATATTGATAATGACCAGATGTTAAGCCTTTTATCCAAAGTTCCTGTCTGCTTCTACTAAAATATGACATTCTACCTGTTGAAATGGTTTTATCATACGCTTCTTTGTTCATATAAGCCAGCATAAGAACTTCATCAGTCTTATAATCTTGTACAATTACAGGAATTAAACCGTCACTATTTAACTTGAAATCTACAAATGGAATTGCGCTTTTAAATGTATTCATTCTAATCCCTATATCGGTAAGTGCTTGCTTTGAAGCCATAAAATCATAATTTGGAACACTGACGAAAGGACCAGTGACCCCTAGGACAAAGTCTTTTTCTAACAATTCTTGAATATTATCTTCAGCGCTTACGATTGCAGGAATTCCTGCAAAATCAATGCTATTAATAGAATTATTGTCAATATTAGACACTAAAATGCAAGATACTTGGTTGTCAGAAGCCAAATTAATTGATTCTTCGTCAACATTTGCGAACCAAAGACCAATTTTTGACTTTCCAAATCGATCTACAACTTCTTTCATCATGAGTAAGTTTGACTCTTTGCAATCTTCTAAAAGTGCAATAGATGCACCTGCATATAAATATTTTTTTACATCTTCTACTCTCTTAACGTTGCCACCAACAATTAGAGGAATATCAATTGTTTTTGATATCTGTCTAATCATATTAATCGCTTTTTCATGAGAATCATCATCATATGATAAATCAATAATGATGATTTCATCTGCACCATTTTCACTATATTTCATAGCAATTTCAACAGGTGTAGCAATACTAATTAACGCATCACAATCAGATGTCAAATATGCTTTTTCATTTTTTAAAAAAATAATTGGAATTAACTTTTTATATGCCATTTTGGATATTTCCTTCCTATTGGTAAATTATAATGCACCTTTTGTTGAAAGGACCGATTTGATTCTTGGATCCTTTAAAGTAGCTTCATCAAGGGCTTTTGCGAAGGCTTTAAACATACCTTCAATTATGTGATGGTCATTTTCACCAGACATCTGTTTTATATGTAGATTCATACCAGCGGAATAGGATATAGCATAAAAGAATTCTTTTACCATCTGCGTATCAAAATATCCAACACTACTAGCCTGAAATTCGCCATTAAATACAAGATAAGGGCGCCCAGATAAATCAATCGCACACAATATCAATGTTTCATCCATAGGAAGCATAACAGACCCATATCGTTTAATGGATTTCTTATCACCGATTGCTTCCTTAATCGCCTCACCAAGAACAATCCCCACATCTTCAATCGTATGGTGACAATCCACAAATAAATCCCCCTTCACACTTACCTGAAGGTCAAATAATCCATGTTTCGCAAAGCTCTTTAACATATGATCAAAGAACCCAATCCCCGTATCCACGTCAGCTTCGCCCTGCCCATCCACACAAAAACGCAACTTAATATCCGTCTCACTAGTCTTTCTTTCCATAATCGCATTACGCTTCCCATTATTAGTCATATATCCTCCATCCCGTGCCTTCGCACCACTCAATATCATGCAAATATTAATAAATACAGCAATCAAAGCTTTCGCTTAAAAGAATGCCGCTTATGTGCTTTTCTTAAGTCTAATTTGCCATTTGTAACGCAAACAAGACGTCCACAGTATAAACAATTTGTGCCTGTGCTTGCGCAGCAAGCCACAGGCAAGCGAAAAGTATGTTTGATTCATATTCCCACCCAATCACCCATACATTCCCGTTCCGCCCTCACGCTCAATACGGTTTTTAAATAAATACGTGTTATCTTGATTTTCGGTTTTCTATAAAGTTCCCAAGGCATACGAATATATCATTATTGATTTCGCCGTAGACCGGCTGAAAGCAGCGCCCATGTTTTTTCCAAGACTCAGATAAAAAGCCGAACGAAGTGAGACTTTTTATCATCTCTGAGGCTTGCAAAAAAACATGCTGCTTGAAGGAAAGGCAGGCGAAATTAATAATGATATATTCGTATGCCCTTCACAACCAAAATCAATCACACCTTTATTTCTCAAACCTAACCTTTATGGAATTTGCATGTGCCGTAAGCTGTTCTGCCTCCGCAAATAGTTCAATATCCTTATGGATTGGTTCTAATGCTTCTCTTGAGTAAGAAATAATACTCGATTTCTTAATGAAATCATCAACACTAAGCGCAGAGAAGAATTTTGCAGTTCCATTCGTTGGTAATACATGGTTAGGACCTGCAAAATAGTCGCCCAAAGGCTCGGAGCTATATTCACCAAGAAATATTGCACCAGCATTTTTAATCTTTGTCATAATGTTAAATGGATCTTTTGTAACGATTTCTAAATGTTCAGAAGCAATTTCATTTGCAACCTGAATTGCTTCCTCCATAGACTGCGCAATTAAAATATATCCGTAGTTATCAAGCGATTTTTGTATGATTTCAGTTCGCGATAATTCTTTTACAAATAGATCAACCTGAGCGGATACTTTATTCGCAAGTTCTTCACTGGTTGTAATAAGAATTGCGGAAGCCATCTCATCATGTTCTGCCTGAGATAAAAGATCTGCAGCTATAAAACGTGGATTTGCTGCTTCATCAGCGATAATAAGGATTTCACTAGGTCCTGCAACAGAATCAATACTTACATATCCAAATACTGCTTTTTTAGCAAGTGCTACATAAATATTACCAGGGCCTACGATCTTATCAACCTTAGGAATTGATTCTGTACCATATGCTAGCGCACCAATTGCTTGGGCACCACCTACTTTATAGATGATATCGACTCCAGCTTCATTTGCAGCAACTAAAGTACCTGGATTTACTTTCCCATCAACGCCTGGAGGTGTTGTCATAATAATCGTTTCAACTCCAGCAACCTTTGCTGGGATAATATTCATAAGAACAGAGGATGGATAGGCTGCCTTACCACCTGGAACATATACACCAACTCTTGAAAGAGCTGTAATTTTTTGACCAAGGATTGTACCATCAGGCTTACTATCAAACCAACTGTATTGTTTTTGCTTTATATGAAACTCTCTTATGTTTATAATTGCTTTTCTAATTACCTCAATTAGGCTTGAATCTACAAGATTATAAGCTTCTTCAATTTCTTCTTGTGTTACAACAATATTTTGTGCATTTATATCAGCACCATCGAACTTTTTCGTATATCTAAAAATCGCTTCGTCACCATTTTTTTTGATATCGTATAAAATATCAGCCACAACGGATTCAAATTGGTCATAACTATTCGGACTTCTTTTTAATAAATTCTCTAAAATATTATATTTACTCGCTTCTGTAAGTTTTATAATTCTCATAATTACAATTACCTCCTATCTATTTATTCTCATTTTCAAGAAAATTCTTAAGATCACTGATCAATTTCGTGATACGTTCGTTTTCCATTTTCATACTGACTTGATTAACAACCATTCTTGCAGAAAGTGGACATATTTCTTCTAAAATTTCAAGTCCATTTTCTCGCAGAGTTGCTCCTGTTTCTACAATATCGACGATAACTTCTGAAAGACCTACAATAGGTGCTAATTCAATCGAACCATTCAGTTTGATTATTTCAACTGTCTGATGTTTCTTATTATAGAAATAATCTTTTGCAATATTTGGATATTTTGTAGCAACTCTAATTAACTCATGATGTTTTAGAAGTTCCCTCGCTGAAGCGGGACCACATACACACATTTTACAGTTACCAGTTTTTAAATCAAATACTTCGTATAGTTTTCTGCCTTCTTCTAAAATAGTATCTTTACCAACGATACCAATATCGGCAGCTCCATATTCCACATAGGTTGGTACATCGGTTGCTTTTGCGAGGAAAAAACGAAGTCCCAATTCTTCATTTGTAAAAATCAGTTTTCTGGATTTATCGTCTTTCATTTCTTCACAGGTAATTCCGATTTGTTCGAAAATTTCTAAAGTCTTTTTGGCAAGTCTGCCTTTTGCAAGTGCAAATGTTATATATCTCATTCGTTGTTACCTCCCATCAAAGATGAGATGTTTGCTATACGGCTAACACCTGTTGCTACATTTATAATTTCAACTTCTTTATCTGTTTTAATGTTGAGAATTTGATCAAGATTTGTTGACTTTGCGTATTCTATATATTCTTTTATATTTTTTGCAAAATCATGATGGATCATATTGACATTTGTTCCAATTGATCTTATATATTTAGAAAGATGAATTGAAATATTTCTATCATCTGACTTATATAAAACCAAAGTTCCGCTCTTATCAAGTGGAATATCGATTTTTTGACGTTCAAGTGCAATCATTAATTGGTCTACGGTAATAGAAAATCCAATAGATGCTTTGTCGCTACCAAACTGACCAATAAGCTTATCATATCTACCGCCTTTTACAACTGAATCGCCAGTGCCATATGTATAAGCATTAAATATTACACCAGTGTAATATGCATGTTTACTTAACATTCCTAAATCAAATGTAATATATTTTTCGTAACCATATACTTTTAATAACTGATATAAATCTTCTAGTCTTTTTATTGCAGCAAGTGATTGCGGATTACTTGAAAGCGTTTTTGCTTTTTCAAGTACTTCCACTGAGCCAAATAATTGTGGTAATAAAAGCAATGTTTCAGCAATCTTTCGATCAATATTTTGGGTGTTTAAAAGTTCTTCCACACCAAAATAACTTTTGTTTAAAATAAGTTCACATAATTCTTCCTCAGCATCATCACTAATGCCGGCTTCATTTAAGAGCCCTTTTAAAAATTGAACTTGTCCGATTTCAACTTGGAATTCTTTGAGTCCTGAATTAAGCAAACAGTCAATAACCATAGCAATTACTTCAGCATCAGCATCAAGGGAATCATCCCCTATCAATTCAGCACCCATCTGAGTAGTCTCTTTTAAACGTCCTTGATAGCTACTATTGTTAATAAATGTGTTTCCTAAATAACATAACTTTAACGTTGAATTAGTTTCACCATAATATTTTGCTGCAGTTCTAGCAATAGATGGCGTCATATCTGGGCGTAAAACTAAAGTTTTTCCATCTCTATCGAAAAACTTGAACATTTCATTAGAAGATACACTTCCACGTTCTTTATTAAATATATCAAAAAATTCAAATGTCGGAGTTTGTATATCACTATATCCATAAAGATTTAAAACGTCATGAATTCTTGACTGAAGAACCAATTTCTTGGCACATTCTTCATTGTGTATATCTCTAACTCCCTCAGGGGTATGCAGTAATTTTTTTTTCATAATATCCTCCAATCTTGTATCAGCAGAATACACTTCACTGTTGTAACGTGCTAATCTGATACCACATAATAGTGAATTATACAATACCGATAAATCTTTGTCAACTATGCAATATCACTATGTAAATTATTTAATATCACTATGTACATTATCAAGGTAAATAATATAACGATTCATTCCTTTTTCTTTCGCAATTTCAAGTGCTCTTAACGATTTTTTGAATAATAGTTCGTACTCTTTACCATTAATTGGGCGTCTACTGATTCCAATTGAAAAGGTAATGTCATAGTTTTGATTTGTCAGTTTATAATTCCATGAAATCTGATTTCTTAGAGACTCTATAAAAGCTCTTGTACTTAAATCAGAAATAATGTTTTTGATTGCAATGTATACAGTACCAAATTTGTAAGAACCTACTACTCCTCTGTATCCAACAATCTCTTTTGCAGTACTAATAACAGATGAATATAGTTCGTTTACAAAATCATCACCTTTTGTATCTTTAAGTACATCAAAGCCATCGATTTCTATAAGGATCAACGAAATTTCACATTTTGGATTAAGTGAAATGTTTTCACGTACATAGTCATTAATCTCATTGAATGAAAAGAGTTCATGTTTTCTTGCATGAAGATAGGTATACCTAGAATATCCGATGCCACAATTGTCATTATTTTGAATGCTACCTACAATAATGGATGGTTTCATATTTTCAAATATAGTAGAAGCTTTTATAGAAAGGTTCTCAGGCACATTATCAAAAGAAAAGTAATTAGATATTATCTTATAATAAAATTCGCTTTTACAGTTTATAAAATCATCATACAAAAGTGCTGATTCAGTAACCGCTTCTGCACTAATAGAATCAGTATCTATAAGGTTTTTAATCCATGTGGATAATGGACATTCACTCATTTGCATAAGTTTATTGTCTACATAGCTATAAAATGAAATGACATTCGTCGTACAATCATATGAGAAATTAATATTACCTTCAACAGCCATGATATGGTCGCCCTTTAAAAGTAACTCATTATAATTATTTTTTAGCTTTTCAACTGCAAGTATATCTGACACGTGAAGCTCTATGTATTCTTTTGTTGAATAGTCATCATTATTAGAAATGAATCTTTTTACTTTCGCTAACATCCAACGATAGGAATTATCAAAGCGCTTCATTCGAATAACCATTGATTTTTCTGTGTTTGGTCGTAAGGAATTAGCAACATCAATAAAATCATCTAAGTCAACTTGATGAATAATATCAATAACCGTATATAAAGTTAAAATACCCATAAATCTATATAGTGCTTCATTTGCAGTAATAATAACAAAATTATTATCTATAATTGCACTACCATCTGTTAACTCGTATTCATCAAACTTTTTCATATTCATCGTTCATTTTGCCCCATAAAATTTTGACTTAATTTCTACTATCTAAATCTTTTTGAATCATCTCGATATAATGTACCATTATACCACGTACAGACCTGATTTTATACTCTTTATTTATCTCATCATAGGTGAAACTTTTTCGCCCACCCTCCTTCGATCGATTCCAAAAAAGCATGATATCGGTAAACGGTATGTAATATTTTTCATCACAAGTTGAAAAGTATAATATAATAAATGCAACTCCACCTTGCTTTTCATAATTACTCATAAATTCGATCTGATGTTCGTGGATGTTTTGAATCGGAAACGTATTGGAACTACATTCTTTTGCATCAAAACATACAGGAATTCCTTGTACAACACCAATATAATCAACGGTACTCTTTTGATCAAAATATGCCAAAGTAATATGACGAGTTTCCTTATCTATATTAATGGGCTTAATGGGTGTAGGTATCTTTTGAATAAGTGCAAGATTATTCTCTAGATATTTATCGTTGCAATGATTAATTAATTCTTCTAATATTGAGCCTCTAAGGCCTCTTGAATTCCAGGTTGCCATATGTTTTCACCTCTCAAAACATGATCCATGTCTTTAGGAATCTCAGTATGAACTTTTAATTGCATAGGCGTATATACAACTTCATATGCATGCAATAACTGAGATTTTATATTATATTTTTTATTGTATTGTTCATTGATCGTTGCACTACCATATTTGAAATCTCCTATAATAGGATGGCCAATAGATGATAAATGGGCTCTGATTTGGTGTGAACGCCCAGTAATTAGATTTACTTTCAATAAAGTCAAAGTATCATTATTTGCAATTGGTATATATTCAGTTTTGATGGGTAGAGACTCAGAATCATTTGGATCATTTTTACTTATTATCACTTTATTTGTGGAATGATCTTTCACGAGAAAACCTTCAATGGTGTTTCTATCCTTTAGTATTCCTTTGACAATGCATAGGTAATATTTATGAATCGTTCGCTCTTTAAACGCTTCTGACATTTTCTGAAGACCTTTCATTGTTTTGCCACCAACCACGATACCACTTGTGTTTCGATCTAATCTGTTGCAAATACCGGGTTTAAATGTCTTTAACATCTCAGTTGTTAATTCGCCCGTTTGGAGCAAATATGACAGCATATATTCAATTAATGAAACATCTTCTGGCTTTGCTTTTTGTGAAAGCATCCCTGAGGGTTTATTTATCATAATAATATCTTCATTTTCAAATACGATATCAAGCTTATTTGAATCATGCTTTGTTAAATTGGCGCTTTCAGCTTCAATTTGACCAGCTGGTACTGAAAACTTTTCAATCGTTTCATCAGCCAGAAATAGTTTGACTTCATCATTTAGTAGGAGCTTTTCACTACCATCTGCTTTTTTGCCATTTAATGTGATATTTTTCTTCCGAAGCATTTTATGAATAAAACTACTTGGAGCTTCCTTTAAAAGTTTTGCTAGGAACTTATCAAAACGCTGTCCAGCTTCATTTTTTTCGATTATTAGTTGTTTCATAGGCACATAGCCTTCATTGTTTCATTGATTTTTTTCATATCTTCTTTGCTTTCATCCGTTAATTCATTATATTTAACTGAGTTTAAATACTCTATTTTTTTTAGGAACTTATTTTGATCTTTATATAGATTGACTGTAACTAATTCACCTGCTTTATTTAGGAATTTTCTTAAGGATTCCTCAAAATGGATTGCTTCAACTTTGGTAGAATCTGTATAAGCTAAAATTGTATTATCAGTAGTTATGACAGCTTGTATTGGCATAGCATGTTCCTTTGACGTGAAAATACAGTCATAATTTGTAATATAGTATTTGTTTCGCTGTTCCACACTATTATATAGCTCTTTCGTGGTAGACTTATGTGGCAAAAACATAATTAAATTAGAAGCAGTTTTTGCAAATGGTAAAGCACTTAATGAAGCTAAAACAGTCAAAGTATTGTTCTTGCTACCATAAATAATGATACCTGCAATAAAAAATCCTGCAATGATAGATAATCCAATTAGGGTTATTAACAGTTGTTGATACTTCTTGTATTTGATATAGCCATATTGGCATTTATTTGTTCGTTTCATATTTTTCACCATTCCTGTGGCTTGCTTTAGCAGGACACATCCAAGTTTGCTTTATTTGATATCGCCTTCATTAGCAATGTTCTCATATTGTCATTAATCAGAATACTTAATGGGTTTCATAAACAAGTTTAAGAATTAATTTGTGAGGTAGTATTTTTGAAAATGCAAATACACACTTCATAGGCCATCCGTATATTGAAAGTTCATTCCCTAACGTAGAATCTTTTAATGCCTTCGTGACAACTTTTTGTGGCTTCACGCGAAATATTTTCTTGTATTGTTTTCCTTGATTGTCTGGATCTGCTTTATCAAAGAAGGCTGTATCAACGGGACCTGGACATATTGCGGTAACATTGATTTTACGCTTATGTAATTCATATTTTAATGCACGTGAAAAGCTTAATACATAAGCTTTTGAAGCAGCATATACTGCAAAGTCAGGTTGGGGAAGAAATGCAGCAGCTGAAGATATCTGGATAATGCTGCCATGTTCTTTCATATATGGAAGAACGAAATAAGTTACTGCGGTTAATGCTTTGCAATTGACATTAACCATACCTACTTCTTCTTCGTATGAACCTAATGCAAAAGGGCCAATTTTGCCAAAACCCGCACAATTTACTAATATTTGTACAGACGGGCTAATAAGATCAAGCTCATTTTTAAATTGTCTTAAATCAGAATCAAGCGCTAGATCTAAAGTTAAAATCCTGGCTTTTGCGCGTAACTTATCAGATAGTATTTCAAGTCTATCTTTACGTCGTGCTATAATCCAAATTTCATCCAAATCAGAATACTTATTTGATATCTGAAGCGCGAACTCTTCACCAATTCCTGAAGATGCGCCTGTAATTATCGCTATGTTCATTCTTTTCCGGCCTCCCTTTTTGCTATTTCCCTATAAACATATAATGGAACTTTGTTAATAGAAAGATTAAATCACAATTAGTTATTCTTTGAATTTCTTGGTTTATTTTGAACAACTTTACTATTTCTATTGCCGTAAGTCCTCTTATTAATTATATCACTTTTCGTATTGCTTCTGGTATCGCTTTTTGTGTTATTTCTGGTATCACTTCTTGTGTTACTTCTAGTATCGTTTTTTGTATTGCTTCTGTTATCAGTTCTGCTATTACTTTTTGTATTGCTTCTGTTATCAGTTCTGCTATTACTTTTTACATCACTTCTATTTGTTGTGCTATCGTTACTGCCCTTATGATCCTTGTAGTTAGAACTTTTGAATTTTCTAGGAGGAATCAAACAATGTTTTTCAAATCCAATTAAATCCTGACGGTTATTTTCAAGAAGCGCTTCTTTTACTAAATCATAATTTTCAGGTTTCTTATATTGAATAAGTGCTCTTTGTATTGCTTTTTCATGAAAGCTAACTGGAGTATATACTTTTTCCATGGTACGTGGATCATATCCGGTATAATACATACAAGTTGATATAGTTGAAGGAGTTGGATAAAAATCTTGCACCTGTTCTGGCATATATCCTAAATCTCTAATATATTCAGCAAGCTCAATGGCCTCAATCATTGTAGATCCTGGATGTGAGGACATTAGATATGGAACGATAAATTGTTCTTTACCAGTTTTTTTATTCGCAATATCAAATTTTTTGACAAATTCCTGGTATACACTGTTGGCTGGTTTACCCATTCTTTTTAGAACATTATCGGATATATGTTCAGGCGCGACTCTTAATTGTCCACTTATATAGTGCTGACATAATTCGTTTAGAAATGTATCATCTTTGTCTGCAAGAACATAATCAAATCGTATTCCGGAACGAATAAATACTTTTTTTACTTTGGGAATATCTCTTAATTTGCGAAGAAGACTCACATAGTCTTTATGATCAGCTTTCAGGTTTTTACATAGTGTTGGAAACATGCATTGCTTATTTGAACATACGCCTTTTGTAAGTTGTTTGTCGCAGGAAGGATGTCTAAAGTTTGCCGTAGGTCCTCCAACGTCATGAATATTTCCTTTGAATTCTGGGTCCTGCGTCATTTGCGTTGCTTCTTTGATAATAGAGTTTTGGCTTCTGATTTGAATAATACGTCCCTGATGAAACGTTAATGCACAGAAACTGCAACCGCCAAAGCAACCACGATTACTAGTAATACTGAACTTGATTTCTTCTAAAGCAGGTATGCCTCCATCTTTTTCGTAACTTGGGTGATAAGAACGCATATAAGGATACGTATAAACGTCATCCATCTCAGCTTCTGTAAGTGGAGTAGAAGGTGGATTTTGAACCACATACATTTTTTCTTTGTATTTTTCAATCAGTGTCTTACCAACAAATGGATCGGTGTTAGAGTATTGCGTATAATAACTTTTGGCAAAGATTTCTTTATCTGCAACAATGCTATCAAAGTCAGGCAATTGAATATAGTCATAGATGTTGTCCAAACTTTTTGCTTTGTAAACAGTACCTTTAATAAATGTGATATCAGAAATGTTAATCCCACTATTTAAAGCATCTGCAATTTCTATAATGGAGTGCTCGCCCATGCCATAAGATATGATATCAGCTCCAGAATCTAGTAATATAGAGTGTTTGACTTTATCCGACCAATAATCATAGTGACCAAGCCTTCTTAGGCTGGCTTCAATACCTCCAATGATGATTGGTGCAGTTTTATATGTCTGACGAATTAGATTACAATATACAATTGTCGCATAATCAGGGCGCTTGCCCATTACTCCTCCAGGAGTAAATGCATCATTTTTTCGATGTTTTTTTGAAACGGTGTAATGGTTTACCATAGAATCCATATTTCCGCCACTTACGAGAAATCCCAATCGAGGCTCACCAAATATGGTAAGGCTTTCTTTGACTTTCCAATCCGGCTGAGAAATAATCCCTACTTTGTATCCATTTGCCTCAAGAATTCGGCTGATGATTGCAGGACCAAAGGAAGGGTGATCCACATAGGCATCACCTATAATATAAACAAAATCACATTGAGTCCATCCTCGTTTCTTCATATCTTTTTTGCTGATTGGTAAAAAATCATTTATATTCATTTGTTGCCTTTCATAATCTATTTGTCATTCGAAATTCCATCGAAAATATATATAAATATCATTCAAATTGTAATTCGAAATTCCATCGAAAACTTATATAAATATCATTCGATTTATCATTCAAATTATTAATCGAATTATCCTTCGAAATATTATTTGTAAAATTCATTTTAATTTTTATTTACATATTTTAAAAGATCAAAATAATTTTCAATGTAGAAGTTGGCTAATTCTTTCTTTTCATCTGTTAATTGTGCCGAAAAGTCATCATAAACTGCACAGGTTCTCATGTTTGCATTGATACCTGCCTGAATTCCATTTGGAACATCTTCAAATATCAAACATTTTTCAGGTGAAACTTTCATAAAATCAGCAGCTTTTAAATATATATCTGGTGATGGTTTTCCATTTGTTATATCATTTCCTGTAATAATAACATCAAACATATCAATAATCTCTAAAGAAATCAAACATGTTTCAACTAATTTTCTTGAATTACTAGTTGCAATGCCAAGCTTTATATTTCTATCTTTCAGTATGTTAAGAAAGTCATAGGCACCCTCTTTTAATTTGATTTCATTTTTATATTTATCAAATGCCATAGAATGCCAAATATCTTGTATTTCTTCAATACTTTCTGATAATGAAAAGAGTTCTTTAAAACAGGCTGCTGTTTCACAAAAGCTCATCCCCTCTATTTGTCTTGATAAATCTGGAGGTGGGGTAAGTTGTCTCTTACCAAGAAAATCAATATCTATATTTTTCCATACCTGCATAGAATCAAGTAACGTTCCATCTAAATCAAAAATAACTGCCTCGATATTTGTTAACATAAATTTTATTCCACCTTAATACTTTTTAAGTCTTCAATTTCTGAATCGGTTAATTTTCTATATTCTCCAGGCTGTAAATTATCATCTAAAACAAGCGTGCCCATAGAAAGTCGTTTTAAGTAAGTGACTTCCGTATCTATTTTCTCAAACATTTTCTTAACTTGATGAAATTTTCCTTCATGAATTGTAAGCTCGATTTCTGATTCTATTCCTGATGTTAGTATCTTAAGCGTTGCAGGAAGTGTTTTAATATCTTCTTCAATATAAATTCCATTTGCAAACTCTAAGATATGTTTCGGTAATACTTTTCCATTTATTTTTGCAAAATATGTTTTATCAACATGTTTTTTAGGTGATAGTAAATTATGCGCCAACATACCATCATTGGTGATGAGCAACAGCCCTTCTGTATCTTTATCTAATCGTCCAACGGGGAATAAATCCTTACGTGTAAAGCCTTGAATGATGTCAAGGACAGTATCGGAATGCTTGTCTCTTGTAGCGGATAAAACACCTGCAGGCTTATTTAACATATAATATTCAAAATCTTCATATGAAATATTACGCCCATCAAATAAAATGATGTCAATTTTTGTATCAACCTTAGCATTGGGTGACATAACATTATTATTGTTAACTAATATTCTTCCTTTTCTGATATATTCTTTGACTTGACTTCTTGTACCCAATTGCATGTCAGCCAAATATTTGTCTAATCGTATATTTGCCATTAAAACACCTCTCTTACATCCATCGCCAACTAGCACAATATTTATTCTTTAATGTTGTTCCTGATAATTTCCCCCATCCAAGAGGAAAATTATCTACACATATTAATTGCCATCCAGCTGGTTTTGCTGTTTTTATCTCTTCAATTTCTATTGTTTCACCTTTTAAATATTTGATAACGTTTGGATCACTGATGGTCATATTAATTGATGAAGCATAGTCATCCATCTTCATTGCCATCGCCAATGCTTGGCTTGGTTCAAACCTGTTTTTTTTACATATGCCTAAAAGCAGACCAGATCTAAGCATTCTCAAACCTTTATGATTTCCTGCTAATTTTGGTATCACATATACGTGATCATCGATAATCTCAATTTCATCTTTGTTAATTGGGTAAGTTACAGCTTCCATAAATTGTATTAGTTCCGCTGGTAATTTTGCTTTTAGAGCAGGAGAATCTAAATGATTAATCAATTCTCGATCAACGGATTTTTGCAATAACGCTACAAAATGTCCTTCCCCACTCATTTTATATGGCCAAATACGAACCATCTTACTGAAATTCATTTTAGTGTCTTCAACCGTATCTTCATACCCGTGGGAAAAGCCACTATAATCTTTTATATCAATGATTGAAAATTCTGGTCTATTGTTTAATAAATACCGAATGCTCTGTTCATCTTCAACTTTTGAAAATGTGCAAGTTGAATATAACATCATCCCTCCTGGCTTTAACATGTCTGCACCAATCAGTAATAATTCTTTTTGAATTTCATGATAGAATTCGGGACCATTGCTCTCCCAGCTTTTAATTAGTTTGCTGTCTTTTCTAAACATCCCTTCTCCAGAACATGGCGCATCAATCAGGACTTTATCAAAGAAACCGTTATAATAATGAATCAGTTTCTTAGGATCTTCACTTAATACCATTAGATTTGGGATTCCGGCTAGCTCTACATTTTTCAAAAGGGCCTTCGCTCTAGTGTTACTGATATCATTTGTAATTAGCAAGCCTGTTCGATTTAGCTTTGCTCCTAACTGAGTGGATTTACCACCAGGAGCTGCGCACATATCAAACACCTTGTCCCCCTCATTAATGGGCAAAACATTAGCTGGTGTCATTGCACTTGGCTCTTGAATATAGTATAGCCCAGCAAAGTAAAAAGGATGCTTTGCTGGCTTATCATTTTCACTAAAATAAAACCCATTCTCTATCCAGGGAATAGGTTTTAATCTAAATGGTGAGATCTTTAAAAAATCAGTTGCCGAAATCTTTAGTGTGTTTACCCTGAGACCATATAATCTATTATCATTAAAACTTTCTAGATATTCATCAAATTCATTTCCTAACATATCTTTCATTGTGGTTAAATATTTTTCTGGTAGATTCATAATTTATAGATATCCTTTTTTGAAATTCTTATGTATTTACATGATGGTTAAATGCCTTGCGCTCTGTATCCTTCGGAGATTATATCTAACTGCCGATTAAATCGTTCTAGTTGTTCAATATCACTTTTTTCGTATAACTCATAAAATTCATCTTGGATTTTTACGATTTCTCTTTTGTTAGCAACTTTATATAAGTTCTGTATCGTATTTAAAATATCAGATACAACATTTGATTTTATGATATAAAAGTTTTGCGCATCCATGATTTCACCATGAATGGAGGACATCTCATTGTCTAACGTAATGATTGCTTCTGATGAAGAATTCAAACGTTCTCTAATCGGTTTAGGAATGTTTTGATGATACTTATATTGTAAGGAATGCTCAATTGTTGCCCAAAAATTCATTGCCAAAGTTCTTATTTGAATTTCGACCGGTATTGACTTTGATCCAGTTAATGTTTCAACTTTGTACATCACTATAATGTGATAACTTCTATATCCACTTCGCTTCATATTCGTAATATAATCTTTTTCACTTTTGATTTTCATATCGCTTCGTTCACGTATTAGTTTTACAACAGTATATATATCATCAATAAACTGGCAGATAATTCGGATACCTGCAATATCATCTAAGGATACTTCTATTTTATCAATTTCAATATTTTTCTTCTGTGCTTTTTCGAGAATACTAGAAATACTTTTTACTCTTCCGATGACTTGTTCGATTGGTGAATATTTACCTGATTGTTTGTATTCTTTAATAATATGATTAAATTTTAATTGTAGCTCATCAACAGCTAAATCATAAGGCGTTAAAATTTCTTTCCACAATTGTAATTCCATGTAATGTAATCCCTCCTAATTATATATCCCCTTTTTAATAATTGTATACTCACAAACCGCTTTTCCCACTGATCATTCATATATGTTTCATGAAATATGTACACCACATTGTATCATATTTAGTAACTATAATATAGTGTTTTATTTTCTAAATATCTTAAAATCCAATATGGGTTAATGCTTATTTCATCAGCAGTTTCATTTAAATATATGCCAAAATGCAGATGAACATCAAATTTACCAGTGGTACCTTCTACTACACTATATCCGGTATCACCCATATAGCCTAAAAACTGACCAGCGACAACACTGCCACCCTCTTTTATGTCTGGGGCGTAGGACGCCATATGCGCATAGTATAAATATGCTCCATTCTCAGCCAAAATACCGATACGATAACCACCCTGTTCAAGCCACCCAATATTTGCTATCGTGCCACTCGTAACGGAAAGTATTGGATATATGCCTCTCGTGTTTTCAAGCGCCATAACATCAGTACCTTCATGTGTTCTTTCACCACCATAAGTTCGAGTACCCCCCCACGAATCCACATATTCTACCCATTTTCTTTTAGCAGTTGATTTCGGTACTGGAAAATATGATAGATTTGAAAATATAGATTTATAACTATCTTTAAATTGTGCGAATTCATTTGGATATTTACGAATTATTTTATTTCGAAATCTTACCAATTCAGTTTTTGAATAAGAATGTATATCGACATTTTGCAAATCAAATTTATTGTCTATCATAAGAACAACCATTAATTCATAAGGATTCATATTGATTTCATCAGAATATTCAAATATCGAAGCAATACCGTTTTCGCCAAAGTCCATAGACCGAAACCTACTCGCCGTAATCGTATAATCCCCTTCGGGCAATGCAGAATATTCCTCAACAATATAGTCCTGCATAACACTTATCAAAATACAAATCACCAAACAAAGAGCAATATATATATTTTTTACATTATATACACTTTTCTCATCCATTCCCTGTCCATCTCGCCATCCCACATCTATATATCTTTATGCCAAGACATCAATAAAATATTCATACTTTCACAAATAATTCAATTTCTAACCTGCTTTTCATCATCTTTGAGGCTTGTAAAAAATATACTACTTGAAGGAAAGGCAAGGTAAATACATAATCAGCAATTAATATTCACTCATTACCTACAATTCACCTAATATTTTTATTACGAACTCCCAACATCTTTGCACCGACGAAATGCTTAATGATTCTTTAGTTGTATGGATATTTTGCATATCAGGCCCAAATGAAATAATATCTAAAGTTTTCCCTTGTTTTTCGAATTTCTCATCAAAAATGCCACATTCTAGGCCAGCATGTATCGTTTCAACTTTGGCCTCTTTTCCATACAGCTCTTTGTAAGTTTCTGTAAAAACAGTTCTAAGCTTAGAAGTCGATCTATATGTCCATGATGGATAATCTCCCTTAAAGTTACATTCTCCACCTAAAAATTCAGTTATATAAGTGAGTTGATCCATTAGGTTATGCTTGGCCGATTTAACTGAACTCCTTACAGAAAATCCAATATTTATATTTTCTTTTGAAGAATTCAGAATTCCCATATTAAGAGAAGTCTCAACAAGTCCTTTTATAGATTGATTCATATATTGAATACCATTCGGTGCATTCATCAGGAAAAAGGTTATAATTACGTTGCTTTTCATTGACATAATATCAATTTCTTCCTCAACACCATTATTATTTTCCTCTAGTTTAATTTCAATATTACAATCGGCAACCTGAAATTCTGTTTTAAATTCACTATTTATTTCTTTTACTGTTTGTAGGGCTAATGCCTTATTATCCTCGTCATTTGGAATGATTAACGTTACATTACAAATGTTTGGAATAACATTATCTTTTGATCCGCCGCTAATATTATTAATTCCATAATATACATCGTTTGATTTGAATTTATATAATATTCTACCTAGTAATTTGTGCGCATTTGCATAACCTTTGTCTATTTCTGTTCCAGAATGGCCACCATTTAAGCCTGTAATACTAAGGTTGTAAGAGATTCCTTTGATATTGATGCGATCAATTGGAAATGTTATATCAGCTGTCACACCGCCGGCACAGCCCGCCAAAAATATTCCTTCTTCTTCCGAATCAATATTTATCAAAGACTTTCCTTTTAGAGGTGTTACATCTAATGCACTGGCGCCTAATAGACCTATTTCCTCATCAACAGTAAACACCGCTTCAATTGGAGGGTGCGCAAGTGAATTGTCATCAAGAATAGCAAGAACATATGCAATTGCAATCCCATCATCGGCACCAAGTGTTGTATCTTTGCAATGAATAGAATCACCATCAATTATTAGATTTAATCCATCTTTTTCAAAATCATGTAATGAATTAGTAGTCTTTTCATTCACCATATCTAGGTGCCCCTGCATTATAATAGTATCATGATTTTCAAATCCTAAAGATGAGTCTTTAAAAATAATTACATTGTTCGAATCATCTTGGATGTATTTTAAATGATGCTCTTTTGCAAATTCTACACAATAATCGCTAATCGCTTTTGTGTTTCTAGATCCATGAGGAATATCACAAATATCCTCAAAATACTTAAATACTTTATTTGGTTTTAAATCAATTAATCTTGAACTCATATGGTTGCTCTCCTTTGTTTTTTCTATATTACATTTCCATTGCTAACATTTAAATTAATGCCATTTATATAATTGCTATCCTTTGATAGCAAAAATTTTATTGTTGGAACGATATCGCAAATGTCTGCATTCTTATTTTCATTACTATTTGTTGCATTCAGTTCAATTATGCGACTATCAATATTGCTTAAAAATTTAGTATTTATCATTGATGGGGATACAGCATTGATATTTATTTTTTTACCAGAATAATCAGATACCAGTGACTTCATTAACCCTAATAATGTGAATTTAATCATATTGTAACTCATCAAATATTTAGGAGGTGTGGAAATTGTCACCGAAGAAAGCATAATAACTACTTTATTATAATCCTTTCGTTTAATCATTTCCGGCAAAAAAGAGTTTAATATTTGAATTAATGAATGAACTTGTATTTCCATATCATAGCAAAACGCATTCCAATCAAACTCCTTTAATTTTGTATAGTCAAACTTGTTTGCAGGTAAATGAACAATATGTGTAGGGCATACATATTCTGATTTTATAATTTCTGTTAATTTTTTAACCTGATCTATTTTACTTAAATCAGCTTGTATACATTTTATATAATTATGATTACTGGCTTTAATTTCTTTCATTTTAGTATCATTTGAAAAATAATGCATTAAAAATAAAGAATTATTTTTGTCGTGATTTAACTGGTTTAATAATTCACATCCAATATCAGATGAGCCCCCTAGTATTAAATAAATATTTTCATAATTCATTCTAAGCACCCTACCATAATTTTAGCTTTACTAATTCTTTTTTCATTCTGATTTACTATTTTAGCAGTAATGGCTAGGCGCTTTAAGACTTTATCTTTTTGCGTTACAGCACCTTTGATTGTCAAAATGTCACCGATATATACAGGATTATAGAAAGAAGTTTCTATTTCTTGTAATATACAGTACTTTCCAGGCAAATATACACCTACTAAAGTGGAATAAAACGATGCTGTCATCATTCCATATACTAACCTATCATTATAACCTTTACTCTTAGCGTATTTTGAATCAATATGCATAGGATTAATGTCGCCACAAATGGATAAGAACTGATCCATCATTTCACTCGTAACGGTAACTTCAAAATCAGCTTTTGTTTCATTTTCTACTATATCATCAAATTTATAGCAATTCAACCTGATACCCATGCATAATTGTCTCCATTTCAGCGTATGATGAAATTATTCGCACTTCCCTTCATTTTGGAGCTGCGTTTATAAGCGTTCTATATTTTACAACAATTTCTCTTGAACTAGTTTTATAAATTCTCCAACATTTTTTAATCTTGCGACTTCTCCTGTTGTGAATTTAATCCCAAAGGACTTTTCAATCTGAACAATTAGTTGAATATGCGTTAAAGAATCCCAATCTTCAATATCATTTGCATTCATATCATCAAATAGTACAATTTGATCATCCTCAAAAATATCTTGAAATATCGCTTGTAATTTCTTTTCAATTTCCATTTTAGACACCATCAAAACAATTCCCCTTAGATTTAATATATATTTGTGTGGAAGGCAATATATTTACATTATAAATATATATATTACTTTCTTTATCTGTTTTAAACGTAATATCATCAGAAACTAGAAATCCAAGCTCAGTATAAAGATCTTTTACCATAAGATTTTTTTTACTTGGAATATATTCTCCTACTAATAGACTACATTTCCAATTCTTTGCCACTTCTAAAATCGTCTCCAATGTCAAATGCTCTACGCCACGCTTTAAAACGCGGCAACTCATTACCCAGGTATCAATTACACAGCAATCACCGGTATTCTTCAATATGACACATGATATTATCCCATAGTTAGTAAATTTATCCTTTAAGGAAACAGATAATAGCTTGAAATTTCTGTCATGTAACAGTTCATTAATAACTGCTTCGCAATATCTTTGCGTTCTCAAATTAAACTGATTCGATTTATTAATTAATTGTGAAAATCGCTCAACTTGATTACTCGTTAATGCGTCAACATTGCCTTCCATTTCTAATGCTTTCAAATATTCATTATAGTCAGTAAATTGAATTGCCAATTCATCGCGTTTACTATTTTGCACATATGAATCTGAACGCTTTATATCTTCTGCTGTAATTTGAATCCATTCAAAGGGGCTTGCCGATTCCAGCGCCAAAACGTAATAAGCTGGATCATTTGGTACATCAATTACTGTAACTTCGGGTAGATACATCTTAACTATTTCGCGTTCCGCAGGATTATCATCAAAAAAAACAAGGCTATCCATGCCAATATTTAATTCGTTTGAAATCTTCCTTATATTTGCTGCTTTATCTTCCCAATTAGCTATAAATATAGAAAAATCATCGAGCTTTAAAAGCATATTATCATTTTTGATAAATGGTTCTTTTGCAATGTCAGTATCGTTTTTACTACAAATAGCTAAAATAACACCTCTGTTTTTTAAATTCAAAATATATTTCTGAAAAGATAAATACGCTTCACCTTCTGGGTTATTTGGATCCACTTGGATGGCTTCCCAACCTTCATCCCCTACAACTCCACCCCATAATGTATTATCTAAATCTAAAACTAAACACTTTTTTACATTTCCACATAATGCACTAATCTGTTTTGCAAATGTTTCACATACAACTCCAATGTATTGAATTGAAAATCCTGCTTTATTTAACACATAAGCAGATGGATCAAACCACTGTTTCTTTCCTATACTTGATGCTATATAATCCAAGTCTACGATTGTAACATTATTCGCACGGTTTTTAATTAATTCTATATTAATCAAATTAAGAAGATTTCTAGTTGAAAAATAGTAATTTTGCTCTAAATTTCCAATTGATCGCTCCAATGGCAAGACAATATCAGACTGAAAAATATGGCAGCCTTTGATTGTGGATAGGTTATCCCAAAGTGATTTATAATAAACAACATAATCATTAACGCACTTATCTACAGAAATGGAATCAGATAATATCTGCGGAAAAGTTTTAATATCTCTGTAATCAGACAAAATAATAACGATAGTTGGACAAAATTCGTATAATGAAGAATCTTTATTTAATATATCCATATTAATTCCATTATACTCACCTTCATAAATAGAAGCTTCAATCCCCTTACTGCTTAATAATGATTTCAAAACCATAACAAAACTTTGAATACTATACGAGCCTAGAACGGCAATCTTTAATATGCTTGATTGCTCCAAATGTAATGACTGCTCCGCTTGCAATTTGCTTAATTTCCTAGATAATTTCAATATATTTGTATAATCATAAATATCTGTGGTTTTAAGTTTAAGATTAATTTCTTCTATTAAACTATCCATGATCATCCGCCTTTGATACGATATTGAATGCTTCATATTCCGCTTTTAATATTGAAAACATGATTTGATTATTAAAAATACCATTCTTAAAAATGCGCTCTCTAAGAATCCCTTCCATTTGAAAATTGAGCTTTTTTGCTAATTTTACCGAAAAAATGTTTACTTCTAATATTAATGAACGAATACAATTTAGTCCTAGTTCATAAAATGCATATGTAAGAATCGCATTTATAGCATCTTTCATATCGCCCTTGATTCTATCCTCAGCGGGGGCACTGATTTTATAACCGATTGCCGCCTGTCTATTTTTCCAGTCAATATCTGTTAACATAATCATACCAATTGTTTTTCCATTGGAAAGTTCAATCATTAATTTAATGTTGTTATTGGTATTGGAATAATTTTGAATCCAATTTTTTTGCTCATCAGAACTGATTGGTAAATTCCAACCTTCTATCATCTCTTCGATTTCTGGAGCATTTATCAAATAGAAAAGCAATTCAAAGTCTTCTTTTTCGATTGCTCTTAATGTTACACAGCCATTTTTAAGTATCATAGTCTTCCTCATAGATAATATAGTCATGATGCGAATGCAATAATAGAATATTGCAGGGTCTTATTTAATATATATATTCTATATGAATTGGAAAGTGCGAATAATGCGAACATTTTATCTGCTTTGTTCAAATTTTATTCCGCTAATGACGTCAGAATAGAGGGAATATGCGATTTGTTAAATCCTATAAAATATCTAAATTTATAATTATATTTTTATTTATAATTATGGTGTTTAATCCAGAAGTAACACTTATCGGTGCAAAGCACGGTCTGTTGCTTTGGTTTAATGTGATTATCCCTAGCTTACTACCATCAATTATAATTTCAAATATGATAGTCTCCGCTTATGGAGAAACCTTTAAAAATCCATTTTTATATATCATATTTACGGGATTACTGTGCGGATATCCATTAGGAGCAGCAACCGCCGTGCAGTTATCAAAAAAGAATAGAATTGATACTAAAAAGATGCAATTTCTAATGGCAATATGTAATAATTCGAGTCCTATGTTTATTACAAATTATATTATCCTTTCAACGTTAAATCAAAAAGCAAACTTATTTCAAATGATAGTAATCATATATTTTCCACTCTTACTACTTTTAATCGTATTTATGATATGGAATCGCAATCTCTTTCAACATAGATTAAAACCGCTTATTCAAAAATCGGTTGTGAAAAATATAAATATAAATGCAATCGATTCATCAATAATGACTGGCTTTGAAATAGTAACAAAGGTTGGCGGCTATATAATTTTATTTTCAATACTAAGTGCATACATTCAAAGTATGCCGATAAAAAATGAAATATTAAAATGTGTGATTTCGGGAACGCTTGAAATCACAACAGGAATAGATAGTATTGGAAAAGCTGGATTTTCGATGGAGTTAAAGAAAATATTAGCTTGTATGTTTACAGCATTTGGAGGTCTGTCATGCATAGCACAAACTCATAGCATAATACATAAAAGTGGATTTTCAATAAAAAAATACATATATCATAAAATAATCATTATGCTTTTAACGGCAATAATGGCTTGCTTTATGATATATGTATTATAAATAAATTGTAACTGTTCAGTACCTGAACAATTACACGCCTCGCAAAATACTGCCTTCTGAATAGTTACAATAAATCTACACTAATATTGGTTGTACAAATATTAATTTTGCTGTTGTTTATCATCTTCCATCATTTGAATTTCCTGTCTATTTTCAGGAAATTGTTCAGGGGGTTCAGGAGTAGGTCGTAATTCATTACGATTATTAACGACAATCTCTAAATCTTTATTTAATGATGTGATTAATGTTTTATATTTGATTTCGTTTGATTCTAATGAATGTTGAATAATTAATTGAAGATTAGCTAACATATCGTCTGTATATTGAAGTGCGCCCATTCTGATACCATTGGCATCTTCAGTGGCTCTATCTAATATTTCTTGTGCTTGCGCTGAAGCGGTTTCAACCAATTGATTCGCTTGAGCATAGGCTCTTTGCATAATCTCGTGCTCATTTACTAATTCCTCTGTATGAATTTGTGCAGCATTGATAATTGAATCGGCTTGCTCTTTTGCATCAGCAATAATTGCTTCTTTATTATTGATAATTTTCTGATATTTTTTGATTTCGTCAGGAGTCTTTAATCTTAATTCTGATAATAAATCTTCAAGATCCTCTTTTACTACTACAATTTTTGTGTTTGATAATGGCTGATACTTACAACCATCTATGTATTCTTCTATTTCACTTATTATCTGTTCAATTCTACTCATTGTATAACTCCCTCTCAATATAATATTTATCTTTTTGGAATTCCAAATTTTTCGTAAACTTTATTAATAACAAATCCAGGTACAAAATGTGAAATGTCACCATTATACATAGCAACTTCTTTAACATTACTTGAACTTAAATATGCGTACTGTAAATTAGTTGTAAGAAAGATTGTATCGATATCAGGATTAATAATTCTGTTTGTTTGAGCCATCTGCAATTCAAATTCAAAATCTGTAATAGCTCTAAGTCCCCTTACAAGTATATGAATATTATGACTTTGGGCAAAATCTACTAATAAGCCACTAAAGCTGATTATCTCAACATTGCCGAAGTCTTTTGTCGCTTCTTTTAACATATTAACACGTTCATCTACAGAAAACAATGGAGATTTTGTATTATTATTAAGTACACCTACAATCAATTGGTCTACTAGTTTTGATGATCGTTCTATCACATCTATATGGCCAAATGTTACAGGGTCAAAGCTTCCTGGATAAATTGCTGCTCTCATTTAAGTTGGCTCCCTTCAAGTTTCATTTTTTATGTGCAAATATATGTTTGTTGGTTTTATATTTCTTTTCCTTAACTAGCTCATATCCCAATTCATCTAAATACGAAAAATCAGTATGCAGTGAAGCTTCAATGACAATCAATGTATAATTATCTATAATATTACTGTTTTGTAATGCCTGCAACACATTTTTTTCGTGATCTAAATTATAAGGTGGATCCATATATACAATATCAAATAATTCTTGACCTGCTAATTTGTTGATTGCCGTCATTGAATCACATTCCATAATTGAAGCACTATCTATTAATTTCGTAAATTCAAGATTCTCACGAATACACGCAACTGCTTTACGATTACTTTCTACAAAATAGGCTTTACTTGCGCCTCTACTTAAAGCTTCAATTCCAATTGAACCACTTCCTGAAAATAAATCAAGGAATTTGCATCCAGCGATATCTATTTGTAATATATTAAATATTGTTTCCTTAATTCTATCAGTTGTAGGTCTTGTGTCTATACCTTCTATTGTTTTTAAAGGCAAGCTTCTGGCCTTTCCGGCGATTACTCTCATGGATTATTGTCCCTTCTTACGAATTAAAATATTTATTTAATTCTACTCTTGAATTGATAGATAATTTATTGAAAATCATCTTCATATTTGATTTTACTGTGCTTTCAGCAATAAATAAAAAATCTCCAATTTCTTTATTACTGAATCGTTTGACTGCTAATTTAGCAATTTCAATTTCTCTATGTGTTAATCCAAAGTTGGACGAATAACTATTCGCTTTTTGAATCACTTTTAAGCCTTTACTATATTCTCTTGCTAGTTTTTTGACATTTTTTAAGAATATCAAAAAAGATATTTCTAGATTGGTTTCATCAAATAAAATTTCTAAATAGCTATAATTTTCTACGAATGGCATATATACATTATCTTTAACCGCTAATTCAATCGCTTCTAAAAGGAATTTATGAGACTTTTGCAATTCTTGTACTTCTTTGTTTGCAATTGCCAAATATATATATGTATAAATTCTTGGTAAAACATAAGAAAATACTTTTGTAAGACCAATAAACTGTCCACTAATCCCAAGAAAATGATGATATTGTTGATTTAATATTAAATATTTACCATATATAAGATTCGTATAACTAAGCGTAATAATATTCGTCTTTTCTTCAATTAACTTATGATCTTTTAGCCAACTATTTATATTATCTTTGTCACAAATTGTGGCATACAAAAAAGATTTGGATATATCAGCCATTGTATTTAATTGAAAGTAGTTGATTGCATTACTAGAGATAGAATTTATATATTCATTGAATGCATCATTATCTCCCGTACAGATTGCAAGTCTTGCTAAAAGCAATAATGCACATATGTACATGCTACTTTGACTCCGGCTATCAGCCATATACATTGCTTTGTGGCAAAGGATCTCAGAACTTTCGTATTCGCCTCTATTATAGAGTATTTCAGCCTTCATAATGGCTTCAAATCCTTTGCCATGGCCATTGGTGATTCTATAATAATTAGGAGCACATACCTCTAACGTGTTTAATTCATTATCTAACATACCAGATTGCGTATGATATAAAGCCATAATTGATGGTGAGCCTAACGAAAACGGTACTTTCCCAACGATTATTTTCAAAGGTTCATTTGAATCATTACATACATTCATAAAATGGTCATTCATTTTAGAAAAATCATTAAATTCATAATAAGCAGATATATAGGTTAATTCGCAATGAAGCTTGGCTTGCTGTTCAACTGATAAGTTATCATCATTTTTGATATCCTTTGAAATCGATGAAACTAAAGATTCCATCATCTGACGTTCGTTGTAAATAAAAAGAATAAAACTTAATATAATTCCAAATTCATAATTTCCATGCTTATCGGTTGTCCAATAATTATTTGCGATATCAAAAAAAAGTCGTTTGTTCTCTTTGATAATAAAGCCATATAAATCATTTAATTGAGGCTTTATTGAATAAATCAAATCGAATGCCTTCACTGAATGGAAACATTGAATCGCTGAAAAGAAATCATTCTTATTTTCATATAACTTACCTGTTTCTATTGTTATGTTTTTTGTGATCTCAACAGGAAGTTCGATGAAAAACTTGCGAATATATTCGAGATAAATTGGATTAATATGATATGTTCTTCTTTCATAATTATAATCAATATGCTCATTGTAGTCCAAAAAAGTCATTACTTCATTCGGTGAAAATTCTGACACAGCAATTGCTTGTGCAAGTGAAAACTCTTCAAAAAGGCATACTCTAATCAAAAAATCTCTTTCTTTTTCTGAAATCATCTTCCAAATATCATTTTGTATAAATGTTGTGATACTATCAAAGGCATCAAGTTTTTTATAAGTAGCATAACTTAATAATTGTAATTTAATTATAAAGGGCCAACCACAACTATAATCATATATTTGTTTTACATCCTCCGAACTAATTAACACTTCATTCAAACGAAAGTATTCATTAATATCTGCAGGAGTGTATTTGAAGTCCTCTTTATTTATAGTCCCAACTTTGTCTCTTAAAACTAAATTAATAATTAAAGTTGATTTGATAGATCTAGTAATAAATATTATTTTTAAATTATCAATAGATAAATTGATAAGGGACGAAAAAATTTTATTGTTTATTTCATTCTCAACCAAATAATAATCATCAATGATAAGAACAGTCTTTTCTAAATCTTTTAGTTTACGTAACAAACTAATGATTATAGAAAAATCTTTATCGGTGGTTGGAATTTCTACTTTCCTGAGTTGCGTTGCAATTTCAGGATTGGTTGATTCAATTGCTATACATAAATTAAACCAAAAAAGTTCCTGTGACGAATCACCATCTATCCAAAAAGTTCTGTAATCTAACGAATTAAAATATTGCTTTAATACTGTTGTTTTACCATAACCTGTGGGCGCAGTAACGACAGTACATGAATAATTTTCAAATACGAATAGTTTTTTTCTTAAATTCTTAGAAATATAGATCTTTTTCTTCTCGGTTTTGGTATTTGCCATAATATGAACTCCTCTTACTAAACCATTACTCTTGCCAAGGCAAATCTGAACTTTCAATTGTTTTATCTCGAAGCATAAGTTCATTAACGGCTTCTGATGCTTTCTTGTGATTAAAAAGTATTTCATTAACCTGTTCTACAATTGGCATACTTATATTGTATTTGTGAGCCAATGATGCAGCTGCTTTTGCAGAATATACGCCTTCAACAACCATTTGCACTTCTTTCATTGCTTCATCAGGAGTATAGCCTTTGCCAATCAAAATTCCGGCTCTTCTATTTCTGCTATGCATACTTTCACAAGTGACAATTAAATCGCCAATTCCAGAAAGCCCTGAAAATGTCTGAAGTTTACCACCCATTGCAAGTCCTAGTCTAGCAATTTCGGCAATCCCTCTTGTGATAAGTGCAGCCTTTGTATTATCTCCATAACCAAGTCCATCAGCCATACCAGCAGCAAGAGCAATTACATTTTTCAAAGCAGCACCTATACATATTCCTAAAATATCAGGACTTGTATATACTCTAAATACTTCACTCATGAAAATATTCTGAATGAATTCAGCATCAGCCTTCTTGTGTGCACCGACAACACATGTTGTTGGAATCCCTCTTCCAACTTCTTCTGCATGACTAGGCCCTGATAATACTGCAACATTTGCTTGAGGAATCTCTTGCTCAATAACCTGGCATAAAGTTAATAAAGATGACTCTTCAATTCCTTTTCCCACATTAACTATTATTTGCCCTTGTTTCACAAAAGGAGCTATCATTTTAGCGGTACTCCTTGTATAAGGTGATGCAACTGCTAGTATCATCATATCATTATGAATGATTGTGCTTTCCAAATCACTTGTAAATGTAATTTCATTAGGGATTTTAACACCAGGGAGACATTTTTTGTGTTCTCTTTCAAGATTTAACATCGTGATTTCATCTTTCAGTACGGACCAAACGGTAACCTTATGACCATTTTTGGTAAGTAATAAAGATAATGCTATTCCCCAGCTTCCTGCTCCAATAATACTAATCTCTGCCATTTAAAACCTCTATTCATAAATTTATTTGGTTTGTTTACTTTATATTTCAGTCTTTTTTTGTCCTATTTTTCGTTCGGTTCCATTTAATAAACGCTTGATATTAGCAATATGCCTTATATATGCAAGCAACGTAATTGCAAAGACAATAGCATAAGCTTCATAAAGCGCATTCGTTGAAAGACCAAAATAATCCAATTGACCAAAAATAATTATCTCAATCAAAAAACTAGTCACAAATATAAGTGAACCCATAGAAACATATTTTGTAATTAAAGAACCAAGTGTAAATGTTAAGAATCCGAATACTGGGAAAACCCAATTATAAGGTAAAAGTGATAAAGCTACTCCAGAGGTTGCGGCAATACCCTTTCCACCTTTGAACTTTAAATAGAAAGGGAAGTTATGACCAAGAACAACTCCTAAACCTCCATAAATCACAAGCAAAAATTCTATGTCAGAATTCCCTTTTCCAAAGAGCAAATGAATAATAACTGCGGAGACTACTGATTTTAAAGTATCTCCAATATAAGTTATTATACCTGCTTTCTTTCCAAGGGTTCTTGTAATATTTGTGGTTCCTGCATTTCCACTTCCGTGCTGTCTGATATCTATATGGTTCAGTTTTCCATACAAATAACCAGTCTGAAATAGCCCCATAACATAACCAATAATTATGCAAATAATACGTTCCATATTATTTTATTGCTCCTTTTCTTTTCGTTCTCTAATCAGCATTTTCACAGATGTTCCTCTAAATCCAAATGCTTCTCTGATTTTATTCTCAATATATCTTGTATAAGAAAAATGCATTAAATCCTTACTATTTACAAATATAACAAATGTTGGTGGCTTAACAGCAACTTGAGTAATGTAGTAAAGCTTAAGTCTTCTACCTTTATCAGAAGGAGGCTGTTGCATAGCTGTTGCATCTATCATAATTTCATTTAAAACGCCAGTTGCAATTCTAAGTGTTCGATTCTCTATAATTGTATCAATGATTTCAAACAACTTTGGTAGTCGTTGACCGGTAACGGCAGAAACAAATATTAATTCAGCATATGCCATATAAGCAAGTGTTTCGCGAATTAATCTTGTATATTCATAGATTGTTTTGTCAGTCTTTTCAATGGCATCCCATTTGTTAATGGCAATAATAACACCTTTTCCACATTCATGTGCAATACCTGCTATTTTGGCATCCTGCTCAGTAATGCCATCAATTGCATCAATAACTACAATAACAACATCTGCGCGCTCTACGGCAGCTACAGTACGAATGATGCTATAACGTTCAAGGTCTTCTTTGACTTTGCTTTTACGTCTGATACCTGCGGTATCAATAAATACATATTCTTTTCCATCATGTGTAATCGTTGTATCAATAGCATCACGCGTAGTCCCTGCAATATCTGATACAATAACTCTGTTTTCACCAAGTAACTTGTTGACAATTGAAGATTTTCCTACATTCGGTTTTCCGACAATCGCTACTCTTGGTCGTTCATCTTCTTCGTCATCAACTGGAAGATCATAAAAGTGCTTGGTAACTTCATCAAGTAGTTCGCCTAGCCCTAATTTTGCAGTTGAAGAAATAGGAATTGGTTCACCTATTCCTAAATTATAGAATTCAAATACGTCAGACATCATGAGATCAAAATTATCTACTTTATTAACAGCAAGTATTACTGGTTTCTTAGAACGTCTAAGCATATCAGCAACTTTGCCATCTGAATCAACGAGACCTTGTCTAACATCTACCATAAAAATTATAACATCAGCAGTTTCCATAGCAATTTCAGCTTGCTCTCTCATTTGTGTAAGAATTATATCATTACTATCTGGTTCAATACCACCAGTATCAATTAATGTAAATGTCTTGTCCAGCCATGTAACTTCAGCATATATTCTATCTCTTGTAACACCTGGGGTGTCTTTGACAATTGAAATTTGTTGGCCAGCCAACATATTAAATAACGTTGATTTTCCAACATTAGGTCTTCCGACAACAGCAACTATTGGTTTACTCATTTTTTTATTTCTCCTTCATACCGCAATCAAATACGGTGTACTTACTCAGGTTTACGCAAATAACCTACTATATAATACCAACAAAATTGCATTTTGTAAAGAATTATGCTATATTCATAAATAATAATTTGAAAACTATGGAGGATTTGTCGTGAAATTTAACAATATTTTGAAACGTCTATTTTGTTCCCTGTTAGCTGCTACATTTGTCATTGGCGGGGCGTGTGCGACTTATGCCGCCGCAAGAACATACTCATTTTCTGATTTAGACATAGAAATTGAAGTACCTAGTGAATTAGCCGTATTCACTAGAAATGTAACTTCGGCTGATAAAAGTTTAGAACTCATTCAAACTACTTCCGATGAACTTTTGGTTATGTTCCAAGAATATGGAATATATTTGGAAGCGTTTCCTACGGATGTTTCATATGAACTTGTTGTAAGCGGGAAGGCTGTTTCTGAAGATATTAAAGATCTCAATACGTTGAGCGATGCCGAACTAAAACAAGGTTTACAAACATATAGGGAAAAATGTGAATCAGTTACAACCGATGAGATTATAGATATTAAAACTTACAAAAATAATACTACTATATTTTATCAGGCGGATTTTAAAACAGTAACGGAAAATGTAACTGTATATGTCCAAAAATATTATACCGTAATGCAAGGAAAAGAATTAAATTTCACAGTTCAATCAAAGGATGTTGCAGTAACAGATGTTCAAGCCAGTCAGTTAAAGGCAGTTGTTGATAGTACAGTCTATAAACAGATTAATCCATCTATTTTTGAATCTCCAATCTTTACAGAATTATCAGGGTATCTATTGGGGCTATTATTGACCGTTGGTGTATTGGGTGGAATCATCCTATTAGTGATAAAAAGTAGCAATAAGAAGAAATAATAAGTTTGTTATTCTTTTATTTCCAAAAAGCCGCACAATCCTCCACGCTGACCTTTACTTGCTCTATGTGAATAAAGCAAATCCGGGTTGCAGCAGGTACATATATCTGTAAGAAATATATTTTCCAGTTTTAATCCTGCATCTAACAAATTATATTTATTTGCCTGATGCAGATTAAGCTGGAATTTTTTGTTTGATTTAGAAATTAATATATGACTCATCTGCTTTTTTGAATAAGCGTTAGAAAATTCATCAGCAACATCTTGGCTTACCTCATAGCAGTCTATGCATATGCTTGGACCAATAAATGCAATTATATCTTGTGGATTGCTATCATACGCTTGTGTCATCATTTTTACAGTTTCAATTCCAATTTTACCAACTGTTCCTCTCCAACCCGCATGGGAAAGTCCAATACATTTTTTCTTAGTATCTATAAAATACAACGGTACACAATCAGCATAGGAGGTTACTAAGCACACACCTGGCTCATTTGTAATCAATCCATCAATATCAGAAAAATCACGATCTCGCACCACTCCCATTCCACATTCGTTTTTGCCAACTTTTAAGACATTAGTTGTATGCGTTTGCATTGCATATACCATATTTTGAGGAGTTGTACCAATTGCATCTGCAATTAACTCAAAATTTTTGGAAACACAATTTTTATCATCACCTCTTGCAAAACTAAGATTCATAGAGGAAAATATTCCTTTACTTGTGCCACCTAGTCTGGTAGAAAAACCATAGTTTATAAAATCAATGCCTTCAAAGCATTTGAATTTTATGTAAGGAACTTTATTTAATGTATGTTCAGAATTAATGTTCATAAGTTCTGTGGTTCTATTCGTCTCGGTATTACTATTACTATTTGTATTGTCTATATTAGTATCTATATTTATATTCTTACAATTTATATATTTAATATTCATTTAAAAGGCATCCTTTATTAATGTTATTGTAATTCCTAAAATTCCGACTGCATCAAATCTGCAGGGTGTATTTTCGCCAAGATTATGACATAATAAATAGTAAGAGGCGGTCTTTCTGATTGTATTTTGTTTCTTACTGTTAATTGCATCAAATGGATCTCCCATAAAAGACGTTTTGCGATATTTCACTTCTATAAAAACAAAATATTCTTCATCCTTAGCGATTATATCAATTTCCCCAATTCTACATCTATAATTTGTCTCAAGAATTTCATATCCGATATTTTTGAGATAATTGATTGCTGCCTGTTCCCATATTGCACCTATCACTCTTTTATTTAGTGCCATTTATATTACCTAGCTTTCCCTTGATATTATCCATGTCATCAATAAAAACAAGGATTTCAGCTACGACAGCATACAATTCAGGAGGTATCATATCACCAATTTCTAGCTTTGATAAAGTGTTCGCTAATTTATCATCTTTATATACGGGGATATGTACTTCTTCCGCTTTTTCAATAATCTTATCGGCCAGAAGTCCTCGTCCACTTGCAATTATTTTGGGGGCATGTTCGCCAGGCTCATATTTAAGAGCGACAGAAACTTTGGAAAGGTCTACTTTTTTATTATCATCATTCATGTCTACTCCCTTCTATTATGCTTTTGTATCAAATATAAATTGACTTGGAATGAAAGCACTTTTACTTTGATCTAGAAAGTCCTGGACAAAATCGATACCAAGTTTATCATCTTCTCTAACGGTCATTTCAAAATTGACATTGTATCCTAGTGACTCTAATTTACTGTTCAATTGGTCGATATGCGAATATACAAAATCTAGCATATTTTCACTCTCTAAACAAAAATTAGTGGAAATATTTTTACCTGCTAATTTAATAAATACATCTAGTGGACCTAAGTTTTCCATATCCAAATGAAGTAACGCACTTAATGTATCTGTTTTATCAGAAGACTTTTTCTTATTTGTAAAGACATAGAGCTCACTTTCCGCATCGCCTGCCGAAAATTTAATTGGCAATTGAAAGTATGACATGTTTTTATTTAAATCATTCATAAAATCTATATTGTTTTTTAATCCATCAAGGCTCTTTGAAAAAGAAGATTCTTTATCGCTTTGACTTGCAACATCAGATAAATGGCTTACATCCTCACGGACTCTTTTGTAAAATTCTTTGATACCATCAGAATTTTTCACATTCTCTGGTGTTATTCGCATCTTATCTCTTACAATCATTCTTATGATTTCCGAGAATTCTTTTGATTGAAATAATTTATCAAGTCCATCTTTATTTAGCATTGGATTGTCTTTAACAAGTTGGTTGATATTCTCCAGCAAGGATTTTGCAGATAGATTACCGCTTTTCAAATCTTCCACTACACCAAAACTAGCTTCTTTTCCAAACGTTTCAATCATATTTTGAGCAAGATCTTTTCTGGACTGTGTACTTATAAATTTATTGATGGATTCAGCATTATTTTCGGAATTTCCCGCCATATTATTACCTTGTTCGGAAAGTAAAGCCTTATTAATATCAACGGTATTCATGCTATTGTTTGCATTGCCATTGTTTATATTGCTGTCATTTATATTACTGTTAGTATTCATATTACTATTATTGGCACTTGAAGTATTTGTATTATATAAAATATCAATTAACTTCTGAGATAAATTTACAGCGTCATTTATGCCATTTTTATTCAAAGAGGACGATAAGAAATCACCAAAACTTTTGCTTAATGTATTCATATCATTAGAAATACTATGTTCATAACTTTTGTACGCTTCAAATTGCTTGATATTTTCTTCTGTAATTGGTATATCGAGCTTGCTGAGGCTTACAATGGTATCAATGTTTGCACTTGAAAACTTATTGATTTCTTTTGATAAATTATTAAGCGTATTTGTATCTATAGACATATTTTGCATTAAAAGTTGTTTTACTAACTGTACATTATTTTCACTAAAGGGAAGATTTGAAGCCTCAAGAGCGCGATTAACAATTACAAGTTCTTGTTGGTCAAGCATTAAGGGTTTAATTGATATTTTATTATTGGAATTGTTATTAATCATAAATGTAATATTTTGCCCTACACTTAGATTGGAACTTCCTAGAAGTGTTGCTGGAAAACTCATACCATTATTTAATTGAAGAATGATATCGTTGCCTTTTATATTTGTAATATGGCCTGAAAATGTATCACCCACAAGCATGTTTTTTAAGACAGCAAGAGCAGTAGCTGCTGTTGCGCCTGATATTGTTACTGTATTATTATTTACGTTAATATTGCCCGAAGTATTACTGGTCGCCGCATTACTATTTGTCGTATTGCTGGTTACAGTATTACTCTTTGCATTATTATCATTCGTCGTATTACTTGTAAAATTCCCAATATTTAAGTTCATAAATCATCACTCTTTTACAAAATTTTTGATAAATGATCGTCTATGTATCGGACAAGGTCCAAATTCTTTTAAGGCTTGGATATGTGCAGCGGTTCCATATCCTTTGTGCTTTTCAAAACCATATTCAGGAAAAATATCAGCGTATTCAATCATCATACGATCCCTTGTTACTTTTGCAATTATACTTGCTGCTCCTATGGTTAAACTTTTTGCATCACCTTTTATGATTGGAACTTGTACAATATCAATACGTGGTATAGTTACTGCATCATTTAATAATATATCGGGTGTTATGGTTAATTTCTGAATAGCTTCTCTCATTGCTTCATAAGTTGCCTGCAAAATATTGATTTCATCAATTCTGGCAGGTGAAATAATTCCAACACCTACACTTATCGCTTCTTGCATTATGATATCATATAATTCACTTCGCTTCTTTTCACTCAGCTTTTTTGAATCATTGACGTAAAGGATTCTGCATCCCTTCGGAAGTATAACTGCGCCTGCAACAACCGGACCAGATAAAGGACCTCGTCCAGCTTCATCTATGCCACATATAAATTCACAATAATCATATTCATTTTCATATACTCTAAGCGCTTCAATTCGTTCAATCTCTATTTGCATTTTTAATGCTTTTTTTTCTTCTGTCATAAAATTTATATAACCTCTGTTAACTCAGGCATTTCTAGAGTTACTTTGCCGATTTTTCCGCTTCTAAAGTCATCAATAAGTATATATGCAGCTTTTTGGTAATCTAATTCATTGCCTTTTTTTAAACAAGAACGACTTTTAGCAACGCCGCCTAGTACTTCAAAAGGTTCTTTTGCAACATCTATGTCATATCTTCTATTTAATAAAGCGGGGTATTTATCTTGTAAAAATTTAATTAACTCAATTGCAAGATCTTCAATATTAAGTACTTGATCATTCATTGAACCAATTAGTGCAAGACGCATTCCTACGATTTGATTATCAAATCTAGGCCATAAAATTCCAGGAGTATCTAGTAATTCAACCGTTTTGTTGAGTCTAATCCATTGCTTTCCTTTTGTAACACCGGGTTTGTTCCCAGTTTTTGTACAAGCTTTGCCTACTAATGAGTTAATAAATGTTGATTTTCCAACGTTGGGAATTCCAACAACCATAGCTCTAATAGGTCTGACTAAAATGCCTTTTCGCCTGTCTCTTTCAATCTTTTCTTTACAAGCTTCAGCGATAACACCAGTGATTGACTTTACGCCTGCACCACTTTTGGCATTGATTTTTAACACATAAAAGCCTTTTTGCTTGAAATATTCTGCCCATAATTCATTTCCTTTATCTGAAGCCAAATCTGATTTGTTTAAAAGAATTATTCTAGATTTGTTTTTTCCTAATTCATCGATATCTGGATTCCTACTACTAAGAGGAACGCGAGCATCAACTAATTCGATAATAAGATCAATAACCTTTATATTTTCTTCCATCATTCTCTTTGCTTTGGTCATGTGACCAGGGTACCATTGAAAATTCATTATATGCTCCTATCTGTTACGCGAATGCAATTCGCATTATTTTGTGGCACTATCTTATAAACTTAAAGTGATTAAATGGTATGATAACAAGCCATGGTGCGCCAATAATATCTTCCATTTTTACCGTACCTATATTTGCGAAACGACTATCTTCACTATTGTTTCTATTATCCCCTAATACAAAATACTCACCTTTATCCAACGTGATTGGATTAGAAGCAAGCCCCGCGGTCATGATTTTATCCTTAATAATATCATTTTCTAAGACATTTCCATTAATATAAACGCTACCATTCATTATCTGAACTACTTCACCCGGAAGCGCAATCACTCTCTTAATGTATGTCTTTGAAGATGTAATATTAGGTTGATTAAATGCGATTATATCAAATCTTTTAGGTGAAGAAAATGCAAATCTCATCTTATCAATTAAAAGAGTATCTCCATGTGTTAATGAAGTATTCATTGAATTTCCGGAAATTGTCACTTTATCACATGTATAAGTAATCAAAATAAATGCGACGCAAATCACCGTTATTACGTCAACAATAAATTTTGCAGCTATTTGAAGTTTAACATTTTCTCTATATCTTTTTTGATAATTTGCCATAAGAAACCCCTTTAATATAAAAATTAAAAATAATTTTAAAAAAGAGACAGATACATAAGTACTTGTCCCTTTTTAATTAGCTAATTATATAATTGCCAATCAATTATTTATCTTACTAATTCTTTAACTTTAGCTTTCTTACCTGTTCTGAATCTCAAGTAATTAAGTTTCGCTCTTCTAACTTTACCCATTCTAATAACTTCAACTTTTTCAACGATAGGGGAATGTAAAGGCCATGTTTTATCAACGCCAACACCGTTAGAACTTTTTCTTACTGTAAATGTTGCTCTAACTCCGGTACCTTGTTTCTTGAGAACAGTACCCTCAAAAATCTGAGTTCTTTCGCGAGTTCCTTCTTTAATCTTAGCATATACTTTAACTGTATCACCAACATTAAACTGTGGAACCTCTGCCTTTAATTGTGCATCTTCGATGCTTTTAATAATACTACTATTACTCATGTGTGACCTCCTTGATATTTTGGATGTTCATAATACTCATGTAACAGAGGACCATCTCTTTCTCACAACAATTAAGTTTATCATATATGATATTTGTTTGCAAGTTATTTCTTACAAATCCAATAATCCTTTTAAGATATGAACTTTAATGATTCCTTGTTCTAAATCCTTATTTAAAATACACTGTGGAATAGAGGGAAGCAAAATTTCTTTGTTATCTTTATTTGTTACAACGTATACATCATTTGCACCAGTTTGGAAAATATCAGTCAATGTTCCAAGTTCTACATCTTCGTCAGTGATAACCTTTAGACCGATTAAATCACATATGAAGTATTCACCTTCTTTTAATTTAACGGCATTTTCTCTTGTAACCAACAAATCTTTTTTTAAGAAACGCTGAACATCGTCAATATGATCGTATCCTTTGAATTTTAAAATGGCAAATTTTTTGAAAAATTTTACGCCTTCAATCTCTAAGTCAATCTGTTCTCTTTTTAAATCTAATATAACATTTTTCAAATTTTTAAATCTATTTAGATCATCAGTTGTTGGGAATACGTTGACTTCACCTTTAAGACCATGTGTAGACGCAATCACTCCTACTCTCAATAAGTTTTCCATAATTATTTTAAACCAAGCCTTTCTAATTTGATATAAAATAAGAGTACTGAACATAATCAGCACCCTTGTTTTATACGAATAATGTGTATGTTCTAGTTTTAGTTAGACAATTTCAACTATAACCTTTTTGTCGGTTTTAGATGCTGCCGCTGTTACAACAGCGCGAATTGACTTTGCAATACGTCCCTGCTTTCCAATTACTTTTCCCATATCGGAAGAAGCAACTCTGAGTTCAACTACGACTGACTTGTCTTTTTCGGTTTCTGTTACAACAACTTCATCAGGATTATCAACTAGTGCTTTAGCAATAATTTCAACTAATTCTTTCATAACTGATACCTCCACTAGTATTATTTTTGAATACCTGCAAGTTTGAAGAGTCTGCTAACAACTTCTGTAGGTTGTGCGCCATTACCTAACCATTTTTTTGCTAATTCTTCATTAACAATGATTTTGCTTGGTTCGTAATTAGGATCATAAGTACCGATCTCTTCGATAAATCTACCGTTTCTTGGTGCTCTTGAATCTGCAACTATTATTCTATAGAATGGAGACTTTTTCTCACCTAATCTTTTCAATCTAATTTTAACTGCCACTTTAATTCACCTCCTAGATTATTTTTGTTATTTATGTTAAAAAGGAAGCTTAAACTTACCTTTTTTGCCACCACTCATCATTCCAGGCATCTGTTTCATCATCTTCTTCATCTGCTCAAACTGCTTAACGACTTTGTTGACTTCACTAATGTCAACACCTGCACCTCTTGCAATACGATTCTTTCTTGAAGGATTTAAAAGCTCTGGTTTGCTTCTTTCTTTAAAAGACATAGACAAAATAATTGCTTCTGTCCGCTTTAGGCTGTCATCTGCATTATCTGGTATAGCAACATTCTTCATCTGATTTCCCATACCAAGTCCTGGAAGCATACTCATGATTGAACCCATACCGCCCATGTTTTTGATCTGACTCATGTATTCAAGATAATCAGTAAAATCAAATTCAGCCTTCTTTAGGCGCTTTTCCATCTCTATTGCTTTGTCGGCATCCATCTGGGACTCCGCTTTTTCAATAAGAGAAAGTATATCTCCCATACCAAGAATTCTTGAAGCCATTCGTTCTGGATAAAACTGTTCTAGATCTGTAAGCTTTTCACCCATACCAACATATAAAATAGGCTTTCCTGTTACTGCTCTAATTGATAAAGCAGCACCACCACGCGTATCACCATCTAACTTCGTAAGAATAACGCCATCAATAGAAATTTTTTCATTAAATGTTGATGCAACATTAACTGCATCTTGCCCTGTCATTGAATCTACAACAAAAATCGTCTGATCAACATGAACTGCCTCTTTGATTTCTTGTAACTCTGCCATCATATCTTCATCTACATGAAGTCGTCCGGCTGTATCTAAAATAACAACATTATAGTTATTACTTTTTGCATGTTCAATGGATGCTTTTGCAATATCAACTGGTTTGATATTGGTTCCCATAGAAAAAACTGGAACTCCTTGTTTATCACCATTAATCTGTAACTGTTCAATTGCAGCTGGTCTGTAAATATCACAGGCAACAAGCAACGGTTTCTTTCCTTTTGTTTTAAACTTACCAGCTAACTTTGCTGTTGTAGTGGTTTTACCAGCACCTTGAAGTCCAGCCATTAAAATAACTGTAATCTCGTTGCCCGGTTTTAAAGCAATTTCAGTTGTTTCTGAGCCCATTAACGTAACCATCTCTTCGTTAACAATCTTAATTACCATCTGACCAGGTGTAAGACTTTGCATAACATCTAATCCAATAGCGCGCTCTTCTACTGCTTTTATAAATTGCTTCACTACCTTAAAGTTAACATCTGCTTCGAGAAGTGCTAATTTTACTTCCTTTAAAGCAGCTTTGACATCAGCCTCAGTTAATCTGCCTCTGCCTCGTAAGTTCTTAAATATATTTTGTAATTTATCTGACAAACTATCAAATGCCATATACAAGGAACCTCCGATTTTTAAAAATTCTTAACTATATGATTGGAAATTTCTTGAATCTCCTCTATACATTGAATGTCTTTTGACTGTAAGTAATCTTTTGTTAATTGGTTTATTTTATTAACCATGTCTTTCGTTTCAATAAATTTTTCAACTAAATGAAGTTTTTCTTCATAGTCTTTCAAAATCTTATTGCAACGCTTCACCAAATCGTGAACACCTTGACGACTAATACCATTTTCTTCAGCTATCTCACTTAAAGAATAATCATTCAAAATAACGTCTTCATAGATACTCTTCTGATGTTCAGTTAATAATTTACCATAGAAATCATATAATAATGTTTGCTCTACAATCTTTTCCATTCGAATCACCTTAGTTATAGTACTATAGATAGAAAAAGCTGTCAAGTGTTTTTTCTTGACAGGATTTTTCTATATTATTTAAAAGATCAATCAAAGGAATTTAGCGAACTCTTCCGCCACCTTGTGGAGCGCCGCCCATTCCACCATTCGTTGTTCCTGTTGTAATTCCACTTTCATTCATATTAGTAATTGCAGTTGATATTGTTGCCGTTACGATATCTTTGCCAGCATTTGTAATTGTATATGCACTTCCAGTTTTAATTGCTGCTGTATAAACAACAACACTAGCATATGTTTTTGATGGTGTATATTCAAATACTGTATTACCACTTGAATCTTTTATTGTATAAATAGATTTTGCTGCTTTTGCTGTTGAAAATATCATTAATATTGTAACTCCATTTGTTGCAGTGGAAGGAGCTTGTGCCATTCCGCTTGAACCAGCAGCAACTAATGTACCGCCTGAAATCGTGAAGGTACTGTCATAATCTAGTGGACCATTTCCATTATCGGTAGGTCCATCTACACAAACAGTTCCGCCTGTCATAGCCATAGCACCATTTGAATCAAGGCCATCACCTCCAGCATTAACATATAGCGTTCCACCATTTATATTTACTTTACAACTTGAGGTTGAAGCAGAAGCCTGCCCTCCAAAGCCACCTGTGCTTGAAGAACTTCCATCAGATGCATTTAATCCATCATCGCTGGAAACAAGCTTGATATCCCCTCCGTTAATTGTGATTGTTGTACCCTCAAGACCTTCGTAACAGGTTGTGATATTAATAGTTCCACCATCGATTTGAACCAAATTATCTGCATGAATAGCGTCATCGCCTGTAGCTATTTCAAATGTGCCACCGCTTACAAGTGCCGTGCCAGAGGTGTGAAGAGAATCGTCTTGTGCATTAATTGTAAATAGACCACCACTTACATATAAATAATTGGTTGCTTTAAGTGCCTTCATACTATCTGAATCACCAGTGGTAGCTGTTGTAGCGGTCGTTGTTGTTTTACCCATCATATTAGGCATATTGGATTCGGTCTTTGCTTTGGCAGCTGTACTTCCACCACCAGTCTTGATTGTAAACGTACCACCTTCAATTTTTAGAATGTTTTCAGCTTGAATCGCATCATTTTTTGAAGTAATAGTAATTGTTCCGTTGTTGATTAAGATATCACCTTTTGTTGTATCAGTGTCATAAGTTGATTTCAAACCGTCACCACCAGAATTTATTATTAGGGTACCATTATATATATTTAGCAAATCTTTACCGATTATACCATCATCAGTAGCTGTAATATTGAGGTCACCAGAGATCATAATCAAACTATCTTTTGAAGTGATACCATCATTGTAACCTGCATTAACCGTTAATTTTCCAGAACCATTGATTACCATGTCAGCAGTTGAGTAGATTGCGGCTGAATACTCTTCATCAGCGGTAGCAGTCCTTGCTTTGTCTGTAACCGTATTTGTAGTTCCCTCAGCGATTGTAAGTAAGACTTTCTTTGCTTCAATCACATTAATCGGTGCCGTTTTTGAATTCGTAATATTAGCATTGTTTAAGATGATTCTTACTGTTCCTTTGTCTGTCGCATTTACTACTATCTGACCTTCACTAATTGTTCCTGACACAACATAGGTACCTGCTTGCGTAATGGTCACTACCGAGCCGCTTGCAGTTGCACCACTTCCAGATACCGAAGCACTTGAATTGCTTAAAGTAATGTGAGTAGCTGAACTGTCAGTCCAAGTTGATACAAAATCTTCATCATCATAGGTGGGTGTAAGATTCTGCGTATTTGTTGATTCTACAATTTGAGTAGCTGAAACAGTTGTATCACTAACACTGTTACTATCCGTAGTGGATTTACAACCGATCAAACTAAAAGCAGCTAAAGCACATATTAAAAGTAATGCACTAAATCGCCTTATATTTCTCATATAAACTCCTATCTGTCCTTTTTTGCGGACAATCAAATAAGGGATGTGAAAAACACTAGTTTTATTTTTCACTTTATTACATTCCTTATATGTTTCGTATATATGGATTTTACAATTTATCATTGTAACAAATGTGACTAAATTGTGGAATCAATGTGAATTTTTTTTTGAAGTAATTTTCTATTGTTCTGATAAAAAGACATTTGGACTATTAGAATCGTATATACAGACTCTATATTCTAAAGGATTATTCATATCTCTATAAACATTTGTTACAACAATCGCATGACCTTTACCAGTAAGAACAACTGCTAATACTCCCTATTTGTATGTTTCGATTTTTTGCTGTTTGAATTCTTTGAAATTTCATGGCAGATATCGCAAGGTGTATAAAATTTTGAACTATCAATGTTCATACCATTGTTATTGGCACATGTTAAAAGTTCGCTAATGCCTCCATGTAATAATGCATTTGTATATGGATTCCTAAATGGATCATAATTACTAATAATATCGAGAATATGTTGTTTTCTTATATTTCCAATAGGAAAACTACATACGATTATATCTCCATTTGGATTCACGGATATTTGATTGATTTCTGTTAATTTTGAGGTGTATGGTGCCTGACCACACTTGAAATTCATATCAATAGGTTGCTTTTTAAAATATTGAGAAAGGTATTTTAAAGCGTTTCCAGCTGGAAATATATTATTTCCGGAACTCACTTTTAACTTTAATTCATCAAAATAAGAAATACATTCTTTTGTTTTTCTATTATATGAATTATCATTTTCTTCATTAATTACCCATGCTGGATGTAAACGTAATTTATTCTGATAAATTTTATTTAATGCTTCAGCAAACATATAAACTTTCGGCAATGGGATAAATTCTTCATGAAAACAATCTACAGAGAGCATTATATCATTGACACCACTATCTACTAATAAAGCAGCAACATTGTTGATTTTTTCATTATCCTTTGAAAAAAATCCATTAGTAATAATTTGGCGAACAGGAATGTCACATTCTTTCGCCTTTTTATGTATTGCACATGTGATATCAGGAACCAACAATGGTTCCCCTCCAAATGTCATAACTGATTCTATTTCGAACACTTTTGACAGTTCCTCTAACAAATCAGTTGCACTATCAATATCCAAACTTTCATTTCCTTTTTCATCACCAACAGAGCAATGCTTACATTTGCTAGTGCAACAATGCGTAACCGTAAATTCAACTCTCTTCACGTTTTTAATATATTCATTTATCTTTTCCATTACAAATCCCCCCATCTCCTAATCCCCTGTTCTTCTGTTCGCCCGGGCGACCGCCTCCGGCGGTACGCCAACTTTCATCCGTCAGCCACAAAGCAAACTTAGCCCCTAATCGCTACTAATGCAGTACGTTGCATCAACGCGCAGACACGGGGGCCATCTAGTTATGCTAAGTACGTAGTTTAACGGACACGGCTGCAAATATGTGTGCAGCCAGCCGACACCGCAGGTGTCAGGCTGAGTCGCATACATATTTGCAGCCGTGTCCGTTAATCGAAGTATGTGCATAACTAGATGGCCCCCATGTCGTCCGTCCCACCAACCTACAAATTAGTCTTCACAATCCGTGGACGAAGCCCATTTTCTTCTAGCTTTTCAACAATTTCATTTTTATGTTCATGACCAAATGCCTCAAGCGTAATTCTAAGCTCAACTGCAGCATTTCTATTGATGCTTACAAACTGATTGTGTTCAAGTTTTACAACATTGCCTTTTGCTTTTGCAATAATATCAGCAACACGAACAAGTTCACCTGGTTTATCTGGAAGAAGAACGGAAACTGTGAAGATTCTATCTCTTTGAATCAGACCATGCTGAACGATTGATGACATTGTAATAACATCCATGTTCCCACCACTAAGGATAGAAACAATCTTTTTATCTTTCACTTCAAGATGTTTGATAGCAGCTACGGTCAAAAGTCCTGAGTTTTCTACAATCATTTTATGATTTTCTACCATATCGAGGAAAGCAACAATTAACTCTTCATCTTCAATTGTTATGATATCATCTAAGTTTTGTTGGAGGTATGGAAATAACTTCTTACCTGGAGTTTGAACAGCAGTACCATCTGCAATTGTACAAACATTTTGTAAAGTTACAACTTCACCAGCGTTAAGTGATTCCTGTAGACAATTAGCGCCGGCAGGTTCAACACCGATTACTTTTATGTGAGGATTGAGAAGCTTTGCAAGTACAGAAACACCTGTTGCTAATCCGCCGCCACCAACTGGTACTAATATGTAATCAACTGTAGGTAATTCATTAATAATCTCCATTGCAATTGAACCTTGACCAGTTGCAACATCCAAATCATCAAATGGATGAATAAATGTAAGTCCTTTTTCTTTCGCAAGTGATAACGCATATTCACATGATTCATCATATACATTTCCGTATAATATAACCTCAGCACCATAACTCTTAGTTCTGTTTACCTTGATTAGTGGAGTTGTAGTTGGCATAACGATGATAGCTTTCGCGCCATAGATTTTGGCTGCATAGGCTACACCTTGTGCGTGATTCCCAGCAGATGCTGTAATTAATCCTTTTGCACGTTCTTCATCTGTAAGTGTACTGATTTTGTAATAAGCGCCTCTTACCTTATAAGCCCCTGTATATTGCATGTTTTCCGGCTTGAAATAAATACTATTTCCGCTTTGTGCACTAAAATATTCACTGTAGACAAGATTCGTCTGGAGTGTAACCTCTTTTACTTTTTCTGCAGCCTCTTCAAATTTTTTTAAAGTTAACATCCTAGATCTTCCTTCCTATTTGTAAGCAAATTGCTTGTTTTGTGATTTCTTTATGATAAAGCTATATCTAAGTTTATACTTCGATAGATACATAAACTATATTGTATTTACAGCTATTCTTCGTTTGATGCATCAAATAATGCATTTACAAAATCGTTTGAATTAAACTTTTGTAAGTCTTCCACTTTTTCGCCAACACCAATGTATTTAACGGGGATTCCGTATTCTGCTTGAATTGCAATAGCAATACCGCCCTTTGCAGTTCCATCCATCTTCGTTAGAATGATTCCAGTAATATTCGTTACTTCCTTGAATTCCTTAAGCTGAGACAATGCATTTTGACCAGTTGTACCATCAAGCACAATTAGATTTTCTCTGTATGCATCAGAATACTCTCTTTCAATTACTCTGTCAATCTTTCCTAATTCGGCCATAAGATTCTTTTTATTATGAAGTCTTCCGGCTGTATCACATATAAGAACATCGGTTTTTCGGGCTTTTGCAGCGGCGATTGCATCAAATATAACCGCAGCTGGGTCAGACCCTTCATGCTGTGCAATGATCTCTGAATTCGTTCTGTGGGCCCATTCAGTTAACTGCTCAATTGCAGCAGCTCTAAACGTATCTGCAGCTGCCATAAGCACTTTTTTGTTTTGTGATTTCAAAAGTCCAGCTAATTTACCAACAGAAGTCGTTTTACCAACACCATTCACGCCAATCAACATAACGATTGATTTTTGATTTTCAAATTCGTAAGCATTTTCACCTAGATCCATACGCTCTTTGATACTCTCAATTAGGAGTGACTTGCATTCTTTGGGATCTTTGATTTTATTTGTTTTCACTTTTTCTTTTAAATCTTGAATGATAGCCATTGTTGCATGAACGCCAAGATCGCCCATAATAAGCGTTTCTTCAAGTTCTTCATAAAAGTCATCATCGATAGTTGTAAATGCACTAAAAATATTATCTATTCCGGAAACAATGTTATTTCTGGTTTTTGAAAGCCCTTCTTTTAATTTTGTGAAGAAGCCTTTTTTAACTGGTTTTTGATCGATTTCGCTACTGATATCTTTAAAGTTACTATCACTAGTATCACTATCACTAGAACTACTCAAATCTTCAAGCATTTTCATCCTCCGATATAAATTATGTGATTTATATATAAATATATATATGTATTTAAATTAGTCTCTAATATTAGTCTTTCTTTGAATCAGCCTTATCTAAATCATCTACGATCAGATCAACTGATACTAAGGTTGAGATACCCTTTTCCTGCATTGTAATACCATAAAGCCTATCTGCAGCGGCCATTGTACCACGTCTATGAGTGATAACAATAAATTGCGTATGTTTCGTAAGCTTATGTAAATAATTGGCATAACGAGCAACATTTGAGTCATCCAGAGCGGCTTCAATTTCATCTAATAGACAAAATGGTGAAGGCTTTAAGTTTTGGATTGCAAATAATAATGAAATTGCTGTAAGCGATTTTTCACCACCAGACAACTGCATCATATTTTGGAGCTTTTTCCCAGGCGGTTGAGAAACAATTGTTATTCCTGCCTCAAGGATATCTTCTCCTTCAACGAGCTCGATAGTACCACGTCCACCACCAAATAACTCCTTAAACACTTTATCAAATTCATCTTTGATTTCATTGAATTTGGATTCAAACTGAATTCTCATTCCAGTATCAAGTTCTTCAATGATTTTAAGTAGTGTATTCTCTGCTTCAACCAAGTCATCTTGTTGCTTTTTCAAGAACTCATAACGCTCTGAAACATTTTTATACTCTTCAATCGAGTTGACATTCACATCACCTAATGATTTGATCGTATTTTTTAACTGATTAATCATCTTTTTAATTTCACTTAAATCGGTAAGGTTTTCATCACGCAACTTAGCAGCTAAACTAAATGTGATTTCATACTCGTTCCACATATAATCAATTTGAAATTCATAAGTTTCATCCAGCTTTTCTTTTTGTGAATTCAATCTAAAACACTCTTTATCCAAATTGCTGATTTGTTGACTAAGAGTCTCTCGCTTATCAAAAAATGCCTTGTGGCTGTTTTGAACCTTGTCTCGTTGTGTTTTAAATAAAATGGTTTTCTCTATACATTCGGTTATTTGCTTTTGGGCATCATTGATCGTTAGTTGAATAGTCTCTATTGATTTATTCTTTTCTGTGATTTCATTTCCAGTTTCACCCATTCGACTCTGGAGTTCTGTAATTTCATCATGTAATTCCATAATTTCTAAATCTATACGATTCATATTTTCTTGAACAAATGAATTTTTCTGCGCCAATTCTGAATATTCAATATGAATTGCTTCGACGCTGGAGCTATGTTTTGACTCATTCGATTTTTCTAACTCTAATTGTGCTGATAAATCATTAATTGTAAATTCAGTATCACTCGTCTTAGAGTCCAACGCTTGCATATCATTATTTACAGCTAGCAGATTACCGTTGATCTCTTCGTTTTGTCGATCGATTTCTGCTACTTCGTTTGCGCTATCACTATAAGATGCTATTATTTCATCTTTTTTTATAATAGCCTGCTTATAGTTCATTTCAATTGTGTTTTTGCTCAATTGCTTTTCTCTAAGTCGTTTGTTGTTAATATCTAGTTGTTCTCTAATTTCAGAAACAGTTTTTTTGTTGTCAGCAAGAATCGCTTTCTGCTCTTCAATGGACTTTGTTATCGCTACAACACTTACCTTTAATTCTTCAATTTCACGGCGACGTCCAAGTAAATTACTTGAGTTTTTAAATGCACCACCAGTCATTGAACCACCTGGATTAAGTTGCTCGCCTTCTAACGTAACAATTTTAAGCGAATATTTGTATTTTTTAGCAATCATTAAAGCGTTATTAATATTGTCAACTACAAGGACTCTACCAAGTAGGTATTTTGCAAGATTTTCATATTCAAATGATACTTTTACCAGATTGCTTGCGATGCCAATAACGCCAGGTTCCTTAATGCAAGCATCCTTTTCTAAAGTGTTTTTATTCGAAATAGAAGCCAATGGTAAAAAAGTAGCTCGTCCAAATTTGTTGACTTTCAAATATTCAATTAGGTTTTTAGCCGTTTGTTCATTATCTGTAACAATATTTTGAATTGTACCACCAAGTGCAGTTTCTATAGCAACTTCATACTTTTTCTCAACTTTAACGATATCTGCAATAACACCTAGTATACCTGGTTTTGAAGATTTTAATTCCATAATCTTTCGAATACTATTACCGTATCCATCATATCGCTCTGTAATATTTCTTAAAGATTCAAGTGTAGATAAGTCTTTGTGATACTGCTGTTGTTTCTTATCAATCGTAGCAAGTAATTCAGTTATTTCAGACTTAATTTGAATTACTTTATCATCATAGTCTTTTATAATAACAGTTAGATCTTTTATATCATTATTAACTTGATTCAAATCATTAATTAAATCTTTGATTATAATGTTTTGACTGCCTTCTTCACTCTTGCCAGTAATAATTTTGCTATTTAGTTCAGATTTTCGAATATTAATCTGCTCAAGCATAGTCTGATAGCGTTGGTTTTTGGCTTTAACAGAAGATTTTTCATTCAGAATCTCGAAGATTTCATCTTTATTACTTTCAATATTCTTCGTTAGTTCTTCAATCGTTGCAACAATCGTGTTTCGAAAACGATTCGCGGTATCTTCTTTTTCGTTTATTTCCTGCAATTTTTTTGTGATTTCAGCTTTTTCTTCAGTGAATTTCTGATTGTTTTCTATACGTTTTGCAATATCATCATTGATTGAGGAAATTCGTTCACTAAAATGTTTGTCGTTGACCTGAATTGTTTTGATTTGCTCATTTAAGACATTAATCTGGCCTTCTAGACGGCCTTTCGCTAATTCTGAATCAGACTGAAGTGATGCTGTCGTTTCAATATCATTATTAATCTGAGACAACTGTAATTCAGCTTGCTCATATTCGGATTTCGTGTTTTCATAAGATGAATTAGCACTGTTAAGATCAGTGTTTGCAATTTCAAGCTTAATATTTAATTCAGCTAATACTGTTTTAATTCGATCAGATTCTAATAAAAATGAATTTACATCATATACTTTAAGATTATCTTTTAATTTCAGATATTCTCTGGCCTTTTCAGACTGCTTTTCAAGTGGACCTACTTGTTTTTCAAGTTCCATAAAAATATCGTTCACACGTACTAAATTCGCTTTTTCATTTTCCAGCTTCTTTTGTGCGGTTTCTTTTCTTCGCTTAAACTTAACAATACCAGCTGCTTCGTCAAATAATTCCCGACGTTCATCTGGTTTACCACTTAAAATCTTATCTATCTGACCCTGTCCAATAATGGAATAACCTTCTTTACCAATACCTGTATCATAGAATAGTTCATTGATATCTTTCAATCTACAGTTATGACCATTCAGTAAATATTCACTCTCGCCTGAACGAAACACGCGTCGTGTAACAATAACCTCATCATATTCAACTTGAAGTGCATGATCAGAATTATCTAGTGTAATTGATACATAAGCATATCCAACGGGTTTCCTTGTTTCCGTTCCTGCAAAGATAATATCTTCCATCTTAGAACCACGAAGCTGCTTTGCACTCTGTTCACCAAGTACCCATCTAACCGCATCCGCAACATTACTCTTGCCGCTTCCATTCGGACCTACAATCCCTGTGATACCATTGTGAAAATCGAATATAATCTTGTTGGCAAATGACTTAAAGCCCTGTACTTCTATACTTTTTAAATACATATATATCTTGCTCCCATCTGCCGCTTAAATTGTATTTCCTTTAATTTTTAAAATCGTATTATAAGCTGCTTGTTGCTCAGCTGATTTTTTTGTCCTACCTGTACCAATTTCCATATCTTTACCATCTACCACTACAATAACTTCAAATGTTTTACTGTGATCCGGTCCACATTCTTTCAATAGCTTATATTCAACTTCACTATTTTTTGCTTGAACAATCTCCTGCAAGATAGTCTTGCTATCAAAAAAGAGTTTCTTATTCTCTAAATCATTTAAAATGAATTTATGAATAAATTCTTTTGCATTAGCAAAACTACCATCTAAATATATTGCGCCTATTAGCGCTTCTAACGCATCAGAAGTGATTGAATCACGGTATCTTCCACCAGTCAGGTCTTCACCTTTCCCTAACATAATATAATCCCTAAGATGAATCATTCTTGCACAATAAGCAAGAGTAGGCTCACATACAACACTGGCTCTAATTCTAGTGAGATCGCCCTCATCCAAATCGGGATTTTCTTTGAATAAATATTCGCTTGATGTAAGTTCTAATACTGCATCACCAAGAAATTCTAGTCGTTCATTATCTTTAAACTTATTGCTTTTCTTCTCATTCGCATAAGAACTATGCGTTAGTGCATTTCTTAGCATCGTTATGTCCTTGAATTGATATCCAATTAATTTCTGAAATCCATTTAAATCGATGTTATGTCTCATTATTTCTCCTTTCCTTTGGCTTGCTTTTGAAAGACACAAGCTTTCATATTTTTATATCCAAACATGTCATAAGACTGCCCAATATAATTATTATGGCAGTCTTATAACACAGATTATATATTGGTTATATTCTAGTTCATAGCTGCTTTGATTTGATCAACAGCGTCTCCAACGGTTACGATTTTTTCAGCTGCATCATTTGCAATTTCGATATCGAATTCTTCTTCCATACCCATAATAATTTGGAAAATATCTAAAGAATCAGCTCCCAAATCATCTACAAATGTAGTTTCTATCGAAATATCATCAGCCTCAACATTTAAAACTTCTGCAATAATTTTCTGTATTTTTTCAAATTCCATAATTAATATTCCTTCCTTCATATCAAACTGAGTTTTATTCTTCCTTACTAGTTGCTTCATTACTAGTTACTTCTTTATTAAGTACTTCTTTTTTTACGATGTCTTTACCGATTATTTCTTTGATTATTTCATTAATCTTATGTTCTTTAAATTTTTGGCATTGTAAAATCGAGTTGCAAACTTCCTTCGCTTTTGAACTACCATGTGTTTTGATTACTAAGCCATTCAATCCAATCAGTGGTGCTCCGCCATACTCACTTGCATCAAAAGATTTCAGTGTCTTTTTAAGTGCTGGTTTAACTAATAATGCACCAATTTTACTTCTAAATGATGACATCATTCCTTCTTTTATCTTGCCAATCAGCGTTGCTCCAAGGCCTTCGTAGAGTTTCAAAATAACATTGCCAACAAATGCTTCACAAACAATAACATCTGCATATCCGTTCGGAATGTCTCTTGCTTCAATGCTTCCAATAAAATTAATATCGCTGCACGCTTTTAGTAATGGAAAAGTTTCTTTTACAAGTTGATTTCCTTTTTCTTCTTCAGCTCCAATATTAACAATGGCAACAGTCGGGTTCTTAATACCCATTACATTCTCCATATATATTGAACCCATTTTAGCAAATTGAACCAAATGAGATGGTCTTGCATCCACATTTGCACCACAATCAACTAAAAGTGAAACACCGTCTTTGGTAGGAATTAATGGTGCTAGAGGAGGTCTTTCTACGCCTTTGATTCGCCCGACAATCAACTGTCCACCAACAAGTATTGCCCCAGAACTACCAGCTGATACAAATGCATCTGCAGTTTTGTCTTTTACCAAATTAAGTGCGACAACTAATGAAGATTCTTTCTTCTTCCTTATTGCCATAACTGGTGGCTCACAAGTTTCAATTATGTCAGGTGCATGTACAATTTCAATTTGATCTTTATTAAAGTTATAGTTAAGAAGTTCCTTCTTTATGACATCTTCTTTACCAACAAGAATAACTTTAATGTTCTCTTTTGCATTTACCGCATCAATTGCTCCATGTATGATTTCGACTGGAGCATTATCACCACCCATGGCATCAACGGCAACTATTACTATTTCGCCCATTATTTACCTCCTAGACGTTTCTTCTAATAATATACTAGATATCCTAACTAAAATCAAGAGGAAATATAATCATGAATTTTACTTGCCTTTCCTTCGAGCTACTTCGTATCCCTCAGCCGGTCTGCGTAAAATGCATGATTATATTGGGGGGGGGAGAAAAGCAAAGGAGGGGGGGGGTAGAATGAATATTCATTTATACGGATACGATTTGACTTGCCTTTCCTTCAAGCAGTATGTTTTTTACGAGCCTCAGAGATGATGAAAACTCTCACTTCGTTCGATTTTCATCTGAGTCTTGACAAAACATGAGCACTGCTTTCAGCCGGTCTGCGTCAGATCGTATCCGTATAAATGAATATTCATGGTTACATGTTGAGTGGGGGCGTAAAGTGCAAAAGAAGCGGGGCTGAGTTTTTGGATTTTCTACTGTTTTCATATGTTAATTTCACAATATTCAGGTAACAAACATAGAACAGACATAGAACAGACTACTCAATTTTGACTAGCCGGTTCTATGTCTGCTTTGTTTACTATGTTTACTATGTTTACTATGTTTGCTTTTTGTGATTCGGTGGTTGATATATACGTTGTTTGAGAAGGTGTTGCGCATAATCATGTTATATTAAGTAAATTGGTTGCTTCTCTAATTCTCTAATTCCCAAATATGGGGGTCTTTTCTAAAAGAAAGACAAGTTATTATGCCCATTATAGCGATAATAAAGAATAAGAAAGCTGCTCCGGATCCTTTTCCACTTCCAAAAATGCTTATTAAAAAGTTTTCGTTTGGAAGTGACGCCATGAGTGGTTCAAATATTTTGTCAACTAGGAATCCACCTAGAAAATAACCGATTGGTATTGTAAAGAATTGAAGCGTATTCCTTGCCGAAAATACGCGCCCCTGCATTGAAATTGGGATGTGATTTCTAAATAACACATCCATATTTGCATTCATAATCGGAATGCAAATCCAACCTAAAGCCGCACCGATACACCAAATGGGAATAGAACGCCCAAAAGCAAGGAAGAAATTTTCAGTACTCATGGAAACAAGCAATGTATTGCATATCATTCCCACTCGGCTCTTGGGCTCGGGTAATACAGAAATGATAATACTTCCCGCCAGTAATGCAACGCCTGTAACCGCATTAACAATACCAAGTGCTACATCTCCACCACCCTCTCTTGAAAGAATCATAGCTGGAAATGCCGCATTGTATACGGAAGCAATCAAATTAATAACTGCTAAAAATAGAATCAAATCCAAAATTCCTCTGTTTTCCTTCAGATACCATAGCCCGGCTCTTGCAGATTGCAATACGGTTTCATTCTTACTACTCTCATCTTGAAGCTTTGGTATTTTAACAAAACACATGAGTGTAAAAAACGCCACTGCAAAAGTTACCAAATCAAAAACAATGACTGCTTGAATGTTGATTAAGGTAAGCAATGTTGTTGCAATAATAGGGGTCAAAATGCTCACAATGGAATTTGAAAATGAGCGCATTCCACTGATCTTTTGATAATGTTTTTTTGGAGTTAATAGGCTAATTGTAACATCTGCAGCAGGCTGTTGTACGGTATTCATTAAACCATTTAAAGCATTGAGAAAATATAAATGCCAAATTTCCAGTCTACCGGTCTGCAGCAAAAGCAATATAGCGACTGTACACAGTGCTGCAAAGCTATCGCTCACAAGCATGGTAACCTTTTTGCTCCACTTGTCGCTTAACGCACCCGCAAATATGCTCATAATCACATACGGTGCATACGAGCAGACGGATAACAATGCTGTTGTAAGGGCTGAACCTTGTTGTTGATATGACCATATAATCAAGGAAAAGCTTGTCATGGAACTACCCAAAGCTGAAAACGATTGTGTAGACCATAAAATCAAAAAGCTATGAAGCTCTTTGAAGAGTGTTTTTAATTTTATCATATTGACTTTGCTCCTTTTAATTTTATAAATATAGAAAAATTAAAATGCAAAGTCCATTTGGACGGACACTATTTTATTGCTCCATACAGGTTCGTCCTCATCAGACTTTGCATGGAGCCGATACAATACAAAGCTTCATTGAATTCCCTTCCTTTCACATGTGCAATTTGTAATATATTTAATTGATAATAATCAACAATTTTGATGTTATTTATATAATTCATTCATATATTATCATCCTAGTTAGGAATAAAAGCCTCTTATCACCATTTGCAATTTTTTATCATTTTATAAGCTTTCCAATACTGAATTCTTTTCCATCTTCAGATTCAATATGAATTTCTGATATACCTACCTTTTTTTTCATCAGCAGTACAAACTTGGTATCCATAAATTCTCATTTTGTATTTCTTTTTAGAATCTGCGCCTATATCTTGAATATAAATTGAGTAGTCAACTTCCGTTGTCTTTCCATTTTCTACGCCCTTTCCACCACTAACTGGAAATTTAATTTTATCAATGTTAGTGGTTTTTCCCTCATAAATTGTATTACTTGAATTCATTATGATTACTTCCCCTAATTCTGACGATAGCATTTTATTATTCTAATGTCAATGACAACAATTCGACATTGATACAACCATTAAATGCAAAAAAAATAAGAGCTTCGGGTTACCGAAACTCTCACTCAATCAAAATTAGTCAACTTTGATAATTTCTTTTTTGTTGTATGATCCACAAGCTTTACAAACTCTATGAGGCATCATTAATGCGCCACACTTGCTACATTTAACTAAATTTGGTACGCTCATTTTCCAGTTAGCTCTTCTTTTATCTCTTCTGGCTTTTGAGGATTTATTCTTTGGACAAATTGACATAGTTACACCTCCTTATAATTGTTGTAAATATCTTGGATAGCAGCCATCCTAGGGTCGAGTACATGTCTGTCACAATTACATTCTGAAATATTCAAGTTCGCTCCACACTTCATACATAAGCCCTTGCAGGCTTCTTTACAAATAGTTTTGCTTGGAAAATTAATCAAAATCTCATCATAAACAAGTTTGTCCACGTCTAGATTGTATCCATTAATATAGTCTTGTTCTTCTAATTCTTTTACCTCGTCTGAAACATCATCACTCATATCTATGCTTTTCTCTATAGAAAAACGAATATTCGTTTTAACATCTTCAAGACATCTATCACAAGGAATATTGAAAGTCAAATCAACTTCTCCACTAATTGTTAACTTATTTTTAGCTATATTAGTAATAATAAGTTCAAGTGGTTGTTTGTCAACAATATCATATGTTCCAATGTTTGACTCATATACATTTAAAAGAATATCAGTCTGAAAAGTCTTGGTATATCCTACGTTTGATAAAAGTTCTGTTAAATTAATTAGCACAATTGTCTCCAATTCACACTATTTTATATATGCAAAAATAATCTTGTTATCACAAAATAGTCTACATTTTCCACACTTTTTCTATTATACGCATGGAGCCTGTATTTGTCAATAGAAATTTAGCAATATTTGCATTGTACTTGAATAGTAATTGCATAATAATTGTATTGTAATTTTGTTGTTATTGTATTGTAATTACGTTGGTATTATGCAGCATTTTAAAGATTACAATTATTTAACTAAATCAAGTGTTTCTCTAGCAATTGCAAGTTCTTCATTTGTAGGTATTACACATACTTTAACTTTAGAATCAGCAGTTGTGATAACGGCTTCTTCACCAACAGCAGCGTGGTTAGCTTCTTCATCAAGTGTTACACCTAAATATCCAAGGTATGCACATACCATTGTTCTTATATAGAAAGCATTTTCACCAACGCCGGCTGTAAATGCGATTGCATCAATACCATTCATTGCTGCAACATATGAACCAATGTATTTTGCTACACGGTAAGTATATGCTTGTAATGTTTCAGTTGCTAACTCATTTTTGTTATCCATAGCAGCTTTCAAATCTCTAAAATCGCTTGAGATTCCACCTGACATACCAAGTACGCCTGATTTTTTGTTAAGGATTTTAATCATTTCGCTGACTGAAATATTTTCTCTTTTTGAAACAAATTCAACAATAGCTGGATCCAAATCACCACTTCTAGTACCCATGATAAGGCCTTCTAGAGGTGTAAGTCCCATACTAGTATCTACACATTTGCCGTTAACTACTGCAGAAATAGAAGCACCATTACCTAAATGTGCAACAATTACTTTTGAATTGTTTATATCTAACCCAGCAAATTTGATTGTTTCTTTTGAAACAAAGCTGTGACTTGTTCCGTGAAAACCATATCTTCTAACATCATATTTTTCATAATATTCACGAGGAATAGCATAAAGATAAGCTTTTGGTGGCATAGTGCCATGAAATGCTGTATCAAATACTGCAATATTAGGAACACCTGGCATAGCAGCTTCGCAAGCTTCGATACCAATTAAGTTAGCAGGATTATGTAGAGGACCTAAGTCGAAACAATCTCTTATTACTTTCTTAACATCTTCGTTTACGATAATTGAATCACTGTAATATTTTCCAGCGTGAAGTACACGATGACCTACTGCATTGATTTCATTTACATTTTTAAGTACGCCATGATCTGAATCAACAAGAGCATCAAGTACTAACTTTACAGCAACATTGTGATCTGGCATTGTTTGTTCTACTTCATATTTCGCTTTTCTAGTTGGCTTATGTGTGAGTATTGAACCTTCAATACCGATTCTTTCAACAATACCTTTTGCTAATATGCTTTCATCTGTCATGTTTATTAACTGGTACTTCAATGATGAACTACCACAGTTTAATACAAGAATATTCATTTTATAAATTCTCCTTAATTTTCATTTCAATTTCTTAATTATTTATTTTGAGCCTGTAGAGCTGTAATTGCTACTACTCCAACGATATCATCTGAGAAACAGCCTCTTGATAAATCATTAACTGGCATTGCAATGCCTTGTAAAACTGGACCATAAGCGTCTGCTTTTGCAAGTCTTTGAACAAGTTTGTAACCAATATTACCTGCATCAAGATTAGGGAAAATCAATGTGTTAGCATGTCCGGCAACTGCGCTACCTGGAGCTTTTGATGAACCTACGCTTGGAACAAGTGCAGCATCTAATTGAAGTTCGCCATCAACTAATAAATCAGGATAGTTCTCTTTTGCGATTTTTGTAGCTTCTTGTACTTTCGTTACATCATCATGTTTCGCACTACCCATTGATGAGTATGAAAGCATAGCAACTTTAGGTTCTTTTCCTGTAAGCATTTTAAATGAAGCAGCTGATGAACCAGCAATTGCTGCTAATTCTTCTGCAGTTGGATTTTGATTCAAACCACAATCAGAGAATACGAATATTCCATCTTCGCCATATTCACAGTCAGGAACTTGCATTAAGAAGAATGCAGATACAAGCTTTGTACCTGGTTTTGTTTTAATAAGCTGAAGACATGGTCTGATTGTGTTAGCTGTTGAGTGACAAGCACCTGAAACAGCTCCATCAGCATCTCCGGCTTTACAAATAAGACATGCATAGTACATATAATCAGTTTCAATCGTAGTCTTTGCTTCTTCTGCTGTAAGACCTTTTGATTTACGTAATTCAACAAATAAATCAATATATTTCTGCTTGTTTGGATCATTAAATGGATCCACGATAGTTGCGCCTGAAATATCAAATCCTTTGCCGTTTTCTGCAATTTGTTCAGGTGTACCAATAATGATTAAGTTAGCAATACCTTCTTTTAATATTTTCTCAGCTGCTTCAAATGTTCTTTTGTCCATAGATTCTGGTAATACAATTGTTTTCTTGTCAGACTTAGCTCTGGCTTTTATAGTGTCAATAAATCCCATGATTTGTGACGCCTCCTTAAGTTTTTTTGTTATTCAGCATATTTTAATAGCTGATTCCGTTCATGAAAATACATATTGGTTATGAGATACATAATTCTCCATGATTCTTTAGATTATATAACATTTTCCCTATATTAACAAGTTTTTACTTTAATACAATTTATATACAAAATTATGCAAAATAACGTTATTAATTATTTTTCTCCTGTAATAAAGTCACCCATACGACTTTAAAATTTGTTCTATCTATGATAAAATATTAAAAACTGCATAATATGATGCAGATCTGATAGGAGTTAATATGAGTACAGTCGGTTTGATTACAGAATATAATCCATTTCATAATGGTCATTTATATCATCTTGAAACTTCAAAGAAGATTACAGGTGCGGATACCGTTATTTGCGTAATGAGTGGTTCTTTTGTTCAAAGAGGCGAACCTGCCGTAATTGACAAATATACTAGAACTGAAATGGCTCTTACGAATGGAGTTAACCTACTCGTGGAACTCCCAACATTCTATGCATGTTCTAGTGCTGAGTATTTCAGTTATGGTGCAATCATGACGTTAGAAGCACTTGGGGTAGATTTTGTAAGCTTTGGAAGTGAGTGCGGTGATATTGATGTCCTTTCCTACATTGCTGAGCTCTTGATTAATGAACCAGCACGGCTCTCCGAACTTATAAAAGAAAAACTGTCAAGTGGACTATCCTATCCAAAAGCTCGTAATGATTCACTCTGCCAGTATATTAAAAGTATAAATTGTACCCATGATATTTCTATGATTGAAAAGGTTCTAAAAAGTCCAAATAATATTTTAGGAATTGAATATATCAAAACAATCAAGAAATACAGTCTAACTATAAAACCCTATACAATCAAACGTGTTGGAAGTGATTACAATGATACAAAGATTAATACTGATTTGTCTTCTGCGTCTGCAATCAGAAATGCTTTTTTAAATGCAGCGGATTTTGATAGTAATTATAATGAAGGCAAAAGTGATATTGATAGTAATCATAATGAAAGCAACGATGATATTAAGCGTGATATTAAGAACGATAATAACAGTTTGCAATGTTCTATTCCAGAAAGTGTATATACTTCTCTTCTATCCTCTATAGGAATAAACTTCCCAATCTGTATTGATGATTTTACCGTAATGTTAAATTCAAAGTTAAAATATTTGATATATACCGATTACACCCAATTAACTAGATATTTGGATGTTACTATTGATTTTGCAAATAGAATTCTAAATGTGTTTACGGGATTTGAAACATTTACAGAATTAATCGAAAAACTCAAGAATAAGCAACTCACGTATACAAGAGTAAGCCGTAGCCTATTGCATATTCTTTTAGAAATCACAGATGACTCTGCCATAAAATACACCAAAGGTGAAAGCATTCCATACATTAGACTTTTAGGCTTTGACGAACTTGGCCAGATCTTTCTAAACAAAACAAAAAAAGAATGCAAAGTTCCCCTAATCACAAAAACCGCCGACTATAAAGAACTCCTAAATGAAGATATATTTGCTACTGAAATATACAATATATCCGTATTCCATAAATACAGAACAAAACTCACAAGCGAATACAAACAATCTCCCCTTAGAAATTCATAAAATTAATGAACCTCCTAATATATTCCTTTTTTATACTTTTCCACTCAAACTTAATTATATTAAATAAAAACACAAAAAGATGCCATACACTAGCATCTTTTTGTGTTTTTAATCGTATCAATATTTCTATTTTTCTTTTTTTTTCGCCCGTAAAAATCCCTTACACAGTGTAAATAGTGAATATGGATTTGTAATTGTTCATTTTGACTAGACCGGCTGAAAGCAGCGCTAATGTTACGTCAAGACTCAGATAAAAAATGAGCGCAAGCGAGTCTTTTTATCATCTTTGAGGCTTGTAAGAAACATGCTGCTTGAAGGAAAGGCAGTCAAAACGAATAATTACAAATCCATATTCATGTCACCACATAAGTGATTTTTCACATCAATTCTTAAAACTGTGAATTGGAGCCGGAATCCTACCGCCACGATTTACAAATACACTACAGTCAAATGGATTAACAGTCATAACTGGTGCATATCCTAAAAGGCCACCAAATTCTACTGTATCGCCAACACTTTTCCCTACTACTGGAATCAGTCTAACTGCGGTTGTTTTCTGATTGATCATACCAATCGCTGCTTCATCCGCAATAATGCCTGAAATCGTTGTTGCTGGTGTATCACCAGGGATTGCAATCATATCAAGTCCTACTGAACATACACAAGTCATTGCTTCAAGTTTTTCTATTGTTAATGCGCCAAGTCTAACTGCATCAATCATTCCTTGATCTTCGCTTACAGGTATAAATGCACCGCTTAAGCCGCCAACGTATGAGGAAGCCATAACGCCACCTTTTTTAACCTGATCATTTAATAATGCAAGCGCAGCCGTTGTACCTGGAGCACCAACGCGTTCTAATCCCATTTCTTCAAGGATTTCTGCAACACTGTCGCCGATAGCGGGTGTTGGAGCAAGTGACAAATCAATAATACCAAATGGTACGCCTAATCTTCTAGATGCTTCCTGGGCAACAAGTTGTCCAACTCTTGTAATTTTAAATGCTGTTTTTTTGATTGTTTCACATAATACTTCGAAGTTTTGACCACGAACTTGTTCGAGTGCATGTTTTACAACACCGGGTCCACTTACGCCTACATTTATGATGACATCATCTTCGGTAACACCATGAAAAGCGCCAGCCATAAATGGATTGTCATCTGGAGCATTACATAATACAACTAATTTTGCACAACCTAGAGAGTTAACATCTTTTGTACATTCGGCAGTTTCTTTGATTATTTCGCCCATAAGTTTAACTGCATCCATGTTAATACCAGTCTTTGTAGATCCAATGTTAACAGAACTACAAATCAAATCTGTGCAAGCCATAGCCTTTGGTATTGCTCTGATTAAAAGCTCATCACTTTTTGTCATTCCTTTTGAAACAAGTGCAGAAAATCCACCAATAAAATTAACACCCACAGCTTTTGCTGCTCGGTCGAGTGTCTTTGCAATTGTAACGTAGTCTTCTGAAGTCTTACATGCAGAAGCACCAACTAATGAAATAGGTGTGATTGAAATACGTTTGTGTATAATTGGAATTCCAAATTCCTTTTCAATATCTTGTCCAGTTGACACAAGGTCTTTTGCAACTCGAGTGATTTTATTATAGATGTTATTATTAACCTCTTCTAAATTCATGCTTGCACAATCTAAAAGGCTGATACCCATTGTAATTGTTCTAACATCAAGATTCTCTTGCTGAATCATTTTATTTGTTTCATTTACCTCGAAAATATTTATCAAAATTAGCTCCTATCCATCTGCGTTAGCAGATACTTAAATCAGGATTGCGAAAATATGCTTTTGTTTTTTCGCATTAGCTCCTGTCCATCTGCGTTAGCATTTGCGTTATATTCTATGCATTTTACTAAAAATTTCTTCTCTTTGGCACATAATAACTACACCAATTTCTTTGCCAAGTCCGTCCAAATCATTTGATATTACATCAAATTTCTTATTTGCTCCACTTGTTTCAACTACCATCATCATATTAAAATAATCTTGAACAATCGTTTGAGAAATATCAAGAATATTAATCTGTGTTTCTGCTAAATAAGTACAAACTTTAGCAATTATTCCAACGGTATCTTTACCAACTACAGTAATAATAGTCTTTTTCATATTAGCACCTCTTAATTTAAATTTTTGTTTTTTTATTATAAAATATTAATATAAACATAATTATAATAATATATCACAAAATATATTATATTTCAAATATTTCCGAATGAATATCTCTTGGGGCTACTGACATTGCAAAATCACTTGCTTTATATTCATTATCGCCCATATCAAGTTCTAGTCTTACCGTTTCGTATGCAAGTCTTTCATAATTGTTTTCTTTACTTAAATGGCCTAACATAATACTTTTCAAATCATCATTTAGCAACTCACATAAAAGTCTTCCTGATGATTCATTAGAAAGATGGCCTTTATCCCCTAATATTCTTTGTTTCAAATAATATGGATAACTTCCAACTTGAAGCATATTGATATCATGATTCGCTTCAATTAGAATTGATGTTGTTCCTTTTAAATTATCAATTATGTAGTCATCATATTTTCCAAGATCTGTAATAACGCCCATTTTATTCTTACCACAAGTTACAGTGTATGCAGTTGGTTCATTCGCATCATGCGAGGTTCGAAATGAGTGTATGCATAAATCATCTATATAAATATCATGATCTGCATTGATTGGATTAAATATGTCCGATGGCATTTCACCAAGCGATGTGCTTCCTTTGATTCCTTTTAGTGTACCTTCGGTTGCATATATTGGAATTTCTTTTTTTCTTGTTAGAACTCCGAGTCCTTTAATATGGTCAGAATGTTCATGCGTCACAAAGATTCCTGAAATGTCATCAATGCTCAAATCAGCTGCCTTAAGTCCTTCAATAATCTTTTTTTTGCTAACACCGGCATCGATTAAAATATGTGTATTATTCGAGCCTATGTAGATGCAATTTCCGCTGCTTCCACTAGCGATGGTCATCATTCTCATAGTATACTTTTTCCTTAAATTTATTTTTCCCAATATATTTCAACGATATCTCCGTCTTTGATTGGGCCGGTGTAGTCGCCTGGTGCACCATTTAACTTCAGTACAATATTTCCCTTTGGACTTGATAAATCAAATGCGTAGAATTGAAATAAATCGACTAATATATATTCTTTTTTTCCTGTTAATTTTACAGGTTGTCTGTTTATTATAATTATAATATCTGTAGTATTTGCAGTGCTTGTAGTTTTGGTTATGTCTTTAGCAGCTGAAGTGCTTGCAGTGTTATTAGTGTTTGCATTGTTATTAGTGTTTGCATTGTTGCTAGTGTTTGCGGTGTTTGTAGTATTTTCAGTCTTTGAAGTATGCATATTATGTGCACCCTCTGTAGTCGGATTGATTGCGTTATTCGAAATATGTTTTGAGTTAGCAATATCCTTATATATTTCTTCATCTTTTAATTCAGAATAATTCTGGCTAAATTTTTCATCAACTAAGGTTGTTCGAATAGAAAAGTTCTCATAAACTTTGGTATCTGCGTTCGCTAATTCATTATTTACATACACTTCAACATTAGATACATCATAATCCATGAATTCAAACAATTGCGCTACGGTGTAATAATTTTCAATCTGAATAATATCATTCTCATGAATTGAATAGAATTCAGACTTTAGTTCACCATTTACATAAGCAAATCTAGGACAGATGATTTTTTTGTTATTTACAATAAAATAAATGCTTGAATGGTGTTCTTCCAGTTGGCCAATTGAACAGGACGCAGGTTCCCCTATCGTCGATTCTAATACTTCTATAATGTCATTTTGATTGATTTCTGCATTTAAATTAGTAAGCTTTTCATTGAGCTTTACAACTGCACCTTCGCCGGATAGTCCACGAACTAATCGGGATTTGTTATTAATTGTAAAGTTTAGTTCTTTTCCACGTCTTGGGAAAAGCTTCTCATTCGGAAAACCAATTTGCATAACTGCATCTACAACGGTGAGCTTATTGTTATCATATAATTTCAAACGTTGATTATTTACCGTTACAAACACGAAATTATTTTTTTGACTATAATAATTCGTACAAATGCCAATAGGGGTTACATATAATGAATCTTTCTTGAAATCTTCAACCATAAAATCAACAGTTGTAAGAACTTCTTCACCTCTTACAGCAACTCTTTCTTTCGGTAAATTCAAATACTCTGCCACTTTTTCTGTATAACCAAAAATTTTTCCACCACCACCAACAATAAATACAGCGCTAGTAGATTTTCCACCATTAATCTCAATTATTTTTTCGGCTGCTTCTTTTGCAATTCGATCTATAATTGGTTCCGCCTCTTGCATTAGTTCTTCTACTTGGACCTCTTGCGTTAGGCCCATAATATCTTTGTAAGTAATTGAACTGTTTTGATTGTTAATGCTTAATTTGATCACTTCAGCAGTATTGAAATCTACAAGGCATTTTCTAGCAATAACCTCGGTTATTTCATCTCCCGCAAATGGAATCATTCCATAAGAAACAATACTTCCATCCTTTGTGATACAAATATCTGACGTGCCTGCTCCAACATCAATTAGTGCAATATTAAGAAGTCTAAACTGTTCCGGAATTGCTATATTGATCGCAGCAATTGGCTCTAATGTGAGACTGGCTACTTGAAGCCCAGCAAAATTAACCGCCTCATATAAACCATCCACCACTTCTTCTGGTAGAAATGTTGCAATTAGTTCAACGCCAATCTTATTCGCCTTGTGACCTTCAAGATTTTTGATATCATAATCATTTAACATATAGCGAATAGGCGTATTTCCTACGCAGAAAAATTTTGCTTTATTGGAACCACCATTTAGTTGATAATGTGCTTCTTCAACAGCTAAAAGATTCAGTGAATATATGTGTTCCTGCAAAACTCTAGTTTCTTCTTCAAATTCAAATTCTTTTGTGATATTAACAGTTTTAAGCACACGTCCAGCAGCTGCGATACATACATCGGTAAGCTCTTTATCAAGCTGAGCTTCCAACTGATTCTTAACATCACGGATTGTCTCTCCTACCTTATAGATATCATGAATCTGACCATCAAGCATAGCGCGAGTCTCATGTTCCTTGACTGCCATAGCAACTACTTTGAAATTACCTCGATCAAGATATCCAACAACGCCTACAATATTACGTGTCCCTATATCAAGTCCAAAGACCCAATCATCTTGAATTTTTTTCGAATTGTCCATAATTGTCCCCATTCCCGCACTGCTTTCAAAAGCTTTCAATCTATGATTGAGAGATAATGTACACTACGCTTTTGTATATTTATATAAAATCTTTAACCTATAGTAATGTTTTCAATTGCAGCAAAGTATCTTCTAATGTTTTGTTATTATTAATGATTGTTTTACAATGTTTTTTAAAATCCTCAGGACCTAATTGATTCGCAAATATTTCTTTGATTTTATTGTCATCATAACCTCTGCTTGCTTTCAATCGTTCAATTCTTACATCTTCATGTGCGTATATATACCATAATTCATCACATAATATCTCATAATGATCCTCAATCAATAAAGCTGCTTCAATAAATATATAATCATATTTTTCTTCACATTTTAACTGACCAATCTGCTCGGTAATCAGTTTCTTTACTAATGGGTGAATTATACTATTTAAGACAATCAATTTATGCTTATTATGAAAAACGATTTCAGCAAGTTTCGTTCTTATGATATTTTTATTGCAATCAAGAATATCTTCACCAAAAACTTCTAAAACCTTTTTATATCCTACATGTCCAGCTTCCATAGTCTCTTTTGCTACATCATCCGCTTTGATTACAAATGCATTGAAATTATTTTTAAGTAATTCCAAAACAGCTGACTTACCCGAACCAATTCCACCTGTTATTCCAATAATTTTCATAATTGCCTACTTTATCTTATTTTGTTCTGATATCTCATGTAATAGCTCTATTATTTCCCCATTTTGCTGTATGATTAATTCCCCTTGTTGCTCTTGCATTGTTTTCATATTCAGTATTGTTGTTTTTATTCCACGAGTACCAAATGCAACTGCTATACTGAATATTATTATAAATACCATTACAATAATAAATTCTACCATTTATTCTCCCCCCCCGGATTATCTGCGTTCAATTGCGCGAACACAATATCGTTATCGTTAATGGGCCTCAAACCAATTCTTACCTTCATTCATATCAATTTCAAGTGAAACCAATAATTTTGCAGCGCCTAACATGTTTTCTTTCAGTATTTTCTTGACTTGATCTACTTCATCTTCATAAGTCTCTACTAATAGTTCATCGTGTATCTGTAAAATTAATTTTGATTTGAGCTTATTGTCTTTGAGTGCTTCATAAACCTTAATCATCGCAATTTTAATGATATCAGCTGCAGTGCCCTGTATTGGTGAATTCATTGCAATTCTTTCGCCAAATGCACGTTGCATAAAATTACTTGAACTTAACTCTGGAATTGGTCGCTTTCTATCAAATATTGTTGTGGAATAACCTTTTTCCTTTGCATCTTCAACTAATCCATTTATAAATGCTTTGATATCTGGATACGTTTCAAAATATTTTTCGATATATTCATTTGCTTCTTTTCTTGAAATACTTAAACCTTGGCTAAGTCCAAATGAACTTATACCATATATGATACCAAAGTTAACCGCTTTTGCGTTGCTTCGTTGTGTATTACTAACTTCTTCAAGTGGTACATGAAATACCTGTGAAGCTGTAATTCTATGAATATCTTGTTCTGAATTATAGGCTTCAATCAGCTTTATGTCTCCTGACATATGGGCCAATATTCGAAGCTCAATCTGCGAATAATCCGCATCAATAAATACGCAACCAGGTTTTGCAATAAATGCTTTTCTGATTTCACGGCCAAGTTCCATTCGGATTGGAATGTTTTGAAGATTAGGCTCTGTGCTACTGATTCGTCCTGTCGCTGTAATCGTCTGATTGAATTTACCATGAATTCTACCATCTTCGCCGATGTATGAAGACAATCCATCCGCATAAGTTGATTTTAGCTTTGTCAGTTGTCGATATTCAAGTATTTTCCCTACAATAGGATATTCTCCTGCTAGTTTTTCAAGCACGTCGGCTGCCGTAGAATAGCCACTCTTGGTTTTCTTGCCATTCGGCATCTGTAATGTTTCAAATAAAACAACGCCTAGTTGCTTCGGTGAATTAATATTAAATTCTGTTCCAGAAAGTTCGTATATCTCTTTTTCAAGTTCGAGAATTCTTATCTGCAATTTATCACCATATATTTTCAGGCCCTCTTTATCTACCATAATACCTTCTTTTTGCATACTATATAATACAAATAATAAAGGCATTTCAATTGTTTCAAAAAGCTCCAACATATTAGAGTTTTTCAATTCATCTTCAATCGTTTCCCATGCATTATAGATTACATAAGAGCTGAGACAAGCATATTTTGACAGCGCCTCTTCATTTACAAAAGCAGCTTCTTTGAACCCAAGTTTGCCAAGTATATCTGCCTTCGTTGGTAATGACAATTTTAAATAATCTCGTCCAAGTTCATCAAAAAGATAACTTTCTTTCAATGGATTTAGAAGGTATGCAGCCAAGCCAACATCTGTGAGCATATCAAATTCGCAATCTTTTAAAACATCCAATTGCTCTTTGAGGTTCAAAAATATCAATTTATTTTTCTTGTTATGAATCATATTTGATAAATCAGCAATTTTCCCAATTAAATAACCTTCATTAATAAATCCTTGAATCGGAATATATAATGATAACTTTTCTTTGGATGCAAATGTGAATGACGCACCAAAAAGTTGATTATCTTCATATGCGAAAAATACACCTATATGTTCAGCTTTTTCCATAGCTGAAAATGCATTTTCAATATCGCTTAATTCAGATAAAATCTTAATCTGCTTATAAACTTCTGGTTCGGTAGAAACAATTTCACTATCAAACTTTTTAAGTAAAGATTTGAAATTATATTTTTTGAATAATTCATAAGATTCCTTGGTGTATAGATTGTTAAATGTTGCATCATCTATATTATAGTCTATAGGCGCATCCGTATCAATTGTTGCAAGTACTTTACTTAATTGAACCTGTTCATAATTCTCTGATAACGAAGTCTTTGCTTTGTTAGGTGTTATCTGTTCAATATTGGCATAAGCATTCTCAATGGACTTGTATTTTTGAATGATGGCTGAAGCAGTTTTTTCACCAATGCCTGGAGCCCCCGGTATATTATCAGAAGCATCTCCCATCAACGCTTTAATATCTATGAATTCAGTAGGTGTAACCCCATATAATTCAAATACTTCTTTGAAGTTATAATCCTCTACTTCAGTAACACCTTTTTTTGTCTTAGGTATTCGAATTTTAACCTTTTGAGTAGCAAGCTGAAGCATGTCACGATCTCCAGAAATCAAAGAGACATCAAGCCCTATTGATTCTCCGGATTTTGCAAGTGTTCCAAGTAAATCATCAGCTTCATAGCCTTCTTTTTCGATAATTGTGACATTCATTGCCTTAAGTACTTCTTTTATTAATGGAACTTGTTGTCTAAGCTCCTCCGGCATAGACTTTCTAGTACCTTTGTAACCCTCAAATAACTTATGACGAAAAGTGGGTGCACTAAGGTCGAATGCAACTGTTAGATAATCTGCATGCTCTTCATCGAGAATTTTAAACATTATATTCAAAAATCCATACATTGCATTCGTATGAGTGCCCTCTGAATTTGTCAAATCTGGAACACCATAAAATGCTCTGTTAAGAATACTGTGACCATCTATTAATACTAATTTTTTGCTCATGATTACTCCATTCTTTATATGATTGTGTATATGTATAAACCGCCAGCTACCAAAATGCAAAATATTAATGTTAGAATTGCAAATTTTATATGACGTTGTTTCTTTTTATATTTTACGATACTAAGTTTTGAGTCATTCAGCTTTTTATCAACTAGCCCTCTAAAATCGTAAGACTCAATCAATTTTTTGTATTCATCTAAGCCGTAATCCAAATCAGCCCCGTCTTCTGCTAGTCCATACTCAACGATATAATAAATCTCCAATTCTTCCTGACATTCTTTGCATCCAAGTATATGATCTATAAATATTTCCTTTTCTTTTATAGATAATTGGTCCTTATCAAATGCCCCTATTGACTTTTGAATCTGTTTACAATCCATAGTTGCTCCTTATCTTACAATCAAGATATTAAAACGATTATTTTCTTATATAAGATTATCACAAAATCAAGTTATGTTCAACTAATAACAGCTGCTGTTGAAATATCTATTTGTTTTTCGTTTGTTAAATGTATAATAAAAAAGTCTCAAGCATAGTATTTCACTTGAGACTAATAAAAATTCAATCATAATTTTTGAAATTAAATTGAAAGCAAGAAAGTCATTATTTCACATTTTCTCTAATTTTACATATGGGACATATCGTTCTTGAATCATCAATTTCCCAGCCTTTTGTTTTATATACAATTATAATAATGTTTTTATCTGTAAATTCACCTACATCGGTACGATTACATATATCGCATTTCACTCCTGATATTATCATTTTGGCCTCCTATATCTATATATTTTTCTTATGATAAGTATACCTTAGAAATAAATGAGCAATTCATATATGCTCTTATTCATAAAAAAAATCGTGTAAGCCAATATTTATAAGCTTTCACGATTATAATTGTGAATCAAAGTCAACATAATAAGTATAGGCTTATGTAATTTTAATGTCAATAGAGAGAAAAAGGTAATATTACAAGAGTTCTTTGAATATACGCATTGAATTTTTATAAAAAATTTTCTCAATTTCAGACTCATGAAACCCTCTACTGATTAATTCTTGTTCTAATAATGGTAAATAAGATGCATCTTTCATTTCTAATTCACAAGAAATTCCGTCAAAATCCGAACCTAATCCAATGACATCTATTCCAGCTATGTTTTTTATATATATGATATGTTCTGCCATAATTGAAACGTTACTTTGACATTCAAATTCATTTTCTTTATTATCCAAAAATGCAGCGCAATAATTAATTCCTAATAAGCCACCTCTATCGCCAATTGTTCTTATCATTTCATCGGTTAAATTCCTGATATGAGGAGAAATTGTTCTTACATTCGAATGACTTGCAACAAAAGGTCTTTGCGTATGTTTGGCAACATCCCAAAATCCTGCATCTGACAAGTGTGATACATCAACTATTATATGAAGATGTTCCATTTCTTGCAAAAATTCTATGCCTTTTTCTTTTAAACCATTCTCCGTATTTGCTCGACATGGAAAAATGTTTTCTTTACTGTGTGGAATAATATTGGGATAAGCAAGCTCATTTTCATAATTCCATGTCAGAGTCATCATACGAACACCTAATTTATAGAACATACGAAGTACTGAAAGGCTCCCTAAACAGCAGCCACCTTCCTCTATAGTAAGCATGGCTGATAGTTTTCCGACTTTTTGGTTCTCTAAAATATCAAGATATGTTTTCACTTGTGCGATTTCATTAGGATATGTATTTAGAATTTCATAAAAGATGTCAATTTCCTCTAAGGCACTAACCAAAGCATTTTCCTTAGATGAAAGGTCTACATAAGCGGCAAAACACTGCAACAAATAATCGCCCTTTTTTAATTTCTGCAAATCAATATGCAAATCATTTTTCAAGAAGCTTTTCTCTCTGCCTGCTTTCATTGCTTCATTTAATTCAAACAATGTATCACAATGCATATCAAATACTTTCATAATTCACGCCATTTCTAAGGCTTGCTAATGCAAGACACATCGAATTATTTCATAGAACATCTATAACGACAAATTTTTCTATAAGTTCATACAATAAGTAAACAAAGATTCTAACCAAAAATACTGCCAACTGCATACAAAGATTTTGCTAAATCTTCTCTGTAATCTGGGTCATTTGGATTCAAACTATTAATCACGACTCCATCGCTTCCGGCTCTCGCGGTTGCATGAATATAGCGATCTCCATCGATATACATCGCAATATGTCCTGGAAAATATAACAAATCACCTTTTTTCATTCTATGAAAGGGTATTTCTTTTATTGGAAATCCACGCATAATTTGTGCATCTCGATAAATTAAAATTCCTTGGAACATATAGCACATAGAGGTTAATCCTGAACAGTCAATTCCCAATGTGGTTTTGCCACCCCATCGATATTGAATACTGCAATATTTTTTAGCCTCTAGTATTACTTTTTCCCGAAAACTAGCAATATTAATATTTGAGTTTTGCGGCAACGTATCTTCCCACAACCCCTTTTGTGAGAATTCCTTTTCTTTGAGTAACTGATTCTTTATATAGCCACATAGTCCATTTACCAAACGTACTTTTACCCAACCTATATTATCATTTCTCCAGTCAACAACCTCAACAATAGATCCTTTGGGTAAAATACTCAGACGAACAGCTTGAACTTTAGGCATTGATTGGATATCAGCAGTAAATGCATCTATTACCATTAAATCAGAGTTCTCCCACTCTTTTAAAGCGAGTAATGGAAGTAAGTGAAGTTCCTCTTTTTTAACATATCCAGTATAATTATAAAACGTTCTAATGGGTAAAAATCCATTTTCTTCGCCACCTGTAATTGTAACGCCCATTCCATGCAATCCTTCGTCTGAAATAGAGGAAGCACTTCCATATTCCGTGATTTTTGTTGTTTTCGGTATTTCATAAATGCTCGTTATTGCCTTAAAAAATAGCCCATACACAATACTATCCCTCCTGATAAAGGATTGCTTCATCCTCATGATAGTATATTAGTGTAAAAACATAAATTAGAACGATTATTTAACTATTCTTCTATCAAAATAGCTCTTAATGGAGAACCATCCAAGCCGCCTAATTTTAATGGTTGTGCAGCCAACATATAGTTTCCTGGTTTTACAGCAGCTAATCGAAGGCCTTCAATCATTACAACTTCTTGTCCCAATAATTCCAAATGTACCTCTTTGGGTGACGATAAAGGTCCTATCGTTAAACCTTCCACGCCAATGCATTTGATTTTCATACGTGTCAGTATTTTTGCCACCTCTAAAGTAATCTCAATATTACCCTTGATAAGAATTCGTTGTGTGCCGTCCTTTAAAAGATCTTCCATTTCGTCGACGGTAATTACTCCGCTTGCCGCTACTACCTTACAGTGTCCTACGCATTTGTCCAAATCAATCTGGTCAATGCATTTGCCGTCTTTATAAAAATGTCTTGGCGCATCCATATGAGTTCCAGTGTGACTTCCTAATGTAATTTCTGACAATTGACAAATGTCTGGTATTTTCTTATCTAATGACAATATAGTACGTTTTGTTGGTTTCGCATCTCCTGGAAAAATCGCAGAACTGAAAACTTCTTGTGAAATATCATGTATTATCATTTCTTCACCGATTATCTACTTTCTCTGGATATAGGTCGTGATTTGCCATGCGGTTGAAAGCAATATCTACCCATTTTGTATGCGCCTGTCCATAATTGCAATAAGGATCAATTGAGATGCCACCGCGAGGAGTGAATTTTCCCCATACTTCAATATATTTTGGATCCATAAGTCGGATCAAATCTTTCATAATTATGTTGATACAATCTTCATGAAAATCACCATGATTGCGAAAACTAAAAAGATAAAGTTTTAATGATTTACTCTCTACCATATTAACGTTTGGAACATAGGATATTGTAATCGTCGCAAAATCCGGTTGTCCAGTGATTGGGCAGAGGCTAGTAAATTCAGGGCAATTAAATTTAACAAAATAGTCATTGTCCTGGTGCTTATTTATAAAAGTTTCTAATATATCTGGATTATAATTGAAATCGTATTTTGTCCCTTGATTTCCTAAAAGAGTAATTCCAACTGTTTCTTCGTTATTTCGTCCGCTCATTGTGTCCTTCACCTTCTTTTATAATGCTGGGTCGCTGATACCATTTTTTTCGAATGCTTTAGCACGGTCAATGCAGGTACCACAGGTTCCACATGGTTTCTCTCCACCTTCATAGCAGCTCCAAGTTAATTCATAAGGAACCTTAAGTTCAATTCCTTTTTTGACAACATCTGGTTTTGTCCATGTAACAAAAGGAGCTTCAATGCGCAACTGTTTTCCACTTCCTAAATAAATCGCTTCATTCATTGCATTATTAAATGAACTACTACAATCTGGATATGCATCCCCAGCCGCATCATCGCTATGTGAACCATAATAAATCACACTACAGTCTTTTGATAAGGCGATACTTGCAGCCGACGATAAGAACAAACCATTTCGAAAGGGTACATAGGTTGATACTGGTTTTCCGTTAGTATGTTTTATTTGTTCCGCATAATCACTTTTTGGGATTGCCTCTGTTGAATGATCTAAAAGACTACATTCACTATATTCAAATATCTTAGCCAAATCCAAATAAATGTGTTCCACCTGATAATATTGCGCTATTTTTCGAGAAGCATCTATCTCTTTAGAATGCTTTTGCCCGTAAGAAATGGATAGTGCAATTACATTTTCTTTTCCATATTGATCAATTGCCAAACCTAAGCAGGTGGTACTATCCACGCCGCCACTAAATAAAACTAATGCTTTCATACATGCTCCATTCCTGCGCAGCTTTTTGCGCATACCAAGTTATGTCTATTTTATTTTAAACGCATTTGCAAATTAATATCGGTCATAAACCGTCCACGTAAAGTTGAAGTTTGTGTTTTCGCAGAAGTTTTCTTGATTCCTCTGGTGCTCATGCAACTGTGGCACCCTTCAATTAGGACTGCAACATCAACCGATTCGGTAACTTCTTGCATGATTTCAGCAATATCAGATCCAATACGTTCTTGAAGTTGAAGACGCTTCGATACCATATCTGCAATTCTTGCGATTTTACTTAATCCAATCACTTTACCATTTGGTACGTATGCAACAGAAACCTTCATATCATACATCAAGGCCATATGATGTTCACAATAACTAAATATTTCAATATCCTTCACAACGATTAAATCCTGATTGCCTTGAACAAATTCTAAATCATCTTCAAATGTTTTGTTAAACATGACAGCGATTTCATGGTTGCTATAATTCATGCCTTCAAATACTTCCGCATACATACGTGCAACCCGCTCCGGAGTACCTTTTAATCCTTCACGGTCAGGATTATCTCCTAATGCTACTAGAATACCTTTTATATGTTCTTGAATTGCTTCTATATCAATTGCCATTTCATCTACCCCCGGTTCTTATATATTTTTTTGTATATGTAGTAATGAACTTACACTCCACGTTTATTTGGATCCCATATCACTTTGTGCATCTGAATCTGCATAGTTACATCGTTCAAACAGTTTGCTATTAAGAAATCCACTATTTCTTGCAACTGGATTTTACCAAATACGGGGCTTATATATACGTGACATTTTGTTGTCAGACCATATATCGTTATGATATCTTTAGCACGATTTAAATCCTCAGTACTACCAACCACAAATTTTACGGTATCCTGCTTTGAAAGTATATTAAAATTTGAAACTAACATATTTGCTTCCATTAAGCTTCCTGGGAGCTTATAGTCCATCGTAAATGTAGGAGAATTGCTAATTCCAACAAATGAATCCAATGCTATACTTCCGTTCGTTTCTATTTCAACGCGTAAGAACTGGTCTGTTGCAAGTAATTGAAGAAGTGTTAATATATCTGGCACAAGCAAAGGTTCCCCACCTGTCAAAGTCACATTTTTGATCCCTGTCTCTTTAATATAATCATAGATTTGATGCTCTGACATGAGCGTATAAGGTGCATTCTTCGCATTAGCCCATAAAGTATCGCAAAAGGAACAGGAAAGATTACAACCTTGAAAACGAATGAATACAGCCAACTGTCCTGCAAATACGCCTTCTCCATTAATACTTACAAATTTTTCTACTACTTTATATTGTGACATTAAAATCCTCCTCATAAGAAGCGCAATTATTAGGTGTCTCATATACGGTAGCCGATTTCACCTGATATCCTTTTTGCACCATTTGGTCATAGAAATACTTTGCAAGGTTTTCTGCCGTTGGGCGAAACTCCATCATGATGATTCTAAAACCTTCTTCTTCTAATGCCGCAACAGTTCCGGGCTTCAATGTGTTTTTCTCTATAATAAACGCATGATCCATAAAATCCACTTCTTCTTTGATATCTTTTTTCAAATCTCCAAAATCAACTAGCATTCCATTTGACTGCTGATCGGTTTGTAATGTATTGCTTTTCACTTCGATAATAACACGCCATCTATGTCCATGAATATTACTACATTTTCCTTCATAGCCAGATAAAAAATGTGCTGAATCAAAGCTGTCTTCTGTTTTTAAACTATACATACGAATAATCCTTTCCATAAAAAAATAGGCATATCAACTATGCCTATTTTTTTAATATAATTCCACAGATAATATGCGAAAATGTGTCGCCTATTATCAATCCAATTCATATTAAAATAATAGCCCTAGTTTTGTTTAGAGACAGGATGGTACAAATAAACTGTCTTGTATTTTGCATATAAAAGTATACCACTGGATACTCAGATGTGTCAAGTTTGCCACAGCCAAATATGTTGAATTTATGCTACAGACAAATATATTAAGATTCTTTGGTAAATCATCAATATTTTCAGATGTAAATATGTTTCGCCCGATGATTTTCTTATTAGGGTTATAAAAAATCTTGTAATAATACAGCTCTTAATGGAGCCGCTTCCGCTCCCACTATATATATTGGTGCAGCAAAGAGAAAGTACTCACCTTCCTCAACATCTTTTAATCTTAAGCCTTCAATAATAACACTATCGATTTCAAATAAAAGCTTATGCGTTTCGTGACCTGGCTGACTTCTTTCAATTCCTAGGCCATCCGTGCCAGCGCCTTTTACTTTTTTTTCTTTTAGATACTGTGCGCCTGATTCATCTAAAAATATAAAATCACCTTCTAATATATCAAGATAGGAATTCTTCGTTTTGAGTAATACAAAATCACCTTCTTTTATATTTTTGGTTTTTAAATCCTCAGCAGTTATTTTATCATCAACCATGGTTAAATCAAGAACTTTACATTTTGTAATAACTTTTGAAAGATCTAGGCTCTCTATGAGTGTACCATTTGGCACTATGTGCTGGGAACGGTCTAAATGAGTTCCTGTATGCATATTCATATCAATTCTACTCTCGAATGCACTACCTGTCGTAAAATCACTTTGTATTTTTAAATTTGGCCTTTTCTCTTCTTTACCTTTGTATACAGGCATATAATGAGTGATTGGCATTGAGATATCTATTATTTTCATTTCACAACCTCCAGATTTTTGTAACGAATATGTTGAAAACTTGGTTATATAGTCCACCACTTTTTGCCATCTCTTGCGAGAAGCTCAAATGCTTTTACTGGTCCCATAGTTCCTGAATCATAATTAGGGAAAATCAATTTACTTTTTTCCCGGTGAGCGATTATTTGGTCAGCAATTGTCCATGAGGCTTCCAATTCATCCCATCTTGTAAACAAAGTAGCATCGCCACGAAGTGCATCAAAAATCAATCGTTCATATGCTTCTGGTGTATTTCCCTGCATTTCAGCTACATGACTTGTTTCCATTTTAGTTGGGACAATGTCTTCTAATGTAGTGAAATCTTTTGTGTTAAATTGAAAGAATACGCCTACTTTTGGTTGTATTTGAATTACCAATAAATTAGGTTCCTGTATTCTGTCTTTAAAATACAATATATCGGGAAATGATTTAAATTGAATTACAATTTGTGCTGCTTGTGTACTTAACCTTTTTCCAGTCCTTACATAAAATGGCGTTCCTGCCCATCTAAAATTGTTAATATGAAATTTCAACGCGACAAATGTTTCAGTATTCGATTGTGGTAAGACCATATCTTCATCACGATAACCTTGTACTGGCTGTCCATCAATAAACCCTTTTCCATATTGTCCAAATACTACATCATCTCTTAAGCTTTCAGGCGTAAATTCTTCTATTGCATGAATCACCTTTAACTTTTCACTTCGTATCGATTCAGTTTTTAAATTCACAGGAGGTTCCATTGCTACCAACGATAAAATCTGAGTAATATGATTCTGAATCATGTCTCTTAAGGCACCAGAATTCTCATAATAGCCGGCCCTTGAGCCTACTCCGTATTGCTCACTAAGTGTAATTTGAATATTATCGATATATTTATTACTCCACAGTGACTCAAAGATTGGATTGCAAAATCTAAGAACCATAATGTTTTGTATCATCTCTTTTCCAAGATAATGATCAATTCGGTATATTTCTTTTTCACCAAATACTTTTAGCAGACTTTCATTGAGTTTCTTTGCAGTTTTAAGATCTTTACCAAATGGTTTTTCAATCACAAGTTTTTTTGAACCTTTTTCACCGGGTGCCAAGTTGTTCAGACTTAAGCTTTCAACTATTGTCTCAAAATATTGTGGTGCTACAGCTAGATAAAAAAGACGATTACCGTTTGTTTTATATTGTTCATCTAAATTGCACAAATAGTCTTTAAGTGATTTATATCCATCAACTTTAGTGAAATCTAATTCATAATAATACAAAATATTATTTAATTTTTCTAAAACATTGTCTTCTATTTTGTTTCGCGAATATTGTTTCAGTGAGACAAGTATCTCGTTTTTATATTCTTCATTTGTTTTTGTTTTTCTACCTATCGTAACAATTGCAAAATTCTCAGAAAGCAAATTATCGTGTACAAGATTATACAATGCCGGAATTAATTTCCTATGAGTTAAATCACCAGTTCCTCCAAATATAACCATTATCGCGGATAAATCTTTTGCTTTTGTTTCATCATTATTCTCTATGATCATATATAGCTCCTTAAGTCCTTCTATCTAGTAAAAACATAATATCTAATCAATATTTTAAAACCCAGTTTACCAATTTGTATGAAAAGTTCCTTCCATATCAGTCCGTTGATACGTATGCGCACCAAAATAATCTCTTTGTGCCTGTAACAAATTCATCGGAAGTTCTAGTGTGCGATAACCATCAAAATATGATATTGCGCTACTAAATCCAGGAATTGCTATCCCAGCTTCAATCGCAATTGACACTACCTTCCTCCAATCTTTCTGATACTTTCCTAAAATTTCTTTGAAATAATCATCCAAAATCAAATTGGTTAAATTCGAATCTTTTTGATATGCATCTTTGATTTTATTTAAAAATTGTGCTCTAATAATACATCCACCACGAAATATCTTTGAAATTTCACCTAATTGAAGAGCCCAGTCATATTCCTTGGATGCCTCTCTCATTAAGCTAAACCCTTGCGCATAAGCACATATTTTACTTGCATATAATGCTCTTCTGATTGATTCAATAAATTCTGCTTCATTTTCTATATGAATATCTGGAATCTCAATGGCAATTGCATGGTTGGCTAATACTCTCTCCCCTTTTACTGCGGATAAACATCGTTCAAATACAGCTTCAGTTATTGTTGGTATTGCAATTCCCATATCCAAAGAAACCTGGCTTGTCCACTTTCCAGTTCCTTTTTGGCCAGCAACATCAAGAATTTTATCAACAAGATATCCGTCTGCTTTGTCATCCTTCTTTGCAAATATATCAGAAGTAATTTCTATTAAATAGCTATTTAACTCGCCTTCGTTCCACTCAGCAAATATTTTATGAAGTTGGGGAGGTGTTAGATGAAGCATATTCTTCAAAATGAAGTATGACTCACAAATTAACTGCATATCAGCATATTCAATCCCATTATGCACCATCTTTACAAAATGACCAGCTCCGTTATCACCGATATACGTACAACATGGTTCATCATCTACTTTTGCAGAGATAGAATTTAAAATAGGTTCTATAAGCTTATATGTTTCAAAATCTCCTCCTGGCATAATGGCCGGACCGTTTCTAGCGCCTTCTTCACCACCAGATATTCCTATTCCCATGAAATGAATCTTCTTTTGTTTTAGTTCAATGTTTCTCCTAATCGTATCCTTGAAAAATGAATTTCCACCGTCCATAACGATGTCACCTTCAGAAAGGAAAGGAAGTAATTGCTGTATTGTATCATCTACAGGGTTTCCTGCTTTTACCATCATAATAATTTTTCTAGGCATTTCTAAAGAATCTACAAATTCCTGTATGTTGAAAGTACCAATTAAATGCTCAAATTCGGATTCCTTTAATAATTCATCAGTTTTTTCTGGGGATCTGTTGTAAACAGAAACTGCGAAACCATGCTCAGCTATATTCAAAGCCAAGTTTTTCCCCATTACTGCCAATCCGATTACTCCAACTTGTTGTTTTTCCATATGAGCCTCCTTATAGTATAAATCTTTCCAAACTATTTTTTATTTGTCTATAAAATTTCACAATGATTGCATTTACAACCTTTGGATATTTAATTATTTACTAAAGTTCACAGTTGGATTTTCTGTCTCTGCTTGTGAAATTTCAAAGTAATCTCTCTTTTCAACTCCAGACATTCCAGCAATTAATGATGAAGGAAATGTTCTAATTGACTTATTTAATGATTGAACTGCATTATTATAATCCATTCTTGCTACTGCAATTCTATTTTCCGTGCCAGCCAACTCCGTCATTAAGCTCTGATATTGCTCATTTGCCTTTAAATCAGGATAAGCTTCAACAACTACGCTTAACTTCTGAAGTGATGATGTTAATTGATTATTTGCATCTGATAATTCAGATAAATTTGATGCTGATTGAGAAGCACTTCTTGCTGCTGTAATTGCTTCTAGTGTACTTGACTCATATGTGGTATATCCTTTTACTGTTTCTATCAAGTTAGGAATCAAATCATATCTACGTTTTAATTGATTTTCCACCTGCGCCCACTTAGAATCCACATTCTCATCTGCTGACTGTAATGAGTTAAAAGTTGCTATCCATATTACAATTATTAAAACTACAACGCCTATTCCAATCAATATTCCTTTATTTTTCATGTTTTATTACTCCTATTTTCTGATTTGTTTTACTATTACCAACCGCCGGATGAACCGCCACCACCGGATGAACCGCCACCGAAACTGCCACCTGATGAACCGCCGCCAAAACCGCCACCTGATGAACCGCCGCCAAGAAACCAAAATCCACCACCTGATGAGCCTCCACGTCCACCTCTTTTACGCGATATTATTAATATTATCATAAAAATAATAACACCTCCAAAAGCCCATGGATTAGTACCCGTATTTGATGTGTCTTCATACTTAAGTCCATAATCATTATTTATGGATAGGTTTGGATATTCACCACTCTTTTGTAAATAATAGAATGTGTTTGCTAATGCTTGCTTAATGCCATCATAATATTTTTGATCTTTAAAATAAGGTGTCATTACGTCATTAATCTTTTGCGCAGTTGTATCAGGTATTACGCCTTCTAAACCATACCCAACTTCTAATCGGAACTTTCTATCATCTAAACTGATAAATAATAATAAACCATTATTCTTATCTTTATTACCTAATCCCATATCACGAAATGTTTTATTTGCTACAGTTTCAATCGTATCTCCATTTAATGATTTTACGGTTACAACTGCATATTCAATCGTGGTTTGTTTCTCTAGTGATGTTAATATTTGTTCTAGTTGCTTTTCCTCACTGTCTGACAACATACCTGCATTATCTGTAACATATAAATCACTTGATATATCTGATGCTACTACTATTTTCGGCTTCATAGCGATACATAAAAATACTGTTAGTACAAATGTTAACTTTAGTACTCTGCTAATTTTACTCAACGCTTTTTTATCCTTTCATTATAAATTAATGCTATCTATTTCTAATCTAATGAATAAAAATCAATATTTATTCATTAGATTTATATATAAATTATATACTAAGATGGTGATAATTACAATCAAGCAATCTAAGTGTTCCCCAAATAGGCTATCACCATTCATAACAAAAAAAGTCGAAAAGGCTTGTATTTACATGCTTTCTCGGCTTTTATCTAATTAACAATCCTTCAATAAAATTTCCTCTTTTGACAGAAACACATGAGATGGGGGATACATAATGTTATAAACTAAAAACACAAACAAAACAAGTAATGGTATCAAAACGATAGCGTTAATTTATTTTCGGGAACAAGTGGTAAGAAATTACCAGATTAATTAAGATTATGATTTACTTTCTTTAGTTTAATATACTTGCTCTTTTTTTTCCATCTTTTTTATATATTTTTTTGAATCCATTTTTGATTATCTATTTTAGTATACGAAAAACAAAACTCAAGGATTCCATTTGACTAAATTTCTTGACTCCTTTAAGCCTACTGCTTGTAAGTAATTTATAAATTTCTTGTTTCAGGCATCTAATGCCTGATTAATTAATCGTTGCATCCACTTCATGCTTTGATGATTAAGTCCTGGTATAACCCCTCTGATTCTTTCCGCATAATCCCAGCCCGATGGATGAGTTCTTAGTTCCTTTATTAACTCTTCTTTTTGTTCTATTAATTTACCGAAGATAACTTTACGCGATTTATCAAAACACCATATAGAACTTACCATACCCACAATACAATCAATAGTTTGGCTGTCGCAATTTCGCTATTATAATAATATAAGTTGATTTTTTTATGTGAAATAAAGATAAGTTATAAAACCTCAACTTTACTGTATGTATAACATCATTTTCATCTTTAAAAGCTGTAACTCCATCTCTTTCATACGCTGTCACATCATTCATATAACCAACTTGATTATTCTGTCCATTAAAAGGCGAGAAGTGTAAAGAGCCCTATTATGTTCGTGTTTAGGATTTCATAGCCATTAATATTAAAACTTTCAGTAAAGGCGCTAGAGAATGGAAGCTCAGGCGCCTTTCAATTAATTAATAATGTTTGGTACAAATTTAGAATCTATTTCTGCAACGTCTACGCCTACGTCTACATCCAAAAAAGCAACACATAATATTCACTCCTCTTTTTATATAATTAAAACTAAATTTCATAATTATAATATGTAGATTATAGTACTATGTGTCATAATATGCAATATTTAGCATAAATTAGTGAAATACTATTATAAAAAAACTAATTATAGAATATGATTCCCAACGAAATTGTTGCATAGACTTTATGAATAATTTTTGAATTAGGAGGGAAATATATTTTTATTAAATAACTTCTCGGAGTTAGCATCTACTGGTGCAAATGTAAATTGACAATTGAATATTGGTGGTTTTGGAAAAAAAGAAGAGATTTTGTGTACCA
>NZ_FOJI01000020.1 GCF_900111235.1 [Clostridium] fimetarium
CTTAAAATCGAATTCATCCAGCTTATCTTTCTTTTTTCTTGAAGCTATATAATCTTCTATTGATAGCATAGTCTTCCCTCCTGAAAATTTAGATTTTAACACAGATTCTTATTGATATCCAAAATATTGGAACTTGTTTAGAGATATTATAAATCATAATTGAATTAAATCACAAGGAAAAATTCCAGTAAAGATATAACATTATATTTACTGTGATGACCCATCTTTTGATAGTGCAATGTATGGTTACGATAAGTGTATAAACCTTAAGAATATTCTCTTTCGATGTCTTAGTCGGGTCAGTCCTAATTGCATCTATAATTGTCATAGGTTCATTAAAAATAAAAACAGAGCGTTATGCTCTGCTTTTATTTTTAGTCTTATTCAATTCTAATAATATCTAGAATATATACTAATCAGTATGCTATTCTTTTTCTTAATGTTAATAAAATAATTCCACTTATTCCTAATAGTACTATTAATATTCCAATAGGATTTGTATCCCCTGTTTCCACAATTACTTTGAATTGCGAATTTCCTACAATAGCATATTCTGAAAAATGATTTGTTTGAAATTCAACGTATTGAATACCATCTTTTGTTACAATCTTTGTATCATATGGATGAACATTTCCACTATCATCAATAAAAATGACAGATAAATCATTTCTACCCAGATAATTATCTGGAACTGGAATTCGTACAGTAATATAATCGACAATACTCGAATTATTTACTTTTGAACTTGAATCAAGGTTTCCTGACATTCCATAAATTGATTTCATTAATGAAATATCAAATGCTGCAAGAATCTCTTGTCCAGAAGTTTGAAGGTTTGTTGTAGCGATTGCTATATTAGCTGACATTGTAGTATTATTAGATGTCACAATTGGTTTTACATTTAATGATATTTCAATCTTACTAACATCAGGCGAATTTAATTCATCAACTACAACTGCAGTACCAATTCCCTCAACCATGATTCCAGTTGTTTTATCTTTTGCTATAATAACTAATAATGTTTTCAGTCTGCTAATAAGATTATCAAGTTTTTCTTTTCTATCATAACTAATCAAATCCCTTCCATCCTGATCAAGCGCATCATAACTCAGTTTTGTTTCTGTAATTTTATTCTGACTATTTAAAATTTCATCATCTGATGCTGCATTGGGATTAGGAAGTACATCAATCATATCAGCAACATGGCTAGTTAATGTAACAACTTGAATAGTAGATTTATCGCTAACATTTCCACTTGTATCTGTTGCAATTACATATAAAACACTCTCATCTGTTTGTTTTATTATTGTTATAGAAAAGCTTCCATCAGCATTAGCAATTCCATCTCCTATAATTTTTTCTTTTGAATCCTTTACAGTTACTTTAGAACCAGGTTCCGCAGTACCTGTGATTTTTGTAGAATGACTGTCAACAACACTATTTAAAACAGGAATTACAGGTTTTGTCTTATCTATTTTTATACCCTCATACTGTGTAACTATATTCCCAGCTTTATCTTTTGCTGTTACAATGACTTTATACTGTCCTTCCTTTGTAAATGTAATTGTTCCTACTCCATTTATTAATATTACTGTTCCTGTTTGTGGCACCGCTTCATCTGTTGTGTAGGTTACTTCTTTCACTCCCAAAAGTACATCATTTGCTGTAACATCAATATTTACATTACTTGAATTCCATCCACTTACATCTGATAATGATAGTAATGGATTTGTTTTATCTATCTGTACTGTTACTGACTGTGGATTGCTTGCATTTCCAAGTTCATCGATTACCCTGAATAAAATTGTATTGATTCCTTCTTTACTAGCCACAATACTGGTTCCGTCTGCCCATGTATTTCCACCATCAAGGCTATATTGTATTTTTTCCGTACTTCCCTGTGTTGGTGTGAATCCAGCTGTAATTGTCTGGTCCGTATTATACCAATTATTATCTGTATACTCATCGGCCTTTGTAATTACAGGTTTATTAGGCGCTGTACTGTCTATATTTGCAATGGTTACTGTCTGTGATGTGGTAAGTCCTGAGTTGCTTGTTACCACAAATGTATAACTTCCGCTTTCAGCCACTGTATAACCGTTTTTATAGCTATCTGTTATATCAGTACCATTTACTGTTACGCTTTTTATTCCTGATATACCCGCTGTTGCTGCTACGGAAAGATTTGCATTGTTCTTCCAGTCCGTTGGAACTCCAGTTACATTAATGGAAAGAGCTGTTTTATCAATCTTTACTTCTTCAGACTGTTCAATCGTATTTCCAGCTTTATCGTTTGCTGTTACGATGATTTTATACTGCCCTTCGTTTGTAAGTGTAATTGTTCCTATTCCATTTATTAATACTACTGTTCCTGTTTGTGGTACCGCTTCATCTGTTGTATATGTTACTTCTTTCACTCCTGAAAGTGCATCATCTGCTGTAACATCAATTCTTACATTACTCGAACTCCATCCACTTACATCTGATAATGATAATGATGGATTTATTTTATCTATCTGTACTTTTATTGACTGTGGATCGCTTGCATTTCCAAGGTCATCAATCACCCTAAATAAAACTGTATTGATGCCTTCTTTACTAGCCACAATACTGGTTCCGTCTGCCCATATATTTCCACCATCAAGGCTATATTGTACTTTTTCTGGACTTCCCTGTGTTGGTGTGAATCCTGCTGTGATTGTCTGGTCCGTATTATACCAATTATTATCTGTATACTCATCGGCCTTTGTAATTACAGGTTTATTAGGCGCTGTACTGTCTATATTTGCAATGGTTACTGTCTGTAATGCAGTAAGTCCTGAGTTGCTTGTTACCACAAATGTATAATTTCCGCTTTCAGTCACTGTATAACCGGTTTTATAATTGCTTGTTATATCCGTACCATTTACTGTTACGCTCTTTATTCCTGATATACCCGCTGTTGCTGCTACGGAAAGATTTGCATTGTTCTTCCAGTCCGTTGGAACTCCAGTTACATTAATGGAAGGAGCTGTTTTATCAATCTTTACTTCTTTAGACTGTTCAATCGTATTTCCAGCTTTATCGTTTGCTGTTACGATGACTTTATACTGTCCTTCGTTTGTAAGTATAATTGTTCCAATCCCATTTATTAATACTACCGTTCCTGTTTGTGGTACCGCTTCATCTGTTGTATATGTTACTTCTTTCACTCCTGAAAGTGCATCATCTGCTGTAACAGCAATACTTACATTACTCGAACTCCATCCACTTACATCTGATAATGATAAGGATGGATTTGTTTTATCTATCTGTACTGTTACTGACTGTGGATTGCTTGCATTTCCAAGTTCATCAATTACCCTAAATAAAACTGTATTGATGCCTTCTTTACTAACCACAATACTTGTTCCGTCTGCCCATGTATTTCCACCATCAAGGCTATATTGTACTTTTTCTGAACTTCCCTGTGTTGGTGTGAATCCTGCTGTGATTGTCTGGTCCGTATTGTACCAATTTTTATCTGTATACTCATCTAACTTTGTAATTACAGGTTTATTAGGTGCTGTACTGTCTATATTTGCAATGCTAACTGTCTGCGATGCAGTAAGTCCTGAGTTACTTGTTACCACAAATGTATAACTTCCGCTTTCAGTCACTGTATAACCGGTTTTATAGCTATCTGTTATATCAGTACCATTTACTGTTACGCTTTTTATACCACTGTATCCAGCTGTTGCATCTATTTCTAGATTTGTACTATTTTTCCAGTCTGTTGGAATTCCAGTTACATTTATGATCGGCTGTGTTTCATTATTTATTGTTAACGAAGCGACTGATGATGTTGTACTTGATACTACGCCATCTACTGTATTTGCAACAACACAGCGGTATTTTGTACCATTATCAGTAGCTGTTAAAATTCCTGTTGTATAAGAATTGGTGGTAGCGCCTGCTCCAGTCGTAACATTATTCCAAGATGTGCCATTGTCACTTAAGTTTTGCCATTGATAGGATAATGTACCATTATCTGTAATAGATGCAGATACAGAAAATATTGCAGATTCACCATTATTTATTGAAATATCTGATGGTCCACTTAATATAGGTGTTACAGGAAGTGCCTTCGTTACATATCCAGTCAAATTGATATATTTTACATCTGAATTACTTCCGTAGTTAATACTGATTTTTCCAGTGGTTGTACCTATTATACTATGTTTATAATTTACATGAATTACTGCTGATTCATTAGCAGCTAAAGTACTATTGACTCCTGAGGAATCTATTGTAAAATCTCCCAAAACTATAATACTATTAATATCTAACGGCTGATCTGATGTATTTGTTATTGTTACATCTTTTGATACGTCATTATTATCTGCATTAAAGTACAAACTACTGTTTGATACATTTAAATCATATCCCTTTAACAGATTTCCATATACTTTTAAATATATTTTACCTGCTCTTTCATATAAGAAAAGAATATCACCATTTGTTGTGTTTATTGATGCATTGGCAATTGTAGCCTGAGCAACAGTAATTGGAGTTCCAAATGTTGAACCAAGGTCATGACTTACTTGTAGATATACATTTGTATTATCAGAGTATCCTGTCGCCATATTTCCATATACATCATCACTAAGGGATCTTCCCTGAGAAGTTATATTATTCCCCATAACGGGATTAGTAACAGCACCATTATCAAGATTTATTTTTACACCAGTTGTTGAAGCACCTGCTATCAACAGATATTTACCTGCCAAGTCCGAGCCAATACTGCCTACAGAAAAATATACTTTTTGTTCAGATAGCATTACCGCATCTCCAAATGACACTCCATAATTAGTACTAATATAGTACTTAAGGCTAGGATTATCTTCCTGAACGATTACAGTATGACTTGTTGGATCTACATGAACATCTGAAAACACATACATTCCTGTTGCTAATGTAACTGAAGAAAATGTTTCACCAGCATCACTACTTCTATGTAGTACTAATCCTGCCCGGTCAATGATATATATATAATTACCATCTGTAGCCATATGCACTGTAGGGCTATTTGAAGTACCTACAACAATTGGAGTTTGGAAAGTCAAACCACCATCAGTACTTTTTGATAATTTAATGTTTGAATCTTCTACCCATGCTAAATATACTGACCCATCTGTAGATACAGCTATTTCTGCCTCTAGATTTTTATTATAAGCTAAAATACTGCTTTGAAAAGTATTACCCTGATCTAAACTTTTTGCCACCCTTATTCCTTCTGTACAGTGATAGGTTGCGTATATTGTTCCATCAGAAGCAACGGCAAGTTTTCTCGTTGTATTTCCATTCTGTATGGTTGGATCTGTTCCTGAATCACTTACAAGAACTTCACCAAATCTACTTGTGTCAGTCTCAGCCTTTACAGTTTTTTCTAAATACGAATTACTCGAAACAAAAATAACTAAAGCAATTGTTGCTAGTATTGCTCTTTTCTTTTTCATGATTTTTCCTCCTTGTTAGTATACTTAAAATATTAATATATTTTTTTACATAATATTATTTATTTCTACATAATATCATACAGTTCTGAAACGATTCTGAAATTTCCATTGTTTTAAACAGATTTTAATAATATTCATTCCAACAGCTCTTCTGTATTTATTAAATCTAGATTTATTATTTATAATTTACAAGTTTTAAGAATTCTTTATACTTTTAGGTGAAAAATTATATATAAATCTATATAAATCTATATAAGTTTGTTAATTTTATAAGTTATCACAGCATTATTAAATCTATATTTAATTTACATTTTTTTGATTTTCTTAATATTAATTCAAATTTATAATTTAATATATAAAACATAAATTTCATCTTTACTATATAAATTCAAACAACTAAATGAGTTGATTTTTAATATTAATACCTGTTAAAAGATAACACAAAACTAATATGCTCTTCTTCTTATGAAAGTTTTAAACAATGTAATAAGTGAAAAAATTCCTAATATTATAAAGCGGGATGATTCTTTCCGATCTCCTGTATTAACTGTATTAACTGTTTTATCATTATTAATGGATAATTTTGTAGTTCCGTCTTCATCTCCTTCAACACCAACTAAATAAGAATTTGTAAAACTTAATTCAGAAACTATAACGGAATTATATTTTATTGTTTTTAATACATTTAACGAACCATCATTATTATCCACAACATTTACGATAACATCATAAATATTATTATCATATATATATCTAGCATTCTCATCATTCACCTCAGATACTTTATAATAGTAGGTTTTACCCATATCTGACTGAGTGTAAGAAACTGGTGCAAAACTAATCACACCGTTGATATCATTTGTTGTTCTTTGCATTTCTTTTATAAACGTTCCATTTTGGCTAACTTGATTCAATACAAAAGTAAACTGTTGGTCAGTCAGTATTCTACCTATTAATTTCTTCCTTGCATTAAATACGGTAGTTACATTTGTTGTAATGTATGTATTATTGAATTTAATAACAGTTGCCTGTTCTGGATTTGTTACCTTTTTTGCTATATAAAGAGTACCATCACCATTGTCTTTTACTGATACATGAACGATATAACTACTATTGTCATATTGATACCCACCAATATTGTCATTGATTTCAAACACCTTATACTCAAATTCTTTTCCTGCGTCTGCTTCTGTATAATTTATAACCGGAAATACTATTGTACCGTTTGCTAAGTTTTTGGTTATAATTCTATTCCCAATATTTTTATTGTCTGTAATATCTACCTGTTGCATTGCAAAGTTAAATAATCCGTCTGCCAGAGGCTTTCCAGTTAACGATTTAGTTCCATCAATGATAATACTTCCTATTGCCTTGTAACTATTTTGAAATTCTATCTGGGACTGAGTAATACCATTTTGAGTAATAGTTTTTACTATTTTTAAAGTTCCATCATTATTGTCAAGTATATCTAGCTTTATTATATATACAGAAGTATCATATGTATATCCAGACTTATTATCATCGATTTCACTCAGCTGATAATAGTAGGATTTTCCGACATCACTTTGGCTAAAGGTAAGTGTCGGTAATGATATAACATTACCAGTATTCGTAACAGTACCTATCTGTTTGATTAATGTTTGATCGGCAGCCACTTGATCAAACCGAAACTGAAACTGGTTATCAAATAAGGCTCTGCCGGATAAATTTTTTCCAGCATTTAAAGTTACAGTTGCGTCTGTTGTTGTATAATTATTGGTAAAAGTGATTTGAGATACATCTGTGGGAACCCCGTTTTCTATCTTTTTAATGCTCTGAATGGAACTTGACAGTGTACCATTATCATTATCTGATACTAGAACATCTACATAATATATGTTTGAATCATAATTATATCCAGGAAGACCAGTATTTTTCTCCACAATTTTATAGGTTTTAATTCCAACATCACTTTGTGTATAATTAATTGTTGCAAAGGTAAAATTGCCGGAATAGGATTGCTGATCTGCGGTGGTTCCCAGCTGATTTCTTTGAGTATCTATCAGCGTATTACCCTCATAAAGTTCGAAGATAAACTGCCCCGTTGCCAAAGCATGTCCGTTTAATATTTTTATTCCATTAATCTGAATACTACCATTTGCTCTATAGGAATTTAGAAAAATAGGTATTTTATCAGTAAGTAAATTACCTTTTTCATCAGATAAAACATTTCCCTTTAGATCTTTTATTACTACGTTTAACGAGGACTGTCCTTTTACATTATAAACACTTACAACAAGCGGATAAACTGTATCATCATAACTATATCCAGCAAGATTTGAAGATAACTCTTTTATGTAAAATGTTTTTGTAGTCACAAGATATTTTGTACCATTTGGTTCACTGGACGAAAATGTATGATTGTTGCTGAAATTCAAAATTTCCTTCGGTGATATTCCTGCATTCATGCCAAAAGAAATAGCATAAGTACCATTACTTAGTTTTGTATCTGTAATGCCTGTTAAAAGTGAACTTGTACCATCTGTAATTTCAAATTGAAAAGTATGTATGATATCTTTACCATCTAATTCTTTAGCAGCCTGTGGTATCCAACTTCCTGTTTTGATTTGTGTATCATAAAAAACTAATGGCGTACAGTCAGAAGTACCTGTAGCTGGTACTGTAAATTCTACTGGAGACGGATTATCTATCTTATAATTATCAGGAGCAGATACCTCTGTTATTGTATATTTTTCTCCTCGTTCCAATCCCCTAAATATAATAGAAGCCTGTGTTGCAGTCAATGTACGTACAAAAACGACATCATTAGCATCTCCATTTCTTAACCAGTTTAATGTAAAAGTTGCACCTGTAATTCCTGCCCCAGTATCGCTGTCATATTTGTTTACAGTAATCGCAGCTTTTGTTGTAGACCCTCCACCAGCCATACCTGATAAAGTCATAGTACTTGTATTAAAATTTTCCGATGTTTTTGACTGTCCTGAATAATAAGCAACATTATTAATATTAGTTCCTAAAAGACTCTTATCGATATCTGTTAAAAATGTCAGAATATAGTCTGTACTTTTATCTGGTAAATCTACTGATAATACATATCGCCCTTCCATTCCCGCTTCTGTTGAAAGTTTATATGTATAATTAAATGGGACAGCAGTTCCTATTGTTTTGGCACTGGTGCCTGATATAAAATTACCATCTGTTCCAATTACATTTTTATAAAGCCTAATGGTGGTAGGATCTAGCGTAACCCCCTTTGGAAGTTCATCTACAACTGTAGGTGAATCAAGCATAATTCGATGCTGATTTAAATTAATTGTCCATTGTACTTGTTGTTCAGCGACAAGATTCACGCCTGATTTTCCTAATACTTCATTTTTGATTACATTTGAAGTGCCTGTAGGAGCGGAAGAAATCGTAGTACTCTTTAATCCAGTTGCATCTATGTTTGCAATATTTGCACTACAAGTGATATTTCCATTTTCTTTAAATACTGCATTCTGTAATATATCAAGTTCAGCTGTAAATGTAATGGTATATTTATCATTTACATTATCTCCAAAATTTATACTAAGTGTATTATTATTATATATAGAATTTGATATGATGGAATTTAAATCCAAGCTATCTCGTGTACCTGCGCTTTTTACCACTTTTAAGGAGTCTGGAACATAGGTCCATTTAACTCCACTAAGGGTACTATAAACGGAATCAGTTGCTTTTTTAAACTGAGTTTTAATGTTATCTAGATTATCATTAATGATTACATTACTCAAAGGCATAAGATTGCTATTAATAGTAATCTTGAAATCTATTCTTGGATTTTGACCTGATTTTGTAGTATTTTCGTTATATATAGTTGATGCTTTTGCTATAACTGTATTCTGGATATTCACAGAATCTGAATCTGATTTTGTAGCTAGTACATCACCTATTGTTTCTGATAATAAATTGCATTTGATATTGTTAGTAAAGTTCTTACTAATATTATCACCATAAACTTCAGGGTCAATTTTAGTTTTAATAGTAAAGTTCTGAATTGTCGAAATTGCATTATTATTATTAAATTTAATTGTTAATGTTCTACCGTCTGCACTTATGCTTGCTTGAGGCTCTGTTGACTCATCAATTTTCTGGCTTCCCCAATAGATTTCATCAGTAATAAAGCTCTGATTGTCAGGAAGTGTGTCCATAATCTGTGTTTTCCCATAAGAGGATACATTGCTTGCTGCGGCTACTGTCCAGGTAATTGTACCATCTCTTTTATCATCTGCACTCAAAGTAGAATGGCTTTTATCTATGTAAACATACGGAACACTTACCCCTACCTGGTTTATATTAACTGTTGGTAGTGTACCTTCCGTATTTCCATCTCCAATGTAATTACAATCTAAGCTTGCCCTATTATTATAGGTTGGATTTTGTGCTGCTACTGTTACTGGAGCTACAACATCTGTAACATAAGTAATCGTTTGCTTTGTTGAAGAAGCATTTTCCATTCCCCTCGGTAAATATATTTTTAACGTTGCCGTTCCATCCGGATTTTGGATATATATACCATATACTTCCGAATTACGAGAAGGCGTATAGGAATTATCATAAATTGTTATCGATGTTGCAGATAAATATACACTTGTCTTATCTAATTTAACATCAGACTGTAAATTATCAGTAATCACACCATTATACATGGATTGGTTTGTAATATTAGCATTAATGCTCCATTTTATCTTATTTCCCTGATATAATGAACCAGATTTTGAAAGCCAGTCAGGATTAATTGTCTGGCTAGCTATATTGGAATCGATATTTACATAGTTGTCACCCCCAGAAAGATTCGCCAAATTGGAAATAGTTGTAGCAGTCAGTTTTCCATACACACTTGGCTTTACAGTTGTCGTAATAACGATGTTTTGGAAACTAATGCCATCACGGCCTAATGGTATCGTATATACAAGCTTTCCAGTTAAAGTATCATAGGTATAATCTGTACCTTCAAGAAGGGTTAAACTTCCATGTTTTATGGACTTTAATTCCATATACTCAGGATTAATGGTATCTGTAAACACACAGCCACTAAATATGCCATTGGAAGGTTCCACTTTTATATTCCAAACAAGTTCCCTAGTCTGATTATTATAGCTAGCTACTGATTTTGTCAGAGACGTTGGTGTCGTAACTGGTGGAACTGGCTTAACCACATCTATTATAACAGATGCCGTATTACTGATAGGAATTGTAACTTGTGTACTAGTCCCTGCAGGTACTGAACTTAAATCCAAATTAAAATCAAAATCTAGCTGTCCATAAATATCATACTTGTTTTTATCATCTACATAACTAGTAAAAGTAATCTTTATATGCCATGTACTATCAGCACTTTTATAAAACGAATAAGTAGCAATGATATTATTTTCCTTGTCGAAAATGCTTCCATCTGTTGGATTTGACAGTTGTATTTTATCTGGTAAATCAATAGTATAATAATCTCCACTTTTAATCACCCGGTTTTCAGCGCCGAGTTCATCCACATGATCATCCAGCTTGAACGTATATTTAGCTCGAAATTTTTCAATTTTAGAGCTATCTTCAATCTTATAGGGCGACTTAAGCTGTACAAAACTTGTACTTCCCTTAAGCAAATAACTTAATTCCAAAGTTCTGATAATATCATTACTTGCTGTCTGGTCATTAGCATCTACCGCAAATGTAGATACTGAGGGTATAAAATTAATGAAAATCAACACACATAGTATAACTGACATTATTCTACGTATATTTTTTCCCCTAGTCCTTCTGAAAATTTTTTTTCTCCCGTTCATATATCATTTCCTCTTTCCATAGAATATGTGAAGTAGTAATAACTAGTTCGTATATTTATATTTTGTGACATCTTATCATACAATCTTTAAAAAATTCTGAATTTTATAAGCAAAAAATCCAGAATTTAATTACAAGAATTAAATTAGAGCGCTTATATATTTTATCCTTCTTACAAAATATTTCTATAGTAATTATTAAATTTAGATTTAGGTTTTAAACAAAATTCTTCCTTTAACATTTTTTCATACTCTTTATAAAATCTAATAAATTTATCATGTTTTTCTGTTTTCATCAAATAATTCAGTAAAATATTATATCCTTTTTCATTTAATGGATCATACTTAATTAATGTCATCAAAATTTTTTCATATTTTTCATATTCAAATGCTTCATAATAATAATCTGTCATTAACAAAATCAACTTTTCATATTGTAGCTCCACCTGGGTACGAATTTCATCTGCCCAGATATAATCTTCATCTTGAAGATAAGGTCCCTCATAAGTTTTTATGATATTCTCTGCTTTTTCTATATTTTCTTTATCAATTAATGGTGTTTGATTATAAAATTTAATAAAATCAATATAATCACATACTCCATCAGCAGCTTTTAAAATATAATTTCCCGATATCAGCAATTGATTTTCCTTAATTCCAACAGCTGTTAACAAATTCCTTAATTTATAAGCTGTAACATGCAAAAGATTTATATTTTTTTTGTCTTCAATTCCACCAAAAATATAATCTATTAATTCTTTTCTGGTTACCCGTCTTTCAAAATGAAAAATTAAATATGCTAACATTTCCTTCGTTTGCCTCGTTGGAAATTTCACTTCCCTATTTGCATCATCATTCAAACAGATTTCAAATTTTTGAAAACATTTAACGATTTTTTTATTATTCTTAATTGTATTTTCTTTCGTCTTCTGTTGAAATATAAAAGAAATCTGTAATATTGTTTTTTGTAGGCGTTTTTCATTTATCGGTTTTATAATGTAATCCAATGGAAAGAAATTAAAGGCTTCCAATGAATATTGAGAATAAGCAGATATAAAAATAATAACAATGTTATTATTTATTTTCTTAATTTTCTGGGACAGCTGAAGACCATTTTTATTAGGCATATCAATATCTAAAAATATAACATCAGGCATTTCCTGGCTAATACATAATAATACTTCTTTTACATTTTGATGTTTTGATATTATCTTAATAAATTCATATTTTTTAAGGTGATACTCTAATTCATCCAAAGCTGGCTTTTCATCTTCTACTATCATTACCCTTATCATTATTTTCACTTCCTTTATCTGGTATATTTATATACTTTTAATCCCGCATCTTCTATATTTTTAATGATAAGAGATATTCCATATAATTTTTTCTAACGATTTGTAATATTATATATACCAATCCCTCAACTTTGTTCAACTCCTGATATAAGTTTAAGTTAGCAACCACCACTTCATGTGGTTGTTTGCTATCAGCCCACTTGCTCGCCTAAAAGGCGGGTATCATTTTAACATAGGAGGATTTTTTTATAACATACGTAACACTTCCGTTTACTCTATTCGTCCCAGCATAGCTAGGGGATTAATATTATTATTTACTGCCCCTGTTGAACCGTCAATATTATCTTTCAGCTCAAATGAGTATTTTTCGTGAAGCTTTTCAATCTTTGAGCCATCAGTAATTTTACAAGGTGACAGCAGCTGGATATAATCGGAACCACCCTTGTGCATGTAGCTTAAGGATAAGGTTCTGACAATGTCGGTGTTTTCTATTTGATCATTACGTCTAAAGAAAAGGTACCGATTGTATAGGTAGCATATAGATAAGTACAAGAATTATACTTAACGAATTTGCTTGTAGCCTAAAAATTATTTTGTACTCTTTTTCATGTTAATTCCTTCCCAATTCAAATTTATTTAAATACTATTTAAAAATATCATCCTTGTACTAATACAACAAAAGAGAATTGTATAAACAGTGACCGTGCCATGCTGTTTTCATGGTACGGTCACCTTCATAAAAAGTGCTATGAATTTTGTCTTCTGCGCTTCAACATAAGAGATATAATTAGCAAGGATAGACTTAACAATCCTATGAGAAGTGCCACACTAACGCTATCTCCAGTTTTTGGTGCATTATCAGAATTATCTGTACTTGGTTTGCCCGAGTCGGTCCCGTTGTCAGCACCGAAATTGTTATCATCATTTTCTGTTACAGAAAATGTGCCGGAAGGTCCTCCCTCAACGCCGTCTACTGTCTGGGTTACATAGTAAACACCCAGTTCTAAATCTATATAGGTATAGAAGCCATCTAAGTTTTTCGTTGGTGCAACATTTACCAGAGTTCCATCAGACTTATAGAGGTTAAGAGTAGCTCCGTCGGTGACATCTTTTACCGTGATTGTTCGTGTTCCGCCAGTTGTTGTTGGAGCTATTGGTGCTTCTGGTGTTACCGTCACTGTGTTAGAAGGATCACTTTCAACACCACCAGAGGTCTGTGTTACATAATAGGTTCCTGGTTCTAAATCAGTATATGTATATGTTCCATCTGGGTTCTTTGTTGGTATCGCAGTTACAATTGTACCATCAGCTTTGTAAAGCTTAAAGGTAGTATCGTCTTTAACATCTTTTACAGTGATTGTCTTTGTTCCACCAGTTGTTGTTGGAGCTGTTGGAGCTGTTGGAGCTATTGGTGCTTCTGGTGTTACCGTTACGGTGTTAGAATGATCGCTTTCAACACCACCAGAGGTCTGTGTTACATAGTAGGTTCCTGGTTCTAAATCAGTATATGTATATGTTCCATCTAGGTTCTTTGTTGGTATCGCAGTTACAATTGTGCCATCAGCTTTGTAAAGCTTAAGGGTAGCATCGTCTTTAACATCTTTTACAGTAACCGTCCGTTTTCCGCCTTTTGCTGTAGGTGCCGATGGGGTTTCGGGTGTTGCATCGGTTACCATCGCCGTATTGGAATGTCCACTTTCAATTCCGTTTATTGTTTGTGTTACATAGTAGTTACCTGGTTCAACATTGGTGTAGGTATAGGTTCCATCTGGGTTTTTAGTTGGTGTCTCGATTACAATTGTTCCATCAGGCTTGTAGAGCTTAAGGGTAGCACCGTCAGTGACATCTTTTACAGTAACCGTCCTTTTTCCGCCTGTTGCTGTAGGTGGATTGATTTTCACTGTAAAACTTACATCAAAGCTCTTTGGTATAATATTGTTTCCGGATACTGTAACAGTTGCAGTGTAGGTACCTACTGCAAGTCCGGTTTTTGGCACAACGGTAAAATTGTCGCTACCGTTTGCTGTAAGGCTGGCTATTGTGGTTTTTGAAAGCATAAAGGAATCGGCGTTTGTTCCGCTAAGTGAAACGGTAAGCTCACCCGTGGCTCTGGTGCCGGTATTGCTTAAATTGACGTCATAAGCAGTAACAGGGCTGTAGCCAACGGTTGCTGGGGAAAAGGTTTTGTCGTCGAAGGGATTAAGGATAATCACATCTTTGTTTTCTTCAACCGTAAAGCTTATATTAAAGCTCTTTGGCGTGATATTGTCGCCGGATACTGTAACAGTTGCAGTGTAGGTGCCTACTGCAAGTCCGGTTTTTGGCACAACGGAAAAGCTGTTGCTACCGTTTGCTTCAAGGCTGGCTATTGTGGTTTTTGAAAGCGTGAAGGAATCGGCGTTTGTTCCACTAAGCGAAACTGTAAGCTCGCCTGTGGCTCTGGTTCCGGTATTGCTTAAATTGACGTCATAAGCAGTAACAGGGCTGTAGCCAACGGTTACTGGGGAAAAGGTTTTGTCGTCGAAGGGATTAAGGATAATCACATCTTTGTTTTCTTCAACCGTAAAGAATACATCAAAGTTCTTTGGCGTGATAGTGTCACCCGAAACTGTAACAGTAGCCGTGTAGGTACCTACCGGAAGCCCTGTTTTTGGCACAACGGTAAAATTCTCGCTGCCGTTTGCTGCAATATTGGTAATCGTGGTTTTTGAAAGCGTAAAGGAATCGGCGTTTGTTCCGCTAAGCGAAACCGTAAGCTCGCCTGTATCTTCTGTACCGGTATTGCTTACATCGACGGTATGCACGGCAACTGGACTGTAGCCTTCAGTTTTAGTTGCAAAAGTTTTATCATCAAAAGGACTTAAGTTAATAATATCTTTGGTTACACTTTCAACTACCGTAAACTCTATTAAAAAGCCTTTGTTTTTATCAGAAGCTTGCATATTGGTGTTTGAGCATGATATTTGAACAAAGTCCTGATAGGTACCTGGCGCAAGTCCTGTATTTGGCGTAACGGTAAAGCTATCACTTTTGCCTACCGCGAGACTTGCCATTGTGGCTTTCGACAGCGAGAAATAGTTTAAGCTTGCTTGTACGAGAGAAAGGGTAAACTCCCCTGTGTCTCCTGTGCCGGTATTGCTTACAAGAACGGTCTGGGACGCAGCCGATTTGTAGCCTTCGCTTACTGTGGGAAGGATTATCGGGGTTTGAACATCCGCCGGTTGCGGACTAATAGAAAAGCTATACGTCAGCGGAATGGTCGCCATTACACTGCGTCTGGAGGTGGCTTGCACTTCACTTTCCGATGAGGTGTAGAATACATTAAGTTCGGGATAGTAGATTGAACCGTCGTTTGTCCGCTTTTTCCATTCTGAGCCCAGTGCGCTCATCAGACCCTTATCATTGCCTGAGGTCAAAACGCTGTTGTCAGTCATTTGCTCAACAGTGAGTGCAGTTGCATTCCATTGTTGGTTACTGCCGACTCCGGCTCCTTTACGATAATCGCTCCCATTAAAATAAATGGCGAGTGCGGGATTGATTGCCGGAGCATAAAAATTATTCGAAGACTCCATTCCGCCAAATTTCCCAACCAGCGCACCGACTAAACTGGTGCCCTCTACAGAGCTTGCGCTGTATGTTTTGGTCACCGATGCACACTGATTAGCTTCCCCGGCAATACCGCCAACATAGCTCGTACCACTGACACTTGCAGTATTATAGCAGTTGGTTAAGTAATTGCTTACCTTGGTGTAATCGACCCCGTTTCCGTTCTGATTTCCTAATCTGCCAATTATTCCGCCTGTATATTGGGTACCGTTTACCTTTCCAAAATTAAAACTTTGTCCAATGTCGGTAAGCTGGCATTGTCCTATAAGACCGCCGGTGTTGTTTCCACTTGATGTAATTGTTCCTGTGTTATACGAGTTGCTCACCTTTGTGTGTGTACCACTAGGAAAACCTTGGGTATAGCCTGTAATGCCGCCCGCACTGCTTGCTCCATTCACGTTTCCAGTATTAACCAATCCGGTAAGCGAAAAACAATACCAGGCGCCTCCTGTGATTCCACCGACGGAACTGTCCATGTTGGTTGAATCTTTATGGGATACAGTTGCATTGTTCCTCAGATTTGTAAGATAGCATCCTCTTGCAGTACTCGTAATGCCTCCGGCATAATTTGGAGTGGTATAACTGCCAGTGGCAGCTACGTCACAGCCGTTGCTCAAATTTTTCAGACCGCACCCAGACGTATATCCAATAAGCCCGCCGGCATTGGGCCCTGAGACAGTTTTCCCCTCTGCTGTGCTGGCAGAGCAGTTTTCAACAGTTAATCGAGAGGCAAATCCAGCCAGACTTCCGACATATACCAGTGAGCTGGTTGACGTACATTCTACCGAAACTTTCGCAAGCTTTATGTTTTTCAACCTGGTGGGCATGGATTCTGTAACATACCCCGAATCAACAGAGCCAAACAGGCCAAAACCGGAATTGGCAACATCCGTACTTGTTTTAATGGTAAGGCCGCTGATGGTATAATTGCCGCCGTCGAAATAGCCTTTAAAAGCATTGTTATAGCTACCAATCGGTGTCCAGTTCTCATAACCGGATATATCAATATCCGATGTCAGCTTATAATACATATCGACCGTATTAACGCCGCTGTTTACATCTGTGGCAAATTGCGCCAGATCACTTGCGCTGGTTATAAGGTATGGATAAGTTTCAGAACCGTTTTGTGTAGCCGCACTTACTGTCAGCATACCTATCGGCAAAATTGCAATTGAAAGAAGCACTGATAAAATACGCACTATAACTGTTGATCTTTTCTTTATGTTCATAATTTTCCTCCGTTATGATTACTTTTTCTTCTAAAATACCCACAGCAAACAACCATAGTATTTTATTATTATTTTACAATAGCAATTGTGACAAAGCTGTGACAAAAACAGCTGCTTGGACATGATTCCCTGAATAACGACAAAATTATTTGTGTTATTTTACAGCAAAACAGCAAAACAAGCCGAAATTTCAAATTTCGGCTTGTTTTGCTGTTTATTTAGGTTTAACCAAATTGCTTATGCATTGTGCATTAGTTGCTCATATAATTTGTAAAGATTTTCTCCCGGCTTTTCTCCCAAGTCGGTTTCTAAAAGCTTCTGATATATTTTGAAATAATCATGTACACCCTGTTTGCCTGTCAACCTAAAATGGATTTGCATGGCACAGCCGCGAACAGTTTCATCATAAGGCTCATATTTAGTCACAGTTTCAATCAGTTCCAACGCCGAGAGATATTCTGTGTCCCGTTTTATCAAATACATAATCAACCGCTTTGCCGCGCTGACAAAGCGCAGATGATATAGTACCCGATATGGCTCACACCATTCCCCGCCAAAATTTTCAAAAAGCATCCCCTGATATGTAGTTAATATCTGATGATACTCCTTTGCTCGCTCATCATTCATACAGTCTGTTTCTGGGTTGAGCGATTCCAGAAGAAATGCGTCCAAACGCAGTTCTAGAAATTCATTTATGTGAAGCTGATAGTCACCACCTTTAAAAACGACAGCTATGGATACACCACTTTCATGAAGTGTTTTGTTTAGGCGACTGATAGAGCTTCTCAAATTGATATCTGCCTTGTCCTTGTCCTTATCTGGAAAAAGAGTGTCCATCAGTTTATCCTTCGTTGCTTCTCTATTTTTTTGCAGAAGCAAAAATGCGAAAAGCTCTGCACATTTCGAAGTTGTCCAGTGAATAGGTTCCTCATACTCACAGCAAGCGCGAAAGGAACCGAACATACTAATGTTTAAGAACTTCGCTTGTGGCGTTTCAGTTAAAGTTCCTGTACGGTTCAACCTTTTTTGCAAACGAAGCACTGTACGCTCCAAATCCTTTTCAAGTACGGGTTTGAGAAGGTAATCCAGAGCATTGACTGTAAAGGCCTCAATCGCATATTGATTATATGCCGTGATGAAAACAACTTCACCATCATATCCTTCCGCTTGTGCACGTTCAGCCAGTTCAAGACCATTTATCTCCGGCATTTCAATATCCAAAAACAAAACATCGGGCTTTAGTAAATCTATTTTTTGTAAGGCCTCACATGGATTTGAAAAAAGCCCTACAACTTCAAACTGATAGGCCTCAAGTAGTTCGCCTATATATTCCGCAAGCAGTTTCTCATCATCTACAATCATTGCTTTAATCATTTACCAAAACTCCTTTTTGCATAGTGTCACCTACAGGTATACGCATGGTCACTGTAGTTCCTAGACCAAAGTCACTCTGAATCTCTAATCCCTGCCCATAAGCATTAATTAAACGCTTATTCACATTTTTTAGCGCAATTCCACTTGTGGAAAGGCTACTGTCTAATAGAGACTTTTGTTTTTCATCGTTCATTCCCTGACCGTCATCGCTGACAGAGATAACCAGTTCCATGTCAACTTTTTTTATAGATATAGCCACTGTCCCTCCTGAAATTCGTTTCATCAATCCATGTCGGACGGCATTCTCAACAATGGGTTGGATTATCATAGCAGGAATTTCAATTCCCATCACATCGTCATCCAAATCTAAAACAACGTTAAGACGTTCTCCAAAGCGAGCTTTGTCAATATGAATATAGGATTCCACTAGAGAAAGCTCCTGTTTTACACTAATAAAGGAATGATTTGGGTCAATATCAAGACTGCCTCTTAGATAATTGCTTAAATCCTTAAGCAGATTTTCCGCCTGACCCCCGTCTTTTCGGCACAGTGAAATAATTGTACTTAATGCATTGTATAAAAAATGGGGCTTGATCTGGGACTGCAAAAAAGCGGTTTCCATTTTTACCGTATTTTCAGCTGACTCTTTCATTCTTAAAAGGGTATTAACCCTCGCTGTAAGTTCCCTTACATCATAGGGCTTCACTAAAAAGTCATTTGCGCCGGCTTCAAAACCTTCTGCTATGTCTTCCGGTGCATGTCGTGAGGTGAAAAGCAGTATGGGAAGTTCATACAAAGAATGCTCCACTCGAATGCGTCGACACACTTCATATCCTGTCATGCCCGGCATAGATGTATCTAAAAGCACAATAGAAATATCTCTGCGTTCGTTTAGTCGCTTTAACGCCTGCTCACCGCTGTAGGCCCCTAAAATCTGATACTCTTTTGCATAGAAGATTTCCTGTAGAGTTTTGATATTTTCCGCTTCATCGTCAACTGCAAGCAGTATGTACGGAAGTGCGCTGGCATTACCGGATGGAACGTAATTGGATGACACAAGTAAGGTACTTTTATCTGCTTCTACCAGTGAATTATCTATATTTTTAGTCGAGTATTCTGCCATTTGTGGCATTTGAATCACAAAAACAGAACCTTCTCCGGGCGTGGATTTTTTCAAAAATAAATTTCCCTGCATATTTTTTGCCAGCATTTTTGAAATTTTAAGGCCCATTCCGATAAAAAACGGATCAGAACTTTCATCTTTTTGTTCACTGAAACGATCGTCAAATAGATTTTTCTGATCCTCCTGGCTAATTCCTACACCGGTATCCATAACATAAATCTGTATTTCTCCGTCAATCACTTCCGCCGTGATTTTAACAAACCCTGTTTGGGTATATCTTAAAGCATTGCCCACTATATGAATCAGTATTTGGTGCAACCTATCTTCATCTGCGTGGACATAAAAACAGCCTATCGGAACTGCATTTTGCAGCTGAACCTGTTCACCTTTTTTTATATGAATCAGCACTTCGTTCACAGCCTGAATAGTTCCACTTACATCAAAATCACGACAATTCAGGCGCAAGGTGTGGTTTTTTATGCTTTGAAAGTCAATAATATCATTTACAAGACTGGATAGCCTTGCAGCAACAGAGGAAATCAAAATCAAATTTTTCTGTTGCCGACCGGAATCCTCCCCGGAATCGACCGTCGATTTTGCCACACTGATGATGCTGTAAAGGGGTGTTTTAAATGCGTTGGAGGTTTGTATTAACAGCTGATCCTTCTCCTTATCCGCCTGAATCAACTTTTGATTCCATGCATTCATACTATCGTTAGCCTTAACAAATTGAATAATATATAGAAAGGACGCCATGGATAAACCGCATAGTAAAATCAATGAGGGCGATATATAAGTGTGAAGTATGGAAGTAAAGTACAAATATGCTCCGCAAAATGAAATCGTGATTAAAGAAACAAACAAAAGCAGCAGCAAAGTACCATTTTTCCCAATAGTTCCGTATTTCGCCCTACGGGCTGCTCTAAAAATAAATATGCTATAAATTACATAACTGCTTATATCAAAAAAGCTCAACATCATCTCGACAAGGTAAAGATCTTTATTTCGAATTATTAACAAAAGAAGGACCCCACACGATAAGGACAAAATAATACCTTTTAAAACACGAAGCGGAATAAAATCCTTTCCCAATTCACGTATAAAGAGTCCCATAAATATGATGCTCAAGCAGATGGCGGTATTTTTAAACCGTAAGACATTCAAATACGAAATAGAGTTGAAAATAAAGTTAAAAAACTTTTCCCCATCAGCTACTTTAACAAAAGTATAGGAAATGCAAACCAATCCAAGAAACAGCAAATGTTTATTATGCCTACTAAAAAAATATATGGCAACGAATAAACAGCCAAAAATCATCAGCGCGGCAATTCCAATGCTTTCAAGCATTTTATGTATAAAATCAGTATGAAGAATACCCTGTTGGCTACCTAAATAAATAGGTTGTATGATACCGCCGTTGACATAATCCCAATTTGCAACTTGAATGACTAAATCAATGGTATCATTATCTGAAGGAAAGAACGCCATCACCGGCAGGATACTCGTTTCATAGGCTGTTGAATAAGTAGTTGTCGGATTACCCACCTTGGTAATCTCTTTTCCGTTGGCATATATTCTACAGGAGGATCGGATATTAGTGATTTTGAGTCCGTACTGGGAAGTTTCCCCATTTGTCTTTATAATCAGATGATAGGTTCCGATACCTCTATCCGCTATATCTATGTCTGCTTTTTTATTTGCCCATCGACCGGGTACTTGCAGGTATTCCACATTTTTCAAAGACGGATTGTTAATATCTGTAGTAGAAAGCAAACGGTCGGGATAAAATTCCCACTTGCCATTCAATGGTACTGTTCCATCATCGCCCAATCTCCAGTGAGATAAATCAAGGACGCCATTTGTGCAGATCGGTACGCTTGGCTTTTCCCAGATTGTATAAATACAAGCCGATACCATACAAAAACCGACAGCCAAAAACAATACTATTTTTTTTTGAAATGTATTTTTTTCTTTCATAAAAATCTCCAAATTCAATTAAAATATTGTCATGACTACATAACTCAAAAACACCGCAAATGTATTTATTAGAATAAAATATGTATATCATTTACGATAATTATAAACATATCATTTTATTGTAGAAAAAATTTTCATTTATCTTAATCTAAGATTCTATACAATTTGATTAATGATCACTCTTCACCCCTAACGTTGAATATCTATGATAGATAGGTGATTTTTTTTCAAAAACATTTATGTTTATTTCACAGTATATCACAAAATTTTCACCCGGCAACTACAAATCACTATGTTTTCAAATTATATGAATCATATATGATAATGTCCTCTTAAACCACAAATGATTATGTCCCAACTATAGTATAATAAAACCTCATAACAAAGAAATGAGGTGGACACAATTAGAAAGGAAACTGCAATCACTTTTCGTGAAGTTGCTAAAGCCTCTATTGGCTCTATTATGCCAGTAAAATCCTTAGGGTTGAAGTATACCATTAAATTAATATGGGAGATTGATGAAGTCGAATCTGAAATCAAAGCAATCATGGATGAAATAGATTCTCCAATTTTAAGAATTCCTGGTATTAGCTACCGTATGGGAGCAATGATTATTGCTGAAATTGGCGACTTTAGTATTTTTGATTCTCCTTATAAGATACTTGCTTATGCTGGATTATCTCCATTCATCTACCAATCAGGACAACTTGTGTCCTCTTATTCTCATATGAAGAGCGTAGTTCTAGATACCTCGGATATGCACTTTTAATTCATCTAAATTTGTTTGCCTTTGGGATCCAACATTTGTAGCCTATCTTACGAAAAACGTTCTGAAGGAAAGCACTACAATGTTGCCATTTCACATGCTGCCAAGAAACTTGTAAGCGTAATCATCTTGAGAAAACAAGGCAACAATATATCAAAGTAGCTTAATACTATATTCTCAATACATCTTTTTTGAGCACCTATATAGATGCTCTATTTGTCATACAGTTTTCAATGTTCAAATATATCTAAAATACAATTCAGCACTCTATTCAAAAAATATTAGTTTAAGACTTGACTTTTAATAATTTGTATACCTAGCAGCTAAATTCTCGCTGACCGGATACACATTTATATTTGTTCGTATAAAAAAGTAGGTAATCCCATATCTGGATTTACACACCTTTGATACTCGAAGGAATTTATTTCATCATAAAAAGACTGATATTTTCAAGTTTTTTTTACATTGAATTTGCATTAAATTTGCCTTTATTTTTTCGCTCTCAGTCTTTATTTTTATACATTACCACTCTATTTCTTCCGATTCTTTTGGCTTCATATAATGCCTTATCTGCATCCTCTATCAAACTATCTATGTTCATAGATGTGTAAGGATATGATGCGATTCCAATCGATACTGTAATATCTATACTTATATCATTTGAAATTTCGAAATTGTAAGTTTCAATTTTTTTACGTATTCTTTCCGCTATTCTAAATGCATGCTCAGCTGAACAATCTAATAATAATGCAGAAAATTCTTCCCCTCCATTTCGGGAAACGACATCGAAAGTTCTAACGGTATCTTTTAAAATTTCAGCCGTTTTTTGTAATACAATGTCTCCCGCAGTATGCCCGTATGTATCGTTAATTTTCTTAAAGAAGTCAATATCCATATATATATATGACAGTTTTTCTTCTTTTAAAATTGTTAATCGGGATAGGTTGCGAAAAGATGTATCAAATTCTCGTACATTATTTAATCCCGTAAGAAAATCCTTAGTAGCTTCCTTTTTTAATTTGTTGTTCATTTTTATCATATCAACTAAATATCCTGTATACTGATATATTACATAAGCCACAAATGTATTACCAATGTAATAAATCACTAAAATTCTAAAGAATAATATTGATATCCCTGTTACGAAAAATAATCCTGCTGAAAAGAGCAATACCATGTATATGATTGAGTATATCCACTTTTTTTTCTTAGACTCCACATACTTACTTATAATATTAAATCCCAAAACAATTAAAATGATAATTACAAATGCAACAGTAGACGACTTTGAAGCACCAAAATAAAGGAATCGAAATGTACCCATTAATATACCTGCTGTAATTGATGGTATAAATCCACAAAACACTACCGTTAGTAATAAAGGAATGTAACGAAAATCAATCATGACCTCCGGTAATACATAAACACTATTTAGCATTAAACTAATTCCTAACAAGCCACTGATTAATCCAATCACTATTTTTGTGAGATAAGAAGCATTAATATTCACTTCCCTATCCTTAAATCCGAAATACGATATACTGATAAATGCTATTAAAATACATGCATTAATAAATAATTGATAAAACACAATTACGCCTCTCTATATTATCAAAAGACCTATTTTTGTAGTATAAAGTCTGATGTTTGAAAGTAAATATGCTACTTTGTTTAAATGCTTTGCCTGAATAGTCTAGGATTAAAGGCAATCAAACTAGACGAAGTAAAACTTATTCCAGTATTTCTAAAGTAAAATAGTCATAGCGCAGGCAGATTTCACTGTATAGAATTTAGTCTTACACGAAAGGCATATGGAATTTAGCCTCGCACACTATTTTTAGATACCCGTTTGCCATACAGAAAATAATTTTTCTAACCAAACACTCTGCCAACCTCGTTTATTCTTCCGAATCATCATTTTTGTCGTAGTCATTTGTTGCCTTTTCATATTATTCAAACGTAACTACAACTTTACCCTGTGCGTGACCTTGAGCAACTTTATCTAAAACTTGACTTATTTGTGAAAAGTCGTACACTGAATCAATTGTCGGTTTGATATTATTGCTTTCTAAAATAATTGCCACCTTTTTCAATTGTTGAGCATTAGCTTGTACAAAAAAGAAATGATATTCTTTTTGTTGCTTAGATGCCATTCGATCATATTTACCGCCTGCTAATTTTAATAGAATCTTCTTCCAAAGAGGGAAACCATTTTCTACTGCAAAGCGATAATTAGGTACAGCTTTTAATGGCACTATCTTACCATATTGCTTTAAAATTATCAACTCTTGCTCGATTTCGAGATATATATCATTATTGAATTAATAATTGATATATTATATAATATATTTATCCTGCTCCCAGTAGGATGATTTATTTGAGCCACTACTCCCCTTATAATGTAGTGGTTCTTCTTTTTTGCATTTAAAAATACACCCTGCGTGCTGAAAGTGCTTGATTAGTATATTTATATAAAATAAGGTTTATAGTCATTCAACTGCACTTTCAAAAGGATTGAAACCTTGCAGCGTTTGTAAACCACCAACAACGTAAATATTGCAAATTTTAACGAAAAGGGCAACAGCCACATGTTTTTGTCGAAAGGGGACTTTTGCTCATATCAGATTACTCATCTATTTTGCAAAAGCCCCTTTTCTTTTAGTTAAAGGATTAGTTTTGTGACTTACTAAGCATTAGGTGAAAGTGTATAATAAACGACTGTTTGTTTATGACCACAAGGGCATGTGCATCCTAAAAAAACGGTATCTTCTTCATTGAAACAAGTTTTTGTACAAGGTACAATTATATAATTAATAAACCATAAGAAATCATTCAATTGACATTCTAACTGACTTGAAGAACAATAAGTGAAAACTTTAGCAAACCAAAGTTTACATGATGTTGAATGAGTAGTCCAAGATATATGATATTGTTCAGCTAATAATTTCAATGCTTCTTCTTCTGTTGTTCCTTCAAATTTTCTCTTTATTTCTTCTTTATTGAACATAAAAATCACTCTCCTTTTAATAATATAATATGCGACAAAAAGTTTTTTGACTCCATAATATGATGTTTTTTGACAATTTATTTTAGGGTATAAAGCAATCAATATTCCGTACCTCATACGGGTTTTTATTAAAGAATGAAAAGCGACCTAATAACTAAAGGACAAAATATAGGCACTCAAAAAGACCTAATGAATATGAAAAAAACAAAGGAATGTCAATGAAGTGCATGGGAATTACCACCCCAAGATAAAAAATCCCACTTGTTTTTTGTTCAATATAATTCTACAAAAAGAGACGTGTTTCTACGTCTCCCCCACTACTATGCCACCTGCTCCAGCAACTGCATCAGCATATTTTCAAATTCAGTTTGATATTTCCATTTGATTTCAATTCGATCTTCTGAATAGACAATCACCTTATCAATCAAGTCATTCATAACCTCATCCGAGAACTATACTTACAGTCTTGAATTTTTCAATTAAGTCACTCAGTTTCTGTTCTAATAACTTGCGCTCTTGTCTATCCCCAATTTCATTGCAAATTTTCAATTTTCTTTCTTCCAGTTCTTCAATCTGCATTGTAAATTGCTTCTTACGTAATACATATTCTTCCTTTGAAATTGACTTTAATCGGTATCTTTCATACAGATTCATTTTTGTCTGCATCAATTTATTAATAGCATTATCTGCATCGGATACTGTCATTTCTGCTTTATTTTCTTTATATATCTTCTGTTTCAAGTCATTAATAAGTTTTTGTGAATCACATAGCAGCTTAATATGATTTTGTATCAATTCAACCATCGTACTCATCATATCCTTTTCATACACCTTAATTTCTGAACATTTATCTTCAGTGTATCTACTTCTAGAACATTCATAATAAGGATTAATCGTTGTATGGCTCCTTCTGAGCAATCTTCCACAGTCTGCACAGTAATAGAATCCTTTTCTCCTAAAATCACCAAGTAGAATAGTCTCCTTCTCCGTAGGGGGCATAATATCATTGTTTACTTTCCAAAATACTTCTTTCGAAACAATCCCTTCATGAGTTCCTTTAACAATAATCCACTCATCTCTATTTACACGTTCACTCTCTCGCTTTGCGATTTTTGTACGCACTCTGACATTACTTATCATATCGCCAGCATACCTTTGGTCCTGATAATCTTCAAGACCTTCGGTGATGTCCATACGGTCTTATCATCGACCACATACTTTCTTTGTCTGTTAGTATTACTATACCCCGCTGGCGTAAAGATTTCTAGCCCATTCAGTTTACGTGCTATATCAGAACCAATTAAACCGTTTAGTGCATACTTAAATATCAGTTTGACAATTGATGCTGTCTCTTCATCAATAATCAACTTATGCTTATCCGTCGGAGCCTTCTTATATCCAAATATAGCATATGGACTAATAAATTCACCCTTTTTCTGTCTGCTATGAACAGCACTCTTACCTTCTTAGACAAATCTTTTACATAATAATCATTAATAAGATTCTTCATTGGGATACTGATACCATCTGATGTTTCCATTACATTTTCACTATCATAACCATCATTAATAGAGATTAAACAAATCACATGTCAAATCAGAATAATAATAGTAAGTAATAGATACATCATGGTCATCTCAAATATCATTCGGTACTTAACCCGGTTTCCTGTTCAATCTGTTTGGTAATTATTCGTCCAAATAATTCTTCAAATGCAGGTGCATCCTCAGCATAATCAACTTTTACAACAATATTTCCCGCTTTATAACAATATGGATTTTTTACCTGCTCCATAAATGAACAGATTCGCTCATATATTGGTAATGACTCATCAATATACACATTTTTTATATCTACTAGCTCATTCTTATCAACCTTTAGAATATCAGTTTTCTTCATTCTGTCTAATTCAGCCTGCGTAGGAATTACATAAACGTTTTTGTCAAATATATATTTTTTATGGGTTTTCTTTTCTTCTACTTCATCAATTTGTAGCAATTCGATTTCATTACCCGGCCTGAATAGAACTCCTTCTTTCCATTTTTCAATCCTTTCTTTTATTTTGCGAACACTATATTTCTTACTCATGCATAACTCTAGCCAGAAACTTCTATCTCTTTCTTCAATTCCATCAAGTAATAATATATGGCTTGACCAATTTATTTCCGTCAAATGTTCTCCATAAATATCCCAATCAGAATATGCCTCATAAAACTGAATCATTCTATATAGACCACGTCGATTATATACTTTATCTTCAATGCCTTTCTTTTTCATACCAATTGTAACATTTCCAATAAAATCAGAACCAAACTTATTTACTGAATTTTTGCGACTCAATTCACGTCCAACTTTCCAATACTGATAAATTATATTTTCCTGTCTATCATTTGAAAATCTAATAATACGTTCAATATTTGCAATTACCGTATTCACTGTTCTCATAAAAATCCTCCTGATTTTTTATGAATAGTATATACAGTAATTGCAACAAATAAAAGTCCATTAATTGTGAGTACACCTTTTGTGTCATTTGTGAGTACAGATGCCATTTTATAAGGCTTTTCAGACTTAATTAAGCCTATATTTTCACGTATTATATTGAATTTTAATATGTAAATACAACTATTTTTCTATTTGTGAGTACACTTTTAGATAATTCAAATTATAAACTTTTTATAAAATCTTCAAAAATGCGGGACACTACCCCCTAATTTTCGGCTTATAAGTATAGAGGTAAATTTAAGAAACTGCAGTAAACATAATCACCCTGGTATACTATCCTTCACACAAAGTGCTCCCCAACCCATTTCAGGATTCGGCCACTCACTAAACCCCGGCAGTTTCTTCGCCCCATCAATTAGGTAGGCTTTCACTTTCTCTGCTTGTGTCAAGGAAAGACTAAAAAAAAATTGTACATTTATTGCGTTTTCGTTATCAACTCACCAGAAAATGCAGTGTTTCTGCGGTCTCTGGTGAATTGATAATTTTCACCTCATCTATTAAAATGAAAGTAAGATAAAATGAAATCTTACTTTTATCAAATGAGTTTGCATTAGAACTTTCTTCCAATGCTTCAAATAATATATATGCCAGTGTGGCTGCCCAGTATTACTATTGGACTGACCACACTTTTTTTATTTACTCTACCCCGTGCATTATCTATCGCAAATACTTCTGCCATAGATCGGGAAACATGTAAGTTAGGATTGATGATTTCCATCACAGCACCACATATATCTAATTCCAATGAACCAATGTTGGTTCAACCATATGCTTGCTATGCTCCGGTGCCACCCGGCTGCTTGTTTAAGCAGTTGTTTCATTATCCATCAAAGCTTTGCAATGCGTATCAATAACATTACATCCATCTGGTTCGCTCTTTACCTTTTGCGTTGAACTTTAGTTCAATCTTCTACTTACGATACCTTGCTTGAACTGGTTTCGCAGCAGGTACATCACGGCAAATCTACAGATGGATCACGTTTACTTCCAAAGCGGATACTACAGCTTTGGTTTCAATTAAGTGTGTTTGATTTTTGTTTCTTACACTCGATATTCAGTTGTCAAGGTTCAGGTGCTGTAGCAAATTACCAGAATCTTGATTCTGATTATCGTCTTTCAGCAGGGGGAAATTTATCCCTATACTTATAAGCCGAAAATCAGGGGGTAGTGTCCCGCTTTTTTTAATTATTTTTTTATTATTTTGATAATCCATTTGATTTATCTTAAATTATTCATTGTTTTATTTGCATATATAATATGAAAGATCTTTTAGAATTTTATATACAAGTAAAATAGTTTTGAGCAAAATACCTCAGTAGAAAAATGATCTACTGAGGTATTCATTGTTAATATATAATATTAATGGTATTTATCAATATTTTCATTTCTACTACATGTATTAGTAATCCTAGCATTATCTTGGCATAGTTTTCTCTTAATTTTCTCTTGTGCATATGGTAACATATTCTTTCTCGAAACTAATCCAAGAAAGCTGAATTGTACCTTTTAGATGCAGAACAAAAGACCCTTCTTAGTTTACATATAGATATGCAAAAATAATTTAAAATACTATCTACTAATTTCCTTTATATTATAAAAAATCTTTTTTTCTAATAAACAATCCCATTAGAAATAATCCTATTATTAAAATTAATGGATACACTACCAAATTATAATAAGATACTCCCAACCAATAGATTACATATGGATTCATATTTACTTTTAAAAAAAATAAATGGATAGCAGCTGGTTGCATTCCTAGTTCTAACTTTATTAACAGTATAATAATAACATATCCAATTAAAGGTGTTCCAAATATCCACCACAACAAAGCAATAAGCATGCCAAAAAAAACAATTGTTAAAAATGTCATTATTGTAAATACAAATAATATCTCCCATACATTTCCGTTATGCGGAACCTGGGTATGTAATAAATTTGATGCTGCACTATTTTCTTCTATCCAGTTATTATTAAATCGACCAAATTGGATTCCTATCAATGTCGTACAAATTAATAAATAAAATGATATGATAAAAGCATTTTTTATAATTTTTTTACATAATCTTATCCAAAGATTTCGTACATTTTTCATATGTAGTATCACACTTGGAAAGAAATCATATTTGATACTATGAACAACAAGGAATGCTGCAAATGGGATAGTGATAATACTACACTGATTTTGAACAGTACAAAATGCGTCAGCTAAGCAATAGCTTACCTGAGGTGAATCCATTAACGCCCAAAGGACAAAACTTATATATATAGGAATGCCAATCAGAAAAATAAAAAATGCTATGTTATAACTCCAATCAGTTGCCATTTTAACCTTCACTTACTATTTTCCCCTCACTTATTACAATAATCTCATCTGATAAAGATTCTAATTCTTCTGCATCATGGCAAGCTACTAATATAATAGCACCTCGTTCTTTTTGTTGTTTTAAAATTTGTCTAACAAGCTCCACGCCCGTCTCATCTAAAGCATTAATTGGTTCATCTAATAGGATTAGTTCAGGTTCTTCCATCACAGCCGCTGCGATGCCCAATCTCTGCTTCATGCCAAGAGAATATTTTCTATATGTTCTCCTATCATTTGGATCTAATCCAACATTCTGTAAGGTAACATAAATCTTATTTTTATCAATCTTTTTTTGTATCGAAGCCAATACCTGTAAATTTTTAACCCCTGTATAATTTGAAATAAATGTAGGATTCTCTATCAGCACTCCAACACTTTCCGGAAATGATATATCCTTTCCTAATACTCTTCCATTAATGTCTATTGTTCCTTCGGCTTTTATTAATCCACAAATTGCTCGCATAAGCATTGTCTTTCCAGAACCATTTTTCCCTTTTAATCCATAAATTTTACCTGACTCGAATCTAAGATTAATATTTTGTAGAATATAATTACCCCGAATCTTTTTTGTAAGATTTATAATTTCTATATACATAGCTTTATTCCTTTCCTAAAATATCAACATTTCGAAAATAAAAATATCCCACAATGAAACTTATTAAAATTATGATCATATTAACCATCATAGAAGGAAAAATATGAATTCCATTTGGGTTCACAATATAATTACGGTAAAACATTAAGAAGTTTCCAGGCAGAAACCATTTCATATAAAATGCTGAAAATATATATAATATAATAATTATTATATAACTCACAATTGGATGAACTAAAAAAGACAGAAACATCTGAAACATTGATATGGCTATTGAGGAAATAATTGGGAGAAGTCCTACGAAGATGATAATTTCAAATTGCTTGTACCCTACTATTTCCATTCCAAGCATTCTATGAATCAATTCTTTATGAATTTCACCAGTTATCTGTGTTTTAAATAACATACCTGCTATTAAAATACCCATATATATTGCTGCGTAATAAGAAATTACAGTCGCCATATTCCAAATGCATTTTGAACTCCACCAGAATATTCTTTGTTTACTTTTTATCATCATTTGCAATCCCATTCCATGTAAATCTTTATGAGGATAATACCCTATCAATAATCCCAGTATTAAATTAAAAAGCAAAAAATCGAACGGAACATTAAAAGGATTTGAAGTGGATGGAATGTATTCTTTCATTCCCTTAAACATATATATAAAACAATCAATTACTGAAGTCTCATCTGCTATATTATACTTTTTGATATAAATATTCGTTTTTAAAAAAAATTGAATTGCAATAGTACATGCAACAAAAAATATAATGATATACTTATAATAATATCTTATAATTCCTTGACGTAAATCTGATAGAATTTGTAATTTCATACTTAACCTCTTTACCCAAAATTTAATATCTTTTTCGCAGGATAATAAGTAAAAACAAGATGAAATGCACAAGATTCCAGTTTTTCTTTACTCCAATAGTTCTCGCTTACAAGACTATTGCTAATTACAGTTGAAAGCTCGATTACAGTACCTTGTGATCCTGACTTTATCACCCCAACCATATTACCAACCATGCTGATTCCATTTCCAAACTCAAAAGGGCTTGTTTCTACCTGCATTAACATTAGATCTTTTAATTTTATATCATTTGATGTATTGTTACTGATTTTAATAGTAAATACAACATGCAAAAATCCTTTTTCCATATCAAAATCATAACTATCTTCAGGATATGCAACAGCATATTCCTCAGCCGAATAAATCTTTCTACTAATTGGCGTAAAATCTAAATCTTTCCATTTCATTGACTGATTTAGAACATACTCTTCCACCTTAGCATTGGGAAAGCGGTGATTGATATCCCAAATCATATAGAAAGAGGCACAAAAAAATATACCAATTGCTATACACAAGAGTATCTTTTTATATTTTTTAATAAATATCATCTTTAAATCCTCTCCAAATATAAATTGCACTACTTATTGTACCAATCAAGACTGCTTCAATTATTATTGCTGATAACTTAACTTTATATGGTTGTGTCAAATCTAAAATATAAATTGGACTCCATGAACCTATATGTATATTGTAAATATAGGATGCAATTATGCCCAAACAATAATACATAAGAAACGGACATAGTGTAAACATAAATATATTATGAACAAATCCTACTAATGATAATGCAAGCGTTGCAAACACGCCGCCGTAAATAAAATAAATTAACATGTAAATTAAAATATAGTAATATGGATGGCTATAAAAAAGGGCAACCAACATACTCCCACTGATTGGGGCAAATAAATTATTAGTGGATGGAAGTAGTGAAGGAAGCAAGCAGGCTGTAATCAGAAGGTTTAAAAGCATTGGAATTACTACTGATATTCCTCCAGCTATAAAGTTAACGAGATATTTAGATATGTAATAATTTCTTCTGAAAGTTCTAGAAAAAATATTTTTAACATAGCCTGTCTTCATATCCATAAAATACGTAATTGCGCATGGAAGTATGGCTAAAATTGGAAATATTGTCCGATAAGAGAAGCTATACGGTGAAAACCCACTTCCACCAATCCATGAATTAAACACAGAAGGTAAATAACAGCTTGCATCATTCCTATAACCTCCTATTATGTCTTGAGATCTTCTCCCGACTTCCATGATAATCTGAGCTATTGCAATAGTACAACCAATTGAAAGTGAAAGCCAAAATCCCCAATTTGATTGAACACGTTCTCGTTCAATTTTAATCATTTCTTTCATATTTTACTTACTCCTAATTAATTGGAATCATGTAAGATCCCACTGATAATTTATCAACACTATAATTATTTATTAAAAATCCCGTATTTAAATATACCTTGTTATTGTTAACGACAGACTTATACATATTTCCACATAAAACCGTTTCAATTTCCTCATTAACTTTGAAGTTATAAAATAATGCATCTTTAGCATCTTTATTCAAGTCCGGATACTTATTATATGCTTCAAGTGCTCCAAAACAATTTACGAATCCCTCTGAATTTTTAGTAAAAAAGGTAGAACCTAAATACTGCTTTATATCAGTTGTAGATTCATTTTTAATTTTTACTTTTATAAAATAATTAACTTTTTCATCATTTATTAAATTTATACCATTATAAAAATAATGTTCATAATCCTTCACATTAACTATGTAATTAATAAATTGATTCTTATCTTTTTCATTGAGTAACTGATTTAAATCCTCTAGAGTGCTACTAAGTACCACCTGCTCATAACAAATCGAAAATTTTCCTATACGATATATTTCACCTAATTTCCCATATGATATCAAATCCGAATTTGAAGCAGCTTTATTTAAATATTCAATTGGATCATTCTCGCTCATCGTTCTCTGAGTTTGATGTATACTAGTAGATTCTTGTATTACATTTGTAGTTGTAGTAACCTGTAAATCACTTACGCTTGTTCTATTGCATGCAGTAAAAAAGAAAAAACATGTACAGAAAAAAAATATAATATATTTACCCTTCATATTATTCCCTTTCTTGTTAGTTAGGTGGTAATATTATATGAATAGCAAATTATATACAATAAGTTTTAATTTAATATCCTATACTATCTGGACTCCAAAGCCCCCAAAACATACAGCTTCCAAATCCTTGGTCATTAACTAGACTTCCTTGTATAAATGCATCTCTGAACCTCTTCTCATAAACGTCATTAGTTATAGGTAACTTTGTTCCCTCAGTAAAATATTTTTTCCAAACGCCATTTTTACTACATCTTTCACCATATGAATACTCCCAGTCAGCTCCATATGCTTCCGCGGAATAAACAGTTCCTAGTATTTCAGAAGAAGTGCAATACATATACATATAAGATGTATATGTTTTAGGTCGTGTTTCTGTTTGTGTATATCCTTGATAAGTATCAAATCCAAATGTATATGGTGTATCACTATGTTCATTCGCTTTAGCAGCGACTGTGCCAATATGAAACATTATAAAAATCACCATCATACATATAAAAATATTACTCCACCTTGATTTTTTTCATACAATCCTCCTTAAATATATATATTATTACCACCTAGTTCTATAATTATATGATTTAATATCTAAAATATAGTACAAGTTCAAATAAAAATACTTTTATAAATCAAAAAATACTTGAGGATCTCTGTCAGTCTTAAGTGAAATCCTCAAGTATTTATTTATTACATTTTTTTATTTTACAAATTTAATATCAATTTTAATGACTACTTCCCCAGAATCGACATAAGTATCATTGTTTTTCATTGTCTCTCCATGTGATTATATTTTAAATTAGTATAATAATGAGTAATAAATATAGTAATAAATATATAGTAATTGCAACAAATAAAAGTCTATTAATTGTGAGTACACCTTCTGTGTCATTTGTGAGTACATATGCCATTTTATAATGCTTTTCAGACTTAATAAAACCTATATTTTCTCGTATTTTATTGAATTTTAATATGTAAATACACCTATTTATCTATTTGTGAGTACACTTTTAGATAATTCAAATTATAAACTTTTTATAAACTCTTCAAAAATGCGGGACACTACCCCCTGATTTTCGGCTTATAAGTATAGGGGTAAAATTTAAGAGACTGTAGCAAATACACTCACATCGGTATACTATCCTTCACACAAAGCGCTCCCCACCCCATCTCAGGATTCGGCCACTCCGTAAACCCCGGCAATTTCTTCGCCCCATTAATCAAATACGCCTTCACTTTTTCTGCTTGTGTCAAGGAAAGACTAAAAAAAAATTGTATATTTATTTCGTTTTCGTTATCAACTCACCAGAAAGTGCAGTGTTTCTGCGGTCTCTGGTGAATTGATAAATTTTAACTCATTTGTTGAAATTATCAATTGAATAAAAGGAGAACCTTCATTCATTAAATGAGTTAGTGGTAAATCTTTGTTCTAATGCTTCTAATAATATATATGCAAATGTGGCTGCCCAGTATTACTACTGGATTAGCCACACTTTTTTAATTTACTCTTCCCCGTGCATTATCTATCGCAATCACTTCTGCCATAGACCGGGAAACATGTAAGTTAGGATTGATGATTTCCATCACAGCATAACATACCACTCTTACAAATGAACCGCTTCCGGTTCAATGATATGTTATGCTCCGGTGCCATCCGGCTGCTTGTTTAAGCAGTTGTTTCATTATCCATCAAAGCTTTGCAATGCGTATCAATAGCATTACATCCATCTAGTTCGCTCTTTACCTTTTGTGTTGAACTTTAGTTCAATCTTCTATTACGATATCTTGCTTGAACTGGTTCCCCAGCAGGTACATCACGGCAAATCTACAGATGGATCACGTTTACTTCCAAAACGAATGCTACTGCTTGGTTTTCAACTAAGTGTGTTTGATTTTTGTTTCTTACACTCGATATGAAATTGTCAATGTTCAGGTGCTGTATCTACTCATCAGAACCTTGATTCTGATTTTCGACATTCAGCAGGGGGAAATTTATCCCTATACTTATAAGCCGAAAATCAGGGGGTAGTGTCCCAATGTCATTTAGTTAAGATATCAGAATACGATGTTAAGAATTGAAACATAGCAGAGAACGTATTTTTCTTTGTTCTGTTTCTTTTTTTATACAGAACTGCCATGAATTAATATTTATAAGCATTACAAAAAGACAGATTGCTATCTGCCTAAAAGTAGATTATACTTTTTATGGATTAAGCTACTCTATAGAGGAATCCAACTACGCTCTTTGGTTTGACTTTACGAGGGTCTTGACGGCCTGGGCGCACGGGTAGGATATACTTCTGTATTAGCAATTCGACATTTGGTGGACTTATATCATTACATTTTAGGTATTTTTTGCAGATACATATTGCCATCGTGAAATTCACTTGGTAAGTGTGCTTATTTTTCTGTTGCTGCTCAATAACAACATAGGTTGTTATTGCTTCACAGAAGTTATATAGTAACAATCTTGCAAAAATCTCCTGCTTGATATAATCCACCTTTTTGGAATGAAAACTAGTTAATCCTATTGCGTATTTTAATTCTCTAAATGATGTTTCTATTCCCCATCTTAGGTGGTATATATCTTTGATTTTATCAGGTGAAAATTCAGATCTATCGAGATTTGTTATTATAGTTTCATAAGAATCTTCGCCGATCAAAAAACGAACTACTCTAAATGAGATTGCATATGTTTCTTTACTTCCAACTGGCAAATAGTCGAATTTCTGGCAAGATGGCATAAATTTATATTTTCCTGGTTGTGAATGTATATCTTTCGTCTGTTTCCTGGTTAATAAAAAGGAGAAATCTTTATCAAATTCGCCCTCTTCTGAAATATGTAGTCCTGAAGTGATACCATTGCTATGAATATCTTTCGCTCGTATAACAAACTTCCATCCTTTATGATCTGCATGAGCGAATAGGTTATAATTCTCATAACCACGATCAGCGATAAGTATTACTTGCTCTGTTATCGATGACCGTTCTATCATTTGTATGCAAGCAGCATATTCGTTTTCTTGGGTTCCATTTTGGATAATTGCATCCATATACATACGATTTTTCAAATCATAAATTGTATTTAAATGCAATTGATTAAAACCTTTATCGGTCGGTGTGCATTGAAAATAAGTAGTAGAGTCTTTAGAATTCCTGGCAATATTCAAATCCGAACCATCACATGCTATAAGCGAATATTCATCATATCGTTTGGGTTTATAAATCTGACCACTAACCTCATGGAATAAATATTCAAATGCTTCAGGAAGTATCTTACTTCGTTGCTGATTAAAAGCTGAAACAGTAGCGGTCTCTGGTGAAAAATTAAAATGCTCTAATAATTCCACACCAATAGACTTCCCCTCCATAGAAAGAAAAAAATTAAAGAATGTTTCAAAATCTAATTTTCTCTTCCTTGAGAAATCACTTTCTGGTGTTTTTGTAAAGAGCCATGGAATAGCACTCATTTCCTTGATGGTATCAGATAAGATCTCTTTAACTGATGAAATATAATTTTGCATAAGCGGTTGCCTCCTTGAAATGTATTTAAATCAAGGGCTTCGCCGAATTTTTCTAATAATTTGTCAAGCTTTTTTTGAAATTAATTACAAAAAAAAAGGGCAGGTACGTATTTCTACATACTCTACTCTTGAGTTGTTCTTAACTAAATGACATTGGGTAGTGTCCCGCTTTTTATGAAATATTTTTAAAAAAAATAAAGAAGAGTTTTAACTCTTCCTTATTAAGTCATATTTTTAATGATTTTTATTAAAAATCCACCTAGAATTTAAATTCTAGGTGGATAAATTATTTTAACCTAATATTTGTTTTAAATCATCTTCTGGTGTGCTAATTGGCTTAATATCAAAAGTTTCAACTAGGAACTGTAATACATTAGGGCTTAAGAAAGCCGGTAAAGTTGGCCCTAGATAGATACCTTTTACACCAAGTGAAAGCAATGCCAATAAGTCAGCAACAGCTTTTTGTTCATACCAAGTTATGATATAGGATAATGGTAGATCATTAATACCACATTTAAAGGCATCAGCTAGCGCTAGTGCTATTTTAACAGCAGAATATGCATCATTACATTGACCAATATCGAGTAATCTTGGAAGCCCTGCCACTTCTCCAAACTCTAATTTATTAAACCGGTATTTTCCACAAGCTAAGGTAAGAATAATACAGTCTTTGGGAACTTGCTGAGCGAATTCAGTGTAATAATTTCTTCCAGATCTTGCACCGTCACAGCCTCCAATTAAGAAGAAGTGTCTAATCTTTCCGTCTTTAACTGCATTAACGATTGTTTCAGCATGGCTTAAAGTTGCTTTATGACCAAATCCTACTAGAATTTCTTTAACTTCTTCATCTTTTTCAAATCCACCTAATTCTAGGGCTTTCGTTATTATTTCAGAGAAGTCTTTATATCCATTTTCATCATTAGATATATGTTTTATTCCATCCCAACCAACAACATTTGTGGAGAAGATACGATCTTTATAAGAGTCTCTTGGTTTCATCAAACAGTTTGTTGTCATTAAAATACAACCTGGGATACCATCAAATTCCTTTTGTTGATTTTGCCATGCCCCTCCAAAGTTACCAACTAAATGAGTGAATTTATTTAACTTAGGATATCCATGAGAAGGTAACATTTCACCATGGGTATACACATTTATTCCTTTACCCTCTGTTTGTTCAAGTAGCATTTCAAGATCTCTTAAATCATGACCAGATATTACGATAAATGGTCCTTTTTTAATGTTTACATTAACTTTTTGAGGTGATGGGGAGTTATATGTTTCAGTATTACCTTTATCTAATACTGCCATAACATTAACACTCATCTCTCCAGTTTTGAGTACGTACTTGATAAGGTCATCCAGCGTCAATTTATCGTCAGTCAATGCTGCAAGAGCTGTAAAATAATAGTCGTCTACTTCATCACTATTATAATTAATAAATCTAGCTTGATGCGCATAAGCTGCAATTCCTTTTAATCCGTATTTTATAGTTTCGCGTACGGAACGAATATCAGCGTCCAAATCCTCATCATACATAACTCCAGCTTTTTTAGCATCTATGAGAATTTGTTCTTTAGAATCACTTAAATTATATAGAGCTTCTGCACCAGTTATTTTTTCGTCAGAAGCTTTCTTTCTAATTTCTTCTTTCATGATTTGAGATTTTTTAAGCATATCCATATGAGAATTCGGATCGAAATTTACATTAGTCAGTGTCATAAATAATGAATTTTCAACAAATGAAACTAATGACTTATCAATCTTTTCACCTTTTTCTAAAAGTTTTGTAGCATAACAACTGATTCCTTTTAACTGATAAATCAGCAAGTCTTGCATAGCTGCAATTTCAGGTGTCTTTCCACAGACGCCTATTTTTGTACAACCCTTACCAAATGCAGTTTGTTCACATTGAAAACAAAACATTTCTCCTTGCATACGTATTCCTCCTAATATTTTATATAATAATATAGTATCCTTTATAGGTATAATTAACAAAGGGAATAATTACCAAGGTACATTATTTAAAACAGGATTCTTCTTTAATCAGTTCATTTGACTTACTGCATATCATAGCTTCGATAAGAAATCCACTCGTACTTACTGCTTATCAATATTGGAAATGACGAGATTTATTATATTTTTTAAAACTTTGATTTGAATCATATTATTATATCAAGAATGACTTTAGAATAGGGTTATAGCAATACAAGAAATTAAAAAATAATATAAAACATTGGAGGAATTGATTATGGAAAAAAACATTAAGCTAAGCGAAAATATATTTTGGATTGGAAAGGTTGACGATAGGGACGTACCTTTTCATCGACTAACCTTAACGAAAGGAACTACTTATAATAGCTATTTGTTAATGACTGAAAGCCCTACAGTGATTGATACCGTTGATTTAAGCTTTGGGAAAGAATTTTTAGATAATTTAAAAAGTATAATTGAACCAGATAAAATTAAATACATTGTAATTAATCACACTGAACCTGACCATTCTGGTGCCCTAGGGGGTTTGGCTGCTAAAGCAAAAAATGCAATAATTGTATGCACCAAGCTGGCTGAAATTGAACTTAAGGAAATGTATAAACTTTATGATAGAGAATTTTTAATTGTAGGAGATGGCGATACTCTAGATATCGGAGGCAAGACACTTAATTTTATAGAAACACCATATCTTCACACAGCGGAAACTATGATCACATACTGCCTCGAGGATAAGATTTTATTTCCTTGTGATATTTTTAGTACCCATGTAGCAAACTATGATTACTTCAATGATATGGCAAAAGAAGATATCAGCGCTGACTATATTGGATATTACAAATTGATAATGCATCCTCATAGAAGGTATGTTCAAAATATGCTTAATAAAATTAAAGATTTAGATATACAGATAATAGCCCCATCCCATGGATATATTCTTAGAGATAATGTTCAAAGTTTTATAGATATTTATGATAATATGAGTAAAAGTACAGAAATAAATAAAAAAGCTTTAATTCTATATTCTACTATGACAGGTAGGACAAAAAAGATTGCAACATTTATTATGGAAAAATTCCAAGAGCAAAATATAGTTTCAGAGATCATTAATGTAAATAAAGTTGAAAAAAATGAAGTAATTAAAGCAATTAATGAAGCTGATGTTATTATATTTGGTAGCTCTACAAAATATGCTGATATCATTGGAAACATGGAAGATATATTGAAAGAATTAAATGCAATAAACCTAGAGCATAAAATAGGTGCAGCTTTTGGTTCATATGGTTGGAGTGGAGAAGCAATAGAGGTAGTTCAAGACTATTTGAATCAAAGCAATATTAAAGTCTTAAGTACTTCTGATATAATTAAGTCTACTGGTATGATTGATATAGAATTCCCAATAAGAATTAGGTTCTCTCCTCAAGAAGAGGATTTAAAGAACATTGAAAGAGCAGTTATTTATACGGTTGATAGATTACTTGGGATAGTCCCAAACTAAGAGGAGGCGTTAATTATGAGGAATACTATAAATAAAAACCAAAGCCTTGGAGAAATAGTATCGATTTTTCCAGGTGCCACAGAAATTTTCAACCATTATAAAATAGATTATTGTTGTGGAGGACATGATACTTTAGACGGAGCCTTAGAAGCCATAGCGACAGACAATGAAGAAATTATTGACAAACTAAATAATGAATATGATGAGTTTGTAAAAACTAAATCAGAGTACAAAGATTGGAGAAAAGAAAATCCAACCGTTTTAATAAGACACATAGTACAAACTCATCATGAATTTACTAAAAATCAACTGAAAGAGATAGATACAATATTATTTAAAGTACTAAAAGTACATTTTAAACTCCACAGTGAAGAACTCTTAAAGGTGCACAGATATTTTGGATCCTTAAAAACTGAACTTGAGGAGCACCTTGTGAAAGAGGAAGAAGTTTTGTTTCCTCTTATTGAACAATATGAAGTAACTAGAAGTGATCATATATTATCCGAAATAAATCAGTTAACAAAGGGCACAGTTGAGGAACACGAAGCTGCTGGAAATATACTGAAAGAATTGGAGAAGGTAACAAGAGATTTTGAGGCACCAGAGGGGTCCTGCACGTCTTTCAAGCTTGTATATACAAAACTTCATGATTTAGAAAAAGATCTATTTATGCATATATATCTAGAAAATAGTGTGCTATTCCCTATGATTCAACAAACGAATTAAATTATTTGACCTCAATAAACTTAACTGCTATGATAACAAATGGTAGGTGAAAAATATATGAGAGAATGTAATTGTGAAAGTTGTAGTCATAGTCTATGTGCTAAGAAGGTACCGATATTTTCATTTTTATCTGATGATGAACTTATAAAGATTATTGATATGACAGGCCATAAAGTTTATAAAAAGGGCGATAGGTTGTGCCGACAAGGTGAAAAATCAAATACTTTATTTATTATTAATGAAGGAAAAGTAAAGATATCTAAATTGACTGTGGAAGGTAAAGAACAAATAGTTCATATCTTCACGAATGGAGATTTCTTTGGAGAGTTAAGCATATTTGGTGCTGAAGAGATATTTAATTTTGATGCATATGCTATATCAGATGTTAAAATGTGCACATTAACCAAACAAGATATGGATAAGATTATTATGAATAATCCAGAAATATCTTTGAAACTATTACAAGTTATTTCAAAACGTCTCAGTCAGACTGAAAATCTTGCTCAAAACTTGGCCACTAATGATGCAGAAATAAGAATTGCATTTATGCTGTTAGAATTTTGTGAAAAGTATGGTACTACTACTGACCAAGGTATGAAGATCAAACTACCTATAAACCGGGAAGAGATGGCTAGTTACACTGGTGTAACAAGAGAAACCATAAGTAGAAAGCTTAGTATATTCGAAGAATTAGGAATTATTAGCATTCAAGGTAATAAGGTGTTAATTATTGAACAATTAGATAAATTAAAATCATATGTAGAATAAGAATAAAATAACAAAGAGCTTTTGTAAATTAGATGAGTATTCATTTATTTTGCAAACGCTCTTTGTTATTGGATAAATAAAAATACGGATTCCGAAGAATCCGTTAAAATGGTATTTAATACACTTTTTGCTCACGTCCTATCTTGATCCCGCGTCAAACCCATTGACTTCGCAATAGCAAAGATACTTCATCTTTTCTATCTTAAGTTTCGCGTCTGCCAATATCTTTGGCCATGCTTTAATATCTTTCATTATTTTGTCCTTTTCCTCTTTTGGAAGGATCATCCATGACACTAATGAAGAATGCGTTTTATTCTTTTCGTCTATGATACTACCATAGACCCATCCCTTTTCCTTCTTTTCAAGGGACCATTGTTTATGTTCATTTACAGACAGAATGTTTAATTCGGCCTCAGTAAATTCAATAATCTCACACTTCTCTTTTACCGAAATAAGATCATACTTTATCTTTTGTAAGGCATCTGGAATATTCTTTACTCTACTGCGTAGTGTTTCTTTATAGTCTTCATCTGTCAACTCCCAATAATGTTTACATGGTAAATCCAAATCCGGCAGCTCTCTGTGATTTTCTAAACGACTATTATGAAGATCTTTCGCAAGCGTTTCAATCTTTTCGCTGAAAAAAGTATCTTTCATTAAAAGACGCAGGAATTCTTCTTCGTCTACATGGAGTTTTAACTGTTCCTTCGAAGGCAAATGTGATTGTTCCCATTCTTTTGCATGACTTAATCTACTCATCTCTATAATTGCTTCCATAGATCTTGCTTCATGTTTGTAACTTCCTACTTTAAGTAATGCGCATACAACACCGTAATCTATCTGGGCTTCACCTCTCTCATTAATAAGATATGGTGTTTTGCGTTCTATAAGTGAACGTAAAAGCATTGCTCGGCGTATAATAAATAACTGATCCCATTCATTATCTGTTTGATTAGGCCCAAGTATATTTACATAACCTCTCAGACGGCTTATGAAATCTGGACCTTTGGTACTTTGGAATTCTCTAAAGAATTTATCATAATCTTTTTCATCACTTATATTTTCACCGCAGAATTCTTTAAATGTACTACTTGTCCCCCCTGCAAACACAAAAATAGCTTTTCCGATAGGGTGTATAGAATCACCTTCTCTAAACGTTCCATCCTGCATAGGCGCTAGAAAATATTTTAACCATCCAAGTTTCCCATTTAAATCGCTATCAAATTCATCAAAAAATACGAGCGGTAATTTTCCCTGAAGTGAAAGATCCCTCACTTTATGAAAAGCTGTAGCCAAATCCGAAATTGAATGAAACTGAGATAAATTAAAATCTAGTTTTACTATCAGTTCAGGTGCTATACTTGAAGCAACTTCTGTTACTCCAAATGACTTTCCAGATCCAGGCGTTCCAAATACAGCAATGGCGAGTGGGCGAACTACATTTGAGGTATAAATATACTCCGTCATTAAATTTTTAATACTTCTAAAGTTTTCAATCTCAGTTCGATCAACGACTTTCAGATTACCAAATCGGGCTATCGGAATAAAACGAAGGGCACTTTTTTCCCCGTTCTTCACAATATTATATGCAATCTCTAATAGACTATTTGAACTTTTATCTTTTATAATGTACCAACAACCTTGACAGTTTGGATTGCTGGTATTTCTAATCAATACGTCTTGTATATTTTCCTTATAGATAAAATCATTTTCTTTCTCCTCAAATATTAATGGATTTGGAAAGCTATCCTCAACCGTTTTCCCAAAACCATTCATAAAGTATTTCTGTGTTGCAACCATTCCTTCACGAATCCCATCATCCAAACATATAAATTTATCGTTTTTATTCATTCCTGAAACCATGGCGCGGGCAAGTCCAGCAACAAAACATGAAGTCATACCATACATTTTACCTTGACTCTCTTTTATAAATTCTCCCTCAGACTCATTCGTCAAAAAGTATAAATGGGATTGTGCAGTCTCGCCCTGATTATTATAATATATGGCTCCTTCAAGACCCAATGGCACTATTAGATGTCTGGATTTTGCAAGTGAGGCAAGTTTAGGATTATTACTCATTTGCCACACAAAATCTAGTGCAGTTTTTTCCCATGAAAGCCCCCGACTGATGTTAACGCCTTTCGAACGTAAATCATTTCCATTTATAACTACCACTGTATTTTCAATGTGATACTTTTCAATGTGTTTCCAGAGTAAACTCTCACAATTCAATCGGTTTGTTTTATATAATACAATTGGTGATTTTTCTAGAGACTTTAAAGCCAGCGGCCAAAAATCTTCATTAGAGTTAAACCCATTATTTTCATCATCTATGATAACCATATCTGCATTCTCATCATCATTTATAATAGGAAATAGTTTCGGTTCTCCAAATGTTGGACCTGTAAATCCAAGATATTGTTTTACCCGGTAGGTTTTATTATTATCACTGTCTGTAATTGGGAAAAGCTCTAACTCCGTAGAGGAAACAAGTACCTTATCTTGGATATATCCATCGACACTTCCTATCTGAGGTGCAATCACCGAAACCCCAGTTGACATCTCTACAAGTTTTGATAATAAAAGTGCCTCTCCATCTTTGAACGTTCTAAATACATTGGGATAATTCTTCCAGCTTAGATCTCTTGTACATTTGCGATCAATGCTCCATTGCATTAGATTGATACATACATCTCCTGTTACAGCTATTTTAACATCTTTATTATCCATAGTTTTTACACTCTCTTTCAAAAAATATATTTGTTCGTATAATAGTAACTAGTGGATAATTACTATTTATTATTCTTTTTTCATATATCTATATCCACGGTTAACACCATCGCCAATGTACAGAATATTATCAAATTCAGATACTTTTATTCTTCCCTTTTCATCTATATAAGATTCAGAAATAACTCTTCCTTTTATGCTAGCCAAAATATTAGTAATTCCTTTATGATTTTGACTTTCGAATACATCGGTTAAAGTACATTCTATTGAAATTGGGCATTCATCTATTATTGGTGCATTTACGACCTCAGACGGTATAGGCGTTAGATTTAAACTTTCAAATTTTTTACAAACAGATCCTGTATTTTTTCCACAAAATTCAGCTTCCTGCACAAGTTTACTGTCCACAATATTAATTACAAAATCTGATACTTCCTTAATTTGATTAATTGCATATCCACCACAACTAAAACCTAATGCCACCATATCTTTTAATGTATATGAAGAAGATATCGTTGTTACATTTGGGATTCCATCTTTATCATAATAACTTAACAGTATTACTGGAAATCCATAATATAGTTTTTCATAATTCACTTTTACTTTTTTCATATAGTTAGTCTCCTTTATAATAATTAATATTTAAACAATTTGTCCTAATGCTTGTTTAAGATCCTGAATTATATCTTCTGGATCCTCTAAGCCAACTGCCAACCTTACAAGTCCGTCACTTATTCCTGCTGATAGTCTTTCTTCTTTGCTAAATATTACATGGCTCATAGAAGCAGGGTGTTGAATTAATGTTTCAGCTTCTCCAAGACTTACGGCTAAACGGCAAATTTTAAGACTATTCATTAACACAATTCCACTCTCATATCCTTTTTTCATTTCAAACGCTATAATTGCGCCTGGTAAACTCATCTGTTTATTTGCTAATTCATACTGATTAAAGCTTTTTAAACCTGGATAATATACTTTTTCTATTTCCACGTGTTGTTCTAGAAAATTAGCAATTTTTATAGCATTCGAGCAATGTCGTTCCATTCTAAGAGACAGTGTTTTTAAGCCTCTTATTACCAGATAAGAATCAAAGGGGCTCAATATTGCACCTGTCATTTTTTGTACACTAAACTTAACTTCTTTTATAAATTGTTTCGATCCAAGCACAAATCCGGCTATTACATCTCCATGACCATTTATAAATTTAGTTCCTGAATATAAGACTACATCTGCGCCCAAAAGCAATGGCTTTTGTATATATGGAGTAGCAAATGTATTATCTACCATAACTAAGCAATCTTTTTTCTCATGTGCAATATCGGATATTGCTCTTATATCACTAATTTTTAATGTTGGATTTGCTGGTGTTTCAATATATACGACCCTTGTATTTTTTTTAATAGCTTTTCTTACATTTTCAGGATCTGACATATCAACAAAGTCTACCTCAACCCCAAATTTTTTATAACCATAATTTAATAAAGCTGCTGTATCGCCATATATTGTTCCACACGCCATTACATGATCACCCGATTTTAGAGCGGCCCACAATGCTGCTGATATCGCCCCTATGCCAGATGAAGTAGAAATGCAATCTTCTGCGCCTTCTAACAAAGACATTTTATCCTCTAAAACTGTGTTTGTGGGATTTCCAAATCTTGAATATTTATAGCCGGGCTTATTCCCAGAAAAGACCTCTCCACCCTCCTGTGCAGAATCAAAAATAAAAGTTGATGTCTGATAAATAGGTGTAGTCGCTGAACCTTCACTGTTTTTCTTATTTCCTGCATGAATCTCTTTTGTTGCAAAAGCAAGTTTTTCAAACATTTCTATGTCCATAATTATTCCTCCTCATATTTGAGCTATATGACACCCAACATTCAATATATCTTATTTCAGAATATCATTACTAGCATTGTATTTATGTTGCAATTGCAACTCTTTTTACTATTAATAATTTAACATATATTCTCCTTAATAAGCATAAAAAAAAACCATTAATGTCTAGACACAACATATATGGTTCAGTTTTATATTTATATAATAACTTTTAATATTTTAAATGTATTTTTGTTGAATTCTATACAACCTTCTGATTTTATCCGATTCAATTCTCTCGTAAGTGAACTTCTATCTGTACAAAGGTATTCTGCAAGCTCAACTCTTCCCATTGCCACCGTAAAGTGCTCGCTATTATGATGTTGTGCCTGAATAGATAAATAGGTACTAATCTTTTCACGTATCGTTTTTTTTGTCGTAATTTCTAGCTTTTCCATCAGCTGTAAATTTTTATTTGCAATTAGCCTAACCATATTTCCAATGAGTATATTGTGATATTCACAGGACATAAAACATGTGTGCAATAAGCAAGGGAATTTTAAATACAATATCTTTACGTCTTTCCCAGCTACAAATGCCACCGTTGCTACTGATATATCTCCACAAGCAAATGTTTCTCCAAATAGCTCTCCCTTTTCCATTACTGCCAATATTGTCTTGTTTCCCCATAAATCTTCTTTAATCATCTTTACAGAGCCTTCAAGAATCACTCCTATGCACCTTATCGTTTGGTCTGTCAAAATAATAAATTCACCTTTTTTATAGGTTTTAATATAGCTTCCAAGACACTTCATCATTGAGAGTAAATCCTTATTGTTAATTCCATAAAAAAGTGGAATATGATCATAATCTTTTAGATAGCTTTCTTCCAATTGCTTCATTTTATCTCCGTATTAAAATTATATTTTAATATATTATATCAACATAATGATAGCTTTGCAATTAAGCTATTCAGATACCTAATGTTTTTCCACTGTTATTTGCTGTATTGGCTTAATATCCTGTGTTACTTCTAACAATCCAAGATATTCACAATTTTTATTTAATAGTATAGAATCCAATCCTACCTACTATAATATTATCTCTTTATTTCCAGTCTAATTAATAAATCTTTCCCTAGTCCGGATTGCAAATGAAGATTTGTATGTGTTAAAGGTTTAGTAGATAAGCCACAATCTCGGCAAGTAAAGTTGTCTCTTTGTTTATTTTTTCTCTTAGTGAGGATTTGCCTCATAAAACTGAATCATTCTATATAAACCACGTCAATTATATACTTTATCTTCAATGCCCTTCTTTTTCATACCAATTGTAATATTTTCGATAAAATCAGAACCGAACTTATTTACTAAATTTTTGCGACTTATTTCTCGTCCAACTTTCCAATACTGATAAATCATATTTCCCTGTTTCTTATTTGAAAATCTAATAATACATTCAATATTTGCAATTACCGTATTCACTGTTCTCATAAAAATGCTACTGATTTTTTATGAATAGTAATACAGAAATTGCAACAAATAAAAGTCCATTAATTGTGAGTACATCTTCTGTGTCAATTGTGAGTACACTTTTAGATAATTCAAATTATAAACTTTTTATAAAATCTTCACAAAATGCGGGACACTCCCCCCTGATTTTCGGCTTATAAGTATAGGGGTAAAAATTTAAGAAACTGCAATAAACATAATCACCCCGGTATACTATCCTTCACACAAAGCGCTCCCCACCCCATCTGCGGATTAGGCCACTCCGTAAACCCAGGCAGTTTCTTAGCCCCATTAATCAAATATGCCTTCACTTTCTCTGCTTGTGTCAAGGAAAGACTAAAAAAAATTTGTATATTTATTGCGTTTGCGTTATCAACTCACCAGAAAGTGCAGTGTTTCTGCGGTCTCTGGTGAATTGATAAATTTTAACTCATCTGGTTGAATTATAAGTCTAATAAAATAAGACATTTCTTTCGTCTAATGAGTTAACGGTAGATCTTTGTTCTAATGCTTCTAATAATATATATGCAAGTGTGGATGTCCAGTATTACTATGGACTGGCCACACTTTTTTAATTTACTCTACCCCGTGCATCATCTATCACAAATACTTCTGCCATAGACCGGGAAACATGTAAGTTAGGATTGATGATTTCCATCACAGCAACACATATCACTCTTACGAATGAACCGCTTGCGGTTCAATGATATGCTATGCTCCGGTGCCACCCGGCTGCTTGTTTAAGCAGTTGTTTCATTATCCATCAAAGCTTTGCAATGCGTATCAATAACATTACATCCATCTGGTTCGCTCTTTACCTTTTGCTTCTTCTATTACGATACTTTGCTTGAACTGGTTGACCAGCAGGTACATCACGGCAAATCTACAGATGAATCACGTTTACTCCCAAAGCTAATTCTGCAGCACTGGTTTCAACTAAGTGTGTTTGATTTTTGTTTCTTACACTCGATATGAAGTTGTCAAGGTTCAGGTGCTAAAACTTAATCACCAGAACCTTGATTCTGATTTTCGGTTTTCAGCAGGGGAATTTATCCCTATACTTATAAGCCGAAAATCAGGGGGTAGTGTCCCGCTTTTTATGCAAATATTTCAAAAAAAATAAAGAAGTAGATTAACTCTTCCTTATTTAATCACATTTTTTTTAATTGAATCCCTTTTTCCTTGCATATACTTTCTATTTCCCTTTTTGTATAAGACAATCCACTCCTGTATCCGCGAACACATACCAAAGGATAGAATTAAAATAAATCATTAACTTTTATATTACCGAATCATTGAAACCCACTATTCCAATTAGAGAATTCAGGAATGTCATATATAACATTTAATGATGGTAAACCGCCTCCACCTGTAATGTAAAAAGGCAATCTTATACTATCCTTACCTTAACTAATATCAGAAATTGTCTTTTGTAAATTCAATAATATCTGCAATAAAAGCCTTTTTATCAAACAACATCTCAACATAATCACAATATTGTTTCATTATTAATTTTACATTATCTGGTTGCTTTGCTGCATTGAGTCTGATATCTACTAAATATGATTCTACCTCATTAATGTGTTCCCATTTTTCTAAATGTTTCTGAATCGCTTCCTGATGCTTTATTCGTAAATCCTGTAACTTCTTCTGTTCGGCTTCTTCCTCTTCCCTTTGTCGTTGCAGCTCCCACTTCCTATTGCTTTCTTCATATGCTTCATCTTCTAAACGTTTTGCTTCTCTATTTTTATTGCTGATTTCAATTAATACGGCCCGCAAGTCAATAAAAATATCTATAATCTGGTCTTTCAATGAGATTGTATCTTCTTTATAAATTAACTCGTGAAGTTTCACTTAGGCTTATCCGTTTTTACTTCAATACACGTCAACTTTTAACAATCCCTTCATATATAACGACAGCCCCTAACATTTAATTTAAAAATCAACGTTAGGAGCTGTTTATTTGTTGCCTATCCTTTATAAAAAATATTGCATGCTATACTTTCTTATTAACCTTATGTTCCATTAATATCAATATTAATACTACAGAACTAATCAATGCTGAGGCTGTTGTCATCAGCATTAAACTAATTGGCAGTATTATACCCATCAAAAATAAGATAATAGCAACTGCATCGAGTACATATGTCATTCTACGCATATTATTATGATACATAAAAGAGAATATTGCTATTCCTATTATATAAATACATTCCAAAAAAAATAATATCATAATATTGTTCCTCCTCAAATAAATTGATTAATTACTTCCGCCAATTTCGGTTAAATCTAATATACCAGAAGCATCTGTTATATGACGCTTCAACGCTTCAATATCAACATCATAATTCATACTATAATATAGAGCCACCCCACCAGTCACAAAAGCTGTTGCCAATGATGTTCCTTCTGAACTTAAAAAAACATCACTAGGTAATAAACACTCTATTTCAGATGCAGGAGCATATATATCAATGTAACTATTTTCGCTTTGATCATCATATATGCTTCCATCTTTGTTAAATCCACCAACTGATATTACATTCTCTAAATCAAATGTAGCTGGGTAAATATTTGATTTGGATCCATCAAGATTTGAGTAAGCGCAGATAAAAACCGCATCATCAAAATGTGAAATTGTATCATATAACACTTCTGAATATGTAGAAGTGGACCAGCTACAATTAAATATTCGAACACCTAAACTATAACCATATTTAATCGCATCAGCAACATCATCAACATCTCCACTATTACCTTGGAAACATTTTAGTGGAACAATTGTTACATTAGGCGCTATCCCATATGTGAAGTTATTTATATGATTACTAGAAATAATACCTGATATCATAGTCCCATGATAATCAGCTGAATAAGTTTTATATACCTCATTATCTCCATCATAAAAATTCCAACCATTACAGTCATCTATGTAACCATTATTATCATCATCAATATTATTATTTGGCACTTCACCCTTATTAACGTAAATTGAGTCATCCAAATATTCACTATCTATTTTTATTCCACTATCAATAATTCCAATTAGTACTGACTCATCTCCCTCCGTTATCCTCCAAATAGAATCGCTATTAATAGCCGAAATCCACCATTGATCGTTACTAATTTTTGGTTTTTTGTATATATAAACACCTATAATAATTAAAATTAAAAATGATAGCATTCCTAATGTTAATACTACTTTATTATATTTTTTCATACTATTCTATTATTGTAGTTGTTGTATTTGCTAAATCACTCACATTGTATGCTCCCTCAATACCAATTCTAGGTGATGATCCAGGTGATACAGAAACGCTTCCAAATCCTAAAACCTTATGACAATACTGAGACTGAACAGTCACATAATCACCTGTTCTTGTTGAGTTTTTAATTCTAAATGCAATAGAACCACTTTTAGCTTTTGAAGTTGATAAGAAAGCTGGCCCTTGAGTTGGAAATGAGAGAACAGCAAAATTTTGCCCTTGAGATGATATATATGGCGTTCCAGTGCTAGTTTGATCCCCCCATGAAAACAAACCTATAACTCCATTCATTTTGTTATAATATACATCTTTAAAGAATGACCCAGCGGTGTCTCTTACCAAGGTTCCTCCCCAAGCAATTGCAATAGCATCAGTAAAATCGTATGGGTAATATGTTTGTGTGAAATCCCATGAAACAATTACAACATACTCTGCAGAAGAGTCATCAGACACATCTGCCAAAGCTTGAGTAAATGTCAATTGTGAACTAGAAATCACACTATCCAATTGCAATTTATTATCTTGTTCAATGTCTTTAGATTTCTTATAATTATCCTCTCCTGTAGCTACCTCTTTTAAGATAACTGCTTCGGCCTCTGTGGCACCATATTCTTCAATGATTTCTTCTTCACTCATACTACTAATCGCTTGTATCTGTTCTTTCATCTCTTTTGCCTTGTTGGGCTCAATAACATACTTTTCAACTAATTCATCTTCTGTAGAATTTGCAATTACTGCTATTCCCTCCAATTCATCAAAAGTTTCTGTCGTTGATTTAATAGTGACTTTATCCGGGTCATTTATCAAATATGTTGCTAATTCGATCGCATGCTCTTTTGTAAATGTACTGAATACATCCTTTGTATATCCGTTCTCAAGAAAAATTTTTCCAGCTTCCTCGTAAGTTATTGATGTCGCATCTGGTTCGCTAGCATAAGTGACTAACACACAATTCACTGTAAGCAGCATCGTAAGTAAAACAATAGATCCCTTTTTTAAAGCTTTTCTCATAACATTATTCCCCCTCAATATTATACCTGAATTATTCATCAGAATTCATTAAATGGTGCTTAGCACCACATGGTTACTGTATTTTCATCTTATATTGCAATTCAGTTCTAAGTGAATTAATTATTTCAAAATTGTATAGAAAAAGGCTTCAACTTTGTTGAAATTTAAGTACGATTAAAAGCAGGATAAACCTATATGTATAGTTTAGTAGAACAGAACTTTAATTGCAATAAAAAGATTAAACTAAATTTCAACGGAGGAGAATTATCCTCCGACACAAGATACTTCCCTGTAAAAGAATGCTCCCACAAAACAGGTTTTGAGAAGCTAATCAAACAAAAGTTCAAAACCAATATATGGACGAAGATAATATTGCTCAGTTAGAGATTAATAACAAAGCTTTATATCAGAATATTTATTTAATTTGCAATCATGAAATAATGATTTTTGATCTCCATTCAACTTTGTTTGTAACTTACGGTAAACAAAGCGTTTAAGGCTTTAACTTTCATTATCCTTCAAATGGCTATCATTCTCTTGTTTGCTATAATGGACTAAACGGTGTCTTGCTAAAAATCCAGTTAGGAAATGACGCAGCTTATTGTTCAATATGTGTAATTAATTTAATTCAGTCTTTACTAGGTGAATACCAATCGTACTATGAAAACGCTAAACTATACCTTCGTTGTAATATTGGATTCTCTGTCCCAGTAGGTTTGTACAATTCGAACACAATAGCTGTTCTTATATAATTAGATGAGGCAAATCATATCTTTACAGAGTTATAAAACATATTGATGCCGAATTGAATTTAAGCATTTCAAATTCAACTATAAATACACCTATATTTTTACAAAACTAACATAATTGGTGGCCACCATTCTAAATTTTATATAATATGTATTTACATCGTATTAATTTAGAACATACTAATTAATATCCACCGATAAACTTAGGTTCGCAGATAACTTGCATAAATTATCATTAGCCCCAAATTTTTTTCCATATCTCATACCAATCCACAAATAAAGTAGCCATTTCGTCCCCCTTACAAATAAATAATTAGATTAATCTATATCAATATATTAATATTAAAAATAGGATAAGACAAGCAGCAGTTAATGAACGACATATTTTTTGTATAAATTACATTATTATATATATTGCTGTTACTGGACAATTTAAAGTTACTGTACTGAACTTAATGAAACAAAATATTACTAACATTGTGATTTTTTTAATCAAACCAAATGAAGCCAATTTAAAATGCATCAGCAATACTTTGGTATTTAATATAATTATTTAATGAGCAGTTTTCTTCCATTATATCGGCTCCCAAATGCATCTCTGTTATCAAATTTTTACCAGCACCTAGCCTAGTAATTTATTAGTCTTCACAATATATAATTAATTCGCTAAATCACAGGTATTAGAAAATAATATCGAACGTATCATTCATATTTATTTTCTGATTAAGATTCAATATATAAATAATGAACATGAAATTGCATTTAAAATATGTAGACCATTCAATAGCTAATACTTTTCCGTTCCAGAACTATAGTATTAATACATTACTAAATCCTCCTTCAAATAAATCTAAAATTGTGTCAGGTTATATAATGGAATTCATAAAATATATTTATACTATTAATAAACTTCTATATTAAAACCCCTGTTTTGAAAACATTTTCTTTGCAGCTATATTTTATGCTTCCATTATATTTGTCAACAACACGTCTAACATTATCATTACCAAACCCATGATTCTTTTTATCTTCTTTAGTTGTTTTAATTCTATTACCATCATTAATTGCTATCTGTCCAAATAGATTATTTTCAACTTTGAAATATATTTTATTCTGATATACATATGATTCAGCCTTAATCACTTTATCTGAATCATTATCCAGTTTCTCGCTAGCTTCCACAGCATTACGTATAATATTTGAAATCACCGTGCATAAGTCATATGCTTCTACTCCTATTTCATTAGGAATTTTTCCTCTCCACTCAATGCTAATTTTATCATCTTCAGCTGATTTAATAATTTCTCCTAAGACTGCATCAATAACTATATTTCCTGTATATTTTTTTATTGAATTCAGTCCCGAATTTTCTTTGATTGCATTTAAATAATTTATCAACCGTTCATCCTTTATGTCCAAGCAATATTCATTTATAACCGTCAAATGTGCATTTATGTCATGTTTAAAGTTTCTTATCATTTTATCGTTATCAATTATCGCTTTAATATAATTCTCTTGAAGCCTAATATACTCTTCATAGTGCAGATTTTTATCCTTATAGTTTTCGGCTTTACTTAATGTAACTATTTGCCATATGCTTAATATCATAAAACAACAACTTGCAAATGCTATTGCAATGAACCAAATGTTTTTACCATTTTCAGATATCTCCCCTCCGATCAATATCCATTGTGCTCCCGCTAGTATCAGCAAACAACCTATAATTCCACATATTATTACAATATATTGCTGAAAAGTCAGTTTCAAAACTTCTCTTCTTTTATTAGTATCCAATTTTTTTATAAATATTAGAATTATCAATACTATAAGGCTAAGAGAATTACCAATTAATTTCATTATATTATCTCCTATTGCCTTATCCATCTCACTTCCTACTATTGCTATAATACCCGAGAATCCAAGCATATCTACTATTGATACGCCAGGAACGATTATTATATACGCTAATATTTTTTCCCACCAAATACCTTCGATGCATATTATGGGAATATACAATCCCATAATTAGTAATAATGTGCTAACCCATGTTGAATCTATCTTATAAACCACTATTACTTGAATAATACATACTACAGAAAGTGGAATAATAAATAACTTCTTAGTTTTTCTTATTTTAAAATCAAATATTACAGCATATGCAATTAGATATTTTATAAATTCTAAAATAGTTGATATTATTGCAAATATAATCATATTTTTCATAATCGTCCTCTAATTTTCTTCATGATGTAATTATTATATTTTCCCTGCAACTCCTTATTATAACTTCTCCCAATTGGTAATTTTATTTGACAATATTTTAAGTAAACTTTTTCTTTAATCTTATCTATAAATTCAAAATTTACTAAGTACGATTTATGAATTCTAACCAAATGATTATTAGGTAACTTTTCCTGCCAATACTTTAAATTTCTACTTACCAGAAAATCGTCACTTTTTGTATATACTCTTACATAATTCCCATCTGCTTTTAAATATATTATATTACTTATTGGTAGGCAAGTTTCACTATTTTCTCTAGCAAATTTTATTATTATATCTTCATCAAGTTCACATAATGCAACGTTTATCCATCTCTTGATAAGTTCATAACTAACTGGCTTTTTCCCAAAATCCAAAGTCCTTAATCCAAAAGTAGACCAAACTTCTTCTGTATGGCTTGAAACGAATACTATTTTCCATACCATATTTGTTTTTTCAATTGATTTCATCACCTGTATTCCATCTAAATCATTCATCTCAATATCCAATAATAAAAGTGTTATTATTTCCCCACAATAATCAATAACTTCCTGCCCAGACATAAATTCCACTATTTCAATATCTATATCATTTTCCTGACTACATCTTTTACACATTTCAATAAGATTTTTTCTTTGTTCTGCCTCATCGTCACATATCCCAACTTTCATATTCCCCTCCTTAAATTCACCCTTTTAATATAAAAAAAGCCCCAGAAAATATTTTACTATTTTTTGCAGGCTGACTATCTTAAGGTTAATCACTCATATATTATTGTATTATCTTTTCCCCTGCTCGCATTTTTCCCTTATTTTCCATTTGTACCCTCACATTTCTGTGAATTTGCTCTTTGATTTATTATATTCCCTAAAAATAATATAACGTAATTTATTGTAAATATCAAGGATTTAATCACTTAATAAAGTGGTTTTATTTTAATTCGACATAATTCTACAAAATGGTGAAATATTTCCACGTCTCCATTCACGCTATGCCACCCGCTCCAACAACTTCACCAACATATCCTCAATTTTCATCTGGTACTTCCGCTGCACTTCAATTCTATCTTCTAAATATCATCAATTATATACTTTTTTCTATTAGGATTACTATATTGCGCTGACATAAAATTTTCTAGTTAATTCCGTATGAGTACTATATCAGAACCATTTAAACCGTCTATTGCATACTTAAATATCAGTTAGATAATTGGAGCAATCTCTTCATCAATAATCAATTGATGATTATCTGAGGGAGCTTTCATATATACAAATATAGCATACGAACTAATAAATTCACCCTTCTACTGTCTGCTATGAACAGCGCTTTTACCTTCTTAGACAAATCTTTTATATAAAAATCAAACATATTACATGTCAAATTAGAATTATAATGATAAGCAATAGATACATCATAGTCATTTCAAATGCTATTTTGTACTTAACCCTGTTTCCAGTTCAATAAGTCTGGCAATCATCCGTCCAAATAATTCTATAAATGTAGTATCATCCTCAGTATAATCTGCTTTTACAGCAACATTTCCCATTTTATAACAATATGGATTTTTTACCTGCTCCATAAATGAGCAGGTTCGCTCATATATTGGTAATAACTCATTGATATACACATCATTTATATCTACCAGCTCAAGCCTGAAAAGAATTCCATCTTTCCATTTTTCAATCTTTTCTTTTATTTTGCGAACACTATATTTCTTATTCATACATAACTCTAGCCAGAAGCTTCTATCAAGTAATAATATATGGCTTGACCAATTTATTTCCGTCAAATGTTTTCCATACATATCCCAATCAGAATATGCCTCATAAAACTGAATCATTCTATATAGACCACGTCGATTATATATTTTATCTTCAATGCACTTCTTTTTCATACCTATGGTAACATTTCCGACAAAATCATAACCAAACTTATTTACAGAATTTTTTTGGCTTAATTCCCGTCCAACTTTCCAATACTGAAAATCATATTTTCCTATTAGAAAATTTAATAATACGCTCAATATTTGCAATAACCGTATTCACTTCTCATAAAAATCCTCCTCGTTTTTTTTGAATAGTATATACCGTAATTGCAACAAATAAAAGCCCTTTAATTGTGAGTACCTCTTTTGTGTCATTTGACTATATTTTAAAGTATTTTATTGAATTTTAATATGTAAATACACCTATTTTTCTATTTGTGAGTACACTCTTAGATAATTCAAATTGTAAACTTTTTATAAAATCTTCAAAAATGCGGGACACTACCCCCTGATTTTCGACTTATAAGTATAGGGGTAAAATTTAAGAAACTGTTGTAAACATAATCACCCTGGTATACTATCCTTCACACAAAGTGCCCCCCACCCCATCTGCGGATTCGGCCACTCACTAAACCCCGGCAGTTTCCTAGCCCCATTAATCAAATATGCCTTGCATTTTTCTGCTTGTGTCAAGGAAAGACTAAAAAAAATCTTCGTATTTATTTCGATTTTGTTATCAACTCACTAAAAAGTGCAGTATTTCTGTGGTCTCTGGTGAATTGATAAAATTAAACTCATCTATGAAATATCGAAAGAATAAAATAAGACATTTCTTTCGTCTAATGAGTTAACGGTAGATCTTTGCTCTAACGCTTCTAATAATAATATATATGCAAGTGTGGCTGTCCAGTATTACTATTGGTCTAGCCACACTTTTTTAATTTGCTCTACCCCGTGCATCATCTATCGCAAACACTTCTGCCATAGACCGGGAAACATGTAAGTTAGGATTGATGATTTCCATCACAGCAACACATATCACTCTTACACGACATGCTATGCTCCGGTGCCACCCGGCTGCTTATTTAAGCAGTTGTTTCATTATCCATCAAAGCTTTGCAATGCGTATCAATAACATTACATCCATCTGGTTCGCTCTTTACCTTTTGCTTCTTCTATTACGATACCTTGCTTGAACTGGTTGACCAGCAGGTACATCACAGCAAATCTACAGATGAATCACGTTTACTCCCAAAGCTCATTCTGCAGCTCTGGTTTCAACTAAGTGTGTTTGATTTTTGTTTCTTACACTCGATATGAAGTTGTCAAGGTACAGGTGCCAAAGCTTAATCACCAGAACCTTGATTCTGATTTTCGGATTTCAGCAGGGGAAATTTTATCCCTATACTTATAAGCCGAAAATCAGGGGTTAGTGTCCCGCTTTTTTCTAAAAAAATTCTCAAAATAAAGAATGTACTAATATTCTCTATTTTGGTGTTAATATTTTCTTTGAATAACTATAGTAGGTAATGGAACGTCCAACGTAAGAAATAAGACGGTTATATTCATTTTATTTCAAAAGATTTTACAGAAACAATTACTGAAAATAAACTATAAGTTAAAAACTTCCCTATTATTGTACCGTACGGATACACTAATAGAGAAGCTTATTCTTATCTTCTAATGTAGATTCAACTCATATATTTCTTTATCTAAATCCTTAAATACATTGAATATAACTCTATCTATTTTACCGGCTTCTTCTCGCAGAAATGTAATTACTGTTTCAACAGCGATTTTTGCTGCCTCATCATTGGGGAAATTGAATTCCCCTGTAGATATGCAACAAAAAGCAATACTTCTCACCCCATTTTCTGATGCAATCTTCAAACAGGATTCATAGCAAGATCTTAAATCATTTCGCAAATCATTCGTAAGTTTATATCCAACTATAGGTCCCACTGTATGAATCACATGCTTGCAAGGAAGGTTGTAAGCAGATGTAATTATAGCACTTCCCGTAGGCTCTTCATAACTTTTATATTTTCCAATCTTCTTCATATAATGATTGCATTCTTCTCGAAGTTCGATACCTGCCGATGAATGAATTGCATTATCAATACATTTATGGCAAGGTACAAAACATCCTAACATCTGAGAATTTGCCGCATTTACAATTGCGTCTACTTCCAGTCTTGTAATATCACCTTGCCAAATTGATATTTTATCCGCGTACTCACTTTTACTTTGAAATGATTCTCTTACTGTTGGTATCTCATCGAGTTCCACAATTCCTTTTTCCCTGGCCTCTTCTTGTAAATAATCATCATGAATTTTTAGTACATTATTGGGTATCGATTTAGGTATACGAACATTCATCAGAGACCGAAGTACCATTCTTCTATTACCTTTTGTAACTTCCATATCCTTATACTCGATGGAATCTTTCTTAAAGAAATCAATCAAATAATCTAGTTTTTCATCCTGTGTCATATTAGTACCATCTTTCTAAAATAAAGTGATTTGCCCATTCCTATAGCTATCCTGACTTGCCTCTCTTATTTTATCCCCTTCCTTTCCATTTCCAATCAAAAATGGAGAAGTAGATTTATGTTGCTGCATATTCTGTCTTACTGTTTCCTGATTATAATTTGCATAACAATAAATACAGCCATGACCACAGGTATTATATGCACCTATATCATTTCCCAAGAGACAATTGCAGGCCTCTCTGGGAGATTTTTTATTCTTTGGAACATCTAAGCTACATCCGATAGCACGTTCAATAATCGATTGTGTCATACAACCAGTTACATCCACTCCATATTCTTTTAAAGCTTCACCTTCACAGCAGGTTCGAATGGTTATTCCATATTTTTTCCCAATGCTTACAAATGATTTTCCTAAGGTGATTCTTTCTGTTTTTTCTTACTTCCTTCACCCCTGAAAAATTACGTTTTGTCTTAGCATATAAATCAATAAAGCTAATAACACAATTGTCTGTATATCCACTCAGAATCTCTGCCATTTTCTCAAATTCATTTATATGATATTCCACAGAATATTTGTCGGTAATAAAGATAGGGTCATAACGCCAACCGATTGCATTTACTCCTACTTTCTTTGATAACTGTTTAAAACTTTCCATTACCTTTTCTTTCTCCGGAACATTAGGTTCGATTTCTTTACCATATGGCGTAATTGTTACAAACCAGAACTGCCTGAAAGCATCGATTTCATTCAGACTGTCAAGCATCGGTTCCGGATTCTTGGTGCAAAAAGAAAGGCAATCAACAACATCTGGTGTTAAACGGTATTTCATTACCTGTTCCTCATAATATGGATTTCTTGTCAACACATATCCGTCCTTTATTCTATTATAAAACCAATCACTAAAATATGCTGGGATATCGGTTCTACAGCCTGTATTTATTATCATGTTTACCTCACTTATCTATCCTTATGCACTTATCTTTATGGTCTTATCTTTATATTCTTATCTTTATACTCTTATAATTCTGTTCTCTTTTCGGGCCTTCCCTGTTATTATTTTACCATCCTTTGCGTAGCCTAACAACACCTGTACATCGGCATGATAATTTTTAGGTATGTCCCATTTTCCCAAAAGCTCCTGTCCAGTTTCACATCCAAATGCTTCCCATGCACTGCCAATAAAACAAGAAGCAATGCCTAACGAATGTGCCGCAATCAATATATTTTCAGCCATACATGCTGCATCCTGTCCTCCAAACAAAAAATCCTTTGGTGAAAAAATTGTTACTACCGTTGGTGCACCGTAGAATGCATCATAAATATTTGGATCATCTGCAATACTTGGCTGTTCTTTTGATATGTATCTGTCTGCGGTAGAATACCTTCCCTTAAATGCAGCACTTTTCACTTTACCAAGTGCTCTATTGATTGTATCATCCTGACAAACTACCATAAATGATGATTGTCTCCCACCTGCACAAGGTGCATACAACCCAGCATTTAAAATCTGTTGCAACAATTCCTCCGGCACCTGTTTATCTGCATATTTTCTAATCGAATGACGCTCTAATATACATTTTATGGTTTCGTTCATTTTAATCCCTGCTCTCTTTTTGTAATAGCTGCCATTAAATGCATTTATAACTTCATATATAAATGCATGAAATTTCTAGAAAGGTCAACGCTCCGGATATATTTTTTCTAAGATAATAGATATATCCTCTGTAAAGCTAATTGTCTTATTTACATTTTCTTTTGCACCATCTGGATAATCTTTATTAAAGCGGATTAGATGAGCATTGGGATTACGGTATGTCATTTGTTCAAAAGGATACCTAATAATACCTGGGGTGTTGTATCCCACTCCAAATTCAAAATATACTACCTTTTTCAAACCTACATCAGACACATATTCGTTATAGCGTTTACTGCTTTCATCCCATGCTTGATCCTCAATAAAATATTGATCAGCTCTTAGGTTGATTTTCATCTGTTCCTCGCAAATTGGGCATTTTGGTATCAAATCTGTCGGTATTTTACAGTCCTTTGTCTCATCTACCATTTCACGTATCTTATCTTCATTGTAATATAATTTTTTATGACATCCTTTTGAACATTGAAAAAAGCTGTAATCTCCCTGTGTTGCAAACACTTGCATTTCATGAAAGCCTGATTTTACAAACTGGCGCTCTACATTTGTTGTCATCACAAAAAAATTTCGATTTTTGACAATATTGTATATTTTTTTATATAATGGTAGTGCCTCTAATTCATAGCGATTTAATAGAATTACTTTTGACTCAAATGCCCAATATTCTTCCAGCGTTTCATATGGATAAAAATCTCCTGCATACATATTATCGTATCCATATCTCTTTCCATACTCGGGCATGAGTTTCTCAAATCGTTCTCCACCAAAATCAAGACCTGCCGCCGTCGATAAGCCTGCGCCTGCACCTATTATAACAATTTGTGCTTCGTCTAATATTTTTCTTGCACTCATAATTCTTTCTTCTAGTTCATTTCTCATCTTATCATTCCTCACTATAAAAGTTATAGGATATCATATTCTCAGTTGGATACCTCTTTCCAACACTGTGGATCAGCGCCATAGAAGTTTCCATTTGTTCCATAAGTTACAGCTGGGCATCCTCGACAGAATCCTTTCAATTCACATTTAGAACATTTTTCAAACTTATCAAAATCTCTATATTTTTCTTCCTTAAACACAAAAATATCTTTCAATCTTTCTTCAAATACATTTCCCACATTACTTTCAAATCTACGACAAGCATATACATAACCATTGGGAAGGATTGTCATATGACAGCCTGCGCAATGGCACCCCTCATATATCATATCTTCTTTAGCGTAATCCGGAATCTTAAATATTCCTTCTTCATACAAATAAAGTGTCCATAAATGATCTTTTAGATTAAAATATGTATTGGTACCCTCTGCTTTGTATTTCTCGTACTTCTTCCATAGTTTATCAAGAAATTTTCGATACTCTAGCGGTGCTATTCCAGTATCTTTTTCTTCACTGGTTGGACAATATCTTCCAAATGCAAATATATCCACCTTGTTTGCAACAACAATATCTACTACATCTTCCATCTCATTTATATTGGTTCCAGATACTGTAGACATGATAGCACATTTAATTCCTGCATCACGAATGCATTTGATTTTTTCTATGGTACAGTCAAAAGATCCTGGCTTTCTAAAATAATCATGAGTCTCTCGCATGCCATCAATGGACATCTGATATTTTTCGCAACCATAGGCTTTCAACTTCTTACAGATTTCATCCGTTAAATGGAATGGGTTACCCATCAATGAAAATGGGATTTTCTTTTCTTTTATGATCTCTAGAAGTTTCCAAAAATCAGGATGAAGAATTGGATCTCCCCCTGTAATATAAAAATATGGTTGTCTGCCAAGCTGCTCACACATATCCTCGCAGTTTTTAATCACCTTTTTCATGTTCTCCAATGACATAGAAAGTAATTCCGTACAATTCCCTTCTGAAAATATATAGCAATGTTTACATCTCTGGTCACAATAATCGGTTATGTGCCACTGGAATGCAAAATATGGTTTCATCTTTTTTCCTTCTTTCTTTGTGAAACTTATTATTCAGCTAATTAGTTAAAAACGTTCCCAGAAGGCTAGCCTACTGGGAACATCTTAAGTCACATATATATGTAACTTCGGTAGAGTCCGATATTCTTACTTATCAGATGCTCCACATGCTGAGCCACATGCGCTTGGTTTTTCTTCTGGTGCTTCAACTGGTTTGTCACCAGCTCCACATGATGAACCACATGATGATGGCTTTTCCTCTGGTTTGTCCCCAGCTCCACATCCTGTACCTGTTGCATTGAATTCTGCTAAATTTGAAAGTGCCATGTGTTTATACCTCCTGATATTTTTTATTGAAAGATTCAAATGATAAATCAATATAGACTTAATTTTTTAAGAATAATTTGCATTTTTTCTCTTTCTATATTATAGTATCAGCATGGCACACTTTTTGTAAGTAGGCACCTTTTTATTATATAGGCACCTTTTAGTAACTAATGATTTTAAAGGACTTTTAAGGAGGTTTTTATATGTTAACGAAAGACGAATTACCAGAATGTCCAGTCGCTACGGCAGTAGCTTTAATAGGAAATAAATGGAAATTATTAATAATCAGGAATTTACTTTCTGGCACTTTCAGATTTGGAGAACTAAAGACAGGAATTCCAGGGATAAGCCAAAAGGTCTTAACCGATAATCTTCGTTCCCTGGAAAATGATGGTCTTGTTACACGCATGGCTTATGCTGAAATTCCTCCAAGAGTTGAATACTCATTAAGTGAAGTAGGAAAATCATTAAGTCCAATGTTTGATGCTATGATTAGTTGGGGAAATGAATACAAACAAACTATCAAATAGATTCACATTATCAAAAAAAGAAGAAATTCTATTTAGTAGAATTTCTTCTTTTTTGATAATATTACTAAAACAAATAATTATAATACTTATAATTAACGAATAAATCCGCCTATTGGTGTCATATAGACAGCACCAAATCCATCTAATATTTTTTTCACTTCAACATTGGGATTTCCATAAACAACAAAGCTTGTTGCATCACCAGTTTCCATTAATCTTGCTGCATACTGACTTGTAAACGTTGCTAAATGTGTTAATGTTGCTTCTGAGTCTACATAACATTCGTGAGTATGGCATTTTTTATTATCCTCACTTATTGTCCATTCATAAGCCATTGTACATTGCTCATTTTCTTTTGTCGCCTCGACCATTTCTGTCATTAATTTTTTGAGGTTATCTACTTGTCCTTCTTTAATTGTAATTTCAAATATCCAAAATATATTCTTGGTCATATTGATATTCTCCTTTTAATTTAATTGTACTTTTATTATACTCATACAGCACCAAAAATAAAAGTAGGCACATTTTTGTTATATAGGCACCTTTTTGTAACTAATCGATTTGGCTTATTGTAAAATAGAATAAACTTAATTTTTCAACCTACTTTCTGGCAAGAAATAAGAGCAGACAAGTTTTAGGCTTGACTAATCTTGATTATCTCTTTTTTTAATTTTTCTTGCTTGTGAATTATTGTATCCAATATCATTACTACTTTCTTTCGTGCTTAATAAAAATATCGCTATCAATCTCTGCAAAAGCCAACTCTAATTCTTCCTTGGTATTCATTACAATTGGTCCACCCCATGCGATTGGTTCCCCCAACGGTTTTCCCATTAGGAGTATAAATCTCATTCCATTGTCTGATTCGTTCACCTTTAAGGTATCACCTTCATTAAACAGTATTGCATGCTTTTCCGATACAAAATCATCAGTTTCCTGACCAAAGCTTCCTTCACCCTGGAAAATATAAACAAACAATGTAGACGCCTTATCTGTGTCCATAGTCCACTCGGCTCCTGCTTCCAATTCGACATCCAAATAGGTTGATTTTACATACTCACCTTGGAACGCGCCAGAGATTCCCTTGTAGCTTCCAGAAATAATATGAACCAAACTACCATCACCTTCGACAATTGGAACATCCTTTTTTAGAATATCTCCATATTGGAGGTCAACCATTTTGTATTGAGCCGGTAGATTCAGCCAAAGCTGAGCGCCAAGCATACGATCACTTTTCTTAGGTAATTCCTGATGTATAATTCCACTTCCAGCCGTCATCCATTGACCATCTGCATCTAAGATACTTCCTTTGTTTCCAAGGCTATCTCCATGCTCAATATCGCCTTTAATCAAATATGTAACGGTTTCGATTCCTCTATGAGGATGCCATGGAAATCCTTTGGTATAGTCATCTGGATTAGTTGAATCAAAAACATCTAGCATTAGAAATGGATCAAATTCTTGAACATCATAATACCCAAAAACTTTCATTAAGTCACTTTTCATTTTATCCACCTAGTAAAAATACTATATAGCAATCAAAGATATTTGTATCCTAAATCCTACTATTATCCTTGCCTTAGCTAATATCAGAAATTGTCTTTTGTAAATTCAATAATATCTGCAATAAAAGCCTTTTTATCAAACAACACCTCAACATAATCACAATATTGTTTCATTATTAATTTTACATCATCTGGTTGCTTTGCTGCATTGAGTCTGATATCTGCTAAATATGATTCTACCTCATTAATGTGTTCCCATTTTTCTAAATGTTTCTGAACCACTTCCTGATGCTTTATTCGTAATTCCAGTAACTTCTTTTGTTCGGCTTCTTCCTCTTCCCTTTGTCGCTGCAGCTCCCACTCCCTATTGCTTTCTTCATATGCTTCATCTTCTAACCGTTTTGCTTCTCTATTTTTATTGCTGATTTCAATTAATACGGCTCGCAAGTCAATAAAAATATCTTTAATCTGGTCTTTCAATGAGATAGTATCTTCTTTATAAATTAACTCGTGAAGTTTCTCTTTACTTTTATTAATAGAATATATTCTAAATTCCAACTCTCCCGAATCCACAAAATCATATGATGGCTTCATTGTTTTCACACCTGCTGGTTTCATATCCTTATACCTGCACTTTGTTTCTAACAACGAACATTCAAGAGTACAATATGGAAAGTTAATTACAGTATTGTCATTATTATGATTTTCCACCCGTATTGAGCCACCAATCGCTTGTATAGCTTCTATAAAATAATCCATAAAAGTATAAGTTCTCGTTCTCTGCTTTTCAGAAACTTCAATATTAAGTACTGGTATATTTCCTTGAAATCTTGAATATTTTAATTTGTATTGTAGTTGAAATGACATATAATCTTTATATTTTTCTTTTTCATGTAAACGGCGTTTTTCAATTTCTTTATTGTGCTCATCAATCATAGAATTATAATAATTCCCTATCAAATGAACATTTAGATGCTTACACCATTTTTCGTAGTCATAGTCATTTTCAATATTGACTTTATCAATTCCGTTCTTCTTCAAGGTTAATTACCTCACTTTCAAAATAACATCCTCCACGATAGAGTGTATCTATCAGAATTTCCAATGCATCTGAGTTCTTAACATAATTTGGTATAAAGTATCTTGATCTACTGTCTTGAAGTACACTCGATAGGCCTGCCATAAACATTGATAATGACGGGTAATCCATAGTATTTATATATTCATGCCTTTTATCATTTTCATATATATGGCTATTTCTTCCCCATGAACTGATATCATTTATATGAAGTCCCACAATAAAATTTCTCATGGTTGCAAGTGTGTTTACCATATCTTCTATATTTGATTTTAGTGAATTTTTTCCACTGCGGTCTGTCAAGTCCACGGCTAGCTTTAACTGTAGCTTCATTTCTTTGCATGTATTTCTCAGCCGAACAATATCTTCTACAGTAGAATATAAATAACTTTTACCTTTATTGGATTTTGTATATCCATTTATGATGGCAATTTTCATTTTATTGTATCTGCGCATGCTTTTTTCGAATAACTGATACTTATTAAAAAAAGCTTCCTCATTATAACCTGGTGTACTGTATGGAGATATAAATTCCAATAATTCCGGTGCTCCAAATGCTTTAAAACTTACATGCAAATTAGATATCATAATATCCAAAGCATCTTTATTTTTCCACATAGCATCATCATTCATCTTGTCATATGTTATACAGAGGATATAATTTGCTCCAGGGTTTTCTTTTAATATGCCGTTAGCCGTGTCAATAAATTTTATATTAGTTGTAATTTCGCTTGGATAGTCCAGCCCTGAAACAGATACAGGCTTCAAAATTCTTTTTTGACTCGCTAGATTTACTCTCTCATTAGCTATGCATAAAGTAACATACTCTGACCAATAATCTGGATCTTTAACATCCTCAAATAGCCAATAATACATAATCAGCATTTCGAGTTCACCTTTATGATCAAAAACAAACTCTCTGTGCTTATTTCTTTCGTATATATCGTTTATATTAAAAGGATTGTTTTGATACCGATAATCATATTTGTTAATACTGTAATGTGTTTCTGTAGAACCGTCATATTCCATTTGGATATATCTATCATAAAAACTGTATGATACGTTTTGGGCATATTCCAATAAATTTACATGAAAATTCCGATAAACATCCAGCACCCAGTCGATTATAAGATTGTCTATTTCTTTCATATCCGATAAACTAGGCTTATCCGTTCTTGTATCACAATATTCCTTCGCCATAGCTGTTATATTGTTAAGAAACTCATCTGAAGGAGAAAGATTTAATTTATCTTTACAAACGTATTCAGCCACTTTTTTATAATCTTCTGGC
>NZ_FOJI01000001.1 GCF_900111235.1 [Clostridium] fimetarium
AGACTACGAGGTAGATAGGTTAGAGGTGTAAGCATGGTAACGTGTTCAGCTGACTAATACTAATAGGTCGAGGGCTTAACCAAGCGAAACATTGTCTTTGCTATTAAAAGTAGAGTTGAGTAAGTTGCTTGCAACTTGCAACGTCTTTGCGAAGCAAAGACAATGGTCATAGGATAGAACATACAAGAGAGTTATCTTTAGAGATAAAGATAAAAAACGGATGATAGATATATTTAATATGCAGTTTTGAAGGAACAAACTTATAATTCCAACGAATTAAGATTTGGTTTCTTTGACTTTGGGAGTTATGAAATGGCTTCCTATTTGTTTATAAATGAAACAAATATTCCTTGATGGCTCAATGGTAGAGCGCACGGCTGTTAACCGTGATGTTGTAGGTTCGAGTCCTACTCAGGGAGTTTTTTGAACCGCTCTGGCAGTTCACGATAAGGCTCCATGGTCAAGCGGTTAAGACACCGCCCTTTCACGGCGGTTACAGGGGTTCAAATCCCCTTGGAGTCATTTTAAATAAAACATTTGACGAATAATCAAGTGTTGGTTATAATATAGTTGTTAATATGGCGACATAGCCAAGTGGTAAGGCGTAGGTCTGCAACACCTTGATCATGAGTTCAAATCTCATTGTCGCCTCTATAGAAAAGTCTCATAAACCCTCGGTTTGTGGGGCTTTTTTGCGTTTATAGGTAAGAGTAGATATACCGTTTAATACCGTATTTTAATGTCTTTTACCAACTATATTTGTGTAATATTTGTGTATAGATATCTTTACAATTTCAATAAATAGCCTGATTCGGATCAAAAATGACTAGAAAATTAATAATTTATTTTCAATGTGAAATGCAGCGTATGTACTAATAATTAAGAGTAGTATTTAAATATAGTTGAGTTTGATGTATAAATTTAAATAAAATTTATTTGTAACAATAACAACTTTTTATATTAGAACTTAAATATTGATTGTAACTGTAAAAATATGGTATAATATTATTCTCTTTAACAAGAAATGGTAACCAATAAATTTAATTAGAAGAAGGGGGAACGATATGGATATAGGGTATATCTTATTATTTTTATTATTTGAAATGGCGCTTTCTTTGGTATTGGCAATTATTATTGAAGTGATATTTGTACATTTTTATGAACGTCTCACTATAAAATCGGATTTGGTATTAGTAATGCTCATCAATGTTGTTACAAATCCAATTGTGGTTACAATCGCAAATAGTTTCGTATTATCAACCAATATAAGCAAATGGTGGGTACAGCTTCCGCTTGAAGCAATTGTGGTGATTGTAGAATGGCAGTTTTATAAAAATTATGTTACGCGCATCAAAAGGCCATTAAAATGTTCTGTTTTAGCGAATGGAATTTCCTATTTCCTACCGATGTTGGTCGCATTTATACTCAGTAGTTCGTTTGGTGCTACAACCGTTTTTGCCAATCCGATAATGGTTACAAACGATCCATTTTTAAGGAATCACCAAGATGAGTGCTTATTTTCTGGAGACACGTATAGTGCCAATGGGGAAGGTGGCGAATTGAAGCTTTACCAAAGTCCCGAGACACCTTGGGTTGTTGATTCTATTCCAAATGGAACTGATTTTCTTATTCATATGACTTATGAAAGTCATGGAATAATATGGGGTAATGTTATTGGTGAATATCAAGGTTGGGTTAATCTGAGCTGGCAAAAGTTAAAATATTCGAAAGATATGTTTTTAAATGATCATAAAGATAACTATACGAATTATAATGGTGAAATAAAAGGCTATGAAACCAAGTCTAAGATTGTATTATGGACCTTTCCACATAGTAGTGACTATCAAGTATATACAGATGCAAAAGAAATAAACAGATATGTAAGTCGAATTAATAACAATAAAGACACCTATGTTTTTATAGATGAAGAAGGCAACAAATGGGTTGCTAGTCCAGAAGATCTTAGATGGATATATGTTTCAGATCCTGAAAATACTGATTTAGCTAACATACGCTATTTTGATCGTGTTTTATTTGAAAATGAGCAGACCCCGCCGAGAATTTCATGGGATTATATAGGATTCATGTTGGTCGTGTCTTTCATCTCATCATCAATAGGTGTTCACTACATAAAAACTAAAGTTAATATTCATGTACAACAAAATATTCAATAACAGAATCGCATCTATTTTTGAATAGATTTCTATCAACGGCCTGCAACACCTTGATCATGAGTTCAAATCTCATTGTCGCCTCAAAACAAAAGCTCCAGTAAATATGCGATATGCATTTATTTACTGGAGCTTTTGTTTTGACTAAAATTATATTTTTATCTTGTGAGTTAATCCACATTAATAGCTAGCTATAATTTAGTTTTTAAAAATTAGCAGAACTCAACATATTCTACATTTTCAATATCATATTTTAAAATCTCATCATGTCCGCATCGTCTATCGCGGCTATCTTCAATTTTAATACAAAAAGTGCGCGAACATACCTCAATAATAAGGCCTTCAACTACTTCAGGTTCTCCAAAGCAATTCAATCCAACTTCAACTATTTGATCTGTAAGCATTGCAATTTTTAGTGCCTCTCGAATACCTTCTAAACAATCGGTATCTGTACTCATAATCGATACATCATAATTATCGTTATTTAATTGCGTCATATCTTTTTCCACCCTTTCCAAATTCAAATTTATCATCTTCTAACATTCATCACATATAAAATCAACGGATTTAATTGCGTGAATTGCAACAATTGCTTTATCAATATCATCTCGGTCAGTTGGATCAAGCCATACTCGGCATGCTGTAGACCATAAACGTTCAACGATGCAACCTTCTAATTTTGTACAACTTTTTAGCGTTATCGTGACTTGCTGACCTGTAATGTCGGCAAATTTTAGTGATTCTTTAACTGATAGGCAGTTTGACATTTTTATTTCCTCCACGTATTTTTATTAGGATATAGGATAATTTATCCCATACAATACAATATTCAAAGAATGTAACAATGACACTTTTATCTATTAATGTAGAGAAAATTAAATGAGATACATGATAAATATAATAAACATTTAGTTTATAATTTCCTTGATATATGATATAATAACAAGGCGTTTGGAAGATTGTTAAAGGTGAAAAAGGAACTGTATTTTGGTGATAGTAAATTGGGGAATTAACTATGGAAGATGTTCGGTCGTATAATGAGTTATTGGGAAATGAGAAATTAGAACAAAATATGCAACAAAAATTGAAGCAAAGAGTTAAAGAAGTTGAAAATAATTCTTTGCAGACGATGGCGACTATAGCTCATACAATCGATGCTAAAGATAGCTATAAAAATGGTCATTCTGAAAGAGTAGCAAAGTATTCTGTTGAAATCGGAAGAAGGATTGGCATAAAAGGGAATGAATTGTCTAATTTATATTATGTAGCATTATTACATGATATTGGCAGCATAGGAATACCAGATGCTATAATTGGAAAGCCATCTAGTCTTACATTAGAAGAATATGAAATTATAAAAACCCATACATTAATTGGCGATAATATTTTAAAAGGCATTGATATTTTTCCGAAACTTAGAGATGGCGCAAGGTCTCATCATGAGCATTTTGATGGAAAAGGATATCCAGATGGATTAAAAAGAGAAGAAATTCCAATGAATGCTAGGATTATTGGAATGGCAGATGCTTACGATGCTATGGTTTCTAATCGATCATATAGAAAAGAGTATACTTTTACAGAAGTTAAAAAAGAGATATTTAGATGCAGGGAAACACAGTTTGATCCACTAGTAGCAGATATACTGTTAGAAATGTTAGATGAGGGATTTAACATTAGCATAGATACAAAACAGCAAGTAGAAGACTTTGATTCAACATCAGATAATATTCTAATTCTACAACGCCTTATGAAAGATTATGCTCAAGATACTTATAATAATATTTACAAAGATACGTTGACGAATGTGTGGAATCGTGATTATATAAAGAAATATGTTGACGGATATTTGAGTACTCCATTGAATCGTGGCATTATGTTTATGCTTGATCTGGACAATTTTAAAAGTGTCAATGATATATACGGGCACAGTGCAGGCGATAATATTATAATAAATCTCGCAAATACAATGAAAGAAATCATTGGTGATATTGGCATTATATCAAGAATTGGAGGAGATGAGTTTGTAGTATTTTTCCCGAATGAAGATGACAATGATTATATTAGAATAATTGCAGAAAAGATTATTAATGCTGTGAAATCAAAGATCGGGCCTACTAGAAAGGGATGCGGTGTTTCGGTTTCTATAGGAATCGCGCAATCTGATATTGCAATTAATTCATTTGAAAAATTATTTGATAATGCAGATAAAGCCTTGTATTATGTAAAGGAGCATGGTAAAGGTCATTGTCATACATATGATGATAGAGAATTTAGTTTACATAATGATAGAGGCGTAGAAGCTGATGTTTTATATTTGAAAAAAAAATTAGAAGAAGATGGAATTATTTCTGGCGCTTATAGAGTAGGATATGATGGATTCACAAAAATATACCAGTTTGTCTCTAGAAGTATGGAAAGAACGGAACAAAATGGTATTTTAGTGTTATATACGATTTTTGAAACCAATGGGAATTTACTGGATAGTGCTGTATTGGCAGAATGTATGATTACATTAGAAACAGCAATTGTAAAATCAATCCGAAAAGGAGATGTCACAACAAGATATAGTGATTATCAGCAACTAGTAATGATACTGGACGCAGATAAACATAATGGGCGATTGGTGGCAAGAAGAATCTATGATATATTTAAACAGAATTTTGGTGAAAAGATAGAAATCAAATTTGAAATTACAGATATAAGAACTTAATATTGTTAAATTGTTAAATTGTTAATTTTGAGAGATGAGGTCAGTTATGAAGAAATTGAGACAATGGACATTTATATATGGATTGCTTGCAGTTATTATTATAACTTCATCTTTAACGGTTGCTTGTAAAAGTGAAAATATAGTAGATGATGGGTATATTGAGCAAGAGTCTTCTATTTATGAAACATTGGGTGTGAGTTCTGCGGAAATGTTTTCTTATGATGATTTGATTGTTAATAAACTAAAAATGGGAATGACAGAAGAACAAGTTAAGGCGTTATTAGGTGAGCCTGCTAATTATTACGATTCAAAAGAAGTTTTGTCGAGTACAACTCCGGCCGTACAAAAGGAAACCCAGAATCAGACACAAGTAGAAACGCAGAAAGTAACACAGGTTCAGGCGCAAACAGAAAATGGCGTTAGGCCAGATGAAGTTTTAGATGAAAAAGTATATGCTTATAATGATTTGTCATTGATATTTATGTCAATTGATAATATCTACAAATTATGTGCTGCTGCATCATTAGGTGATGATGACATATTTTCAAGAGGCATTAAGGTTGGTGATAGCAAAGATAAAATTATGGAACTTTTTTATAGAGACAGTAATTGTCTGAATAATAATATGATGACAGAAGATAATTCCAGTATCATAGGGAAGTATCTATATGGAAGTTTTACGCTTGATAATTTGGCTTCTGTAAAAAAATCAGATAAGATTCAGTATGGAGTTATTAATTATAATGGTTATACTTCGATGGAGACAGCGAAATCATATATATTAGAATTTACATATTTTGAACCACCTTATAAAGAACAATATGCAACGTATAATGATGATTTTGCTCAAATTGCTTTTGATATTGATGAAAAAGGAATTATTACAGGAATTAGATGGTATTACTATCCTCAAATTAATACTTCAAAATAATTCCTAGGATAGAGGAATTAAATAAGAAAATTTGTATGGGAGATTAATAAAATGAATGACACAACTTTAGTAATTATGGCAGCAGGAATTGGAAGTAGATTTGGTGGCGGAGTTAAGCAACTTGAGCCGATGGGTCCTAATGGAGAGATCATCATGGATTATTCAATCTACGATGCAATCGAGGCTGGTTTTAACAAAGTAGTATTTGTTATAAGAAAAGATCTGGAAGAATCATTTAAAGACATAATAGGGAATAGAATTGAACAAGTAGTCAAAGTTGAATATGTATTTCAACAAGTGGAAAATACTCCCGAAGGTGTCAAAGTTACAGAGGGAAGAGAAAAACCTTGGGGAACAGGACAAGCAATTCTTTCTTGTAAAGGGATAGTGAATGAACCATTTCTTGTAATTAATGCCGATGATTATTATGGTAAAACTGGATTTAAAAAGATTCATGATTATTTAGTGGAAGAACATGGTACGGAAGTGGAACAAGTTATGTGTATGGCCGGATTTATTCTTGGTAATACATTAAGTGATAATGGTTCAGTTACTAGAGGCGTTTGTCTAGTTGATGATAACAAGCATTTGGTTAGTGTTAGAGAGACTTCAGGCATTGTAAAAAATGATAATGGTGGAGCATCATATGAGTGTGATGGAAGTATGGTAAATATTGACCCTAATAGTTATGTATCTATGAATATGTGGGGATTTGATCCAAAGTTTTTAGATGAACTTGAAAGTGGATTTGTAAAGTTTCTTGGTGAATTAAAAGCAGGTGATTTCAAGAGTGAATATTTACTTCCAACGATTGTTGACCAATTGATAAAGTCAAAAAGAGCAGTGGCAACCGTGCTTGAAACGCAAGATAAATGGTTTGGAGTAACATATAAAGAAGATAAACCAATCGTAGTAAAATCAATTCAAAAATTAATATCAGAAGGAAAATATCCAAACAAATTATACAAATAAGGATACACCGGAAGATGGGAGCTAAGATGAAGAAATTTTCAAGATTTTTACTGATATGGATAATAGTTAGTATTTTAAGTGGAGTAGCTGGATACCTGTGGTTAATGAATGAGATTTCTCCAGTATATTTTTCAACTACTCAGCTTTATGTAGTGCCAGGTGAAACGTCAGAACCCTCTCTTCGTGCTAGTGATGGTGGGTTGAAAGAAGATTTTGCTGTTGTATTTAAAAGTAATCTTGTTATTTCGGATGCACAAAAATCAGTTGGAACTTCAGAAGATTTGGCGTCATATATTTCAGTTAATACACCACGAAATAGTAATGTTATTGAAATAATTTGTTATGATCCAGATCAGGCAACTGCCAAGCAATATGTTGATGCTGTTGCAAAAAGTGCGTTGAAGACAACAACGATTATTCCAGTAGAGAAGATATCAATTCTTGCAGAAGGAACTTCTACAGGAGTGGCATATAAGCCACATTTATATAGATATACGGCATATCTTTTTCTCGCCGGCGCATTCATATGTTTCTTTATAGAACTTATAGTTGCATTATTAATTAGCGCATTTAGCAAACATAAAGAAGAAGATGATGAAGCGGAATACAACCGATATTATGGAAATGTAGTTAAATATGATGAAAACCCCAAAAAATCAGATGTAGGTAAAGAAATAAAAAAAGCGACGAAAGAATCAGCAGCATCCTTGGACGATGATTTATTATTAGATGACTCAGAGGTAGTTGGCGTTGATGTTTTTATTGATACGCAAGCAGACGAAGAACCAGATTTTATAAATGAAGAATCAAGTTCAGAGGTTATTGGAAAAATACCAAAATAAATTTTGTTTGTGTTGCAAAGGAGATGAATAATTTGTTTAGTGTAAATATAGATACGTTAGTAAGCATGACGCCGAAGGAAGAAACGGCATATCAAGAACTTTGTAACCGCATTCTTGCAAAAGGAAGAAAATTTAAAACGATAGCAGCAATCGGTGAAAATGGAATTGCACTTAAATTGGCAGATACAATTAGAAAATCCGAAAACAATGTCTTGTTTATTGATGCAGATTTTTCGACTTCAGTATTTATGAATAAATATAAGTTGGGTAAAAATCTAAAAGGAATTAGCGATTACTTTGCTGGAAGTGAACTGCCAGACAAAATAATATGTGTTACAAACAAAGAAGATATCAATGTTGTATTTACTGGAGACGTTGATAATTATTCTGTTTTGGAACAAAATGAAATCGCTTTTTGCAAACTAATGGATCTGTATAAGAATGATTATGATTATATTATCTTAGAGGTCGGAAGCGGGATAGATATAGCGAAGCTGTGTGATGGCGCATTGCTCATTATGAATAATGACGACTACAGTCAAAAGAAAGCGAAAAAGGAAGTTAATGGACTTTCAAGTGAAGGTTGTCTAATTCTTGGAGTAGTTATAAATAACGTGTAACTTAATGATAAGCTAAGTATTATTGGTATGGAGATGGTTCTATGGAGATTCAGGAACAAGTTCAAATTTTTCTTAAATGGATAAAAGAATCAAGTAATATAGTCTTTTTTGGTGGAGCAGGGGTCTCCACAGAAAGTGGCATCCCAGATTTTAGAAGCGCAGATGGGATATATAATCAGGCCTATAAATATCCCCCAGAAACGATTTTAAGTCATACATTTTATATAAAAAAACCAGATTTATTTTTTGAATTTTACAAAAATAAGATGATTTTTCCAGAAGCAATTCCAAGTACTACGCACAAAAAATTAGTTGAACTTGAAAAAGATGGAAAGCTTAAGGGAATTATTACTCAAAATATTGATGGACTTCACCAAAAGGCTGGAAGCAAGAAGGTGATTGAACTGCATGGCTCAGTACTTCGGAATTATTGTGAAAAATGTGGTATGTTTTACGATGTTAATTATATAATTCAAAGTGATAATATACCAGTTTGCAGCTGTGGTGGCAGGGTTAAACCGGATGTTGTCCTTTATGAAGAAGGTCTGAATGAAAATAGCTTGAGAGAGGCTATAAAATTAATTAGTGAGGCTGACGTTTTGATTGTAGGTGGCACATCTTTAGGAGTCTACCCAGCAGCGGGATTAATTGATTATTACAAAGGTAATAAATTAGTGTTGATTAATAAATCGGCTACTTCATATGATAAAAAGGCAGATTTGTTAATTAATGATAGCTTAGGAAAAGTATTTGGACAAGTAATTACGAAAAATAACATTTAGGCAGAATGGAGCTATTGTGGATATTAATGTTACTGATATTATTCAATTAAAAAAGCAACATCCATGTGGAAGCAATGAATGGGAAGTACTTAGAGTTGGTGCAGACTTTCGTTTAAAGTGTATTGGATGTGGACATCAAATAATGGTTCCTAGAAAGCTCGTCGAAAAAAATATAAAAAATATCAGAAACAGCTTGTAAATTAATGCACTCTATGGTAGAATTATAACTTGTGATATATTATAATTTCCTTGTTTCCTACTGTGATTAGGAGACCAGAGACCAAAAGGAGGTACGACGTAAATGAATAAGTACGAATTAACAGTTGTTGTTAGTGCAAACGTCGAAGAAGAAGTTAGACTTGCATCAGTTGAGCAGATTAAAGAATTAATCTCTCGTTTTGCTGGTACAGTTACTAATGTTGATGACTGGGGTAAGAAAAGATTAGCTTATGAAATTCAGAAAATGAAAGATGGTTTTTATTACTTCATCAGATTTGATGCAGAACCAACTTGTCCAGCTGAAATTGAAAGCAGAATCCGTATTATGGAACCTGTCATCAGATTCTTATGTGTTAGAGACGAAAAGAAATAGGTACTAGCAGACAACTCTTTTATAGAAGAGGAGAAAGAATAGTATGAATAAAGTAATTTTAATGGGACGATTGACAAGAGATCCAGATATCCGTTATTCACAGGGCGCAGACGGATCAACTGCAATTGCCAGATACACAGTAGCAGTAGACAGAAGACGTAAAACTAATGGAGATGGTACTGAGCAGACAGCTGATTTTATCGGATGTGTTGCCTTCGGAAGAAGTGCAGAATTTGCAGAGAAGTATCTTCACCAAGGAACTAAAGTTATTGTTACAGGTAGAATCCAAACTGGAAGCTACACGAACAAGGACGGTCAGAAAGTTTACACTACAGAGGTTATCGTTGAAGAGCAAGAATTTGCGGAGAGCAAAGCTTCAGCTGCAAGTAATGAAGCAGCATATGCTCCATCAAGACCAGAGCCAAGCGCAGCAGCTGGTGATGGATTTATGAATATTCCTGACGGAGTAGAAGATGAAGGTTTGCCTTTTAACTAAAATAGGAGGTAGCAGGTATGCCAAGCACGAGAGAGAGATCAGATAAATCAGATTCTCAAATGAGAAGAAGACCTATGCGTAGAAGAAAGAAAGTATGTGTTTTCTGTGCAGACAAGAATAAAGAAATAGATTATAAAGATGTTAATATGTTAAAGAGATATATTTCTGAAAGAGGAAAAATTCTTCCTAGAAGAATCACAGGAAACTGTGCAAAACATCAGAGAGCTCTTACAGTATCAATTAAGAGATCAAGACATATTGCTTTAATGCCTTATACACTTGATTAATCATAGTATTTACTAGGGTTGAGAGATTGTAAAAGTTATTTGATACAATTTTGATACAATTTTTGTAAATCATAAGCACTCTATACTAATAAAATAGTATGGGGTGCTTTTTTATAATTATGTTCAATTATGGCGAAAGATAAAAATATGCGCCCATAGCATTTGAAAAACCAAACTCCACAATCTAAGCGTCTACACAACATCTGCGTAAAACTATATAGAATTAATATTTATTTCCTTTTACCAGAATGTGGTATATAATAAATTATTATGTTTACTAAAGAGGGAAATTAATGGATGAGGACAATTTTATAAATGTTGGGGTATTTAGAGAAGAATTTAATAAGATATTGGGAACAGATTTACCAATTGAAATAATATATCAATCAAAGGGATTGCCTACTCATATGATTAAAAGACAACATTATAAATGTTTGAAATATATTAATAATATTTCTGACATAATAAATAATCCAGATTATATTGGAGTGAACCCTAATGAGAGTGGTATCAGTATTGAGTTTGTAAAGAAATATAATGATAATGTTATGATTGGTATAAAATTAAACGTAGAGGATAATTATTTATATGTATCAACAATGCATGATATTACGGCATCTAAAATATCTAACCGTTTATTTAGTGGAAGATTGAAAATATTTAGTAATGAGATTGACAATACATCTTTATAGGTGTATTATAATGATATTAACAACATATACTTTGTTGTATAAGATTATTGAGTTTCGGAAATGGCTCCCGATGCACTCGCAAGAGTACCTGAGATGATGGATACGCCGCCCATCCAAAAAATCTTATATAATTTGTTATAGTGAAAGCACTTAGATTAATTTCTAGGTGCTTTTTTATGTCTAAAATTCAAGCTGAAATGAACTGAAAACTTATGTAGCAATCACTAAATTAATGATTTGTATTTTATTAGGAGATCAATATCTTTTTATATTAAAGCAAAGGTAAAGCCCCTTTTCCGGAAATGGATTAGGGGCTTGTTTTTTTTATTAAAATTATGATATAAGCGCTGGCTTCTTTTGAACTATTGCACCAACTATAAAAACAACTGCAAATATAAAAGATAGTACTGACCATATTGCTAAATCTCCGTAACTCCCTACATTACTAATTCCAATTAGACCGCCAACGGCATAAAAGCATCCAGCTGTTATAGTTCCCCCTTTAGTCTTTCTCGCTGCTATTCCTATTATGCCAGCAATTAGCAAGAAAAATGCTAACATTAAACCGGCACTTCCACTTACTTCTCCATTTTCTTGCAGTGCATTTCCCAATCCCGCAGCGCACGATTGAAGAGCTACTAATACAAATAATACGATAGATACAATCCCAATAACCAATCTTGCTGTTTTCATTTATAAATCCCTCTCTTATAGTATATTTGGCATTAAATACCATTAAATTAGTTATATACCAAATAACACAGTTTGTCTATCGAATTAATTAGCAACATAAATTCACATTATAGAATGTATTGAATCTGCATTTTTAACATAAAAATAAGTTCTAAATTATTAATATCAAGCCATCTATTACGAATAAATATTTATAAATATTTTTAGAAATATAGGGTGCCTTTTTCGAACATAAGTATTAAGAATATTGTTGCAAATAATCAACGTATGACTGCATTTTAACTACATATAGGCGTATATTGTTGCATATAAAATACCTTTGATTTTCCTCTAAATGAGTGCTATATTTAACGTATAACTATATAAGAATACGAGGGAAAAAGATGAAAAATGAAAAGTTTTTGAAATTAAAATATTGGAGAGAATATCTAAATCTATCTCAAGAAGATATGGGGGTACTACTAGGATATAGCAACGTGAATTATTGCGGAAAGGAAAAGGGAAGAACTAGATTCTCGCTAGACGAATGTTTTACAATAAGGAACGCTTTAAATAAGATGCTAAAAAAAGAAGGGATTCCAGCTATGACCATCGATGAAATATTTGAAAGAGAGCATATGAAATAATTAGTTCAGTAGTATATGTAAATTATAAGGTGTGTAATGAAAAAGGGAATGTTAGCTGATATGGCTTCGATTCCTTTTTTGCTAGCTATTCCGGATGGGTATTGTTTTGTATATGTGCCTAAAATACACGGATCCTAAAGGCACCTTGCAGAAATGGGGGTGCCTTTTTCACGCACAAATATTGATGATATTGTTGCATTTAAACAACTTATTGCAGCCTATAGAATTTCATTGATTTATTATTACTGGAGTGATACATTTAATGCGTAGCTAGCCAATAATATAAAGAAGAGGAGATACAATGAATATTGAATTAGATGAAAAACAAATTATTGATAAGGTAATTGGAGATTTGAAGAGGCATAATTTATTAACGGAGCAAGCTCAAAACGTGACTGTAAATTACATTGCCGACGACCAAGACGTTCTTTATACGATAGCGGAAACGGCCAAGATAATGAAAACTAATACTTCATATGTTTATAAGTTAGTTAATGCCGGATTGATACCAGTACTTAAATTAGGTTCTTACAAAATAAGAAAAACATCGCTTGGCGAGTTCCTGGCGAAATATGAAGGGAAGGATCTAACTGACCCTAGCCATATCGTAGAATTAGAAGTTTCTAAAATTGAATAAAAGTAAATATAGAAAAACAATCTAGCGACAAATATTCTTTATTCATAAGGCGTCAGACAGAGATGTGTGTAACTTTTTTAAAAATATTTTTTAGTCATAGTTGCGTAAAAGCAACGAAAGTTGTATGAAATCATAAATATCTAAAAATAATATTATCACAAATCAACAATAGAGGCCTTTCCGGGATTTGTTTAATTAGTTAAAGTTGCGTAAGCGCAATTGTAGGCTACGAGCGGGGTTGTTGACTATTTCATAACAGAAATGATACACTTATTATACAGTTTTATACTGCTGAAAAACGATATAATAAGGAGAAGTTATGCGGGAAAAGAAAAAGTTTTTTAAATTAGAATACTATAGGAAAAAATACAAGATTACTAGGGTACAAATAGCATCACTAATAGGGTTAAGCGTAAGCTCGTATAGCCATAGAGTTAACCACCGAGTTCCGTTTATGTTTGATGAAATTATGATTATAATGAATACCTTCAATGCAAAAGCATTAAAGCAAGGAGATAAAATAATAACATTTGAGGAAATGTTTATAGAAGAATAAAACAATAAAGGAGTGTTGGCTTATACGGCTTTCACTCCTTTTTTCTGCGATTGGGATCCAGTACGTATTTTCCTTCGCTCACAAGGTTCTTTCTTGTATCTCTATATATATCATCAATTATTACGCCCATCGTGTACTCGGCCATTCTCAAATAGTGCGTAGAAGCACTGTAATTACTCAATAAGGCAGAGGGTAATCCATTTTCTTTAATAATATGATTTATTTCTTGAGTGTATTTCAGTGCATCTTTATCAGAACACGTATTGCTATTTTTAAATGAACCTTCGCTTTTTAATGTTGCATCAATATACTTTAATATATCATCAATTAACCAAGATAAGGTTTCAGACTCTAAGATTTTATTTATATAATCTGAAGCATGAGGCGCCATAGCTTCGTTTAATTTAGTTATGTTATTAATAGCACCGTCTGATAGTCCAAGTTCTTTGCTGATTTTCATATTTTGATATTCTATGTTATTACTTTCACCTAATAAGTATTCGTATGGAACATTAAATTTCTTGTGGTATGCCATCAAGTCTTTTACTGAAGGTTCGTCTATACCTTCTTCACTTTCTAAATTACTAATTCTTGAATACATTAAGCCTATTTCAGCCGCAAGCGTACGCTGACTAATGCAACCGCTGTCGTTGGTTTCGGTATCTTCTCTCAATTTCCTGAAATGAGAATGAATAACTTTTATTTCTTTATCATTAAAATTACGCCTTTTTTCTGTAGCCATATGCCCACCTTCTGTTATCTATTTAATAACAAAGCATGAGAATGTTATTGAATGATAAACATTATATAATTTTCATAGATATTGATTTGGCAGTGATATAATTCAATTATAGATAACAACAACATCAAATGTTATTTAAAATATAACATTGATATAGCTAATTGTCAATACAATTTTATTTAGAAAGGAGCAAATATGGTTAATCAAGAAATTAGAAGAATGGCGAAAGAAAAGGGTGTCAAGTTATGGTGCATAGCTGAAAAGTTAAATCTTAGCGATGGAAATTTCTCCCGGCTTTTAAGACACAATCTACCGGATGAAAAAGCTAAAAAGATAATTAAAATCATTGAAGAATTGGCGAGTAATTCAATACATGAATAATAAGGAAAGGAGAAAGTATGAGACAAAGAGATATTCGACCAGGGGCGAACCTAAGCGAAAAGCGTCTATTAGATATTGGCGAAGTATGTATCTATTTATCACTAGGAAAAAATAAGGCAGTTGAGTTTGCAAAAGAAATTGGTAGTGAAGTGAAAATTGGCAGACGCAGTTTATACGATAAGACCAAAATTGATAAGTACTTAGATGAACAGTTAGTGTAATTAAAAAAAAGAACAAAGAGAGAAGGTGAAAAAATGAATGGAAGGTTGGGTTAAGCTGCATAGACAGCTACTTGATAAACCTATATGGAAATGTTCAACGCCTGAGCAGAAAGTAATTCTAATTACACTGCTTATGATGGTAAGCCATAAGCCAAACGAGTGGAACTGGAATGGGGAAAAGTACACTATTAAACCAGGACAATGTATCACAAGTTTAAAATCCATTACCGAGAATTCTGGCCTAGGAATATCAATAAAAAATGTGAGAACGGCAATAGATAAATTTGAAAAGTATGAATTTTTGGCAAACAAATCGACAAACAAAAATAGGCTCATAACCATACTGAATTGGGAGCTTTATCAAGTAAAAGAAAATGAATCGGCAAACAAATCGGCAAGCAATCGGCAAGCAACCGGCAACTATCAAGAATGTAAGAATGAAAAGAAAATAGATATTGCTCATTTTGATACTTTTTGGAACGCCTATCCCAGGAAGATATCTAAGGGAACTGCAAGGAAGGCTTTTGAAAAATTAAAGGTTACCGAGGAACTTCTAAAAATTATGCTTAGAGTTTTGGAAAGCCAATCTAAACAATGGAAAGACAAACAGTTTATACCATATCCAGCCACCTGGTTAAATAGTCGCAGATGGGAGGATGAAGATGATAACGCAACGGATCATGAGTTGACAGTAACAAATGACGGAACATTTAAATTTTAGGAGGATCGGAATTGGACAGCCCTTGTAAAGAAAGATTTATTACAAATATTAATGCAGACGTAGAAGCAAGCGAGGATTTTTTCAAGAAAATATACGGATATAGCTTTTGTGATAAGGACTTTTTAAATCAGATAGCTATAAAACTGGTAAGGGTTGGGCGGAAGGAATTAATTTTGGCTTACAACAATTGGTTTGTGGATTATAAAAAATCATATTATGAGCATATGAAAGAGGTTTCCACATGGTTTTTAAAGGAATGTTCCAAGCGGTATGAACAATTACAAAGAAATAATCGAGAGATTAAAGAGGAGCTGAGCGAAGGATGGAAGCCGAAACAAAAGGAGTTGTTATTAAAACAGAAAAAACTCTTATTGATGAAGAAATTGCAAGAGTTAACCGAGAGTTAAATGAGCTAGGAGATACCGGACAAGAATTTGCAAGTAGCGCGAAGCAAGGAAAGCGGAACAATGTTGATTTAAGCAAGGAATTAAACCTACAAGCAACACCGCAGCTGATAGAGGAGCCAGTATTTCTTACGCCAACACAAATAAAGACTGTAAAACGTGATTTAAGCCAAGTAATTAAAAGCGGGATACACTTGTTAGATAAAAGAATAATGGGATTCAATAAAGGCGAATTGAGTGTGTGGAGTGGGAGTAATGGAAGCGGAAAAAGTAGCATACTTTCACAGTTAGCAATTGAAAGTATTGAAAATAACTTTAAGGTGGCTTTATACAGTGGGGAATTACGAGCAGATCGAGTTCTGAATTGGGTGCAATTGCAAGCTGCGGGAATAAAGAATGTAACCGGTACAAAATATGAAAACTTTTATACAGTACCGGAAGGAATAAGGGCAAAGATAAATGAATGGTTAGAAAGTAGCCTATATATCTATAACAACGATTATGGAGCAAGGGTTGAAAATGTTTTAAAGGCCGTAACAGATAGTATAGAAAAATTCAAGATTGATGTGGTAATAATTGATAATTTGATGTCGCTAGACCTTACTGGAGTGACGGGCGAAAAGTATGACAAACAAACTAATTTAGTAATTGCATTATCGCAACTTGCAAAGAAAAAGAACATACATATACATTTTGTAGCCCATCCTAGAAAATCATTAGGCTTCTTGCGGAAGCAAGACATAAGCGGAACTGCGGATATAACAAATCTTGCGGATAATGTATTTCTTATTCATAGATGTAACACTGATTTTAAAAAAGGGATTATGGAACATTTGGGCGTAAATAAAGACAACTTATTGCTTAAATTTGACAATGTTATCGAGGTGGCAAAGAACAGAGATTTAGGAATAGCAGATGAATTTATTGGTGCCTACTATGAAAAAGAATCAAAGAGATTTTTAAATTCTATAGGAGAAGAAAAGCATTATTTTTGGGAAAGGGATAAAAACGGTTTTATCGGTGCTGATAATACAGAGATACCATTTAAAAATTGAAAGAAGGTGAGTTAAATGAAGATATTAATGCAAGATGGAAGTGCGATTGTCACGATTAGACGCGATTGTTGGGCGGTATTAAATGGGAAAGACAATTATTCTATAATCCGCAATGGATCAGATGAATTTCTTCCCTACTTAGGAAGCTATCCAACGGAAGAAAGAGCAAGGGAAGTGTTAAACGAAATATTTCAACTTATAAGTGATGGAAAATCGACTTATGAAATGCCATTGAAGTAAATTTGATAAACTGCACCATCGGAGTAGATGATTCTTATATCTGAAAATATATGCAGAAGGAAGGTGAAAAGATGAATATTCAAAAAGCAACTAATAAAGCAATAAAAAAGGATAAGTTTATTGCAAGAAGAAAAGAGGGCCGGAGTGGAAGAATTAAAATAAAACCCCAAAATAACAATCTTCCATGTGAGGTTATAAACATAAAAGAAAGCCGTACTGCTAGAGGTTGGGAGCCTAAAGCAGACGACTTAACAGCTAATGATTGGTGCGTTGTAGATTAAGGGATAAGTTTAGCAATAAAATCAGTTACTTCAATTAATCCAGTTTTAAAACGATTTTCCATATAGATAATACAATCAGACGTAATAGAGAAATTATAAATTGTATTATCGGCGAAAAAACAAGAAACGTAATCAGCACGACTAAGCTCACGAAGTGTTTCATCAATATCATCTAGTGATTGTTTGTTAAATAATGTTGAATGTACAGTTTCAGAACTTCCAAATTCGCAAGCACTCGATTTGGATAAACCACTTTTTCTTCTAGAAAGAAATTCTTTATAAAGTATACAGATCATTTTATCTGCATCTTTTGTTAAGTTTGTCATTATGAGAATCCTCCTTTCATAATTATTTCAACTCCCCAGCTGATAAGGAGATTATAACACTATTAACAAAATATGCCAATAATAGACAATAGATAGTAATTGCTAAGAATTGAAAATTAATATTAAGAGATGCAGCATCAGAAATAACTTTATATAAATTGCAGTAGTTATCGCAAATATAAATCTAGTAACCACAAGGAGTTGAAATAAATGTATTGCGTTATCCAGGAGATAGAAACGAAAAAGCCTAATAAATATGGATATTTTAAAGAACTAATATCTGAAATACATAATTCTTCTTTGAATGGAACTGACTTAAGTTATTACACCCATCATTACGGTTATGAACGCTTTGAACGCCTTATTAAAAAAGCATATAAGATAAGCATACATAGGAGTTATAGGGAAGATGGCAAGGTTAAAAAGAAACAGTATCCACTTGGTACAGCGAATTATTATGAATTAGCAGATGGTTGGTTTAGCCTTTATGATTGTTGTGATAGAAAAGTAAACATTATTATGAAAGAACTTGGAGTTACGTCAGATGAAGTCTATGAGTTAGTGGATGTAAAGCTAGATCCATTGAGCGAAACAGTGCAAAGGGAATTTCAGCAGACAGAGGAATATAAAACACATCAAGAGTACGAAAATATAACTACAGAGTACGCAGTTACTAAAACTCAATTCAATAATAAGTATGGCTTTGATGGTGTCAGCACCGAATATGATAAGTGTTATGACGTATTTGGTAATCTAATGAATGAAGCATACCTGGACAAGATAAAGGCAGATTATGTGGTTAGGCAAGAGTATGAGAAAAGAAGTAGTAGTTACCAAGAAGAATATTATAGTAACTACAGTAATAGTTATTCAAGCGGTATAGCAAGTAAACCCAGTTCACTGGACAAGGAAACATTGAAACAGTTCTATCGGGTTCTATCAAAGAAGTTTCACCCTGACGTTAATCCGGAAGTGGACACATCAAAACAGATGCAATTATTGAATCAGTTAAAACAAGAATGGAATATATAGAATGCAAATGGTAGTCAGTTATTGACAATATAAGAAAATGAAAAGGTAGGTAAAAGATATGAGAAAAGATTTAAGAAATGATATGACGAAATCGATGGTTTCAATAACGCCAGGATGCGATGTATTAAAGCATTTAGTTGGATACACGTTCGGGAAAGTACAGATAGGAAACGATACGAGTATTGATAACTGGTATATTAGAGCTGATAAAATCGTGGAGAACGTAATGATATCGCGCGATGTACGATTTAATGATGGTACTTATTATATAAGCAAAGAGTACATATCCAGGATAGAGCCAATAACTGTAGAGATACGAGAAGGGCGTAGTGTGAAGCTAATGCAATAGCAAAGGAAATGTATAAGGTAGAGCGAGGCGATAGTATAACTCACACACTCTACCTATATCCCCCGGAGGGTAGTGGACTCTAAAATATAAAATGCTTAGACACCGACGTAAGAGTTATATCAATAAAATATTCCCACATCAGCTTTTCAAATTATATTATACATATTTAATAAGGCATGGATACAGATAGCGGCACTGCCCCCGTTCAAAATATACGTACACATATACATAAGAACCGATGATGAACCTTGATGTAACACACAGGTCATTCGCATGACCCCCTGTAGTATGCACGTTACAATTAAACGCAAATATTAGCAATAGTTAAAGCAATTTACAAATATAAAGGAAAAGAAAGGGGTATAAATTGGGAAATGTAGTTTATTGGAAGAAGATAAAAGGAAGCGATGATCGCACTGTTAATATGCCATTTAAAACGTGTGGAAGATGTAATAAAGAGTTTTCGAGTGGTAATACATACGCATCTAAGAATTGTCCTGAATGCGCCAAGTTTATTAAAAATGAGAAGTCAAGAGAAAGAGTTAGAAGATATAGAGAAAAGAATCTATTGGATAATAATACTTCTTTAGACAAAGAGAACGAGAAAGGACTAAACAATTGATTAATGTAAGCAATGAATGGAGAGCAATAGTTGCAGATGCGACACAAGATGAAACTGTCCCCGATTTTACCGCTAAAGCAACGATATTATTAGCAAATGGGACAACATTACCTATTACGGAAACGGATATCGTTGTGGGCGGATTAAGCATCATAGACAGTGTGTCAGCAAGTAATTTATTCCAAATCGGAACGGCATTCATTAATGAAAATGATATATTGCTGAATAACATCGAACATAAATTTGATGATGTAGATTTCACCGATGCGGTAGTAATACCTTATGTGGGATTGAATAAATCGACCGCTACGGAATGGCTAAAAAAAGGTACGTTCACAGTGGATGAAGCAACAGTTTCAGCGTCGATTATATCGCTGATATCACTTGACCACATGAACAAATTAGATGTTCCATTTTCCGGAGTAGCAATAAGTTTTCCTACTACTCCGTTAGTATTAGCACAAGCCGTATGTCTACATTGCGGAGTGGTATTATTTAACTCAACATTCCTAAATTCAGCCGTAACGATAACAAGAAAGCCAACAGACGAAGCCTTAACTTGTCGGTCAATTATCGGTTGGATTGCACAGATGGGCGGTAATTTCGCAAGGTGCAATGTTGACGGTGCGGTAGAACTGAAATGGTATGATGTCGCAACAATGGACAAGTTAAACATAATCAACGCGGGTACATTTACTAACCCGGCAATGGACACAATTTCGGCGGGAACGTTTACCGCACCATCAAAAGATATTATATCGGCCGGTGCCTTTACGGACCTAAAGAATTATCATCACTTATATTCATTTGGTTCTCAGCCAACGATTGGAACGGATGATATTGTTGTTACCGGCGTTCGAGTTAAAGCCATGGGAATAGATTCAGACTATGGAGAAACCTTCCTATATGGCTCAGAAGGATACATTATTGAGATAGTAGACAATCCTTTGATACAAGAGGGAATGGCGGAAACAATCGCTAATACGGTCGGGAAAAAGATAGCTGGGATGCGATTCAGAACGGCTGCAGTCCAAGTGATTACTGATCCAAGTCGTGAAGCTGGGGACATCGGAATCTTATCACATAAAAACAATACTTATCCGATTATATTCTCAAATTATCACTATCAATTTGGATCAAACGATACAGTTGCATCGGATGCGGAAACACCTTCAAAAAAGAAATCGAGTTATGATCCTACATCGAAAATTGCGGTTGAAGCTAGAAAAGTGGCAAAGCAAGAGGTGAATTTTTATGATTTGGCGAAGCAACAATTCAGCAATTTAATAGCTAATGCAATGGGGGTGTTTAGGACAGTAATTCCTATGGATAACGGTGGAGAGATTGAATACATACATGACCAACCGAAAATGGCGGAATCTAAATGGAGACAATATGTTACTTCGGGCGGAATGATACAACAGAATCAAGTTAATGGTGTATGGACAATCACATCGGCGGAAGATACTGAGGGGAATGCGTTATTTAATGTTATTACGGCCAGGGGAATTAACGCTGAGTGGATTAAGGTATTGACTAGCTTTACAGTGGGAGAGAATTTTAGCGTCGATAGTTTAGGAAATACAATATTGAACTACCTCAAAGCGACTAACGCAGATATTAGTGGAAACATTAATGCAATAAGTGGAGGTATTGGCCCATTTTCAATTAGTGATAGGGGATTATTGGTATATGGCGCTCCTGGTCAAGATTATATCTGCCAATTTAGCAAGCAACCAGATGGAACTATGTTTATATATACAAGTGGAGATTTATGGGCAGAAGGCGGATTGATGATAAGGAAACGCGCGGTTATGAATGATGACCTATATGTTGCCGGAGATATTTCAGCTCATACATATTCTGACCATACTCCGTTTTACGACGGCGATGCGTTAAATGAAATAGTAAAAATATCAGATGATGGAAATGGTGAAATTGACCATAGCTCATTACCGGAATGCGCCAAAAAGAAAATAACTAGAAAAAATGAAGAATACGAAAAACTGATTAATGATAAGCGAGAAGTAAAAATCGTAAAAGTTAAAGCTAGTCTCAAATCGGCAAAAATCAAAGATATAAAATTTATCAAGATACCTCCCATCATAGAAGAAGACGGAAGAAGTTTAGGAGATATGATTTCGGTATTAACTAAAGGAATACAACAATTAATTGCTAAAAATGAAGAGCAAGATAGACTGATTATCAGACAAGGTGAATTAATATTGGAACTGCAAGGCAAATAAGTATAAAAAGATGGTGTGTGTCTATCGCGATATGCGCCGCCTAATATGGACAGAGAGGGACTTGATATGTCAAACGAAGAACTTGTAAAAGAGATACAGCAAGGTATTAACTCAAGGGATAATTTAGAGAAGTTATACGATCAGAACAGTGGAGTAATACATAAAATGGCGGTAAGATACAGTAAATTTGCTGAAATAGAAGATTTGATGCAAGAAGCATATTTTGGTATATACGAGGCGGCGCAGAAATACAGAAGCGACCACGAAGTACTCTTTATTACATATGCAACCTTTTGGATACAGAGCGCAATGAAAAGATATATTGAAAACAATGGAAAGAATATAAGAATTCCAACGCGTTTACAAGCGAAAGTCTATGAATATAAGAAATTTATCAGCTCATATAAAAGGCAATCAAACAAAGAGCCAACAGATATAGAGATATGCGAAGCTCTTAATATAAAATCTAAGGCACTTAAAACAGTAAGACAAACAATACAAGAGGTTAATGACTTGGATAGCCTGGACAGGGATGTAGTCAGCGAAGATGGTGGTATGTCATTGGTTGATTCTATTCCGGACAGCGTTAATATTGAAGATGATGTTATTAATCGAATAATGGAAACTGATTTAAAAACGCAATTGTGGAAAATCGTAGAGAGTAATGTGACGGAGAGGGAAAATAAAGTTATTCTTGATAGATACAAGGGCAATATGACATTGGCTGCAATAGGAATGTCGTTTGGAGTAACCAGGGAAGGTATAAGACAAACTGAACTTAAGGCAATGAGAAAATTAAGGACCGTTGGAGTAAGTAAGGATATAAGTGAAAAGTTTGAAGTTAATTATGCTAGGGCATATGGGGGAAGTGTAAGCGGATTCAAACGTGACTGGACTTCATCAACGGAGCGGGCAGCATTGGGGAACTTGGAGATAGAAAGATTAATGTATTCGTGAGGATTATTAGACTAGTTCTATATGCATTAGAACGAACAAGACAAGATTTAAGGCGTAATAAAACCGTATAGGCATATTTCTTTGAGTGATAACTAAGAATGTCTATACGGTCAAATTACGAGGTTGAAATATAAAAAGTGATTGTATATGCAGCAAGGAATTGATACGAAAAGTATGAGATTATTTATTTATCTTTGGATTATCTGAAAGGCCGGCAAGGTAGTCGAGAGATACATTAAAATAATCTGATAAAGCAATTAATACATCAAGGCCCGGCTTCTTTTCGTTTGATTCATAAGACTGAACACCCCTTTCGCTTATATGAATATCTATAGATAATTGCTTTTGTGTTATTTTATTTAATTTTCTTAACTCGCGTAATCTATCACCAAAATTAGACATGAATTTACCCCCAATAAAATATAAAATAATAGTGTTGACACGCACAATAGTACGTGTTAATATAAACATATGAAACACGCACAATAATACGTGAAAGGAAGTGATGAAATGAGCAACTTGCAAATTGCAAGGTTGGGAAAGAATCTAACCCAAGATGAATTGGCGCATCTATTAGGTATAACAGTTAGAACATACCAATACATCGAACACGGAGAAAGAAAGCCTTCATATGAAGTTATCATAAAGCTACAAGGAATATTTGATAATGATATAAGCAGTCTACTGTCCGAATCAAATGATAATTAATTTTAACACAAGCAGAACTATAATAAAAGATGTGAAAGGAAAAATTTAATAGGTGCATGGATTACCCGCATAAGAAAAGCCATGCCTAAGTAACAACTTAGAATAGTAAGTAATTTAAAAACTAAAACAAATAGTGATACATTAAATCGAAAGCGAGGATATAACTATGATGAATGAAGAATTTGAAGAAGTTATTATAAAAAGATGTGAGGCGGCGCTTTTAGAGTGCGAGAAATATATGAATAAGGAACGCTCTGCAGATGCGGATCCGGATGAATTACAAGCTGATGCAGAAGTATTATGTTACAAGAAGGGTTTTAATGATGCTATGAAGATAATGAACAATGCAAGTTAAATAAGCAACGCGAGAGGAATTAATAATATGGCAGCAGATAAAAAAGCAAGTAGGAAGGATAATAAAGGGACTGTGTTACCCGCTAATGTAAACCAATTATCAGACTTGCGCTATACATGGAGAAAGGTAATAGATGGAAACTCCTATACTATAGTAGATAAGAGTTTAGTTGAATTGAAAAAGAAAATTATTCAGAAAAAAGCGGATGTGCAGAATCATACTTGTAGAGATTTGGACAAGAGTACCTTGAACCAATGGTTTTATAAATGGATTGATTTATACAAAGGAAATATAAAGCCAGCCACCAAAGCGAATTATAATAGCTATTGGGAATGGTATGTTAAAGACAGTAAAATAGGAAATATGCAAATGGGGAAAATAAGACGAACCCACATAGTAGAATTGTATATGTCTTTAGCGGATGTGAAAAGCCTTGCATATGGAACGATTAAATATGTTAACTCATTAATATATTCGTGTCTACAAGATGCAGTTGGTGATAAAATAATCCCGGATAATCCGAGCGATGGAGCTATTAGCAAGATAGAAAGAACTGAACCAGTCAAAAGAGAAGCGCTCACGAAGGAACAACAAGCTTTATTTATAGACTTTATTTCGAATAGTGATATTTACAAAATATATCTTCCTTTATTTTCTTTTATGTTAGGTACCGGTTGCAGACTAGGAGAAGCAACCGGAATAACATGGAGCGATATCAATTTGAAAGAAAGCACTATATCAATAAACCATACACTATCGTATAAGGCAGTTAATAAGGAACATAAGTTTTTTATAGGAACGCCCAAGACCAAGGCGAGTACAAGGACCATACCAATTATCGATGATTTAAGAAAGCAGTTACTAAAGCAAAAGGAGTATCAATTAGCATTCGGAATAACTAAAGAATACAAAGTGGACGGACGCAAGGGGTTTGTATTCACAACGCATACAAGCAAGCCATATACTCAGGAATCCATTAATAGAGTAATAAGGTACATTATTGAAGCTAGTAATAAACAAGAAAAGATAAAAGCAGATAAGGAAAATAGGGATCCTATTATATTGCCTAGATTTTCGGCGCATACGCTAAGGCATACATTCTGTACCAGGTTTTGCGAGAACGAAAACAATGTAAAAGTTATTCAACAGATAATGGGGCATAGTAGAATAGATACAACACTTAATATATATACGCATGTAACTAAAGATAAAGCAGAAGAAGTAATGAATAATTTAAATGGAAAGATTAAAATATCGTAGATTCTTCACAAAAAAAGGTAGCCTAGCTTGATTGAATTCTAGCGGGCTGTCCTTTAAGTTAAATTAAAACTTGAAATTCCTCGAACTAGGTGATAGTATGAAGAGAAATATCACTATGGGGAGATATATGACTTATGATAAATAAATATTCAAAAATATATTTAAAAAGTGGAGAAGTAAAAGAGTGGGCGGGAATTTGGTGTGAAGAAAATTTAAATAATGATTTTGCACTTAGTGTCAATGAAACAGAACAAAGAATATGTTATACTATAGTTTCCAATTATAAGGAAATAAAAATAGATTTAATTAGATGTTCAGAGGGCAGATTTACTATATGCTATAAAGTTGGGAGCAATATTGATATATCTGAACAAATAGCAGAATATATATTAGATAGAAGTAATAGCTCTAAGGTAAAGTCAGCTTTTAATAACGGATTTTCAGTAATTTCTAATGAAGAAACCTTTAATGCGATTATAGATTTTTTAAATGAATTTGATGAAGCTGAAAAAATAGGGTATAATAAATTTAATGAGATAGGCAAAGCAAAATACGAGCAATACAAATATAAAAGTAATCTTGGAGACAGTATAGTTATAAAATTTTTTGAATCGAATTCCAGAATACAAATTCAAGGGAAACCATTATATCTTTTTAATTGCGTTGAAGATATTCTTGTTACCGATCCAAAGACGGTAAATGGATTAGTTGATGCACATCTTAAATACTGCAATGTTGATATTCCTAAAAATGATATATATGAAGAGATGAAATCCACATTAGGCAATGATCTATATAATTTTTTAACTACAACGCAAAAAGCAATATTATCATCAGCGTTTATATTTAATAAGATTGATATAGATATGGACGACTATTCATCATTGATTATACCGGCAGCAAGAGCATTAGAAGGGTATATATTAAAGTTGATTTCCCAAAGCGGAGTTATTATGGATGAAAGAAAGCTTGGAAATTATTTTTACTATGATGATTGCAAAAATCAATTTCTATTAAAAGAAATTTATATTCAAAAAATCAATTCCGAGAATCGAACAAAATCAATAACGACATTATACAGGCTTTATCATAAAAGAAGGCATCCATATTCGCATTCTACGGAAAGAGATTACGATACAAGTATAATAGTAACGAGAAAAGATGCCGATAGTAAATTTAGAGAGTTAATTGATGCAATGAAAACCAGTTATATAAATTGTATATAAGTAGGGTGATATTAATGAAAGAGATAGAGATAAAAAAAATGAATGGTATTGAATATGGTTATATGGTATTCTTAACTTCTTATTTAAATCCTATAGCAAACACAAAAATGCTATCCGAGAACTTAAGAGAAATGGTTAAAGAACCTACTAATATAATCTTTGATTTATTATTAGCGAACGGGGATTCATTTAATAGATTTGCTAAGGGTTTTTTTGATGGAGAAAAAATTGATATTAATTCTATTGAAATTGTTGATGCTGATACAGACATAAAAAATGAATCGTATAAATATTATAAAATTCATAAAAAATATTTAAGTAAAAGTGTGCTGTCATTTGGAGAAGCGTCTAACTTTATATTAAACTGAACATAAATATTTCTAAAGCCATGACCTTTGATACAAAAAGTTGATACAATTTTTTGATATAATGATAATAAATGTTAAAGCGTGATAAATACACCAACACCGGAAAACCTTGATTTTAGGGCATCACAGAGTATGACAAAGCTTGATAAAATTGGTCTGAGCATATTGCTTTAATGCCTTATACACTTGATTAATCCTTGACTTTACAAGGGGTTGAAAGATTAGTTGTAAAATCATACAACTAGGATACAACTTAATAGTTAGTTTTAGAGAGCCAGTATACTATGAAAGTAGTAAACTGGCTCTCTTTTTGTACTGAAACCATATTTTTAGTTAATAATATGGTTGTAAAAATCAAGAGACAATTGCTTGTCATCACTTTTTTATAGTGTTTACTTTAACAGGAAAAAATGATATAATACAAGGTAGAATTTTGCTCAAAATTTCATAATATAAGTATAAAAGATTTCCAATCTTTTATACACCAGATTTGTGCCAATGGCGCAAACTTGGGATGTGTTTTGCAAAAGCACGAGACCATGAGCTAGTGTAAAAAAAGCTTAGTAGTAACACAGAAAGCCTGTGTCTGCAATACTTTACACAAACTTAGTATGCGCAGAAAATAGCGCAGAAATGAGGATAATTATGAAACTTAGTAATACATCAAAACAGTCAGTTAGAATATCTGGACAACTTAAAGCATACATGTGGTGGCCTATTTTTACAGGGATATTGTTATTTATATTAACGATATCGATGTATTTTATTAATGTTGCAGCGGGTACAGTTATGGCAATCTTTATGCTTATATATATGATTGTAGCATCATTAATGATATTTTATTACAGACCAGCTATTCTTCATAATATGATTGAGTTTGCATCTGGATATTCGCAGGTACAAAGATCTCTTATACGAGAATTATCTATTCCATATGCATTATTAGATGATAAATGCAGAGTTTTATGGATTAATGATGCAATGATGAAATTAATTGATAAAAATAAAGATTATAAAAAAAGCATTTCTACAATTTTCCCTGAAATCATAGGGAATATCTTGCCTATAGGGGAGCAAGAAAAGGAAATAAGACTAACATACGGTAATCGGGATTTCCGAGTTGAGTTGAAGAGAACCCCCTTTGATAGAATTTTGAATAATATTACGATCATTGAGGCAAATCCTGATTCGAGTTTAATTGCGATGTATATGTTTGATGAGACTGATATTAACAAGTACATTCAAAAGATAAAAGATGAAAGATTTGTTGCAGGGCTAATATATATTGATAATTATGAGGAAGCATTAGATAGTATTGATGATATTAGACGTTCTTTATTTGTCGGATTGATTGATAAAAGAGTGAATAAATACTTCACATCAGGTGCAGCAATCGTAAGAAAGTTAGAGAAGGATAAGTATTTAGCAGTATTTAGATATAAGTATCTTGAAAAACTAATTGCGGACAAGTTCAGTATCCTGGATGAAATAAAAAGTGTTAAAATAGGAAATGAGATGACTATTACAGTAAGTCTTGGTATTGGTACAGGCGCTAATGATTATGCAAAGAATTACGACATAGCTAAGGCCGCAATGGATCTTGCACTTGGGCGTGGTGGTGATCAAGCGGTTATCAAAGATGGTGAAAAAATCAACTATTTTGGCGGTAAGACCCAGCAGATGGAAAAAAACACTAGGGTTAAGGTAAGAGTCAAAGCACATGCGTTGAAGCAAATTTTAGATATTAATGATAATATTATGATTATGGGTCATAAAATGAGTGATGTAGATTCATTTGGTTCAGCAATTGGTATATATGCGATTGCTAAAAAAATGAATAAAAAAGCACACATTGTTATTAATGATATATCTACAACGGTAAGACCTTTTATGGATAAGTTTATTAATAATAGTGATTATGAAAAAGATATGTTTTTGACAAGCGCAGAGGCAATTGAAAAGATTAATCAATCAATGGTAGTGATAGTTGTAGATGTAAACAGACTAAAGATGACAGAATGCCCAGAGATATTGGAAAAATGTAAAACGATTATTGTATTTGATCATCATAGACAGACGAGTGAGGCGATTACAGGCGCTGTATTATCTTATGTTGACCCAGCTGCATCTTCTGCATGTGAGATGGTTTCAGAGATGCTTCAGTATATTGATGAAGGAATTAAATTAAAGTCAATTGAAGCAGATGCATTATATGCTGGTATTATTATTGATACAGATAACTTCAACAACAAGTCAGGACCAAGGACATTTGAAGCGGCAGCTTTACTTAGAAGAAGTGGAGCAGACATAACCCGTGTGCGTAAAATGCTTCGTAATGATATGGAAGAGCATAAAGCGATTGCTGAGGCTGTTAGTAAGGCAGAAGTATATAAAGAAGCATTTGCAATAACGATTTTCCAAGGGGATGGACTTAAGAGCCCTACAATCGGTGGAGCGCAGGCTGCTAATGAACTGCTTAATATTAAAGGAATAAAAGGATCATTTGTTGTGACAAAATATAATGAGCAGATATATATTAGTGCAAGGTCAATCGATGAAGTTAATGTTCAATTGATTATGGAAAGATTTGGCGGTGGTGGTCATATGAGCATCGCAGGAGCGCAATTAAAAGACTGTACCGCTAGTCAGGCTGTTCAGACGATTAAAAACACTTTAGACAGTATGTTACAAGAAGGAGATATATAATGGAAATCATATTATTAGAAGATGTAAAGTCACTTGGCAAAAAGGGTGAGATTGTAAAGATAAATGAAGGCTATGCTCGAAATTTTGTATTGCCTAAAAAGTTAGGTCTTGAGGCTACACCTAAAAATCTGAATGACTTAAAACTTACAAAAGTAAAAGAAACAAGGCTAGCGCAAGAGGAATTAGATGTAGCGAAGGCATTGGCACTTAAGGTCGCACAAAAGCCAGTTAAACTTTCAATTAAAGTGGGCGAAGGCGGAAGAACATTTGGATCCATTTCAACAAAAGAAATTGCAATAGCTTTACAGAATCAATTAGGTCTTGAAATTGATAAAAAGAAGATGCACCTTGACGATGTGATAAAAACATTAGGAACACATAGTGTTTCAATTAAGCTTCATAAAGATGTAACCGCACAACTTACAGTTGTAGTAACGGAAGCAAAGTAATGAATGCAAAGTAATGAATGCAAAGTAATGAATGCAAAGTAATGAATGAAAAGTAATGAATGCAAAGTAATGAATGCAAAGTAATGAATGAAAAGTAATGAATGCAAAAGATATAAGCGATAGTAAGATTCGGAGGAATTTATGGAAGAGGCTCTTATTAAACGAGTTATGCCTAACAGCGTGGAGGCAGAACAGTCGGTAATAGGTTCTATGTTGATGGATAAAGAGGCGATTATTGTTGCAAGTGGAATCCTTGTACAAGAAGATTTTTATCACAAACAATACGGAATCATGTTTCAGACAATGATTGAAATGAATAACGAAAGTAAACCAGTCGATTTGGTTACGTTTCAGGCGCGACTTAAGGAAAAAGATGTTCCACCGGAAGTATACAGTCTCGAGTTTGTACGCGAGTTGCTTGAAGCAGTTCCGACTTCTGCAAATATCCGTCAATATGCGAATATTGTTAAACAAAAAGCTATTTTAAGAAATATTATAAAGGTTAATGAAGAGATATCTAATGCTTGTTATGTTGGACGTGAAAAAACGGAAGATATATTAGCGGATACTGAAAAAAAAATATTTGAGTTAGTTAAGAATAAAGGTCAGCATAATTATACACCAATTGATCAAGTTGTATTAGAAGCACTTGATAAGATTTCAGCGGCAGCAAGGAATAGGGGCGCAGTTACTGGAATACCAACAGGATTTAAAGATTTGGATTTCAAATTATCAGGGTTGCAGCCATCAGATTTCATTTTGATTGCAGCTAGACCATCTATGGGTAAGACTGCATTTGTGCTTAATATTGCAGACTATGTCGCATTAAAACAGGGTATTTCTACGGTTGTATTCAGCTTGGAAATGTCAAATGTTCAGCTTGTAAATCGTTTGCTTTCATTAGAATCAAGTGTTGAGGCTGATAAGATTAGAAAAGGTCGCCTTGATGGATCTGATTGGGGTAAGCTTATAGAGGGTGCAGATAATATTGCAAAATCTAATTTGATTATCGATGATACACCAGGTATATCAATTGCGGAGCTACGTTCAAAATGTAGAAAATATAAAATGGAAAAGAATCTTGGACTTGTTATCATTGATTACTTGCAGTTGATGGCTGGCAGTGGAAAGTCAGAATCTAGGCAGCAAGAAATTTCAGATATTTCACGTTCATTAAAATCTTTGGCTAGAGAAATAGAGGCGCCAGTAGTAGCGTTGTCACAGTTAAGCCGTGCGGTTGAGCAAAGACCAGATCATAGACCTATGCTTTCTGATTTGCGTGAATCTGGAGCTATAGAACAAGATGCAGATGTTGTTATGTTTTTATATCGTGACGATTATTACAATAAGGATACAGATATTCCTGGAGTGGCTGAAGTAATCATTGCGAAACAGAGGAATGGTCCAGTTGGTACGATAAATATGGCTTGGATTGCTGAACAAACAAAGTTTGCAGATATGCAAAGACAGCCCAATACACAAAACGAATAATTAAAGTAATAAAAGTGCTATAAACCGCATATAATGGCGATTTGTAGCATTTTTTGTTGAACAGTTTCTCTTGTTGTTTATCAGACCATTTGCTATAATTTATATTGTAGCTAATAGGAAAACTAAAGCAGTTACAGGGCGGTAGATGTAAATAAAAAGGGGAAAAGTATTATGGAAAAGAATAGATGGATTATTTCAGATGTTGCAAAAAAAACAGGATTAGAAGCACATGTGCTTAGATATTGGGAAAAGGAATTAGATTTGGAAATACCACGTAACGAATTAGGACATAGGTACTATTTAGATTGCCATATAGAAATATTTAATAAAATACATAATTTAAAAGAACAAGGTTATCAATTAAAGGCAATAAAAAATGCAATTTACCATAATAATTTAACAAATACCAATAATATTATCCCAATGCCAATACCATCAATTACAAATAGTTATAGAAATCAAGAAGAAAATCAAATAGAAGTTAAAAACCCTAATGATAAAATGAATCAATTTAGACAAATTCTTAGTGAGGTAATGTTGCAGACAATGAATGAGCATGGAAAGGAAATGGGAATTCAGATTAGCGACAAAGTAATTAAGCAGGTGGACTATTTATTAAGAATGCAAGAAGAACTCGAGGATGAGAGATTTAGAAGGCTAGACGAGACGATAAGAAGTTATCAAAAAGATAGACAAGAGATCGGACTATCTTATAAGGAAAATAAGAGACAGAACCACCTAATCAAGAAAAAACAAAAAAGGGTAATGGGACATGCATAGAACAGGAATTGGTTCAAGCATATCGGCGTAATAGATAAAAGAAAAAAAATAGTGATGTAATTAATTTAATTACATCACTATTTTTGTTTTAATTGCTTGAAATATTATTCTGCTTTTGGAGCACCAACTGGACAAACATCTGCACAAGCACCACAATCGATACATGTGTCAGCGTTAATTTCCATATGTACGTCGCCTTCTGAAATTGCCTCTGTAGGACATCCAGCAACGCAAGCGCCACAATTGATACATTCGTCATTAATTACATATGCCATAATAGAACCTCCTTAATAGTTTATTTTACAGTTACAATTATACGTTAAATTGATAGAAAAAACAATATTTTTACAAACTTAATTAGTAATTAAGTAATATTTTACTTTATATTATTTCGAACTTCCTTGATGGCATCAATAATTACCTTTTTTGCCATAATTGCACCTTCTTCACTCATTGGCTCAACATCCTTTAAAACATAATCAATTCCAAGTTGCTCATACTTAACTTTACCCATATCATGGTAAGGTAAAACATCGAGAGCCTTCAAATTTTTAAGTTGTCCAATAAATAACCCTAGTCCATGGAGAAACTTTGGATCATCTGTAATGCCTGGCACAACTACGTGCCGAATCCATATATCTACATCCTTTGTATCAAGATATTTTGCAAAGGCAAGAATACCATCATTAGGTTGTTCTGTAAGCTTAATATGCTCTACGGGATCAATGTGCTTAATATCAAGCATAACTAAATCGGTTAATCCCATTAACTTATCTAACTTTTCATTATATATATTATTGTTTGGATTATATGTTATTCCAGAAGTGTCTATGCATGTATGAATGCTTTTTTTCTTAGCTTTTTCAAATAATTCAATTAAGAAATCAATTTGCAGAAGGGGCTCACCACCAGTAACCGTGATACCACCTTTTGTATAGAACACCTTATTGTTTTCATATTGTTCTAATATTTCGTCTGAAGTCATTTCAGTACCACCATTCGTTTCCCAGGTGTCGGGGTTGTGACAATATTTGCATCTCATAGGGCAGCCTTGAAAAAATATAACAAAACGTGTGCCGGGACCATCTACTGTACCAAATGTTTCTATTGAGTGTATACGTCCATTCATAATACGTTTACTCCTTTCATGTTTAAATATAGTCCGTTATTATAATATACCAATAACGATAATATCTCAATAAATAATATATCATTCGTGATAATATCTCAATAATGATAATAACCCCCAACACAGATTATGCTGGGGGTTATTATATGTATCTTAACAATGAGTAATTACATTACATCATGGAATGTACGTGATATAACGTCATTTTGTTGTTCTCTTGTTAATTTGATAAAGTTTACAGCATAACCTGAAACTCTTATTGTTAATTGTGGGTATTTTTCTGGATGGTCTTGCGCATCAAGAAGTGTTTCTCTATTTAAAACATTAACATTAAGGTGATGTCCACCTTTGGCTACATAGCCGTCAAGCATTGCTGCAAGATTATCGATTTGTGATTCACTTGGATTCATCATAGTTATTTCTCCTTCTAAAAATTATTCTTCACCATCTAGGCCGTTATGAAGTGTTGGTACATTACATGCTAAGTTCCCGGCAGCACATTCTAAAGAATTTGTAGTCTGTGTAGTCTTTTGTAAATCTATATTGCTGGCATCGGCAACGGACACGTTAAGGTGTCCACCGTTGCCAGCCATAAATTGATCTATCATAGATACAATATCATCGATATTTTTTTCGTTATCCATCTATGTTCACGATCCTTTTGGTATTATTTTTGAAATTATAAATTTAAATCAATATCAAGATCTCCAGTGAAAAGTTGATCTGCTTTACCGAGAGCACCAGGAACGATTGTGAAAGTGTTAGAAATACCATCCTGAGCATCTTTGAAAGGAAGCTTGGCAACTGATGCTAATGATGCAATTGCACCATGAGTGTCGCGGCCGTGGAGTGGATTAGCACCTGGAGCAAATGGTTGGCCTTTATGTCGTCCGTCAGGAGTCGAGCCTGTATTTTTACCATAAGTTACATTTGAAGTAATTGTTAATATTGAAGTAGTTGGAACACCATTTCTGTATGTTTCATTCGATTTGATTTTTGCCATAAATTTTTTCACGATATTTACAGCAATCTTATCAACACGGTCATCATCGTTACCATATTTAGGATAATCTCCTTCTACTTGATAATCTACGGCTAAACCGTCTTCATCTCTGATAACTTTAACTTTGGCATATTTCATAGCTGAAAGTGAATCAGCTACTACGGATAGACCAGCAATACCGGTTGCAAAGTATCGTTTTACTTCTCTGTCGTGAAGAGACATTTGAATTCTTTCATAGCAATATTTGTCATGCATATAATGAATAACATTTAATGTATTAACATAAAGGCTAGCTAACCAAGACATCATATCATCATATTTTTCCATAACATCATCGTAATCAAGATATTCAGTTGTAACTGGTCTGTACTTAGCACCTACTTGTATTTTGGTGCATTCATCAACACCACCATTAATGGCATATAATAAACATTTTGCTAAGTTAGCACGAGCACCAAAGAATTGCATTTCTTTACCAACTCTCATTGAAGAAACACAACAAGCAATTGCGTAATCATCACCATGAGTTACTCTCATCAAATCATCATTTTCATATTGTATTGCTGATGACATAATAGATACCTTAGCACAGAACTTCTTAAAGTTAGCTGGTAATCTTGTTGACCAAAGAACTGTAAGATTAGGTTCTGGAGCTGTTCCTAAATTATGAAGTGTATTTAGATATCTAAATGACATCTTAGTAACCATATGACGTCCATCAATACCAACACCACCGATTGATTCAGTAACCCATGTAGGATCACCAGCGAATATTGCATTATATTCTGGAGTACGAGCAAATTTTACAAGTCTTAATTTCATAATGAAATGATCAACGAATTCTTGAATTTGATCTTCTGTAAATGTTTTATTAGCCAAATCTCTTTGTGCATATACATCAACAAATGTTGAAGTACGTCCAAGTGACATAGCAGCGCCGTTTTGTTCTTTAACAGCAGCTAAGTAACCAAAATATAATCCTTGGATAGCTTCTTTTACATTAGTAGAAGGTTTTGAAATATCACATCCGTAGATGTTAGCTAATTTTTTGAGTTCTTTTAATGCTTTGATTTGTTCTGATAATTCTTCGCGGTCACGGATTGTTTCAGCGGTCATAACTTGTTTTGTTGTAGCTTTTTGTTCTTCTTTATCAATGATTAACGCATCAACACCATATAAAGCGATACGACGATAATCACCAATGATACGACCACGGCCATAAGCATCTGGAAGACCAGTAACAATATGGTTTGAACGAGCTGTTCTCATTTCTGGAGTATAGGCATCGAAAACACCAGCATTATGTGTTTTTCTATGTGTTGTAAAAAATTCAAATACTTCTTTATCCATTTCATATCCATTATCTGAACATGCTTTCTGAGCCATTCTTGCACCACCATAAGGCTGCATAGATCTCTTAAAAGGCTTTTCTGTCTGGAAACCAACAATCGTTTCAAGATCTTTGTTTAGGTAACCAGCTCCGTGTGAAAGGAGTGTTGAAGCAACTTTAGTATCCATGTCAAGAACACCACCTGCTTCACGTTCTTGATTTGATAAATCCATTACTTGTGCCCAAAGAGTTTTTGTTGCATCTGTAGGTCCGCAAAGAAAGCTGTCATCACCATCATATGGTGTGTAATTTTTTTGGATGAAGTCTCTTACATCAATTTCTTCGGTCCAATTGCCGCCTACGAAATCTTTCCATTCTGTTCTAATCATTTAAAATTCCTCCTATGATAAATATAGTATAATATGTGATTACTGTAAACAATTCCCAAGAAAGCCCATAAATACTGGCTTTTTTAATGCTATAGTACGTCTTTACGACAGGTTCATTATATAAGAATACTGTATACACGTCAATAGGATGCTTGTGCTTTATTAAAAACAATCGTCTATAATTTATCAATTACTAGAAAAAAAACAATTTATATTAAAATTGCATAAATTATAAGCACTTAACCTTGACATTTATATTTATGAATATTATGATATACATAGTTTACCCTTCCATTTGGAGGAAAACATAATTTTATAATAATAGGAGGATCAACAATGAATAAAATAACGAAAGAAACAACTATTGGCGATGCAATTAAGATAGATGCAGGAATCATTCCTATTCTTATGAGCGCAGGAATGCACTGTATAGGATGTCCATCAGCGCAAGGAGAATCCATTGAAGAAGCAGCAATGGTTCATGGTTTAGATGCGGATGCATTAATGTCAGATATCAATGACTATATAGAATCTAATAATTAATTATACTTACTATAAGAAGCCTTAGCTCTGTTATATTGCTAAAGGCTTCTTTTTAGGTAAATAAATGCTAACCCATGAATTACAAATTTGCAAGAATTTGAATTGCATTACTTTTAATAATAGTTTCACAATGTTCTTCAATGAATGCATGACTTGCATATGAAAAATGTATCTTGTTTCCGTATTCAGAAAGAATATTACATACTTTATTAAATTCTGTAGGCGAACAATCAGACTTTTCAATAACCAAGTAATAAATGTTATTCTTAACATCTTTATATAAAGAATTATCGCCTGAATATATGGAACTAATTATATTTGCAGCATTATTAATAATGTTAAGATCATCAAATTGAAATATTCGAATTACATTAACTTCAGATTCTTTTGTAGAATCATTCGTATCTTTGCTAGTTGTGTCTGATAATGTATTGGGTGTAGTATTAAAATCTTTAGGTGTAGAATTAATCGCTGAATTTTTTAGAGATTTATTAAATGGAATAAAATTATCAGTTTTATTCTTAGGTATTTCAATTATATCGTCAACATTACTATTTAAATAGTCTTTGACTTTACTAAATAGATTAATAACATCATCAGCTCTATTATCAGGTTCGGTTTGATGATCAATCATATCTAAAGAATCATTTTCATATGAAAAATCCATATCCTCATCTTCATCATCAGAAATATCTGGTGCAAATTTTGAAAATCTTGTGTCAAGTTCTTCAGGGTCTTCAACTTTCGTTATTACAAGTATAATACAATCAGTAGAAACTGGAATAGCTTCAATCATTAACGGGATATCTTCCGCTTCAAAACCTAATTCATAGGAAGCCTGTTGCATCATATCACGAAATAAATCTTTAGCCTTCTCGCTTCCATAGGCAAGCTCGCTGATTTTCAACTCGCGGGAAGCCAAATCAGATTTGTTTAAGGTACAGCGTATTTGATTGTCACTTAATTTTTCTATTTTCATAAAATCACTTCCTAACTTTGAAATATTTCTTGTTTTAATAGTATACCATTTTAGATAGATCTGTAAAGGAAATATATAAAAATTTAATTATTTCCAAGTACATTTTTCCCACATTTATAACATTTTTTACCTATTAAAATGAACTATAATAATTAATGAACAAATATACGGTATTACGAATTAAAATATACGATTTCTGATAAATAACTGTTGCATAAATTATAAACAAGAGATATAATTAGATTATGAGATGCTTATAGATTCTTTAGTGAGAAGGAGGTTGAAATAATAAGATAAATTTTGAATATAATATCTGATAAATATGAAATCATTAGTGAGTTAGGGCACGGAACTCACACAAAAGTATATTTAGCAAAACACAAAAAGCTTAATGTATTACGTGCTGTCAAGTATATCAAAAAAAGCGAAGCAAATAGTATAAGGTATTTGCAAGAAGCTAATCTAATTAAGAATCTTAAACATTCCGGAATTCCAATTATTTATGATATTGATGAAGATGAAAATAGTATATGTATTATTGAAGAATATATTTCTGGAAAATCAATGACATCATTTATGTTAGAAAAACAACAACTGTCTTTAAAAGCGATTTGTCAGTTTGGGATACAAATATGTGATATTTTAGACTATTTGCATTCAAATGGAAAAGAAAGCGAAAAAAATGAATGTATTTTACATTTGGATTTAAAGCCAGATAACATAATGATAAATGATGATAATATAATTAAAATCATTGACTACGATAATGCTTCATATCAAAATCAAGAATTGAAACAATGCATTGGAAGTAAAGGATTTGCAGCACCTGAACAGTATCACAGACTGAACGTAGGAAAGACTGCAGATATATATGGTTTAGGAATTCTATTATTGTATATGTCAACAAGTGGATATATACAGTCTTGCGTTGAAACATTACGTCACAAGAATCTAAAAAAAATAATCAAAAAATGTACGAAACATAATTCAATACAGCGATATAATGAAGTTTGTAAAGTGAAACTGGATTTGCAAAAAATATTGAATGAATTATCTAAGGAATGCTCTAAAGAATCTCTAGAAATAAATATAGTTGGAATAAAACATGGAATTGGAACTACACATATTAGTATTTGCCTAACCAATTATTTGAATAAGATAGGTATAAAAACAGTATGTATGGATTGTACTAATACTAATAATATGCTAGGTCTTGTTGAAAAAGGAAATATTACTTCGTTTGGCACATACAAGTTATACGGGGCATACCTGCTACCAAATTATAATCAATGTATTAATGTTGAACTAGAAAAGGAATATAAAATAATTGTTAAGGATCTAGGAGTAACTAGCGAAATCGACAGTAATAGTTTGCCAGAAGGTAATAACAAGGCTCTAATATTAGTAGGGGTTGGAAAGTATTACGAACAAAACGAGTTACAAAATGCACTTGATAAGTATGAAAACTGTGTATGTATTTTAAACCATATCAGTGGAAAACAGTTCTATTCATACATACAAAATAATAGCCCCAAGCAAAAAATGTACAGAATGCCATGTAAATATGATTGGTATTCTAATGATGAGATAACCGATGAAGTATTTAAAGAGCTTTTTAACGATTTATTTCCTAATTGGTATGGAATAAAAAGTAAAAAAAATACAATATTAAGGAGATGTATTTCTGAAATTCTTAAAAAGAAAAAAAGTTAAGAAAAATTACCATCAAAACCCCTACATAGTTGGTGTAATGGGAGTTGGACGTGGTGTAGGGACCACACACTTGACAATTATGATGGGAAATTATCTTGTAAACGGTTTGGGAAAAAAAGTGGCATTATTGGAACTTAATAGAAATAATTCATATACGGAAATTAAGAATATGAAGTGTTCGAATATTTACAAAACATGTTTTGAAGTAAATGGAATGGACTTTTATGAGGATATTTCATACGAAGATATCCCTAAAATTATGGCTAGTAATTATGATTATTTAATATTAGATGTATCAAGTAATTATATATTAGGAAGAAATGAATTTTTAAGGAGCCATAAAAAGATTATAGTGGGGAGTTTGAGTAAATGGAAGGCGCAGGAATATTTTGATTGTTTTGAAAATATGCAGAAAATCTCAGAAATTTCTGCATGTGAATTTCTTTCATTATCAAAAGATCGTGAAGTAGATAAAATAATAAAAGATAAATATAAAGTCAAAATAGGACAAATTCCATTTGAAGAAAATCCATTTTATATAGGAAGTAACCATATGGAATGGATTGAGAAAAAATTAAATTAATATCCAATATCTTTTGGAAAATAGTATATCACAAATATTATATTAGACAAAAAAATTGGAGGTAAACTAAGGAGAATAGTAAATGGGACAGCAAGTAAAAGCAGTCACAGAAGAGATATTGGAACTGCTTGGTTCAGGTATTAAGGTGAATTACAATGGTTATGAAATAACAAAAGAAACAGATATTTCAAGTGACATTTTACATGAAGAAGATTGTTGCATGAAAGATTATATTGAAGACGATGATGGTGAGTGTATACAAGTTAATTATGATATTCTTACATCATTTTGACATTATTTACTAAAATGTAACCCGGACAATGAGATCCCCTTTATGTACCGGTATAAAATCCCTGTTTTGTAGGCAATCCCCTTGCTGCACAAAATGGGGATTTTATGTTACGTCATATTATTTTGGTGACTAATCATCAAAATAATGGTATAATATTAAAGGTTATTTTTAATAGAGCTAATTATTATATTTTAAGTTTAATCTATTTATTAAGTTAGTAATATTAAAAATAAAACGTAGTCGGTATAATTATTAGGGGCCTGAGAAATCAGACGATTAGGGGCTGAAGTGTAAATTTGGAGGGAAGATATGGAGAAGTATACAGTTAATAAAAAAGATAAAGAATTATTAGATGATAATATTAAGGATACAGAATTATTAGACAATGATGTTGAATATAAAGAGCTACTAGATGAAAATAGTGAAGATGAAGAATTACTGGATGATGATAGTGAAGATGAATTGATCGATGATGATGATGGATTGCTAGATAATGATGATTTTGAAGATGATGAATTATTAGATGATAATTTTGAAGATGACAACTTTCAGATTGGTGATGAGGATGCCTTAACAGATGAGGATAAAAAGTTAAAAGCTTTTGGAAAGTTAACATCTAAAAAGGGGAAAAATGTAAGCGTTAGAAAAGATAAGAAAAGAATAGGTTTAGGATCAAATCGTTCAGTTAAACAGCGAAAAAAAAGAAAAGTTGTTTTACTTGGAATGACGGGTGCGGTTGTTATAGGAATTATTATTAGCGTTATTGCTATCATTAATAAGTATACGCCAACAAAGGAACATATGTCAGGGTATACCTATTTTGATGTGATTCAAGGTGATGATGTACTCGTTATGTTAAATAATGAAACCATAGATACTACGGGAATTTACAATAATGGAAGATTATATCTTTCCTGTGATTTTATCGCGCAAAAATTAAACCAAAGATTTTACTTTGACACAGAGAGCAAGACGATTTTATATACAACTGCTACAGATATTTATACATATAATATCAATCATAATACATATACAGATTCAAAAGGAAAGTCCTACTCTGAGGACTTTGATATAGTGGATGAAGTTAATGGGAAACTATATATTGACTTTGAATACGTTAGCAAATACTCAAATTTTACATATAGCTACTATCAAGATCCCAATAGAGTTGTGATTAGTAACGATTTCAATGATGTGGATTATGTTACAGTAACGAAGGACACAGTTGTAAGATATAGAGGTGGAATAAAAAGTCTAGTGCTTGAAGAGGTAGCCCAAGATACGAAGATCCGCTATAATAAGAGTATAGACGGTTGGGTGGAAGTTACTACTGAATCTGGATTTTTGGGATATATCAAAAGCGATTGTGTAAGCGAAACTTTTACTGAAAAAAGAGAAAATGTATATACAGATAATATTTCATCAATTATAAAGGATTATAAGATATCTTTAGCATGGTTCCAAGTTACCAATACAACCGCAAATAATAGTATTGGAAATTATTTGGATGGAACACAAAAAGTGACGACGCTCTCGCCAACATGGTATTCTATTACAAGTAATAATGGCGATATGAGCTGTTTGGCTACGAAAGATTTTGTTGATAAGATGCATGTAAGAGGAATTGAAGTATGGCCGCTAGTGGATGATTTTGATTCTAGCATTAATGGTGTTACGTTGTATTCAAGCAAAACGGCGAGAAAAAAGATGATTAGTACTTTGATCAATGATTCAAAAAAATATGGCTATGATGGAATCAATATTGATTTTGAAAAAGTTACTATAGAAAGCGCAAAACATTATTTGCAGTTTATTAGAGAACTATCTGTTGCTTGTAGAAATAATAATATTGTACTTTCAACAGATAATTATAAACCAGCTAAGTTTAATTCATTTTATGACTTGGCAGAACAGAATGCATTTGTTGATTATTTAGTAATTATGGGATATGATGAGCATTATTCAGGATCAGAAAGTGGATCAGTCGCGTCCATTGGATTCGTTGAAGAAGGAATTACGGGTGCACTTGCGCAAGTCTCCAGTAAAAAGTTAATTGATGCAATTCCGTTCTTCACTAGAGTTTGGACATTAACAACAACGAATGGAGAAACTGTTACAACGAGCAAAGCGGTTGGAATGCAAGTAGCAATAGATAATTTAAATGCGAATAAAGCACCAGCAATTTGGGATGAAACCGTAGGACAATACTTTGGTTCCTATGAATTAGATAATGTAGTCGTAAAAATATGGTTAGAAGAAGATCATTCAATAGAAGAAAAAATGAAATTAATTCAGCATTATGAATTGGCTGGCGTAGCCCAATGGAAGTTAGGACTTGAAAATAAATCGGTTTGGAGTGTAATAGCAAAGTATAACCAATAATAGAATGTATAAAGGTATTTATTTTGAGGTTATGTAATGAAACATAATAGTATTGAACTTGTGATGTCTATTATATTACTTGTAGCTGTATATATTACAGTGAGTTACGGGCTCCCAATTGCACAGGCTTCTGCAAATAACAAAAAATTAGCATCGGAAGGTGCGGCTTCCACTAAATCGGACAATAGTAAAACAGTTGTAATCGATAGTGGACATGGCGGAGTTGATGGCGGAAAAGAAAGTAAAGCTGGTGTGTTTGAAAAAGACATTAACCTAAGTATCGCTTTGAAATTAAAAGCCATTTTAGAGGCAGATGGAATTAATGTGATAATGACTCGAACTGATGATAAAGGGCTATATAATGAGAATGATTCTAACAAAAAAGTATCAGATATGAAAAAAAGATGCCAGATGATTAATAATAGTAATGCGGATTTGGCGATTAGCATCCATCAAAATAGTTTCCCTGATTCAGATGTAAGTGGAGCTCAAGTTTTTTATTATACATATTCAGCACAAGGCAAGAAACTTGCTGGTATTTTACAGAATTCGTTTAAAGAAACGGTGAACAATAATAATACTAGAATTGAAAAGGCAAATAAATCATACTACATGCTTGTAAATACGAAAATACCAATCGTAATTGCAGAATGTGGATTTTTGTCTAATCCGCAAGAGGATGCACTTCTTAATACAGAAGAATATCAACATAGTATCGCAGAGGCATTGTATAATGGGATAGTTACATACTTAATTGATGAGTGAGTTAAGAAAATGCAGGAGAAAATCAATGGAAACTATAATTTTAGAGATTAGTGGAAATAATAAAAAAGACGAGGAAATATATAGTAAAGCAGCAGAAATATTAAAAAAAGGTGGGCTAGTAGCCTTTCCGACAGAAACAGTATACGGATTAGGTGCGAACGCACTTGACCCTAAAGCATCCAGGAAAATATATGCCGCGAAAGGAAGACCTTCAGATAATCCTTTAATCGTTCATATTGCGGATGTTTCTGCACTCTATGATTTATCTGTAGATGTCAATGAAATGGCTTTGAAAGTTGCTGATGAATTTTGGCCAGGTCCACTTACTATGATTCTCAAAAAGAAGAATATCGTTCCTAATGAAATTACAGGTGGGCTTGGAACGGTTGCGATTAGAATGCCTAGCCATCCAACTGCGCGACATTTGATTGAACGGTCAGGATTGTATATCGCAGCACCTAGTGCCAATACTTCACAACATCCGAGTCCAACGAAGGCAAAACATGTAATGAAAGACTTAAATGGTAAAATTGATATGATAATTAAAGATGATACAGTGGATATCGGAATTGAATCAACCATCGTTGATTTGACTGGAGATATTCCAATCATATTAAGGCCAGGTTATATAACAAAGGAAATGCTTGGTAAAGTTCTCGGAAAAGTCGAAGTCGATATGGCAATTGTTGAAGGTGGAGTAACTTCGGCAGTGCCCAAAGCACCGGGAATGAAATATAAACATTATGCACCACAAGCAGATTTGACTATTGTGGAAGGTAAAGAGACCGATGTTATTGCTAAGATAAACAGCATTGCAAGAGAAAAAATTACAAAAGGATTTAAAATTGGAATTATGTCTACTGACGAAAGCTTTCATAGGTATACACAAGGTGATGTTCGAAGCGTAGGAACTAGAAGCGATGAAGCGACTGTCGCAAAACATTTATATGAAGTTTTAAGAGAATTTGATGAATTAGAAGTGGATTATATATATTCTGAAGGATTCTCTAGGGACAATGTTGGACAAGCAGTAATGAATAGACTCATTAAAGCAGCAGGACATACTATAATAAATGTTTAATGGTAGAAGATATTATGATTTTATTAATGAAAGGACTAAATATTGCGATTTTTAGTGCAGTGGTGTAGAATATGAAGAAATATAATATGATAATATTTGTTTGCACAGCGAATACTTGCAGAAGCCCGATGGCAGCAACAATAATGAGTAGCCGAAAAAAAGACAAAGATATATTGGTCTCCTCAAGGGGGATGGTGGTGCTTTTTCCAGAACCATATAATCCTAAGGCCGTTGCCGTTGTGTCAAGTCATGGGCTAATTATGCCAAGTAAATCATCAAGACAGCTAGAAAAAGAAGATTTTAATAATGATACATTAGTACTTACTATGAGCGATGCACAAAAGCAGAAGATATATGCTCAATTTGAAAATGCAATAAATGTATATACATTGGAAGAGTATGTTGGCTCGCAGGATGGAGATATCGAAGACCCTTATGGGAAAGGTATTGAAGAATATATTAAGTGTTACGAAAAATTATATATTTTGATTAATAAAGCAGCAGATATACTATTTGAGGATGAAGTTGATTAAATAAAGAGTATCATCCTTATTTATAATAATATTTACATTTGCAACACAAATATTTGATTGTGTCTTGCTAAAGCAAGCCACAGGAATGGAGAAAATAATGCAAATAGCATTAGGATGTGATCATGGCGGATTTGAGTTAAAACAACAGATAATTAGTTATCTGAAAAAAGAAGGTATAGAATTTAAAGATTTTGGTTGTAATGATGTAAAATCTTGTGATTATCCTGATTATGCAAAAGTAGTAGCAAATTCAGTGGTAAATGGCGAATGTAAGTTAGGAATTCTTATTTGTGGAACAGGTATCGGAATGTCGATAGCCGCTAACAAAGTCACCGGCGTTAGGGCAGCGTTATGTGGAGACTGTTTTAGCGCAGAGGCCACAAGGCAACATAATAACGCTAATATTTTATGTCTAGGCGCACGTGTTACTGGAGATGGACATGCACTTAAAATCGTCGATACATTTATACACACTGACTTTTCTAATGATGAAAGGCATATCAGAAGAATTGGTCTAATTGAAGAATAAACTTAAAAACGGAGGAATTATTAATGTCAGAAGTAGTTGTAATGGAACACCCATTGATAAAGCACAAAATTGGGTTGGTGAGAAATGTTGAAACAGGATCAAAGGATTTTAGAGAGTTAATAAGTGAAGTTGCAATGCTTATGTGTTATGAGGCTACTAGAGATTTGAAATTACAAGATATTACTATAGATACACCAATTTGTGAAACTGTTGTTCAGCAACTTAGAGGAAAAAAACTTGCAATTGTTCCTATTCTTAGAGCAGGACTTGGAATGGTAGATGGAATGCTTGCGATGATTCCAGCGGCTAAAGTTGGTCATATTGGTTTATATCGAGACGAGAAAACTCATGAACCGATTGAGTATTACTGTAAACTCCCAGAGGATATTCCTGAAAGAGAAATATTTTTGGTAGATCCAATGCTTGCAACAGGTGGCTCCGCATCAGCAGCAGTTACATTGTTGAAAAGAAGAGGCGCTAAGAATATAAGATTTATGTGTATTATTGCTGCACCAGAAGGTTTGGCAAGATTACAGCAAGAGCATCCAGATGTTAAAATCTATATTGGAGTGCTTGATAAATATTTAAATGAAAATAAATATATTGTTCCAGGTCTAGGAGATGCTGGGGATAGAATATTTGGCACAAAATAATTATATTACTAAATCGTTGATATTATGGAGAAAGGAAGTTTGTAAAATGAGTGAGAAAAGACAAGATTACATATCCTGGGATGAATATTTTATGGGTGTAGCAGTTCTTTCAGGTATGCGTTCAAAAGATCCGAGTACTCAAGTTGGAGCTTGTATTGTAAGCTCAGATAACAAGATTTTATCTATGGGATATAACGGATTACCAAGTGGATGTTCAGATGATGAATTCCCTTGGTCAAGAGAAGGTGATCCTTTGGATAATAAATATATATATACTGCCCACAGTGAACTTAATGCAATATTAAACTATAGAGGTGGAAGCCTTGAAGGTGCAAAGATGTATGTATCGTTATTTCCTTGCAATGAATGTGCGAAAGCAATTATTCAAGCTGGAATTAAAGATGTTGTATATGCAATAGACAAATATGCCGATACTCCATCAGTAGTTGCATCCAAGCGAATGTTCGACGCATCCCGCGTCAAATACACAAAGTATATAAACTCCGGCCGCCAAATCACAATCGATTTATAAAATAGAGTATCTGAGTGGCCATCCCCCCAAGCCCCCGATTTTGCTCTAAACTAGTTGGCATATCGTAGAAAAAACATATATATAGCCTCAATTGTCCGCATTTGAAACGACTACCTTACAATAATGTCTGCAGGTGGCTGACACTTGTGTCAAGCCAAATGCAAACATTATTGTAAGGTAGTCGTTTCAATCCGCGAACAAGAGGCTATATATATGTTTTTTCGCCCGTTATCCAATTAATTATAGTAAAATCAAATATTGATCAAGTATGTTAATATATTCTTGCAATTCACCACTGTAGATAATTTTAAGCAAAGCATCTAAACGATTAAGAGCAGTAACAATCATGTGACTACTAATAATGTCAGATTTAAGTGCTGTTGCAAGTTCATCTAAATCAATTACCTTAACATCGCCATTATTTTCTACAATTACGTCAGCTAAAAGATCAGTAAATGTATAAGAATCAGTATTTTCATCATAAAAAGTATCAATAATATCACAATAAATGTAAACCAATTCATCCTGCTCACTGTAAAATTTGCTGATTTTCCAGCCTTTATCAATTACATAATAAGATATGCCTTTTGCAAATTCAGTCTTAGGATGCAAGGTTTTCCATATGGTAATTATCTGAGTATTATTTTGAACAATAATATCGTCATTATTAAGGCAAATGCATTCGTCCGGTATTAGTCTTTTGCGATAAAGTGTTGACATAATATATTCCTCCTTGCGCCTTTTCTAAATTATAACAATTCGACATAAAAAACACAATCACTTATTAATATTAAATAAAGATAAAGATTGATTCTCGGCCGAAAGGAACGTGATATAATGAATAAATTAAAAAAAACATTTATAAATGTATATATAAATACATCATCAGTATTGATAGATATGACAATTGTGGATATTTTGTATCTTATTTTAGGTGAGATTGTAATCTTGGCTTTTTTGCCAAATAAGAAACTTTATGCAATAGGATTTTTAGTTGGCGTTGTTATTTCCATTATTTCTACAATTCATATGAAAATCACATTAGAGCATGCATTACATCACTTAGAAAAATCAGCAGTAAAAAGATCAATCGTTGCATATGTAATAAGAATGTCTTTTATTGCATTAATATTTTGTGGAATGTATGTTACAGGAGTAGGAAATCTTCTGGCTGGATTAATCGGGATGTTTGCATTAAAATTATCTGCGTATTTACAATCTTTTACACATGAAATCATAAAAAAGATTATAGAAAAGAACCATAAAAATAGTATATAGAAAAAGTATATAGAAAAAGTATAGAGAAAAAGTATAGAGAAAAAGTATAGAGAAAAAGTATATAGAAAAAGTATAAAGAAAAATATATAAAAATAGTATAGAGAAAAAATATATAGAAATAGTATTTAGAAAAATATATAGAATCAGTTTACAGAAATATAGAAAAAAATTATATAATTAAAAAATATGTATAAAATATCCTTTAAATGGTAACAATTTAGAAAATAAATTGGGAATCTATTTGGAAGGAGCTTTTTTATGAAATATTTGAATGGTGAACAATATGGAGAACGATCTGGAAAACGTTATGGAAAACAATATGGAAAACGATATATAAGTCAAAGTTCTAATAATAGAAAAATTAGAACAGACGAACAGAAAAATATTGTTGATAAAAAAATACGAAAAAATAAATATAGAGTAAGAGGCTATTTATATAAACGAATCGCAATTTATATTGGTGTTGCATTATGGATAGCCACTTTATTGAAAATAATATGGTTTGATAATACATCTACTATGCCTGCAAATAATATAGTTACAGCATTTAATAATGCTTCTCTTATGGAAATGAGTGCATCTATTGAAACATTTGGAGAATATGGAGTGTTATATTTAAGCCAAGATGCTAAAAACACGATATTAAAAGATGTTGCAACTAAAATTGGTATAAATAAATATAGTATTGAAACTACACGTGAAGATGACAACTCAACTACAACACTCAGTCAAACTGGGCAAAATGGAGAAGTAATATGTAAACTAGTTACGGTAGAAACAGTCGTAGAGCAAAATGTCATACAAGCGAAGCAATATATTTATATTAATGTAATACTAAATAATTCGATTCAATCGGCCTTTTCATATGAAAAAATCGTTAAAGATATTGTTGAAAATCTTAAAATAGATACAACAGTTACTGTTAATCTGAAGGGTGCAGTGAAAGGAAAACTTGATATTGCGCTTAAAAATTCAATAGCGAGTAATTTCATCGACTCAATGGATGTCAATGTGGTAGCTGAAAATAAAACAGATGATTTGTATACTATCTATGGTTATACTTCAGATATTGATGAATATATAACCGTTAGTTCAAACAAAATAAATGTAAATATTATGATGAATTACGATGAACAAAAAGATGAAACGAATGTGTATGTTGCAACGCCGATTAGTAGCGAAGATTACTAGGTATTACCTAATAAAAAAAACAGCTCCTTTTGATATTTAATATCAAAAGGAGCTACTTTTTCGTGCTGGTTATCTATTATGTTTTTCGTTATATTCATTAACTCTTGTTTGAATACGTTCAACTGGGCTTAGAAGTTCACTGATGGATGCATCATGATTTAATGTATCAACAAGTAGCGCAATGTACTTACTCATATCTACGCTGATATACCAAGGTTTTGAGAGGAGTTCCTCTGGTTGGTATACAAGATTAGTTGTAAGTATTTTATCTATAGTCCCATTTTCATATGCTTCGTCAAATTTATTGAAACCATTCGTGAAAAGACCAAATGTACTAGCCGCAAATACGCGTCTAGCTTTTCTTCTCTTAAGCTCGGCAGCAACCTCAAGAATGCTTTCGCCAGAAGAAATCATATCATCGATAATGAAAACATCTTTTCCTTCTACAGAGGCACCAAGGAACTCATGAGCAACAATTGGATTACGTCCTTTAACAACTTTTGTGTAATCTCGCCTTTTATAGAACATACCCATATCGATTCCTAGAACATTTGCAAAGTATACAGCACGTCCCATTCCACCTTCATCAGGGCTGATTACCATCATATGATCACTGTCAATTTCAAGATCATCAATATTTAATAATAAATGTTTGATAAATTGATAAGACGCAGGAACGGTTTCAAATCCTTTCAGAGGAATTGCGTTCTGCACACGTGGATCATGAGCATCAAAAGTAACTATGTTGTCAACGCCCATATTTGTTAATTCTTGCAATGCAAGTGCACAGTCAAGAGATTCTCTACCTGTACGTTTGTGCTGTCTGCTTTCGTAAAGGTATGGCATAATAACGGTTATTCTTCTTGCTTTACCACCCACAGCTGCAATAATACGCTTAAGGTCTTGGTAATGATCATCAGGTGACATTCTATTTTGATATCCGCATAAAGAATAAGATAAACTATAGTTACATACGTCAACCATAATATACAGGTCGTAACCACGAACTGATTCATTAATAACACCCTTTCCTTCACCTGTACCAAATCTAGGCGTTTGGGCGCTTACAATATAAGAATCACTCTGATATCCAGAAAAAGCAAGTGTTTCCGCATGTGTATTTTGGCGTTGTTCCCTCCAATCGACCAAGTATTGATTAACTTTCTCTCCCAATTTTGCGCAGCTAATTGCTGGGATGAGACCTAAAGTACCAACTGGGATTGTTTCTGTATGACGTTCGTCGCGTGGCATTATTCGTTCCTCCATTGTGTTTTGTCAATTAATAAAATTTAATTGTTCGGTATATTTTAAAATTATAATGTTTATAAAAATAACAAACATCATTAATATTATCATTATAAATCAATAAGTCAAGAATTTTTTACTTTATTGTTATTACGTTTCTCTACACGAATATCACTGCCATGTAATTTCAACATAGTATAAGAACTTGAAATACGTGAAAAAATTCTTTCTGAATAAGTAGAAGCTAAATCTCTAATAGATAAATTGGTAGATATAATCGTTGATTTTTGTTTGAGTATTCTTTCGTTTATACAGTAAAATAACTTTGAATTAGTAAATGAATTGCTTAGTTCAGTACCTAAATCATCAATAATTAATAAATCACAATTGATAATGTATGTACTCATAGTTTCTCCAACGTTATTAAATTTATTATGTGAAAAGTCATGTTCTGCAAATATATCAAATAGTTCTATTGCAGTCAAATAAATTACACTGTGGGAGGAATTCAAAATTTCACAAGCAATACAATTTGATAAAAACGTTTTACCAACACCGGTATCGCCAAAAAATAATAGATTATTAAATGAAGAGTCAAAATTTCGGATAAAATCTTTGCATATTAATAAAACTTTTTGCATATTATTATAGGGTGTGAGACCAGTTGTGGAATCAATTGAGTCTTTTGAATACCATTCAAAAGAAAAATTATCAAAGTTCTCTTTTGTCAAAATGTTTTTGAGATTTGACTGCAGATAAAATACGTCAATCACTTTTTTTTTGAAACATGAACATTGTTCTCCATTTACGATTCCAGTATCTTTACATAAAGAACAATCAAAGATTTCATCTAGATAGTCGTAAGAGTACCCCATATCATTCATAAGGCTAATTCGTTTAGAAATTAATTCGTTAAGCTTTGTTTTGTAACTTTCGAGTGCAACATCGCCTAATTGGATAATTAATGGAGCATTTGTGATAGAGAGATTAATGATTTCATCTTCCAATTCCTTGATTTTTGGACAAGCCGCGTAAACTTCAAGAGTTCTTTCATCAAGGAGGTGTTTATTTTTGATTTGAATTAAATTATACATACGCATAATAGCGTCATGCTGTGAATTCGTAAGTGCCATTATTTTCCTCAGTTTTCTATGATGTCCTAGCTGTTGTTTCCAATTAGTTGTTTCTCAAGTTCATCAAAGTTATAGTCTCGTTGAGTGAAATTGTTAAACTTGTTAGAAGACGAATTTGATGAACCGGTTGTCTTTTGCGTTAAAATACGTTCCTTTGTATTCTTTGACTGCACATATTGTTCGTCTAAAGATTTCAATTCACTTAAACGAGTAATATTCTTTTCTTTCCATTTTGAAAGGATAGAATCGGCATACTCAAAACTTGGTTGATGTGTTACTTGAATTGTTCTATTACAAGCTTCAATAATGATTTCGGAATCAAAGCAATAAACATCATTCCATTTGCTTATAAATTCCTGCTCGCGGATTCCTAAATTACGATTACTGATACCAAATGCCTTCATGACAGAATAAATGTTATTATTATGAAATGTGATTTCTTTTTTTGCTTGTGAGATACTTTCTATACCAGCATCAGCCCAAGATATAGCTACTTTTTCAATGTAGCGCATGCTTTTATGTTCTTTTGATACGCAATACTCAATTAGATATTCGATTAAATCGGATGGAAACTTTAATGCTTCATAAAAGTATATGATTGAATTCGTTTCGGTCGAAGTAAGTGTTTTTCCTAAATACTTCTGTGCTATGTATAGAAGCTGACTTAAATCATCTTTTTCACAAAATTGCTTTAATTGACTTGAAGTATAGCTTGGTTTGGGTTTACGTTCAGCAATAGATTCTATTATGATTGGTACATCAATATTTGGGACATCCTGTCTTGCCGTATGATTCGTAGTGTTACTATTATTGGAAGTACTATTAATATCAGCTGTATTATCAATGTTACTATTTTTATTATTAGAATTCTTATCAGAGAGTTCTTTCATATAATTAGTATCATCGGAAGACAATAATGTTATGCTAACAAGCTCCTTTTTGCTAGTATCATATAAAAGCGAAATAAGACCAGATTTTTCCCAATATCTTAATGCACGAATTACATCATTCTCAGTATGGTTAAACTTGTCCGCAAGTAATGATATAGATATCTGCATACTGGGATCTGAAATGCATCTAATTAAATAGAGATAAATCTTTACGAATTCTCCATTGGCATTAGGCATAAAATTATCTAAAAATAGATTAGATACTATTATTGAGTTTGAATTATTGTTATTTAATATTAGTGATTTCATATAGAACACGTACCTTTCAATTGATTAGCGTAATTATAACACAGTCATTTTGAAATTAAAATAGGCACTAAATTAAGTGGATAAGATTGTGGATAATGTGGATAATGTGGATAAAAACATATAATAGTTAATAAATCGGGTAAAGCCTAGAATTTAAAATTATAAGTTATAAACAAAAAATCCACATATAAAATGAGTTTTACACAAATTTATATGTGGATTCGGTGGATAATGTGGATAACTATGCGATCATATATTAGAATCGGTGGAAAAGTCTTGTTTTAACAGATCTTCGCCAACTTTATAAATGTCACCCGCTCCCATAGTTATCAACAAATCACCGTTGATACAATTTTCAAATAAATATTTTTCTATTTCGTTAAAAGATGAAAAATAATAGCATTCGGTTCCTAATTTTTTGATTTCATTCATTAAATCAACAGAACTGATTCCTAAATCATCTGTTTCACGGGATGCATATATATCTGCAAGAACAACTATGTCTGAAAATGAAAGCGCTTGAGCAAATTTATCGAGTAAAATTTTAGTTCTTGAATAAGTATGAGGTTGAAAAACACTCCAAATTCTATTGTGAGGATAGTGCTGTGCAGAGTTTAAAGTTGCTCTGATCTCATCTGGATGATGAGCATAATCATCAATAATGGTAAATCCGTTAAGCGTACCTTTTTTCTCAAAACGACGCTTCGTACCACTAAAAGATAAAAGTCCAATTTGAATCGTTTCAAAAGGAATATCTAGTTCAAACCCCAAAGCCACTGTGGCCAATGAGTTATATACATTATGGATTCCAGGAACTTTTAAAGTGATGTTTCCGGAGGGGGTTCCTTCTATTAACAAGGTGTAACTACAGCATCCCAAAGCGTCATATATAATATCTTTTGCACTATATTTACTTTTAGAGGGATCCGAGCCTACTGTAATAACATTACATTTACTGTCTTGATAAAAATATGAGATGTTATCAATATCGCTATTAATTATAAGTGTTCCACTGTCGGGAAGTCTTTCTGTAAATAATTTAAATGAGTGACGGATATCATCAATGTCCTTAAAGAAATCAAGATGATCTTCTTTAACATTTAAAATTAAATTGATTGTTGGGAAAAATGATAAGAAACTGTTTGTGTATTCACAAGCTTCAGTTACAAATATGTCGGAATTACCTAATCGAATGTTTCCACCGATACTATCAAGAATTCCTCCTAATGAAATAGTAGGGTCTGTATTGGCCGCAATTAGCATTTCAGAAACCATTGATGTAGTAGTGGTTTTTCCGTGAGTGCCAGCTATATTAATTGATACTTTGTAGTTGCTCATGATTTGACCGAGAAGCTCAGCTCTAGTAATTGTGGGTGTACCAAATTCTACTGCTTTTGCCAATTCAGGATTAGTTGATTGTATTGCTGCTGTATATACCACTAAATTTATACTTGCATTTATATTATCAGCGTCTTGTGGATAGGAGATAATACAGCCATCTTGTTCTAATTCATCAGTTAAGGCAGATTCCATTGAATCTGATCCTGAAACTGTAAATCCTTTATTACATAAAATTTTTGCTAATCCACTCATACTAATACCGCCTATACCAATAAAGTGAACATGAATTGGATTGTTAAAATTGATTTTGTACATTTTGTTAAATACCTTTCTGATTATAATTATCTATATCTTCTATTATAAACCTATCTTATTAAATTATAAACAAAATTATTTATAATCTTATAAGAATATGGTTTTGGTTATAATCAGAAAATTAACCTAAATATTACGAATTGTGCATTTTATACCACAAAGAGGGTTGCAATTAAACATAAAACACAAAAAAACATGTAAAGAAGTACAAAATAACTTTTACTTGCAAAATGAAATGTGATATAATTAGTATGGAAAAACGAAAAAATAACAGCAGAGGTAATGGCATGATTAAAAAAGAAATGATTGCAATGTTATTGGCAGGAGGTCAGGGTAGCAGACTCGGAGTTTTAACTGCTAAGGTAGCTAAACCGGCTGTTGCTTTCGGGGGAAAGTACAGAATTATTGATTTTCCTCTAAGCAATTGTATTAATTCAGGGGTAGATACGGTGGGAGTGCTCACACAATATCGACCATTAAGGCTTAATACACACATCGGAATTGGGATTCCTTGGGATTTGGATCGTAACGTTGGGGGAGTAACCGTTTTGCCTCCATATGAAAAGAGCACAAGCAGTGAGTGGTATACAGGAACCGCGAATGCTATTTATCAAAATCTAGAATATATGGAAACTTATAATCCAGAATATGTATTGATTTTATCAGGTGACCATATTTCAAAGATGGATTATAAGATAATGCTTAATTACCATAAGGCAAATAATGCTGATATTACAATTGCATCTATGCCGGTACCGGTGGAAGAGGCAAGTAGGTTTGGAATTTTAATTACAGATAGCGACAATAGAGTTACAGAGTTTGAAGAAAAACCCATTAATCCACGCAGCAATATGGCATCAATGGGAATTTATATATTTACTTGGAAAGTTTTAAAAGAGACATTGATTAAGCTGAAAAATCAAAACGAATGTGATTTTGGTAATCATGTAATACCATATTGTTTTGAAAATAATAAGAGGATATTTGCATACGAATATAATTGCTATTGGAAAGATGTTGGTACGCTTAATTCATATTGGGAAGCAAATATGGAATTAGTAGATATTATTCCAGTCTTTAATTTATACGAAGAATTTTGGAAAATTTATACAAGGACTGATACCTTGCCACCGCAGTATATTGGCGATAAGGCTCATATTGAACGGAGTATAATCGGTGAAGGCTCCGAAATATATGGAAAGGTGTACAATTCGGTTATAGGAACAGGTGTGGTAATTGAAGAAGATGCAGTTATACATGATTCTATTATTATGAAAAATTGCGTTATTGGTAAGAATTCAGCACTTTATAAAGCAATTATTGCAGAAGATGTTGTGATTGGTGATAATGTTGAAATTGGAATAGGAGAAGATACTCCGAATGTAGAATTTCCTAAAGTATATAATTCAGGAATCGCAACTATTGGTGAAAACTCAATTATTCCCAATGGCGTCAAAATCGGAAAGAATACAGCTATCTTCGGGATTACCGAAGAAGAGGACTATGTAGATGGATTTCTTGTAAGTGGCGGCAATATAATTAAGGCAGGTGAAGATTAATGAGAGCGATAGGAATTATTTTAGCCGGTGGTAATAACAAAATGATGAAAGAGCTTTCAAATAAGCGTGCTATAGCAGCGATGCCAGTAGCGGGAAGCTATAGAAGTATAGATTTCGTACTTAGTAATATGACAAATTCACATATTCAGAAAGTTGCTGTAATAACGCAGTATAATGCAAGGTCGTTAAATGAGCATTTGAGCTCATCAAAGTGGTGGGATTTTGAAAGAAAACAAGGTGGATTATTTGTATTTACTCCAACAATCACATCAGATAGCAGCTATTGGTATAGAGGAACAGCAGATGCATTATATCAAAATCTAGATTTCTTAAAATCTAGTCATGAACCATATGTGGTAATTGCTTCTGGAGATGGAGTATATAAGTTAGATTACAATAAAGTTTTGGAATATCATATTATGAAGAAAGCGGATATCACGCTTGTAGTTAAGAAACTTGATGATGAATCCGATTTTGGAAGATTTGGTTTAGTAAGTATGACGCAAGAAGGTAGAATTACAGAGATCGAAGAAAAGCCAATTGAAACGAACCTTTCAACTGTTTCAACAGGAATATATGTTATTAGAAGAAGATTGTTGATTGAGCTGATTGAGAAGGCGGCTGAAGAAGACAGGCATGATTTTGTAAAAGATATTTTAGTAAGATATAAAAATCTGAAACATATTTATGGATACGTAATAGAATCCTATTGGAGTAACATTTCAACTGTTGAATCATATTATAAGGCCAATATGGATTTTCTTAATCCCGAAATCAGAGATTACTTTTTCAAACAATATCCAGATGTGTATTTTAAGATAGACGATTTGCCGCCTACAAAATACAATGGCCAAGCTAATGTTAAGAACTGTCTGGTTGCTAGCGGTTGTATCATAAATGGAACAATTGAAAATTCAGTCTTATTTAAAAAGATATATATAGGTAATAACACGATTATCAAGAATTCTATTATTCTAAATGACGTTTATATAGGAGACAATGCTTATATTGAAAATTGTATAGTTGAGAGCAAAAGTACAATTAAAGCCAATTCAAATCATGTTGGAAAATCGGATAAAATTGAAATCGTAGTAGAGAAAAGTATGCTTTATATGGATTAATTCATATGGTATGTAATAAGAAGTTATTGGAATACAAAAATATAACTTATGAGAAGTTGCGAAGCAAGCTATTATAAAAGAGGTGGATATATCGCTTCGTAAATCTGGTTATAAGAATTATCTAAGTTCTTATAATTAAACTATATATAATGGAAGGGGTTCGATTATGAATATTACAGATGTAAGAGTAAGGAAAATAGCAAAAGAGGGTAAAATGAAAGCAGTAGTGTCAGTTACAATTGATAATGAGTTTGTAGTTCATGATATCAAAGTAATTGAGGGAGAAAAAGGATTGTTTATAGCGATGCCAAGCCGAAAGGCAACAGATGGAGAGTATAGGGATATTGCCCATCCAATTAATACGAAGACGCGTGATAAATTACAAGCTATCGTTTTAGATGCTTTTGAGAAGGCAGCAGATGAATTGGTAACAGAATAGTAAAAAGGTTGAATGATATAATAGAGTCGCTAAATAAAGGTGGCTCTATTTTTTTGCCAGTTTATTGTGCATAAGTACTGATTAGGAATTATTTAACAATAAAAACGTGATAATGCACAAAAAACGCAATAAAAAAAACGATAAAATAGTAATAATATAAAAAATAGTATGGACACTTTTGTAAAAATTTGATATTGTAACAGTATGAATGTAAATATTTTACATAAATTATAAATATTTACTAAATAACAAGTTATTAAATAATTAGTTTCCAGGAGGAGAAGTATGAAAAGTAAGAATAGGAAAAAATTCCTAAGTATCGTATTAACGGTTTGTATGATTTTGGGTACGATTCCATTTACGGGGGCAACAAAGGTATTGGCAGCAGATGGGGCAGTAGCAACTAATCCATTAACAACAATATGGAAAACTGCTGAAATTGGTGCTCATGCAACTGCAACGCCAGCAACAGCAGGAAGTTATACATATGATAGTGTAGCAAAGACAGTATCAATAGTAGGCGCAGGTGCAAAATTTGACAAGAGTGCAGGAGTAGATGATTTATACTATGCATATTTTGCAGCAAAAGGTGATATTACAATTCAGGCAAAAATAACACCAACAGGAACAACAGCTGGACAAGTTGGTGTTTTAGTTAGAAATTCTGAAGAAGTAGGCGCAACAAGCGCAGCAATATATGCAGATTATGGTAATAAAGGACAAATCAGATATGGATATCATAAAGCATCTACTGGCGGCGGAGCGTCAGCATTAAATACTGCAATTACTTCAGCTTCCCCTGATATTTATGTTAAAATTGAAATATCTGGAGAAACAGCTAAATTTTATGTTAGTACAACAGCCGATTTTGCTGGTGTAGTAGCAAAGTCACAGCCGATTACAGGATTAGATGCAAAACAGATTGGGCTTTTTGCCACCGCAGGAACAACCGCAGTATTTTCGGATGTAAAAGTTACATCTGTGAACACCGCAGATGGCATAACAATTAAGAAAACGGTATTTGATTCTTCAATTGGTGAATTGATTCCAACATTTTCAAATAGTAAAGCTTATAGTGGAACATATGATAGTGATACTGTATTCGCTTCATCAGCAGATGGTAATATTTTAAATGTTGATAATAAAAAAGGAGCAGTTAAAGGTTCTATTCGTGACGATAAACAAACTGATTATTTGTTATTTCCAGCAACCACTTCGAACTATACAATTTCAGCACAAGTTAACATGAGTAGACTAGACACTGGCACTGATAAATTTGGTGTTGCCGTAGGACAATTTGCAGTTCCATCAGGAACTTATAAGCCAATGGCTATGGATATTGTTCAAACAAACAAAACTTTTGTAACACAACATAATTTTACAACATCCGGTGCTGGCGTTAATGGCGGCGATCCTAAGACAGCAGCAAATGCTGTTATAGTAGGTAAGGATTATATATTGTCTTATCAGAAGACTAGTGGTAATACAAGCATAATGAAAACGTTAGATGCTTCAGGAACTATATTGGCAAGTAATGGAACGGCGACTTTACCTGCTTTTGATTTGACACAGTGCTATGCAAGTTTGCAGAATGGCAAAAGTGTACAGTATGGACTTGCATTCGCAGGTGTTACTGCACAGATTTCAAATATAACACTTACAGATATTGATGGTTATATTGTATATGATCAGAATGATTATTACATAGCAGTAGGTGTAGCCCCAGTGGTAACAACCATAGATTCAGCAGTTGTAACTCAACTGAGAGATGCAATTAATCTTTCATGGACTGTAACAGAAGGCAAAGGGAATATATCTTATGTGATTTTGGTATCTAAGGATGGGGGAGCGTATACTCCTGCAGGTATTTCTAAAGTAACTAATTTTTCTTATAAACCAACAGCAGATGGAACATATACTTTTAAAGTTTATGGTAAAGCGGGTGAGTTGAGTAGTGTTGACTCAGCACAAATATCTGCACAAGTACCATATGTTACTCCACTTAGTCAAACAATACTTACTGCGACAGGTACAGATAAGAAAATTGATCTTGCATGGACAGCAGTAACAGGAGCAACATCATATGATTTATATAAAACAGATGGTCAAGGTGAAGCGATTAAATGGAGCTTAGTAAAATCATTTGGAACTTCTGAACTTGTATATTCTGATACTGATGTAACAAATGAAAATCCTTATTATTATACAATATTGGCAAAGAATGATACCAATACAAGTAATGTTTCAGTAATACAACAAGCACTTCCTACACCAGGACATGTTGGAACTTATGTGTATGAAGCAGCAGCAGCAAAATTTACTATTACTTCAAAATCAAATGATACAGTAACAGCTAGGAAAGCTTCAATTGCAGGAACTGTTGACAAAGCAGGTACTCTAGCATTAGAAGTAAATGGTAAACAGATTAGTTCAGCAACTATAACTGCAAATGGAACATTTTCATTTGACATCGATTTAACACAGTATAGAAATGATGTTAATCTTTACCTTACAGATGCTGATGGAAAAATAACAAGAAAAACATTTAATTTTATTTACTTAGAAAAATATAACATCTTAGTAGATGGGGCTTTTACAGGAACTGATGGAGATTTAGTGAATGGAGTTCCTACATATAAAACAGTAAGCGCAGCTGTAGCAACAGTACCAGCTGACAATGCAGCATCAAAAGTTATTTTCATTAAGAATGGTGATTATAATGAAAGAGTAGAAATAAAATCTCCATATGTAAGCTTGCTTGGAGAAGATAGCGTAAAGACAAGAATTTATAAATCAGTAGCGGTAGCAGATGGTTCAGCTAAAGATATGTGGACTAGAAACTGCATGTATGTTGATTCAACAGCAGATGGATTTGCAGCAGAAAATTTAACAATTGAAAACTCGTATGCATATTCAAATGGTACTGATCAACAGGCAGATGCATTATGTATCGTTGCAGATCAGACAACTTGTATCAATATTAGACTGATAGGTTATCAGGATACTCTTCTTACTGATACAAGAGTAAAAGATGCAAGTGGGAATTATGAAGTTACACGTCAGTATTTCCAGAAATGTTATATTACAGGTAATGTAGATTTTATCTATGGTGCAGGTACATCCGTATTTTCTGATTGCGATATCGTTGCTAGATATACATCATATAAACCAGATGGCTGTTTCTCAGCAGGTAGAACATACGCGTCAACTAAGTATGGTTTTGTATTTAGTAATTGTCATTTCTTAGCAGAAGCGGGTGTTGCGGCAGGATCTTTCCGTATGTCTCGCCCATGGGGAGCTGATGCAGAAGCAATATTTATTAATTGTTATTTGACATCTGCAATTGCAGCTGCTGGATATGGAGATATGAGCGGCAATAGTTATTTGAACGCAAGATTTGCAGAATATGGTTCATATGGCCCTGGATTTGTTGTAAATAATGATAGATTCCTTTTTTCTCCAAACCAGGCTGCAGAATACGCAACAATAACAGTTTTAGGTGATTATGTAAATAAAATATTGCCCGCAGATTATACGGCAGTTAATACAATTATTTCAACAATAAATGCGTTGATTTCTTCACAATATGTAGATTTTAGTGCAGTAACAGCAGCAGTGGCAGCATTAGTATTCGGTTTAGATTCTTCAGAACAAGCAAAAGTAGATGCAATGGCAACTAGTATTTCCGATGCATTTAAAGCATTAGTAATAAAAGATGCAGATTACTCGGCACTAACATCAGCAATTGCATCAACAGAAGCACTTACGGCAACAAACTATATAACTGGTTATCCAGCAGTTAGTACAGCACTTACATCAGCAAAAGCAGTTGCAACTGGCTTAAAGATTGATAGCCAAGGAATAGTTGATACAGCATTAACAAATTTAAATAGTGCTGTAGCAACATTAGTTTTAAAGGATGCAGATTACTCAGCACTTACAGCAGCAATTGCATCAGCAGAAGCACATACATCATCTGTATACACAAGTGAAAGCTATGCAGTAGTTACAACAGCAATTACGGCAGCAAAGGCAGTTGTGAATGGTTTGAAGATTGACAAACAGTCTTCAATAGATGCAGCAGCAACGGCATTAACTAATGCAGTAACAGCTTTAGTTAAAGCACCAGTTATTATTGCAGCTACTGGAAATACAGAAATTAAACTTGTTGATCCTAATGCGAATATTGAACAAGGATCAAAATTTGAAGTTAAGGCAGTAACAAGTGGTGAGGTATTTGAAAAAACTGCAACAATTGTTAATACAATAGCAACTGCAAATAAGCTTGAACAATTTGTAGTTTTTGAAATGGACCTTAAAAATTCAGATGGAATCGCAGTACAATTAAAGGGAAAAGTAAGTGTATCACTTCCAATTCCGAGTGGATTTGATCTAACTAAGGCGATTAGTGTATTTAGAGTTGAAACCGACGGAACTCTTACAAAACTTGATACAAAAGTTGTAGATGGAAAATGCGTATTTGAGACAGATCATTTTAGTACGTATGTTATTGCTCAGGTAGCAAATGCTGTAGTAGTAACTCCTGAAGTAGCTGCAGTAGTGACTCCAGATGCAACACCAGCAACTAAGACAGGTGATACATCACCAATTACAATGTATATGCTTATTATGGGCATTGCAGCAGGAACAGTTCTATATGCAACAAAGAAGAGAAAGATCAAAAAAGTTAATTAATACTCATAGCAGAATTTTGTAAGAAATGGAGTGGGGCGCATATATATGCGCCCCACTTTGAATTGATTCAAAATCGGTCTGGATCAGAGATTTAATAGCGTGTATTTAAATCATGGTTCTAAAAGTTGTTGATTAGATTAATAAAGTAGAGTATTCTATTTATAGTTATAGATGATATAGAAGTATTAGATAATATTAATGATTGGGACGCAAATATTTTAACATAAGATAAGGCTGATTTGAAATTTACCTTTAGGGGTATTGTTTCTTATTAGCCATATTGTGTTACCTGGATGACATATTTAGGGATAATTTTAAAGTGAAAGGATGGAGATAAAGTATGTATATTATTGCAGGACTTGGAAATCCAACAAAGGAATATGCTGGAACTAGACATAATGTGGGATTTGCAGTTATAGATAAGCTAGCTGATGAATATAACATTAGTATGGATATAAAAAAGCATAAGGCAATATGTGGTAAAGGGGTTATTGCAGGCCAAAAAGTGGTTCTTGTAAAGCCACAAACGTTCATGAATCTTAGTGGAGAGAGCCTTAGAGAGGTGATTGATTTTTATAAGGAAGATATTGATAAAATGCTAGTCATTTTTGATGATATAAGCCTGGATGTTGGGAAACTTCGTCTTAGACCGATGGGAAGCGCTGGAGGACATAATGGAATCAAGAGCATTATTGCAAATTTGGGCACCGATCAATTCAAGCGAATAAAATTTGGCGTTGGTGACAAACCTAGAGGGTATGATTTGGCTAATTGGGTACTTGGAAGATTTTCAAAAGAACAACAAGAAGTAGTAAATGAGGGACTTGCTAATGCATGCAAAGCAGTTGAAACTATTCTTTTGGATGGAATCGAAGTAGGAATGAATAAATATAACTAATAAACGTAAATAAATATAGAAAATAAATATAATGGTATGACGAGGAAAGGTAGTAGAATATGAGAACATTTTTTGAGCCCATAGAAGATTTGGCAGGCTATAAGAGTATAATAAATTTATTAGATACTCAAGGAAAAACTGCAATGATAAGTGGGTGCATTGATTCGGAAAAAGCACATTTGGTAAATGCGCTCGGTCAAAAAGCAAAATGCAGGGTAATAATTACTTATGATGAAACAAAAGCCAGAGAAATATTTGATGACTGCAGATTTTATAATAAAAATACTGTCTATTATCCTGCAAAGGATTTCATTTTTTATAGCGCAGATGTTCATGGAAATGTAATCGTCAAAGAGCGAGTAGAAGTAATCAAACAAATTATAAATAATAGAAGAGCTACAGATGATACAGACAATACAGACAATACAGACAATACAGACAATACAGACAATACAGACATTACAGACATTACAGGCAATACAGACACTACAAATGGTTATAAGGATACATTGACAGTAGTTACGACTATAGATGGCTGTGCAGAGATGTTAATGCCGTTGGAAACAATTCAAAAGAACATCCTAACATTTGAAGAGGGAGCAATTGTCGATGTTGAAAAACTGAAAAAAATATTAGTGAGATTAGGCTATGAACGGATGGGCCAAGTGAATGGAAATGGTCAATTTGCAATTAGAGGCGGAATTATTGATATATTTCCATTAACAGAAGCAGCGCCAATTCGAATTGAGCTGTGGGATGATGAAATAGATTCTATAAGAGCATTTGATGTTGAAAGCCAGAGGTCAGTTGAACGATTAGAAAAAGTGGAAATATATCCGGCATGTGAAGTGATATTGACAGAAAATGAAATTCAAGATGGTATCATTTCTATAAATACGGAACTAAAGAACCAGATGGCAGTACTGAAAAAAGAAGGTAATATTGAGGCTGCTAAGAGATTGGAAAGAGAAATAAACGAATTTGATGAGTCAATTGGATGTGAAAGATATTTACACTCATTTGCAAAAACTACAGTTTCATTTTTGGATTATTTTGATAGAGAAGATACGCTGTTCGTGGTAGATGAACCGAATAGATTAAAAGATAAAATGGATTTAGTAGAGCTTGAATTTAGTGAAAGTATGATAAACAGGCTTACAAATGGATACATTTTGCCAAGTCAAAGTAACCTGCTATATAGTACTAGGGAAATATATGCAAAACTGAATGCTAGAAAGTTTTTGGTGCTTACAACGTTGGAGTACAAGCCAGAACTAATAGACATTGAAGAAACATTTAGAATAGATTGTAAAAGTGTAAGTTTATATAATAATCGATTTGAATTCCTTGTAGAAGACTTAAAAAAGTATAAAAAGTCTAAGTATAAGGTTATTGTTGTATCTAATTCTAGAATTAGGGCACAAAGACTTGCAGCAGATTTAAGAGAGTATGAGTTATCTTCCTATTTTAGCGAGGACTTTAATAAATTGATTGCAGATGGCGAAATAATGGTCACATATGGAAATATACATAGAGGATTTGAGTACCCACTACTTAAATTTGTTGTGATTGCAGAATCTGATATATTTGGAAGAATAACAAAAGAAAAAAAGAAAAAGAAAAAATATGAAGGTAAGGCAATCGCAGCTTTTAATGACTTATCTGTCGGTGATTATGTAGTGCATGAAAATCATGGGCTAGGTATCTACCGAGGTATTGAAAAGGTTACAGTTGAAAATATTGAGAAGGATTATATCAAAATAGAGTATTCACATAATGGTAATTTGTATATTCTTGCAACACAACTTGATATGCTTCAAAAATTTGCAGGGGCTGATGCTAGAAAACCAAAACTGAATAAGCTAGGAAGTGCCGAATGGAGTAAGACAAAAGAAAAAGTACATGGAGCGGTTGAAATCATTGCAAAAGATTTAGTTGAATTGTATGCAAAAAGGCAACAACAAATCGGCTATCAATTTGGTAAGGATACAGTATGGCAGAAGGAATTCGAAGAAACATTTCCTTATGAGGAGACAGATGATCAGATTACTGCAATTGAAGATTCCAAGCGTGACATGGAAAGTAAAAAAATCATGGATCGTCTTATTTGTGGTGATGTTGGATATGGCAAGACTGAAATTGCGATAAGAGTAGCTTTTAAGGCAGTCCAAGAAGGAAAGCAAGTGGCATATCTTGTTCCTACAACGATACTTGCGCAGCAGCATTTTAATACATTTGAACAAAGAATGAAGGACTTTCCGATTAAAGTGGCACTTCTGTCTAGGTTTAAGACTGCAAAAGAGATTCGAGAGACGCTTGAAGATTTGAAAAAAGGATTTGTAGATATTGTAATAGGAACGCATCGCCTGTTATCAAAAGATATTGTATATAAAGATTTGGGACTACTGATTATTGATGAGGAACAACGATTTGGTGTAACACATAAAGAAAAGATTAAGAAGATGAAAGAAAATGTTGATGTTCTTACATTGAGTGCAACGCCAATTCCTAGAACTCTTCATATGAGCCTTGTAGGAATTAGGGATATGAGTGTTCTTGAAGAACCGCCCGTTGACAGATTGCCTATTCAGACATTTGTTACGGAACATAATGATGAAATGATTAGAGAGGCAATTAACCGTGAAATCAGTAGGGGTGGACAGGTGTACTACGTCTATAATCGCGTTAAGTCAATTGATGAAGCAGCATCACATATTAAGGCATTAGTCCCAGGAGCAATTGTTGAGTTCGCACATGGTCAGATGGACGAACATACACTAGAAAAAATCATGTATGAATTTATTAATGGTGAGATAGATGTATTGGTTTCAACAACAATTATTGAGACTGGGCTTGACATTTCTAATGTAAATACAATGATTATAGAGGATTCAGACAAGTTTGGCCTATCGCAGTTATATCAGCTTCGAGGCCGAGTTGGACGATCTAACCGTACTGCTTATGCATTTTTATTATATAAAAGAGATAAAATGCTGAAAGAAGTGGCAGAGAAGCGATTGCATGCGATCAAAGAATTTACTGATTTGGGATCTGGGTTTAAGATTGCCATGAAAGATCTTGAAATCAGAGGAGCAGGTAATGTCCTTGGGCAAAAACAGCATGGTCATATGGAAGCGGTAGGCTATGATTTGTACTGCAAAATGCTCAATGAAGCGGTAAATGAACTGAAAGGAATTGTAAACGATAATTTATTTCAAACCACGGTTGATATAAATGTGGATGCATTTATACCAGCGACGTATATAAGAAGTGAGTTTCAAAAGCTTGACATCTATAAGAGAATCGCAGGAATTGAAACGAATGAAGAACTTATGGATATTCAGGATGAACTTATGGATCGATTTGGTGAACTACCGAAATCAGCGATGAACTTGTTAAATATTGCATTAATAAAATCAATCGCACATAGTTTTGGTGTTATTGAGATAAAAGGTGGATTAGCAGGTACTAATTGGATGACAGTGATTAAGATGTTTCCTCAAGCAGATGTAAACGCTGCTAATATTCCAGAACTGATAAAAGAATATGATAGGGAACTGAGATTTACAGTGGATAAGGATCCTTTCTTTTCGTATACGGTTAATAAGAAAAAATGTAAAGACGCACAAGAATATATGAATGCACTGAAGGAACTTCTTAATAAAATGTCTCAAGTGCTTAAAGATTAAATTATAGGTATCAATTATAAAATTTAAAAATAACCAAAAACACCTTGCTATTCATAATTTTTCTGCTATAATAAATATATTAAGACTTCAACACGTCAAAGTGTAAAACTTTAAAGCAATAAAGTAAAGCTTGAAGCAAAAGCTTAAAACAAAAGCTTGGAGCTATTTGTAAGGTTAAAGTCAGTTGAATTTAATATTATAGTAAGCATTAGGAGGAAAATATAGTGAGTAATAAAGGTGATCAGATATCATTTAGACCAGATATTAAAGTAGTGGATTGTACTGTACGCGATGGAGGCTTAGTTAATAACTTCTATTTTGAAGATGAATTTGTTAAGCATCTATATCATACTAATATAGATGCTGGCGTAGATTATATGGAGTTTGGATATAAATCTTCAAAAGATATATTTGATATTAATAAATTTGGGAAGTGGAAGTTTTGTGATGAATCCTCCATTCGTGAAATTGTCGGAGTCAATGATACCGATTTAAAAATTTCTGTAATGGCAGATGTGGGTAGAACTGATTTTAAAAAAGATATTATAAAAAAAGAAGATAGTGTCATCGATTTAATTCGAGTTGCAACATATATTAATACGATTCCGGCAGCTATTGAGATGGTTAATTACTGTTCGCAGATGGGATATGAAACTTGCGTGAATGTAATGGCAATATCAACATCAAGTGAAAGTGATATTAATATTGCACTTGAATTGTTAGGACAAAGTAAGACGGATGTAATCTATCTTGTAGACAGTTATGGTTCATTGTACCCAGAACAGATTGAAAAGTTTGCAGATCAGTACTTGAAAGTAGCTGAAAAATATAATAAAAAGATTGGTATTCATGCGCATAACAATCAGCAGTTAGCATTTGCAAATACAATAGAAGTGGCCAGAATGGGTGTTAGTTATCTAGATGCAACGATGAGCAGTCTTGGGCGTGGAGCAGGAAATTGTCCAATGGAATTAATTATGGGATTTCTAAAAAATCCGAAATACAAACTTCAAGCAGTAATTGAATTTATTGAAAATGATATAATGAAGTTAAAAGAAGAAGGATTGGTTTGGGGTTACGATATTCCTTACATGCTAACGGGTTGCTTGAATCAGCATCCAAGGTCGGCAATTCAATTTATTTCAGATAAAAAGGTTGATTATGGGAATTTCTATCAAGCATTGTTAGACTTGGAATAATGTGTACTATGGGAACAATAGAAAGCAAATGCAGGTAAATACATTAATATGTATTACTTGCATTTGTTTTTTTTGATGAGATTGTGATATAATCAGCAAAATGCTGAAAAGTTAGGAGACTTAAAATATGGAAATCGATGCAGTTATCTTTGATATGGATGGGCTTATGATAGACACGGAAAGAATCGTTCAGAATTCATGGAATATTGTGGGGAAACGCATGGGATATGCTGACCTTGGAGAAGATATATATCATACAATGGGACTTGACGTAGTTAGAAGAGAAGAATATTTTATGGGTAAATACGGAAAAGAATTCCCATTTCAGGAGTTTCTTCGAGATTATAGAAAAGAATATTATGAATATGTAAATGTGCATGGAATAGATGCAAAGCCAGGCCTTTATGAATTGCTTGAGACTTTGAAACAACTTGGCATCCCTATGGCAGTTGCGACTTCAACTGGTAGGGAAAGTGCCATGAAGAACCTGGAAGCTAAGAATGTCACATCATATTTTCAAGCGTTTATATGCGGGGATATGGTAACCCAGGCGAAACCATCACCAGAGATTTATTTGAAAGCATGTGAAGTAATAGGTGTTAATCCCAAAAACGCAATTGCATTAGAAGATTCATTTAATGGAATTAAAGCTGCATATGCGGCCAAAATGATGCCAGTAATGGTTCCTGATTTAATTAAGGATACCTCCGAAGTTGATGATTTGCTATTTGCGAAAAAAGCAGATTTGAATGAAGTAGCTGAATGGATTCGATCTGAGTGTTCACATTAGCTACATTTATTTACCATAAAGACATCACAATAAATGTTTATATTGTAAATAAATTAACAAAGGAGAATATTTCGATGAAAAAAAGTATCACTATAAAAATCTTAGGATTAGTAGCCATCTTATTATTGGCAGGCTTGTTAAGTAATGTATTAGGGTCAAGTTCTATCAATAATATGAACACAAAGGCACAGGTTATAGCAACTGATTGTATGGATGCAGTTAGCATTTTGGCGGATACGGCTAGAAGCGTAGAGCGTGTTCAGAAGTTTGTAAATAGTTCTTCAACCGATAGTGCGGAAGAAGAGCAAGCTTTAGAGAATAAATTTACACAGTTAAAAGAAATTGTCGATAAATTTAATATGCCAGAGATGTCAACTGCATTACAATCTTATGAAACAGCATACAACGCATATTATGAAAATGTTAAGGCAATGGCAGCAGCGGGACCCGGTGCAATGGTGCCTACTAGTACCACAGATACATCCAATGCGACTGGAACTACAGATGCAGCAAATACAACAACTTCAGATGCAGCAAATACAAATACAACAACTTCAGATGCAGCAAATACAAACACAACCACAACACAATCAGTTGGAACAACTGATAACATGCAGAATATGACTGATGAATTGGATGCATCATACGAAGCGTTATATTCTCTTATTTATGGACAAGTTGATTCTGCTTCACAACAGTTAACGCAGCAATACCAAGTTTCAACAACATTAAATAATATATTATTTTTTGTACTTATCATAATGGGTATAGTGATTATTGTAGTAACGGTAATAACTGTAGTAAGACCAATAAAATCAGCGAATCAACAATTAAATATGATTATAGATGAAATTGATAATGGTAAAGGTGATTTAACGAAAAGAATTTCTGTTAAATCCAAAGATGAAGTCGGGCGATTGGTTGTAGGTATGAATACTTTTCTGGAAAGACTTCAAGGCATTATGCAAAAGATTCAAATTAAATCGGAAAATCTTGAAAGCTCAGTGGAAACAGTGATATCTCAAGTCATAACTTCTGAAGAAAATGTGAATGAGGTTTCTTCAACAATGGAGGAACTTGCAGCGGGAATGGAAGAAATATCAGCTACAGTAGAACAATTAAGTACTGGGGTAAGTAATGTATTTGATTCAATTGTTTATATAACAAAACAGGTGAACGATGGACAAAATCTTTCTGGTGAAATTCAGAATCGTTCAGAGGAATATCGCACAAATGCAGAAAATGGCAAAAATAAGACGAACAAAATGATATCAGGAATGAAAGAAGTACTAAATGAATCTATCGAAAAAAGCAAATCGGTTATAAAGATTCAAGAGCTTACAAAAGAAATATTAGATATTTCATCTCAAACAAATCTTCTGGCATTGAATGCTTCAATTGAAGCGGCTAGAGCTGGCGAGGCAGGTAGAGGGTTTGCGGTTGTTGCAGATGAAATAAGAAGTCTTGCAGAAAACAGTAGAAATTCAGCAAATAACATACAAAATATTAGTCACTTGGTAACCGAAAGTGTTCAAAAATTGGCAGAAGATGCAAAAAAAATGTTAAATTTTGTAGACATAAGCGTCCTAAACGATTATGATATGTTTGTAGATACCGCTGAACATTATCGAAATGATTCAGTTAGCATTTATAAAATACTTGAGGAATTTTCAAAAAATGCATCAACTCTTGAAATCACAATGGGTGAAATGAATACGGGAATTGGTGAGATCGTTAATACTATAGATGAGAGTACAAAGGGCATAACTAATGCGGCTGGTGTATCTAGTGAATTAGTATTTGCCATGAAACTTATTAATGATCAAGCTAGAAATAATCAAGAAATTAGTGTAGCGTTGAAGGATGAAGTTGACATTTTTGATAAAATATAAAATATATTAGTAATATAAAATTGATTTTATGAGGTATATGTTTAATAGTAAGTTGAATTAATTATAAAATTTTATTTCAGATAAATTGATGAATATTTCCCAAGTATTTACAGATAATAACTACAAATCTATACATTGAGAATTTCAACAACCAATATTTGTAAATGGAAATTCAAAAATCGTATAAATAAATACAGGAGGAATTTTTATGAAAGCAACAGGAATCGTTAGAAGGATTGACGATCTCGGACGCGTGGTCATTCCAAAGGAAATTAGAAGAACACTTAGAATTAGAGAAGGCGATCCGCTAGAAATCTTTACAGATAGAGAAGGAGAGATAATACTTAAGAAATACTCTCCTATCGGAGAATTAGGTTTATTTGCTAAACAATATGCTGATTCATTAGCACAAACAACAGGATATATCGTGTGTGTGACAGATAGAGATCAAGTAATAGCAGTGTCAGGAGCTCCAAAGAAGGATTTGTTATCAAAACCGATTAGTAGAGGTCTCGAGAGCGCAATTGATGGAAGAGAAAATATATTAGCTGCATCTGATGATAAAAAATTCATTGTTATATCAAGCGAAGATACAGAAGAATATAAGTCACAAATTGTTAGCCCAATCATTTCCGAAGGTGATGCCATTGGAGCCGTAATAATTATGACAAAAGATGCAAAAATTAAATTTGGCGAGATGGAGTTAAAGCTAGCTCAGTCAGCATCCGGATTTTTAGGAAGACAGATGGAAGCATAAATTAGTACGAAAAGAGGACAGCTCAGATGAGCAACAACATTTCTACAGACGATTTGGTAGATAAATTGATTTTACAGCAAAACTCGAAAGCAAGAAATATGGAGTATGTTAAAGAAAACTATCTATGGGAAGATTTACTTGCAATTGTTAAGAAGTTACGTGATACTGATGGCTGTCCGTGGGACAGAGAGCAGACACACGAAACTATGCGCAGTTGTTTGATTGAGGAATGTTATGAAGTCATCGAAGCGGTTGAAAATAAAGATGTTTTAAATTTAAGAGAAGAACTTGGAGATGTAATGTTACAGGTCTTGCTACATGCACAGATAGCAAGGGAAGAACAAGAATTCACTCTTGATGATGTGATTAATGAGCTCGCTAAGAAATTAGTAAGGCGTCATCCGCATGTTTTTGGTGAGGGTGAGCCAGCTAAGGATGCAAATGATGGACTTCGTAATTGGGAGTCAATTAAGCAAAAAGAAAAGGTTGAGGCATCACTTCAAAATAGTGGAGACGCATTGCATGAACTTAAGAAAATTCCAAAATCATTTCCGGCAATAATACGTGCACAGAAAGTTCAAAAAAAGGCTATTAAAGAATATAAGGCTGATAACGATTCGACATCTACTGTGAAAAATATAAAGCGATTAATAAGTCAGTATGAAATTCAGCAAGAAAATAATTCGGATAAAAATAACAGCCAAAACTTGGTAGGAAATCTAATATTTGAGGTGGTTAAATTATCAAGTGAAATGGGCGAGAATGCTGAAAAATCCTTGACAAAAGCCACTGAAGAGTATATAAATAAAGTTATTAGGTGTAGTACCTACAAATAATATATTTGAGGAGGAATCATTTCGAATGAATAAAACAGAATTAGTGGCTGCAATTGCTGAGAAGACTCAATTAACAAAGAAAGATAGTGAGATGGCTTTAAAGGCATTTATTGATGTAGTAAGTGAAGAGCTAAAAAAGGGTGAAAAGATTCAGTTAGTTGGATTTGGTACATTTGAAGTATCTGACAGAGCAGCAAGAACTGGAAAGAATCCACAGACAGGAAACGCAATTGACATTCCTGCATCAAAGGCACCAAAGTTTAAAGCTGGTAAATCTTTGAAGGAAACAGTTAATAATTAATGACTTTTAACTAGTTGATAATATCCCAATACGCAATTTATGGTGTTGGGATATTTTAATTAGAAAAATAATTAGTATGGGAGATTAAATAATATATGAGATTAGATAAATATTTGAAAGTATCAAGGTTAATTAAAAGAAGAACTGTAGCAAATGATGCATGCGATGCTGGACGAGTAATGATAAATGATAAAGTAGCAAAAGCATCAACAGACGTCAAAGAGGGCGATTTGATTGAGGTACTTTTTGGCACAAAATCAGTAAAAGTAGAAGTTACAGATATAAAAGATACGACCAAGAAAGACGAAGCAAAAGAGATGTACAAATATTTATAGAAATGGAAACGTTTATAGTATATTTTCTCACTAATAACAATATATTTAATAAGACAAATTATTGCGATTGCGGGAGGTATCTGATGGACGAAAAAATAAAAACTGCAAAGTCTCATAAGATAATGACAGACAACAGAAGGAAAGCTGAAATTACCGGCGTTAATGATGTTATTTCATTTGATCTAAACACGATTCTTTTAGAAACCGATTATGGGATGATAACAATAAAAGGAAGCAATTTACATGTGAATCGATTATCTGTTGAAAAGGGCGAAGTTGACATTGATGGGAAGTTAGATGGAATCAATTATTCAGATATTAGTAGCTACACTAAAAAGGGTGAATCATTCATTAATCGAATGTTCAAGTGATAACATATGAGTGAGCTAATAACATGGGAATGGAAATTCTTTGCAATTGCAGTAATGTGGGGAATGATTTTGTCTATCGTTTACGATGGATTAAGGATTTTTAGAAGAGTTATGATTCATAGAAAAGTTGCTTGGCTTGCAGTTGAAGATATCTTGTTTTGGATGATATGCGGGTTTGCAATGTTTCATGTCATATTCATGGTAAATGACGGGATAATAAGAAGCTTTGCACTTATTGCGTTTGGTCTTGGAAGTGTAATGTATCAATATACGGTTAGCTATTACATAGTAAAATATATATCGAAATTGCTTATAATTTTAAAGAGAATGTCGATAAAAATAGCTTTGAAAATAGTTATAAATCCATTGAAAAAATTATGTAAATCATTTACAATAAGAATAAATAAATCTAAGTTTCAAAAAAAAGAGAAACGAAGATTGAAAAAGGTAGGTAATCAATCAGATGAGAAAATACGAGACAAAGAGGAGCAGAGAATTAAGAATAAAAAGACAAAAGCGCTCTAATGCGATTGCTATGTTTTCTGCGATAGCTGTTGTTTTTTTGCTCAGTATTGTCATTTGGAATGGAAAACAGACATTGGTTGAAAAGGAAAGCGTGTATGTGGCTAAGGGACAAGAATTGTCGCAGAAAATTGAAGAACAAGAAGCAAGAAGTATTTCACTTGAAGAATACAAAAAATATATAAAAACGAAGAAATACGTTGAAGAAGTTGCGAAAAGGTATAATCTGATATATCCAGATGAGTTGGTATTTAAACCATCCAGTAGCAATTAACTTGGTTAGGATAAAAATTTAAATTGATAATAGTAAGGTGTCTATATTTTAGGCATCTTTTTTAATTTTCAATATGAAATTAATTGTCGAAAAATTTTTACAAAATGCAACGTTTCTTTGACAAAATAATAGGGACTAACAATCTATAATGTTGCATTACTACCAGGATTTTAAAGGGGGCAATAAATGAAAGCAGAATTAGAGCGCTATAATTTGGCGTACTCAATGACAAGGCTTACTGAAACGGCTAGAACATTTCGAAAGTTAGGGGAAACTTATGAAGATATGCAAAGCGATTGCAGTGCATTACCTGCAATTACAGAGCAACTATATGTAATGGCAAATGTATTGGAAGAATGTTGTGGGTCAAGTACAAAAATTATATACTTAAGTAAAGGGCATGAAAATGATATAATTCGAGGGCTATTATCAAAGGGGGTAAAAGTAGAGTGGCTTCACGTATTTGAAAGGGGACTCAATAGGAAGGAAATAGTAATTCAGGCTAAAACAGCGAAAAGGGGATGTGTTACTACGAAGGATATAGCAATTGAGATAAACAAGTATTTTGAAACTGATTTTTACTCCAGTGATAATAATAGAAGCATTGTAAGTGATGAATGCTGCGAATATATATTTATTGAAGTACCAAGATTTAAGGTTCTTTTTGGGAATGCAAAGTCAAATATGGATAAGATGAACGTATCTGGGGATAACTTCTCAATGGCACAGCTTGAATGTGGACGAGTTGTGGCTACACTTGTAGATGGAATGGGTGCTGGGAAAAGAGCATATTGTGAAAGTGAAACAGTGATTGAATTGGTTGAACAGTGCCTTGAGGCCGGATTTGATGAAAGACTTACGATTGGATTAATTAATTCGGTATTCTCAAATGGAGAATTAATAAGGAATCCTATTGTGGTAGACATGTGCGTTATCGATAGATATCTTGGAGTGTTAAATTGTATAAAGCTAGGGGCGGCTTCAACATTTATAAAGCGTGATGGATGGGTTGAAATTATAAAATCTACCACACTTCCAATTGGCGTATTTGAACAAGTGGACTTCGATAATGCGGTCAAGAAATTATATGATGGGGATTATGTAATTATGGTAAGCGACGGAGTTTTGGAAAATCTGCCATTTATTGATAAAGAGCAGAAATTAGTGGAAATAATCGCAGAAATAGATGTGAAGGTTCCAGATTTAATTGCACAAGAAATACTACAAAAGTCATTGGAGTATAATTCTATGATCGCAAAAGATGATATGACAGTAATTGTTGCAGGTGTGTTTGACACATATAGGAAAGTATATTAGTATATAAATAATAATTTTGATTTTAAATACAGTAAAAAAATACGAATTACATCCGTATGGCAAATAGGAGTTAATATGTTAGACAGAATTCATCAATTTATGATAAAAAATAATATGATAGCATCACAAGACACCATAGTGGTTGGGGTATCTGGTGGTGCTGATTCTGTGTGCCTTTTGAGAATTTTAAAGGAATTGCAGGAAAATATTGATTTTTTTATCATTGTTGTACATATTAATCACTGCATACGTGGTTATGAATCAGATATGGATCAAGAATTTGTAAGAGTGTTATGTGAAAAATTGGAAGTTGAGTTTAAGCCATTCGCTGTAGATGTGAAAAAGATGGCGGAGCAAGACAAGATTTCAGTAGAAGAAGCAGGCAGAAAAGCAAGGTATAGAATATTTGAAGAAGTACTCTCACAATCTGTAGGTGGAAGCGCAGGCAAAATTGCAGTTGCACATCATATGGACGACCAAGGGGAGACTATTCTTATGAATGTGTTCAGGGGCAGCGGCATCAAAGGGGTTTGTGGTATGCAACCGGTCAGAGATAATATTATCCGACCTTTACTTTGTGTTCGAAGATGTGAAATAGAACATTATCTTCAAACGAAAGGGCAGCCGTTTAGAACAGATAGTACGAATCTTGACAATGATTACACTAGAAATCGTTTGAGAAATGTTGTATTTCCTTATCTTGAAGAGAACGTGAATCAACATTGCGTTGAAAACATTTGTGGAATGGCACAAATGATAAGTGAGGCCGAAAGCTATATTAATCGTCAAGCAATAGTTGCCAAAAGTAAATGTGATAACATAAATGAGGACAATACACATACAATTAATATCTCCTTATTTTCTGAAAATGATATTATAATTAAGAAATATATAATTAGAAAAGTAATAGATGAATTAGCTGGAAAACTAAAAGATGTATACAAAATTCATATTGAATCAATCCTTGCATTAGAGAATAAGCAAGTAGGAAGCCAAGTTGATGTAGCCTATGGAATTGTCGCAAAACGTGGATACAACGAAATCATGATTCAAAATAAATCGAATCATGAAAAATACACTTATAAAAATGAATCTAAAGATATTGTTATTGAAGAAAAAACTACTGTTTTTATCCAAGATAGTTATTATGTGAAAGAAGAAAGTTTTATGAGGTTTCATGAAGCAGAGTTCTGCAAATTAGATGAATTAAAAGAAATCATAGGAAATGACTATACGAAAGTGTTTGATTATGATAAAATAAAATTTACTCTTCAATTTAGGACAAGACAAACTGGAGATTACATACAAATCGATAAAAACGGTGGTAACAAGAAACTAAAAGACTTTTTTATTGACTCTAAAGTGCCTAGGGATTACCGAGACAGAGTGCTTTTGTTAGCCGATGGTAACTGCATTTTATGGATTGTTGGATTTAGGATGAGTGAAGGTTATAAAATAGAAAATATGACAAAGAAATTTTTACAAGTAAAGATATATTAAAGCGCGGAGGATAACAAAAATGAAACTAGAGCATGATATAAGTGTCTTGATTTCTGAAGAGGAATTAGACAATAAAATTCTAGAATTAGGTACAAAAATAAGCAAAGATTATGAAGGGAAATGTGTTCATTTAATTTGCATTTTAAAAGGAAGTATATTTTTTACATGCGAGTTAGCGAAAAGAATAACAGTTCCTGTGACACTCGATTTTATTTCTGTTTCAAGTTATGGAAGTGGAACAGTATCTAGTGGTAGCATTAATATTAAGAAAGAACTAGATGAGAGTATTGAGGGAAAAGATGTTATTGTAATTGAAGATATTATAGATTCAGGAAGAACACTTAGCTTTCTTATTCCAATGCTCAAAGATAGAAAGCCTAATAGCTTGAAATTATGTACGATGTTAGATAAACCAGAAAGAAGAGAGTTTGGAATTCAAGTTGATTATAATGGATTTCAGATTCCAGATAAATTCGTAGTTGGTTATGGACTTGATTATGACCAGAAGTATAGAAATCTACCATATATTGGAGTAGTGCATTTATAATATTTATTAAATATGTAAGTTAATAACTAAAAAAGATTTAGGAGGTAACAGATGAATAAGAATAAACTAGGCGGAATGGGAATATATTTTCTCGTTATTGTCCTTTTTATTGCAGCATATTTTGCTGTGAGACATACCAATTTGAAAAATGAGCAATATACCCCCCAGGAGATGACACAAGATATTGAGAATGATAATATAAGTAAAGTAACAATTGGTCAGAATAAAGAAGTCCCAACAGGCGTTCTTACAATTGAACTTAAAACCGGTGAATACACAAGAAAAGTCTTGTATGTGCCGGATGTTAAGGAGATAAAGAACTTATTTGCGGATAAGGGAATTGTTTATGAAATTAATGATGTGACGCGCGATAGTATTTGGATTACCATTGTCTTACCGTGCGCAATTGGATTGGCAGCTGTAATATTCATTTTCTTGATGATGTCACGACAAAATGCTGGTGGTAGTAATTCTAAGATGATGAATTTTGGAAAAAGTAAAGCGAAGATGATTAATGATTTATCAAAGAAAGTCAAATTCTCAGATGTAGCTGGTTTACAAGAGGAAAAAGAAGAACTCGTGGAAGTAGTAGATTTTCTTAAAAATCCGAAAAAGTATACAGAACTTGGTGCTAGAATTCCGAAAGGTATCATTCTTACAGGCCCTCCAGGAACAGGTAAAACATTACTTGCGAAAGCAGTAGCGGGAGAAGCTGGAGTACCATTTTTTAGTATTTCAGGTTCCGATTTCGTTGAAATGTTTGTTGGAGTTGGTGCTTCAAGAGTAAGAGATTTATTTGAAGAAGCTAAGAAAAACGCACCTTGTATTGTATTTATAGACGAAATAGATGCGGTTGCCCGTAGAAGAGGAACTGGTATGGGCGGTGGTCATGATGAAAGAGAACAGACATTAAACCAGATGCTTGTAGAGATGGATGGATTTGGAATTAATGAAGGAATTATCGTTATTGCAGCTACGAATCGAGTAGATATTTTAGATCCTGCAATACTACGACCAGGTCGGTTTGATAGAAAAGTTCTTGTTGGAAAGCCTGATGTGCAAGGTCGATTGGAAATATTACAAGTACATTCGAATTCGAAGCCACTTGGTGATAACGTTAATCTTGAAACACTTGCAAGAACGACTGCTGGATTTACAGGCGCGGATTTGGAAAATCTTCTGAATGAAGCAGCTATAAGTGCAGCGAAACATGATAGAAAGTATATTATTAACGAAGACATTGAATATTCATTTGTCAAAGTTGCAATAGGTACAGAAAAGAGAAGTAAGATTATTTCAGATAAAGAAAAAAAGATTACGGCATACCACGAAGCAGGTCATGCAATATTATTTCATTTGTTACCAGATGTAGGACCTATTCATTCGATTTCTATTATTCCTAATGGAATGGGCGCGGCAGGTTATACAATGCCACTTCCTGAAAAAGATGAGATGTTTAATACAAAAGGAAAGATGCTTCAGGATATTATTGTTGGATTTGGCGGAAGAGTTGCTGAAGAACTTATTTTTGATGATATCACTACAGGCGCTTCACAAGATATTATGACTGCAACTTCAACGGCAAGAGCAATGGTTACGAAGTATGGTTTCTCAGAGAAATTAGGACTTATTAATTATGATAATGGTGGTGGAGACGGAGAAGTGTTCCTCGGCAGAGATCTTGGACATGCAAGGCCTTATGGCGAAAACATTGCAGGTGAAATAGATTCTGAGGTCAAAGCGATTATTGATAACTGTTACACGAAAGCGAAAAATATGGTTAAAGAAAACGTTAACGTATTACACAGATGTGCAGCACTTCTATTAGATAAAGAAAAAATCACAAGAGCTGAATTTGAGGTATTATTTGAGGTATAAAATTATTTGAGTTATTTGATTCGTGTAAAATAAGAAGAAAATGTCATATTGTATACATTTTTGTATTTTAAATATTGCATAATGCACAAAATTAAGTAAGAATATTTGTGATATTTGTGAACACTTTTGTGTTGCTCAATGTTACAATTAATATTGTAAAACCCCCCCCAATACATTATATATTTTTTTGTTACACCCCATAATAAGTGAAATACCTTCTCCAAAAAAGACAGTTTTCGGAAGCTGTCGCGGTATTTGTTAGGTGAAAAAAACAGAAAACGAGGGAATCCAAGCAAATTTGGATTCCCTCGTTTTTCTGTTTTTTTCATCTTCCTCATCACTTATGCGCACAATTTGGTTGAATTATATTAAAATTAGTTATAGAATGAATATATTACGATGTTTAGGAGTTGATATTCATGAAGGTAGTTAAGTCATTTGATGACATATCAGATAGAGAAAAGAAATTATTATATATGTCTAATGTTAGACCTATTTTAAATTTAAGAGCATTATTTAGTGATGCAACAGCGGTTTACAGGAATCCTACAGAGCCAGGAGTAGATGAGAAGGTTACAATTAGACTCAGAACTGCAAAGTATAATGTAGACGAAGCAAGTATAGTTGTTAATGATAATTCAATTAAAATGACACGTGCATATTCGGATGAGATATTTGACTATTATGAAGCCAGCGTCCATACTGGAAGTGATAAAATATATTATTATTTTGAAGTAAGAGCCGGAAAAGTCAGATGCTACTACAATCAAATTGGGGTAGCCAAGGATTTGAATGCATCTTTTAACTTTCAGATTATCCCTGGGTTTAAAACACCTGATTGGGCTAAAGGTATTGTTATGTATCAGATTTTTGTAGACAGGTTTTGTAATGGTGATACCTCTAATGATGTGCGTGATGGTGAATATTCATATATGGATAAGCAAGTAAATGCAGTAAGCGACTGGAACAAATACCCGGAACAGGTTGGAATTAGAGAGTTCTATGGTGGAGATTTGCAAGGCGTTATGAATAAACTTGATTATCTGCAAAAACTTGGGGTCGAAGCGATATATTTCAATCCTTTATTTGTTTCTCCCTCTAACCACAAATATGATATACAAGATTATGACTATATCGATCCGCATTTTGGCATAATTGTAGAAGAAAAGGGTGAAGTGCTTGGGGCATGTGAGCAGGATAATACTTGTGCCTCAATGTATATTAATCGAGTTACAAATAAGAAAAATCTTGAAGCAAGTAATGCAATGTTCGTTAAACTTATAGAAGAAATTCATCGTCGTGGAATGAAAGTGATTATTGACGGTGTATTTAATCACTGCGGCTCATTTAACAAATGGCTTGATAGGGAACATATTTATAGTAATGGTATTGATAAATATCAGGCTGGAGCTTCAATAGAGGAACAAAGTCCATACCATACATTCTTTAAGTTTTATGATAACCAATGGCCTGAAAATATATCATATGATGGATGGTGGGGAAATTGTACACTACCAAAATTAAATTATGAGTCTTCTCCAAAGTTAGAAGAATATATTTTGAATATTGGTAAAAAATGGGTGTCGCCTCCATTTAACGTAGATGGTTGGAGGCTTGATGTTGCGGCAGATTTGGGTTATAGTAAAGAATATAATCATAATTTTTGGAAGAAGTTCCGAAAAGTGATTAAGGAGGCCAATTCCAATGCACTTATTTTGGCTGAAAACTATGGTGATTCCTACGACTGGTTACAGGGAGATCAATGGGATACGATTATGAACTATGATGCATTTATGGAGCCTGTAACATGGTTCTTAACTGGAATGCAGAAGCATAGCGATGAATTTCGAGAAGATATGCTTGGCAATGCAGACAAATTTTTTGATGCTATGAATCACAATATGGCTAGACTAGGTGGACAGTCAATTGCAATTGCTATGAATGAATTATCTAATCATGACCATTCCAGATTTCTTACAAGAACGAATAAGACGACTGGGCGTATAGAGTCAAAAGGTTCGAAAGCAGCTGAATATAATATTAATAAGGCTGTATTTAAAGAAGCAGTTGTAATGCAGATGACTTGGCCAGGTGCACCGACAGTATATTATGGTGATGAGGCAGGCGTTTGCGGATGGACAGATCCTGATGATAGAAGAACCTACCCTTGGGGCAACGAAGACGAAGAACTAATTGGGTTTCATACAGCGGTTATCAAGTTGCATAAAGAAAACCAGGCTTTAAGATTCGGCTCCTATAAACAATTATATGCAGAAAATAATTTAATTAGTTATGGACGGTTTGATGCTGTTGATGTTATTATTATTGTTGTGAATAACAGTGATGATGAGAGAAAAGTAAGGATTCCGGCTTGGGAATTGGGATTAACATATAATGATGATGTTGAGCAGATTTTTTTGAGTTATGATGGCGGGTATAGTACAGAGAAGTTAGGATATAGTATCCCAAATGGATATTTGGAAATTGGACTTAGAAAAACATCAGCAGTGATACTTAAAAAGATTAAATAGTATCAAATACGAAAAAAAACTGGTGAAAGGATTATTAATAAAATGAATAAACAAAATCAATCAAATAAATCCGAACAAAATATTAGTGATATTAGAATCAATAAAAAAATGAGATTATGGAATAAATATAAGAATTATATTATTGCAGTTGCAGGGATTATTGCAGTAATTTTCTTAGTGGTGGTCGTATTTAAAGGTTGCGGTAAGAGTGGTTCAGATGAAAGTGCGAAGGTTACAGATCCAAATGAGATTGTTGAAACAACAAAAGATTCAAGTGATCAATCTACACAATCGGAATCTGAGCAGTCTAAAGCGGTAACGCAATCAACAACACAAGCTGCAACAGGCAATAAGATATATACAACGACAAGGGTTCTTGCAAAAGAAGATTTTACCTCTTCGTCATTCTATGATAATTCAGTATTCTTAGGAGATTTTATTGTTAGTGGTATTGAATATTATGGATTCTTAGGAAAGAATAAAGTTGTCGCAGATACGAATCTGACTACAGATAAAGCACTTAACAATATAGACCAGTTAGTTTCAAGCGCACCACAAAAAGTATTTATAATGCTTGGTGTTAATGATCTAAATTATGGAGTAAGAAGTGTAGATACAATAGCGGCCAATTATGCAACGTTAATTGCTCAAATCAAAGGGAAATTACCATCGGCTAAGATTTATATCTTATCAGTACTTCCGATAACTCAATCTTTTGAGGCGAAAGCGAATGTATTTATTAGAAAAGGCAATTTGGATCAACTAAATAGTAAGCTTAAGGAACTGATTCCGACATCAGGCGTGAGTTACCTTGAGTTGGGAACTCAATTCCAGAATAGTACAGGCTATTTAAATGAAAGTGCAACTAGTAATGGCCTTAATATTAGCAGTGATTATTATGGATATTTGCTCAATACAATTGCTGATATGCTCAAATAGAAAGGAATTAGTGCTCCATGAATTTTCATGTATTAACATTGTTTCCTCAGATGATTATTGACGGATTAAATACAAGCATAACAGGTAGGGCTATCGAAAAAGGTACCTTATCTGTTAGTGCGATTGACATTAGGGATTTTTCTACGAATAAGCATTTAAAGGTAGATGATTATCCATATGGCGGCGGTGCCGGGATGGTTATGCAGGCTGCACCTGTATGTGCAGCTTACAATTATGTGGCAGAAAAGATGAAACACAAACCTAGAGTGATATATATGACTCCACAGGGTTATCCATTTAAACAAAGTATGGCTAGGGAGTTTTCGAAGGAAGATGATTTGGTTATATTATGTGGTCATTATGAAGGAATCGATGAACGCGCATTAGAGCTAATTGTAACGGATTATGTATCTATTGGAGATTATGTACTTACAGGTGGAGAACTTGCAGCTATGGTTGTTATTGATGCGGTTTCAAGATTGGTACCAGGTGTTCTTAATAATGAGGATTCCGCAGAATTTGAGAGTTTTCATAATAATTTGCTCGAGTATCCACAGTATACAAGGCCGGAGATGTTTGAAGGCATGAATGTGCCAGAAATATTGTTATCAGGGCATCATGGGAAAGTGGATGCATGGAGACTGGAAAAGTCGATTGAGAGAACCAAGCAGTATCGACCGGATTTGTATAACCTGTATTTTGACAACTTAAAAACGAAAGAAATATAGAGTAAGGTATTATTATTATAATAGGTAATGATGATATCTTTTTTATAGTACTATTGTTATATATATAAGGATATTGTATAATTAATTAATCTAGAAATAAATTTATATTAATTATATTAGGTTGGTGTTTTTTGATTTATAGCAATAGGTATTTCGGAGGAAATTATGGGAGTGGATTTTAAAAATAGATATTTCTGTGGGAAGGCAGTAATAGATGGCTTTTTCCAAATTCAAAATGCGGATGATGAATTTTATGGTTTCGTAGGGGAAAATGCAATGTATTCTTTGACTAGGGTGATTCATCCAGATGATTTATATAAGTTTGAGAATTCTATTACTGAACTAGAAGCGCAAGAACATAATTTTGTGACGCTAAGAATGTTAAGATTTGATGCTGAATATAGATGGATGGTTATATTTTTATCTTATTCCAAGTTAGAAATAATTAATGGTCAAAAGTTGATTTCATTTGAAATGGAAGATATTACGATAATTATGGATGAATTAGAAGTACTTAAGAATACTTGTGAAGAGTATGAGGAGTATTTTAGCCTAATGGAATATTTCATGCTATCATATGATATTGAATCTGATAAATTTATAATATTTATGATGGCAAACCAACAAAAGATAAATTTATATAATGGAACATTATGCGATTGGAAGAAAAATAAAATTTCGAATGAGGATTTAGATAATAAAGATGTTCCTCTATTTGAAAAATTGTGTGAAAGTTTTACAAATGGAGATAAGACATTTGAATATGAGATGAAAATCAAACTGTTCCCGGAGGACGATAATATGGAGTGGAGCCTTTTAAAAGGTAAAACCATTATTAGTTCAACTGGCGAAAAGTATGTAATAGCTACAGTTTCCAAGATTAATCCAGTTACTAAAAAGCATAAGATCAATTTGACAATTGAGTCATCTAAGGATAATGGAACAGATTTAATTAATAAAAGAGCGATTACGAAATATGCAACGGAACTTATTAACTCCAAGCCTAATTATCCAGTTACATTTGCAATAATCGATTTAGATAATTTCAAATATGTGAATGATACATATGGACATATGTTTGGTGATGATGTTCTTAGTAAAGTGGCGGAGATTCTGAAAGAAGCTGTGGATGATAAGGGTGTTGTTGGACGTATCGGTGGCGACGAGATGCTAATTATACTTGAAAATATAGGCTCTGAAAATGAACTAAGAGGAATCTTAAGAACGATTCGATCTAATGTTGAGTGGGCATATAAAGGGAGACTTACTTCTCTAATGCTATCTTGTTCAATTGGGTGTGCAAGTTATCCAAAAGATGCAAAAGATTACGAGACATTATTTAATATTGCGGATAAGTGCTTATATGTCGCGAAGGAAAAAGGAAAGAACAGATATATTATATATGATAAAGAGCTACATGGTAAGTATGTAGAAGGAATTGACGATATTATACATTTTGAGAAAGACTTTAGTAAATACAATAAGATTAATATTGTTAACGATATCATGGAGAATTTACTCTATACAAAAAATATGACCATAAAACAAGCGTGTGAAAAAGTTGGACCTTGCTTTGAACTTGAAGATATAAGCGTTTTTAGTGGAGAGAATAGAAAAAGTGAATCTTATTGGGGATATCTTATGGATCATGATTTGGATGGCGAGTATTTTGATAAAGATAATTATATAAGTAATTTTAATGATAATAATATTATGGTTATTGATAACATTAATTATTTGGTAAGAAAAGCGGATTCAGCGTATGAAAGTATGTTTATAAGTAAGATAAATGCATCTATTCAATATATGGTAGGACCAAAAGAAGCGCCAAAGGGATTTATTACTTTTAATAAGAGCAAATCATCAAAAAAATGGACAGAATTAGATATAAGTTATTTGAGCATACTAGGGAAGATTTTTGAAATGGTATTGTTTTAAATAAACTTGGAAAATGGAAGTAAAGTTGTGTAATGAGAACATTATTAGTAGCAATCAATTCAAAATATATTCATTCAAACTTAGCAGTATACAGCCTTAAGGCATATAGTGAGGATTGCGGAATGGATATAGGTATTGTAGAATTTACAATTAATCAATACACTAATTTCATATGCAAGGAAATATATAAGAAAAAGCCCGATATTGTGGCTTTTTCTTGTTATATCTGGAATATCGATATTGTGTATGAAGTGTCCTTGGAATTAAAAAAGATACTGCCTAATATAGAGATCTGGCTTGGTGGGCCTGAAGTTACTTATGATAGTGAGTCTGTACTTAAGATGCATCCTTATATTAAAGGTGTTATGATAGGAGAAGGGGAAGAAACTTTTTCAGAAGTCATGACACAATACGCAAAAAGTGGGATTGAGAATGATTTTAAACTTATTAAAGGAATTTCTTATCATAATAAAGAGTCTTTAGTCATAACAACTGAACCGAGACCACTTCTTGATATGGATAACCTAAAGTTTATATATGATGACATTTCGGAATTTGAAAATAAAATAATTTATTATGAAAGTAGTAGAGGATGTCCGTTTGGTTGCAGCTACTGCTTGTCTTCCGTTGAAAAGTCAGTTAGATTTAGAAGCATATCTAAAGTAAAAGAAGAACTTCATTATTTTCTGAAAAATAAGGTGTCACAAGTTAAATTTGTTGATCGAACATTTAACTGTAACCATGAAAGAACGGAAGCTCTTCTTACATTTATAAGAGATAATGACAATGGAATTACTAATTTTCATTTTGAAATAGCAGCTGACTTGTTAAGAGACCAAGAAATAGAAATCATGAAAACAATGCGTCCGGGTCTTGTTCAGTTAGAAATAGGGGTTCAGTCAACTAATTTGGAAACCATTCATGAAATTGACAGAGTTATGGATTTCGATAAACTTTCTGGACTTGTTGAGAAAATCAATAAAGGCGAGAATATTCATCAACATCTGGATCTGATAGCGGGTCTTCCCTATGAAAATTATGATTCATTTGGCCACTCATTTAATGATGTATACAAGTTAAGACCAGAGAAACTACAATTAGGGTTCTTAAAGCTCCTTAAGGGATCAAAGATGCATAGAAAAGTGAAAGAATACGGCATTGTATATACTGAGAAATCGCCTTACGAAGTGCTGTTCACAAATTGGATAAGTTACGTAGATGTCCTTAGAATGAAGAATGTTGAAGAAGTAGTAGAATTATATTATAATAGTGGTCAGTACAGGCATACTATGGAGCTTTTAGAAACAAAGTTTAATACACCTTTTGAAATGTATGAGGTGCTTGCGGATTATTATGAAGATAATAATCTTTTTGATATAAAACATACAAGAATTACTAGATATAATATTCTTTTAGAATTTATTAAGAAAAGGGTAGGCAAAGAAATCAATGTATTTGAACAGGTAATGGTATTTGACTTGTATCTGAGGGAAAACCTTAAGACAAGACCATTATTTGCGATTGATATAAGCGAGAATAAAGCTTTGTTTAGAGATCTTTACATTACGTACGCGACGAATAAGAATTCTCATATTGAACCATTTTCTATTGATATTGAAAAAGTATGTAATATCAATATTCAAAAGTACAAGAAGAATGGTGGGAGAATTGATGAGACATCACATTCTAAGAATATGTTTCTGTTATTTGATTATGAAGACAGAAGTCCACTTAATTATGAAGCTAAGGTATCGATTATTGGAACTTGAGTATTCATATAATCAAATTTGATGTCCAGAAGGGAGCTTGAGATGGCAACGAAACGAACCAAAACAATTCTTGATTTGTTTGATAAAAACTATACAACAAAACTTTTTTGCAGCCTTGATTATGAGGCTCCCTGGCAGCTATTGTTTGCAACGATACTAAGTGCACAATGCACGGATGAGAGAGTTAATATTGTTACAAGAGATTTGTTTAGAAAATATTCAACGGTAGAGGCGTTCGCACAAGCTGATTTAGAAGAAATGGAGCTTGCAATTAAGTCTACAGGGTTTTATCATAACAAAGCCAAAAACATAATTGCGAGTGCAAAAATTATATTGGATAAGTATAATGGGAAGATTCCAATGGCTTTGGAGGAATTAACAGCTTTACCAGGTGTTGGACGAAAAACAGCAAATGTAATACGAGGCAATATTTATCATATTCCAAGTATTGTTGTAGATACACATGTAAAACGTATTTCTTATAAATTAGAGTTTACAAAAGAGAAAGAACCAGTTAAAATCGAATTCGATTTGATGAAAGCGATTCCTAGAGAACACTGGATACTATATAATATTCAAATAATAAGATTCGGAAGAGAAATCTGTACGGCAAGATCTCCAAAGTGTGAGATCTGTTTTTTAAATGAACTGTGCAAGGCGAGGGAAAATAAATGATAAATTCATATATAGCACTTGATTTGGAGACGACAGGATTAAATCCTTCAACTGATAGAATAATTGAAATCGGTGCGGCAAAAGTTATAAATGGAACAATAGTTTCAACATATTCAACATTAGTCAATCCTCAGATTCCGATTAATTTTAAGATAAACAAGCTTACAGGAATTGATTCAAAGATGTTGGAGAATCAACCATTAATTGAAGATATTATTGAAGATTTTGTTAAATATACGGAAGATATGCCAATTCTTGGGCATAATATAATATTCGATTTTAGCTTTTTGAAAAAGGCCGCAGTTAATAATAAATTAACTTTTGAAAAAGAAGGAATTGATACTTTGAAAATGGCAAGAAGAATGCTACCACATCTTGAACACAAAGGACTAGAGTATCTTTGCAGTTATTTTAGTATAGACCCCCAAAATAGCCATAGGGCTATGGACGATGCTATAAGCGCAATGAAAGTTTATGAGAAGCTCTATGAACTAAACCGTAAGGATAAAGGATTTTTAGAGACTGCCAAACTTAACTTTTCTGCAAAACGTGATTCTACAATCACGCCTGCACAGAATTCATATTTGACGAAACTTGTAATCCATCATAGTATCGCAATGCAAGCTGAAGTGAAAAGCCTCACAAAAAGTCAGGCATCAAGGATGATTGATAATATAATTTCTGAATATGGGAAAATAATATCTTGATTCAAATCCTACCACCGATTTTAATAAATGTTTGTCATTAATTTTAAAAAATAGTAGGGTATCAAAAGGAATTGTGATATAATTTAATTTGCTAATATTTATCAATTTTAAAAACAAGGAGAGTGTAAAGATGTTTAATTTTTCAAACAGAAAAGTAAAGAAAATTTTTTCTAGTGTAATCATCATTATTTTAGTGTTGGCAATGGTTGTTCCAGCTATACTATCTGCGTTCATATGATAATTTATATTTAATAAAAGCACATTTATAAGTGGAATTAAATATACAGAAAAATGCAGTTGTGCCGATTTACGAATCGGTATAGCAAGGAGATTTGTTATGAATTCAGGTAAAATTTCCAATTCTATATTAAAAAGGTCAGTTTTAAAACTTATTAAACACGGTAAAAAAGAAGTGATTAGTGGACCAGGAATAGGGATGGATTGTGGCATAATTGAAGGTAAAGAAAAACACAATATAGCCCTTGCTACAAGTGATAATAAGTATGGAATTTACCGCGTTGTTAATAATCTTTCGGCATGTGGTGCAGAGAGCGTCGCGGTGATGTGTAATGTAATAATGCCTAATGATTTTGAAGAACAAAATTTAAAATCAGTCATATATGGAATCCAAGAACAATGCAGTAATTTAAACGTGCAAATCATTGGAGGACATACTGAAGCATCAGATGCAGTTACAAGACCAGTTGTAAGTATAACAGGAGTAGGGTATGCTGAAAAGAATATCTCTATCTCTTCCAAAAATGTAAAACCGAATCAAGATATAATTATGACAAAATGGATTGGCATAGAAGGCACAAGAATTATATCTGAGTTAAAGAGAGAAGAAATCCTTAAAATCTATACAGCAGAATTCCTGGATCGAGCAATTGGCGATATAAGTGAAATGTCTGTTGTTAAAGAATCCAAGATAGCTATGGAAAACGCTATCACTGCAATGCACGACGTATCAGAAGGCGGAATTTTTGCGGCTTTGTGGGATATGGCAGAAGCAGGTAAGGTAGGGATCGAGATTGATTTTAGAAAAATCAAAGTAAAACAGGAGATAATAGAAATTTGCGAATTATTTGATAAAAATCCATACGAAATTGATTCATCAGGATGTTTATTAATGACATATGAAAATGGATATGATATAGTAAAAACATTAAAAGAAAATGGCATAAGCGCAACAATCATTGGCAGGACAACAGATACAAATGATAAGATAATATATAATAATGGTGAGAAAAGGTTTTTAGATACACCTAAGCAGGATGAAATATATCACATTTAAGTGCTGCCAAAGCAGCGGATAGGAGTTATCGTGAGAGAAAAAATTCTTAATATGCTAGAAAAAAACAGCCGAATTGACTTAAAAGATATGGCAGTAATGCTTGGTACTACTGAAGCTGAAGTCGCGAATGCGATGGCTGATATGGAGAGCGAACATATTATATGTGGTTACCATACCTTGATTAATTGGGATAAAACAAGTGAAGAAAAAGTAACAGCGCTTATTGAGGTGAAAGTTACGCCTCAAAGGGGTTTGGGATTTGATAGTATTGCAGAACGAATTTATAATTACGATGAAATCACCGCTGTTTATCTTATGTCAGGCGGATTCGACTTCACAGTAATTATAGAAGGGAAGACGATGAAGTCTGTCGCCCAATTTGTATCTGGAAAACTATCACCTTTGGAATCAGTGCTTAGTACATCTACACATTTTGTACTCAAAAAGTACAAAGACCATGGAACTGTTCTTGAGGCACCTAACAAAGACGAAAGGATTTTGGTAACGCCATGAGAAACCCAATATCAAAGAAAGTAGCAGCAATTGAACCTTCTGGAATCAGAAAGTTTTTTGATATCGTTAGCGAGATGAGTGATGCGATTTCCCTTGGAGTAGGTGAGCCTGATTTTGATACACCTTGGAATGTCAGAGAAGAAGGCATTTATTCACTTGAAAAGGGGCGTACATTCTATACATCTAATTCTGGCCTTAAGGAATTAAGAGTTGAAATATGTAATTATTTAGATAGAAAATACGATTTGCATTATGATCCACTTGAAGAAACGTTAGTAACTGTTGGCGGTAGCGAGGCAATTGATGCTGCCTTAAGAGCTATGGTTGATCCTGGTGATGAAGTGCTGATTCCACAGCCTAGCTATGTTTCTTATCTTCCATGTGCGGTATTAGCGGATGCAGTACCAGTTATAATCAATTTGAAAGCTGAAAATAATTTTAAGCTAACGAAGGAAGAACTTATCGAGAGTATTACTGAGAAAACTAAAATCTTGATACTTCCATTTCCAAATAATCCAACTGGTGCAACTATGGATAAGGAGGAACTAGCAGAATTAGTTCCGATTATAATTGAACATGATTTGTTTGTGATTTCAGATGAAATATATTCTGAACTTACATACAAAGGGAAACATACATCAATAGGAAGCTTTCCTGGAATGAAAGAAAGAACAATAGTCATTAATGGCTTTTCAAAAGCATTTGCGATGACTGGATGGCGTTTAGGATACGCTGTTGGACCTGCCGAGATAATAAATCAAATGACAAAAATTCATCAGTTTGCAATTATGTGTGCACCAACTAATAGCCAGTTTGCAGCTATAGAGGCACTAAAAAACTGCGATGAGGATGTTAATAAAATGGTTGAAGCTTATAACCAGAGAAGAAGATATCTGCTGAATGCTTTCAAAGAGATGGGGATTGAATGCTTTGAGCCACATGGTGCATTCTATGTGTTTCCATCTATTAAAAAGTTTGGTATGACTTCGGAAGTATTTGCAACAAAACTTTTACAGGATGAAAAATTAGCGGTTGTTCCAGGAACGGCATTTGGCGATTGTGGAGAAGGATTTCTTAGAATATCGTATGCATATTCTTTGGAAAATTTAAAAACAGGGCTAGAGAGAATTCGAAGATTTGTAGAAAGACTGGAAAATCACTAAGGAGGTAAAAATGACGGATATAAATGTTGAATTTATAAATCCATTTTTAATTGCGACAGTAGGCATTTTAAAAGATATGTGTCAAATCGCGTTAAAAGTGGAAAAACCCTATATTAAAAACACTGAATTTGCTGACGATTCAATTTTGATAATGATAGGTGTGACAGGTGAGATGAGAGGTCAGATAATTATCGCATTAACAATTTCAAATGCATGTGATGTTGCATCTAAGATGATGATGGGTATGCCAGTGACGGAACTGAATGATTTATCAATTAGTGCGATTAGTGAATTAGGTAATATGATTATGGGAAATACAGCAACCATTCTTTCAACAAAAGGAATCGGAATTGATATTACTCCACCAACAATTTGTCGAGGCAATCTTTCATTCACCACTTCATATGCTAAAAATATTTGTATTCCTTTCAGCTATGAAAACAAAGTGATAATGGAGCTTGATATTGCTGTTAAGGGTGAATCGTAGTTTCTGTAGAAGATGGGAGTAATATGATAAATATAGTTTTACATGAACCGGAGATGCCAGCTAACACCGGCAATATTGGACGTACTTGCGTTGCAGCTGGAGCAAGACTTCATTTGATTGAGCCATTAGGTTTTAATATAAATGAGAAGATGTTGAAAAGAGCAGGATTAGACTACTGGGATAAGCTTGATGTGACAATATATGATAATTATGAGGATTTCATTTTGAAGAATCCAGAGGCTAAGATATATATGGCAACAACAAAGGCACCACAAACATATGCAGAGGTTCACTATGAGCCTAATTGCTATATTATGTTTGGTAAGGAAAGCGCCGGAATACCAGAGAATATCTTAGTGGATCATCAAGATACATCCATCAGAATTCCAATGATAGGAGATATTCGCTCACTAAATCTTTCTAATTCAGTTGCAATCGTGCTTTATGAAGCACTTAGACAAAATAATTTTGATCAAATGAACCTCGAAGGCCATCTTAGGAATTACGAGTGGCGGTAAGGGAAATAAAATGAGTTGGTATAGACGGACGAAAAAATTCATATATTACCTCTTGTTCGCGCATTACCTCTACAGACTTATAGGATTGTATGCAATTCGGTTCGACACCTGCGGTGTCAACCGCCTGCACACAATCCTATAAGTCTGTAACGGTAAGAGGCGGACAATTGAGGTGATATATGAGTTTTTTCTGGCGCAAGAGGCCGATATTTGATATTTCGCTTGGCTGCAACTTTACATTAGCGTCGTAGTGCACCCGGAGGGGATGGGAGCTTTAAATATAACGGATGTAATCCGCAGTCGTTGGACTTGCGATAATGCTGTTCACGCGTTTGACGACGCTTTTGCTTTTCGCGCATGAAGAAATATACTGATCTAAGACGGAACTGAGAAAAAGCTTATGTATGTCCTCAAATATCCGCATGTTGCCATTACTGCCTCGCGATATTGTCGTGCAGTCGTCTGGCGACGCTTTTGTTTTTCGCGCATGAAGAAATATACTGATCTAAGATGGGCCGAGAAAAAACTTATGTATGCCATCAAATGTCCATATGTAGCAATTACTGCCTTGCGATATTGTTGTTCACGCGTCTGGCGACGCTTTTGCTTTTCGCGCATGAAGAAATATACTGATCTAAGACGGAACCGGGAAAAAGCTTATGTATGTCCTCAAATATCCGCATGTTGCCATTACTGCCTCGCGATATTGCCGTGCAGTCGTTTGACGACGCTTTTGCTTTTCGCGCATGAAGAAATATGCTGATCTAAGACGGAACCGAGAAAAAGCTTATGTATGTCCTCTGATATCCGTATATGCCGTTACAACCTTGCGATACTGCCGTGCAGTCGTTTGACGACGCTTTTTCTTTTCGCGCATGAAGAAATATGCTGATCTAAGACGGAACCGAGAAAAAGCTTATGTATGTCCTCAAATGTCCGCATGTTGCCGTTACTGCCTTGCGATATTGTCTGCAGGCGGTTGACACTTTAGTGTCGAACCGAATGCAGACAATATCGTAAGGCTGTAGAGGCAATGAGCGAACATGAGGACATACATAAGCTTTTTCGACCGTATTAATAGCTTGTTTCAAATCTTCAACTTGGGTAGTGTAAATATGAATTCAGTCCCAACCCCTTCAGTGCTGATGACATCAATATTTTCACTATGTGATAGCATGATTTCTTTGACTATGGATAATCCAAGGCCAGAGCCTTTTTTATCTTTACCTCTAGAAATATCTGATTTATAAAAACGATTCCATATTTTATCCATATTATTTTTGGGGATACCACAACCATTATCTTTTATAGAAACGAATGCTTTTTCCCCTTTTACGGTCGTTGTTATACGAATAGTTGAATTGGATGGACTAAACTTCACCGCATTATCAATCAAGTTATATACAACTTGCTGAATTTTTTCAATGTCAGCAACCACATTAAGAGATTTGGAAGAAAAAGTAAGTTTAAAAGATATTTTTTTATCTTTGCAGATACCTTCAAAAGTCTCAATGATATGCTTTACAATGCTATTTATATCAAAGGCAGAAATATTTAATCTTATACTTTTAGGGTCGAGCTCATTTAATGTTAAAATATTGCTTGTGAGCTTTGTTAATCGTTCAGTTTCAAATAATACAATGTTGATATATTTATTAATCATTTCAGGTGGAATTGTCCCATCTTGAATTGCTTCAAGATAACCTTTAATTGAAGTAAGAGGAGATCTGAAATCATGAGAAATATTTGAAAGAAACTTTTGTTGAAATTTATCCATTTCATTTAATTCGGATGCCATATAATTTAGCGATACTCCAAGACGCCCGATTTCATCATGATTCAAAGATTTGATTTTATAGTTTAAGTTACCTTTGCTATATTGATTAGCGCCTTTTATAATTTCCTTAAGAGGCTTATGAACTTGAATAAAGTATAGAATAATGAACAGTGAAGATAAAGCTAGCATAATAGTAAATGTAACATAATTTGAGTTAAAAGTGGTATCAACAGTATCAGTTATTTCAGAAACTGGGATGTGAATTGCAACGTAGCCTTTCATTGTAAAAGAGTTGGTGATGGTTATTGGAGCCATTACGCTAATCGTCGTATCATTGAAAAAACCAAAAAATGAGCCAGTTTGGTAGTATTTGCTTCCGGTAAGCGTCGAGTCGAAATCTTTGAGAAGGTATGTATTTTCTGAATTGATATTAGAGCCTGTGTCGAAAATAATATTCCCATCGGGATTAATAAACATGATTCTTGTATCACTAAAGGTTGAAACTGTAGAAAGTGTAACTTTAATAGATTTTAGGGTTTCAATTGTAAAATCACTGTCAGTATACCGCTTAGCAATATCAAACGCTTCTTTGGACATAGAATCGACGGTGTTTTCGGTCAAATTTCTATTGTTAATACCATAAGAAATAGTTGACATACTGCCAAAACCAATAATTATGACAATAAAATATATAATTACAAATTTTGACAGAAGATTAGACTTCATTATTTTTTCACCTCAAATTTATATCCAATTCCCCATACGGTTGTTATGCTCCAGTTTTGGTGGTCTTTGATTTTTTCCCGTAGTCGTTTTATGTGGACATCGACAGTTCGTGTATCTCCTAGATATTCGTATCCCCATATATGATCAAGAAGTTGCTCCCTTGTAAAGACTTGATTAGGAGAAGATGCAAGAAAATATAATAATTCTAGTTCTTTTGGAGGCATTTCAATGGATGCGCCATTGTAAATCACAGAATAATTGCCTAGGTTAATTGAAAGGTCAGGATATTCTGCACTTTTCGTATTGTCTGAAATTCCACTTACTGATTGTGGAAGGTGATATCTGCGAAGTACTGCTTTTACTCTTGCCACTAGCTCTTTTGAATCAAAAGGCTTAATTACATAATCGTCGGCACCAAGCTCTAGCCCTAGAACTTTGTCAAATGTTTCTCCCTTTGCAGAGAGCATAATAATGGGAATGTTGTGACTTTTTCTGATTTCACGGCAAACTTGATAACCATCCATGCCTGGAAGCATAAGGTCTAGAAGGATAAGGTTCGGTTTAAATGATATTGCTGCAGAAATAGCACTTTCACCATCATTTACAATGCTCGTTTCAAAACACTCTTTTGTTAAATAAAGGGATACTAGTTCTGCAATATTGTTGTCGTCGTCTACAATTAATATTCGTTGCTTTGTTGCCATAATTTTTCCCATCCAATCTATTATTATTTAAATTCGTAACTGTTTTGTATCTGAACAATTACACGGCTCGCAAAATACTGCCTTCTGAATAGTTACTTAAATTCTACAATAGTAACACCTGTGTCACCTTCTCCAATTTCACCTAGTCTAAAGGATTTGACATAGGAAACACTTTTTAAATAGTTGGTGATTCCGGCTCTAAGTGCACCAGTACCTTTTCCGTGTACCACACGTACTTGCGGTAACGTTAAATAAGCATCGTCCAAATATTTGTCTAACTTAGCAATCGCATCATCAACAGTTAGTCCAAGTAGATTGATTTCTGATGATATAGTCGATGATTTTGACATCTTGATTTTTCCGGAGCCTGTAAATTTGGTTAATTTCGAACCATATGCATCCTCTTGAATTATTTCAAGATTAGATATATTTACTTGTGATCTTAAAATACCCATTTGTACAAATAAATCGCCTTTTGCATTTGGCTTTGAGCTTACAGTACCCAGTAGGTTCATGCTTAACACTTTGACTTTAACACCTAAAGTAAATTCTGATGGCTTGTTCTGCTTTTTAGGTATATTGTTTTTCACCTTCAAAGCTAACTTTCCTTCGGTGTCGCCCATTTTTTTACGAAGAGTAGAGCGTTCTTGTTCTAATTCTTTCATTGAAATACCGTGTTTGTTCATCGTTCTAACTGTATTGTCTGCATATTCTTTGGCTTCACGTAAAATCTCAACTGCCTCTTCATTTGCTCGTCTAATAATTTTATCTTTTTTAGCCTCTAACTGTTCAGATTTAACTTCAAGTTCTTTCTTAAGAACTTCAATTTCATTCTTATAGCGGCTGATTTCACTGCGTTCATTTTCAATCTGAATACGATTGTTTTCCAAATCAGTAATCAAATCTTCAAATTGGATATCTTGAACACCAATTCTTGAAGTTGCATCGTCTATAATATATTTAGGAAGCCCTAATTTGCTAGAGATTGCAAATGCATTACTTTTACCTGGAATGCCAATTAGCAACCGATAAGTGGGTCTTAGTGATTCTACATCGAATTCACAACAAGCATTTTCAACGCCAGGTGTAGAGAGCGCAAAAACTTTTAATTCGCTGTAATGAGTGGTTGCCATGGTTCGAATTCCCCGTTTGTGTAAATCGGTCAAAATAGAGATTGCAAGTGCAGCTCCTTCGGTTGGATCAGTGCCAGCACCTATTTCATCAAACAAAATCAAACTTTTGCTATCCGCATTTTCTAAAATCCGAATGGTGTTAGTCATATGTGATGAGAAGGTACTTAAACTTTGCTCAATACTTTGCTCATCACCAATGTCAGCAAATACTTGGTTGAAAACAGTTAACTCTGAATTATCAAACGCCGGTATATTAAGCCCGGCCTGTCCCATAAGAGTAAGCAGTCCAACCGTTTTTAGAGAAACCGTCTTACCGCCTGTATTTGGGCCGGTAATGATAAGCAGATTGAAATCTTTTCCTAGATAGATATCAATAGGAACTACCTGATGTGGCTCAATCAAGGGATGGCGGCCTTTTTTAATATTGATATAGCCTTGCTCATTCATAATAGGACGACTGCATTTGTAATGGCGTGAAATCATTGCTTTGGCAAATATAAAATCCAAAGTTGAAAGTGTTGACAAATTGGTTGATAGTTCTAAACAATATTGCGAAGCCAGAAGACTTAGATTTCCAAGAATTATTTCAATCTCGGCTTGCTCACTCAGCGCTAATTCTTTTAAATCATTATTGAGTTTTACAACTGCCATTGGTTCTATAAAGATTGTTGCACCGGTTGAGGATTGGTCGTGCACCATACCTGGGAATTGTGATTTGTACTCGGCTTTTACGGGAAGACAGTATCTACCAGAACGTGTAGTGATTACAAAATCTTGTAAATAAGTCCGGATGGTCTGCGAATTCACGAGACGATTCAGCTCTGAACGTATCTTTTCATTGGTTAATCTTGTTTTTCGACGAATATCTTTTAGTGTACTGCTAGCGTCGTCACTAATCTCTTCTTCGGAAACAATACATCTTTTGATCTCGTTATTAAGAGGCGTAAGTGGTGCTAGGCCTAAGAACATTGGAGTCAGTGAATCTTTAAAAATATTGTCATCAGCATTTTCTAAATAGTAGTCACCGTCAGAAGAATTCCTATTCATTGATTCGTTTCTTGTATGTTTTGCATAAGACTTAATTCTAGTTGTTACATCAAGAAGAGAACTTATTTTGAGTAATTCGGAAATGTTTAATGTACTTTGTACTTCGAGCCGTTTTATAGATCCACGAATATCATAAATCCCCGAAAAGGAAATACTACTATGCGTTAGAATTCTGGATAAAGCATCGTTCGTTTGAGCGAGTGCAGCGTTAATATCATTAATATCAGTGGATGGAACTAAGCTTCTACACATATCTTTACCCATAGGGGAAGATGAAAAGCTCTCTAATTTATCGATAATTTTGTAATATTCTAATGTTTTAAAAACTTTTGAGTTCATATAAAAACCTTCCTTAAAAAATAATTGATGTACTACTTCATTTTACCTTAATTTATGTTAAAATACTATATTAAAATATTCTGATTTTCTTATATTACGGACAAGCGAAAAAATCAAATTGTAAATGAAGATGAGTTGTAAAAAACCTGATAAATTTTGGAGTATATAATTCCAAGTTTACCAGGTTTGATTTATTGATATGTTTAAAATTTAGTCTCTACATTATCCTTTAAAATATGCATATTCAATGGCATCATGAGATGATCGATTAGTATGTGGTATGCGGAATCTCCATCACCAGACTTTAAAAAGGAGAAAAATCGTTTGTGTTCATTCAGCGTGTCTTCAGTTCGTTTTGGAAAAGATAACGCGCTTGTTGTGGTTAAATGAATCTGATACATCGAACGTTGAAATGTTTGACTGAATTCTTTGTTATCTACATAATTTACTAAGGCTAAGTGGAACTCATGATCATATTCCATAAAATCTTTTAAAGAAATATTGGGCTTTAATGAGCTTTCTTGAAGATCCAATAAATTAGTAAGATTATTGATTAAATTTTGGCCTTTTTCGCTATCTACTTCTGCGGCAATAATATGAGTACAAAAACCTTCAATTGCACATCGGATTTGGATAGTTTCATGCATATCGTTTTCGTTTAACTGGCGAATAATAAATCCTTTGCTGGGTATTATATTAATATAGCCATCTTGACTAAGACAGTGTAAAGCTTCTCGAATTGGGGTTCTAGAAATTCCTAATTCAGCTGCGAGCTTAGTTTCCGAATATAAGGTATTATTTTGCAATTTGCCATTTAATATATTATCTTTTAAATAGTCATAAACTTGAAATTGTACTAAATTTTTTAAAATCATTATAAAGTTCTTTCCTTTCACTTGCGAAGAATCTAATCAAAAATATTAACTTTTTATTATAATATCATATATTAAAAATTATATGAAGTCAATAAAAACCACTTGACCGGGATACCGGTATGCTGTACAATACAATTAGATACAAAAATAATTTTAAATAAAGATTTCAAGGAGGATATTGCAATGAGTACATTTCAAATGGGTAATTTAAAAGTAGTTGATTTGACAAAGGTTTTAGATCCAAAGACTGAAAGCAGAAGATGTGGTTTAACAAGATTTAATACAGGTGGTCCTATTCCTGATTTTCATACTATAATGGATTTAACAAGTCATTTAGGAACACATGTTGAATGTCCATATCATCATAATGATAATTGGTCAGATGTTCAGGAACTTCCTATTACAACATTTATGGGAAGAGCAATATATGTAAACATAACTCATATGGAAGCAAATGATAAAATAAAAGCAGCAGATTTAGAAAAAGCTTGTGGAGATAGAATTCAAGAGGGTGACATAGTAATTATTGATTCACCTCTTAAACTTTCGCCATTTACACCAGCATCTAACACGGCTGAAGATAAGAGACTTTTTATCTGTCGCGAAACTGCTGAATGGTTTAAAGAAAAGAAAGTGAAATGCGTTGGATTTGGCGATGGCGTTTCTATCGAAAGTAACAATGAGGATGTTAAGGCATTCCATGATGTTTTGATGGAAGTTAATGTGGTATTCCTTGAAGTGCTTAAGAATCTAGAGGAATTGACTACAGATACTTTCTTTATGTCTTACTCACCACTTCCAATTAAGGGCTTAGATTCTTGCCCTATTAGAGCATATGCAATTGAAGGATTGGCGGAATTTTCTAAATAAGAGGAGATCAAGATGAAGATAGCGGTTATAGGAGCAGGCGCCATGGGATCAATCTATGGCGGGCACTTGTCGCAGCATAACGAAGTGTATTTGCTAGATACAAATCAATCAGTAGTAGATAAAATCAACCATGATGGTGTAATACTTCAAGAGAATGGAACTGATGTTTCGTATCATCCCATTGCTGTGACTTCTGCAGTAGAAATTGGAGAGGTTGATTTGGTTATTCTGTTTGTGAAATCACTATTCTCTAGGGTAGCACTTAGTTGCAACCAAGAAATGATTGGCGAACAGACATACATCATGACACTCCAAAATGGCGGTGGACATGAGGACATTATCTCAGAGTTTGTATCAAAGGATAGAATCATAATTGGAACCACGGAAGATAATGGTGCAGTATTAGCTCCAGGATATGTAAAACACGGTGGCTCAGGTAAGACAAATATTGGTATGTTAGTTGAAGATACCAATGAATATCTTGAAAAATTAAAAGCAACATTTAATCTATGTGGATTTGTCGCGGTTATTCATGATAATATACAAGAACTGATTTGGAGTAAATTATTTACGAACGTTTCTTTGAGCGTTTTGACGGGCGTGCTGCAAGTGAATATGGGCTATATTGCTCAAAATACACATGCTTGGTTTATGACGCAACGTTTGGTTAAAGAAGCTGTAGAAGTTTCCCGAGGTCTCGGAATAGCGTTTGATGAAGTGGAAATATTAAAGAATATAAAAAGTGTTTCTATGAATAATCCCAATGGTTATACATCTATCTATGCAGACTTGCGTGATGGAAGAAGAACCGAGGTTGATACAATAAGTGGATTTGTGGTAAAGGCCTCTAAGAAGTGCGGGGTACCGGCGCCTACACATGAGTTTATAGTAGAAATGGTACATGCAATGGAAGAAAAAGAAAAATAAAAAAGGGAAGGCGGTGATACAAGCAATCACCGCCTATTCGTTTTGATATCATTTGAGAATAATTGTATTTGAAAAAATTGTATGATGTTGAACAATTAAGTATAAAACAAGATTGATTTGGTTATTAATATTTTGAGCCTAGATATATTTTAGAAAAAGTAGAACATTTTTTTCGGGAGTAGAGGTGAGGTGATAGAATCAAATAAGTAATTATATACTTGATGCATCGCGATAGGTTGCACAGTACTGATTTTGTCACGAAAGCTTCCATGCATAGTTGTAATCACTTCCATTTGACCTAAGATCATCTCGAATTCTGGTGGTTTACCAAGAATGTTATCATTGTAGGTAGCTAGAGATTTCAATGTGCGCGCATCCCATTTAGGCATGATCGCCACATTAAGAGTGGGTAAATGGGAGCCATTAAATGCGATATCATCACTTTCGGGTAAATATTTTACTAATTGAGCATTATTTCGTAGCAAAAGCGCTTTGTTGCAAAAATTGCGTATAGGCAATTTGTCAATATTACCATGACTATAAACCGTAATTGTATCACCATATCCACAGATATCCAGATTGATTACGGCAGAAATACTATTTTTATCCAATTCTTTAACATAGAGCTTGCTACCTAAATGCTTAGATTCCTCGCCGTCAAAAAAAGCAAATGATGCTGAAATTTCGCTATGGTTTTTCAATTCATTGGCCAATGCTATAAGTATACAGACTGCAGCCGAATTATCATTTGCGCCACAACTGGCAGGAAATGCATCATAATGGGCGCAAAAAAGCAAGTGTGGATCTGCAGTAGGGCCAATATCAACCAAGTAATTTTCGATACCTTGCGGTTTTTCCTCTGTGGGTTCAATCTTCTGGATTGTATAATTTAAACCAGTACGAGTCAATATACTGCAAAGAGCAGAGCGTCGTTCATTAGGGTCCACCACGGCAAGCTCGGCAAGATATTCATCTATGCCGGCATTATTTGAAATATTGTTATTATTCATAAGAAAATACCTCCTCAAACATTTATTGGATTGCAGTCAATCCACCATCTACAGCAATAATCTGCCCAGTAATGAAAGAGGATGCGTCACTTGCAAGAAATATTGCAGTTGCGGCGATATCTTTTGCACTACCAATACGACCTAGGGGAATTCGGTTAACAAGCTTGCTAAAAAAATCAGGGTCATCTAACTGAAAAGAATTAATAGGCGTACGAACGAAAGTAGGCGCGATTGCGTTTGCAGTAATTCCGTATTTAGCCCATTCACAAGCAATTTGTTTTGTATACATGTTGATAGCTCCCTTGCTTGTACAGTAGGCTAGGTAATCTTGCTGGGTACCAAGAGTACCTTTTACAGAGGAAATATTAATTATGTGACCATATTTTCGGGGAATCATCATGCGCTTGCCGACAGATCTTGTGACTAGATGGGTACCTTTAACATTCAAGTCCATCACTTTGTCAAAGCTGTCTTCATCGTAATCTTCGGCCGGTAGTAGTTTGTTCATTCCAGCACTATTTACTAGGATATCAATTGGACCAAACGTTGTTTCGATTTGATCAAGCATAATATCAATATCTGATTGTATCAAAATATTACAGCGAATAGCAAGAAAATTTTGACCATATTGTTTAGCGATAGCTTCTAGTGAAGAAGCTGCTTCAGGATGACCACCGCATACGACTACATCAGCACCGTTTTGCAAAAATGATTCTGCGATAGCGCTACCTAGTCCGCCGGTGCCACCAGCTATCAAGGCTACGTGTCCTGTAAGATTGAACATGTTTTGATAATTTTGCATTTTGTTCTCCATTTCTGCGCATCATTCATAGGTGCGCGTATCTCCCTTTTTTTATGGTAAGGGAAATTATATTTACGAATAGTATAAAATTAACATGTTAATTTTATACTATTCGTAAATATTCAAAAAGAAATAATATTTTTTATATATAACACTTTTAAAAGACAGCGTCAATTAGTTTTGAAAAAAATGCGTTGTTTAATGTGAAATTATAACATATCTGATATATTAGCACAAGTAATACGAAAATGGCAAATAGTAGCAAAAAATCAATTGCTAAAATACAAATTTTTGTGAAATATATACAAAATACAATATTCTTTTTGTAAAAAAGTACCGATTGTATTTAAAAAATGGCTATGTTATTATAACAATATACCAACTGATATATTAATAAGCCAAAGATAAATGCATATTCAGTTGCAAGTTGAATAGGCAACAATATTTTCGCAAAGGTATATCAAGGATTAAAAACATAGAAAAGGAGAAAATAGAAATGAGTATACGTGTTTCCTACGAGACAGTTAAGGCGACTGTAAAAAAAGCTCTGATAAATGCAGGATTGACAGAAGAACAGGCTGAATCTTGCGCCACGATTCATGCGTCTTCTAGCGCAGATGGTGTCGAAAGCCATGGACTCAATCGTGTGCCCCGTTTTGTTGATTATGTTGACAAAGGCTGGGTGAATCTGAAGGCTAGCTGCGATAAAGTCGGTGGCAAAGGTGCTGTGGAAAACTATGATGGTAATCTGGGCATTGGAATTATGAATGCACAATTCTGCATGGATCGTGCGATTGAACTTGCAAAGGATCATGGAATTGGATGTGTTACTTTGAAAAACACTACTCATTGGATGCGCGGTGGTACATACGCTTGGCAGGCAGTTAACGCTGGGTATATGTCAATTAGCTGGATAAATACTGAAAGTTGCATGCCGGCTTGGGGAAGTAAAGAACCTGGAGTTGGTAATAACCCATTTTGCATTGGTATTCCTCGTGAAGATGGTCCTATAGTACTTGATATGGCAATGAGTCAGTATGCCTATGGCAAACTTGGCATGTACAGACTAGCAGGTAACAAACTTCCTTATCCAGGCGGATTTGACAAGGAAGGAAAACTAACTGATGATCCCGGCGCTATTGAAGAAAGTATGCGTATTTTACCAACGGGTTATTGGAAAGGTTCAGGGATGGCAATTGCCCTTGATATGGCAGCAGCACTTATGGCAAATGGTTTATCTGGTGATCAGATAGACAAAGTCGGTAAGGGCTCATGTGGAGAATGTTGTCAAGTATTTATAGTATATGACCCATATCTTTTTGGAACGAAGGAAGAAATTCAAAAAATGTTAAATGGTAGAGTGGCAGCTGTTGATGCAACTGAACCAGAAAAAGAAGGCGGACATGTTTCATGTCCTGGAGAACGCACCATAGTAACTCGTGAAAAGAGTATGAGTGAGGGCGTTCAAGTGGATGAGGCTGTATGGGCCGAAGTCTGTAAGTTAGCGGAAGAGAAAAAATAAAATTATTATTTATAGGAGGAATATAGAATGGAATACGTAATTGGTATAATATTGTTATTATCTTTTGTTGGCCTCGCGGTATATTGTATTAAAGGTCATAACTTGATGATTGGGTTCTTGATTATTACTGTTATTTGGGCACTTTTATCAATTGGTGGAAGATACATTGTAAGTGCTGATTTTATCGCGAACAACAAGTCGTTACAGTTTGGAGGTATTTATACTGTAACCTTAGTTAAGATTTTAAACGGTATTTTTCAAGATGCACCAGAAGGTTGGGGATCTACTCTTGTAAATGTTTGTTGGGGTGCATGGTTCGGCCGTGTTCTGATGGAAACCGGTATTGCCTCAACATTAATTCGTAAGACAGTTGAACTTGGCGGTGATCGTCCAATATTTACTGTTGCATTACTTAATACTGTAACTGCTGTCATATTTACTTCTATGACTGGTGCAGGCCCTGTTATTGCAATTGGTGTTATTATTTTACCTATATTGCTTTCACTTGGAATTCCAAAATCTATCGCAATGTTTTCATTCATGGGTTCTGTTGCAGCAGGTATATACATTAATCCTGTTAACTTTGCACAGTATCGTGCATTTTTCCTTGCTACAGATAAGATGCCTGACTTTACACTTGGTTGGTATACAAGACATTGGGGAATCTTTGCAATGATCGTTATGTTAGTTGTTACTACAGTTTTATCTGGAGTATATTTGAAATTTTCAAAGAAATCTCATGCATGGGCTGCTCAGACACGTCAGAATAATAGTAGTAAAAACGCTCCTGCTATTGCATTGATTTTACCTATCGTTCCAGTAGTTTTGAAGATATGGCTAGATTTTTCAGTTATTGGAGGATTTGTAATTGCTGGTTTCTTGGCATTATTCATTTGTGGAAACATGAAGGGATCTTTCAAAGAAAATTGTCAATTAGTTAATAAATTATACTATGATGGTGTTGTTGATACTGCTCCATTGGTAGGATTCTTGTTGACATTACCTATGTTCAATAAGGTTGCTTCATATGCATCACCTTATTTCCAATCTGTAATAGGGCCAATTATGCCTCATAGTGAAATTGTTGTATGTATTGCATTCGCAGTATTTGCTGCTTTTGGTTTATTCCGTGGACCTTTGACATTGGTTGGTTGCGGTGCTGCAACACTTGGCGTTTTAGCAAATGTTGGTAATTTCTCAGTACCTTTCTTATTCGCAGTATTTGCAATACCAACAATCACTACTAACATTGGTTCATGTATTACACAGTCATGGGTTGCTTGGGGCCTTGGATATACAAAGGTTGAGTCAAAGGACTTCTTGAAGCTATCTATACCAAATGTATATATTACTTCTGCCATTTTGTATGCGATTACAATGATAACGCTTGCTGGACTTGGCACTCAGTGGTTTATGTAAATATTAAATTAATAAATTAAGCTTTTGAATTTTAGACAAGGGGTCGTCATTGTAGTTTGGTGGCGTCCCTTGTTAAAAATTTATAAAATGTGTATACTAAGTAAATAGATAATAATAAGTAAACAAACATATAAGTAATCAATGGTCAATAAGTAGGTAACAAATATTTAATACACAAGTAAGATAAAAATAATCATGTAACCAAATAAGTTTTTTTAAATGGAAAAAAATAAAACACAATTATATAATTAAAGGAGAAAAAATATGCCAGAGCAAAAGAAACATCCAGCAGTCCGAATGGGTATTGATGTAGGTGGTACTTATACGAAAGCTGTTGCATTAGATAATATAACACATGAAATCATAGGAAAAAATGAAGTTAAAACTACCCATACGCATAAAGATGGTGTAGCAGAAGGTGTTGTTCAATGTTTTAAGAACTGCCTTCGTGAGAATGATATTGCTCCAGAGGATGTAGTGTTTGTTGCTCATTCTACCACTCAGGCAACGAACGCATTAATTGAAGGCGATGTTGCACAGGTTGGAGTTGTAGGCGTTGCCGGCGGTGGCCTTGAAGGATTTTTGGCAAAAGGTCAGCTAGCAATTAAAGATATTGATTTAGGCACTGGCGTTGGCCGTGTAATTAAGATTTACAACTCTTTTATTAAGAAAAAACAATTAACTGATGAAGTTATTGATCTGAATATTGATCAACTTCAAGCAAAAGGAGCGGAAGTTATTGTGGCTTCAATGGCCTTTGGAGTTGATAGTATGGAAGAGGAATTAAAGATTTTTGAGCGTGCTGAAAAGAAAAATCTACCTGTTACGATGGCTTCTGATATCACTAAGTTATATGGTCTTACACGTCGTACACGTACAGCAGCTATCAATGCATCTATTTTACCTAAGATGGTTTCAACTGCAAATGCAACTGAAGCCGCTGTTCATGCAGCTGGCGTTACAGTACCACTCATGATTATGCGTGGTGATGGTGGTGTTATGGAAATTAGTGAGATGCGTAAGCGTCCAGTACTCACAATGTTGTCAGGACCTGCAGCTTCTGTTATGGGATCATTGATGTATTTACGTGCATCAAATGCAGTATATTTCGAAGTTGGTGGAACAACAACTAACATTGGTGTAATTAAGAATGGCCGTCCAGGCGTTGATTATTCTATCGTTGGTGGACATGCAACATATATTAGTTCTTTAGATGTACGAGTACTTGGAACTGCAGGCGGTTCTATGATTCGTATTAATGATCATGAGGTTGTCGATGTAGGGCCACGTTCTGCTCATATTGCTGGTGCAGAGTATTCTGTATTTACTCCAATTGAAGAAATTGAAGATCCACAAGTTGAACTGATTAGCCCTAAACCAGGAGATCCTAGTGATTATGTAGTTGTTCGTCTTAAGAACGGAAAACGTATCACAATAACAAATACATGTGCAGCAAATGCACTTGGACTTGTAAAACCAGAACATTTCTCTTATGGTAATCCTGAATCAGCACGTAAGGCTATGAAGCCTGTTGCTGATAAGATGGGTCTTACAGTAGAACAATTAGCAACTCAAATCATGGAAAAATCATATGAAAAAATCAATCAGTGTATCAATGAACTTGCAGAAAAATATATGTTAGCACATGACCAAATCAAATTGGTTGGTGTTGGCGGTGGTGCAGCTAGTTTGATCTGCTATTGTGCAGATAAAATGAAAGTACCTTATGGTATTCCAGAAAATGCTGAAGTTATTTCATCTATTGGTGTTGCATTATCTATGGTTCGTGATGTTGTTGAACGTATTGTTCCTAATCCAACACAGGCAGATGTTGCTGAGATAAAGAAAGAGGCAGTGGATTCTGCAATTGGTTCTGGAGCTTCACCAGATAGTATTGAAGTTCATATTGAAATCGATTCTCAAACTGGAAAGATAACAGCAATCGCTACAGGATCAACAGAGGTTAAGACAACAGATCTACTTAAAGAGTGTGATGAAGAAGAAGCTACTACACTTGCAGAGGAAGATTTTGGAGGCAAAGTTTGCAATATTAAACTTGCAGATAAGACAGATAAGTTCTACGTATATGAAGCAGATTGTGGAACCTTTAATCCGATTAGAATCGTTGATAAAAAAGGATTTATCAAGGTTCAATGTACGAATGGAGTTGCAGTTAAGTGCCTAGCTAAAGATTATGAAGAAGTAGTAACAAAAATGTGGGATGAATTGGCAACATTTAAAACAGATTCTGTTATTAGACCAGATTACTATTTATGTGTTGGACCACGTGTATGCGATTATTCTTCTGTTGATTTGGTACAGAATATAATGTTAATGAGCTTAGATATTGTAGATAGAAACCCAGAGGAAGAGATTATTATTGTTGGAGCTATTAATGATATTTAATGTGTAAGAGCGAGGAGCAATATGAATAAAGAAAGTCTTAAAAAAGCATTTAGTCCAATTGCAGAGGGCTTATTTGGGAAACAGAAAACACAACACTATGTGAAACCACATTTTATTGTGCGACCTATTAATATGATGCTTGAGGATCTTATCGGAAATGATGATATTTCATGGGGGAAATATGCTTTCTCCCGCGAACCTTTAAACGGTAAGTTCAGTGATGAAAAACGCAGTGAATTGATTTTAAAATGTAATGCATGTGGAGTGGAATATGCTCGCAAGTATATAAATCAATATAATGAATCAGAACCAGTAGATCTAGCGGATAAGTTGGGCGTTAAAGTTTTTTATCCAGAGATGCCACAGAATGCAGATCGTGTTTTGTTCGCAGAATATAAAGATCCTAATAAAGTCTATATTTATACAGATTCTGTAAAAAAGGCATATGATACAATGAACGAGTCACAGTGTAGAGATATCTTGGGAAATGATTTGAATATAACTAATGTTTTGTTAGCTCATGAACTTTTCCATTATATTGAAGAACAGAATGCCAAAACAATTTTTACACGCACTGAAAAAGTAGAATTGTGGGCTCCAAAGCCACTTCATAATCGTTCCGGCATTAATGTGTTAAGTGAAATTGCAGCAATGGCTTTTGCAAGAGAAATCACAGGACTTTCCTATTCTCCGTATATTATGGATGTGTTTTTGGTATATGGCTACAATCCTGAGGAAGCAAGTGGACTCTATGAGGAAATGATGGAACATGCAGGAAAAATCGCACGTTTACCAGAAGAAATAAAATCAAGTTTAGAAGAAATTATTACAAACGACTAATATAGTCTAGATAAAATGATACAAGAGCGAAGTCTTTCATATAAAATTGGAAAGCTTCGCTTTTGTTTTATAATAAGCGCACCAACTACATGCTGGTGGTCTTTGATGATTGTTTATAAAGAAAAATAATTTGGATATTTTTCAATGGTTGAAATTGAGTTTTCTCGAAAAGAAGTAAGGTGAGCAGTAACCTTTTGCTGCGCATCTACGTTATGGGGTATTCCCATAAGCATGTAATCACAAAATTCTCGATGTTGAATTAAAACTTTTTCGAAAACAGTATTGCCAGACAAAGCATCCAAATAGCGAGCTCGATCGTAATGCGAAACTAAGCCTCGTGTAGCTTTCCAAGTGTGGGAACGACCACCAAAAAAATACATCATCTTATGCATCTCATCATCAAGGCGGATGAATGCATCAATCTGGTCAGTGGTATTTCTACTAGCTTCTTCTTGCTTCTTTAGAATAAGTAAAAGTTGCTGTAATTGATTATTATCTAGATTACCTGCAGAGTCTTTTAGCACAGAGCTTTCTAGCAAGATTCTTGCATAATAACCTTCCTTCATTAAAGCTGGATTGATAAGTGTTACTTTTGTACCGCGTTGAGGCAAAACCTCTACGAGCCATTCTTCCTTTAGAATGGTAATTGCCTCATGAATAGGAGTACGGCTCATTTTTAATTGCTCGCTCAATTCATCTTCATTTAAAGATGAACCAGGTGGCAATTGCAAGGTCATAATATTACTACGAAGTAAACGACATGCGTATTCGCGATTGTTCTCACTTTTTTCGGGAGGCGTTATGTGAAGTTCCATATTTGCGGTTGTCCTTTCTGAAATCACTATTAGATTAATATACCAGTATACTAGCTACAAATCAAGCCACTGTCTATATTTTTGTGGAAAATGTATAAAATTATAGCTGATTCTTTGTGAAATAATGCAGATTGTATAATGATGAACTTGTGTTATTATTATAACATACAAACTGATATATTAATATAAGATTATGTTGTAATTAAAAGCATTAAATAGAGCTGAAAAGCAGAAAAATACGTTAATAAGCCAATGAAAATGGGGGATAAACGAATATGCATACCCCAAAACTGGTGATATATCAGTTGTAAAAAATGAAAAGAGGAGTGATTGATATATGCATATATGTTTCATTTGTGAAAGTTAAGCGGCTATTAAAAAGCCAAATTGAATTATATATATGAAAGGAGATAATTTAGATGAAAGTTATGAAAGTTATTGAACCCGGTAAACTTGAATGCCTTGAAGAGCCAATTCCTGAATTGAAAGATGAAAAGAGTGTTTTGATTAAAGTACATGCGGCAGGTATTTGCGGTAGTGATATTTCTATATATCGAGGTACTTCTCCGGTTGCAACTTATCCAAGGGTGATTGGACACGAATTTGCTGGTGAAATCGTAAAAATTGGCACCGAAGTCACGAATGTAAAACTAGGAGATCATGTTGCTGTTAATCCAGTGATTGGATGCGGATGCTGCCGAATCTGTTTGAAAGGCCGTAGTAATGTATGTGAAAACTTAAGTGTTATCGGTGTACACGTAGATGGTGGTTACCGTGAGTATGTTGATGTCCCAGCGATGAATTGTTTTGCTGTATCAAAGGATATGCCATGGGAAAAGGCAGCAATTATTGAACCATATACAGTTGCCGCACAGGTTACTAGCCGTGGTGGCGTTTCTGAGGGAGACATAGTTTTGATTCTTGGTGCTGGACAGATTGCACTTACGGTGCTTCAGGTATGCAAGCTATTGGGTGCACATGTTATTATCACTGACTTGGTTGAAGAACGTTTGATTCGTGCTAAGGAGTATGGTGCAGATGAGGTTATAAATACTTTAAACCAGGATATTTATGAGAGAGTACTTGAACTGACTGATGGTATTGGTGCTGATGTTTCAATTGATGCGGCATGCGTAGGAAAAACATTGGAGCAGGCAGCGAAGTGTACTCGTAATGCAGGAGTTGTTGTGACAATGGGATTCGCTGATCGTCAAGTACCAATTACAGAACTTCAGATTACTAAGAATGAGTTAGATATTCGAGGAAGTCGTTTAAATAATAATAAATTTCCACAGGTAATTGAGTGGATTGAGAGCGGAAAACTTGATCCAACACGTATTATTACGGATCGTCTAAGCTTTACAGAGGTTCTCACGGGAATTAATAAGGTAAAAGAAGATCCGGAGCATACAATGAAAGTTATATTAACTTATAATGATTAATTTCTCACAAAAGATTTATAATAAGTATATATGAAAATAGCAATTACATGTATTGTATATGCTATCACCAATTAGGAGGTACAAATAAATGAAAATGACATTTCGGTGGTATGGTGAAGGAAGTGATTCCATTACTTTAAAACAAATCAAGCAGATTCCTGGATGCACAGGATTGATGGGTGTGTTGGATCAAAAGTCCGCTGGAGAGGTTTGGAATTATGAAGAATGCAAGGCTTACGTAGATCATGTGCACGAAGCAGGTTTAGAGTGTGAGGTAATAGAGAGTGTTAATGTTCATGAGGACATTAAGATGGGACTAGCGACGCGAGATAAATATATTGCAAACTATTGCGAGACAATCAAGAATCTTGCAAAAGTTGGTGTTAAGGTGATTGTTTATAACTTTATGCCAGTTTTGGATTGGTTACGTACGGACTTAGCGCGAGAAATTCCCGAAGACGGAAGTAACAGCTTGTATTTTGATGAAGCTGATCTAATGGGTATGACGCCACTCGAAATTGTTGAAAATACAGCAAAAAGTAGTAATGGATTTTCATTGCCAGGTTGGGAACCTGAGCGTATGAAGGAGCTTGAAAAGACGCTTGAGACTTATAAGAATATTGATGTTGAACAGATGCTTGTTAACTTTAAATATTTCTTAGAGGGAGTTATTCCTACATGTGAAAGTGTTGGGATAAAGATGGCATGTCATCCAGATGATCCAGCTTGGCCAATTTTTGGACTTCCACGTATGGCGCATAGCCAAGAAGGCTACGATAAGATTATGGCATTATATGACAGCCCAAGTAATGCAATTTGTCTATGTACAGGAAGCTTAGGAAGTGATCCTAATAACGATATCCCTGCAGCTATACGTCATTTCGGTGAAATGGATCGTATTGGATGTCTTCATGTTCGTAATGTAAAATATCTAGGTTACCATAAGTTTCGTGAAGCTAGTCATTTATCGAGTGATGGCAGCCTTGATATGTATGAGATTATGAAAGCAATCTATGAAACTTGTCCTGATACATCCATCCGTCCTGATCATGGACGAATGATTTGGGATGAAGTAGGCCGTCCTGGCTACGGATTATACGATAGAGCACTGGGTATTACTTATCTGAATGGTCTATGGGAAGCAATTGACAAAGAAAGCAAAGCAAAAAAGTAGAATAAAATAAACAAAAACAATTACTATAAACTAAAAAATAAGTACCATAAAAGGAGAAAATATTATGTATTTTGCAAATGTATCTATCGCGGAGAAGTATAACTATCTTGAGGAAAAATTTTTGGCTGCATATAAATGGCTAAGAGAAACAGACATCGCACCTTTGGACGATGGAACCTATCCAATCATTGGTGAGGATGTATATGCCAGTGTTCAATCATATACAACAATAGATCCTAGTGAAGGCTCTTATGAGACCCATGAAAAGTTTTTTGATATTCAATACATCGTTAGTGGAAAAGAGAAGTTTGGTATCTGCAAACGTGATGGACTTAAGGTAAAGGAAACTATAGCTGAACGCGATTTGATTTTCTATGATGATCCAGATATGGATGGTAGCGTATTACTTTTACAAGGTGATTTAATTGTAGTTGCACCAGAAGATGCACATAAACCACGATTGATTGCAGGCGAGGCATGCGCAGTTAAGAAAGTTGTAGTAAAAGTTAAAATTTGATTATAAGGAGAAAACAGGATTATGAAAGCAATTAGATTTAAGGAACCATGGAAAGTTGATTGCGTAGAGATTGAAAAGCCTACTCCTGGTTTAGGAGAAGCACTCATAAAGGTAAAAATGGCTGGCATTTGTGGCAGTGATATTGGTGCTTTTCGCGGAAGTAACGGTTTGGTAAGCTATCCACGTATAATTGGTCATGAGATTGCGGGCGAAATCTTGGAGATACCGGATGATAATAAAAAAGGACTAAAAGTCGGCGACCGTGTTGTAGTTGATCCATATCTATATTGTGGACACTGCTATCCATGCAGTATCGGACGTACCAATTGCTGTACTGATTTGAAAGTCCTTGGCGTACACGTAGATGGTGGCATGACGGAGTATTTCTGTCACCCTGCTGATATGCTTACAAGGTTGCCTGATGAAATCCCTTGGGATTTAGCCCCTATTTCAGAGCCACTCACAATTGCGTTACATGGCATTCATCGTGGCGGATTAATAGCAGGAGAATATTGTGTAATTATTGGCGCCGGCCCTATTGGATTGTTAGCTGGAATGGTTGCGCAGGCTTATGACGCACATGTTATTTTGTTGGATTTGGTTCAGGAAAGATTGGACTTCGCAAAATCACTTGGTATTGAGCATATTATTAATTCGGGTAAAGAGGATGTTGTAGAGCGCATTTCACAAATAACGAATGGCAATATGGCACAGCAGGTAATGGAGTGTTCTGGTGCCAATGCTGCAATTCGTAATGCGTTTGATTATGTTTGTAATGCAGGTCGTATAACGCTAACTGGTTGGCCAAAGAAAGAAACATTAATACCAACGGACATTATAACCCGCAAGGAAATTGATATTCGAGGGGCTCGTACAAGTGCTGGAGAATTCGAAGAAGCGCTTGAACTAATTCGTTCGGGTAAAGTTGATGTTAGAGCAATCTTGACTAAGGTTGTCAGCATGGATGAAGTTGCAGAAACGATTATTGATATTGAAAAAAATCCAGGAAATTATATGAAAGTTAATGTTAAAATGGATTAACGATATTGTTTAATCATCTATCCTATTTGATATGACAAGAAATTTAAAAATGTAAAATGATTAATCGTAAAATTATATATGTAGAGAGAGTTGCTCGCAGTTAGCGAAATACTCTCTCTTTTAATGTGTTTCCAATGGGAAAATTCTTATCTGGAATGGGCACAATATATAAATGCTACTTTCATTTTAATATGTTTACATATATGACATAAATTGTTCATATATATTATATATAATAAAAATAACTGTAAATTATTATAAGAGGAATTTGTAATGTCAGAAGATAATAAATTGGACAAACATGACGAAGAAGAATTTAATTTATACACAGAGAACATAGTTATAAAGAAATCTGTGAAATATAGAAAAGTTATTCACTTTGGTAAGCTAATGCTAGAAGCTATTGTTTTTGGCAGTGTAGCTTGTTTTGCATTTACAGCTTTATATCCATGGATGAGCAATCAGCTTTCATTGGGTGATAACAAAATTATAATTTCTATTCCAAAGGATGAATATCCAGATGGAATAGAAGAAAGTTCTACACAAGATTTATTAACATTGGATTCAGAAACATCAACAAAGAATTTTCAAAATACGTTTCAACTGCTTAGTGAAACAATGGTTGATACAAAAAAATCGATTGTAACAATAACAGCTATATATAATGAAACTACTGAATTTTTAAATGAAAATAAGAGTGATGGCGATACTTCGGGCTTAATTATTGCAATGTCAGATAATAAGTTTACAATACTTACAAGCTATAGTGTAATGAAGAATGCGAGAAGTATTAGTGTGTTATTTAATAATGGTAATGTTATGTCCGCATATTTGTCAAGCGCCGATGTTGATACGGGAATTGCAGTTATATGTGTGAACTTGAGCGAGGAATCAGTTATAGATAGAGCAAATATTAGTGTTGCAAAACTTGATAATTCTTATTTGATTGACCAAGGTGATATCGTTTTTGCAGCAGGAAAATTGTTAGGAAATACTGCTTCAGTGAATTATGGAACTTCAATTAATGTTAAGATAAGTAAAAGTGGAATAGATTCATATTACAACCTAATATCTACAAATATGCAGCAGAAAAGTGGCGATTATGCGTTTTTATTTAATGCTGATGGGAATGTAATTGGAATCACAAAAAATGATAGCGTTGATAATCCAAACGCTGAAGTGATTGCATATGGAATCTCTGATTTAAAACCATTGATAGAGAAGATGTCAAATAATGAAGAGATTACATATCTTGGAATTACTGGCGAGTCAGTTACAAATACAAAAGCAGCGACTTATAACCTTCCAATGGGTGTATATATTACCGAAATAGCAGAAGGTTCACCAGCACTTTTGTCAGGACTGATGAATGGTGACATTATTACTACAATAAATGGACAAGCGGTTTATACATTTAAGTCCCTATGCGACTCAATATATAAGTACAAAAGCGGCGACACAATTATTATAGAGTTAAAGCGAAAGCTAGGAAAAGACGATTATAAAATTTTTTCATTTAACGTGACATTAGGTAAAAAATAGGGTTATAATATAAGATGTTAGATTTGTAAAGAAAATCATAACAAAAGAAGCTAGTTATAGCTTCTAAAATCCGATTATAAGATACAGAAAGGCAATAAAAATGAGATATATAGAGACATTTAAGGATGGCGATAGAGTTTCGGATATTTTTCTGGTAAAAAACAAAACACTCGCTATGACAAAAACAGGTAAGGAATATGAAAATTTAATACTTCAGGATAAAACGGGAGCACTAGAGGGAAAAATTTGGGATCTAACTTCTGGAGGAATAGGCGAATACGATGTTCTTGATTATATTGATGTCCATGGACTTGTAACTAGTTTTAATGGTACTTTACAGTTAAAGATCGAAAGGCTTCGTAAGGTGTCAGAAGGCGAATATGATCCTTCAGATTATTTACCAGTAAGTAGATATGATATTGGGGAAATGTATAGTGAATTCTTGGGATATATGAATAGAATTGAAAACGTATTTATTAAAAAATTACTCGAAAGTTTCTTTGTTGAAGATGAAGAAATAATTAAAAAGTTCAAGAGTATTTCAGCGGCTAAGTCAATTCACCATGGATTTGTCGGAGGATTATTAGAACACAGTTTAGGAGTTACAAGGCTTGCCGGAATATTTGCTGATACATATGAGATACTGAACAAGGATCTACTAGTTGCGACAGCAATGCTTCATGATATCGGTAAAATTAAAGAATTTTCACCATTTCCAGAAAATGATTATACGGATGATGGTAATTTGCTTGGTCATATAGTTATTGGTTCAGAGATGGTAGGAGAAAAGATTAAGAATATTAATAATTTCCCTGAAAAGCTATCCAGTCAAATCAAGCATTGTATTTTATCACATCATGGTGAATTAGCATATGGGTCACCTAAGAAACCAGCACTTGTTGAAGCAGTAGCGCTTAGTATGGCAGATAATTTGGATGCTAAGATGGAAACAATCAAAGAATTATTTGATAGTAAAGAGAATGCCCAGGAGTGGATGGGGTATAATAGATTATTTGAAAGTAATATGAAACGAACTACTATATAAAATGAAAATGATTCTATGATTTTCAATCCAATAGGTAAGGTGATTAATGGCGTTCTTATGAGCAGATATTTTTTGACATTTTATTATGAATGTAAAAATGCTTGCGGAATCGATTTAATTGCCTTACTATATTTATGGAACAAAATGTAATTATAACTTTAAAAATGTGCCAATGTGGGCACAACACGAAATGGAGAAATAAATGAGCTTAGAAAAAAATGATATAGCTACGGTTAAAATTGAGGATATTGCCACTGCAGGTGAAGGTATAGGAAAAGTGGATGGATTTACATTGTTTATTAAAGATGCCGTTATTGGAGATGTGGTGGAAGTAAAGATTATAAAAGCTAAGAAAACTTATGGATATGGAAAGCTAATAAAGATTATTACACCGTCTATTAATCGTGTAGAACCAAGATGTGCGGTCGCAAAAGCTTGCGGTGGCTGTCAAATTCAAGAGATGAGTTATGAAAGTCAGCTTGTGTATAAGCAAAATATGGTTATGAATAATTTGAAGAGAATTGGCGGAATTTCTGATTTTGAAATGTGCCCAATTATTGGTATGGAAGACCCATATAATTTCAGAAACAAAGCACAATATCCAGTGGGACTAGATAATACTGGGGAATTGGTTATGGGATTTTATGCAGCACACTCTCATGCCATTGTTACAAACAGCGACTGTTGCATTGGTGCACCTATAAATGCAGGAATTCTTGCAAAAATTAAAGAATTCATGTTGACATATAATATTAGCCCTTACAATGAGTTTCAACAGACCGGATTGGTACGTAATATTCTAATTCGTGTAGGTGCAACTACAGGCCAAGTTATGGTGTGCGTGGTTATCAATGGAAAGTTCCTTCCTAATTCAGATGAACTTGTTAAAAGTCTTATGGAGATAGAAGGAATTGAGTCAATAATGATTAATATTAACAAAGAAAAAACAAATGTAATTTTAGGTAAAAAGGTAAAACTTTTATGGGGAAAACCATATATCGAAGATTATATTGGTAGTGTAAAATATCAGATTTCACCGCTTTCATTCTTTCAAGTTAATCCAAAGCAAACCGAAATACTCTATAATAAAGCATTAGAGTATGCTGATCTTAGTGGTGATGAAACCGTATGGGATCTATACTGTGGAATAGGAACAATTTCGTTGTTTTTGGCTCAGAAAGCAAAGAAAGTCTATGGCGTGGAAATAGTGCCAGAGGCAATTGATGATGCAAGAACGAATGCTACGATTAACAATATCAATAATGTAGAGTTCTTTGTAGGAAAGTCTGAAGAAGTATTGCCAGCTTATTATGAAGAACATCAAGATGAGTATGCCGATGTGATCATTGTGGATCCACCAAGAAAAGGTTGTGAGGAAGCATTACTTAAAACAATTGTAATGATGGCACCAGCAAAAGTAGTGTATATAAGTTGTGATTCTGCGACACTTGCTAGAGATCTTAAATATATGTGTGAGAATGGATATAAACTAGTAAAGGTTCAGCCAGTGGATCAATTTGGACACAGTGTACATGTGGAGATGGTATGCTTGCTGAGTAAAATAGTCAAATAAACAAAACAACATCCCTTTTTATTTTATTCATTTACCTTAAAAAAAGACTTGATATGTTCCACTAAATTATAAAATAAGTTTTTATTTTACAATATGCAACATTTTATTACAGCTCCATATTATATATAAGGATATTATTATCCATAATATGATAAAGGAGATAATGTTATGTTTATTGATAGTAGTGAAACAAGTTTTGAAAGGGATATATTCGATAATGTAGATGAAATTGAAGATTACGATTCCAGAAAAAGAGACTGTGAAGAATATTATAGAAGGAAATGTGAAGAATGTGTAAGTTATTTTAGAAATAAAAGTAGAAAATGTCGTAATGCAGAATGTCATGAATATTATGAGAGAAAAATAGAGCAGTGTAGAGAATTTTATAAAGAGAAACTTGAAAAATGTTGTAAAAAAAGATGTTGTTGTAAAGGACCAAAGGGTGATACTGGGCCAGCCGGACCTAGAGGTCCTCAAGGTCCAATCGGCCCAATCGGCCCAACAGGAGCAACAGGAGCGACAGGCCCAATCGGCCCAATCGGCCCAACAGGAGCAACAGGAGCGACAGGCCCAATCGGCCCAACAGGAGCAACAGGAGCGACAGGCCCAATCGGCCCAATCGGCCCAACAGGAGCAACAGGAGCAACAGGCCCAGTCGGCCCAATCGGCCCTATAGGCCCAATCGGCCCAACGGGAGCAACAGGAGCAACAGGAGCAACAGGAGCAACGGGAGCAACAGGAGCAACGGGAGCAACAGGAGCAACGGGAGCAACAGGTGCGACAGGTTCAACGGGTCCAATCGGTCCAGTAGGAGCAACAGGAGCAACCGGAGCAACGGGAGCAACAGGAGCAACAGGACCAATCGGTCCAACAGGCCCAATCGGCCCAATCGGCCCAACAGGCCCAATAGGAGTAACAGGCCCAATCGGCCCAACAGGCCCAACAGGTCCAATCGGCCCAACAGGCCCAATAGGAGCAACAGGCCCAATCGGCCCAATCGGCCCAATCGGCCCAATCGGCCCAATCGGCCTAACAGGCCCAATCGGTCTAACAGGCCCAATCGGCCCAATCGGCCCAACAGGCCCAATAGGCCCAACCGGCCCAATAGGAGCAACAGGCCCAATCGGCCCAATCGGCCCAATCGGCCCAATCGGCCCAACAGGCCCAATCGGCCCAACAGGCGCAACAGGAGCAACAGGAGCAACAGGAGCAACAGGCCCAATCGGCCCAATTGGACCAACAGGACCAACAGGACCAACAGGAGCAACAGGAGCAACAGGAGCAACGGGAGCAACTGGAGCAACAGGAGCAACAGGGGCAACAGGAGCAACGGGAGCAACAGGAGTGATAAATTTTGCTGATTTCTATGCATTAATGCCTGCTGATAATCCAGTAGCTGTGGAACCTGGAACAGATGTAAGTTTCCCTCAAAATGGACCTACGAGTGGATCGACGATTGTGCGTACCGGTCCTAGCACGTTTAACTTATCAGCAATTGGAGCTTATCAAATTTTATTTGAGGTGAGTGTGACCCAGACAGGGCAACTCCTTTTAACGCTTAATGGCGCCGACTTAGCATATACAGTGGTAGGAAGAGCATCAGGTTCTACTCAGATAATTGGAATGGCAATTGTACAGACCGCAACCATCAACTCAATTCTTACAGTACGAAATCCTGCAGGTAATCCAGTAGCACAAATCATTACTCCATCTGCTGGAGGAACACGACCTGTTTCAGCACACTTAGTTATCATGCAAATAAGATAAAAAATGAGTTATATTTAAATTAAATTTATTTCTAGTATCTTTGTAGTAAATGATTAGTACAACGACAATATATTTGGAGTCGTTGTACTAATCATAATTGTTTAACGGTTAGAAAATAACAATTCTTTTAAAATTAATTATAAAAATGGCCTGAAAATTTATTTCTAATGAACCGAAAAGTAAATTGACATACTACGAAGAATATTGATATACTATAAAAAATTAAATTTAAAGGTACAAAGTGCTATAATAAAGTACATATATTTTTAAAAAAGAAAGAATACTAATACACTGATTGGAGTAAAAAATATGTTAAATCAATTTTCTAGGACAGAGCTTTTATTTGGAAAAGAAGGAATGGAAAAATTATATAAAGCAAAAGTCGCTGTCTTTGGTATTGGTGGTGTTGGAGGATATGTAGTTGAAGGATTGGCACGAAGTGGTGTCGGTGAAATTGATTTGATAGATGATGATAAAGTATGTTTGACAAACCTTAATAGACAGCTTCATGCAACAAGAAAGACAGTAGGAAAATATAAAGTAGATGTGGCAAAGGAACGAATACTCGAAATCAATCCAGATGCAATAGTAAATATTCATAATACTTTTTTTCTGCCTAGTACTGCAAATGAGTTTGATTTTACTAAGTACGATTATATAGTAGATGCAATAGATACTGTAACTGGAAAGATTGAACTTGTATTAAAGGCAAAAGAAGCAGGAGTTCCAATTATAAGTTCAATGGGAGCTGGAAACAAAATGAATCCAGCAGGGTTTGAGGTCGTTGATATATATAAAACGTCGATATGCCCGTTGGCCAAGGTTATGAGAAAAGAATTAAAAAAGCGTGGAATAGAGAAGCTCAAAGTAGTCTATTCGAAGGAAGTCCCAATGAAACCCATAGAAGATATGGCTATTAGCTGTAAAGCAAATTGTATTTGCCCTCCAGGAACGACTAGAAAATGCACACAGAGGAGACAAGTCCCCGGTAGTAATGCATTTGTTCCATCGGTAGTGGGACTCATAATTGCAGGCGAGGTTGTCAAAGATTTGATGGCAGACTAATTGGACATAATAACTTCGGTAATTTTGGGTAATTAACGCAAAAAATAAATCATAATTTAACATACAATATTGATAAAATATAGCATATAGTCTATAATATTGACTATATGCTATATTTGTAATTATTAGTTAAGGAGAATCGCTATGGAATTAGTTAATGTTAAAGAGTTATTTAGAAAAGAAAGTGATTATATAGGCAAAGAAGTTACGATTGGCGGTTGGATAAGAAGCAATAGGGATACGAAAACATTTGGCTTTTTGGTCGTTAATGATGGCACATTTTTTGAACCATTACAAGTGGTTTATTCCGATAAACTTCACAATTTTAGCGCAATTTCAAAAATAAGCGTTGGAGCTGCGGTTATTGTAACTGGTGTAGTGACAGCGACTCCAAATACAAAACAGAACTTTGAAATTCAGGCAATCGGTATTGAAGTTGAAGGTGATTCGCAAATAGATTATCCATTACAAAAGAAAAGGCATTCATTTGAATATTTGAGAACAATTTCGCATCTAAGACCTAGAACGAATACATTTCAAGCAGTATTTCGAGTTCGATCTATGATTGCATATGCGATTCATAAGTTTTTTCAAGAAAGAGATTTTGTTTACGTGCACACACCAATTATTACAGGTAGTGATTGTGAAGGTGCTGGCGAGATGTTTCAGGTTACAACAATGGATTTAAATCATATTCCAAAGACAGAAGATAATAAGGTCGATTTCTCTGATGATTTCTTCAATAAGCCAACGAGTCTGACGGTAAGTGGACAATTAAACGGTGAAACATTTGCGATGGCATTTAAGAATATCTATACATTTGGACCAACATTTCGGGCTGAGAATTCTAATACAACTAGACATGCAGCTGAATTTTGGATGATCGAGCCAGAAATAGCATTCGCTGACTTAAAAGATGATATGGTTTTGGCAGAAAGTATGCTAAAATATGTTATCAATTATGTACTTGAAAATGCACCTGAGGAGATGGAATTCTTTAATCAATTTGTAGATAAAGGATTAATTGATAGATTAAAACACGTCACTAGTTCAGCTTTTGGACATGTAACCTATACACAGGCCATTGAAATTTTAGAGAAGCATAATGATGAATTTGAATATAAAGTATCATGGGGCTGTGATTTGCAGACAGAACATGAAAGATACTTAACAGAAAAAGAATTTGGTAGACCAGTATTTGTTACGGACTATCCAAAAGAGATCAAAGCTTTCTATATGAAGTTAAATGAAGATGGAAAAACAGTTGCAGCAATGGATTGTCTTGTCCCAGGAATTGGCGAAATTATCGGCGGTAGTCAAAGAGAAGATGATTATGACAAGCTGGTTAGTCGTATGCAGGAACTAGATCTTAATATCAAAGACTATGAATTCTATCTTGATCTTAGAAAATATGGTTCTGCAAGACATGCAGGATTTGGACTTGGATTTGAACGATGTGTAATGTACTTAACTGGTATGGGAAATATCAGGGACGTAATTCCATTTCCAAGAACAGTAAACAATTGTGAATTATAACTTCTTGATAAAAATATAGAGGAGGATATTGTGTTATGATAACTACCGGAATTATTGAAGTAGACATCCATGGAATGACCGCTTGTGAAGCAAAAAACTATATTGATAAAGTTTTGATGAACGCAAATGGAAGTGTGTATCGTATCAGAGTGATTCACGGTTTTCATGGTGGCACAAGTCTGAAATCTATGCTTATGGATGAATATAGCTATGAACGTAGTGAGAAAGTGAAAAAGGTCCAAGGTGGAAATAATCTTGGGATTACGGAATTGGTTTTGCGTGAATTTTAATTTGCGTAATACTATTTTTAGATGGGAAAAACATGGGAAAGACGAATGTAGTACGTTTGATAGAACGCGAAAATATCGCATATACTATAAAGGAATATGAAGTAGACGAAAATGATTTATCAGGTGTGCATGTGGCGATTCAACTTGGACAACCAGTTGAACAAGTCTTTAAGACGCTGGTTTTAAAGGGAGAGCAAAAAGGATATCTAGTATGCTGTATTCCCGTTTCTGAGGAATTGGATTTAAAGAAAGTCGCAAAAGCCGCCGGTGATAAGAAAGTGGAAATGATACCGATGAGAGATTTACTTATGGTAACTGGATATATTAGAGGTGGTTGCTCTCCCATTGGAATGAAGAAAAAATTCCCTACATTTATCGATGAAACTTGCGAACTGTTTGATCTAATTGCAATAAGTGCCGGAATTAGAGGAATGCAGATATTAATGAATCCCCAAGATCTGATCAATTACATTCAAGCAGAAACAAAAGATCTGTGTAAGCAATGAGCCGAGCAACCTCCAAGTCGAAGCTTTGGGGGTTGCTTGGATGCTGTAAGGTTGCACGGAAAGGCAAATAATGTTATTTTCAAAAAAAGATTTACAAAGACTAATAATTCCGTTAATTCTTGAACAGACGCTAGTGATAACTGTTGGAATGGTAAATATAATGATGGTTTCTTCGGTGGGTGAAGCTGCCGTTTCTGGAGTATCGCTAGTAGATATGCTCAATAATTTAATAATAAGTGTTCTTGCTGCCCTAGCAACGGGAGGCGCGGTAGTGACTGCTCAATTTATTGGGGCTGAAAAAAAAGAGCAAGCATGTAAATCAGCGAAACAATTAGTTGTGATTTCAGTAATTATCTCTATCGTAATAACGATATTTGTATTAATAGTACACAAAACATTACTATCAATGCTATTTGGTAATATTGATGAAGCTGTTATGCAAAGTGCAATTATATATTTTTTGATATCAGCAATTTCATACCCATTTCTTGCTTTATATAATTCATGTGCTGCATTGTTTCGGTCAATGGGAAACTCAAAAATTACATTGAAAATATCCTTATTAATGAATATAATCAATTTAGTTGGAAGTGCGGTGGGCATTCTTGTATTACATATGGGGGTCGCAGGTGTCGCAATTCCATCTTTGGTCTCAAGAGCAGTGTCAGCAATTATAATATACTGTTTGCTAAAAAACCCTCAAAATATGATCTATTTAGTAAAAGAGCGTTTTCGATTCGATGGCAGAATGATAAAGAAGATATTATATATTGGAATTCCAAGCGGGCTGGAGAATGGTATTTTTCAATTAGGTAGGGTTATGGTCGTTAGTGTTATTGCAGGATTTGGTACAGTACAGATCGCTGCGAATGGTGTTGCAAATAGTCTGGATGGAATGGGCTGCATTGCAGGGCAGGCAATGAGCCTTGCGATAATTTCGGTGATAGGACGATGTGTTGGAACCGGGGATTTCGATCAAGTAAAATATTACACAAAGAAATTAATTAAAATGACTTATATAATTACAATTGTCGTAAATACTTGCATTCTTTTAGCGTTGCCATACATTTTAAAAATATATGGATTGAGTTCAGAAACGACTCAATTAGCAGCAATTCTAGTGCTGATTCATGACGGTATCGCGATGCTTTTGTGGCCGATTGCGTTTGCACTGCCAAATGTTCTTCGAGCATGTAATGACGTTAAATTTACAATGGTAGTCGCTATATTTTCAATGTGGACCTTCCGTATTGGATTTAGCTATATACTAGGCGTATGGCTAGGAATGGGAGCAATAGGCGTATGGATAGCAATGATTTTGGACTGGATATTTAGAGCGATTTATTTTGCGTCAAGATATTTAAGTGGAAAATGGCAAAAAAAATGTTCAAGAGCATAAAAAATATAAAAAATAAAATAGAATATAAGAGGATAAGAAATGAACAAAATAGCTAGCTTTACAGTAAATCATTTAGATTTATTAACAGGAATTTATGTATCAAGAAAAGATTATATTGGAGAAGAAGTTGTTACAACTTTCGACTTGCGTTTTACAAGACCCAATGAAGAACCACCTATGGATAATCCTGGAATTCACTCAATAGAACATTTAGGTGCAACATTTCTTAGAAACCATCCAACTTGGGGTGAAAAAACACTTTATTTTGGACCTATGGGATGCCGAACAGGATTCTATGTAATATTTTCTGGTGATTTAAAATCAGAAGACATTGTTGATTTATTAAAAGAGATGGCGGATTATATTTTGGCCTACGAAGGGGAGATTCCAGGATATTCACCAAGAGATTGTGGTAATTACTTAGATAATAATTTGAATCTCGCAAAAATATATATAAAAAAGTATAAAGAAGAAGTGCTTGATAATCCAACAGCAGAGAGATTGAATTATCCAAATTAATATAAAATAGTAAAAAACAAAATAAACCAATATAAATTAAGATTAATGCCAGTGGCAAAAAACTTGATATGCGCATTGTCTCGTAGAGCGGGCCAATAAAAGATACGCAGGATGGAGAAAAAAAAGATAAATGAAATAGCCCCACACGTATTTAAAAATGAAATGGTTTTTAGAACAGCGACACAAGATGACTATGTATTCATATTTCAAGAAGATCAGGTATTATTAAAAGAATTAAATATTCCTCAAATTTGTGATATATATTCAAAAATAGATTTCAAGATGGAAGAGCTAGAATACTTATTTTCAATAGATGATAGAGCGTATTACTTGCTTAGAGATAAAAACACTAAAAATCTATGTGTCCCAGATTCTAAATTGGAATTTCAAAGTAATCAAATATACAGGACATTAGAAGAACGGTACATAGCGTTTGCAATAATGACAGCAGGACAACTTTATAGATGGATGAAAAAACACAGATTTTGCGGTTGCTGTGGAAGTAAAATGTTGAAGAGCACAACAGAACGAGCACTAATTTGTGATAAATGCGGAGAAACAATCTACGTAAATATATCACCAGCGATTGCGGTCGCTATTATTAACGGTGACAAACTTTTAATGGCTAGAAATGTATATGGAACATTTCTAAGATTTGCGCTAATTGCAGGATATATGGAAATTGGTGAATCTTTCGAAGATACCATAAAACGTGAGGTTATGGAAGAAGTAGGCATAAAAGTTAAAAATCTAAGATTCTATAAAAGTCAACCTTGGAGCGCATCAGATAGCTTGATGATTGGTTTCTATGCAGATTTGGACGGCGATGACACAATAACGTGCCAAGAATCAGAAATAGCGGAAGCACGTTGGTTTACGCGTGAAGAGATAGAACCTGATTTTGCTAGGATAAGTCTTTCATATGAAATAATAGAGAACTTCCGACTAGGCACTTATCCTCATTAAATATAAAATTATGATTATATACACATAAACAAAGCCCTTGGTTTTCAATATGAAAACCAAGGGCTTTGTTTTGATTAAAAATAACTATATTAAAAATAACTATATTAAATAACTTTTATATAATTAAACTTCAAAAAGTAAATCGCCATAAGATGGGAAAGGCCAAAATTCTTTGTCGACAATCATTTCAAGTTTATCAGCAGGAGTTCTTAAAGCAATCATTGCTGGTTTAACAACATCTCTAAAGTACTTTGCTTGTTCCTGAGCATCAGCTATTTCATTTGCTTCATTATCAGCGATTACAAGAGCAGAACTAGCAGCTTTCATTTCTGATAAATATGATGAAATTTCATCAAGTAAAGCTTTCTGAGTTGAAGCATCTGAGCCAGCTTCTGTAACAGTTACTACGGAGTTAGCAAGTTCAGTTGTATATGCAATAACTGTTGGAATCAGTTGCTTTCCAGCAATATCAATCATTGCTTTTGCTTCGATATTAATAGCCTTTGCATAAGCCTCAAATTTAATTTCAACACGTGAATGAAGTTCAGTTTCTGTATATACGCCAAACTTTTCAAATACAGCAATTGCTTTTGGTGTAAGAAGTGTAGGAATTGCATCAACCATAGATGTTATGTTTGGTAGTCCGCGACGATTAGCTTCAACTACCCATTCCTCTGAGTAACCATTTCCGTTAAATACGATTCTATGGTGATCAGAAGCTAACTTCTTAATTAAATCATGTACAGCTAAATCAAGGTTTTCAGCTTTTTCTAATTCATCAGCAATTTCACAGAAACTTTCAGCTACGATTGTATTAAGAACAACATTAGCTGATGAAATAGAATCTGAAGAACCAACCATTCTAAATTCAAACTTGTTACCAGTGAAAGCAAATGGAGATGTTCTGTTTCTATCTGTTGCATCTTTGCTAAGGTTTGGAAGTGACTTAACGCCTGTATCTAAATCAGCCTTTTGAATACTGCTTGTAGCACCGCCAGTACTGATTAACTGTGCAATTACATCTTCTAATTGCTCGCCAAGGAACATTGAGATGATAGCAGGAGGAGCTTCGTTAGCACCAAGTCTATGATCGTTACCTACGCATGAAGCGGATTCTCTAAGTAAATCTGAGTGGATATCAATTGCTTTCATGATTGCAGTTAAAACCAATAAAAATTGAATGTTATCATGAGGTGTTTTGCCAGGCTCTAATAGGTTAAGTCCAGTATCCGTTGTAATTGACCAGTTATTATGTTTACCAGAACCGTTAACACCTGCAAATGGTTTCTCATGAAGTAAACATGTTAAACCGTGACGACCTGCAACTTTTTTCAATGTCTCCATTGTTAATTGATTGTGATCAACAGCTATATTGCACTGTGCATAGATAGGAGCTAATTCATGTTGTGCTGGAGCAACTTCATTATGTTGAGTCTTAGCTGAAACACCAAGCTTCCATAATTCTTTGTTAACATCCTTCATAAATGAAGCAATTCTTTCTCTAATAGCACCAAAGTAGTGATCTTCTAATTCTTGACCTTTAGGAGGCATAGCACCAAATAAAGTACGTCCAGAGAATATTAAATCTTTTCTTTGTAAATATTTTTCTCTATCAACGATAAAGTATTCTTGCTCAGCACCGACAGAAGGCATAACCTTTTTTGCTGTAGTGTTTCCAAATAATTTTAAAATACGAAGAGCTTGAATATTTAAAGCTTGCATAGATCTAAGAAGAGGAGTCTTCTGATCAAGTGCTTCGCCTGTATATGAACAAAATGCTGTTGGAATACAAAGAGTAGCACCGGCAGCATCTTCTCTAACAAATGCTGGTGAAGTACAATCCCAAGCTGTATATCCTCTTGCTTCGAAAGTTGCTCTAAGACCACCTGAAGGGAATGATGAAGCATCTGGTTCACCTTTAATTAATTCCTTGCCTGAGAACTCCATGAGGATTTTCCCAGAAGCATTAGGTGCAGAAATAAATGAATCATGTTTTTCAGCTGTAATACCTGTAAGAGGTTGGAACCAGTGAGTATAATGCGTTGCCCCTTTTTCGATTGCCCACTCTTTCATTGCATTTGCAATAACATCAGCATCACTAAAACTTAAGTCAGCACCATTTACAATAGTTTCTTTTAGGTTTTGATAAACGTGTTTTGGTAAACGTTCTTTCATAATGGTGTCGTTAAATACGTCTTCGCCAAAAATATCGGCTACATTGAACTTTTCACTCATAATATAATCATCCTTTCATATTAAAAATTGTAACGTGACTTATATAAAAAAGGCGCCCTAAATAAAAGGGACGCCTTTGTCCTACTAAAGTAACACGTTATTTTTTTGGGTAAATAGATTAATCTAAAAAATTAATTAACCTTTAAATAAAATAACTCAATTTCATACAAATAGCAAGTGCTTTTTGCAAATACTTTACATTTTTAATTAAACATTGTTACAATGACTGGTTTAATCAGTAAAGTATTATTATTCTAAAGTATTGTTATTCCAAAGGAGTTTCGTTCATAAAGGTTCCTTGAACAATAACCCTTTGTGATCCATCACCAGTGCATGTTGAAAAAGTGACGATTTGAGTAGCTGATGATACATCTACACCAGTATTATAACTAGATAATAGTTTCATTGACTGGGCATAGGCCTGTAAAGCAGTGGCATTAGTAAAGTTATACGTATAGGTAGCACTTATTGGTTCGCTAATGTAGGCTGTAAAAATCTTATATTCAAGTAATTTGTTTCCTGTATATATATAGAAGATGTCATTTCCTTCTGTTTTGTAAAATGACGGTGTTAGATACTTATTTAACCCAGCAAACATACTGCCATTTTTCATGTTATGGCCATATATAATAATATGTGACGTGGATAAACCATTACTAATTCTATAATCTTCAAATAATGTTCCGCCGCCGTTATAAGTTTTATTAAATGCATGAGTAAGATAATAATCGTTATCACTTCCTTGTGCGAGTGGAAGTTTTAAATTAATTGAAGGAATATATAAATATCCGATACCTTCAGAATTGATATTTAATAGAGCTTGATGATCATACTTAAAAGGTGATTGTATTTCTTGTGTATTATCTGATGTAGTAGCTTCAACAGGTACAAGCACCGTATCTGCAATTGACTTGTATATGTCATCACCTTGCTTATATTCTAAATAAATCTTAGCTAGCATAAAGCCTGAATAAAGAAATATAATAGCTGCTATTATCATTATTATATATCGAATGATATTTCCCCAAGAAAGTTTTCTCTTTTTTTTATCGCTTTTATGTTTATTTGGCCCATGTGACTTGAGATTAGAATCAAGTTCATCTGAATCAAGTTCATCTGAGTCGACATCCCAATCAAGTTCGTATTGACCATCATCCGAATTAAGTTCATCAGTGTCTAAATGATTCTCTTTATTCAAGTCAACATTTTTATCATATTCATCAGAAATTTTGCTTTTGTCTTTGATATCCATAAAAAGTCTCCATTACTATGCTTTACTAGGCTCTATCAGCGGAACCGAAAAGCTCAATTTTTTCTTTTACAGTGGCTTTAATTGCTAGACAACCTGGTGTTAGAAGTTTCCTTGGATCATAGCCTTTGCCTTCAAGGTCTTTTCCGGATTCGATATAAGTTCTAGTAGCTGCAGCAAATGAAAGCTGACATTCTGTATTAACATTGATTTTAGCAACACCAAGTGAAATCGCTTTACGAATCATTTCAGAAGGTATTCCTGTACCACCATGTAATACTAATGGCATAGTACCTGTGAGTCCCTTAACCGCTTCAAGTGTTTCGAAACTAAGGCCAGTCCAGTTTGCAGGATATTTTCCATGAATATTACCAATACCAGCGGCAAGCATTGTGACACCAAGATCAGCAATTAATTTGCATTCTTGTGGATCAGCACATTCACCATTACCAATTACACCATCTTCTTCACCACCAATTGCTCCAACTTCAGCCTCTAGTGACATACCTTTTTCTTTACATGTTTCCACAAGTTTAGTTGTTTTGTCGATATTTTCTTCAATTGGAAGGCTTGAACCATCAAACATAATTGATGAAAAACCTGCTTCTATACATTTTAAGCAACCTTCATATGAGCCATGGTCTAAATGCAGTGATACAGGAACTGTAATGTTTAAGTCTTTTAGTAATCCTTCTACCATTCCTACAACTGTGTGATAGCCTCCCATATATTTGCCGGCACCCTCAGAAACACCCAAAATCACAGGGGAATTCATCTCTTGTGCAGCTTGTAATATTGATTTTGACCATTCAAGGTTGTTGATATTAAATTGACCAACTGCGTACTTTCCATCTCTTGCTTTAATTAGCATCTCTTTTGCTGAAACTAACATATAATACCTCCTATGATAAATAATAATATAATTATACGCTATATTAATGAAAAATAAAAGTAAGAACTACGAAATATGAAAAGTTATTTATCGATATTGATTTATAAAAGTTTAATGTTATAATTAATCTAATAGATTTAAAATCTATTTTCAGTAGTTAAAGGCTATTGTTAATAAAGCTGAATTAGGAAAAGAGGAGAAAAATATAATGTGTTTTGGAAATGCTATTAGTAATATATTTCTTACAATGAATGCTGCTGGTGTAAGTAGTGATGCGGGGAATTCTGTTTGGCCATTTATTGGGTTTTTGATGTTCCTTTTCGGAGTAGTTATTACATTTGCAGGCTTGATTATGGCAAGTGCAGCAAAAAGGGAATGGAATGTGTTTTATGCACCTCACGATGTACCAACAGAAGATATTAAAATGAAAAAGAAAAAAGGTACTAGGAAAGGCCGAATTGTATATATCTTAGGTATTATAATGTTAGTAGGCTCGTTTTTTGTTAAATAGTAAAGTTAGAATCAAACGAAAGGCTCTCATAGAGGGCTTTTTATTTTTATCGATAGTAGAGGAAAAAAATATCGCCCACGTTGTTGTGGGCGATGAGAAGGGGAGGGAGTTGTTCTGTATTTAACAACTCAGTTTATGAAAAAATGTTAAGGAGTTATCAAATTATTTAATTATTAGTTAGTTAATTATTACTTTGATACAATTTCATTATAAAGTTTAAAAATGAAGAAACAATGTGTATTATGTTAATTTTTATTGAATACAATGTGAACAAAGAATGAATGTTAGCATTGAGTTTTCATTTGTTATATTTATAAAATAAATATATAATAGGAATAGTATTTAAAAGGAAATCATGAATAGTATGAATAATAACGGAGGAGGTATTTATATAATGACGATTACATATAAATGTCATTCATGTGGTTCGGCCATGGAATTTGATGGTCCTACACAGACCTTAAAGTGCGATCACTGTGGTTTTGGCATTAGTGTTGAAGAGTATGAAAGGCTATATGATAATGAGGGGGAAACCAAAGAAAATCAGTCAGATGATAACAATGTAAAAATTTATCATTGCCAAAGCTGTGGGGCAGAGCTTATTACTGATGAATTTACTTCTGCAACAATATGTGGATTTTGCGGGAATCCTTCACTTGTTGAAGATAGACTGTCTGGGGATTTTTCACCATCCCTTGTAATACCGTTTAAAATCGATAAAGAAAATGCTAAAAATATTTATCAAAAGTGGATAAAAAAAGGGCCGTTGACTCCAAGAACATTATTTTCAAAGAGTACTATAGAGAAAATAACTGGTTTATATGCACCCTTTTGGTTATATGATTACGAAGCTTCTGATTATATGGAAGCAGCGGCTACTAGAACAAGAATGGAGAGACACGGTGATTATGAGTATATCTACACTGATCACTACGCAATATATAGAGATGTAAAAGCCGATTTTGTTCAGATTCCAGCAGATGCATCTGAGAAAATGCCAGATGATGCAATGGATAAGCTTGAACCTTTTGATTATCAAGAGATGACAGACTTTAAAATGCCATACTTGTCAGGATTTTTATCCGAAAAGTATAACTTTACTTCAGAAGAGATGGAGCAGCGTACTAGAGCACGCGCAAATCAATATATTACCGACATTACACGAGGAACAATTAATGGGTATTCGACTGTAAACATTTTAAAAAACGAAGTCAGTGCAAACAATACTCATTACGATTATGCATTGTTTCCTGTATGGATGCTTAATTACAAATTCAATGGCAAAGATTATCAATTTATGCTAAATGGCCAGACAGGAAAAATTGTGGCAGATAGACCGATTAGTATGAAGAGGGCATTTGCATGGTTTGGTATTATTACAACGGGCGCATTTATTATTACTTTGATTGGAGGACTGTTCATATCATGAAAAAAATAAATTTAACATTAGTTTTAATGATACTTTTAACGTGTGCATTTATGCTTATGGGATTTGATTCTACACAACAAAAAGTATATGATGATGCAGGAATCTTGACAAGTATTGAAGAGAGCAAATTGCAGAAATTATGTACGGATGCAGCGCAGACATCCAAGATCGATATTGTTATAGTAACAACGTTGGATAATCAAGGGAAAACCTCTTTGAAATATGCACAAGATTTTTATTCATCACATGAATTTGGATATAATAAAGCAAATGGAGATTGCGTGATTCTAGTAATTGATATGGAAGGTAGAGAAGTTGGCGTTAGACCATTTGGAAGTGGTCAAACTTATTTATCAGAAGTAAGAACAGATAATATTATAACCGCAGTAAAAGCAAGATTAAAAAATTCTGATTATGACGGTGCATGCGAATTATTTGTAACTAAAATGGAAAATTATATGAGATCGCTGCCTTCCTTAAGTGATAAATCAGGTGATGGTAATACAGATTTTACAGAGGATCAGACTTTTTCACAAAAGCTTATGGCTAATATGGGAATTAAGGTATTAATTGCAATTGGGATTGGAGTCGTTGCTGTACTTGTTATGATGTTTAATGCAAAGGCAAAGATGTCAGTTGGATGCCAGACATATGTGAAAGACCATAATTTTGATATTAGAGATACAAGAGATATATTTCTCAATACGACTGTAGTGACACATAAGATTGAAACGAATAAAGGCGGCGGCGGAGGCTCTATGAATAGTGGTAGCGGAGGCAGTGGCTTTAGTGGTGGAAGTTCAAAATTTTAATATACAATAAAAAAATCCACATATACATATATTGACGTTTATTCTTATAAACAATTAAGAAATAAAGTCCGTTATATGTATATGTGGATTTTTGTTGTAATTTACAAAGGAAATATTATAATGTTTGTGGTTCAGGATATTCAACGCCAAATGTATCTACTTTAACAGTTTTCATTGTTTGCGTTTTCTTTGGCTTATCATTCCAGTCAACATCTAGTGCTGCAATTGAATTCAGTACTTCAACACCTTCAGTTAATTTTCCGAATGCAGCATATGAGCCGTCAAGATGTGGCGCTGGTGCATGCATAACAAAAAATTGTGAACCTGCTGAATCTGGATGCTGAGCACGTGCCATTGAAAGAATTCCAATGTCATGCTTAATGTCATTTTGAAAACCGTTTTGGCTGAATTCGCCAGGGATTGCATATCCAGGGCCGCCAGTTCCGGTTCCTTGTGGATCACCACCTTGAATCATAAATCCAGAAATGACTCTGTGAAAAACTAGTCCGTCATAAAAACCTTTTTTTATAAGACTAATAAAATTATTAACAGTATTTGGTGTTATCTGTGGGTATAGTTCAGCTTTCATAACATCGCCGTTTTCCATTGTAATTGTAACTATTGGGTTTTGGTTTGCCATATTAGATTCCTTTCGTTAAAACGAGTTTATGTGTTATATCTTACTATAAGAAATGATTAATTGTCAAATTGTATTAAAAATGATAGTCCGAGCTCAGATCCCTATGATAGTTCGAATTCAGATTCCTATTATAGTCCAAAGGCATATTTGATAAATTTAACTGCATTATCAGTGTGCGTAGATGTCGATACAACACCATAGCAAGGTCTGGTCATCGTTAAGTCCGTTTCTGTTTTGACGCGAGTAGAAGTTAGATCAACAGCGATTGGAAACTTAGTTCCATCAGTTGCAGTATAATATACTAAATAATCAGAAAGCTTGCTTAACTCATTGGCCGTAAAAAGTTCCGTTAAATCGGTTAAAAATAATTCCTCATCCGAAGAGTAAAAAGTTACATAATCATATTCACATAAATAACCATCAATCGATTTTGCAGTAGCCATTGCAACAATCTTTTGTGTACTATAATAAGCATCTTCATCGCCGGCTCTTTGAATAAGAGAATAATTATTACTAAAAATAACTCTCTTACTTTTTCCATCTATTCCTAAATACTGGGTGAATTCCACAGTCAATTTATCTTTGTTATCATTAAAACCAGTCATGTTCCCATCAACTACGACAGTAGTAAATACGGCTTCATAATCGTTGCGCATAAACATTATTATCAAACAAATTACGGTTACAATTGCTATAAGAGTGCCGATGATATGTATTCTATAATATTCCCAAATATATTCTTTTTTTTGTGAAAAAGTCATATCTTTTAACTTTTTATTTTGGACCTTGATTTCATCCCTTAAACTAAGCTTATTTGCCATAATATCCCTTTCCAAAATCAAATTTAGGTGTATCAACTTTAGTAAGTTTAACATATTTAACCACTAATCGCACTGTTTTTATAAATATTTAATAATAATCTTATAAATGGCCTTTGATTTTTGGTGGAATATACTATATAATCGTATTTGTATTGAATTTTAATTAACCAGGTGTAAAGAAAAGAGGATAAAATGGGAAAGTTTTTTAGTATTGAAGGCCGCTTTTTCGGAGGTATGACAAGAGTTGCGGATTTCATTATTTTAGATATATTAGTAATGATTTTTTCTATACCTATTATTACAATAGGTCCAGCGTTGTCGGCGGGATATTATGTGGCATTGAAAGAGGTGAAAAACCAAGAAGGTTATGTAGTGAAGAGTTTTATAAAAGCCTTCAAACAAAATTTTCTACAAGGATTCATAATTGAGTTAATTACATTTGGGGCAGCTGGTTTATTATATTTTGATCTTTCCATCACTTATAAATGGGCACATTCGGCGGAGCAGAGTCTTTTTGCAAATTTATTATTCTTTGTTTTACTAGGATTTCTGGTTATTGTCTTTGCAATAGTAATATATATATTTCCAATGCTTGCTAAGTTTGATAATAAAACAATAAAACTAATTATTAATTCTATGGTAATGGCAATGAAACATTTGCCACAAACAATTATAATGGTTATTATTAATGGCTATCTTGTATATTTGACATTTACATATCCTCCATTTATTATTTTTTCTATTGGAATATCATTATATATAACTGCTTACATAATGACTAGAATATTCAATATATATACCAAACCAAAAGAAAAAGAAGATGAATCAGATGCTTATCATATTGATATGTATTAGAAAAAATGAGAGAATAATTGAATAAAACAATATAATAACAATGGAGATAACTGTCGCATGTGCAACGGTTATCTCCATTGTTATTTTTATGTACAAAATATATATTAGTAAAATATAAAGTCTATAATAAATTAAAGTGCTTGTTCACCGTGTTCACCTGTACGAATTCTAACGGCATCCGCAACGTCATATACAAAAATCTTACCATCACCAAAAGCACCGGTATTGATTTTTGCAACAATAGCATCAATAATTGAATCTGCAATATCATTGTTGACTACAGTTTCTACTTTGATTTTAGGCAAGAGGTTAACGGTATGTTCGTGACCTCTATATATCTGCGTAAATCCTTTTTGACTTCCGTAACCCATTATGTTAGAAATCATAAGCCCAGTAGATTTACAATTATCCAGAATTGATTTCAAATCTTCAAGACGTTCCGGTTTAATAATTATTTCAAGCTTTTTCATAATTCTCCCCATTCCTGCGCATCTTTTGCGCATATCAAGTTAGTGAAAATACACCACTTGATGTAATAATAATTAAGTTATAATTCAATGTGATCGGAAATCTTATCAGTGTATAGTTGTGTGCTACCAGTCCAAATGATTGATATATAATATAAAGCACATAGTAAAGTTGCTGCTTGCAGGCCAATCGATAAAATCGAAATAGAAGAAACAAAGGCTATGTAATATACAAAAATAAATATACCAAGGATGGACCAAGTAACTCTAAAGTTTCGAGTTATAGCAGATTTATCCTGATTTTTCGCTTCAAGCATAATGCTCTCTGTAAAATAATAAGTAAAGTAAATGGAAAAGATTGTAATAAGCCCTTTTGTAAATGTATCAATATTCCCAGCGCCCTCTCCAAAGTCAATGAAGTTAATAGCCTGTACAAGAATAGAAATAATAAGACCTTTGATTGCTGTATTTTTGCTTTTCTTAAATAGATTATTTCGCTGAACGAGTGGCATAATACCGATAAGAATCAGGATATATGCAATGATATCTGAAAACAAATCAATTCGTACATCACCAATTTTAACGGTGAATTCTAAGATCTGAATCAAAATCCCAGCTAGTATTAATGTAATGTTTTTTTTGCTCATTTATAAAACCTCCATAATAAATGTACTTTAAGTACCTGTATCTTCATATAATAATGTAAAATATTTACAAGGTCAATAAGTTTATGAAAAATTAACTTTTTCTATTCCTTTTTATTATGGAAATAACACTTGTCTTTTCAGGTTTAATTAGGTAAAATAGAAAGGATAACTTCGTATTATCAGTGTATTATCGATAAAATTTAGCTTGATCTATAAACAATTTAGCAAGTAGTGCCGATATGTATTACATGTTAGGTTTAAGCTCATATAGTTTGAGCTTGAATAGTTCAATAAATTCTTTGTAAATTATATTAGAATCCGGAATAACATAGATAGTACAGAATAAATATTTATAAGTTGAACTTTTGTAAAGGAGGAGCGGTTATGACAATTTCAGGAGTTAGTAATTCATATTCATATGCAAGTTACACGAAAAGAGTAGATTCTTCATCTACTGATGCAGAAGTGAACCAGATTAGCACAGTTAATCAGCCACTCCCCTTAGAATCTTCAACGGCGTCGGAGGATCAACCACAGCAACCGGCTACAGAAACGCTTAAGCCATCGCGAACTGGGAATCTTGAAAAAATCACATTTGATTTCAAAAAGAATAATGAATTCAATCTTGTAGGTGCTCAGAGTAAAGCTGAAGATTTGGATGTTGTTAAGGCTCTTTCGGATATGAAAAAGGATTCAGTACTAGACCAATACAAGTTCTTTGTTAAGTCATCATTGGGCAGCGATGCGGATGGTAGCGTAAGGCAAGTTACAAAGCGTTAATAATATGTAAAAAGATTAAATATCATATTATCCAGCGAAATGTTAAATATATCCAGCGAAATGTTGAATATCTACTTGCAATCATAAAAACAATATTGTATAATACATTTTGTCGTCACGATATTGGGCTTTCGCCAAATGGTAAGGCACAGGATTCTGATTCCTGCATTTAGGGGTTCAAGTCCCTTAAGCCCAGCTTAATATATCCCTCGCATTATGCGGGGGATTTTTACGTTTGACGAATTGGCATTTAGAAGATATAATTGAATAGTTGTGGAGATGTATCGAAGTGGTTATAACGAGACTGACTCGAAATCAGTTTGTCGTATTAATGCGGCACATGGGTTCGAATCCCATCATCTCCGTTGGTTATGCAAGTGTTTGTACGGCAAAAGTGAAAACGTGTAGGCAAAAGTAAGCTTGCTTGTTTTCACTTTTATTTAGAAATGAAAGGACAGGAATATGTATTCATTTGATAGTATGGTTCGGTATAGTGAAACAGATAAAAATGAAAAGTTATCCGTCACAGGCTTAGTTAATTATTTCCAGGATTGCAGTTCTTTTCACTCAGAAACGTTACATATAGGAACAGATGAGCTGGCTGAGGCGCATAGAGCTTGGGTGCTATCATCATGGCAGATTGTAATTAATCGAATGCCCCAAATTTTGGATTGCGTTAAAGTTAGCACTTGGCCATATGCTTTTGAAAGGTTTTGTGGAACTCGTAACTTTACTATAGTAGATAAAGAAGGGGAAATAATTGCATGTGCTAATTCTATGTGGGTATTTATTAATACAGACACAGGGCGCCCCGTATTACCAGAAAGTGAATTTAAAGATGCTTATATTCTCGAAGACAAATATGAAGCTATGAATTATGAAGGAAGAAAAATATTTGCACTAAAGAATATGAAAAAGATGGAAAGCTTCCATGTGAGAAAATGTAATTTAGATACATATAATCATGTAAATAATGGACAATATATACAGATGGCAGAGGAATATTTACCAGAAGGTTTTGAGGTTGGTCAAATAAGGGCAGAATATAAGATGTCCGCACACTATGGAGATGCTATTTGTCCATATGTTCAAATTGAAGAAGAAGAGAGATTTGTTATTGATTTGCGAAATGAAGATGGGAAGACGTTTGCATTGATTGAGTTTGCCAAAACTGAATTTTAATTGATAATTGATATAATAATACTACTAACGATTTAATATAATTGCTAATTATCACGAATAATGATATCAGCAATGTAAGCAGTAATGCTGGAAAGAGGATTAATGATAGAATTAGGAATGAAACAATCTTTAAACGTAGTAAAAGAAACAGACTTTGGAATATATCTTGGGACAGAACTGGAAAAAGTTCTTCTTCCTAAAAAGCAGGTACCAGAAGGAACTGAAATTGGAGATGCAATTGATGTTTTTATTTATAGAGATTCAAGTGACCGTTTAATTGCGACAACAAATGAACCATTAATTGAATTAAATCAGATTGCAGCTTTAAAAGTTGTGGAAGTAGGCGCTATTGGAGCGTTTCTCAACTGGGGTTTGGAAAAAGATTTACTTCTACCATTTAAAGAGCAGACATTCAAGGTAAAAGAAGATGATGAATGCTTGGTAGCTTTGTATATAGATAAGAGCAGTAGATTATGTGCAACAATGAAGGTATATGATTACCTTGAAAATGGAAGCGTTTATATTAAAGATAGTCATGTGAGCGGAACAATCATTGAAATCAATCCTGAGTTTGGTGTATTTGTGGCAATCGACAATCAGTATTATGGAATGATTCCAAAAGCAGAAATGTTTAATGATATGAAGGTTGGCGACCATATTGATGCCAGAGTTACTAAGGTTAGAGAAGATGGCAAGTTATTGCTCAGTGTAAAACAAAAGGCATATATTCAAATGGATGAAGATTCAAAATTAATTCTTGATGAGTTAGAGAAAAATGGTGGAAGCTTACCATTTACAGATAAAGCTGATCCGGAATTTCTTAAGAGTAAGTTCCATATGAGTAAGAATGCTTTTAAAAGGGCTATTGGAAGACTGTTAAAAGAAGGAAAGATTAATCTTAAGTCAGATTCAATTGAAGAAATAAAGTAGTTAAATTGCGTTAATAGAATGTTGTCATGCAAAATTTATAAAATAATAATTTGAATTAGGAGGATAAGAAAATGCAAAAAGTTATTAGTACAGACAAGGCACCAAGTGCGATTGGACCATATTCGCAAGCAATTGAAATTAATGGAATGGTATACACATCAGGTGCAATTCCAGTTAATCCATCAACAGGAGAAATCCCTGAAGGCGTTGAAGCACAGGCTAATCAAGCATTTAGTAATTTATGCGCATTGGTAGAAGAATCAGGTTCAAAGGTAGAAAATATTGTTAAAACAACAGTGTTTATCAAAGAAATGAATGATTTTGGTAAAATTAACGAAATATATAAGAAGTATTTTAAAGAACCATTTCCTGCACGCTCATGTGTAGAGGTGGCAAGACTTCCCAAGGATGTATTGCTTGAAGTTGAAGCGATAGCATGGAAATAGTGGGGGAGATCTATGTGTAAAAAGGTAAATAGATTATTTCCAATACTTATGCTATTTTATATTGGCGGTTCCTATTTGATAAGCTATTTGTTACATGGAAGATCGATGCCAATATGGTTTTCACTAATAGAAAGCCAATTACTTATTTTAGTTCCAGTGATATTGTTTGTTTTATATGAAAAAATCAATGTTGCAAAATGTCTTCCATATAAGCTTTTAAAGCCATTGGATGCTTTGCTTGCATTGCTTTTTGGATATTCATTAATTCCAATGATGATACTTTTAAACTATGTTTCAATGTTGTTTTCGACAAACAAGATCCAAGAGGCGACTGGTGCGCTAATGGAGTACCCATTTTTAGTTCAAATATTTTTTCTGGCAGTAATACCTGCATTTGTTGAGGAATTTGTCTTTAGAGGGATCTTTTATCATTCATATAGAAAGAATGGAATACTTGGAGCTGCGTTATTAAGTGGATTTATATTTGGTATTATGCATTTGAATATTAACCAGTTCGTTTATGCATTTGTTCTGGGTGTGATTTTTGCATTATTAGTAGAAGCTACAGGCTCTATGCTGACCTCTATGATTGCTCATTTTGCAATTAATACATATTCGATTATTATAATGCAGTTAGTGCCGGATTCAATGAAGAATAGTGAAAATGCAAATTCAATTATTCAATCAATGACTTTGCAGACAACAATAATGACAATTTGTGTGTTAGCGGTGGTCGCATCTGCTTTTGGGATAATCTCATTTGTAATATACAAAAATCTTGCAAAAAGAAATAACCGTTGGAATTATATTACCGGTGAAATACGCAAAGGAATAAAACCACAAAATGATGAAAAGTTTGCAACAATTCCTTTGATTGTGACTTTGCTTTTATGTGTAGGATTTATGATATATACGGAATATTTTATTTGAAAATCAATTAATTAAATAAAGATGGGCAAATGACTAGAGTATCTAATCATTTGCCCATCTTTTTCGTTATGCTGAGTAATCAATATTTTGACCAAGATTTGGAGTTACAGACGATTCCATCATCTTAAGCATTCCGTCTCCGGCTTGCTTTAAAGTATCAAGATTTTTCCCAAGAACTGCAATCCCAACATCTGAGTTCACATTTGAAGTACCCATTGCCATTGATAATGATGCTATATCCATATCAACACCTCCGTCTAAACCTATTTAAAGAGTATTTTTATAACATAATTATACTTCAAATGCTTATTAATGACAAGATAATTCATTTAAATATAGTATAAGATATACTTAAATTGGAAATCACTAAGCAGATAGACAATCTAATCATTATCGTAATAGGCAAGGCAGATGAATTTATTGATTGAAATGGGGGTAAATATGAAAAAGTTTGACAAAACCAATATAGCAGAAAGAATTAGACCGTTTCTTCTTATTGCAATAGGGACTTTACTAATGGCCACAGCATATATTTCAGTATATGATTCTGCTAGTATGGTTACTGGAGGCTTTGCTGGAATTGCAATTATTATAAAGCATCAGACCACATTTTTGGTTGAAGGTGGAATCCCATTATGGATAACAACAATAATATTAAATATACCTGTATTTTTTATAGCATATATTGTTAAAGGTAAGCATTTCGTAGGAAGAACTATATTTGCAACAATATTTTTGACGATATATCTGGCAATATTACCAAAATTCTCGTTAACACAGTCGGATTTATTATTAGCTGCAGTCTTTGGTGGAGTGTTTAGTGGTACTGGAATTGCGATGGTACTTTTATCATATTCAACAACGGGGGGGACCGATTTAATTGCATCGCTTATTCAACATTATGTAAGACATCAATCGATTGCAAGAATTATGCAGTTGTTAGATGGCGCAATTGTATTACTAGGAGCATTCATTTTTGGCATTCAAAAAAGCCTGTACGCAGTCATTGCAATATACGTGACAACATTAGTGTCTGATAGGGTTATAGATGGACTTAAATTTGCAAAAGGGATATTTATTATCTCAGAAAAATATAATGAAATATCGCAATCTATTATAGAGGAGATAGGACGTGGAGTTACTATTTTAAAGGGGACCGGTAAATTTTCCAATAAGGAAAGACCAGTCATATTTTGTGTCGTATCCAAAAAACAGTCAATTGAAATCAAGAGAATAACACAAATATATGACCCCGATGCATTTATAATAGTAAATGATGTGAGAGAAGTAATGGGAGAGGGCTTTGTTAAAAATACACAGAACAATTAATTTTATAGTGAATTTGCCTAAATTCTTAAATTATAATTTGGTAAAATGCAATATGGTATTTATCATTATCTTATTGTATTATAATCAAAGTTAGTTAATTAGACGTTGCATGGAAAAATGTAATGTAATATTAGGAGGATTTAAAGTATGGCAAGTTTATCACTTAAAAATGTATGTAAAGTATATCCTAACGGATTCGTAGCTGTAAAAGATTTTAATCTTGAAGTAGCTGATCAAGAATTTATTATTTTCGTAGGTCCATCAGGTTGTGGAAAATCAACAACACTTCGTATGATCGCTGGTCTTGAAGAGATTAGTTCAGGCGAATTGTGGATTGGTGACAAGTTAGTTAATGACGTAGAACCTAAAGATAGAGATATTGCAATGGTATTCCAGAATTATGCATTATATCCACATATGACAGTATACGACAATATGGCATTTGGACTTAAACTTAGAAAAATGCCTAAGGCAGAGATAGACAAGTCAGTTCATGAAGCAGCTAGAGTACTTGATATTGAACATTTGTTAGATCGTAAACCAAAAGCTTTGTCAGGTGGACAAAGACAACGTGTTGCTATGGGTCGTGCTATTGTTCGTAATCCTAAGGTTTTCCTTATGGATGAACCTTTGTCAAACTTAGATGCAAAATTGAGAGTTCAAATGCGTATCGAAATTTCAAAATTACATCAGAGACTTGAAACAACATTCGTTTATGTAACACATGATCAGACAGAAGCTATGACACTTGGTACAAGGATCGTAGTTATGAAAGATGGTATTATTCAACAAGTAGATTCTCCACAGAATCTTTACAATACACCTAACAATCTTTTTGTTGCTGGTTTTATCGGATCACCTCAAATGAACTTGATTGATGCAAAAGTTGTTCAAGAAGGTTCAGTTGTGAAACTTGAATTAGGAACTAATTATTCAATTATACTTCCAGAAGCGAAAGCAAAGAAAGTTGTTGAAGGCGGTTATGTTGGTAAAACTGTTGTTGCTGGTATTCGTCCAGAAGATGTACATGATGAAGAATTATTTATTGCATCATCACCAAACAGCATTATTGAAGTACCTATCAAAGTGTATGAATTATTAGGCGCTGAAGTTAACCTTCATTTTGACCTTGATGGAGCTACTTATACAGCTAAAGTTAATCCTCGTACAACAGCTCGTGCAGCCGATGTAATCAAATTTGCAATTGATTTAGCTAAGCTTCACGTATTTGATAAAGAAACAGAGCAAGTTGTTGTTCACTAAGAGATGCTTTAATTAGAAGAATATGTAAAATTTTGAGGAAATGTATAGAAATTATGCATTTCCTCTTTTAATTTTCCTCGTTTTGCATTACAATAGAGGAAGATATAAAATATCGGGAGAAAGGATTTCAAAATAATGATATCTAATCAAATATTGCAAAATACGATTGATGGTTTAAAGTCTATTACAAGAATCGACTTGTCTGTAATAGATACTGATGGACAAGTTGTAGCATCAACTTATCCAGATTCAGATGGATGCGAAGCTGAGGCTTTGTCTTTTGTGGATTCCCCTGCAGATAGTCAGGTGGTTCAAGGACATCAGTTCTTTAAAGTTATGGATGATCAACACTTAGAATATATTTTACTTGCAAAGGGAACTAGTGACGATGTATATATGATTGGTAAAGTAGCTACTTTCCAAATTCAGAGTCTACTCGTTGCATACAAGGAAAGATTTGATAAAGATAATTTTATAAAAAATCTGTTATTGGATAATTTATTACGAGTTGATATTTACACTAGAGCAAAAAAACTTCACATTGATACAGAAGCTAAGAGAGTTGTATATATAATAGAAACGAAGCATGAAAAAGACACAAATGCACTTGAGACAGTTAGAACTTTGTTTGCATCTAAGTCTAGAGATTTCATTACCGCAGTTGATGAGAGAAATATTATTCTCGTTAAAGAGGTAAAGGTTGGTGAGACTTATGAAGATCTTGAAAAAACAGCTGCTATTGTTATCGATATGTTAAATACAGAAGCAATGAGTACCGCTCATATTTCTTATGGTACAATCATTAATGATATCAGAGAAGTGTCAAAGTCATACAAAGAAGCTAAGATGGCCCTCGATGTTGGAAAGATTTTTTATAGTCAAAAGAATGTTGTTGGCTATAGTAAGCTTGGAATTGGCAGATTGATATATCAACTTCCAATACCATTGTGCCAGATGTTTATCAGAGAGATATTTGAGGGGAAATCCCCAGACGATTTTGATGAAGAGACATTATCAACGATTAATAAGTTTTTTGAAAACAGCTTAAATGTTTCTGAAACATCAAGACAGTTATATATCCATAGAAATACGCTTGTTTATAGACTTGATAAGCTTGAGAAGAGCACTGGGCTCGATTTGCGAGTATTTGACGATGCTATTACATTTAAGATAGCATTAATGGTTGTTAAGTACATGAAGTACATGGAAAGCAGAGATAATTACTAATTAATATAAGAGATGTATTGGGCTACGAGCTGAATGCGGCCACGAGCTCAATATGTTTAAATCATGGAGGCAATAATGATAATTGTAGAAAATATCTCAAAAACATATTCATCAGGCGCTCCAGCACTTAACGGTGTTGACTTAAGAGTAGAAAAAGGCGAATTTGTTTTTGTCGTTGGAAATAGTGGATCCGGAAAATCAACATTAATTAAATTGTTGTTGAAGGAATTAGAACCTACTACAGGTAAGATTTATGTAAATAAGAAATTTTTGAACAAAATTACTAGAAAAAGACTTCCAATGTTAAGAAGAGATATTGGAGTTGTATTTCAGGATTTCCGTTTATTAACTGATAGAAACGTATTTGAAAATATAGCATTTGCACAAAAGGTTGTAGAAGCACCAGCTAGACAGATTAGAGGTCAAGTACTTGCGATGCTTTCTATGGTTGGATTGTTGGACAAGTATAAGTCATTTCCAAACGAACTTTCAGGTGGTGAGCAGCAAAGAGTTGCCATTGCTAGGGCACTAGTGAATAATCCATCTATTTTACTATGTGATGAACCTACAGGTAATCTTGATCCAGTAAATTCATGGGAAATCATGAAGATTTTGGATGAGGCTAATAAGAGAGGAACAACGGTTTTAGTTGTTACTCATAATATGGAAATAGTACAAGCGATGAAGAAACGTACAATCACTATGAGTGGTGGAAAAATCATTAGTGATGTAGAAAAGGGTGGATATTTCTATGAGGATTAGATCTTTAGCATATAATATAAAGCAAGGATTGAAAAACATTTATCGAAATAGAATGTTTTCACTTGCGTCAATTGCAACGATTACAGCATGCTTATTTTTGTTTGGTGTATTTTATGCAATTTTAACAAATTTTCAATATATGGTTCAAAAAGCAGAAAGCTCAGTGTGTGTTACTGTGTTTTTCGATGAAGGCGTGAATGATCAACAAGTTCAAGATATCGGCAAAAATATACAGAGTCGTGTGGAAGTTTCAAATATTCATTTTACATCTTCACAAGAGGCATGGGATAAGTTCCAAAAAGAATATTTTGGACAGTATGCAGATTTGGCAGAAGGATTTAAGGATGATAATCCACTTGCAAATTCCGCTTCCTATGAAGTTTATTTAAATGATGCATCTATGCAGACAACATTGGTTACATATCTTGAGAATATGGATGGAATACGACAAGTAAATAAGTCGGATATAACGGCAAGCAGTCTTTCTAGTGTGGCGGTCTTGGTCGGTTATGCGTCTGTAGTAATTATAATAATACTATTAGCAGTATCAATTTTCCTTATTACTAACACAATTGTAATTGGTGTTACCGTTCGTAAGGAGGAGATTTCTATTATGAAACTGATTGGCGCTACGGACATGTTCGTAGATGCACCATTTATAGTAGAAGGTCTTACGATTGGTATAGTTGGATCTTTATTGCCACTATTATTATTGCATTATTTGTATAGTAATTTAGTGGGATTTGTTTTGAGTAAGTTTTCACTTCTTAATAATATTTTAGCGTTTTTACCAAGTGAAACAGTATTTGCAACTTTAATTCCTATATCAATTGGTTTGGGAATTGGAATTGGCTCTATTGGTAGTTATTTAGCATTGCGTAAGCATGTTAATGTATAAGACCATATAGTCATGATGAAAATAAAAAAAATAGCTATCGTAATGATAGCTATTTTTGTTAAAAGGGGTTTTGATTTTTAATTAGAATCCTTAAAGGAGAAAACTTATGAGGATTTGGATGAGAAAGCGAATTATCTCTGTGTTGTTAATATTTGTGATGATTCTACCGTATGCAGTTGTCGCTACGGGAACAACTACGACAGATGATCTTAAAAGTGCACAGAATAAAAAGAGTAGTTTAGAAAAACAGATAGAAGATACAAAAGCGCAGGTAAATCAGCTTGCCAAAGATTCAACAGATATAGAATCATACATCAAGTCAATTGATTTAAAAATGGCTCAAGTTGATAGTTCGATTAATGACTTGAATATACAGATAGATAATAAGCAGGTGCAGATTAAAGAAAATCAAGCAGCACTTGAACAGGCAAAAATTGAAAGCGTTGAGCAGTATGCATCGATGAAGCTTAGAATACAATATATGTATGAGCATGAGTCTGAGTCATATATTGAAATTATGCTGGCAGCAAAAGATATGGGCGATATGCTTAATAAAGCAGAATACATAAATAAAATAACAGACTATGACCGAGAAATGCTCGTAAAATATGCGGAAACAGAACAAATGATTCAAGATACACAAGTAGCTTTGCAAAATGAACAAACGGAACTTGAGGATTCAATGGCTTCAGTAGAAGCACAGAAAAGTTCAATGAAATTAGTTCAAGATGCAAAAGCGGTCGAGCTAAAAAAACTAAGTGAAAAAGTATCACAGGCAAATGCAAATGCGACACAGCTTCAGAATGATAAAAAGAAGCAAGAGGCCGAAATCACAGCGATGGAAGCTACCATTAAGGCAGCTGAAGCTGCGGCGAAAGCAAGTGGCGGTCCAGCAATGAATTATGATGGCGGTAAGTTTTTATGGCCGGTTCCAAATTCTCATAGAATAACATCATATTTTGGGGAAATGGAAGATAGATCTGTATCACATAATGGGCTTGATATTGGAGCAGCAACGTCTGGTGTGAGTGGTGATAAAATAGTCGCGGCATACGATGGTGTTGTAACAATTGCTGCATATAGTACTTCAGCAGGTAACTGGATATGGATTAATCATGGAGATGGATTATATACCGTATATATGCATAATTCACAGATGCTTGTTGCTGTAGGAGCTAAGGTTACTAAGGGCCAAGTTATTGCTCTAATGGGTAATACGGGCAACTCAACGGGAGCACATTTACACTTTGGGGTACGTGTGGATGGTGTATTTGTTAATCCGTTAGGTCCTAAATATTTGAGTAATTAATACATAGGTAGCTATATTTTCTAAAGAGATCATTAATGAGTATACGTAATTCAAAGAGGGGCGAGCCGATGAGAAATGCGAAGGGGAAACGAATTATTTCTATAAGTGAAAGCATTATTCCTATAGTAAAACAAATTACATCGATACTGCTGATTTTTACAATGATTCTTTCCTATATGGTTATCGCTAGTGGAACGACTAGTGATGACATTAATCAAGCGAAAGATAAGCAGAAAGATACTCAAAAGGAAATAAATGATACAAAAAATCTACTTGCACAGTTGGAAAAAGATAAAACGGATGCGTTATCGTATATCAATGCACTGAATAAGGAAATGAACGATATAGATTTCCAGATATATGATTTGAATCAACAGATTGCTGAAAAAGAAGCTCAAATCATAGATAATGAAGCGCAACTTGAACAGGCCAAAATAGATTCTAAAGAGCAGTATGCAGCAATGAAATTGAGAATACAATATATGTATGAGCATAAGTCAGAATCATATATTGAAGTGCTGTTGGCATCAAAAGATATGGGAGACATGCTTAACAAAGCAGAGTACTTCAATAAAATAACGAGTTATGACAGGGAAATGCTAGTAAAATATGTGGAAACAGAAAAAACAATTCAAGATACTGAAGTAGCTTTGCAAAATGAACATGCTGAGTTAGAGACTGCCATGGTTTCAGTTGAATCACAGAAAAGTTCATTAGCACTCGTTGAGAGTGCAAAAAAGACTGAACTTGCAAATATAAATGCAAAAGCAGAACAAGCTGCCGCATATAAGTCACAGCAGGAAAAAGCTGATAAAGAGCAAGAAGCTGCGATTGTGAAGATGGAAGAAGCTGACAATAGGAGACAAATGGAGGCGGAGGCTGCCGCTGCGGCGAAAGGGCCAAGTGGATCAAGTACATTGTTAAATTATAATGGTGGTACATTTGCATGGCCAGTTCTAACTTTCGGAGTAGTATCATCAAAGTTTGGAGATACGGATGGTAGAACGGCTCCACATAATGGGGTTGATATCAGAGCATCAATTTCCAGAGTGGAAGGTGAGAAAATAGTCGCTGCGAGTGATGGTATTGTAACAGCGGCCGAATATGCTGGAACTGCAGGAAACTGGATATGGATTAATCACGGTGGTGGATTATACACAGTGTATATGCATTTGTTAAAGATAAATGTATCCAATGGAGATCATGTAACAAAGGGTCAGGTTATTGGACTTATGGGTGGAAACCCAAGTGCTACTAGTGGAACGTCAACAGGAGCACATTTACACTTTGGAGTACGACTAGATGGTAAATATGTTGATCCGTTAGGTTCACAATATTTAAATCGCCAGTGATTACATAATATTGGAACGGCTATTAAATACATATGTTTATTATAAATATTTGGGGGAATAATATAATAGCCAAAATTGGCAATAGGAAAGGCATTAAAATGGAAAATCAGAAGAACAAGAAACATTTATTCCTAAAAGGAACGCTAGCAGGTATCTTATCAATTTTAATAATCGTAGCAATTGCATTTGTGATTTTTAGTAAGCAAGGTTATATTCATCTTGGAACAAATGGAGAAATCTATGTTCAGGATACATCTGTCACACAAGCACAAGATGGTATTGGCAATAAGGTGTTAACAAAGTTAAATACGTTAGAACAAGTTCTTAATTCATTTTATTTTGCTGACGTGGATGATTCAAATGCTTCTGAAAACATTTATAAGGCATATTTAAATTCATTTGGAGATAAATATACAGTTTATTATACAGCTGAAGAATATAAGTCTTTTACTCAGGCTGTCACAGGTAATTATTATGGAATTGGTGTCGTAGTCAGTAAGAATGATGATGGTACAATTAAAGTTGTATTGCCATATGAAAATTGTCCTGGTAGTGAAGCTGGAATGCAGATCGGAGATGCTATTACTAAGGTAAATGGCGTATCTGTAATGGACAGGGATTTGGACGCAGTTGTAGCAGAAATAAAAGGCGCTGAGGGTTCAACTGTTCAAATTGAACTTCTAAGAGAAGGTGTTGCGGATCCTATTTCACTTACAGTAGAACGCAGAAAGATAGATATTCCAACGGTTGCACATAAGATGTTAGATAACAAAATCGGCTATATTTCAGTTGCACAATTTGATGCAGTTACATATGCACAGTTTTTAGATGCTTATAAAACTTTAACTGCTGATGGCATGCAGGGTCTTGTAATTGATATTCGTTCTAATCCAGGTGGAAGTCTTGATACAGTCGTAAATATGCTTGATGAGATTTTACCAGATGGTTTGATTGTCTATACTGTAGATAAAGATGGTAAAAAAATCGAATATAAAGGCAAAAATACAGATGAAATCAAAGTTCCAATGACTGTACTAGTGAATGGTGACAGTGCAAGTGCATCTGAAATATTTGCAGGTGCTGTTCAAGACTATGGTGTTGGAACGATTGTAGGTACAACTACATTTGGTAAAGGCATTGTACAGACAGTGAAACAACTTACAGATGGTAGTGCAATTAAATTCACTATTTCAAAATATTTCACTCCAAAAGGACAAGAAATTCAGGGAAAAGGTGTTACACCAGATGTTGTTGTTGAGGTAGATGAAGCGATTAAAAACAAAACAGGAATTACATTTGAAGAAGACAATCAGTTACAGAAAGCGATTGAAATTGTTAAGGGTAAGATAGCTCAGTAACTGAATATCAGAACAAATGTTTGCAAATAGAAAAATGATATGATACAATGGTTGAAAGCTTTTGAGCTATTGTATCATTGCAGAATAAAAAGACTGTCATGATTTGGCAGTCTTTTTAGACTATAAAGGAGTCATGATTTGGCAATCTTTTAATATTATAAAGGAGCCAGAAAGATATGCATTAGTCGTGGGATGTATCTTGCTTTCGCAAGCCACAGAAATGGAGAAAAGTATGGGAGAATTTAAACTTGTATCAGAATATTCGCCTACAGGTGATCAGCCACAGGCAATCGATAAGCTTGTTAAGGGATTTGAAGCAGGCAATCAATTTGAGACTTTATTAGGAGTTACAGGCTCTGGTAAGACATTTACTATGGCCAATGTTATCCAAAAACTTCAGAGGCCTACACTTATTATTTCACATAATAAGACGTTAGCTGGACAGCTCTATGGTGAGTTTAAGGAATATTTCCCGGAGAATGCTGTTGAATATTTTGTGAGTTATTATGATTATTTTCAGCCGGAGGCATATATGCCTGCGAGCGATACTTATATTGCGAAGGATTCTGCCATTAATGATGAGATCGATAAGCTCAGGCATTCGGCGACAGCGGCACTTTCAGAACGTAAAGATGTTATTATTGTAGCCAGTGTTTCATGTATCTATGGTTTGGGTGCGCCTATTGACTATAAGAAGATGGTTATTTCTATTAGACCAGGAATGATAAAAGATAGAGACGAAGTGATTAGACAACTCATTGATATTCAGTATATGAGAAATGATATGGATTTCAAACGTGGAACCTTTCGCGTTAGAGGTGATGTCGTTGAAGTTTTCCCATCATCATCAAGTGGAGATGCAATCCGAATGGAATTTTTTGGTGATGAAGTGGAAAGAATTACAGAGATTGATACACTAACTGGTGAGATCAAGGCGGTAGTTGACCATGTGGCGATTTTTCCAGCATCTCATTATGTTGTTGATAAGGAAAAGCTTGCTAAGGCCGTAGAGGATATTTCGGCTGAACTTGATGAACGTGTTAAGTTTTTTAAAAGTGAAGACAAGCTGTTAGAAGCACAAAGAATAAAAGAGAGAACTGATTTTGATATAGAGATGTTGTTGGAGACTGGATTTTGTTCGGGAATTGAGAATTACTCGAGACATTTGTCGGGATTAGAGCCGGGAGCGCCACCATATACGTTGATAGACTATTTCCCAGAGGATTTATTGATTATTGTTGATGAATCACATATTTCAATACCTCAGATTAGAGGAATGTATGCAGGAGATCAGTCTAGAAAGTCTACACTTGTAGACTTTGGATTTCGACTCCCTTCAGCAAAAGATAACAGACCTCTGAATTTCACTGAATTCGAGGGAAAGATTGATCAGATGTTATTTGTATCTGCAACACCTTCTGTCTATGAAAGAGAACATGAGATGTTGGTCGCGGAGCAGATTATTAGACCAACGGGACTTCTTGATCCTCAGATTCAAGTAAGACCAATTGAAGGCCAGATTGATGATTTGATTTCAGAGATTAACAAAGAAATTGCTATGAAAAATAAGATATTGATCACAACGTTGACGAAGAGAATGGCAGAGGATTTGACGGATTATTTGCGTGAGATTGGAATTCGTATTAAGTATTTGCATGCAGATATTGATACGCTAGAGCGCGCTAGGATTATTCGTGATATGCGTCTTGATGCGTTTGATGTGTTGGTAGGTATTAATTTGCTCAGAGAAGGTTTGGATATTCCAGAAATTACACTTGTCGCCATATTAGATGCGGATAAAGAAGGGTTCTTGCGAACTGAAACATCTCTGATTCAGACAATCGGACGTGCTTCTCGTAATGTTGATGGACATGTTATCATGTATGCAGATAAGATTACCGATTCTATGAATCGAGCAATCAGCGAAACCAACAGAAGACGTGGCATTCAACAGATTTATAATGAAGAACACGGGATTACACCAATGACTATTAAGAAGGCTGTACGTGATCTGATTAGTATATCCAGAGCGGCAGAGGCTGGAATTGGTGTTGAGATAGATAAAGATTATGAATCTATGAGCAAGAAGGAACTTGAAAAAGTAGTGAAAGCAATTGATAAGAATATGCATAAAGCTGCAGCGGAGTTGAATTTTGAAGAGGCAGCAAAGCTGAGAGATAAGATGGTTGAGATTAATAAGCAGTTGTATGAGTTGAAATGATATATATTATATTTACGAAAGGTTTTGGACATGGCGAAAAAAATTGAAAAACAATATATTAAGATACGTGGTGCGAATGAGCATAATTTAAAAAATATTTCTGTGGACATTCCAAGAAATGAATTAGTAGTATTGACGGGCCTTAGTGGATCTGGTAAGTCTTCACTTGCATTTGATACGATATATGCAGAAGGTCAGAGAAGATATATGGAGTCATTGTCTTCGTATGCTAGACAGTTCCTTGGACAGATGGAAAAACCAGATGTTGAAAGTATTGAAGGATTGTCTCCTGCGATTTCGATTGATCAGAAATCAACGAATAGAAATCCACGTTCTACAGTTGGTACGGTAACGGAAACCTATGATTATTTACGTTTGTTGTTTGCAAGAATAGGAATTCCACATTGTCCGGAATGTGGAAAAGTGATTAAAAAACAGACGGTTGATCAGATGGTTGATCAGATTATGGAACTTCCTGAGAAAACGAAGATTCAGCTACTTGCGCCAGTGGTTAGGGGCAGAAAAGGGGAACATACGAAGTTATTTGAACAGGCTAAGAAAAGCGGCTATGTTAGAGTGATGGTGGATGGAAGTGTATATGAACTTACGGATGATATTAAGCTCGATAAGAATAAGAAGCATAATATTGATGTGGTTGTTGATAGACTTTCTATTAGAGAAGGTATCGAAAAGAGACTTACGGATTCAATTGAAACAGTACTTAAGTTAGCAGATGGGTTGATGAAGGTTGATGTTGTAGGCGGTGAGCCTATTAATTTCAGTCAGAGTTTTTCATGTCCTGATTGTGGTGTCAGTATAGATGAGATTGAGCCTAGAAACTTTTCTTTTAATAATCCATTTGGAGCGTGTCCTGAATGTTCTGGACTTGGATATAAGATGGAATTTGATATGGATTTGATGATTCCGGATGATAGCCTCAGTATCAATGAAGGCGCAATCGTTGTTATGGGATGGCAATCGGTAACGGATAAGTCTAGTTACACAAGAGCGATAATGGATGCGATAGCAAAGGAATATAAGTTTAGTCTTGATACACCATTTCGAGATTATCCAGAGAATATAAAAGACGTTATCTTATATGGAACAAAGGGCAAAGAAGTAAAGGTATATTATAGAGGACAGCGTGGAGAAGGAATCTATGATGTGTCATTTGATGGACTCATTAAGAATGTAGAAAGACGTTATAGAGAAACGGCATCTGATTCTCAAAAACAGGAATATGAAACATTTATGCAGATAACTCCTTGTAAGGAATGTCATGGACAGAGGCTCAAAAAGTCTTCCCTTGCAGTAACGATTGTGGATAAAAATATTTCTGATTTTACGGCAATGTCTATTGTGAAAGCTAAGAATTTCCTTGAAAAAATGGAGCTTTCAGATAGACAGTTACAGATTGGAAGCCTAATTATAAAAGAAATTAAGGCAAGAATTGGATTTCTCGTGGATGTTGGATTGGATTATCTTACGCTTGCCAGAGCAACTGGATCATTATCAGGGGGCGAGGCGCAAAGAATTAGACTTGCAACCCAGATTGGTTCTGGCTTAGTAGGTGTTGCCTATATTCTGGATGAGCCTAGTATTGGACTTCATCAAAGAGATAACGATAAGTTACTAAAGACGCTTATTCACCTTCGCGACCTAGGTAATTCAGTGCTTGTTGTGGAACATGATGAGGATACGATGTTTGCTGCGGACTATATTGTGGATATCGGTCCTGGAGCTGGCGAACATGGTGGAGAAGTTGTTGCTGTTGGTACCGCAAAAGATATTATGAATAACAAACGTTCTATTACGGGAGCATATCTTAGTGGAAGAATGAAAGTGCCAGTACCGACCGAACGTAAAAAACCGAATGGATTTATTACAATTAGAGGAGCTAGAGAGAATAATCTTAAGAATATCGATGTTGATATTCCACTGGGAATTATGACGTGTATTACTGGTGTTTCTGGTTCGGGTAAGAGTTCATTAATCAATGAGATTCTTTACAAACATTTGGCAAAATCGCTGAATAGAGCGAGATTAATACCAGGAAAACACGATGGGATTGAGGGAATAGAACAACTGGATAAAATTATTGCGATTGATCAGTCTCCCATCGGCAGAACACCAAGATCGAATCCGGCGACCTATACGGGCGTGTTTGATCAAATTAGAGATCTATTTGCAGCTACGCCAGATGCAAAGGAACGAGGTTACCAAAAGGGTAGATTCAGCTTCAATGTAAAAGGCGGAAGATGTGAAGCTTGTAGTGGTGATGGTATTATTAAGATCGAGATGCATTTTTTGGCTGACGTATATGTACCGTGTGAAGTGTGTAATGGGAAGCGTTACAACCGTGAAACTTTAGAAGTGAAGTATAAGGGCAAGAATATTCACGATATCCTTGACATGACAGTAGAAGAGGCTGTAAAGTTCTTCGAAAATGTCCCAAATATCAAACGTAAAATTGAAACAATGAATGAAGTTGGCCTATCCTATATCAAATTAGGACAGCCATCCACTGAATTATCAGGTGGTGAAGCGCAAAGAATTAAGCTTGCAACGGAACTGAGTAAACGAAGCACTGGAAGGACTATCTATATCTTAGATGAACCAACTACAGGCCTTCATTTTGCAGATGTTCACAAGCTTGTTGAAATCCTTGAAAAACTTACTGAAGGTGGGAATACTGTAGTTGTAATTGAGCATAATTTGGATGTGATTAAGACTGCTGATTATATTATTGATATCGGACCTGAAGGCGGCGACAGAGGTGGTACAATTATTGCAAAAGGTACACCAGAGGAAGTTGCAGTATGTGAAGGATCTTATACTGGGAAGTATCTTAAGAAATATTTGGGATTATAGAAATGTGCAAGATGTTATAGGGATATTGAGAAAAAATAAGGAAATATGTGCAGAGAAATATGTGTAAATAAAACTTGTAAAGAAATACCTAGAACTATAGCTTGATATATATGTACTGTTTCTGTATAATGAATCAATATTGAATTTTAAACAGGAGGATAAGTCGTGGAAAAGGAATTAGTATTAGTTCTTGATTTTGGCGGACAGTACAATCAATTGATTGCCAGAAGAGTTAGAGAATGTAACGTTTATTGTGAAGTTGTACCTTACACAATGAGTCTTAATGAAATTAAAGCAAAAAACCCTAAGGGTATTATATTTACAGGTGGACCAAATAGTGTATATGCAGAAGAATCAGCAAGTTACGTGAAAGAAATATTTGAAATAGGAATACCAATTCTTGGAATCTGCTACGGTTCACAGCTTATGGCACACAAATTAGGCGGCAAAGTTGCAACTGCTCCTGTTAGTGAGTACGGTAAAACAGAAGTCGCAATTAATACTTCTTCAAAATTATTTACCGGTGTAAGTAGCTCAACAAGTACATGGATGAGCCATACAGATTATATAGAAACAGCTCCACAAGGATTTGCAGTAACTGCATCTACACCAGTATGTCCAGTTGCAGCAATGGAAAATGCGGATAAAAATCTATATGCAGTTCAGTTTCACCCAGAAGTAATGCACACAGCTGAAGGAACGAAGATGCTTAGCAACTTCTTATTCAATATCTGTAATTGCGCAGGCGACTGGAAGATGGATGCATTTGTTGAAACCTCAATCCAAGGCCTCAAAGAAAAGATAGGAACAGGGAAAGTTCTCTGTGCATTATCAGGCGGTGTTGATTCATCGGTAGCTGCCGTAATGCTTTCAAAAGCGATCGGTAGCCAACTTACATGTGTATTTGTTGATCACGGTCTTCTTCGTAAAAACGAAGGCGATGAAGTTGAAAAAGTATTCGGTCCTAGTGGCCCATACGACCTTAACTTTATCCGTGTGAATGCACAAGAACGATTCTACGAAAAACTTGCAGGCGTATCAGAACCCGAAGCAAAACGTAAAATCATCGGTGAAGAATTCATCCGTGTATTTGAAGAAGAAGCGAAAAAGATCGGAACAGTCGATTACCTTGTACAAGGAACAATCTACCCAGATGTTATTGAGTCTGGCCTTGGTAAATCAGCAGTGATTAAGTCCCATCATAATGTTGGCGGACTTCCTGACTATGTTGATTTTAAGGAAATTGTGGAACCACTACGTAATCTATTTAAAGATGAAGTTAGAAAAGCGGGGTTGGAACTTGGACTTCCTGACTACTTAGTATATAGACAACCATTTCCTGGACCAGGACTTGGGATAAGGATTATTGGAGATGTTACGGAAGAAAAAGTTAAGATTGTACAGGAAGCAGACGCAATCTATAGAGAAGAGATTGTTAAGGCTGGAGTTGATAAAGGCTTAGGTCAGTACTTTGCAGCGTTGACGAATATGAGATCGGTTGGAGTTATGGGGGATGAGAGAACTTATGACTACGCGATTGCATTGAGAGCTGTTAATACTAGTGATTTCATGACGGCTGAGGCGGCTGAATTGCCTTGGGAAGTGATTGGGAAAGTTACTACAAGGATTGTGAATGAAGTTAAGGGCGTGAATCGTGTGTTGTATGATTGCACGGGGAAACCGCCGGCTACTATTGAGTTCGAATAGGTTCTTAATGCCCGCAAGGTCTTGATTTATCAAGGGTTGCGGGCTTTTTTTATGCCGTTTGGCACTGTTTTGGCACTAACATAGCTGCGTTGGAAAAGGGGATAGTGGAAGCATTATAGCTGAGATGGAAAAAAGCTTCGCATATCTAAGAGTAATTAGGCTAGAAAGTAACCAAGAATTAAAAATCACGAAAACAAATTTTAAGTCGCATTAGAAAACCTAATTAAAGAGCAATACATTTAGAGTTGTTACGTATAAATCATACTTAATCATATGTAAAAGAGCGAAAAGAGATTGTAAATATGCTGGATTGACGATACAATAGCTGTAGTTGTATAAAAACATAAATTAGACAATTCGGAGGAAAATGTATGCCTGAAATAAATGAAAAATGGTCGAGTTTAGAAGAAACAGCAGTGTATCTGGGAGTGACCAAAGATACCATAAGAAACTGGATTAAAAAGGCAGATATACCAGCTCATAAAGTCGGGAGACTTTGGAAATTCAAGTTTTCTGAAGTTGATGCATGGGTAAAGAGTGGTAAAGGTGCACTGTAAGATCGGATTTTTGGGACAGGGTATGATGGATAATAGAGATATGTAGATGTTTAAATGAAGATATGTAAATGATTTAGATGTTAGATAATCTGAAAAATACAATAGATGTAACACTGGAGGAAATAAGCGTGATAACAGGCGAGATTAAGAATAAAATTGATAAAATATGGACAGATATGTGGGCAGGGGGTGTTACCAATCCTTTGACAGTAATTGAGCAGATTACGTATCTAATGTTTATACGTTCTTTGGATGAAAAAGAGTTAGAAAACGAAAGTTTTGAAGCTTTAACAAGCGAAAAGATGGAAAAGATATTTCCGCAAGATGACGACGGTCAGGCTATGCGTTGGAGTAAGTTTAAGGATAAAGATTCTAGAGAGATATTTGGAGTTATTGGACAAAAGGTATTTCCTTTTATTAAGTCTTTGAATGGGAATAATGCATCTGCTTTTTCTAGATATATGGAGAATGCTATGTTTATGATTCCGACCCCGCAGATATTACAGAAAATCGTAACGGGTCTTGATGACTTATATGAAAAAGATTTGACCGGACTCGATATGCAGGGAGATTTGTACGAATATATGCTTGATAAACTTGCTACTGCAGGGCAAAATGGGCAGTTTCGAACGCCTAAGCACATCCGTGAAATGATGGTTCAGTTAGTAAATCCAACCCCAGATGATACCATCTGTGATCCAGCATGTGGTACAGCAGGTTTCTTAGTATCTGCATCTGAATATGTAAGGAAAAAATACGAAGCAACCATGACGAGTGAGCAGTGGGAACATTTTGATAAAGGTGCATTTTCTGGTTTTGATACAGATTCAACAATGCTTCGAATTTCAGCAATGAATTTGATGCTTCATTCCATAAGTAATCCAGATATCGATTACAAAGATAGTGTGTCAAAACAGAATGAAATTATATCAAAATATTCAATTTGTCTTGCAAATCCACCATTTGCAGGAACAGTTGATTCAGAAAGTATTAACGACAATCTGAAGGCAATCTGTAGTACAAAAAAGACCGAACTATTATTTGTAGCACTATTCTTAAGAATGCTTAAAAAGGGCGGAAGATGTGCTTGTATCGTGCCAGATGGTGTACTATTTGGTAATTCGAATGCACATAAAGAACTTAGAAGAGAACTTGTAGAAAATCAGCATCTGCAGGCAATTATCTCTATGCCAAGTGGCGTGTTCAAACCATATGCGGGGGTTTCCACAGCTGTATTAATATTTACGAAAACAGATGATGGTGGAACGGATAATGTATGGTTCTATGATATGAAGTCAGATGGAAAGACACTTGATGACAAACGCCAGGAGACAGATAAAAATGATATTCCGGATATTTTGGAAAGATGGAATTACCTTGATCAGGAATTTGACAGAGCAAAGACAGAACAATCATTTTTTGTTACAAAAGCAGAAATAGAAGGAAATGGTTATGATCTTTCAATTAATAAGTATAAAGAAGTGATTTATGAAAAAGTTGAATATGATTCACCTAAGGTTATTATGGAGAGAATTGATCAAATAGATGAAGAAATTGTAACCTTAAAGACAGAATTAAAAGAATTACTAAATTTAGATTTGTAGGGGTGGATATGAGAGAATATTACTTGGAAGACTTGTTCGAATTACAGATGGGAAAGACGCCTGCGAGAGAAAATAGTGAATATTGGAACAATGGAAATAATGATTGGATTTCAATACGAGATCTTTCTGGATACGATAAATATGTCAGTCAAACCAAAGAACAACTCACAGATTTAGCAATTACTGAATCGGGTATAAAAGAAATACCTTCTAATACGGTTGTTATGAGTTTTAAGCTGTCTATTGGAAAACTGGCTATTACAACAGAAAAGATTTATTCCAACGAAGCCATAATGGCCTTAATTGATAAAAAAAGAGAGAGATTATCTTCTGACTATTTATATTACTTACTTTTAAGTAAAGATTGGAATGAAGGAACAAATAAAGCTGTTATGGGTAAAACCTTAAATAAGGCAACTTTATCAAAAGTTAAAATTAAATTACATGAGGTCAAAGAACAAGAGAATATTGTTTCTGTTTTGGATAAAGCTAATAAGTTGATAATATTAAGAAAAAGGCAATTATTAGATTTAGACAACCTCATCAAATCCCGATTTGTGGATATGTTTGGAGACATATCCACAGGGCAGTACAAGTATGAAACTCTTAAGCTTGGGGATATAGCTAATGTAGGTTCAAGTCATAGAGTATTTACAACAGAGTTCGTCGAGGAGGGCATACCATTCTACAGGGGAACTGAAATAGGTGAGCTTGCAAATGGTCGGAAACCATCAGCCCCTTACTATATTTCACAAGAGCATTATAAGAGACTTGCAAATGATGATACAAAACCAAAGGTTGGAGACTTGTTAATGCCGTCTATTTGCAATAAAGGGCAGGTTTGGATGGTAGATACAGAAGAGCCATTTTACTATAAAGATGGTCGAGTTCTTAGCATATCTGCTGATCGAGAAATATATGACACATGGTATTTACAGTTTTTCATGAAACAAAAAACAGTGATTGAATATCCAAAGCTTGGATCAGGATCAACATTTGCCGAGTTCAAAATTTTTTTGCTTAAGGATATTGATGTGCTAACGCCACCAAGGAGGCTACAAGAGCAGTTTGCAACCTTCGTCCAACAAGTTGACAACTTGAAAGTTGAAGTGCAGAAATCCTTGTATGAAACTCAGATATTGTTTGACTCGTTAATGCAGCAATATTTTAAGTAATCGCAAATCATCATTGGCTAGAAATGAAAGTTGCATTTTTAAATGTTATAGAACTCTGATAAGATAAATTTTATAGTTTGCTAAAACAGTAAGGAGAAGAATGGCTAAAATAAAACCGATAAAAGATATAGATTTTCAAAAAAACCTTAATGATTTGCTTGGTTCGGATATTTTAAAAGAAATTTGTAAAATCAAGTGTGAGAACACCGCAGAAGAGATACTAAATCAAATAGATGAGTATGGTAAAAACGAAAATATTGATGTTGAGGAATCAAATAATAAACAAAGTGGAAGAGTATGGATTTTAGTTGGCAGGGAAAATATAGATCTTGTGCCTATTTCACTGCAAGTTGGACAAAGTTTGGATATTTTGAAAGAGATTAAATTAGACGTCAAAGAAATGTTTAGTGAAAACAATGAAAAAAGTTTATTTTATAGAGATTTAAAAGAAAAATATGGTTGTCTCGAATTTCATGAATTACTGATTGACCAATATTTAGAAAAATATGCTTGTGAAAATGTAAAGGAAGTTGTCTATGAGATGGCTAAGGAGTTTTATGCAGAAGCTCTAGTTGCATATAATACATATTCTAGAAATTGGGGATTTTACAATTCAGGTATGGATAAACGTGCATATTTTAGAATTTTACCGGACAATAAGTAGTATTAATTTGTGCCTTGATATAGAAAATGTATTAAGAATAACTGTTAGATAAGCGTAGAGATAGAACGAAAATTTAAGCAGCCAGAAAAATTGAGAGCTGAAGAACAGAAGTCATTGGGTGAAACACAGTTGTTATTTGACTCATTGATGAAGAAATATTTTTAGTAATAGCCATACAAATTAAAGGCTGGCATAAAGGAATCTATTAATAAATTATAAAGAAGGGATTATATATGAGTAAAATCATTTTAGATTATTCAGATTTCTATGAAGACAACTATGAGTTTGATAAGAATGGAAATAAGGAAAAGATGAATATTATTAGTATAAAAGAGCCTGATTCTAAAAAGCAGTTTTTTAGAAAAAGAGGATTTTGTCCATTTTGTAAGATACAAATTCCTGATGTATATACTAACATTTATTGCAGAACAATGGGAGTAGAAATGTGGAGTCATATTGATATCTGGGAATGTCCTGAATGTGGATGGTGGGAATTTTATAAACGTTTTAGTGAAGAAGAAGATTGGATAGACAAGGTCGTAATTAAGCGTTGGGATACAATTCGGCATGCAATAATTAAAAAATATGATGTTTCAGATAAGGACTTGCCAATAAAAGCACTTATGAAAGAACTTGAGAAAAGAAAAGATATTTTATATGATATTGACCCATACAAGCTTGAAGAGGTTGGTCAACATGTTTTTTCATCGTACTACAATTGTGAAGTTAAGCATGTAGGGAAAACTGGTGACGGGGGAGTAGATTTATTACTTGTTAAATCAGATGAGCCGATTTTAGTACAAGTAAAAAGAAGACAAAGCCCAGAACATGTTGAACTTGTGTCTCCTATAAGAGAATTTGTTGGAGCTATGTATTTGAAGAATGCAAAGAAGGGGATTTTTTTATCTACAGCTAAAAGTTTTTCAAGAGGAGCCAAAGAGATTAGAAAACAGGTTATTACTGAACGTAAATTCAACTATTTCGAATTAGTAAATTTTGAAGAGTTTATCTCGATGATAGATGTAACAAAAACAGGAATAGAAAAACCATGGATGGGTTTAGTAAAAGAATTTGAAAGAGAAAAGCAAGGAAATACTTAGGACTGCATCAAGAAACATTAACTATGAAGCAGAACTTGATGAAAATTTATCCGACGTTGGCAGTATATTAAAATTTATATATAAAGAATGTGGAAATAAATTACAGTACAATTATTTCATACAAATTGAAAGTCGAAGTGCAGAAATACTTAGATGAAACATAGTTGTTGTTTGATTCTCAGATACAAAAATATTTCAAGTAATTAAATTTTATGTTTTATTGGGGGATGCATATGGATTATACATCAATATTAATTAATTTGATAATTGCAATCATAGTTGCTGTATTGACTTCAAATTTGTCTTTGAGAGGATTTTATAGACAGGAAATATGGTTGAGAAAAGAAACGAAGTACAGTCAAATAATTGATTCATTAAACAAAACACAACGTTATTATTGGCATTTAATAGATGAACATTCAGGATGTATAGAAAATGAAAATGATGAAGAAAATGTAGAACGAGAATTAAGAGAAGAAGAATATATACTTGCTAAGCGTGAGTTGGAAATGTTGTCTTCATCACCCGTATTTATGTTGAATAACGAAGTTATTGACATTTTAGATGAATTAATGAAGTCATCAAGTACAAAATCTGAAGATGAAAGAAATGGAGATTGGGTTTCTTATTTTGATAGACCTGGATACGAGGCTAAAGAAGCAAAAATTAAAATTGCTGAAATTGCAAATAAGGATTTGGGAATTAAGGTTAAACGAAGAAAGAAAAAGTTATCTTAATAAATATATGAATCAGTATTTGAAAGATGACTGGCAAAGATATATAGTAGCAAGTAATGAATATCTATACAAAGTAGAAGTTGACGTATAGAATTATAATTTGAATCAATATAAAAAATTTCAGAGTAATAAGATATAAAGGTTTTACATAGAGATAATTTGGAGTATGAATAAAGATAAACAAGTTCTATTTTTAAAAGATAGTCAAAACTTTAAAAAGTATATATAATAGAGAATTTCCTACCATGAGAAATCTTGGAAATTAATATAGTTATCAAGAATAAAAGTGTAATATTAGGGGGAGATATATGTCAAACTTCGAATTCTTAACATCAAAAACTGAATATGAACTTTTTGCAGCAGCCTGTGTTGAGGCGGAGAAGGTCTTGACTTCATCTCCTGCCATGAGTGCTGTTGGAGCAAGAAAAGCACTAGAGCTTGCAGTAAAATGGGTATATTCTGCCGATACAACGATTTCAATGCCTTATAAAGATAATTTGCAATCATTGATTCACGAACCAAGTTTTCGTTTTGCCCTGGATGGCAAAACGTGGGGCAAGATGCCATTTATCATTAAGCTAGGCAATCTGTCAGTACATACAGAGAAAAAAGTATCAAAAAGTGATGCAGTATTGGCATTACAGGGATTATTTGAATTTATTGAGTGGATCGATTATTGTTATGGAAGTGAGTATCAAGAAAGAAATTTTGATGAAAAATTAATTCCATCAGAAAAAGTCATAGTTGATGTGGCAAAAATTAAAGAGCAGGAAAGTTTACTTTCGGAAAAAGAAAGTGAAATAAAAACACTTAGAGCAAAGATAGAGGCACTTTCTGCTACATTTACAGCGGGAAAAGATCAGCACAAAGAGGAAAGAACATTTACTGCAAAAGATTTGTCAGAGTTCAAGACACGGAAGAAATATATAGATGTAGATTTGAAATTACTTGGATGGGATTTTGACGATGATGTGAAAGAAGAATTTGAAGTTAAGAATATGGATGGGAAACTAGGTCAGATGGGATATGCTGACTATGTTTTGTTTGGTAAAGATGGTTTGCCACTTGCAATTATTGAAGCAAAGCGGACAAGTAAGGATGCCAACATTGGAAGACAGCAGGCATTACTTTATGCAAAAGCACTGGAAGAGCGATATGGTCGTAGACCGATGATGTTTACTACCAATGGTTTTGAAACCTATTTTTGGGATGATGAAAGTTATCCTCAAAGAAAAGTAAGCAGTATTTTTTCAAAAATTGATTTGCAAAAATTGATGAATCGCAGGGAGGAACGAAAAGATTTAACTACGATTCACATTGATGATAAAATAACTGATCGCTATTACCAGAAAGAAGCAATCCGCGCTGTGTGTGATAATGTACTGCAGGGGCACCGTAAGAATCTTCTGGTCATGGCAACTGGATCTGGAAAGACAAGAACGGCGTCTAGTCTTACAGACGTATTATCCAGAGGTGGATATGTGACAAATGTTTTGTTCTTGGCAGATAGAACAGCACTTGTAAAACAGGCAAAAGATGATTTTAAAAATTATCTTCCGGACATGAGCCTTTGCAATCTCTTATCCAATAAAGATGATAAAAATGCCAGAATTATTTTTTCGACATATCCAACTATATTAAATGCTATTGATTCTGAAAAGACAGAGGATGGACAGCGCTTATTTACATCTTCACATTTTGATCTCATAATCGTAGATGAAGCGCATAGAAGTATTTTCAAGAAATATCGTACAATATTCGAATATTTTGATGCCATTGTAGTAGGGCTGACTGCCACACCAAAGACAGATGTGGATCGCAATACCTATGACTTTTTTGAAATGGAACATGGGGTGCCAACCTATGCCTATGATTATGAAACGGCAGTCTATCATGACCACGTACTTGTGCCTTATTTTAATATTGAGACATCTACAAAATTCCTGGAAGAAGGAATTGTATATGATGATCTGGAAGAAAAAGACAAAGAACGTTACGAAGATGATTTTGGGGATGACGAGGGAAATATACCAGAGTGTGTGCCATCACCTACTCTTAATAAATTTGTTTTTAATGAAAAGACTGTAGATCTTGTATTACAGGACTTAATGGAAAATGGAATTAAAGTAGAAGGCGGAGATCGAATAGGGAAGACGATTATCTTTGCCCAAAACAAAACACATGCCGAATTTATTTTACAACGGTTTAACAAACTCTATCCAAAACTAAAAGGGGAATTCGCAAAACGGATTACCTGTGAAGATACTTATGCACAGTCTGTTATTGATGAATTCAAGGTAGCTAATAAAGCACCATATATCACAGTGTCTGTAGATATGATGGATACCGGTATCGATGTTCCGGAAGTGGTCAATCTTCTGTTTTTCAAGAAAGTGCGCTCAAAAACAAAGTTTTGGCAGATGATTGGACGTGGGACCAGACTTTGCAAAGATCTGACTTTTGTAGACAGGCAAGATGGAGAATATACGGATAAAAAAAGATTCTATATCTTCGATTATTGCGGAAACTTTGAATATTTCCGTACCAATAAAGAAGGAATTGAAGGAAAAGATACCGAAAGTCTTAGTGAAAAGATATTTAGTAAGAGAGTACGAGTTATTCAAAATCTGCAGACATCCGATTACCTAGGGGTGGAATATCAAAACTGGAGAACTGAGCTCGTTGACATCGCATTACAGCAGATACAGAGTCTGAATAAAGAACTGACAGCAGTACATATGCAACTACGTCATATAGAGAAATTTGATAAAGGAGAAGCATTTACCTGTATATCAGAGCAGGATTCCCATGATTTATCAAGGCATATAGCACCATTAGTAACCATGGAAGATAAGGATGAATATGCAAAAAGATTTGATAACTTGATGTATGGATTGATTATATCCCAGCTGGAAATACTGCCAGGTTTTAAAAAGGCAAAAAATCAAGTATGCACATTAATGGGAGCCTTGGAACAAAAAGCAATTATTCCAAAAATTAAGGAAAAGCTTCCGCTGATTCAAACGGTTACCACGGATGAATTTTGGGCGGCAAATGATATTATGTTGTTTGAAAATATTCGAGTGGAGCTAAGAGATTTGATCAAGCTTACAGTGGATGAAGGAAGCGGAAAACAGCCGATTATGACCAGTCTTGCAGATCCGATTCTGACTAGAAAAGAAGGCGATATCTTAGATGCTGCTTACGATTTTGAAGATTATCGATTAAAGGTAAATCGTTATATTGAGCAACATAAGGATCATATTGCAATCTGGAAACTTCGTAATAATGTGAAGCTGGAAGCAGGAGATTACGAGACATTGGCAAGTATATTCACAAAGGAATTGGGGAATGAAGAAGATTATAAGAGAGAATTTGGAGATACGCCATTTGGCTTACTTATTCGTAAAATTGCAAAACTAGAACATGAAGCGGCAATGAAAGCATTTTCATTATTTATTGATGATGAGTCCTTGAATCAGCAACAGATTGTATTCGTGAAGAAAATTGTTGATTATGTGGAACAGAATGGATATATTGAGAATGTTACTGAATTGATGAAACCACCGTTTGATAAGCCGATGAGCTTTGTGAAGCTGTTTGATAGTAAGAGACAGTCTGAGATTGTGAAACTGGTGAATGAGATTAGGAAAAATGCATTAGTGGGATAAACGGGGAGGAATTCAATGGAAATAAAGGATAGACCTATTCTTGATTTAGATGGTCAAATTGAACATTTAAAAGATAAGGGCATTAAATTTGAAATTATGAAAGCTGATGAAGCAAAAAATTATCTCAAGGAAAATAATAATTACTTTAAATTGAGAGCTTATAGAAAAAATTTCAGTAAGCATCCAGATGGCGTTAATAAAGATAAGTATATCGATCTTGATTTTGCAATGCTAAAAGATTTGGCTATTATTGATATGGAGATTAGGTATGTTTTGGTACATTTAGCCTTGAATATTGAACATTATGCAAAGGTAAAGCTTTTGCGAATTGTTGAGGAGAAGGCGGTAGATGCATATAAATTAGTGGAATCCTATTTTGAGCATTTAAAAAGTATGGAAACGGAAAAATATAATCCTTATCAGGCCATGCTGTCTGAATTAAATCGTAATAGAGATAATCCCTATTGTGGGGGGCTGATAGAAACATATGAGGCACGTTATCCTATATGGGTATTTTTGGAATTGATACCTTTTGGAGAGTTCATTCATTTTTATAAATTCTGTGCAGATGTATATAATAGTAAGGATATGAAGGACGATTTTTATTTGCTGATGGCAATTAAATCTATTAGAAATGCTTCTGCCCATAGTAATTGTATCATTAATGAATTGGGTAAAACAGATCCACGGTATTGTAAAGGTGAAGTTAACAATAGAATCATAAAAATACTTGGAGATAATGGAATTACAAAATCCATAAGAGATACAAAGCTTTGCAATGAACGAATTAAGCAAATTATCACCGTTTTTTATATGCACAATAAGATAGTTTCAAGTGAAGGGGTTAGGCGGCATAGCAAGGACAAGATGTTAAGGTTAATGGAACGTCTATTTAGAAATATTACATATTATGATTCTAATGAGAAGATAAAAACGAATTTTATATTTTTGAGAAAATGTGTTGACATTTTCTTTGATTAAGATTACAATAATATCACATTGAAAAGGTCTAGTTGCCTTTGCGGAGCGGAATTGTTATTTACGATTCTGCTCTATTTTTTTGCTGAAATTTATAGATAACACAGATGCAATTTGTAGTATAAAAAGAAATATATGGTTGCTTTATATTGTTAATCAGAAAAATATACATTTTAAAACAATTTTTGATAAAATAATGACTTATTTAGTATATTATGGTAATATATTTTATAGAGAGTATTTCTGATTCTGGGGAGAATAAATAAGTAATTGTATTACTTTTAGGGGACTGTTTTAAAAACATAATTGACAAGAGTTTGGGACTAAATTAATTGTGTTGTGAATAAAAAAGTTTAAGTAATATATATAAAATTTATTCCAGTCAAGAATATTCTTGACTATTTTTTTACAAAAAAATAATTGAATTGAATAATAATTTATATAAATAGAAAAAAATTGAAAATACCAGAGAAGATAGAAGATAAAATGCATGAAAATAATTTGTTTGAATATTGAATGAGAACCAAATGGGGAATTTGTAATCCAAGATGTTATTTGCATGGCGGTCTGTTGAACATAAATTAAGGCACTTCTTAAGAATATTATAAAACGTTGGGAGAATGTGACTATTTTGCTCATTCATAAGATTCGTGAATTTATTACCAACTACAATATATGATGCGTTATGCGAAATCGTAGAATCCGAACAAGCTAGGGTATAAGTAATCGAACAAGTTGGTCATTTGATCCAAGACAATATGTTAGCGGTGAGGATTTTGATATATTAGGAAAAAGCTTGCGATTGAAAGTTATCCAGGAGAAGAAGGAATTAGTAACAACGGATGGCTCTTCATTTTCTTACTGTAAGAAATGTGAATGTCAATGAATTTTAGAGCTAGGTGCTGATGTATTTCGAGCGTATATGGATCAGTTTTATCCGAATTGGCAAGTAGTGAAGAGGCAGTTAAATGAACAGATGTTGGATTGGATGGAATAGAGGATGCTAAAATGTTTGATAGTTTAGATAATGTACGTTATATGGTAGAGGGTTCCTACAAAAAACTTAAATCATATTATTATTATGACAAGACATTGTTGTATATAAAAATGAAAATAGTTGAATTTGAAACGGATGGAAAATTTAAAGATAATCTAGAAATGTTAGCAAAGAATGTATTTGAGGACAATAGACAGTATTTTGATGAATTGGAGAATCAAATAAAAATTTGTGTTATGCCAAAAACATTTAAGAGTATCAATAACGATATAAGACTTATTAGAGGAAATATAGATAAGAATAAAAAAATTTGCAAAGTAAATTTTACAATAGACATACCTGTAGAATTATTAATTTTAGATTTAATGTGGACTCTGTTTATTAAAAAAATATATACAGAGCAATATGGAGAATTCACTTATTCTCATGCAGGACAATTTAAAAAAGGTCTTTTTAACGCAGAAAAGGATTTGATCTCAGGAATAGATTTTAAATCTAATCGTTGCTTTGAGCCTTACTTTCAATGTTATACAAGGTGGAGAAATAAAGCATTAGATGCTGCTATGGAAACAGGTAAAGAAGAAAATACTGCGATGATTAGCCTCGATTTGAAAAGTTTTTATTACAATATCGATTTTGATTTTAGAGAGTTTGCTAAATTATTTGATAATGATGAACGATATACCAGCATCGAATTTCTTACATCTGTAATAAGTGACATATATACTAAATATACAGAATTAGTTGTCAAGTACAAAAAAGGAATTAAAAAATCAATTGGCAAGACAGTATTCCCTATTGGTTTAATAAGTCCATTAATATTAAGAGATATTGCACTTGAGGGGGTTGACAATAGTATAGAAACAGGTCTATCTCCGAAGTATTACGGAAGATATGTAGATGATATGCTAATAGTTGTTGGAACAGGTCAAATAGAACATATATCAGTAGAAGAAATTATTGAAAATATCTTGGTCAAGAAGCAAATATTGAATGCGAAGAATACAAATGGTGAATATAATTTTTTTGCAGAACCATCAGTCAAATTACAGGGTGAAAAAGTTAATTGTTTCTATTTTGAAAAAGGTAAAGAAAATATTCTTCTTGATGTGTATTGTAAAAAAATTAAAAAAAATTCAAGTGAAGCAAATCTACTACCAGATATAGATGTTTTAAGAGATTCATTTAATAGCAGAGCATATACTATGAATTCAAGTGATGATTCTATGAAAATAAGAAATCTTGAATTTATGGAAAGTGATAATTATAATGCAACATTATTCATTAATGGTCTAAAAGGAATTTTAAAAAATGCCTCTTATGATAAAAAGTATATCGAAAAATATTTGACAGATATTATTAATTTTTATTCTGGAAGCCAGGCAATTGAATTCTCAAATACATGGAGAACTATTTTTGAATTATTATTTCTATGTAAAGATAAGGATAGGGCAAGTACGTTCTATTTTAATGTTAAAAAGGAGATAGGAAATCTTTCGTTTGATTATGTTGAAGAGGATGAAATTTATTCAAAAAAGAAGCAGCCTATATTAAATAAATTGAAATGTTCATTATTGCTTAAGTTAGATATCTCTATTGGGTTGGCTGTTGCGTTAGATTACTACAGGGGCAATATAAAAAAACATAAAATATTAGGACAAAAGATAAGACAGGCAAATATGCTTAGTCATAATATGGTCTCATTTCCTTTAATAAATTATTCAATGGATGATAGCATTAATGAAATTCCGTTAATAAATATGAATTTGAATAAAATCTTATCAGATGTAACTATTAGAAAAAAATTGTTTAAGCTAGATGAAGAAAAAATACGCTGGTCACCAAGGTTTATTCATTTGAATGAATTATATTTTTGCGTTTTTTACTTCACAATAGGAAGCGGAAATAAGTTTGTGCGTGAAGATAATAATTCAATATTTAAAAGTTATATTAGAATGAACAATTTAAGTGAAAAGATTCCAAATCCTATAATTTATGACGTAGAAAACTTTTCTGCTGAATTGAATATAGCGAGAAAAGATATTGTAATAAGCGATAATTGTGATAAGAGAAATACTAAAGTGGGCTTGGTAAATACAAAAATTAATGAAGATGAAGTATTTGATATATTATTGTACCCTGAAAAGGGGATAACAGTTGAAAAAAAACAGAGTTTGTATAAGCTTTTAAACACTGCAAAGGAAGAAAAGGTAAAATACTTAGTTTTTCCTGAGTTCTACATGCCTGCATTGTGGCTTAGTGATATTGGCGGTTTTACAAAACAATATGGAATTACGGTTGTTACAGGACTTCAATATATTGCTTGTAATGATCGAGTTTTTAATATTGTTTGCGTGATTGCAAGTACATGTGGAAAGACATACTTTAAGAATATGATTCCATTATTTAGAGAAAAAAATTATTATGCGCCAGAAGAGCGAATGGAATTAGCGGCGCTTGGATATGTAAGTAAAAATCCATCCAAAGCTACATATTACATGGTTAATAATGGAAAAGAAAAATTTAGTACAATTTTATGTTTTGAATTTACAGATATTGCTTCCAGATTGATAATGAAGGGTGAAGTGGATTTTTTATGTGTGCCACAATTAAATAGAGATACAAACTATTTTTCAAGTATAGTTGAATCGGCTGCAAGAGATTTGCATACTTTAGTCGTTCAAGCAAATACTTCGAAATATGGAGATTCAAGAGTGACAGGCCCGTATAAAACTGATTTCAAGGATATTTTAAAGATAAAGGGTGGAGAAAATGATATTCTTATTGTTGGAGAGCTAGAAGTAAAAGCACTACAGAAGTTTAAGAATAGTTACTATAGTGATTTTGAAAAACAAGTCAAAAAATGTTTGGCATGTAAAAAGGTTCGTACGGTATCGCATCTATCGCAAAAATGTATAAAATGTTTAGATAAAAAAGGAAAAATTAAAGGCTTACCGCCGAACTGGAAGTGATTAAAAAATATGGATCAAAATAACCATTTGGACATTAAAAGCGAAGAAGATGTAAAATACTATATGATGTGGGGATGTATTCTGAGTTGAATTGTAAAGAGTTACTCCTATAAAAACATTGAGGAGTTTTTTTGAATATTTTAAAAAGAGTATGTTAATATTGCTTGATAATACAAAGGAGATTGTAATGGAGAATTCGGGATTAAAATGGAAGTTTATAAATATTGACAATGAAAAAAATGATGAAATAGACATCAATCATTTTTTGGGGGATAATATAAGGGGAACTGATGATGTAGATGAAGGAGTAAAACTAATTCAAGCTATTGGTGAAATCTATTATGTACTTGGATACGAAAAAATCTTGGAGAAAAATAGATATTTTAAAGAAAATGATATCACAAAGTTGGAAGAGAATGATTATGCAGATACAATTGAAAATCAAGATCAGACAAATAGGATAAAAAGTCAAATGGATCAGTTGTCATACTTAGATATAAAACATCAAAATTTACTATGGATTACTTTCACAATAAATAATGAATATAACACTCTTAGTGGAAGTACAAGAGATAGGGATGAGCTATTTCATAATGAAGAATTGATACCATATTGCTCCAATGTATTAAGGAATAATTTAAGGAAATATAATCTGGAAAGTGTATTATATCTAGATGAATGGAATTTTGTAAGAGATAATTTTATTAAAGCAGTCTTAAAAACAGTAGAGGATATATATAAAAACGTTTCTTTAGATGAGGAGAATTATTTCAGAAATATACTACGAGAATATTATGATGAAGGTATGGAAAATATTAAGGATATATATAAAAATGACAATATCTATTTTAGCAGCGATATATTTCGTAAATGTTTACAAATAATCAAGAGTGAAATTTTTGGCGAATTTGGAAAAAGGATATGGTTTTCGATTTTATGTGATACTTGTATTAGCCTTTTAGAGGAAGGCGAAAGAAGCTATCACCATATACCTTTGCGATACCTTGATTTTAATCATATTGATTCTGAAGAATTTTGGTCACATATTTCTGACTTAACTGAAATGATTAGCGAGTATTCAACATATTATCAACAAAATATTCAATCTGATATGATGTTTTGCTGTATGATGGAGAAACCAGTAAAAAGACCTAATGTATATCAGAATTTAAGTCGGCTACGTAAGATACTGGAGCTGGATTTCGACTTGAAAAATAAGTATCTAAATAAGCATGTGCACAGTTGTTTTGCAATATTGCATGCTGACACAGATAAATTTGTTGCATTAAGTGGATATAATGAACATGATGATTATAACAAAAAACTTAAAAAAATATTGGAAGTGATTGTGGATAGTAATTACCGTTTGGTAGAAAGCATAGATAAAGTTCGTTACTATTATGATGCTTATTCAGGGCATTATATAGTTATAAGTGATTATGAAAAAGTCAGCAAAGAAGTAAACAAGGATTTGCAGAATATGAAAATAGCTGATTCAAAGTTGAATAGGCTTTTCTCATGTTGTGAAAGAAAACTTCTTTCACAATTACGTCAAAGAAAATATAAGAATGTGTGCTTAATTATTCAAAGAAAGCCTTGCTTTATGTGTGAAAGAGCAATACGGTATGAAGGACGTATACCATATGAAAATGGAAAGGAATATTCTAAACAATATTCAGAAAAAGAAATAATACTTTTTGACAAAATTGCTTATTTGATCTTGAAGAGGAAAAATGAAAGAAATGACAATAAAAAAGTAAGTAAACAGATTAGATAGAATAATAAAATCTATTTATTAGATTACAAAAGTGCATATGAGAAAGGTAGGTATAGATATGGGAATGGATAAAAATGTTACCTTTAATGTGAGTGGTGGGCAATTAAATGTTGCAAGTGAAAGTGCAACAATAAATGCAACGCAAAACAATGGAGTTTCTGGAGATGAATTGGATAGTATAGTGAAAAATATATTAGAAAATTTATCTGAGCTGAAGAAGGAGAATGCTGAAGGAATTATAGACATTATAGATATTACGAAAGAAGAATTAGCAAAATCGCAACCTAAGGTAAGTCGGCTGAGAAATTGTGTGACATTGATAGCCCCAATGATGACGATAGCAAATGGAATCCCCGTATTAGCAACTAATTTACAGAAGTTGCAAGAATTTATTATGCCGTTTATAAAGTAGGTGATATAAATGGGAGATAAAACAAAAATAGATGTACATGTTCATGCAGGCGGTCAATTTAACTTGTCATTAGATGAAGGAACTATATCTGCAGAACAAAATAATAATTTAAGTATGGAAAAAGGAATTTTTATAAACAATATTGTTACTCATTCTCAAAATATAACGTATACAAATTATTTCCGAGGTAGAGAAAAGGATATAGAAAAAATTAATCATAAAGTAAATAAATACTCTCACATATTAATATCGGGTATAGGCGGAATTGGGAAGACAACAGTTGCAAAATATCTATATAATTATTATAGAGAAAATTTGTTGAATAGCTACATAGGATTTTTCACATATAAAGATAATTTAGATGATTCAATTATGAATGCACTTAATGTTGATTTTACAGGAGATAAAGAACAAGATGTAAAACATGCTTGGAAAATAGTTGAGGAGCTTGCGAATAACAAAAATACAATTTTTATTATTGATAATTTTCCTGTTGGTAACAAGGAAATAGAAAAGTTGTATAGATTATCTAAAACAGTGATAATTACATCTAGACAAAGAGAATACAATAATTTTGAACCGATTTATATTGATTGTTTGCCTGTTGAAGATTGTAAAGCTTTGTTTCTGAAAATAGCTGAATTAAGGAATGGTTATTATGAAGATGATAAATTAGAATATTTTATAAAAGTAGTATTAGGTAGGCATACCTTGACAGTTGAGTTATTGGCAAAAGTTCTAAAACGTAAACAATGGACATTAGAAGAGATGATGAAAAGACTAGATTGTAGTAAATTTCAAATCGAGTATAAGGAAGATGGTGAAATAACTAATATACAGAAAGAGTATGATAAAATTTATACAATATCAGAACTAAATGATAAAGAAGTGAATGTTTTAGGTATTTTTGCAACCTTTAACTCAATGATAATTAATACTGATTTATGTTTGTTATGGTTAAAAGATGATATTAAAATCGATGAAAAAGAAATCTTTTATGACTTATATGAAAAAGGGTGGTTAAGTAAATCTGATGATGGGTATTTTTTGCATCCAGTTTTTTCGGATTTTTTTCTGTTAAAGCTTAAACCCAAACTAAAAGATCATCAAAATCTATATAACCATTTTTACGAAATGATGAAGTGTAAAGATGATCAACAAAAAATAGAGTATCGCCAATATTATCCTTGTATATTTAATTTTGCAGAAGAGATAAATGTCAATGATGAAAAAGAAATTGATGATATTGAAAAGTTATTTTTAGAAATATCTAATTTCTTAATAGAAGATGGTGATTATAGTAAATCGATATTATGGTCGAAAAAAGTTTCTGAAAAAAAAATTAGTAACTATGTAGGGGCAAATATTTTATTAGGAAGTAGTTATTCAAAGCTAAGTGATAAAGTTGAATCAGAAAAATATTATGAATGTGCAAAAAAATATATAGAGAATAATAAGTTGGAAAATTTTATTATTGATTACGAAATTAATTATGCACTATTTTTGTTCAAATTTGCGCAAGACGATATCCAGAAAAAAATAGCAATTGATAGATTGGAAAAGTTGTTAGAATTTGATATTATTTGTTCTGATGCACAAGAAAGAGGAACTATCCTAAATTGTATCGGAGGGTTTTACACACATTTAAAGGACCCTAATTATGAAAAAGCTTTACAATATTTGATTGACGCATTAAAAATAAGAAGGATATATAGAAATAGTCATATTATGGATTTAGCTCGCACATACAATAATATTGCAAATGTATATTACTATAAGGCAAAGAAACGAAATATAAATAACAAAAAACGAAAAAAGGAACTATACAATGCCATAAAGTACTATAATAAATCTCTTAATTTGAGAAAAAAAATAATAAGTGAAAAACATCCTGATTATGCTCGTATAACAGCGAATATGTCGAATGTTTTGTTTGAATTAGGATATGAAAAAGAAGCTATAGATTCAATGGGTGAAGTAATAACAAAAAGAATTGAAGTTTTAGGAGCTTATAGCATAGAAGTTGGTTTGACGTATTCGAACTTAGCGAATATGTTGGTCAAACAAAAACAAAAAAATAGAGAAGCTCTTGGCTATAGTAAGCGTGCAGTTGAAATTTACACGTATATTTTTGGTGAAGATTCCGATGAAACAAAACAAATAATTGAAAGAGATAAAAAGATAAAAGAATATTTTTGATTTCTAAGACTATTTTGAATTGTTATGAAGTAAACGGGGATAGAAGCGGTTAATTTAGAGGTGACTATATTCTAGAATATCTAATCATGTAATAGAATGACAGATAAAATGGTGATGAAATGAGGAAAAAGATATTTACGAAAATACTAATTTACGAGATAAAAATGAATATAGTAAAGTAGAAGAGTCTAACGCTCCAGTTATAACCTATAATATTGGTAAAGATGGACAAGTAAACATAAATTACGGGAATGGAAATCTGACTGCAGAGCAAAATAATAAATGTTGTAATTGTGATCATAAAGTTATTAAAAAAGTAACAATTGTAAATAATGTTAACAATGTAAGCAACATACAGCAAACCAATACCACAAATTCATCAAGTCATTCTAATGATACAGTTACATTTGCTCTTATTATTGCTATTGTTGCAGCAGGTTTTTTTATCGAATATAAACGAGAAATTCAACTAGGGTTATTTATAGCAACAGGAGTTATTGAACTAATAACAATAGTTACATATTATACGGGAAAAAGAAAGAATATCTATTTTGATAAAAATATTAAGAAAGTGATGGGATTTAACACGGTATCCATTTTTATGGTTCCGGTTTTAATGTGGTTGATAGATAAGCCATTTTTTTTCAAAGGAATTGAATATTCTATTTTGAAGCAACAAATGAGAAATGAAGGTTTAATATCTATATTGTTCAATGCATCAGTCGGAACATCTGTGATTTATCAAATGGCTGGAGTAATAATATCAGGGGGTTTTCTTATCTATATAATAGTTTCCGAATTGTATATTATTGCTGTGATTAATGTTGCTAAAGGCAGTGAAATACAACCGTTTTGGATGCTCGTATTGAGAAAAACATGTGGAAGCACGAAAAATGGCACATTACATATTCTATTTGGATTATTGATTTTAATAATATGTTTTACGATGATAACAGGAATATTACCTAATGTTTTAAAGTTAATTTAAATATATCTATTAACAATAGGAGCATGAAAAATTTTAATTCACCTGATAAGTTCTGGCATTAACATAAATATTTGATTGCTTTTTCTATCAATCAATTTTATAATTATAGCAATGGAACTGCAAACCACTGTCACAATATTTTTAGATTAAGAAAGACTGGATTGCAAGCCATGAGCAAAAGCTATATGTACTATTCCTGATGATGAAGAAATATATTGCTCATTTAAGTGAGCGATATAATGAGCGATAAAAATCAAGCTTTCATTGTATTATTGCTGGTATCGATTTATAATTATTTGTATAGAGTGCGAACAAACAAACTAACTACTCTCACATTATTCTTTGGATATTTTCTGATGGCTACTAAGTGTGGAATTAGTCGAAAAAACATCACTTGAAAACCACATTAAATCCAAGAATAATGCCCCTCCACCGGCATTACTTCGGCATTAAAAAGTGTGGTAAACTAAAAGAATGTGAATAGAAAATATAAAAGTTTAACAAATTTGTTAAATAAAAGATAAGAAATCAAGGATTACTACAATGAACTTTGCGAGTTCGAATAGATTTTCAAACGCCTGGAGCCAGCTTTTAGCTGAGTTCCAGGCGTTTTTTATATGTCTATGACTCTAAAATGACTCTATATTCAGGCATCATGAATATGTCATAATAATAAAATTCTTTTTTTCTAGTCTTTATATTCTATATTTTCAACATTCATTTTATTTCGTTTTATTTCCAAGAAAGAAAAATAATTTAATAGAAATCATTATTAGGAGTGGCAAAGCTGAGGAGTGAACCCATATACGTGATAAAGAGAAGAAGTTGTCTTTTCAGAAAGGAGGCAGACACGTATGGTGACTTCTATAGTTATTGGCGTAAAAGAGATTCAAGAACTTTTGGGTGTTTCATCTTCTAAAGCATATGGTGTTATTCATGATCTGAATGGTGAACTCTCTATCAAGGGATTTATGATTGTTCCTGGCAGAGTGAGTCGTCAGTATTTTAATGAAAGATTTTATGGAATAAAAACACAAGGAGGAAGGCAATGCCAGCATCTAAAAATCAAACAGGAGCTTGGAGGGCTCAGTTCTATTATAAGGATTGGACAGGGACAAGCAGAAAAAAGTGTAAGAGAGGTTTCAGAACGAAAAAAGAAGCTCAAGATTGGGAGAGCAGTTTTAAACTTCAAAAGGCTGCATGTCTTGACATGACCTTTAAAGATTTTTGGGAAGTATATGAGGCTGATGTAAAACCTAAATTGAAATATAATACGTGGTGCACAAAGGAATATGTCGTAACAAAGAAAATTCTACCTTATTTCAAAGAGAAGAAGATGAATGATATTTCTGCAAGAGATGTAATTCAATGGCAGAAGGAATTATTACAAATGGAAGGAAGGAATGGGAAAATGTATTCAGGAACCTATTTGAAAACTGTGCAGGCAGAATCGTCCTGTATCTTCAATCATGCAGTAAATTTCTATGAGCTTGCATGTAATTCGTCAAGAAAGGCAGGACCACTTGGATGTGGTCAAGCAGATGAGATGCTTTTCTGGACAAAGGAAGAATACTTGCGGTGCATTCCGACGATTGTAGATAAGCCATATTCATATTATGCATTTGAATTGTTGTATTGTTGTGGAATGAGGCTTGGATAGCTTTTAGCATTAACGCCAGCAGATTTAAATTTTGAAACTAAAGTTCTTTCAATTACAAAACCATACCAGAGAATAAAAGGCGAGGATATTGTTACAAAACCTAAGACAAGAAGCCGAATGTAAAGTGGATCATTAGAAATTATCCGGATTATAGGTCGTGGCTTGATGTGTCAAAAGAAATGGTAAATCAATTTCTACTTTCATTAACACCTTCAAATTGAGAATGTATGTAAAAGGATTTATATCAGTTTTTAAATTTGCAGTCCGTAAGAGATGTATTTTTACCATTCCAATGACCGATTAAAAGGTGCGAGAAGTGCCAAGAATTAATTACGTCCTTACCGTTAAGGAGCAATGTATTCTGGCATAGAGAATAAAATCTGAAGGTCTCAGTTTTCCATACGAAGCATTATTGATATTCCTGACATTTTATCATGCATTATCGCCACGATCTATATCTTCAATTTTACTCTCAGATATAGATGCGGATAGGAGCGTTATACGGATAAAAGAAGTTCCTAATATATATTTGACATTATCAGATATGATGATTTTGAAGGAATACTTGAATTTGAGAGAGAGTTTTCCTAACTGTATAGGCAGAAACTATTAATTTATGCAAAGTCGGAGAGGGAGGGTATATAGAGATACTCCAATTGGACAACCTTGTATATTAAACTTAGTAAAGAATTTTTCGGGATTTAATCCGCAGACTTTGAGAATTATTTGTTTGACTGCTATATCTGAGTTATATGGACCACAATTCTTACGGCAAGCTCATGGCATTTCGCAAACACATGCGAGTCGATTTGGAAAGTATGAAGATTATTTATTGGAAGAAACCATAAATGATATATTGAGTGAAAAATAATGAAAAATATAAAATGATATGCTATACTTTTATTAGATTAGGAATATTGGAATTAATCTGTAAAATTGGATAATAGTAATTAATTCGATTGTTTTATAAACACTGAAAAAAACAATCAGAAGGTGTGAAGGAGTATGTTATGAGGGGAAGAAAAGCATTATCAATAATAGTATTTGTTACATTATTACTATCAGGTTGTTCAACGTCCAAGTTTAATGGGAATAGAACTGGAAATGAAAGTCAGTTAATTATGGATTATACTATTTTAAATACAACAGATTTTCAGATGTTAAAATTAGTAGCAGGGGATATTGTGAATTTTGAAATTAAAAATGATTCTGGAAAATTAAATATTGTTTTTCAAAAAGATGGAGAAAAACCAGCGTATGAAGGAACTAATGTTCCTACGAGTTCGTTTAAAGTTAATATAAACGAAAGTGGCGAATATAAAGTTTCTGTAACGGGCAAAAATGCTAAAGGTAGCGTGAGTATCACAAAACAATGAGCATTAAATTGCAATGTTTCTAATAGGTATAAGCAATACCTTTGATAGAGACTTATAAAGGAACAACTAAATAATTAGAACAGGCTTGCTAATTGTGGAGTCTGTTTTTTGTTGTCTAAAAGTAGGTGGAATTAATGTGTGAAAATATTAGAACGTCTGGAAAATTAGTTATGTTCAAAATCAATAAACTTGCTAGAAACGAACATGCACATTTCCATCCTAGTGGAGTGTCAGAACCTTCGAAAGAGGATATTAATTACAGAAAAGCTGGAAAAGGCAGCTGAATTGATGGGGATTCATTTTTATGACCAATATTTTCATTTAAAATATGTGATAGGAAATAATGAAGTGATTTTTTAAAGATTTAATGATAAAATAATAATATTATTATTAAATCACAACAAAATATAGAAATAATAGATAATTAATACAAGCATGTATTGCGATGAGATTAAAAATATATTGAAATCATATTATGAATTGCTAAAAAAATGAAGAAGAGATGTGGGAGGATACTATGATACGAATAGCCATAGTCGAGGATGATATTATATATATGAATCAATTAACTGAATATATAAATCGATATGAAGAAGAGAATGACGAAAAATTTGATGTAAAAAAATTTTGGGATGGTGATGATATCGTATATGAGTATAAGGCAGTTTATGATATCATCTTCATGGATATTCAGATGAAGATAATGGACGGGATGAAGGCGGCTCAAAATATCCGTAAAATGGATGATAATTGTATTTTGATTTTTATTACAAATATGGCGCAGTACGCAATACAAGGATATTCTGTTAATGCAATGGACTTTGTTCTTAAACCAATATCCTATTTTGCTTTCTCGGAAGAGCTTGCGAAAGCAGTAAGAAGGATGAAGGAAAGGGCCGTCGCTCATATAATGATTAAGCAGGAGAGTGGAATGATCCGCCTTGATGTTTTACAGGTTACATATGTAGAAAGTCACGGACATAAAATACTGATCCATACACCAAATGCTATTTACAAAACGATAGCAACCATGAAAAATATGGAAGCGCAATTGAGCGTATATAAGTTTTCAAGGTGCAATAATTGCTATTTAGTTAACTTGAGACATGTAGAAAGTGTTCATCAGAATATCGTAACATTAGCGGGAGAAAAATTACAAATAAGCCGTCCCAAAAAGAAGGCATTTATGAATGCTTTGACGGATTTTGTGGGAGGAGAGATCATATGACGACGATACCTGATATTCCTCGCTTATATACAGCAATTAACGAATGGATCGCTTGTGTGGTTTATATCATGATTATGAGAAAGCGCATTACGGGGATTAAATTGGGATTATTTCTAGTAGGAGGATTTATCTCCCTTTGTGCCTTGCAACTATTAAATGGTGAACTGCCCCTGGCTTTATGGATTCCGGGAATGATTGCTGCGATCGTATTGATGTACGTATTTATTTTATCCTGCTGTGAACTTTCAATATTGGATGTGGGAGCTTGTTGCGCTAGGGCAATCGTATTGGCAGAATTAGCAGCTTCTTTTGAATGGCAGGCTTATATATTTTTTGCAGAACGGGGGAACCAATCACAGTGGATTTCTATTGGATTTATGATAGTCTTTAATGGATTAATTAATCTAATCGTTTATTTTTTGGAAAGACAACATATACCAAAAGGTAAGAAGCTTGATGTAACTCGGCGTGAATTCTCTAGTTCAGCCTTGATTGCTGTTGCGGCGTTTATTATGAGTAATATCAGTTTCGCATATATGGATACACTCTTTAGCGGGCAAATGAGGATAGAAATACTATATATCCGTACATTGGTAGATCTTGCAGGCTTTGCCATTTTGTTTGCTCAGCAGGACAAATGGCAGGAATTACATATGAAACATGAATTAGAGTCGATCAATCTTATATTGAATCAGCAGTATAAACAGTATCAGCAGTCGCGTGAAAATATTGAACTGATTAACCGTAAATATCATGATATGAAGCATCAAATTAGTATCATAAGGGCGGAAAGTGACCCGATGAAAAAAGAAGAGTATCTGGAGGAAATGGAAACCGGAATCAAAATGTATGAGGCACAAAACAAGACAGGAAATAGCGTCTTGGATACCATTTTGACAAACAAGAGTATGTATTGTGTACAACACGATATCAATTTTACCTGCGTGGCGGATGGAACGCTTCTGAATTTTATTTCGGTGATGGATTTATGCACAATCTTTGGTAATGTGTTAGATAATGCTATTGAGAGTGTAGAGAAATCACAAGACACCAACTCACGATTAATCCGTGCTGCGGTGTTTGCACAAAATGATTTTTTAATGATCCGAGTAGAAAATTATAACGAAATAGAACTGACCATGGATGATGGACTTCCAGTTTCTACAAAAATGGATAAACGATTTCATGGCTATGGGATTAAGAGTATCCTCCTTGCAGTGGAAAAGTATGAGGGAACCATGACTATCCACAGTGAAAATCAATGGTTTACATTGAGAATTTTAATACCACTCATCGAAAACAAAGTAAAATAAACGATTTAATTAAATGAATATCGAAAATCCACTTCCGTTTTTTGTGCAATACTTCCAAAAAAAAATCTGATTGTTGCTTTTTTTGTATCAATATAACAGGTTATGATTTGAAATTAGCAATCTATGCTGAAAATGTGCACAAATGTAATCACGTGATATAATGAATACACCTGTGAGCAAAGGGAGAAAAATGTTAGATTGACGGAGGAAGATATTTATGATAAAGAAGAGAATGAGTAACAAGAAGTTCAAGGTTATATGGATACCAATACTTTCAGTTGTATTAGTATTGGTATTAGTGGCCAACATTGCGGCCAACATATTTAGTGGATACGTTGACCTCTACTTGGGGCGTGGTGACCTTGTATTAACAAAATCTGAAGGTACAGAAAGTTGGAATAGCGAATACTATACCAGCGACTACACTTCAAAAGATACACTTGATACAGCAGCAAATAAAATGGTAGAAACTGTTGAGTCTGAAGGCATTGTTTTGATGAAGAACAATGGAGCACTTCCACTTGCTACATCAGCAAACAGCCCCGCAAAGGTAACACTTATGGGTCGTGATGCGGCTGATCCTGTTTATGGTGGCTCAGGTTCAGGTTCAGTAAAATTGAGCACAGTTGTAGATTTTAAATCAGGATTACAAAATGCAGGTTTTCAAGTTAATGATACCGTATTTTCTATATTGAAGGAATATTCTTCTTATAAAGAAGTTACAAATATGCGTGGCGGAAAAGATAAAGTGTTCGATCATCCCAAAGTAAATATTGTAATGGATAAACCTGCTGTCTCTACTTTCAATATTGGAGAAATGCCAATTGAGAATTACACACCAGATGCGATTGCAAGCTTTAAAACCTATGGCAATGCAGCTATTGTTACATTTGGTCGTGGTGGTGGAGAAGGTGGCGATCTTGCTACAGACATGACGGGTTGGGATGATCACTACACAGCAGGTCAGCATGAGCTTGAGTTAAATTATGATGAAAAACAAACGTTGGAACTTGCTGAGCAGAAATTTGATAAAGTAATTGTTGTTATCAATTCTAGTAGTGTAATGGAACTTGGCGACTTAGCGACTGATGATAAGGTTGATGCAATTCTTTGGGTTGGAGCTCCAGGACAGACTGGTTTCAACGCAGTGGGAAATGTTTTGAACGGTAGCGTAACTCCTTCAGGACGTACAGCAGATATCTATCCAGCAGATCTTACAAAGGATCCTTCCTTTGCAAACTTTGGTAACTATCAATATTCTAATATTAATGCAAAAAATGCATCTGGAGATGGATTTTTTGTTCAATACGAAGAAGGTATTTATGTTGGTTACAGATATTATGAGACAGCAGCTGCAGAAAACGTCATTAATTATAATAAAGCAGTAGTATATCCTTTTGGTTATGGTCTAAGTTATACAACTTTTAGCCAGGAGATTGTAAGTCAAAAGTTAGGAAATGTAAATGGTGATATAACCGTTGATGTTAAAGTAACAAATACTGGAAGTACTTATTCAGGTAAAGACGTTGTTCAAATGTATTACTCTGCACCTTATACCAAAGGTGGAATTGAAAAATCTCAAGTTGTTCTTGGTGATTTTTCAAAAACTAAGTTACTTGCACCAGGAGAATCACAAACAGTAACACTTACATTAGCAGTAGAAAATATGGCATCTTATGATTATAAGACAGCAAAAGCATATGTACTTGATGCTGGTGATTATAACATCAGTATTCAAAGCGATTCTCATAATGTAGAAAAAAGTACACAACCTTTTACATACAAAGTTAATAAGACTATTGTCTATAGTGGTGATAATCATCGTGCATCCGATGTAACAGCAGTTACAAATGAATTTGATGATGTATCAGCTATGTTTACAGATACAGCTACCAAAGGAAATGCAACTAATATGTCAAGAGCTGATTTCGTGGGCACATTCCCAACTGCTCCAACAGATGCAGATAAGGTTGCAAATAACGACATTATTAAGGGATTCCAAGCTTTTGTAGCGGCAGATAATCAAGTTGCAGGTGCTACGATGCCTACTACAAAGGCTAGTAACGGACTTCAGTTGATTGATCTTCGTGGTGTAAGCTTTGATGATTCGGCCTGGGATCTTTTGTTGGATCAATTAGATCCTGAAGCATTATCTAAAGTGATAATAAGTGGTGCCTATAAGACAGATCCATTGGATACACTTGGAAAGCCTGCAACAGTGGAATTAGATGGACCGGCTGGTCTCAGTTCCTTTATGACAGCAACGAGCGGCACAGCATATCCTTCAGAAGTTGTAATAGCTTCTACGTATAATACAGAGTTAGTAAAACAAATGGGAACTATGGTAGGAAATGAATCACTTTTTAATAAAGTAAACGGATGGTATGCTCCTGCTATGAATACACATCGTTCACAGTTTGCAGGACGTAATTTTGAATATTATTCAGAAGATGGTTTGCTTGCTGGTAAGATAGGAACTGCTTGTGTATCAGGAGCAGCTGACAAAGGTGTTTACGCATTTATTAAACATTTTGCATTGAATGATCAGGAAACGAATCGAGTAAATAATGGTGTTTCTACCTGGGCTAATGAGCAGGCAATTCGTGAAATCTACCTAAAGCCTTTTGAAGTTTCAGTTGAAACCGCAACGACTACACTCAAATACATTTCAGATGACAAAGGAACTATTTCTCAAAAAGATGTTAAAGGTTGTACAGCAGTTATGAGTTCCTTCAATCGTGTTGGAGCTACATGGGCTGGTGGAGATACTGCTCTGTTGGAGAACGTACTTCGTGATGAATGGGGATTTGAAGGATTTGTTATTACTGACTTTAATCTTTACCCATATATGTATACAAATCAAGGTATTGCAGCAGGTTCCGACTTAATGTTGACAATTTCCCCAATGAAGACCATTGAGGATGCAACTAGTGCAACAGCAGTAACTAATTTAAGAAAAGCTGCTCACAGAATTCTGTATACCCAAGTAAATAGTAATGCAATGAATGGTATTGTTCCTGGAACAATTATTAGTTACACAACACCACCTTGGAGAAAGGCTCAAATCGGAGTAAATATTGCAATGGCAGTTCTACTCTTGGCTGGATATTCATGGGTTATTATTAGAGTTCGTAAAAATAAAAACGTATAAATAAATTAGCACTGAATAAAATAAACAAGTTATTTCAAGTAAAATATAGCGAAGAATTATCTATACATGTTTCAGTTAGATGCACACAATTTACATCCTTGAATTAGGATGTAAATTGGTGCCTCTATAAATAACAATACAAAAGTACTAAAAAAAAGGGACCCAATATGAAGTATAAAGAATTAATTGATAAAATGACATTAGAAGAAAAGGCATCGCTTATGTCTGGTAAAGATTTCTGGCAAACGCAGGAAATTGGGCATTTGGGAATTAATAATATATTTTTGGCAGATGGACCGCATGGAATCAGAAAGCAAGCAGCAGCGGCAGATCATCTGGGTCTAAATGCAAGCATTCCTGCAACCTGTTTTCCGACAGCGGCGGCTGTAGCAAACAGCTGGAATGAAGCATTAGGAGAAAAAGTCGGAAAGTACCTAGGCGAAGAGGCAGTTAGCCAAAAAGTTAATGTGCTACTGGGACCCGGAGTCAATATGAAACGAAATCCACTTTGTGGACGAAATTTTGAATATTTTAGTGAAGATCCTTATCTTGCAGGTAAAATGGCGGCAGGGTATATCAGAGGAATTCAATCAAATGGAATTTCCGCCTGTGTGAAACATTTTTGTGTAAATAACCAGGAAGAGAGACGTATGGCAATCGATACGATTGTAGATGAAAGGACTCTTCGGGAAATTTATCTGACCGCATTTGAAATTGCCGTAAAGGAAGGTAATACGAAGTCTGTCATGTCTTCTTATAATATGCTTAACGGCACTTATACGAATGAAAATAAATTTTTGATGCAGCAAATCCTACGTGAAGAATGGGGATACAATGGATGTGTAATCACTGATTGGGGCGGTAGCAATGATCGTATAGAAGGATTACTAGCTGGCAATGAATTAGAAATGCCAACCACAGCAGGTGAGACTAATCAGTATATTATACAAGCAATTAAGAATGGAATTATTAAAGAAGAAGTACTAGATACATGTGTAGACAGATTATTGAATCTTATTTTTTCAACAGAGGAAACATTTAAGACGCCAATCGAGGATTTTGATTCGGAAATGCATCATAAAGTGGCACAAGAAGTTGCTGAGGAGTCAATTGTACTGCTAAAGAATAATGATAATATTTTACCACTAAGACATGGGATGAAAGTGGCTGTTATTGGAGATTTTGCGAAAGAAGCAAGATATCAGGGCGCAGGCTCATCTATTGTAAATCCTACCTCGTTAGATAATACATTGGATTGCATTAAATCCTTTGGTATTGAAACTATTGGTTTTGAAGTTGGATATAACAGATATGGTAAACGAAGTAGTAGCATGATTAGTAAGGCTTGTGCACTTGCAAAAAAAGCAGAAGCTGTTCTACTATATATTGGTCTAGATGAAGTGAGTGAAGTGGAAGGTCTTGATCGACAGAATATGAAACTGCCTAAAAACCAAATAGAATTATTAAATGCGTTGTATCAGGTTAACCCTAATATTGTAGTTGTACTTTCTTGTGGTTCAGTGATAGAAATGCCATGGATAACGAAGGTGAAAGGTCTAGTTCATGCATATTTGAGCGGGCAGGCCGGAGCAAAGGCCATCTTAAGAATTCTGACTGGCGAAGTAAATCCTTCAGGAAAATTAGCAGAGACTTATCCTATTTGTTATGAGGATACCTCTTCTTGTCATAATTTTCCAGGAAAAGAAGTGAGCGTAGAATACAGGGAAGCATTATTTATCGGGTATCGTTATTTCGATACAGCAAAAGTTGATGTCTTATTTCCTTTTGGATATGGACTTAGTTATACAACTTTCGAGTATTCTGACCTTCAAGTTACAAAAGATGCGGTAACCTTTAAACTGACAAATACCGGAAAACATGCAGGGATGGAAATCTCACAGTTGTATGTTGGATGTAACTCAAAGGAGATTTTTAGAGCGAATAAGGAATTAAAAGGATTTGCAAAGACATTAGTTAACCCAGGAGAGACAAAGACGGTTACAATTCTCTTTGATGATAAGACTTTCCGATATTTTAATATTAAAAGTAAACGCTGGGAGATTGAAACAGCAGATTATCAAATTATGATCGGGGCTTCTAGCATTGACATTAAATTGACGGACAACATTTATATTGAAGGAACAAATGCACCACTTCCTTATGATAAGGAACGGCTACCTTCCTATTTCTCGGGAAAAGCAGAAAATGTCAGTGCATCTGAATTTGAAAGCCTACTTGGATATAAAGCACCTAAGACCACTTGGGATAGAAAGAAACCGCTTGGCTATAACGACACAATTGCTCAGTGTCAATATGCTAAGGGAGCTTTTGCAAGATTTGCATATCATGTATTAGTTTTTGCCTATTGGTTTTTGAAAAAAATAGGAAAGCGAAAAATCGCCAATATTATCATGATGTCAGTTTATCATCAACCGTTTCGTGGTATTGCTAGATTGACAGGTGGAATTATGAATATGCCTATGTTAGATGGCGTTCTTATGATAGTAAATGGGCATTTCTTTAAAGGCCTGAGGCATGTGTTCAGCGAAAGAAAAAAGATGCTACGCGCAGGAATGAGGTAAATAATGAGTGAAGACCATTTGAAAAATAAAAATATTTCAGGGATTCTGGGAATTTGGACACGGTTTAAGGAGAAGAACCCAACAGGTGCACAATTTCTGGTGTTTTTCATGTTGAGCAACGGTATAACAATATTGCAAATGGTTTTAATGCCTGTGCTTAAAGGCATGTTTGCGGGTACATCACTAGTAGATACAAGTTTTCAAATTTTGCAGGCAGGTCATAATTTTGACGGAAGTAAATATTTTGTATTTAATTATGCAGCTGGGGCGATTTCCGCTGGAGGCGGAGGCGGACTTGCATACTTTCTTGCAGTACAGATAACTATGGGTATTGCGCAGATTATCAACTTTTTTGCTCAAAGAAATATAACCTTTAAGTCAAATAGTAACATATGGAAAGCAGCAATGTGGTATGTAATTGCATATATAATTATATCAATTGGAGCAGCAGCTCTTCAAGGATTATATAAAGCACCTATTTATAACTTGCTTATGAACACATGGAATTTAGGTTCCTTTGGAGAAACGGTGGCGGATTTCATTACAATTATTATAAACTGTGCTATTTCTTTTTGGGTATTTTTCCCAATATTTAAAGTTATTTTCCACCAGAAATCAGAAAAGTAGTGAATTTGTATATTTAAATTATTAAACGGTATTTAAACCGTATAGAGTAAGCCTCCTTCCGTTGCTATCGGTTGGAGGCTATTTATGTGTGCCAGGCATGGCAATAATCTAGCTGGTGAAAGTCCAGTCACGGGTATTTACCGCCAAGTGTAGCGGACCACAAGTTGGTATCAGTAATGATATGAATGAAGGAAGTGGTGTAGCAAAATTCTTGAGCCTAGGATTTAAACGAAGAAACAATTCAGGGATAGTAAAAAAAGAGTTATTATAATTAAAGGTGGAGTTCCAAATATTTTTAATGTATGGGAAGATGAAGTGAATATGGTAGAATGATTCGTGAAAATGGTGAAAGAGCGTAGAAAAAAATGATTTCATGACATCTATCTGATATTTTAAAAGGCATTCTGATATAAATATTTCTACGAAAATGATAAAATAACTCTAACTGTGATAGAGTAGAATGAAAATTGGAGGAAAGATAATGAAATATGGATATTTTGATGATACAAAAAGAGAGTATGTGATTACACGACCTGATACACCGGCACCTTGGGCGAATTATCTGGGATCACCAGAGTATGGTGCATTGATCTCTAATAATGCAGGTGGATACAGTTTTGCGAAATCCGGTGCAAATGGCCGAATTTTGAGATATATATTCAATCAGTTCGATCAGCCGGGACGATATATGTACATTCGCGATAACAAAACACAGGATTACTGGTCGGCATCCTGGCAACCAGTAGGAAAAGATCTCGAAGCATACAAAAGTGAATGTCATCATGGTACCGCTTATACAAAAATGCTTGCTGATTATAGTGGCATTCATTCAGAGGCGCTGTACTATGTGCCACTGGATCAGACATATGAAGTATGGAATCTAAGATTGACGAATCAGTCCGCTGAAGACAGGGAACTTACCGTGACTGGATATGCAGAGTTTACCAACAATAATAATTATGAACAGGATCAGATCAACCTCCAATATTCCCAGTTTATTACACGTACGGAGTTTCATGAAAATCGAATCCGTCATGTGATTCATGGGAATCTTGACTGGGCAAAAGAAGGAGAGGAAGTAGACGATGAGCTTGTAATTGATCGTTTCTTTGCTCTGACTGGAGCGACTGTCGATTCTTACTGTGGAGATCGAGAAGAATTTCTTGGACGCTACCATGGATATAATAATCCTCAGGGAGTAGAAAAGGGCCAGTTATCGGGAGAAATGTGCTACAACCAAAATGGCTGTGGGGCACTTTCTACAGTAATTCGTTTAAAACCGAATGAAACAAAGGACATTGCCTTTCTTGTTGGAATGAAGGGTAACAAAGAAGCAAAAGAAATTATTGTAAAATATGAAAATACAACACAACAGTGCGAGAAGGAATTAAATGAGCTGATTACCTACTGGCATGGCAGACTGTCTCACTTCCAGGTACAGACACCAAGTGCAGAATTTAATACCATGATCAATACTTGGAATGCTTACAACTGCTTTATAACGTTCATCTGGTCCAGGGCTGCATCCTTTTTCTATTGTGGACTACGCAATGGATATGGTTACCGCGATACGGTTCAGGATATTCAGGGAATTATTCACCTTGCGCCAGAAATGGCACTGGAAAAGATCCGTTTCATGCTTTCAGCACAGGTAGACAATGGAGGCGGTCTTCCATTGGTAAAATTCAACCATAATGCGGGACATGAAGATACTCCGGAGGACGCATCCTATGTGAAGGAAACTGGACATCCGGAATATCGTGCGGATGATGCGTTATGGCTCTTCCCAACGGTGTATAAGTACCTTGCAGAATCCGGTAACATGGAATTTCTTGATGAGGTAATTCCTTTTGCTAATAAAGATGAGGGGACTGTCTATGAACATTTGAAGCGTGCGATTGACTTCTCAATGAATCGTCTTGGGGTTCATGGTATGCCTGCAGGTCTGTATGCAGATTGGAATGATTGCCTTAGACTAGGAAAGAATGGAGAATCTGCTTTTGTAGCGTTGCAGTTCTATTATGCAATGGACATCATAAAAAGATGTGCGGAATACAAAAAGGATACCCAGTATGGTATCTATCTGGATGAAAAGAAAAACATGCTTGGGAAAATCATAAACGAATGTTGCTGGAATGAAGATCGGTTTATACGTGGCTATACACAAACGGGTGAAATCATCGGATGCAAGACAGATCCTGAGGCAAATATGTGGTTAAATCCTCAAAGTTGGGCGGTAATCAGTGGACTTGCCAGTGAGGAACAGGCAGATACAGCCCTTGATACGGTGTACCAACGTCTGAATACAGAGTATGGCGCAATTCTGATGGATCCACCATATTACAAGCATGCCTTTGAAGGAGCTCTTGCAGTAATTTATAATGCAGGTTCGAAAGAAAATGCAGGAATCTTCTCCCAATCTCAGGGATGGATCATTTTGGCGGAAGCGCTGCGTGGCCATGGAGACCGTGCCTTTACTTACTTTATGGAGAATGCACCGGCTGCCCAGAATGAGAAAGCGGATATTCGAAAATTGGAACCATACTGCTACGGACAATTTACAGAAGGAAAGGACAGCCCACACTTTGGACGTTCTCATGTACATTGGCTGACAGGCACTGCATCTACTATTATGGTAGGTTGTGTAGAAGGAATTCTTGGAATGCGTCCAGATTTTTCTGGTCTATGCATTTCACCATCCATTCCCAAAGAGTGGGATACGTTTACAGCAAAAAAAGAGTTCCGTGGAAAACATCTGCACATCCAGGTCTATAACCATAATCAGAAAGAGAGCGGATGTGTGGAACTCTTGGTCAATGGAGAAGCGATGAAGGGCAATTATATTCCATTTGAGAAAATGACAGAGAATACGGATATAGTACTTACAATATCATAAAGAGGAAAGAGAAAATGATGGAAAGTAAAATTCAGTTTTCTGGAAATACAGGCACATTTTTATTCATAATCCGAAGATACAGTCAAGTCTGTATCTTCCGGTTGCAAATGAAGTGGGCATTAAAAGCAGTTACAGAATTGAGATGACGGAATGTGGGGTAACCACAGGTACGTTCCATTTGTGAAAGTGCAGATACCTATCTATATAAAAGGGAATTTGGAGGATATCGCTTGAAAAACGATTTTGATGAAGAAAAATATGATTTGGGAAGAATGTTCGATTTCGCATATGGCGAAAAGGAAAATGGAGCAGTATTTTCACATATGTCTGTTATGTACGCAAAGGCTCTGTATAAAAGAGGTTTTGTAAAAGAAGGACATAAGGTTTTAGAAGCTCTTCTGCAACAGTCTATGAACAGCGAAATCAGTGGCATGTATCCTGGTATCCCTGAATATTTTGACTCACAGGGGCGAGGAAAATATTCCTATCTGACAGGAGCAGCAAGCTGGTATATGATGACTCTCATTACTGAAGTATATGGTTTTTGCGGAGAGCAGGGAGATTTATGTATTGCTCCGAAACTACGAATGGAACAGTTTGATGAGCAAGGCAAGATTGCAGCAGTTTTTCCATTCAGGGAACAGCAGTTTCAGGTAACATACCAGAATCCAGGCAAGAAGGATTATGGCTGCTATGATATCTGTGAGATAGTCCTGGATGGAAAAATCATAGAGATTTCGAAAGGACAATCTGTGAAGATACCATTTGCAGCCTTAGAAGGAACAACAGAGCATACCCTGAACATACTGCTTGAATAGAACATAACCTAAAATAAAAAAGATCCTAAAAAGTGCAATTGTTTTCCAATTGCTATCACTATAGGATCTATTTTATTGTTTTTAAAAGATATTGTAATGTGAATGCTAAAAGAAATCAAATATTCATGGGATGAGATTTATACAGAAGGGGGATGCCTTACAAATTATGGTAAAAGAATTTTTCTTGAATTAGCTGCAATAGAAGTAGATTTTCCATTTTCATTTTATTATGTATAAGTGCATGAATTTTATATTTTTTTATTTTATATGGTATATCTAAGTAGACAAAAAAAGTACTATGATGGCATCTATCGAAATAGCATAGTTTGATGAGAAGGAGGAGTAGATGTGTTGAAAAGGAGTAAAATAGTAGCGGGGGTAGCGGTTGTATTTTTATCTATGGCAACAATGATGATGATGCCTGTATTTGCTGCTGAAGATACAAACAGAGCGCCGGAATTGTCAGTGCAAACGGACAAATCTGAATATTCAGACAGTGATAATATCGCTGGAATTGTCAAGGTGAATAATCTTAGTACAAATCCATTGACAAATATTGAAATCAAAGTACAGGTGCCGGAAGGGTATGTAACAGAGGATGGAAAAGGTTCTTCGGGAGAGTGGATCTATACCATCGCACAGATTGCTAAAGGAGATACATCAGAAACAAACGTTGTATTCACACCGAAAAAGGCAGACCAAGGGGCAGTACAGAACGCAAATAATAATCCGGGTACTGGCGACTTTAGTCATGCACAATTGTGGGTATGCATTTTGCTCATAAGTGCAGGCTTCATTGTATTTGTTGTAAAGAAGAAAAAGGGTAAGAAATTAATCACAGTTCTTTTAGTAATCACAATGATTGGTGCAATGGTTCCAGCTATTTGTATGAGCAGTGCCTATGCAGCAGAAACAGGCACAGAAAGCAAGACAAACACAGCAACCAACACGATCACAGCAACCAAAGACATTACAGTTGCTGGAAAGAATATAACTCTGTTAGTAAAGATGACATTTGAGAATCAGGGACAGGTTGCAGATAAATTGTCTTATGAAGGTTATAACTTAAAGTGGCAGGATGAGTTTAATGAGACAACACTAAACAGAGATGACTGGAACGTAGAAACACATGATGCCGGATGGGTAAATCAAGAAAAACAGCAGTATGTTGATTCTGCTGAAAATATCTATCTGAAAGACGGCAAATTAGTATTACAACCAATCAAAACTGTTGATCAGAATGGAGTGACATCCTACACATCAGGTCGTATTACTACACAGAATAAGGAAAACTTTAAGTATGGTATTTTTGAGACAAGAGTCAAGGTACCTAAAGGACAAGGATATCTGCCAGCATTCTGGTTAATGGCTGCCGATGAGAATAAATATGGTCAATGGCCAAGATGTGGCGAAATTGATGCGATGGAAGTAATGGGACAAGATACATCGAAAGCATATGCAACCCTTCATTTTGGCAATCCTCATAACCAAAGTCAGGGAACCTCTACATTAAGTAATGATACATTTTCTGATACGTATCATGACTTTGCTGTAGAATGGCTTCCAGGTAAGATCAACTGGTATATGGATGGAGTTCTATTCCATAGTGCAGATAACTGGTATTCCACAACAGAAGGTCAGGGAGAGATTACTTACCCCGCTCCATTTGATCAGCAATTCTATATGATCTTAAATCTTGCAGTTGGTGGAAGCTGGGTTGGAAATCCGGATGAAACTACAGATTTTAATAATCAGGCTTACAGTATTGATTATGTAAAAGTATATCAGAAGGATAGTTATGATGAAAATGTAACAAAACCTGAAAGCAGTGTCACTCAGAGAGACCCAGCTGCCGATGGAAACTATATTATAAATGGTGATTTTGCAACTGCAGAAAATCTGACAGATGACAAAGATTGGAAGTTCATTACAGCTCTAGGAGGAGATGCGCAGGCGGTAATAAATAATAACAAGATTGATATTAATAATATCACCAATGGTGGAACTGCAGATTACAGTGTACAGCTAGTACAGCCTAATATTCCATTGAAAAAGGGTGGAAATTATCAGGTTACGTTTGATGCATGGGCAGATGAAGCCAGAACAATGAAGGTAGGCGTGACAGGACCAGATAATGGTTATGTGCGTTATATGGCGGATACCAAACTTGACTTAACAACACAAAAGAGTAAATATACTTTTGATTTTTCTATGAAACAGGCTGATGATGCGAACGGGCGTATGGAATTTAATATGGGTAATGCAGGTTCCACCGCGAATATCCATATCACCAATGTAACGCTGAAGAAGATTTCACAGTCTGATGGTTCTAATGAAGCGAAAACAGTACTTGCAGATGGTAACTACGTTTACAATGCTAATTTTCAGGAAGGAGCCAATCATCTGGGATTCTGGAATATTAAATTAGAAAATGGTAAGGCTTATGTCACACCATTAGAGGATGGAAGAAGATTAAAGATTGAAGCTCCAGAAGGAACAACAGCTTCGAAACCGGTTGTGATTTCACAGAACGGACTTGCATTAACAGCAGGTATAAATTATGCATTGAGTTTCAAAGCTGAGGGAGAATCTGGTAAGAGCATTCAGGCAGCTGTCGCAGGTAAGACTTTTGATGCTACACTTGATGGAAAAAATAATTTCTATAGTTATAGTTTCACAATGCCAGCGACAAGTGGAGTAAATGATATTGCATTTACAATCAGCAAACCGGGCGTTTATTATTTAGATGAGATTCGTATTGCTGAGGATACACTGATTAAGAACGGAAGCTTTAATGCAGGATTGGCAGGATATGAAGCATTTGTTGATACGTCTGCAAAAGCAACTTGTGTAGTAGACAGCATAACAGAGAAGAATGTAGCAGCAGCTCTTACCATTGATAATACAGGAGATGCGGCTTGGAAGATTCAGTTAAAGCAGAATAATGTGGAACTGGTGAAAGACCAGTGGTACAAACTTACTCTGGATGCAAAATCAAGTATAGATAGAAAGTTGATGTTTGCAATTCAGAGAGATGGCAGTGGTGATAATAACTGGGACCCATATTCCGGAGAGCAGATTGTAGATCTGAAAAGTGGTTATCAGAAATTTACAATTGAATTCCAGATGACGAAAGCAACAGATCTTAAGTCTATATTAAGTATCTCTATGGGTGCGGTAGATGGAAAACAGATTACAACGCAACATCAGATCTGTATTGATAATATTAATCTGGAAAAGATTGCTACACCAGGAAGAAATCTGCTGAAGAATTCTAATTTTGTAAATGGCAGCATTGACAACTGGGAAAGTGCAATTACTGCACCAGGACAGGCAACAGCAATATTTACAGATAACAAGGCGACTTACGCTATAACCAATGTAGGATCAGCTGACTGGAATGTTCAGCTCAAGCAGAGTGGGATTACGCTGGAACAGGGACATAAATATAAAGTAACCTTTAAGGCTAAGTCAACAGAAGCAAGAACAATTAAAATGGCTATGCTTACAACAAAATATGACTGGTATGGTGGAGCAGATATTGCTTTAACAAAAGATGTGACGAAAGATGTAGTAGCTGAGTTTACAGTGGATAAAGCTACTGATATGAATATGACAATGGTAGTATCTATGGGTGTGATCGATGGAGTGGCTACTCCTGCATCAACCATAACTTTATCAGATTTTTCATTGGTGGAGGTACAGTAGTTTATTCATAAGGCAAGAATGGCATGTGGCAGTTTGGCCACGTGTCATTTTTACATTATTGGGATTTAAATAGTTATACAAGAATAGTGACTTGAACGAAGAGAAAGTTGGTGGCGACTTGTTATAAAACATATATTATGATAGTATGAAATTGACACTATTTATTATGTCTGAGGGGTTAGTGTATGAATTATAGAGATGAGTGGCTACTATTTGAAGCTGACGATGATATCGATGAGATGGAACACAGACAAACATCGGAAGAATTCCTTTTTTATCGGTCGGTAGCGCATGGAGATGTAGATGCGGTAAGAAGAAATTGTGAGATGGGAAGGTTTGTGGAGAGTAATGGCGTGGGAGTATTATCGAAAGATCCTGTTATGAATTTGAAGTATCATTTTGTAATAACAACTGCAATGGTAACTCGTATGTGCAGACAGAATGGTATGGAATTAGAGCACGCATTTCGGGTGAGTGACTTCTATATTCAAAAGCTGGATTATATCAGTACAGCGCAGGGCGTAAAAAAATTACATGATGAGATGGTAATTGATTATACAGAAAAGATGCGCAGATATTATCAGAAAAATATACAATCCAAGTATATCAATGACTGCAAAGAATATATTTATTCTCATATCAAAGAACGTATCACGATTGAAAGTCTTGCGGAGGAGTTCGATGTGTCTGCAAGTTATTTCTCGCGTTTATTCAAAAAAGAGACAGGCATTTCTGTGAGTGAATATATCCGAGATCAGAAGATGGAAATCGCGAAGAATCTTTTGCAATTCAGCAATTATTCTATGATTGAGATAGCAAATCGTCTATCATTTTCATCACAAAGTCATTTTATACAGCTGTTTAGAGAAAAGGTTGGAGTAACACCTAAGAAATACCGGGACGAGCATTATATGGTCCAGTGGGACCAGTAACCATAAAAGATATGAGAAATATCCATTACTACAGCGAACTTTGCGAGCTCAGTGACATAAAGAAACGCTACAACCCATTATTCATAAGGGTTGTAGCGTTATTTTTTTGCTGTAATTCTAGTTTAATTCTAAAGTTATTCACTTCCATTTATGCTGCAAAATATATTATCTAATTCATTTATATTAATGTATCGTTCAGTTCTACTATTTGTCATCATTTACTACAATATGCAGAATCACACCTATGTATTGCTATGTTCTATGTATACATTCATAAAATAGTCATATTTGCACAGTTTCATTGCGTATATGATGTGTATTTCCGTTTAAATCGATATACAATTAAGAGGTTCAAAGAAAACTGTTGTGAATTGTACTATTAATAGTTGCAAAAACAAAGAATATTTGTTGATAATGTTCAAGAGTATTTGCATACAACAATTATAAAAGGAGTGGCTAAAAATGAAAATAATTAGTTTTTTTATGTCAAAAGGAAGGCTTAGACGTATTGAAGCACTTTTTCTTGTGGTTATCTTAACAACGACTAGTGTTTTACTTACAGTGAATGTATCGGCAGAAACAGTGTCATGGAAAAATGACATCTCATCCACGTTAAAGGATGTGTCAGATGGAATGGAAAATAGTCAGAACTATGAAGATGCTTTAGCAAAGCTGAACTCAGGTCTAGATGGTTTAGAGAGTGCAGCAACCGTAGACGGGCTAGCAGTAACGCAAGTAGGAACCGATTTTGTCACATTGGAATGGGACGCATTTAACTCAGAGGACATTGTGGGATACAATGTATATTGGGCTGATAAAGATACAGATACGCAAGTTTATGCAAAGCTAAAAGGTGATGGAACAAAAGCGGCAGACGATGACACATCGTCTATCACAGTAGAAAATAATACGACAAGTTTTACATACAATAAATCAACACATGTAAATTATTACTTTAAGGTGTCACCTGTTCTTAAGGGTGGAGAGGGCGCAAAGACAGCATCAGTTAAGTCCCCAACCGCAACAGAATTTGATCTATACCTTGAGAATCTTGACAGAGGTTTGGTAGTGGTACCAACGTCAGGGGGAATGTTCCTTAGCTGGAGATTACTTGGTACAGAAGTAACAGGCTATAGTGCAACGGGACTTACAGGAACAGATTTTAATGTTTATAAGGATGGAACAAAGCTTGCAACTGTAACAGATAGTACAAACTATATGGTTACAGGTGGCGCAATAGAGAGTACATATACAGTAGTACCAATTGTCAATGGAGAGGAAGTTGCTAAAGATACATCTGATGCAGCTATCAAGATGACAACAGGAGAAGGCGCTGCTGGGTATATGGATATTGCACTGCAGGCACCTGCTAATACAACAATTGAAGAAACTTATGGAATTTCAACAGCTGAAGTTACCTTGTTAAAGCAAAATCGTACAGATATATACTCAACAACAGAAATCACTTACGCTGCAACAGATGTCAGTGTTGGTGATGTTGATGCAGATGGAGAATACGAATTCATTGTTAAATGGGATCCATCACTTGCAAAGGATGTATCGCAGCAAGGATATACTGGAAAACAGTATATTGACTGTTATGAATTAGATGGAACACTTCGTTGGAGAATTGATCTTGGTATCAATATTCGTTCAGGTGCACATTATACAGAGTTCTTAGTAGAAGATTATAATCAGGATGGATATGCTGAAGTGGCAATGAAGACTGCTCCAGGAACAAAAATCTTGACATTTAAAAACAATAACCAGAATGAAATTGCTACGGAGAAATATATTACAATTCCGGAAGAGGATACTGCTAATACAGAAAATACTGATAATTATGTATATTCTGCAGCGCAGTACAGAGAACATTTGATTAAAATGTTCATGGACTGGGGAGTATGGGCTAATGATTCTAAAGATATGACTGATGCAAAAGCCGCATGGGATAAGAACTTAATTAACTTATTTGCACCGGAAAGTGGTAAGGCAACAGTTACAACTAAGAATGCAGATGGAACTTATACATCTACAAATATGTCATTAGTAGAAGCAGGGTTTAATGCAAATGACGTTGTTGTGAATGTACCTATAAGAGATGCAGATGGTAATGTAGTGTATCATGCAGATGGTGTCGCAAATGCTTATATGCAGACCGTTTTATACAATTCAGTAGGTACAGATCTTACAGCAGCTACTGGATTAGTAGACTCTATGAATCATGTAGGAGGATATACAGTAGAAGAAGCAACAGCGCTTGCTGATTACTTCCTGAGTGGATATCAATACCGTATGAAGAAGCATAACCTCAATAATTATGAAGGCTATATTATTTCAGGCTCTGAATATTTGACAGTATTCAATGGCATGACAGGTGCTGAGACGGATACAATTATGTACCCATTTGCACGTGAAGATGATGGTATGCTTTGGGGCGATTATGCGATGAATTACATGGAACCTGGTAACAGGAATGACAGATTCCTTGCAACAACAGCTTATCTGGATGGCGAAACACCTTCTATGGTATTTGCACGTGGTTATTATACAAGAGCAACAATAGCTACTTACAAATTAAGCGCAGAGGGAAAATTCGTGCCAGGATGGACAATTGATAGTGGTTGGACAGTAATGACGAACCCATTCAATGATGGCCCTCATGGATTTGATGGTAATAATACAGACACCGGGACCAATGGAGTACGAAAAGGCCTGCTTTCAGGACAAGGGGACCATTACATGACAGTTGGTGATGTTGATAGCGATGGGTGCCAGGAAATTATATTTGGTGGTGCAATTGTAGACAATAATGGTGATCTATACAGCAGTGGTAGAGCATATTTACCAGATGGAGTAACGTATTCGAAGTATGGACACGGAGACTCAATTCACCTTACAGATATTGATCCTGACAGACCAGGATTAGAGATGTTCTCATGTTTCGAAGGTGGTACAGGTGCACCATATGGTACAGCACTTAGAGATGCAGCTACCAATGTTGCAATTGCAGGAGCTAACTCAGTGTATTCAGGAGCAGATACAGGACGTTGCATTATTGGCGATTTCAATGCAGGAATCAGAGGAATTGAATTATCTGGTATGGCATTCACAGACTGCAAAGGAAATGTTATCTCAGGTACATCAATTACAACGAATCAGAATCTGAAGTTCTGTGCAGATATGACAACACAAGGTTACCTTGGAACAACAATTGGAAAAGCAAATGGAACTGCAGTACAGACTGTGGCAACTCTTACAGGAACATCTTCCAATAATGGTACAAAGGGTAATGCGGGTTTAATTGCAGATATCCTTGGTGATTGGAGAGAAGAAGTTATCACAAGAACAACAGACAGTTCAGCACTTCGTATCTATACATCGACAGAGGTTACATCACATAAGATGTATACACTTATGCATGACACACAGTACAGAGCGCAGGTTTCAGGGCAGAATTCAACATATAATCAGCCATCATATACAAGCTTCTATTTTGCAGCTGATACAGACTGGGGATATGTACCAATCCCAACTGCAAAAAAAGATCAGGAGCCAGGTATTGTAGAAATTCAGCCAACAAGTGTTTCATTTGACAATACAAGTCTTATGGTAAAAGAAGGTGCGCAGACAATAGTTACAGCTAATTTTGCACCAGAAAAAACAACTAATAAAACAGTTACATATACATCATCAGATCAAAGCATTGCAACAGTTAGCAATGACGGAACAGTGACAGGTGTAAAGGCCGGAACAACAACTATTATTGCAACAACTCAAAATGGCCTTACAGCAACGATAAAGGTGTATATCAAAGCACAGTACAAGGATGCGGGTACAGATACATTTGCAATGAATGGGTCAAAAGCATTCACATTTGGTACGGCAGCAGTTTCTGAAACAACTTTAGTTGGAAAAGACGCTGCTTATACATCAGCTAAAGGATTCGGATGGGACAATGCAGGGACAATTGCATTAAATGAAGGTACGAATTATGTAGCAGGTAATAATGTAAGAACAGCTGGAACAACAACAACATATGACTATCCTACATTTGTACTTGATGTGCCAGCTGGTATCTATGAAGTAACTTTAGTACAAGGATCAGATACAGTAGATTCTGTAAATGGTGCTTATATGGAAGGTGATATGTATTCTGTAAGATGGAATGAGGAAGCATTTTCAACATCATTTACAGAACCATCAGCATTAAAAAATATAGTGACAATAGCAGGAACAGATAAGACAAATACTGTAACAACTGCAGTTGCAGATGGACAGTTAACGATTCAGTTAGCTACAAGTCTTACAGATGCAGGTGTATCAGGAACAACTTATATTAAATCAATCAACGTTAAGAGAGTATCTCAGATTATAGCAGATTCAGAAAATCCGACACTTAGATTTATTGGGGACTCAACAGTAGCAACTTATCCACCAGAGGATGGCGGAACATGGACACCAATTCCAGAAAGAACCGGTTGGGGTTCAGAATTTGCACTGAAACAGTTTATGAAAAACACTGCTAATATTGTTAACAAAGCAGTAGCAGGAAGTTCAATTAAGAGTTATGTATCTGATGGATATTATAATGATTTCTTTAGGACATCACATCCTGGAGATACAGTAGTAATTGAAGGTGGTATTAATGATAGTGCAGCAGGACGTCGCTACTGTGATGCAGCAAGTTATGAAGCATATTTACGCTACTTCATATCTTCCTGTCAGGCATTTGGACTTGATGTAGTAATTAGCTCGGGAACAAGCTCAGCCACGACATATACAGCAGTTATGCAAAAGCTTTCAACAGAGTTAAATCTTCCATATATAGATTTGCTTACACAGTATAATACATACAAGTCAACGATTACAGCAGCAGAACAAGGTGATATGACAGTAGATGGAACCCATCTTACAAGAGTTGGTGGAGTGATTGCAGCACAGATTGTTGCAAATGGTTTGTCAAAACTGGAAGGGCTATCTATTTCAGGTTATGTGAATGAAAAAGCAATTACGACAACGGCGCCAACAGCAGTTGCTACTGGATTATCGGCAAAGGCTCAGACAGCAGGAAGTGTAACACTTGCGTGGGCAATCAGTGAGGATACGCTTTATGATCCAGATCAATTAATTACACGTTTTAATGTATATCGTAAAGCGAAAGGTGCAGATAATAGCACATTTGCTCAGGTTGGACAGACAAGAGCCTATGTATCAGCTTCAATGTCAGCACCTAAGCTTGAAGTAACAATTGAGGCACCAGTAACAGGTTCTTATGATTATGCAGTATCAGTCGTAGGCTTCGCTGGGGAAGGAACTAAGACAGGAGCAATAACAGTTGATGCATATACAGCAACAGCAAGAACAAGTCTTTATAATATTGTAGAAAAGTATAGCGAACAATTATATGATGCAACTCACTATACAGCAGCAAGCTATGCAGTACTTAAGTTAGCACTTACAAAGGCAGAAGCGGTATTAGCAGATGGATCAGCAACTGATGATACAATTAATACAACATTAACGGCAGTTAATTCAGCAGTTAGTGGGTTAGTGCTAAATGTAACAGAGGCAATGAAAACAGATTTCCAGAGTGAAGCTTCAGGATCAATCTGGGGAACAACAGGACATACACTTCTATCTGTTAAGATGGAGGACAATGGTAATAAGTTAGCGAATACTTATGTAGAAGCAGCTGGAACACGTAATACGACAAAAGCAGTTACGGCAGTTGATTCAAAAGTATTAGATGTGGAATTTGAGTGGTTACCTGGTCAGCCGGACACAAGAAATTGTGTAGAGGTTCAGCTCAAGGATGCAGCAGGAGCTATTTTCTCACTTAAGACATCAAATAATGGACATATCGGATATGTAGTTGGAGATGATACAACACAAATAGCTTATTTACAAGGTGATGGCTTTCAGGCAGCTAATACGCTTGCCACTGATTGTGGATTAACCAATGATATTTGGTACAACGTAAGAGTAGTATTTAACTTTAACAATCACACAGCAGATTTATATTTAGTACCAAGAGATGATTTTACCAAGGAGTCAGCAGTAGTAAAAGATATTGCTATTTCAGCGGCAACAACACAGATCACAACGCTTAATTTCTTATCAATGAGAGGTAAGAATGATGCTGGAGGTAATGATTTATCTGTTCTTTGGGATACATACATGGATAACTTTGGTATCTACTATGCAGCAGAAGAAGTAGTGACTGATGCAACAGGTTATAACGATGCAGTAACTGCATATGATGCAGCGATTAAAGGAATTGCAGCAAGTACATTAACAAATGATGAATTTGCATTAGCAGGAATAGTAAAAGATATTATGGATGCCAACGTAGGATTTGCAACTACAGCGGACTATGCCTATGCGATTTCCGTATTAGACACAGCGACGAAGGCAGTTCCAACACAGACACCAGCAACATCAATTGCAACAGGTGATGATATCTCGGTAGTAGCAGGACTTAGCAAAGATATTACAGCCACAATGGCTCCAACGAATGCGAACGAAGAGATTACATGGTCATCATCAGATAAAACAGTTGCAACAGTAACAGGAAACGGCTCAAATGCAACAGTGAAAGCTCAAAAAGCTGGCAGCACAACAATTACAGCAACAACAACTAGCGGTAAGAGCGATTCAATGGTAGTAACAGTAGTTGGAACTGTTTATACATTTGGTACGAATGGAAATGTAACAGCAGGTTCAGCTTACAATAAAGAAACAGGATTTGGATTTAATAATTATACATATCCAGATGCAGCAGCAGGATTTGTAGCTGATAATTCAGCTTATCCTACAGCAACCTACAGTTATATAAGAAGAAATCTTAGCAAAGTATCAGGAACTTCTTATGTGGATGCAAATAATTCAGCCACAGATTACCTTGCAATTAATGCACAGGCGTGGAATGAAATGCCAGTACCAGTTGAAGGCCAGTCAACAAGAGATGAAGATATTATTAAATATGTAAATACATCATCCTTTGATATGGACCTTAAAAATGGTAACTATGAAGTAACGTTGACATTGACTAATCCATCAAAGAATCCAATTGATGTAGTAGTTGATGCAGAAGATATTGTAAGATACACAAGTGGTGATAATGCAAATAATTTCGCAGCAGTAACACTTGGCGGATATCAGACAAAGACAGTAACATTTAATATTGCACTTACAGATGGTCAATTAACATTAAGATTTGCTCAGAATACAGCTGCTTCTACAGTAGAAACTGCCGGAACTAAGACAGTCTGCGTTAAAAGCGTAAGTGTTGTTGAAGATAAAGCACAGACAACAGGCGATGTTCCAACAATCTTTATCGCTGGTGATTCAACAGTTCAGACATATACAGATACATCATATAGAGCAAGCTGGGCTCAGTTACTCTATACAATGTTTGGCGGAACAGCTGATTCAGTATTGGAAGAAACATCAACAGGTTATGCAAAATATAAAACAGCTTCAGTCGTAATTGAGAATTATGCAAGAGATGCAAGAAGTACAGTTTCATTCTTGGAAGAAGGTAGACTGAACAAGATCCTTCTTAATGTAAAACCAGGTGATTATGTATTTGCACAGTTAGGTCATAATGATGATTACTGGCAGAGAACGAACAGGGCAGCAACAGTAGAAGAATACAAAGCCAATCTGTTAGCATACAAAAAAGCCATTGAAGAACGTGGCGGTACTTTTGTTCTTGTAACACCTATTTCACTTGCTTCCTATACAGAAAATGGAAGTGTGGAAGAAAGATTTACAGATTATCGTGAGGGAATGCTTGAATTAGCAGCTGCAAATAATATTCCCGTAATCGATTTAATGGGTTCGACTGTAGCAATGTTAAATGGACTTGGTTCAGTTGCAGCAGTAGATGCATTATCGATGTATAGAAGCGATTATGTTCATACTTTATTAAATGGTGGAAAGATATATACACAGCTGGTAGCGAATTTGATCGGTTCATACAACGAAGATAATCAGTTGGATACCTTAAAATCAGGTCTTACTCAAGTTAATGTTTCGGTAGTATTACCTGAGAGAGCAAAGTCAGTTATTGTAGGTCAGACAGCGGCTATGCCAGCAACAACAACAGGATTAGATGGAACAACAGTTAAATATGTATCTTCTAATGCAGCGGTAGCAACAATTGATGCAAATGGTGTTGTTACAGCGGTTGCAGAAGGCAATGCAATCATAACAGCAATAGTAATACCTTCTGCAATTATAGACTCAGTAGATGATACTGTTTATACAGACAATTGTCTTGTGACAGTAAAGTCAGAACAAGTAGCAGGCATTAAAACAGCATCATTTAGCACACCAAATGAAAATGCAGTAAATGCAGTAACAATAGAGGAAGTAACAGAAGATGCAGTAAATGCAGTAACTGCAGAGGCAGTAACAACAGAAACAGCAACAGCATTGTTTAACGCCACTGTTGCCAGTGACCTTGTAGAAGAAGTAAAGGCTTATGATGCAACAGCATGGAAATCATTACAGGAAGCGATTGCAGTTTTAAATATAAAGATGGGGTTGATGGCAGATGATTCTACACCTCTTAACTTTGATGCAAGTTTTGCTAACAAGATGATTGCTGTAAGAGAAGCATTAAAGACAGTGGAAGGAATGTCTTTAGTAGATGTAACCACAAGTGAAGATTCTATTACAAGAGCAGAAAAAGCAATTGCTAATCAAGCATTGTATACAGAAAGTTCATTAGCAACAGTAGCGACAGCACTTGAAGAATTAAATGCCGTGATTGAAAAGTTAGATGGCATGAATGCAATTGTAACACAAGCAATAAGCACAATGGATTACTGGTTAACGGGAATAGATACTACTTCAGTACCAAAATCATTTAGCTTGTATGCAGATATGGATATTGCTAGTACAACGACTGCATATAAAACAGCAGGTTATACATCGATTACACGTGATAAGGTATATTCAGCAGAAACAGGTTATGGACTTGCGTCAGCATTCGCAAATGATAAGGCAGCAGGACGTAACAGAGCAAGTGGAAATTCATTATTGGATGACTGGTTCTTTGCAAGTAAATTTAAAGCAGATCTACCAGCTGGAAACTATAAGGTAACTTATTATAGCGGGGATTTGATGGCCGGGTGTAAAGCTAAGAGTCAGATAACTATTACGGATGCCAGCGGTAAAGAATTAGCTAAGAATGATGCAGTAACTGCAGCAGCAGCATCTTACACAGTAAGAGATGTTGGGCTTACAGTAGCAGAAGCAGGAACGATTGACTTTACATTTGGCGGCTATTATAATGCAATATTAATTGAACAAATTGTAGATATAGATGTCGATGCAGTCAATATGGATGGATTAAAGACATTGGTAGAGAAAATTGATGCAGAAAAACTTCAAGAAGCAAATTATACAGTATCAAGCTGGGCAATCTTTAGCACAGCATTAGCAGATGCAAATGAGATTATCATTAAAGGTTCGGCTTATATACAGCAGTATCAACCAGTTGTGGATGCGCTTAATAAGGCATATGATGGATTGGTTCCTAGAAATATTGCAAGAGAACTCTTAATTGATTTTGGGACAACAACCTCAGCGGTATCTGATGTAACTAAATTAGGTGGTGATGGCGGTCATACAACAATAGGAACGAATATTATCCAGGGATTGCCAACCATGTTATATACAGCAAATACTTTAGACAACGGACAACATTTCGGATTTAACAAAGAAGTAAATGCAAATGAAACAGCATCAGGTGGCGCATACTTTAGAGATTATGTTTATGGAGCAGGTGGAACACCTTACACATTTACAGCGGATTTGCCAGTAGGAACTTATTATGTATACGTATATACAGGAGATAAGTTATCAGATAATACAACAATGTTATACTTTGGCGATGGAAAAGCTGCATTAAGCACAGGTAATACAGCAGTTTCAACAGTTGATGGAAAGACAGTATATACACAGATATCAAGTGGTGGCGGACAGAGCGCAGCCGCATCTTCTATCTATACAATAGAAGTAACAGAGTCAGATGTACTTAGCGCAGCAAATGGTTATAAGATGGGAACAGCCAGCTTAACATTGTTCGACAGTACAGCAGGTCTGGCAGCAGACGCAATGACTGCTAGGCTAAATGGTATTGAGTTTACACCAGTTGATCCAACAGCACCACTTGTGCCAGTAGATTCAACAGAGGATCCAACTAGCTATTCAGTAACAGTTCGCAGTGATGACAACGGAACAGCGAATGCAACATTTGCATCAGCAATTGCCGGAGAAACCATTCAATTAAAAGCAACACCAGCTGATGGTTATCATTTCTCATCATGGACAGTTATCAGTGGTGACGTAACGATTGCAGCAGATAATACATTTACAATGCCAAGTGCAAATGTAACGGTAAATGCAAACTTTGTGAAGAATGATTCAGAAACACCAACAGAAACACCAACAGATCCATCAACAGAAACACCAACAGAAACACCAACAGATCCATCAACAGAAACACCAACAGAAACACCAATAGAAACACCAATAGTCACACCAGCAGAAACACCAACAGAAACATCAACAGAGGCTTCAGCAGATGTAGAATCAACTCATACAGGTGATTCATCTAATGTTCTTTTGTATATATTCATTGCCGGTATTTCATGTGTAGTTGTACTGGGTTATGTTATTATTAAGAAGAATGAGAAAAAGAGGGAGAGAGAAGAAGAGTAGAAGAAGCGCAGAAAAGAGAATTAAAATGAAATAAATATATAAAATAAATATATGAAGTAAATATTTAGACACTATAAATGATCCTTTGCTTTTCAATTGGTCATATATAGTGTCTATTTGTTGCTTCTATATAATTCAGTTTAATATATTTTCAATAAATAAACATTAATTTACGCTGTTTCGTACAATAAGTTCTGGGGCAAGTTCAATTTTAAAGAAATCGAATACTTTGCAATTTATAATATGGACTAATCGTAAAATAGCGGTTTGTCCCATATTATTAACTGAAACTTTTAGGGTTGTAAGCATAGGGTCAGAATAATTGCAGATTGGTAAATTATCAAAGCCAATAATAGAAATATCTTGAGGTATCTTATAGCCGTATTCTTTAAATGCTTTCATTGCGCCACAAGCAATGAGGTCATTATCTGCAAAATAACAGGAAGCAATAGTCTCGTTATTTTTGAGTAGTGCACACATATCAGCATATGCCCCTTCTATAGATGGAGTAAGCGGATGAATCATACATCTAGAAGTTGACATCCCATTAGAACGAATGGCATGGAAAAAACCATTGGCTCTCTCTTCAAAATTGGCGATAGAGTAGGATGAGTGCAGATAACCGGGTTGAGATTATTTTCCTTGTAACAGACCTATTGTAGGAATGATTTCAGCAACCAAATCATTCCTATACAAATGAAAAATGTTATCAAAGCACTCCCTAACATCAGAAAAAAACTTTGATAAGTTCGTTTACCAAATTCTTGATGCTTTTCGATTTCATCTAGGCGCTTACCTTCCATGAAAGCAACAATTTCCTTATAAGTTTGAACATCATTTTCTTTTTTTAATTTCTCGATTTTAAGGGCAAAGAAAAAAGTTATGATGAATAAGACAGCTGTAATTATCAAACCATAGTAATTCAAAAAAATTGCAAGTGGTACGCATGTGATAGCGGTAATCATCATTAGTACGGTAAGAACTTTGCCATAAAGATACATCCTTTGAATATCTGCTTCTTTAATTTCTTCTTTCATAATGTCTATATCTCCTTTGATTAATTGATCAAGAGATATGTTAAATAATGAACTAAGCAATAACAGACTATGAATATCTGGATAGTTTTTGCTATTTTCCCAATTAGAAATAGTTTGCCTTGTTACATAGACTTTTTCAGCTAACTCTTCTTGAGATAAATTCATGTTTGAGCGGTATTTCTTTATTTGCGTATTAAGTTCCAAGGTAAAATACCTCCTTCCTAATAGATAGGTTCTCTTGACCTGAATCTATGATATGACATTCATGGAAATCGTGCTATCAAATAACTTTGACATTGCCGAAAAAGGTATGTAAAAAGTATTTGACACCAAGGAATTGAGCTATTTAATCGTATTATTTATCAAGTATAAGCGCGTTCTGAGTAGTATCACTTTGATTTCTATACCACACTATAAACATAATCAATCCAAACAAACATAGCCCAGCTCCCAATAAAAATGCTAAAGTAAGGCTATAATCTGCCAAGTACCCAAACGCTACATTTGTCCCAATGCCTACACTGTCCATTATAATTGCATTCATGCTCAACGCTGTTGCACGGTTTTGTGTAAACACTTGCTTGTTTTGAAGATTCATTTGTAGTGGTTGAAATATGCTATATAAAATGCGTATTATCAGAATTCCTGCAACAGAAAGCCAAGCACTGGTCGTAAAAGCTAGCAGCACGCATGCCACCATGGAAGCTGTATATATAAAACCGACCGTTCGGGCAATATTAGCCTTTTTGATAAGTCGTGAAGAAAAGATACCACTTAGCCCGGCGATTGTGACCGCAATATATATGTATCCAATTGTGGAAGATGACAAGCCACTCTTTACATATTGTAGTTGATTGAGAAATACGGTAATAGTTTGATGAGTTTCTGACAAGAATGTGACACCAATTAAAAATAAAAGTAAATGCTTATTTTTAAAGGTTTGTCGTAGGAGTGAAACAAATTCTTGCGCATAGAAAGAGTTGCATTTTTCTGGGGATACATCTTTTAACCCTAGCGAAAGCAGTGCTGCAATTCCATAACTAATCACAGTCAAAAGCCCAGATAACTTATAATTATCTCCAACAGCAGTGGAAAAAACAAATGCAGCAATCAATAAGCCTGTAGTTTGTAAGCTATTATATATTCCAAATACCTTATGACTTTCACCTTTTTCACAAGAAAGGTATAGAATGCTGGTGTCAACACCGGACAAACCCGCAATGACAACGCTGAGAAGCACACGCTCCAACAAAAAAGCAGCAAAGCCAGCAGCTTGCCAGAATATAATTTTGGAGACAAAATACAATACGCAACAGATTATCATGGAGCGCTTATATCCGATTTTATCAGCAATAATTCCCCATGGAAGTTCCAGCAGAAGGCAAAGGGCCAAAGAGATGCTTTCTATTATTGTGATTTGTAGAATAGAGATACCATGCGCTTGGCGATACAGTGTAGCAATTGGACCATAAAACACCATGCCTTGTAAAAGTGCAATGGCAAACATTATATATATATTTTTCTTATTCATAATAAATAAATCCTTTCCGATTTTGGGTACAACAAAATAGCGTCACTTAATTGCAACGTATGGTTATTTAAATATGTTGTTGTGGGTTAAATCGGCTTGTTCATGAATGTTCTCCCTAAGAAAGATTCCAACATTTTAAAGTACATATTAAAATGATTTTTATCTATTTGCAGTATATAATGAAGATAATTTAAATTGTATTAAGAAAATCTACCATTTCATTTACTTCAAGATAAGTCTTTTCATTTGGATAAGTGTACCATATTCAACCGCCATAATCTATTAAAATATGAATACGAAACCTAGGCGTATAGAGTCTAAACTAAATCTTTATCAATTTTTAATTATAGTTTATAATTAATTATCATATAAAAGATAAAGAATACGATGAAATCGAATATATTCCATAAGGAGGTCATAAAAATTGAAACTCAAAAACATCCTATTTGTCGTTGATGACATCGAGGTATCCAAAACATTTTACAAAGATTTGTTCGGATTAGCCGTCCTATCGGACTTTGGTGAAAATGTTATTTTAACAGAGGGCCTCGTATTGCAAGAAAAAAACTTATGGAAGAGGTTCATCGATAAAGAAGTCGTTTCAGGCGGCAATAATGCGGAGCTTTATTTCGAAGAAAATGATATTGATGGGTTTTTGGAAAAACTAGAAAAAAACAATTATACTATAGAATATTTGAACAAATGCATAGAACATGACTGGGGGCAAAGGGTGATTCGCCTTTATGACCCGGATAAACATATAATTGAAGTTGGAGAGTCCTTAGAATATGTTGCTAGAAGGTTTTTAAAGACTGGAATGACGGTGGAGCAGGTGGCGAAGAAAACCCAGCTTCCACTTTCGCAGGTAGAGTTAATGATTTAGAGTACATTAAAAAGAGATGATTTTTCAAAATTATCAAGGGTTAGTATACGGATGTTACATCACCATTTGTAGCGTAGACAGGCAAACCTTATAGGGTAATTAGAATCATAAGAAAACTAGAGTATAAGAAAGAACTTAGTTGAGTTATAGAATTGTTTATGATACAATCAAAACAATTAATTTTCATGGTATAGGGAATAATGTGTGATTGTTTAGGGGGAAAAAAATGGGGATAAAATATTTATATTATTACTTATTTTATGCTGATACAGTTTTCCTTACGAGATGGATTTCATTAAAAAACAATTTTAAATTTTAATTGAAGAACCAGAGGAGAAAATGTATATGATAAAAAAAGTAAGTTCGCTGCTTTTGGCAGTTATTGTAATGATTAGTATTATACCAGCAACAGGCGCAAAAGCTGCAACGAGTGGGGATTTTGTTGTATCATCCGGAATACTTACCAAATATACGGGCACAGGAGGTGCTGTAGTTATACCTGAAAGTCTGGGGGTAACAAGCATTGGGGCTTCTGCATTTTACGGATGTACAAGCATATCAAGCATTATCATACCAACAGGAGTTAAAGGTATTGGTTTCAAGGCATTTTCAAACTGTACCAGTTTAACAAGTGTTAACATACCAGACTGTGTGACAACAATTTCCGATTATGCTTTTAGTGGATGTACCAGCTTGAGTAGCATAAAATTTCCGGGCGGTATGAAAGAGATTCAGCAGTATATTCTTGATGGGTGCATTAACTTAAAGGACATAATAATATCTGAGGGCACAACTAGTATAGCAAAATATGCATTTTACAATTTTGCAGGAATACAAAACGTAACTTTGCCGGAAAGCTTAATAAGTATAGGCGAAGATGCATTTGGCAGTTGCAGTAGTTTGAAAAGCATAGAGATTCCTGATAACGTTGAGAGTATAGGTGAAATGGCGTTTAAAGCTTGCAGCAGCCTAAGCAATATAAAACTGCCAGGAAACCTAACGAGTGCAGGAGCATGGGTGTTTATGGGTACGCCATGGTTGACGGCGCAACAAAAAATCAATCCATTGGTAATATTTAATAACATCCTTATAGACGGAAGTGCGTCACAGGGGGCTGTGATAATACCATCGAATGTAACAACAATTACCACTTATGCATTTTATGGAGCATACCTTATGACAAGCGTAGTAATACCTGACGGCATAACGACGATTGGAACTTCTACATTTTCTATGTGCCGAGATTTAGATGAAATAACAATATCAGACACTGTAACAAGTATAGGGACCGACGCGTTTTATAACACAAGTTGGATTTCAAAGAAAAAAGCAATAGATCCCTTGGTAATAGTAAATAGTATACTTGTTGATGGAACTACGGCAGTTGGCAATATAACAATACCTGATAGTGTGACGAGTATATGTGGATTGGCTTTTAATGGAAATGAAAGAATAGTGGGTATTACACTTCCAAGCGTTACTCACATTGGCAGGCTTGCATTTTATCAATGTGATAATTTAAGTATGCTAACTCTTTCAGATAAAATGAAAGTAATAGAACAAGATGCATTTTCAAACGCTGGATTACAGACAATAGAAATACCAGAGGGAGTAACAACCATAGAAACAACTGCATTTGCAGACTGCACCAAGCTTGTAAGCGTAAAATTGCCTAAAAGTCTAAAAACTATCGCTCCCGCTGCATTTTATGACTGTATAAATCTGAGCAGCATTATTATACCAGAAGGCGTTGAAGAACTTCCCTATTTTACGTTTTTTAACTGCACTAGTTTGATTAGCATAACAATTCCAGAAAGCGTAACAACAATGGCGAATAATTTTATGTATATTAGCAATGATCTTATTATGTATGGGGCTAATGGCAGTTATGCTCAAACGTTTGCGGCTGCAAAAAGTATTAACTTTACAGTAGTGAAAAGTAGCGAATGGGTAAACCAGGATGGCTACAAGTACTATTTTAAGTATAATCAAAAGGCTACAGGATGGCAGACAATTGATGGAAATAGATATTATTTTGATAAAAATGATGGACATATGCTTATAGGGTGGCAGACAATTGTCGATAAATGTTATTTCTTTTCAACTGAAGGAATTATGGTAAGTGAAAATGAAAAAATTGGAGTTAGCTCATCAGTTGATGCCGCTATCAGCATGGTTGGTGACAAGCGCACAATCAGTGCGGTGGGAAGAGGAGGAAGTGGAAAGTATACATATAAATTCCTTCAATATAGTAAAGAAACTGGTGAGTGGAAAACACTAGCAGATTTTGGAGCAAGTAGTACATATAACTGGATAGCTGACAGTAAGGGAAGCAAAGAGATTTACATAGATGTAAAAGATACTGAAATCGGGGAAGTAGTACGAAGTTCAGCAATTTCAGAAATGATTGTTGGAATCGGTGATCCTACCCTTGATAATATAATAAATATATTCGATATTTTAGTCATTCAGAGGAATATTCTTGGAGTAGAGTTACTTTCTGGAAATTCTTTGAAAGCTGCAGATGTAACCGGAGATTCGGCTGTAAATATTTTTGATATACTTGTGATACAGCGTCATATTTTAGGGGTTGAGTATATCCGATAAATGCATCATGTACCATATGAAAGGCCATACATTGGCCCTGCAATCTATCAAAAAGGTGATTATAATTATCTTTGTAAGATAGATGGGGAATTCATCTGGTACATGGATATGAGAAAAATTTTTATCTGGATAAGAAAATATATACATGCTATTTTCATTTGTATGTAAAAAAGAGTCCTATCAGTTGAGAGGACTCTTTTTTTATGTTCATTATGCACGATTAAGACAGCAGTAGCCTTGAAAATATCTTTTGTTATATATGCCATAGCTTGCACTGGCTATAGCCTATGCAAATTGAATGGTCCCATTCACATCATCCATACTTTCAATAATTGCAAGGGATTCTACCTTAACACCTTTCGTACGAATAAGAGTTCCTCCACATTGAAAACCTTTTTCAATGGCAATTCCAACGCCCTCAATTGTGCCTCCAGCTGATTCTACAATATCAATCAATCCGGCAACAGCACAACCATTTGCCAGAAAATCATCAATTATAAGAATGTGATCTGCTGGGCTAAGGTACTTTTTGGAAACAATGATATCGTATTGTCTCTTCTTCGTAAATGATTCTATCTTAGTGACATAAGATTCTCCGTCTAGATTAATGCTTTCAGCCTTCTTTGCAAATACAACGGGAACGTTAAAGTATTGGGCTGCAATGCATGCAATTCCTATTCCAGAAGCCTCAATGGTAAGTATTTTGTTGATTGGTTTATCCGCAAACAACCTCTTAAACTCTTTTCCCATCTCGTTAAATAACTCTATATCCATCTGATGATTCAGAAAACTATCCACCTTTAATACATTTCCTGCTTTTACACGGCCTTCTTTTCTAATTCGTTCCTTTAGTAATTCCATATTGCCTATGCCTTTTTCCTTTCCTTTGGTCTAAGAACCTATTTAATTGATATACTATACTTTATCATATACTGTGAAAAATACAATCCCTCATAGAAACTTATTCTACGAAATCAAACAGGAAATATTACGTAAAAATTTGAAAAATAATTTTTAATAATATATTTTTTAAATCGTGAAAATATTGTGTTTTTTGATTGACTATTCAAATAAATAATGTTAGAATAATTTAAAATATTAGTAAAAGCAAAGGGGCTTTAAGATATGAAATGACATATCTTATTGCCCCTTTTTTTGATGTATTTACTATAGATAATATTGCTTTTGCTAGATACGGATACTATGCGTTATTGCATATATTATAAATTAATTATTATATATTTAATTAGGAGGAATGGATTTATGAAAAAAAAGTGGGCAAGTCTATTTGTTGTATTTGCAATTGTGACTAGTTTAATTGCAGGATGTGGTGCTTCAAACAAAACAGAGTCAGGTAGTTCAAGCGCGTCAAAGGTCAAAGTAGGAGTTATCTACATTGGCGATGAAAATGAAGGTTATACAGAAGCACATATGAAGGGTATCAAGGATATGAAAACGGCTTTAGGTTTATCTGACAGCCAAGTTATTGAAAAAACTAGTATTCCAGAAGATGAATCTTGTTATGAAGCAGCAGCAGACCTTGCAGATCAGGGATGTACAATTATTTTTGCAAACAGCTTTGGTCATGAGGATTATATGAAGCAAGCTGCACAAAAATATCCTAATGTTCAGTTCTGTCACGCTACAGGATATCAAGCAGCACTTTCAGGTTTAAGCAATATGCACAATTATTTTACAGATGTTTATGAATCACGTTATGTATCAGGTGTTGTAGCTGGTTTAAAAATCAATGATATGATTAAATCAGGTAAAATTACAGCGGACAAAGCGAAGATGGGCTATGTAGGCGCTTATCCATATGCAGAAGTAGTATCGGGATATACTTCATTCTACCTTGGAGCAAAGAGTGTGTGTCCTTCAGTAACAATGGAAGTTCAGTATACAAACAGCTGGGCAGATATGGCAAAAGAAGGCGAAGTTGCTAGTCAGTTGATCGCTAACGGAGCTGTATTAATCAGCCAACATGCAGATACAACAGGCGCTCCTTCTATTTGTGAAAAGAAGAGTATTCCAATTGTAGGATACAATGTTGATATGACATCAATCGCTCCAAATCAGGCATTAACATCTGCATCAATTAACTGGGCTCCATATTACACATATGCTGTAAAGAGTGTGATAGATGGAACAACAATTGATACTGACTGGTGTAAGGGTTATGCCGATAATGCAGATAGTATTACTACTTTGAATACAAAGGCAATCGCTGCGGGAACTGCTGATAAAGTAAAAGAAGTTGAAGCAGCAATTAAGAGTGGAACGCTCAATGTATTTGATACTACTAAATTCACTGTAAAAGGCGCAACCATTGAATCATTGATCGCTTCTAACGCAGATTTTAAGAAATATGAGAAATATGTATCAAAAGGATATTTCCACGAGTCAGAATTAAGTTCAGCTCCATCATTTGATCTTAGAATTGATGGTATTACAGAATTAACAAAATAAGCAAATAAATTGAAATAATTCTAGATAATTATAAAATGCGGAGCTATAAAACTATAGTTCCGCAATTTGTATAAGGAGGATTCTAGTGGAACAGATAAATGCGATTGAATTAAAACATGTCACGAAAAAATTTGGTGAAGTAATTGCAAATGACGATATTAATTTAAACTTAAGGAAGGGAGAAATCCTTTCTATTTTAGGTGAGAACGGTAGTGGAAAAACTACATTGATGAATATACTTTCAGGTATCTATTTTCCTGATGAGGGACAGATCGCCATCAATGGAAAAGAGGTAACAATTTGTTCCCCGAAAGATTCCCTTGATTTGGGAATTGGAATGGTTCATCAGCATTTTAAATTAATCAATGTGCTTACGGCTGCAGAGAATATTATATTAGGTCTTTCTGGAAAACAGCATCTGCGTATGGACAAAATTAATAATGAAATAGATTCTATTATTAAGAGCTATGGATTTGAACTCGATCCAAAACAGAAGGTATATGATATGTCTGTATCCCAAAAACAGACGATAGAAATCATAAAGATATTGTATAGGGGCGCGGAGATTCTTATTTTGGATGAGCCGACAGCAGTTTTGACACCACAAGAAATTGCAAAACTTTTTATTGTTTTGCGCAATATGAAAAATGCAGGGAAATCAATTATCATTATTACACATAAATTAAACGAAATTCTAGATATTTCAGATAGGGTTGCTGTCCTTCGAAAAGGAAAATATATTGGAACAGTACCAACCAGCGAAGCATCAGTAGATTCTTTGACTGAGATGATGGTTGGAGAGAAAATTACATTGGATATCAATCGTACAGAACCAGTATCTCCTGAAAAAAGAATAGAGATGCGTGGCGTTACATGTAAAAACAGGGAAGGCATTTCAGTACTCAAAGAAGCTTCTTTTACTGCGAATGGTGGTGAAATTCTTGGAGTAGCAGGTATTGCTGGAAGCGGGCAGAAAGAATTACTGGAATCAATTGCAGGGTTACATGACATTGAAAGTGGAGAAATCCTCTACTATAGTCCAGAAGGCAGAGTGGAAAAAATCTCCGATATGAAGGCGGAGGCAATACAAAATTTGAAAATACAGTTATCTTTTGTTCCTGAAGACAGACTTGGCATGGGACTTGTAGGCTCCATGGATCTAACGGATAATATGATGCTTAGAAGCTATAAAGAAGGAAATAGTATCTTTACAAATAGGAAAACGCCTAAGGAACTGGCAAATCAGATTGTGGAAGATCTAGGCGTTATTACACCTAGCGTGGATACTCCTGTCAGAAAATTATCAGGTGGTAATGTTCAGAAGATTCTGGTCGGTAGAGAAATATCTTCTAGTCCAATCGTTCTAATGGTAGCTTATCCGGTAAGAGGCCTTGATATCAATTCTTCCTATACGATCTATAATCTCTTAAATGAACAGAAAGAAAAAGGCGTTGCGGTTATTTGTGTAGGTGAAGATTTGGATGTATTGTTGGAATTATGCGATAAAATACTGGTATTAAGTAGCGGACATATTACAGGAATTGTGGATGCTCGGACTGCAACTAAGGAACAACTTGGTCTAATGATGACTAGTTCTAGAAAGGAAAAAAAGGCAAATGATTAAAGACATTGTTTTCAAAAAAGAGCCTTTGGTTCGTATGGTAAAGCGTGACTCTATATCAAGAACAAAATCATGGGAAATTCGTTTGATCGCAATTCTGCTATCCTTGATTGTTGTTGCAATTTTGATAGTGGCAGCTACCGGTCAGAATCCATTTCAAATATATGGTGGTATTATATCTGGAGCGGTAGGTACCAGCAGAAGAGCCTGGGTAACGATTCGTGAGATATTAATATTGCTTGTAATTGCAGTTGGACTTACCCCTGCATTTAAAATGAAATTTTGGAATATCGGTGCAGAAGGACAGGTTTTAATGGGAGGAATTGCAACTGCATCCCTCATGATTTATGGTGCAGGTAGGATGCCAAACTGGTTGTTGTTAGTAGTGATTGTAATTGTTAGCGCAATTGCTGGTATGATATGGGGACTGATCCCTGCCATATTTAAAGCATATTTTAATACAAATGAAACATTGTTTACATTGATGTTAAATTATGTGGCAATGCAGTTAGTTAATTTTTGTATTGTATTTTGGGAAAGTCCTGCTGGTTCGAATACAGTTGGTATCATCAATCCGAAGACACAACAAGGATGGTTCCCAGATATTTTTGGTAATTCCTACATTTTGATTATTATTATTGTTACAGTGATTACTGTAGGTGTTCATATATATATGAAATATAGCAAACAAGGTTATGAAGTTGCAGTAGTTGGTGAAAGCGAAAATACTGCCAAATATGCTGGAATCAATGTGAAAAAGGTTATTATTCGTACAATGATGATATCAGGTGCGATATGTGGTATTGCAGGATGTCTAATTGTAAGCGGTGCAAGTCATACAATTTCTACAAGTACAGCAGCTGGAAGAGGATTCACGGCGATTATCGTTGCATGGATGTCAAAATTCAATCCATGGGTCATGCTTTTGGTTTCAGCATTTCTGATATTTATGAAGCAAGGTTCTATACAGATAGCAACAGCATATAACCTGAACAAAAATGCTTCTGATATTATTACAGGTATATTACTATTTTTCCTAATTGGTTGTGAATTTTTTGTTGAGTATAGACTGGAATTTAGGAAAAAGAAAAGGGAGGAAGTATAATGGAAGTATTGTTTACTACATTTATACAAAAAGCCATTCAACAGGGTATTGCAATCTTGTTTGGAGCCACCGGTGAAATCGTGACTGAAAAATCAGGAAATCTGAATTTGGGTATTCCTGGAATTATGTATATGGGCGGTATTGCTGGCTTAATGGGTGCTTTTTTCTATGAAAAAGGAGCTGCTAATCCTAGCGGTTTGGTCGGACTTTTGATTTCTTTATTGTGTGCAATGTTGGCCTCTGCCTTGGGCGGATTCATATATAGCTTCCTAACGATTACACTTCGTGCGAATCAGAATGTTGTTGGTCTTGCATTGACAACATTTGGCGTAGGATTTGGAAACTTTTTTGGCGGATCTATATCAAAACTTGCAGGCGGTGCTGGTCAGATTTCTGTTACGATTACAGCGGACGCTTATCGTATGCCAATCCCTTTTTTATCTAAGATTCCTATTATCGGCCAAGTATTATTTTCTTACGGTTATATGACATACCTGGCGATTGTTCTGGCGATTGGATTATCTTTCTTTTTGAAAAAAACGAGAAGAGGTCTGAATTTAAGAGCGGTTGGAGAAAGCCCTGCTACAGCAGATGCAGCAGGTATTAATACTTCAGTTTACAAATATGTTGCAACCATTACAGGGGCGACAATCGCAGGACTTGGAGGCCTATATTTTGTTATGGAATATCTGGGTGGAACCTGGTCAAACAATGGATTTGGTGACAGAGGATGGCTCGCGATTGCGTTGGTAATCATGGCGTTATGGGATCCAATCCATGCAATATGGGGTTCTATTCTGTTTGGTGGATTATATATTGCTGATATTTATATACCGGGGTTATCTAGAAGTACAAGAGAGATAGTTAAAATGCTTCCTTATATAGTTACTATTATCGTATTGATTATGACAAGCAAAAGAAATAAACAGGAAAATCAACCTCCAACTAGTCTTGGGTTACCATATTTCAGAGAAGAAAGATAAGCACTGCCTGATATTTCAGAGAAGAACGATAGGGGCTTAATTGTTTATGAAAAATGAAGAGCGAATTTTAGAAGCGGCGTTGGAAGTCGTTGAAGATTATACAATTAGTGGAACTAGAATGCATTTAATTGCAAAAAAGGCAGAAATGTTTCCTTCAAATATACATTATTATTATAGGACGAAGGATGAACTATTACTTGCACTTCAGCAGAAGGTATTAAATAAATGTCTTAAGTTGAGAGCAGATATTAGAGCACATTCAAAAGACACTTTGGAGTCCCAGTTAAATGTATTTTTTGAGCAAAAAAAAGCCTTCATAATGGAATATCGCGAATATGATTATGCAGAAATTGATTTTTGGGTGCAGAGTAGGGTTGATTCTAATATCAAAAAAGGGTTTGCAGATTCTTTTTCAGGTTGGAGAGAAGAAATCAGACAGGTATTGGAAAAATATATACCAGATGTGCCAGAAGAAGGAAAAGTATATCTGTCTGCACATATTGTATCGATACTAGAAGGGGCAACCATTCAGTATCTAATGGATGAAAAGTCCTTTGATTTGGACAAATATTTTGCATTCGGAAAAAAGATGATTTTAATTATGATAAATGCATATAAGCAATAATGGATACAACTTTAAGGATATGTAAAATTGGTTATTAGAGCTTTATTAACTATATGGAAACGATTTATAAAAGATAGACTGCGTAAGTGAACGTGGTCTATCTTTTTTTTATTGGATTAAATATATAAGATAGTAAAACACATATGAAGATCATACATGGATCTTCAAGTATATTAGAAGTGACATTTATGTATGGCCTGATTGCTTGAAGATAATTTTGAAATCTATTATAATATTAAAATAAGATATTATAAGATCGAGGTGGTTAAGAATGATATTACAAGAAAAATTACAGTTATTAAGAAAAAAGAGTGGGTATTCCCAAGAGCAGTTAGCGGATAAGTTATGCGTCTCGAGGCAGACAGTTGGAAAATGGGAAAGTGGACAGGCGATTCCAGAATTATATAGCTTGATCGAGATGAGTGGATTATATGGCGTTAGCATTGACCGAATTGTAAAGGATGACGATGAATGTAATATTAGTTTACATAATCCGGCAGATATTGATATAGAAGAGGCTATAAAATTTTTAATTCATGCAAAGCAAAAGACATATTCCGGATATGGAGCTGAAACGGATTCTTCTAGAGTTGCATCACACGATCTGAAATATGAAGAAGGAAATCACTTATATTATGATACCTATTTAGGCGGTCAGAATTTTTCGGGAGAGGAGGCCATATGGTTAAATGCGAATCCAATTTGGTGTATGAATTATTCGGGACGCGTACTAGGAGAAACGTTTAATGGTGATTTTCTAAAAGAGGTTTTGAATCATGTCCCATATGAAATGCCATACAGAGGCCCTGCTATCTATCAAAAGGGTGATTATAATTATCATTGTAACGTAGAAGGCGAATTCGTGTGGTACCATGGATATGAAGAAATATTTTATCTGGATAAGAAAATATACGAATGCTATTTTCATGGTGGGGTGGTGAAGTAGATGCGCATATTATGACTTTAATGCTATTAGATTTGGTACTAGAATACATATATTTATGCGAACGAGTGTTATAAAAAAGTGAAAATAAAAACGACAGGTTTCAATTCACCTGTCGTTTTTATTTAAACATATTTACCATAATCAAAATCACATGAGTTAGATGAGCAATCCAAAGTGTTTTTACTTGCCCTTGCCCGGTTATGCCATTTTATCTTGTCAAGTTATCCAACAAACAACTTTAAAACATCCTCTAAATCAGGTAAATGGTTTGTGATTGGATACTGCATGAGTGCACATCCAGCCAGAGCACTTGCAAATCTGACGATGTCTTTATCTTCCATTCCTTTGTATAAACCGTAGATACATCCTGTACGATAAGAATCGCCGGCACTAAGGGTGGAACGGATATCTAACTTAAAGGGTTCGTCCGTTGCGAAAGAATCACCACGTCCGTAATGTATGGGATTTGAACCAAATGTAAAAATGGTCAAACCTTTAGATTGATGCGTATATAGGCTGAGCAGTTCATCCATCTCAGATTCAATATACTGTGGATACTGCTCGCGAAGATAGCAAGAGGAAACTACATTAATGGCACTCTTTTGATGAAGTATACTATCATATGTGCAATCATAAGTTACATAGGGGATGTTCTGTTTGTCACACAGACGAACAGCTTCATCCTTTTCGGCGCAAAGATGAGGATCAATACCAGCTACAAAAGACTCAGCAATATCTTTTTCTATTGGCATGTCCCAATGATGTTTCTCCATGGAATGCATGTGCTCAAATGAGCCAAGGCAAGTCCGTGTATGATTCTGTTGATCAATCACAACATAATCACGCACACCAACCCAATTTTCATCGGTTGTTTGCGCGCTTACATCCACTTTGGTACCTTGGAAATACGATTTTACGATGGGTTCTGTTTCATAACCTAATTGAAAACCGATGACCTTACTGGAACAGCCAAAGTGATCCAAAATGGCGGCCGCAACACCGCATTCTCCCCCTAAAAATAAATCAACCTGTGATAATTCTGCATATCCATCCGGTTTTGGATATGAACTATCTAGTAGTAAACCAGTTGTAACAACAATTGAGCCAAACAAATAAATATCCTGCATAATTCCTCTCTTTCCTACGCATCTTTTTGCGCACATCTAGTTTTCAAGTTCACTAATAATACTATTTAATAGAATTATATAATAAACAGAAATAATAAACTACCATAATTTGACAATTTGTCAAACGCGCGATTTCCACTTCGAGACGAAACTGCATATTATTACAAAACCAGACATTAGCTTTAAATCTTGATATTTATATAGATTTACGTTATAGTATTTTGATAGTATTACAAATTATGGAAAATGTAAAAATATGATAAATGCTTAGTTAAGTCGTAAAGAATATCGTAATTTTAAGCAATTACCTTATGATATAAAACAGAAAATGGTTTCTCAATTACAAAACGTTATTATTCAAATGAATCCAAGAGGGTATCAAAAAGAGCATTTTGCACGCCAAAAGCAAAACAACGTTATAAAAAATTCAAAGCAGATAACTATGAATTTCGTAGGGCTAAAAAAGTAGACTATGATACGCTTATCGCTGCGGTATATCAGCTTTTGACATCTTTGTATAAAGGATTCCCGATTTTTAAACCCATTTTGGAGGATGAATATATCACATTGCCAGATTATGAAGACCTGCCATACAAACAAGAAAAGTTTCTAAATAAATGCAAACTTTTACGAAGAAGTATTTATGCCAAGCGTTATGTCGTACTTTATATTGGAGCGAATAAAGGCCATTATGGCCTAGGCATGGCTATGACTAGAAAAATCGCAAAGTCAATATGGATAAGAAGGTCAGGCATGATTGGTGGTTTGATGTTGGAAAATAAAGTGACGAATATATATGGAAAAGGATTTGTGGATAATCAATACGAGTATGTGCTAATGGAATGCGTGTTATAGGAAAAAATACGATATTGAGAAATGTACAGGTGATCGTTACATAGAAGGAGAATAAAGAATATGAGTAACATTTATGATGGAATTCTTCAATTTAAAGGCACCTGGAGGGATTATCAGGTTAGAGTTTTAAAGAATTTTGATAATTATTTGAATGATAATAAAGTACATATTGTTGCAGCACCTGGTTCTGGAAAGACTACAATTGGAATTGAATTTATCCGTAAGCTAGGGAAGCCGTGCTTGATTTTATCCCCAAGTATTACTATTCGCGAACAGTGGAAGGATAGAATTGAAGCGGGATTTTTGGAAGTAGGAGTAGAGGGTGAACAATGGATTTCAGGAGATATTAAAAAGCCGAAAGCAATTACCACGATTACATATCAGGCGCTTCATAGCTGCACCATCCGCTACAGTGGTGACTTAATTGAGTCAGAAGACGGAGATGAAATACAAGATAAAACGGAAATACAATATAGAGCTAAAACACACGATAGTGCTGAAAAGGATGATAGTGAGGAACTGATTACAGGAGTTGAGACTGTAGATTATAGGGGATTTGATTTATATAAGACGATCCAGGAAGCTGGAATTGGCGTATTATGTCTGGATGAAGCGCATCATTTACGAAATGAATGGTGGAAAGCGCTTGAAGAGTTGATAGCAAAAGTGCCATGCCTAAAGGTGGTCTCTCTGACAGCGACGCCACCCTATGACTCTACGCCGGGACAATGGGAACGTTATATTAATCTTTGCGGAGAAATAGATGAAGAAATAACCGTTCCTGAACTAATCAAAGAGGGAAGTCTTTGCCCACATCAGGATTTTGTATATTTTAATTATCCAACAGCACAAGAAAAGAAGTCTGTAGTAGAATGGAAAAAGAAAGTATCGACAATCATCGATACAGCTATGGCAAACAGTGAATTTGAACATGTGATTATGACGCATCCCGGGATCAACGATTCAAAAGATTACAGTGAAAAATTCTTGGATGATCCAGCTTATTTGTCATCATTATTGGTGTTTATGAATGCAAAAGGGATGGAATATCCCAAAGCATTAAAGACTCTTATAGGTACAAATGCTAAAATTCCAAAGATGGAACCGAAGTGGATGGAAAAACTACTTCAAGGATTTTTATATGGAGACACAGATTCCTATAACTGTACAGAAGAGTATAGGGAACAATGGATACATACCTTGAAAAGTGAAAATCTCATTGTTCGCAATCAGGTTAGTTTGGTCAATAATCAAAATATTAATAAGATGTTGATTAGCAGTATGGGAAAAATTCAAAGCATCCGTGAAATTACGCTAGCTGAAAGTAACAAAATGGGACCCAAGCTACGTCAACTTATATTGTGTGATTATATAAAAAAAGAATATTTATCAAAACTGGGGGACAGCACTGCTGTGGTGGATACTATTGGAGTGATTCCGGTATTTGAATTACTACGTCGCGAAAATATTTCTGGTCAGAAGCTGGGCGTGTTGTCAGGCAGTGTCATTCTGATTCCTGCTGAGGCACAGGAATATCTTGATGAACTCTTCAAACAAAATGATATGTCGGCCAATTACAAGCCAGTAAAGGATTTGCCATATGTGAGCGTGGATATAGTTGGAGATGGTCACATGAAGACTGCACTCATCACGCAGCTTTTTGACACAGGTCATATTACAATCTTGATTGGAACGAAATCTTTGCTTGGGGAAGGCTGGGATTCACCTTGTATTAATACATTGATTTTAGCAACGTTTGTAGGTTCGTTTATGCTGTCAAATCAGATGCGTGGCAGGGCAATTCGTACATATCGCGCAGATCCGGACAAAACGGGTAATATCTGGCATCTCGTATCTGTAACAGATGAAGGTTCAGAGGATTTTGAAATGGTAAAACGTAGAATGAATGGATTTCTAGGAGTTCATTATACAGAAAATAGTATTGAAGGTGGAATTGAAAGAATTAGTATTATCAAGCATCCGTTTACAACAAAATCCGTTAAGAAAATGAATGAAGAGATGTTACAGCTTTCTAGTGAACGTGATGCATTAAAACAGCGTTGGATGGAAGCAATGGATAATACTGCTAAGTTGGAAGTGGAAGTTACGAGTGAAATCGGAGAAGAAGCATTGAAGTCAGGATTTTTTATGTTAAATGTTTGGAGCTATGTTATCGTAACAACAATCATTAGCGTTTTGGGGATCCTTTTGCAAATATCGTTTATGTCGTCTAAACTAGGAGCGGGATACAGTCTGGTTCTCATAATACTGATATTAGTTGCATTGGCTGTCACTGGAAAATATGGTTATAAACTATTTTCCCTCATGACACCTCAAAAACGTATGAAACAGATTGCAAAAGCGATTTTACAGACGTTGAAGCAAAAAGGCCTGATTACATCTACTGACGTTTTGCCAAAGGTGGAAGTCAATCAAGATATTTTGGTAATTAGCTATTTAAAGGGTGGAACCATGCGTGAAAAGGATGTTTTTGCTACTGCGGTATATGATTTTTTTGCTACACTGGATAATCAGCGCTATATTTTGATTTCTAGGAAGAAAAAGCGATTACATTATGAATATTTTGCAGTACCAGCGGTTTTTTCTCAAAAGAAAGAGGATGCCTTTGCTTTTAAAACTGCAATCAGTAATGTGATGGGTGAATATGATTTAGTCTTTACAAGAAATCCAGAAGGCAGAAAACGACTTCTGGAGGGAAGAATATATGCGTTTTCCAATCAGTGTGATCGGATGTGCGAGAAGAAGAAAAAGGTGAAAAGTGATTTTGAATAACGTGTGAAATCAAAATTGGTAAATTGCTATCTCAAATCTTATTTGAAATAGCAATTCACCAATTTGTATTTAAAAACATAAGTTTTATAACAATTTAATCAATCCTTCCAATTCTTCAGACAACACTTTCGCAAGCTCAAAATCAGTATTTTTCAAAGCAGATTCGATTTTCGTTTCAACTGCTTTTTTCTTTTGCTCAATTTCTAAATAATCTCTATCAAAATGGTTTGCATAAATCATTTTCCTAAATTTTCGCATTGTTATTTTCCTGATTGTTTTATCATCAATGATTAAAAGATAATCCATACAGTTAATGATAGAATAATAATCATGAGAAATCATTAGGATCGCACCTTTATAGTCTTCAATTGCTTTTTCTAGTGCTATTTGTGAATAGGTGTCTAGATGACTCGTTGGTTCATCAAGAAGCAACAGGTTTGCATTGCCGGCAGAAATTTTAGCCAATTGAAGTATATTTTTTTCACCACCAGATAAAGATGATATCTTTTGATTTACAATTTCTTCATCAAAACCATAGTTTATAACATAAGATTGAATCGATTGGTTGGTTTTAAATCCAGCATCGAAGAACTCATCGCTTACCGTATTAGACTCATTTAGCATTTCACCTTGAAGTTGAGACAAAAATGCCATCTCAATGTTTTCATTTATCTCAATAGAATCTTTGCAGTTTTGAAAGATATCTCGGAGTAAAGTTGTTTTTCCAGTACCATTCGGACCGATAAGAGCGACTTTGTCCGTAGATTTAATTTCAAAATTAACATGTTCTAAAATCACATCATCAAAAGAAACACTGTAATCAGTGACTTTTAAAGCAATCGTATCTTCAAGGACATTATCTGTAACAAAGCGGATTCTCGGTTGTTTAATATCTACAAATGGCGTTTTGATTCTACGTGCTTCTAATCTTTCGTTCAGTTTTACTCTAGCCTTTAAAGATTTCCCTTTTTTAGAAGATTCCACGTGAACAGTTGCGTCAGCTCTTAAGTTGTTAATTAAGAACTCGTTTCTTGCAAGTTCTTCAGTATCAGCAATCGCAAGTTCTTGTAACTCAATTTTACGTTGAAGTAATGAAAAGTTGTAATCAATATATCTTCCATCAAATTCTTGAAGTTCTGTATTTTCGAGATGTAAGATTTTATTAAAACAATGATTCAATAGATATCTGTTGTGCGTAATAATTAGCATTGTGCCTTTGTATGAATTAATTAGCTTTTTAAGAGAATTAATATTTTCAAAGTCTAAAAATACATCGGGTTCATCCATAATCATTAAATCTGGACCGGTTAGCATTTCCTTAATGACCTGAATTAGCTTGAATTCTCCACTGCTTAGTTTAGATACTAATTGATCTTTGAGCTTGCTTAAGTCTGAAAGATTGAGTTCTTTAGTAATGTTACTTTCAAAATCATCCCCGCTAATCGCGTGAAATGCATCTAAAGCTTGTTGGTACTTTTCCATTAAAGGCTCGATATCCCAAGCTGTTTCCATTTCAGTGCATATTGATGTTATTTCGTTTTGTAGCTTAATAAATTCTTCCCCAATATACTCGTAAACTGTAACCGCTTTTGTTTCGTCTAATTGTGAGAATTGACTTACATATCCGATTCTACAATTAGGTGCTATCTCTAACGTTCCATCGAACATATATCGTTCTGGATCCATAATGATATCTACCAATGTACTTTTTCCGCTGCCACTTGTTCCAATAAATGCACAATGTTGACCATCTTCTAATGTAAATGATATATTATTATATAGGTCCTTTTGTGGAAATGAGTAGGATAGGTTTTCTGCTTTTATCATATTATTACCTCTCTTTATCGCTAAAAAAGAGCTTATAAAAAAGCTCTTCATAATATAGTATCTTCGCAATCATAATTTTATAATCAATTTTCATGTAGTAAAGACATTTATTTGAGTTTACAGTAGCTATCATACCACTTTTTTCGATTAATTTCAATCGTTTCATATGAAGGACTTAAACGTTGGGAATGGGTGGAGAATGTTGTGATTTTAAATTTATAAATAATAACCTATAATTACTATGATAGCAAAACATCCTCACAATATTCTTTTTAAATCCAAAAAGAATATTGTGAGGATGTTTTAATTGTTCGTCTATAATTATACTAGAAGCTTTATGCTAAATGTATAAATCTGTCTTATCCTTCGTATTTAATCAAGTCACTCCAAATAGCTATTTCTCTGTTTGCAATTTCGACTGATGACGAACCATGTACTGCATTTTCCTGAACATTAACTCCGTACATATAACGAATTGTTCCAGGTCTTGTTTGTGCGGGGTTGGTTGCTCCGTTTACCTCCCTTACAATATTAACAACATTTTCACCTTCCAAAATGAGGACCACAACTTCTGAGGAAGACATGTAGTCAATGACTTCATTAAAAAACGGCTTATCTTTGATATCGTCGTAGTGTTTCTTTAAAACTTCTTTTGTAGCCCGAATTCTGTGTGAATGAATAATTTCCAAATGATTATCTTCGTAAATGGAAATGATTCTACCAACTAACTTCCTTTTTACAGCTTCTGGCTTAATGATAACTAATGTTCTTTCCATACATCCCACTCTTTCTGTAATCGATTTAAAATAGAAGTGTCAAATATAATTCTACTTTAAATTATAATGTATTATTTGATATTTATAAAGGAAAATTTGAAATATAACCCAAATATAATGGAAATCATTTGGAATTATTTGTATTATAGTCATTTTACAGATTTTAATTCAAAAAGTGGGCCATAAAATTAGAAGCATAACGTCAAAGTATTCCACGAGTATATTTTATTGATTGAAAACTGTAATAGAAAATGAAAAAGAAAGCTGCAACTTTAAATTCCATAATCTAGCAAATAGGATTTGAAAATGGTATAATATACCTAAAATAAATCATTGTGGGACAAGCGTAAAATAAATGCAACAGAAAGGGGTGGGGCTATGTTTATTGCAAGACAACCTATCTTTGATAGGGCTATGAATGTATATGGATATGAACTATTGTTTCGTACCAATGAACAAGCGTCTTCGTATGGTTTGTCAACAGCCGAAAGTTCTACGGCCACAGTGTTGGGAGGCCTTTTTGAATTAGGATTAGACCAGATTGTTGGAAACAAGAGAGCATTTATTAATTTTGATTATCAGTTTTTGCTATCTGATTCCATTGAATTAATTAACCCCAATATCCTTGTGATTGAAGTGTTGGAAGATGTTGAAGTGGACGCCCCCATTTTGTATAGAATAAAAGAGCTTAAAGATAAGGGCTATAAAATAGCACTTGATGATTTTGTTGAAAGTATCCAAACATATCCGATTGTACCAATGGCAGATATTATAAAATACGATATTTTGATAACGCCACTTGATACATTAAATAAAGATGTTAAATATGGAATAGAACAAGGCAAGATAATGCTTGCTGAAAAAATAGAAACCGAAGACGAATTCATAAAAGCCAGAGAAATGGGATTCCATCTGTTCCAAGGATATTTTTTTAGTAAACCTAAAATCGTAGGCGGACTTCGTACCCGCAAAACATCAACGACAGTATATCAGAGTATTATCTCAGAATTATATACCGAAGAACCTTCTTTTGAAAAACTTGCAGAAATTATAAGTACAGATGTTAATATGGCTTACAGAGTAATGAAAGTATTAGGAAACGAGAAGGATAACCATAAGGATCTGAATAAGACCATTAAAGGCTCTTTGCTTAAGATGGGATTTCGAGAACTGGAGCGTTGGGTCAATGTCTTAATGCTACAAGAACTGTCAGGTAATAAGACACAGGAATTAATTAAAATGTCCTTAATTAGATCAAAATTTGGAGAATTAATAGCAATAAATAGTAATTTAGCTAAGAGAAGATATGAAATCTCACTCATGTGCCTGTTTAGTGTGTTAGATACCATGCTAGACCAAACGATGGAAGACGCTTTGGTGGGAATTGCCGTCAGTGAGGATGTGAAAGAGGTTCTGATTTATCATCGAGGAGAGCTGAAACCAGTTTATGATATCATAAGATGCTGTGAACAAGTAGACTGCACTTTGCTATATCAGACAACTGCTCAGATCGAGGTTGATGAAACCAGATTATTTGATTGGTATATACAAGCAATTGCCTGGTCAGAAGACATTATGAAGAGTGTATAGTAAATTGTCAAATTTAAGATGCGCAGAAAGTAGCGCAGAAATCTTATTAGTACAGTAATTGGATTCGCGCTAGGCAGTCGTAGGGGTGTTCTAGGAGCGAAAAAGAGTGCAACATTAGGGATGCGACAATCGTAATATATAAAAGGAGGTTTTAAATGAGAAATATGGGGTTTTCAGATGCTGAATACAGTAGAATCGTGGATATATACGCGGATTCGGTATTCAAACTTGCAATGGTAAAGACAAAAAATAAACAAGATGCTGAGGATGTATTTCAAGACACATTTATTAAGCTATACAGATGTGACAAAATATTTGAATCAGATGAACACATAAAAAGATGGCTTATGAAAGTAACTGTAAACACTAGTTTGGATCTTTTAAAATCGTTTTGGAACCGGAAAACGGTGGAACTTGATGAAAGTTTACCTTTTCAAGATCAAACATACCATGAGGTATGGAATGAAATTAAAAAACTTCCGGAAAAATATAGAATACCAATTCACCTTTTTTATTTTGAAGGGTATTCAACTGAGGAAATAGCAGAGATGCTTCATGACAAGCCATCAACGGTACGTTCAAAACTACATAGGGGGAAGAATAAATTAAGCGAAGGGATGGGCGATAGCTATGAATGGGTCTGAATATAAGAAAATGGTCGAAAATTTCAAGGCCAGTAGTGAGCTAAAGCAAACAACAATTAGTGCTGCACATAGTCATATTTTTAAAAAACTTAAGTTAACTAAAAGAGAAAAGACCGTGAGATATACTAGTGTTGCAGCTATGTTTGCAATGGTTGTAGTGTTATTTTCTGTATTTAATGTTGGCGAAGCGATATCAATTGCGGCAAAAGCTATAAACGGTCAGTCGTCAGCAGCGAATGGTTCGGATATAGCTCAATTGTCAACTGGTTTATCAAATGAGAAGTCAACGCATACGTCAACCGAAAAATCTACTGAGAAAGTTACAGCTAATGCTACTTCTGCACCTACCACAGCAAATACGAATACAGCAACGTCAACAATGCAGATATGGAATGGTTCAACTACTTATACAAATACATGGACTAACATGAATGCTCCAATTAGTACAGTGAAATATAATATTAGTGGAAGTGCTGACAGCATTGAGGTAAATTCGTTGTCTATAACATCAACAGGCAATTTATTTGAAGCTAAAGTTGGGCCAAATGAAAATTACACCATAAGAGCCGAAGTGCACCCTGCATTATTTAATAATGGTTTGGTAATTACAAAGTCAAGTGATGGAATAGTGACTTTCACAAATGATAAGGAAGGCATTATACTTAGAGAAAATGTTTTCAGCTATCCAAAACAATCATCCGAAAGCCAAAGTGCATATGAGTTAAGATGTATAAACTATCTTACAGAATGCTGTACGGATGCAACGAAGGCAAAACAAGCATTCTCATTAAGCGATGACTATGTTTTTAATACAAAAAGTGCGATTGTTATGACCAATATTGATACAGAGTGGAGAGCTAATATGAAATTAACCTATACGGGCAATCCTATTGCGACTTTATCCAAGAATAACACTAATGGAAGCAGCTCTGCTGGTTTTGGAAATCTAACAATTGTTTTTGACAGACACACACAATGTTTTGTGGTTCAAACATATGTTGCTCAAATTTCATTTATGACTTCAATGTCTACCTTTGTTACTTATGGAATGATATATAAAGTGAACTAGAAGCCATTCATGTGAATGGTGCCAATTATTTTATTGTTTATAAACGAGTAGTATTGATTCTATAATTTCAAATATCAATACTGCTCATTTTTTGATGTTAAAATTACAGTGCAACATTATGATTGCCATAATCGTAATATATAAAAGGAGGTTTTAAATGAGAAATATGGGGTTTTCAGATGCTGAATACATTAGAATCGTGGATTTATATGCGGATTCGGTATTCAAACTTGCAATGGTAAAGACAAAAAACAAACAGGATGCTGAGGATGTATTTCAAGACACATTTATTAAGCTTTATAGATGTGATAAAATATTTGAATCCGATGAGCACGTAAAAAGATGGCTTATGAAAGTAACAGTAAACACTAGTCTGGATCTTTTGAAATTGTTTTGGAACAGAAAAACGGAGGAACTTGATGAAGGTTTACCTTTTCAGGATCAGACATACCATGAGGTATGGAATGAAATAAAAAAACTTCCGGAAAGATATAGAGTGCCAATTCATTTGTTTTATTTTGAAGGGTATTCAACTGAGGAAATAGCAAATATGCTTCATGATAAACCATCAACGGTGCGTTCAAAACTACATAGAGCAAAGTATATATTAAGCGAAGGAATGGGAGATAGATATGAATGGGTCTGATTATAAGAAGATGCTGGAGAATTTCAAGGCCAGCAGCGAATTAAAGCAAACAACAGTAGATGCTGCACATAGTCAAATATTTAAAAAGCTTAAGATAAGCAAAAGAGAAAAAATAGTTAGATATTCAAGTGCCGCAAGTGTGTTTGCAATGGTTGTAGTGCTGTTTTTTGTGTTCGATGTTGGGGGAGCGTTTTCGATTGCAGGAAATTCGATAAAAGGTACTGCATTATCGAGTGATTCGGATACGTCACAATTGTCAACGGAATTACAAAAGGAAAAGACATCTCAGAAGTCAACCGATACATCAACCGAGATAGCTAAGGTTAATGCTACTGAGGCATCTACCGAAAAGCAGACAACAAAAGTTCAGGAAGTCGTTACAACAGCACCAACAACAGCACCAACAACAGCACCAACAACAGCGCCAACAAAAGTACCAACAACAAATACAACAACAACTTCAAATACTTATACGAATGCATGGACTAGCACGAATGCTCCAGTAAGTACAGTTAAATATAATTTTAGTGGAAGCGCTGGCACCATTGATGTGAATTCGTTGTCTATTACATCAACAAGAAATTTGTTTGAAGCTAAGGTTGGACCTAATGATAATTACACTGTTAGAACGGAAGTACAGCCTGTATTATTTAATAGTGGTTTGGTTATTACAAAATCAAGTGATGGCATAGTAACTTTCACAAATGATAATGAAGGTGTCATACTTAGAGAAAATGTTGTGAGCTATCCACAAGGAGCATCTGAGAGTCAAGGCGAATATGCATCAAGATGTATAAGCTATCTTAATGAATGTTGTGCAGATGCAACTAAAGCAAAAGAAGCGTTCTCATTAAGCAATGATTATATATTAATCATTAAAAGTGCAGGCCCGATTACAAACTCTGATACAGAGTTTAGAGTGATTATGAAGCTAAACTATATTGGCAATCCTATTGCAGCGTTATCAAAGACTAGTTATGGTGGATTTGGATATCTCACTATAGTATTTGATAAATATTCACAATCTTTTCTGGTTCAGACATATGTTGTTCAAAATTCGTTATCGTTTACGATGTCTACCATCAATTATGGAGTGAAGTATAAAGTTAATTAAATCGCTACTCTATATATATTAGGAAAGTTATTTGCAAGATATTTTTCAGAAAAACTGGAAGTCTGTTAACGGAAAGATAAATTGGTATTGCGCACTCCAATTAGCTGAATCTGTTTGCAGGCTTCCCTTTTTGAAGCCAGGACTTGTATGGATAGCTATGGAAAAATCGATATCTTGGTCAATAATACCGGAAGATTCCACTTGGTCATTTAGGTGAAGCAAAAAATGAGGCAGACACAGTAATATTTATTTCTGGTGTCAGAGAAGTCAGCATTTATAACAGGAGAAACCATTAATGTGAATGGTGGTAGCTATATGAATTAGTCTTATCTTTGGAGTGTTTTGAATTTCTAAGGTCAACAAACGTACTAAACCTACGTATGTTGGCTTTTTTAATATGAGGAAGTGATAAACAGAAAAGAGAATATTAGGAAAATAAAATATCATACACTGAGTTGAATTTAAAAAATATACAATTATCAAATACTCGCAAAATTGACTGAATATACAAAGCGTGATATAATATAGACAGATAACATTTGAATGTTTGTTAGATATATAAATTATTGTTGAACATATAAAAATAAAAACAAAGTATGAATAGTGGCAATATACTTGGTAATCGTATATATAAGTCCTAAAAAAATATTGACTTTATTAAACTTTATTAAATTAAAAACAGGAATCATCGGAGGAATGAAAAATGGAAAATTTCACGAAACAAACTGAAATGCAAAATGTAACACAAGAAAGTAATACAGGACAACGAATTATTAAAGTAATCTTTGGCATAATAGAGATTATACTAGCTTTTCGAATCGTTCTCAAACTGATGGGAGCAAATGCGGGAAACGCTTTTGTGAAAGGAATCTATAATATTAGTCACCCTTTTGTGAAATTATTTGAAGGTATTTTCTCGGGGTCAACAACGGGCGGCACTGAAACAGTGGGAGTTTTTGAACCTGCAACTTTGATCGCTATGATTGTTATTGGCATAGTTGCCATGATAGTGATAATGTTGATGCCAAATTCAAGTAACAGAACAAAAAAGACTCAATATATGGAACATGATGAATAGTTTAGAATGTTTCCAGATTCAAATGTAAGATAACTAAATAGGAAATGAAAGAGGTATGAGATGAAAGATGTAAAAGACAAAATGGACAATGCAATAGATAAGATTGCAGGTGGACTTAATGAAACAGCAGGTAAAATAACTGGAAATAAGCAGTTGGAACTAAAGGGTAAGTTGCAAGTTTCAAAAGCCGACCTTGAAAAGAAAATGGATGTTAAAGATAATATAAACGAGATAAAAGAAAATATCGCAGATAAAATCATTAAAAAAATGGATAAGAAATAAAAAAGAGTAAAAATTCTAATAGCAAGTAGAACTTGTTAAAATAAAAATAAAGAGGTGCAATAATATGCTTTGGACAGTTGTAGTAGTAATATTGATTTTATGGTTTTTGGGCTTGCTCACGTCTTTCGGTGGTTCGTTAATACATTTGCTTCTTGTAATTGTATTGATAATGGTTATCGTTCAGTTACTTCAGGGAAGGCGAAGGTAATAAGATTCAAATAATACCTAGTTTTTTACAATTATAGTTTGATATTTAATAAGTGAGCAGTATTGATAACGGTAAGTTAAGTTGTCAGTACTGCTCAAATTTTTGCTGTTTAAGTCTAATGATAGATTAATTAGATAGTTCTTTCATCCGCGATTCACACATCATTAATCATTGAATAAAATAATCGAATAATATCTATGAAATAGGGATTGACATTTTCTTTTTCCAGGTTTATTATAACCATACATACAGACCGACGGTCGATAGATAGACAGAGACATAATAGACAGATAGAAAGGCGAATGATATGAAAGCAATCAAAGAAGGAGAAGTTAGAAAACGTGAAATTCTTGTAACAGCGCGCGAGTTATTTATTAAGAAAGGTTATGAACAGACTTCTATCAATGACATCCTAAAGATTGTGGATATAGCCAAAGGCACCTTTTACTATTATTTTGCTTCCAAGGAAGAAGTTCTGGAGGCAATTATTCTTGATATTGTTGAAGAAGGAGCAAGGCGGGCGCAGATGATCCTAAAAGATAAATCCATTCCGTTAGTGAATCGAATTATGATGGCAATAATGGCACAGGCCCCAGAGTTTGAAGGTTCAAATGAGATAGCAGAAGAACTTCATAAGGTTGAGAATGCAAAGCTGGAACAGTTATATTTAAAGGCTATGTTGAAACGTATGACCCAGGTTTTACAAGAACCTGTATTAGAAGGTATTGAACGTGATGTATTCCATATGGACTATCCAATGGAAGGTATAGAATCTATTTTACTATTGGGACATATGATGTTCGATTGTGATGTCTTTCAATGGAAAACAGAGGATTTCCCAAGAAAAATAAAGGCATTTTTATGTAATGCGGAGAGAATAATGGGAACAAGCGTAGGCGAATTAGATGAATTTCTACAGATGTTTGGGCAGTTGTCATAGATTTAAAGACAGCTGTCATAAGTGGAAATTTCACATTTGTTGGAAGGAAAAATGTTATTTTTTTTACACGAAAACCGACCGACGGTCTACAAACAATTGTTAAATTAGTTGGTAAACCAGTCGGTAATATAGGCATTATTAAGATTTAAGGAGGATAACAATGAATCAACGAGGTGGAATACAAAATATGGAAATACAAAACAGGGACTTACAAAATATAGAAATCAAAGACAGAAATAAATCAATGAAGAAATTTACAATATTGGTGGTTGGACAGCTGATATCAAGCGTTGGAAGTGGATTAACGGACTTTGGCCTTGCAATTTATGTTCTGGCACTGACAGGCTCTGTTACGGCGACCTGTATCGTTAGCATTTGCGCATTCCTTCCATCTATTTTGTTAGCACCGGTGGGAGGCGTCTTGGCAGACCATTATGACAGAAGGGCAATGATGATTCTCGGAGAATTGTTTTCCGGACTTGGACTATTTATTTGTCTCGCTTCTGTTATGAGCGCAAAACCTTCACTTGTGGTAATCTGCATTGGAGTTGGTGTCAGCTCGTTATTTATGGCGTTGATGGAACCTGCATTTAAAGCGACGATTACAGATTTATTATCGGAAGAAGATTTCGCTAAGGCAGGTGGAATGGTTCAAATCGCAAATAATGCCAAACTTTTAATCGCTCCAGCGATTGCAGGATTGTTGTTGCAGATTACATCTGTAAGTACCCTAATCTTTATTGATATTCTTACTTTCTTTACAACAGTATTTGTAATTGTAGTTGTGAAGAAAGGAATGGTTACGAAACGCAGGGAGGGTGCGGGGCTGAGTATTCACTTAGAAATGAAAGAAGGGATTGCTGCAATACGTGGGAAAAGCGGAATTGTGGCGATGATTATAATTATGACAATCGTCGTATTTTGTCTTGGCTTCGTACAAATTTTATGTAAACCACTCATACTTGCTTTCGCAGGGAAAACGCAGCTTGGTATTCTTGCGTCCGTTTGTGCATTTGGTATGATGGCTGGCAGTATCGTAATTAGCTGTTTAAAGAATACAAAATCTTATCGGAAAATGCTTTCGTTGGGATTAATTGGCTGTGGAATCTTTTTTTCATTGATGGGCGTAAAACAAAATCTGTTTTTGATTACATTATTTGGATTTATGATGTTTGTATTTATGCCCGCTATTCAGATTGGAGCAGAAGTCCTAATTCGAAAGAATCTTCCAAATGAAGTTCAGGGGCGTGCTTTTGGAATGATTAGTTTTATTACTCAGATGGGCTATATTTTTGCCTATATATTGGCTGGAATCCTTTCTGATTATGTGTTTGAACCGTTTATGAGCGGCAACAGCATGTTAGCAATACAAATCGGCAAAGTAATCGGATCAGGTGAGGGAAGAGGAATTGCGTTGCTGATATTGATTGCAGGCATGGCGCTAGCGATTGTTGGAGTTATTGTATTCAAACTGAAGAGTGTAAATATGTTGGAAAGTTTAACTACATTGGAAAGTGAAACGATTAAAGAAACGGAGGGAATCAAAAATGAAACTTTTGTTGAAGCTTGTAAGGAAGGATTTTAAGGCAAACCCGGTCATCACAACGGTCCTAACCGTATTTCTGATCCTTTCGGCCATTTTGATGGCTGGTGGATTAAGGGTGGCAGGTACAATGTTCTCTTCACTGGATGGATTAAATGAACGGGCTATACCGCCCCAGTACTTGCAGATGAATAAGGGAACCTATGACGAGAGTGCATTTAATAACTTTGTGAAAAGTCATGATTATATTAAGGATTCACTAATCGTTAAGATGCTTGATATAAGCAATGCAAATATTATTTACCAGGGAGAAACGTTAGAGAAATGTCTGATGGATAATGGATTTGTCATTCAAAATAAAGGATTTGATCTCCTCCTAAATATGGATAATGAAGTTGCAGTGGTTGGGGATGGGAAAATCGGAGTACCTGTTTATTATGCACAGGAGCTAGGTATTGCAGAAGGTGATGTTATTACGCTACGTAAAGGTAATTACAGTAAGAATCTGACTGTATCAACGATTATTCGTGATTCGACAATGAATTCGGCACTTACCTCTTCAAAGCGGTTCTTAATCAGTCAATCGGATGTTGATGAAATCAGCCAGCACATGGGAGAATGGGAAGAATGTTTTGAATTTCTGTTAAAAGATGGTACGTCTACATCAGTTTTACAGAAAGATTATATAGATGCGAGCATGCCTTCTAGCGGTGTAGCAATAACCGGAAGTCTTCTGACTATGATGAATGCACTTTCTTATGGTCTTGTAGCATTTATAATTATCGCGATCAGTTTTCTATTAGTAATGATAGCAATTCTTTGTTTGTCATATATTATTCGAGCAACTTTGGCAGAAGAAAATTATACGATTGGGGAGATGAAAGCAATTGGATTTCCGAAAAGTGAAATCGAAAAGTCATATCAAATAAAATATAGCATACTGGCGTTGGTAGCGGCAGCAATCGGTTATTTAGTAGGAATTCCATTCGGAAATTTCTTCTCTGCATCGATAATTAAGTACTGTGGAAATGGTAATGACGAGTGGATGAAATGGGTATATCCATTTGTGGGGCTAATACTATTTGGTCTGCTTGTAATACTTCGATGTCGCAAAATTGTTCGTAAGAATATGAAAAGTACGGTTGTAGAACTGATGCGTGGGGAAGAAAGAATAAAGAAAGAAGGTCACTATACTTTGCCGTTGGCAGGATTGCGACACCGAAATCTTACAATTGCATTCGGTGAATTAAAATGTAAATGGAAAGAATATTCGGTCATATTTTTCGTCTTTGTATTTTCATCATTTTTGATTTTGCTTCCGATGAATATGAAAAATACAATTGAAAATCCATCATTTATAACTTATATGGGTATAGGAGAATGCGATATCCGTATTGATATGCAGTACAGCGAGAAATTAGAAAAACAAAAAGATTCCGCAATATCCTATTTGGAAAATGATTCTCAGATCAAAAAATATCAAATTTATAAAAATGGTTACGTTCAGTTGCAAAATACGAAGGGTGAATGGGAATATCTCCGTGTAGAAAACGGCGATGAATCCGCTTTCCCACTGGAGTATCTTGAAGGAAGGGCACCTGATGAAAATGCACCAAATGGTAGTAAAGAAATGGCCCTCTCTTATCTGGAAGCTTCAGAATTAGGGAAAAAAGTTGGCGATTCGATGACGGTAAACTACCAGGATAAAGAGATTTTGTTCAATATTTTGGGAATATACCAGGATATCACATATGGTGGTAAGACTGCCAAAGCTGCAATCGATTTTGACGAAAAGGATGTGCAAGTCTATATCATATATTTGGATGTCAACGACGGTGTCAATATATTGGAAAAGACGAATGAAATACGAAGTATTCTAACAGATAGCAAAATAACGCCAATAAGCGAGTTCATTTCTCAGACACTTGGCGGAATTATGGATAACATGAGCCTTGTAAAAGACGCGGCCATCGTGATCTCATTGCTGTTAATCACGTTGATTACGGTGATGTTTTTGCAACTAATCACAGCGAGGGAACATAGTGCGATCGCCATTAAGAAAGCGATTGGTTTTTCAAACAAAGATATTAGAATGCAGTTTGGAATACGGATCCTTGTGATTCAATTTGTGGCAATCGTAGTCGGAACGGTCCTTGCGAACACCTTGGGAGAGTCTATATTCTCACTGATGCTATCTTCTATGGGTGCATCAAAAATAACGATGTTAGTAGAACCGGTTACCGCCTATCTAATTTCCCCAATGGTGCAAATGCTTGTAGTCTTCATTACAGTTATTATTGGAACCAAAGTTGTTAGAAACTATCATATCAGAAATCAATTAATGGAATAAGGAGCGAAGCCATGATAAAAGTTGAAAATATTAGTAAGTCATTTAAAGATACACAGATATTGCATGACATATCTTTTGAAATAAAAAAGGGGGATTTCGTTGCGGTCATGGGACCGTCCGGATCCGGCAAGTCAACACTTCTATACAGTATCAGCGGGATGGATAGCATAAGTAACGGCAAGGTGATGTTTGAAAATATGAATATTAGTGAAATGAAGGAGGAAGCGTTGTCCGAATTTCGTTTGACGAAGATGGGATTCGTATTTCAAAATGCGCAAATGTTAAAAAATCTTTCCATTTTTGATAATATTATATTACCTGGTCTTGTAGCAAAGAATGAACCGGCTAATGACATAAGGAAACGTGCATCCAAATTAATGAAACGTATGGAGATTGAAGGGCTTGAAGAGCGTGATATTCGCGAAGTATCTGGTGGACAGTTGCAACGAGCATCCATTTGCAGGGCTATGATTAATACACCTGAAGTTTTGTTCTTGGATGAACCGACCGGAGCATTAAATTCCGAAGCTACGGAGCAGGTATTAAAAATCCTTGCGGACTTGAATCGTGAAGGAATGACTATAATGACCGTAACTCACGATTCATGTGTCGCAGCCAAAGCGAGGAAAATACTCTATATCATTGATGGACAGATTGCTGCCTACAAGGAATTCTTAGTGGGCGAAAACCGCGAAATGGAAGTTGAGAAATGGTTAAAGAAATTATCTTAACAGAGTAGGCTTGTTGACATGTAAATCTAAACACATTATAATCTGAAAAGTAGATACTAAAACATTGGTTTCTATTTGTTAAGGAATCAGTTTGGGTATGTTAAGTTTGGTTGACAGATTTCCAAGCCAAATTGGTAGACTTAAATGACAGCTTATCATAAGATTGAAAAAAAGAGTGGGGTATACATATGGAATTTCAAGATAAGTTAATCGCTTTGCGCAAGCAAAATGGAATGTCACAAGAAGACCTTGGAAATGCGATCGGGGTATCAAGACAAACAGTCTCTAAATGGGAAATGGGGCAGACAACTCCTGAAATGAATAAGTTAATTGAATTATCAAAATTATTCGATATATCAGTAGATGAGCTGTTGGGACTAAAATCTGAGAATGTGAAGACGAATACAGCGCAATCAAGCAGTAATATAAGGTCAGGAATTCATTATGAATATAAAAGCAAAAGAGAAATAAAAGGCCTACCCCTTGTTCATGTGAACGTTGGAGTAGGCGTTTATAAGGCCAAAGGCATTATTGCCATCGGAAATATTGCTACTGGAGTGATAGCAATTGGAGTGATAGCAAAGGGAATTATTGCAATCGGAACTTTGGCAATCGGAATTTTTGCATTAGGAGCTTTTGCGCTTGGGCTTGCTGCAGTTGCAGGTGTTGCATTAGGAGGAATCGCCGTTGGAGGAGTAGCAATTGGGTATTTGGCAATCGGTGGTGTTGCAATAGGCGTTTATGCACTTGGTGGATATGCGATGGCTATGAATATTGGTGTTGGAGGATATGCAAGCGGTAAAATTGCAGTTGGAGATCAAGTAAAAGGGATATATACGTTCTCGGTGAAACAGCAAGGTAACGTATGGGATCGTAATGACATACTTACATGCATTTCAAGTAATCTGCCAGAGACACCTAGATGGATTGTAAAATTTTTCAAAATGGTTTTTTAGAGAGGAACACAAAATGAAACGAAATGTTAGTCTTAATGAAATATCAGACGGAAAACTCTATGAATTAAATGATCTGGTGAAAGCAGGGTGCAATGACTGCAATGGATGTTCTACCTGTTGCCAAGGGATGGGAAATTCTATTATTCTAGATCCTCTCGATATTCATCGGTTACTGATCAACCTAAATATTACATTCGAAGAATTACTGGTTGATAAAATCGAACTAAATGTTGTAGATGGAATGATTATTCCAAATCTTAAAATGATGGGATTATCAGAAAAATGTTTATTTCTAAGTAGTGAAGGCAGATGTGGAATCCACGCATTTAGACCAGGAATGTGTAGGCTGTTTCCATTGGGCAGATATTATGAGAATCATGATTTTAAATATTTTCTACAAGTTCATGAATGTGAAAAGGCGAATAAAACGAAAATAAAAGTCCGTAAGTGGATTGATACACCTGACATAAAGAATAATGAATGTTTTGTGATAGATTGGCACTATTTTCTTGAAGATTTACAAAATGTTGTAAAAAGTACGCAGGATGATAATCTGATTAAGGATATTAATATGAATATTCTCAAAAACTTTTATATGAAGCCATATGATACAAATATTGATTTCTATTTACAGTTTAATGAACGATTAAGTGAAGCTAAGGAATTTATAACAATTTAAAATAACCATTCTATTAATGCGATAAAACGCGCGAGTAGAATGGTTATTTTTAATTTTTAACATTTTCAGATAATTTTTTCTGATGACTTTAAGTGAAATATAAAGTGACCTGAAATCAACAGATTCTAGACTAGGATAAATAAATTACATAAAAAAGTGCGTTGCAGTTAATAATAATCATACTAATTGCAAGAGAATTGAGTACGATAGCTTTGTCTTACGCAAATTAAGTAGATTCTAATAAAGTATTATATTATTTTCAGGAGGTATTTGTGTATGAACTCGGTAAATGTAATAATTGGATTAATCATGATTTTATCATTCTTTGGAATGATATGGTATTGTGTAAAAGGTTATAATCTGATGATTGGATTTTTTATAATGGCTATATTTTGGACTGGATTAGCCTTGGTTGGTAATAAAATAGTCCCTAATTCGGCAATGGCGAAGCTTGATTTTATTGGTGTTTTGACCAATGTATTTCAAGATGGACCACAAAATTATGGTAAGTCAATATTGGTAAATGTATTCTTTGGAGCGTTCTTTGGAAGAATCCTTATGAGTACCGGAATCGCATCGACATTAATTAGAAAAACAGTTGAACTTGGCGGAGATCGACCAAGAGTCACAATGACACTTCTTTGTGTTGCCACATCAGTTATTTTTACTACAATGACAGGTATTGGACCAGTTATATCAATCGCAGTAATTGTTATTCCTATCTTGCTTTCGCTTGGTCTTCCGCCAAATGTAACATTATTTGCGTTTATGGGATCTATCATGTCTGGAATTTTTGCAAATGTTGTAAATTTCAATCAGTATCAGGCAATGTTTGTTGCTGCAAACAGTGAATATAGCAAATATACTTACAATCAATACTTCAATTTCGGAATTATATGTATGATTATAACAATTGTTGTAGTGTTGGTTGTGGCTAATATTGCATTGAATAAAAACAAAATTTCACATGCGTGGGCAGCAAAGACTAGTTCAGGAAGTGTTGATAATAATGCACCAGCCATTTCATGGATTGCAGTTATTTTACCAGTAATTGGAGTCGTGGCATTTAAGTTCCCAATAATTTTAGGATTCCTTGTTTCAGGTTTCTATGCTTTGCTTACGTGTAGAAAGTTAAAAGGAAGTTTTGTTAGTGTTTGTAGTATGCTTGCAAAACTTTTTGCAGATGGTGCAGTTGATGTTGCACCTATGGTTGGTTTCTTGTTAATGCTTTCTATGTTCAATAATGCAGCAATCTTTGCAGCTCCTTACTTTCAAACATTATTAGGCAGCTTTATTCCTACTTCAGCATTGATAATCGCCGTAGCATTTGCAATTCTTACACCACTTGGATTCTTCCGTGGACCTTTGAATCTAGTTGGATGTGGTGCTGCTATTCTTGTAGTTGTTATATCTAGCCCTGCGAACTTTCCAATTGCATTCCTTTATCCTTTGTTTGCAGTAACAACAATTGCTCCTCAGCATTTGGATATTACACAATCTTGGGTAGCCTGGGGATTCGGTTATACAAGGGTAACCACAAAGGATTATATGAAAATGTCAATTCCAACAGGTTGGATCGTCGGTTTTATATGCTGTATCATAGCATATATCATGTATGGTGGGCTTGCAGGATAATACGATTGAAAGAGAAGTTATCATAAATAAATATAAAAGTGCAATCAAGTTTTGTGTATGTGGTTGTATTTAAATAAAAGGAAAAAGCTGAATAATCGTATTCAATACGAAAAATTCAGCTTTTTCTTTGCATATTACCTTGGATTCTTACAATACAAATGGGAATCTCGTTTTGTATTTCATCTGCTATTGAGTTTCCTGTCTGAAAAATAGATTGAATATCAACAACTATTTATTGAAAAACAATAAATAATTGTTGACATTCAATTTTTTTGATGCTATATTATAAAAAAAGATGGGAAAAAAAGGAGAGATATATTAGGATGAACAATAAATTGATTCGAACCACAAAATTACTTTTAGATTTTATGTTCTTTATAGGGATACTAGTTACTGTATTAATGTTTTTAATTATCAAATTATATGGAAGATACAATATCTATTTTAAAGATAATGCGATTAGCCTAACCATTTTATTTTCCTTATCAGGATTTTTTGCTGTACTAGTGATCTTTGAATTGCGAAAGATATTTAAAACGGTAATTGATGACGACTGTTTTATTAATGAAAATGTTGTGAGTCTAAGAAGAATGGGAAATTATAGCTTCCTGATTGCATTAATTACAGCATTTCGCTTGATTATTTACATCACTCCAGGAGTAATTGTAGTGGTTGTGGTATTTTTGATTGCAGGCCTTTTTTCAAAGGTATTGTCACAGGTATTTGATAAAGCGATAATCTATAAACTAGAGAATGATTTAACAATATAAGGAGGGTCAAAATGTCAATTGTAATTAATCTAGACGTTGTGATGGCCCAACGCAAGAAGAGTCTGACCGAACTGGCCAGTGAGGTGGATATCACCTTAGCCAACGTATCAATTTTAAAAAACAATAAAGCAAAAGCAATTCGTTTTTCTACGCTAGAGTCATTATGTAAAGCGCTGAACTGTCAACCCGGGGATATTTTAGAGTTCGTAGATGACGAAATCATTAAAGAATAACACAAGACGTCTGTAATAAGAAGCGCTTCTAATCGGTATACCAAATCATAAAATTTTAACCTTTCATTATAAAAAGTTCAAAGAACAGCTCTTATAATTCATTCTAATTAATTATTAAATGAAGATTTAAGAAATAGATATAGAGATTTAAAATGAAAATTGAAGAAGAGGAAAACGATTATGAATGAAAATGAAGAAATTATGGTTAAAGGCCATATAATGCAAAAGAATTTTATATTTTTTGGCTTATTAAGTGGTATATATGCGTGCTTTTTTACTTTTTGCCTCTACAAAAATTTATCGGGGATTACAATCCCTTTGTTTACATTAGGAACCCTTTGCTACTATCATTTATGTATGAAAAAGTTAGAAGTTTCAAAAAAAAGAGATGGATATTTTTATGAAGCAGCGATTATACTTTTGGGGCTCGCTACGTGGTTCACTGATGATGAAAGAATAATATTAATGAATTATATGGGAAGCTTCATATTAATTGTAAGCTTCATGATGCATCAGTTTTTTCAAGATAAAGAATGGGATATTCCTCAATATATTTTTAACTTTTGTACTACTTTAGTTGAGTCAATGTTTCATATAGCACAGCCTTTTGATGATTGTAATCATATGATTCAGTCAAGGGAAAAGGGAAAAAGTAGTAAAATGCAATATATCTTTACCGGCCTTTTGATTTCGGTTCCCTTTGTAATCATTATTCTAATGTTGTTAACTAGTGCAGATTCAGTATTTGCGAATTCGTTAGAATTTCTGTTTAGAAACATTGTTTTACCAAAAAACTTGATTGGAATATCGATGATGACAATTTTTGCTTTCCTTTCATCTTATTGCTTTTTGGCATATCTATCAAAAGAAAAGGTAGAAATGAATAAGGGCAAGAGAAAAGAGGGCGAACCTATTATTGCAATCACATTTACTAGCTTGATCGCATTGATATATATAATTTTTAGCGGCATTCAGATATTTTATCTCTTCCTTGGAAATATCCCAAGAGATTACTCTTATGCTCAGTATGCAAGAGAGGGATTTTTCCAGCTGGTTGCAGTCTGTATATTGAATCTTACATTGGTACTTTTTTCTATCTATTATTTCAAAGATCATAAAGCGTTAAAAATGATCCTTACCATAATTAGTTTATGTACTTATATAATGATTGCTTCAAGTGCATTTCGCATGATTTTATATATCAGTCAGTATCATCTGACATTTCTAAGAATTATTGTACTTTGGTCTCTCGTAGTAATTTTTATGATGATGACTGGAATTGTAACTTTTATATTAAAACCAGAGTTTCCATTATTAAAATATACCATAGTTACCATAACAGCACTTTATATCGTATTCTCTTTTAGCCATCCCGATTATTTGGTTGCAAAGTATAATTATGGTCAGGCAAGTTTCGTAAATGAAAACCGATTAGATTCTAATTACTTAAGCGAACTGTGTGCGGATGCAGCTCCTGCTATTTTAGATTACACAGAGCAACTGAAGAAAGATACGAAACTCAGTTCGACAATGTTTAGTGTCATGGATTTTAATTCTTATTTTACCAGAGTATATAACAATGGAGAAGATATGGATGCAAGAACGTTTAATCTTTCTAAGTATATAGGGAAAAATGCGGCAGCAGAGTTCTTTAATGTGAATAAATAAGTGCTAATTTTGGGGGCACTACAAGGGGGATGGTATGAATGATATATTTGATGGGGGTTTGTTGGTTTTCATTTACATATTAGGAACATTGATTCTAATATCACCAATTATTGTAACAATAACAAATATAATATATGTAGCTAAAAAGAAGAAAAATCTAGGATTTGAAGCATGTTTATATGGGATGGGAATATGGTTTATGTTAGAAATGAGCTCCGGACTTCCAGACTATACAATTCCTGTAAATTTAGCTGAGTCACTTGGATTGCATCAATTAATATCGACAAATCATATTGGAACAATTTGTGCATTCGTTGTGATAGGGATTAGCTCCTATTTCGCGTTAAAATTTCACAAAGAGGAATATTCACCATTGCTATCTGTAATATTAATCGCAGGGGTATACATTGGCTGCATCATTAGTTCACTGATAATTATACAATTGATGGGTGCGGTAGTGAGCGAGGTGGATGTAACATTAAAATCAATTCATTCATACTACGAGAAAACTGGATATATATTTTATATGGTATTGATTCCGCTTAATTATCTTATAAATGCGCTTGCATTACTTGTAGGGGTGGCAAAAGAAAAAGCAACTTATCAAATAGATAGAGAATATAAAAATAGATTCATCCGTGTTGTAAATAATTGTATTTTAAGATGTAATAGTTGGCATGTGTCAGCATTTGTGGTAATGATACCCCTTATAATAATAGTAGTGATGATTTTATGCTTGTTTGGTCAACAACCTGATAGTGTGATAAAAGCATTTACACAGACCAGCGACTGGATGCTATCAAAGCAGATTTCACCTCCACCAACCGTGAATTATAATGGTCATTATTTATGCACGGTTTCCTTAAGAGGACATAAGGGACTAGTAAAGCCAACTCGATATGGAATAAGGGGTGGAGAAAAGATTGTGGTTAATAGACAGCTTTGCATTGCAAATGCATTCGAGGAGTTGATAATGGAGAGAACTCCAAGCTTTCATCGTGCGATCAGGAATTTTTATGATAAATACGGATATCCAATATCAAAATTGATTCGCACAGCATGGTTAGCAGATTTGACTTATTTGATCATGAAACCACTGGAATGGATATTTTTGATTGTACTATATTTATTTGATAAAAAACCTGAGAACAGAATTGCTCTACAGTATCTTCCAAAGAATGCAAGAAAAGAGGTATAACATGCAAAAGCGAACCCCATATGTGATGGCATTTATTGTGCTATTACTAATAGAAGTTATAATCGCATTATTCATTCATGATAGATTTATACGTCCATATATAGGGGATGTTCTCGTAGTTATAGTGATTTATTGTTTTGCAAGAATATTTACTCTTAAGATTAAGTTATTACCAATATATATCTTTATATTTGCAGTAGCAGTTGAATGCTTGCAGTTTTTGAATATCGTTGGATGCCTTGGTTTGGGTGGGAATACACTTGCAAATGTAGTGATTGGAACATCATTTGACTGGAAGGATATAATTTGTTATGCAGTTGGCTGTATTTTCATAGTCGTCATAGACAATATAGTACAAATAAAAAATTATATTATGATTTAATAATGTTTAGACATGCATAATATTGTTAAATAAGAAGGGAATACAGATATGATTATCAAATTGATACAACCCAAAATGATAATGAGACCAATGGATACACAACTGAAAACCAGAATGTCACCTTCACTTGGGCTATTGACAATTGCAAATATTTTTCATAATGAACATACAGTAATAATCGAAAACGAAAATATTGAAGATATCAATTTTAATGATGTGGTAGACATTGTAGGCATTACAGTTACCGTTGATGTTATGGTTCGTGCAACAGAAATTGCAGAAATCTATAAAAGCAAAGGAATTCCGGTTGTGGCAGGTGGAATTCATATCACTGCATTTTCAGAGCAAGTCAAAAAATACTTTGATGTTATATCTATTGGATTAGCGGAGAAAACATGGCCTGATATTATTCGGGATCTTCAAGACAAAAAACTGAAAAAAATATATAGCTGCAACAGTGAAATCAAAGGTTGTGAGATTGTTTCTCCGGGCTATCATTTGATTGATAAGAAAAAGTATTTATTCTGTAATGTTATTAGCACTAGCAGGGGATGCCCATTTCAATGTGATTTTTGTTATAACAGCAGTGAAGCATATAAAAAATTATATATCAATAGACCGATTATAGATGTGATTGCTGATATAAAAACAATTGGTAAGCGACATGTAATGTTCATTGATGACAATTTTATTGGCAATCCTAAGTGGACGTTAGAATTTGTAAGATCTATTCGTCCGATGCACTTGAAATGGAATGCAGCAGTGTCAGCAAATATGGTCGACATGCTTGATTTGCTTGATGAAATGGCTCTTTCGGGATGTGAAAGTTTATTTATTGGGTTTGAAAGCTTAAATGAAAATGCGATTAAGAATATTCATAAAGGTCAGAACAATATACGAAAATACGAGAAATTGGTTGAAGAAATTCACAATCGTGGAATTATGATTAATGCCAGTTTTGTATTTGGTCTTGATGCCGATGATTCTACAACGTTTCAGACGACATTAGATTGGATAGTAAAGAATAAGATCGAAACGGTTACATCTCATATACTTACACCTTATCCAGGAACTATAGTCTATGATGAGTTTGTCACAAATGATAGAATTACAGATTTTGACTTTTCAAAGTATAATACTGCTAATGTTGTATTTAAGCCCCCCAATATGACTGCTGAAGAACTTTATAATGGATACCTATGGATTTACAAACAAGTTTACTCCATAAAAAATATACTTAAAAGGGTGCCAAAGACGCATAGGCAGCGAGTGCCATATTTTTTGTTTAACTTTGTTTATCGAAAATTTGGTAAAGTAACCGACAATATATGCAAATTAATTACTTATGAACGCGTTGGAAAAATTGCAGAAAAGCTTTCCTACCGCTTATAATTATAAATAGGGAAAAGGCCAACTTTTTTGTGGTGCAGTGGATAAAAATATGATACAATTTACCATATTATAACAGAAAAACAGCACAATAAAAAAGGAGCGCTAAATGAAAATACTTAGATATTTATTAATATTCATACCTATCAGCTTAATTGCTGAATTTATGGACATTTCACAGCCATTAATTTTTCTATTTTCCGCATTAGCGATTATTCCACTAGCAGGAGTGATGGGGGAATCAACAGAGGTTATATCTTATTATGCAGGGAATCGTATTGGCGGTTTTCTCAATGCAACATTTGGAAATGCAACAGAGTTGATTATTGCATTCTTCGCTATGAAAGCAGGTTTGTTTGATGTAGTGAAAGCTTCCATTGCAGGTTCTGTTATCGGTAACATTTTACTGGTGTTGGGGTTGAGTATGCTTGTTGGAGGTTTAAAGTATAAAACACAATACTTTAATCAGAAAGTAATTGATGTTACAGCCAGTATGCTACTCTTTGCAGTAATCGGCCTAACAATTCCGGCAATTTTTACATATACTGTCGCACCAACATTGTTAACGACCAGATACGAAGGGCTTAGTGTGTTAGTTGCATTTATTATGTTAGCAATTTATATTTTGAGTATGGTTTTTTCGTTTTTCACACATAAAGATTTGTATATGGTCAAAAGTGAGGAAGAAGCTGCTCCAAAATGGTCATTAAAGAAAGCAATCATGGTTTTGGTTGTGGCTACAGTGCTCATTGGAATTGAATCAGAAGTTTTTGTTGGAACCGTTGAACCAATGACTAAGGTATTTGGATTGAGTCAATTCTTCGTTGGTATTATTTTAGTTCCAATCATTGGTAATGCAGCTGAACATAGCACCGCCGTAATGATGGCATACAAGAATAAGATGAATGTGGCAATTGAAATAGCGTTGGGTTCAAGCTTACAAATCATTCTCTTTGTAACACCGGTTCTTATCTTTTTAAGCCTATTATTTTCACCAATGAGTATCGTGTTCAATACATTTGAATTGATTGCACTGATATTTTCGGTATTAATTGCAAATAGATTGGCAAGTGATGGCGAGTCTAACTGGCTAGAGGGCGTTCAGCTTATAGCCGTTTATATTATAATAGCGGCATCATTTTTCATTTTATAGATGTCTTAAGGTATGAAGAATTATTTTTGTTAGACTAGAGATACTATTTACATAAAAATTATAACGTTATATCTTTTAAAAATAAAATGAGGGATATAGTCTGTTTTCGGGTTTAGTAATCTGAAAGCAGACTTTTTTGTTATATAAAATAACTCATTTTGCTTTATTATGTAACATTTACGATGGTCAATTAATTTAAAAAATATTGTAATTTTACAAGAAAAATTGTAAAAAATATATTTCCATACAAATAAAAAAGTGGTATGATTACAGAAGAAATTGCACAGGAAAATTGCACAAAAAATTGTACAAGAAATCGTACAAAAAATTGCGTGAAATATTACAAAAGAAAAACGCGAAAATAATATAATGGCTGCAATTTTATTAAGAAGAATTTACAAATAAGATAATTAATAAAGGACTAGGGAGAAATGTACAATAATATTGATAATTCTAATAAAGAAGCCACAGAATCATATAGGCGGATCAAAGAGAAGCGAGCAAAGCAGCAAAGAAAAATGAAAATAATAAAATTATCTGCATGTATAATTTTAATATTAGCGGTTGTAACTGTAGTTGTTAAAGGGACAACCAGCTCGAATACAGATAATATAGAAATTGAGAATATTGTGGCGGTAGATGATGGCAATGTACAAAGAGAAGTTGTAACTGAGCCTCAGCCACAAGGGAAAAAGGTTTATCCTTATCCTGAAATTATCAATTCATATATGCAAATAACATCAGCTACGGTTAGAAGTCCTTACTTAGCTCTTTTAGATGTTGAGAATAATCAGATTATTGCAGGAAGAGACTGTGAGAGAAGAATATATCCTGCATCAATGACGAAGGTAATGACCCTCATTGTTGCGGTTGAAAAATTGAAAAGGCTTGATACAACATTTACGATGACCAGTGATATCGTATCCTCCCTTATGAAACAGCAGGCTTCAAGGGCAGGCTTCGATCCAGGGGAGATCGTGGATGCTAATAATTTACTATATGGGCTTATTCTTCCCTCGGGTGCAGATGCGGCCGTAGCATTGGCAGATATGATTGCTGGATCTGAAGAAGAATTTGTGAATCTGATGAACAGCAAATGCGAAGAGCTGGGATTAAAAAATACTCATTTTGTGAATACATCAGGATTACAAGATATTAACCATTACACGACCCCGATAGAGATGGCTATGATAATGGATTATGCTATGAAAAATGAGATATGTGCTAAGATTTTATCAACATATCAGTATACGACGACTCCAACCGTGCAGCATCCAGAGGGAATTCTGCTGACGAGTAATATGTTTAGCAAAATGTATGGAAATGAAGTTCAAGGGATGAGAATTATAGCTGGAAAAACAGGTTATACGGATCAATCGGGAAATTGTTTGGTTAGTTATGCAGAAAAAAATGGAAGACATTACGTGGTGGTGATTGCAGGTGGTGGCAGCGCATGGAATGTAATATTTGATGATTTTGATATCTTTAAGAATTATACTCCAGTAATTGGTTGAGTTCTTTCACTTAAAAATGCTAACAAATCTTGTTAAGAAACGAGGCCGCATATGTCGGTAAAAATATTTACAATGACACATAAAAAATTCAATGAGCCTACAGATAAGATATATATACCACTTCATGTTGGAAAGGGAAAATCAGTCGATTTAGGTTACCTTGGGGATGACACAGGTGAAAATATTTCAAAAATGAACTGCTACTATAGCGAACTCACAGGAATTTACTGGATTTGGAAGAACTATAAAATATTAGGTTATGTTGGAATATGTCATTATAGAAGATATTTAATTAATTCAGAAGGCAAAATGTTGGGCGAATCTGAATATAATGCAATATTAAAAGATTATGATATCATTACGTCAAAAAAACTGAAATACGATTTTACATATTATGATGGATATGGAGATGCCCATAATATAATTGACTTAATTGAAACTGGAAAAGTAATCAGTGAAAAATACCCTGAGTATTATACTGAATTTGAACGGCTTGTACACTCAAATGAATCATATTTCGGAAATATAATGGTTACCTCGAAAGAGTTATTTGATGAGTATTCTTCGTGGCTATTCGATATATTCTTTGAAGTTCAGAAAAGAATTGATGTTAGTTCTTATGATGAATATCATAAACGGGTATTTGGTTTTATATCTGAGTTTCTTCTTATGGTATGGGTATCTACAAAAAAATTAAAAGCATATGAATGCATGGTAGGTATGACGGAAGAAAAATACGAAACAAAGGAAATGAAACTAAAACTGGCGCAGTATTTTAAAAACAAGGACATTTATGGAGCAAAGACATACTTTGTTGAGTCTCTAAAAAAGAGACCTGATGTTTTAATGCAAGCTTCAGATACAACAGGAGAATTAAAACTGGCGATGCAGGTTATCACAACTTGTGATAATGAATATAAAAATAACCTAAAAAGTGTATTAGATGATATAAATGATTTCAAGGATCTAATGACATATTTCAAAAATCTAAACAGTATTATTAGCAAGTATATTATTTATAAGAATATAGAAGAAGATATAAGTTATTTGCAAGTTCATAAGATCTCATATATCGCAATAGAAATAGCAATGGTGATTTTATGTACTGACCAAGAATTATTAGCAACTACGCTTGCTAGAATAGCATCAGATATGGATAAGAAATAAAAGTAATATATACACACATTATGGAATTAGAAGTATATAACGTGACAATAGGAGTGCGGATGAACATAGATGTAAGCTATTATAATCATCATAATTTATTAGATAAAAAAATAAATAAATTATTTTGCAAAAATGGTTGACACATGTATTTATTCATGATACTATTAGGGAAGTATTTTAGATGTTATTTTTGATTCGCATATTTTTGTAAGTCATTAACTCTACTGGATGTAATGATTTACACAAATATGTGATTTTTTTATGTACAGTACAAAATATTAATATAATAATAGGAGGTATCTTTCATGAATAAAGGTACAGTAAAATGGTTTAATGCTCAAAAAGGTTTTGGTTTTATTACTAACAGCGAAAATGGCGAAGATTTATTCGTTCATTTTTCAGGAATCGCTTCACAAGGCTTTAAGAGCTTAGAAGACGGACAAAACGTTACTTTTGATATTACTAATGGCGCTCGTGGATTACAAGCAGTTAACGTAATCGTAGCTTAATTTTAATTCAAAAAAAACAAAAGGTTGGCTTAATTGCCAGCCTTTTATTTTTTTAAAAGATAAGACAGGTAATATTAATATTACCTGTCTTATTTTTGGGCATATTTATAATGAGAAAGGAGCCTTGTATGCATCATTCTTATTACTGTTTTAACGTATGCAGGGTTTAGAAAATTCCAGAGAAATGAATTGATATAATTTTTTTTTAGATATGGTAAAATAGATTATTTATGATATAATATTTTAAAGATATTATTCTGACGAAAAAAATTAAATGACCTTATTAGTAGTGTCTAATAAGGTTATTTTTGTTGAAAACAGGGAGCTTTATGCAAGAATATGGTGAGACATTTGATAAGTGGAGAAAAATAATAGCACGTACGAATCTATATTTTGTCGTTTTTAATTTCGCAGTAGAATTTTTTATGTATTTTATTTTGTTAAAATCCAATTTGATTTTTCAAGCAATACCAGTATATATAGTTGCTTTCTTGATTCTACCAAGCACAGCGAATGTCTTGGTTGTTTTAATAGGAAATTTTATATTAAAACATGTGTCTACTGATTTTAAATTTATTAATTACATACCCGTGATTCAAATGGCTTTTCTTGCACTAATAGTGGCTTCTACGCATTTTGTTTTTCCAATTACATTATGTTTTTTCTTCTTCCCAATGTTTATAACTGTTCTCTTTGGTGATAAAAGAATGACAAGAACTATAGAGATAATATGCGGTATGTTTTTGATTCTTGCATTACTGAGCAGAAAATTCTCACCATTTAAAATGGAGATAGATGATAATTTTGTACCCGAAGCAATAATTGCATTTGCGATTCTGATTGCATCTGGAATAATTTGTTCGGTATTGATTCAATATCAAAACGAAAAAAGTGATATTATTTATAAGGGGTATTTACAACAATTAGATTTGCAAGATCAAGTCAGTAAAGATCAGAAGACCGGTTTATATGGCCACGGAATGCTTATGAAAACCCTATATAAAATGGTGAAATCATCCGAAACGACAAATCAAGGATTTACGTTGGCTATAATAGATATAGATGACTTTAAAAAAGTCAATGATACACATGGTCACTTAACAGGAGATAAAGTGATACTTACACTATCTGCACTTATGCAACAAAGTAATTGCGAAAGATGTTTTTTGTCAAGATTTGGTGGTGAAGAGTTTGCTATTATATTTTCTGGAATCGAAATCAATGATGTGTTTGGATATATGGAAGCGCTTAGGACGGAATTTCAAAAACGGACATTTGGTTTCAACAATGAAGCAATCACTATTAGCGCTGGGATCGCATCATGGAAGCCGGGAGTGGATTCAAACAAATTATTTAATAATGCAGACACTGCAATGTATGCAGCAAAGACAAGTGGAAAAAATAAAACAGTAATATTTGAATAAATTTTATCCCCTGTAGGGGCTTGCAGGCTGGATGTGAGCGGATTAGAATGATTTATATACAATTATACAATTCTAACCATATAAATGAAAGGGAGATAAAAAATGCATATTCCAGACAATTATTTAAGTCCATCAACTTGTGCTGTGATGGGGGCGGCAATGGTACCTATATGGACCATATCAGTCAGAAAGATCAAAAGCGAAGTAACAAAGGAGAAACTTCCATTACTCGGAATTGGAGCCGCTTTCTCATTTTTAATGATGATGTTTAATGTACCGCTTCTTGGGGGAACAACTGGACACGCAGTTGGAGGAACATTGCTGGCAATTCTGCTAGGACCATATTCAGCATGTATTTCTGTGTCGGTAGCGCTGCTGATTCAAGCACTTATGTTCGGCGATGGAGGTATATTGGCATTTGGAGCAAATTGCTTTAATATGGCGTTCGTATTACCCTTCTTAGGATACTTTATTTATAAATTCATTAAGGATAGAGCAACAACAGAAAAAGGTGAATATTTAGGGATCGTTTTCGGCTCATATATTGGTATTAATGTAGCAGCATTATGTACAGCAATAGAATTTGGAATTCAGCCGTTGCTCTTTAAAAACGCAGCAGGGCAAGCACTATATAGCCCTTATCCACTAGCGGTTTCAATACCTGCAATGACAATTCCTCATCTTTTAATTGCAGGAGTAGTTGAAGTTATATTTACAGTTGCTATCTTTTCATTTATTAAAAATGTTTCGCCTGGTACAATCTATGAAGGTGCAAAACAAAAGACAAAAGCAATTTATGGCTTAATTATTGCCTTGATTTGTCTGACGCCACTTGGACTTATAGCAACAGGTACAGCCTGGGGAGAATGGGACATCGATGAAATAAACGAAGTTGTATCCGGCGGAAGTGCACTAGGATATATACCAGAAAAAATGGCGAATGGATTCAGCTTTGAGGCGATCATGCCTGATTATGCTGTCGGTGGGCTATCGGATGTTGTAGGATATATATTGTCTGCAGTGGCAGGTGTTGCGATACTAATTATTTTGTTTAAAGTGATAAGTACATTTAAAAAAGGTAAAGTTGGAGATAGTATTGGATAATAATAAATTGAAACAATTTGATATGCCTGGTTGGCTATTAAAAGGTGAGGATTATTCCCCTCAAACAGATAAGGATACTTTTATCAATAAAAGTATCCTTTCTGTATTAAGTATTTTATCTAGAATAAGGGCACAAGGCTCTGGTAAATCAGCAAAACATAGCGTAAATGCTACTGTGAAAGTGGCATTTACATTTATGCTTATATTGTTAATTTCATTTTCTAGAAATTTTACGTTTGTAATAATTATAAATGTATATTTGATTTCCACTTTATGTCTTATGGATGCAGATGTAATTGTAAAAATCTTAAAGATTAGTTTAGTGACCACTTTTTTCACCTTTATCGTGCTATTGCCTTCTGCAATTTGGGGTAATAGCTTTAACACAGTTATGATAACGACAAAGGAGTTTGCAACAATTACAGCGGTTGGAATACTTTCACATTCGACAAGATGGAACGCGATTACCAGTGCATTAAAAAGTTTCTTTGTTCCTAATATTTTTATCGTTGTTCTTGATATCACGATCAAATACATAGTCATGCTAGGTGACTTTGCACTGAATATGTTATATGCTTTGAAGTTAAGGTCTGTAGGAAAAAACAAAACAAAAAATACCTCGATTTCAGGAATTGCTGGAACTATTTTCATTAAATCAAAGGAAATGGCGGACGATATGTATGCGGCGATGGAGTGCAGGGGATTTACAGGTGAATACTATGTATATAGTAATTCTAAAATCAATATTGCAGATTACATATATATTGTAATGAATATCGGAATCGTATTTATATTTATGTATTTTGAAAGGATATAAGATGATAGAAATAAATGATGTTTCTTTTTCATATGAAGGCGACAATGCCTTGAATCATATAAGTTTAAAAATTGAAGATGGCGAAACCGTTGCATTAATGGGATCAAATGGATGCGGAAAATCAACTTTGCTTAAATTAATCAATGGTATCATTTCACCAGATAGCGGATCATATAAATTTGACAATCAGGAAATAAACCATAAAATGCTTCAAGATGCAAAGTTCGGAAAATCATTTCATCAAAAAATCGGATTTGTATTTCAAAATTCAGATACACAACTATTTTGTTCGGTTGTATATGATGAAATTGCATTTGGACCAAGGCAGATGGGAATGAATGAAATTGAAGTAGATAAAAGGGTGAATGATTGCCTTACTTTATTAAGCATACAGGATCTAAAGAATAGAACACCATATCATCTAAGTGGTGGAGAAAAACGCAAGGTTGCTATTGCTTGTGTGCTGTCACTTAATCCAGATGTTTTGGTGTTGGATGAGCCGATGAATGGACTTGATCCAAGAACGCAACGATGGTTGGTTGAATTTCTGGTACAACTGAGTAAAGCAGGTAAAACGTTAATTACATCAACGCATAATCTCGAACTCGTTTCCGAGATTTCAAACAGGGCAATCCTTTTTGATGAAAAACATAAAATTGTTGCAGATATGCCGACAGAGAAGTTATTGGAGGATATTGAGTTGCTCAAAAAAGTAAATCTTGTTGATGAATATTATCACAGTCATGAAGGGAATAACGGGAACGGTCATAAGCACTTTCATGATCATAATTAAATATAAATAAATTTATAAAACATATTATAAAACAATAGTAAGAAGTAATAGATTGACACAGTATATTTATTGTGATATTTTAATAGATAATTAAATAAACCATACGCAACACTTTTCCGCCGGGTAAAGTATACTAATTTTAGCGTTTGAATTCCATCTCGTTAGGCCACAGAAGATATGGAATTCAAATGCTATTTTATATTTATACAAAGGCAATAGGGACAGCCTCGTAATTGCGTATAGACTGGCATATGGTAATGATCCTAGGAGGAATAAAAATGATTTTACAATTGATAAACAGGGACTTTTCAATTTTCAAGGTAAAAAGTTTAAATAATGAAATTTTACAGAATGAATTTGTATTTATCAGCAAAACGGATACTGAATTGTCGGTTATATGTGAGAGCCGCTATGTAATAGAAGAGAATATAAGTGTGGAGCATGGATGGGGATGTTTTAGAATAGCAGAGGATGCATCTTTTGAAAAATATGGAATGATTGCATTTTTGTCGGCTATAATCGCAAAAGAAAAGACTGGTATTTTAGCAGTTGCAACATATGATACAGACTATATATTTATTAAAAAGGACAAACTGGATAACGTAATAAATGCACTAAAAGAAAGTGGATGTATATTTATATAAAAAATTAGGGACGTATAATGTGAATGAAAGGAAAATAGATAGAGATGGTAATATATACCAATTATAATTATTCGCTTAAATTACCCACAAATATGTGATACTATTAATCTTATATTTTTAAACGAATATGAAAAAATAGTAAGAATACCGACCAAAGATTGGTTTGGGGAGGAAATAATATGAAAATCAACAGCAGACCGCTTGTAGAGGGACTATCTTATGCTTTGGATATTGCTGAGAAATCGTATTTGTCTCATTCAAAACATGTGGCATATATTTCAGTTATGATAGCGAAGGAATTAAAATTATCATTAGAACAACAAGAGGACCTTTATTACGCAGCGCTTTTGCATGATATCGGGGCAAGGAATACCTACATAATTCAAGAACACTGCAAAGCAGGCAAAGATATCATCTTAAAACTTCCGATTAAAAATATAATAGCAGAGTATGTTTATTACCATCATGAATATTTTGATGGTACAGGTCCATTTAAATTAAAGGGGGACCAAATACCATTACTTGCGCAAATTATATGTATTGCGAATTCATTTGATATAAAATTTGGGAATGTAGTGAAGCTAAATTTAGATGTTATCAATGACATAAAAATATGGCTTATCAATAATAAGGAATTATTTAAACCAGAAATACTAGCAACATTTACAAATCTTATAAAAAAAGAATACATATTTTTAGATTATTTTAGTAAAAACTTTAATGAGTTGTCATTTAAAAGAATCGAGATACAAGGGCAAGATTTAGATTTTGAAGGCGTGAGAAGATTTGCATATGCATTCTCTCAAATAATAGATATGAGGAGCCGATTTACCTATGAACATTCTATTGGGATTGCTGATCTCGTTAATAAAATAACTGTACAATTAGGTTATGATGAAGAAATTCAAAATGAGATGTATATTGCGGCATTATTACACGATATAGGTAAATTAGCGATATCAAATGATATTATCGATAAAGTAGGAAACCTTAATGAAGAAGAGCGGTATGAGATTAATAAGCATACCTATTACACAAGATGGATTTTAGAACAAATTGACGGATTTGAAAACATTACAAACTATGCATCAAATCATCATGAAAAACTAAATGGAAATGGGTATCCCTTACATTTAGCGGAGAATGAAATTGGTGAATTAGATAGAGTTATGGCAATATGTGATATCTATGAGGCATTGACAGAAGATAGGCCATATAGAAATAAAATTCCCGTAGAAAAAGTTTGGTCAATTATTGATGATATGGTCCTTAATTATGAATTAGATGGAAAGTTAGTGGAAAAAATAAAATGTATTTTAAAAAAATAATATAGAGCATAGTAAAATAACTCAAGATAACAAAATACTATTAAGATGTTCAATTTAAAGGAGAAAATAAAATGAATAATAAAAAAGTAATATGTAGTTGTTTTAAGGTCACTATACAAGATTTGAAAGATGCAATCGAAAATGGAGCAGAGTCATTTAAAGAGGTTAAGGAAGCAACTAAGGTTAGTACGAGCTGTAAGAAATGCAAAGATAATGCAAAAAAAATAGTTAAGGAATTATTAGCAAAATAGTCACAAAATAAGATTTACTAGATTTTCGAATAAAACAAAGAGAAAAATTCTAATACCGAAATTTATATTACTTCGGTATTAGGGTTTTTCTCTTTGTTTAAATGTATAGATACAAATTGAAAGGTAATGGAAGTTTTCTGTATTAAAATTATTTAGATGTTAGAGAATCTCCATCAAATCTGCATAAAGGAATTGTAATATATAAATAATAAATACAACTATTTCCTCCTAAAAGCACTATAGGGGGGTGCGGTGTATAACAGTAAATTATAGGAGGACATAGTATGTCAGTAATAAAAAAAGAATTTAAAGTAGAAGGAATGTCTTGCAGCCATTGTGAAAGAGCAATAAAAAATGCATTAAATGAATTAAATGGAGTATCAAATACAGATGTTGATTTGAGCGGGAAGACGGTAACCGTGCAATATGATATCGACCTTGTAGCGGACAGTGATTTAGTAGGGGCCATTGAAGATGCAGGATATGAGGTAGTATAAATTGATTTACATGAACTGAGCGAGGAGGATTAAGGATGCAAAAAGAAAATTTACAAATTATAGGAATGTCGTGTGCTGTATGTGCCAAAACAATTGAACGAGTAACAAAGAAATTAGATGGAGTTTTATCTTCCAACGTAAACTTTTCTTCTGAAAAACTTATAATAGAGTTTGATGAAGAAAAATTATCAATTCCAATCATAAAAGAAGCAATAACAAAAGCGGGATATGAGGTTTTGGAAAAATCAAAAGAAAAAGAAATAACTATCCCAATTCAAGGAATGACATGTGCCGCCTGTGCAAATAGAATAGAAAAGGTTGTTTCAAAACTGGAAGGCGTATCTTTGGCCGCTGTAAATTTCGCAACAGAAAAGCTTGTAACAAAATATAATCCGGAAAAGGTACGCATTTCAGAGATTAAGCAAGCTATAGTGAAGGCCGGTTATAAGGCATTAGAAATAGAAACAAAAGCTGCTATAGATGAAGATAAAATCAGAAAACAAAAGGAAATCAAAACACTTTGGACAAAATTTATTATATCTTTCGTGTTTTGTATTCCCTTATTATATTTGGCAATGGGCTCTATGATATGGTGGCTAAGATTTCCTATTCCAAATATTTTAGAACCGATGCAATATCCATTGAATTACGCAATTGCGCTAATAGTATTAACATTACCTATTCTAATTGTAGGTAACAAATTCTATTCAGTAGGATTTAAGGCAATTATAAGACGGAGTCCGAATATGGATTCTTTGATTGCGATGGGTACATCAGCGGCCGTTCTATACAGCCTATATTCAACCTATAGAATTTCGATTGGTGATTTTGGCTATATGGAGGATTTATATTTCGAAACAGCCGGCGTAATTATAACCTTGATTTTATTAGGAAAATCGCTTGAAGCTGTTTCAAAGGGAAAAACATCAGAAGCAATCAAAAAGCTAATGGGCCTTGCTCCAAAAACAGCCATTGTAATCCAGGATGGAAAGGAAGTTATCCTTCCAATAGAAGAAGTAGAAGTGAATGATATCATTCTAGTAAAACCGGGCGAAAAAATACCAGTGGATGGAATTGTACAAGAAGGATATACCTCAATTGATGAATCTATGTTAACAGGGGAAAGTATGCCTATTGAAAAGAAACAGGGCGATAAAGTATATGCAGCTAGTATCAATAAAAATGGTTCTATCAGATTTAAAGCAACTAAAGTCGGTAGTGATACTGCTTTAGCGCAGATTATTAAATTAGTAGAAGATGCACAAGGAACAAAAGCTCCAATTGCGCAGATGGCTGATATCGTTGCAGGATATTTCGTACCAATTGTATTTGGAATCGCCCTTGTAACATCAATTGCTTGGTTCCTAAGTGGTCAGAGTGCCGTATTTTCCTTGACGATATTTATTTCGGTTTTAGTAATTGCTTGCCCATGTGCCTTAGGCCTTGCTACACCTACAGCGATAATGGTAGGAACAGGAAAAGGAGCAGAATATGGCATATTAATTAAAGGTGGAGAAGCGCTTGAATCCACACATAAAATAAATACAATCGTATTTGATAAAACAGGCACTATAACAGAAGGGAAACCTGAAGTAACAGATATATTAACAATAGGAGAGATATCAAAGCAAAGATTATTACAAATAGCCACATCATCAGAAAAAGGTTCAGAACATCCACTTGGTGAAGCGATTGTACGTGGCGCAGAAAAAGAAAAATTAGAAATGATAAAATTAGATAGCTTTGAAGCAATACCAGGATATGGTATTGAGGTATCGATAGAGGGTAAAAAAATACTTCTTGGTAATAGAAAATTAATGATAGATAGAAGTATTTCGCTGTCCAAATTAGAAATGGAATCAGACAAACTGGCATCTGAAGGAAAAACCCCAATGTATATTGCAGTTGAAAATGAACTTGCCGGAATAATAGCGGTTGCTGACGTCGTAAAAGAAAGCAGTGCAAAGGCAATTAAAAAACTTCATGATATGGGTATCGAAGTAGCAATGATTACGGGCGATAATAGAAGAACTGCAGAAGCAATTGCAAAACTGGTTGGAATTGACAGAGTTTTGGCTGAAGTACTTCCGGGGGATAAATCAAATGAAGTTAGAAAATTACAGGCCGAAGGTAAAAAAGTAGCAATGGTCGGTGATGGAATTAATGATGCTCCAGCATTAGTTCAAGCCGATATTGGTATAGCAATTGGATCGGGTACAGACGTAGCAATGGAATCAGCGGATATTGTGTTAATGAGAAGTGATTTGATGGACGTTCCGACTGCAATTCAATTAAGCAAAAGCACAATCAGAAATATTAAGCAAAACCTATTCTGGGCTTTCGGATATAACGTACTTGGAATACCAGTTGCAGCAGGATTGTTGTATGTATTTGGCGGACCAACACTCAATCCAATATTGGCAGCGGGTGCAATGTCATTAAGTTCAGTTTCTGTATTAACAAATGCACTTAGATTAAAAGGTTTTAAACCGTATAAATAAGAACAGAAAAATATAATATGAGAAAAGGAATAAATAAAATATGAAAAATATAAAACTTGTAATTGCATCAATTTCTTTATTATTGATAGGATCGCTTACGGCATGTGCCCAAACAGATGTAATAGGTAAAGTTTCTAAGACCTCTTTTGAGTCTGTGCTAAAAACAATTCCGAATCAAGTAAAACCGGATGAAATGAATGGTGGTTGGTCTTTGAGTGCACCAGATAATTCAGCGAGGTTTATTTGGAGTAAAGATTATAGTAAAAGTCCAATTCATGACGTTATGTTAGAATTTGATTCTGCTCCTTTTATAGCTGCAGGTTTGGATGTTAATAAGCTACCAGCTGGTATTGTTGTTGAGGACAAAATAATGCTTGGAACAAAGTTAGGAAATAATGAACTTAAATATAGTGGAGAAGTAACTCCATTAACGTCATTTAATCAAATTGTTGATTTATATAGAGCTTCGATTGGATACCACGAAGTGTTAGATCATTACGGTGTTGATTTAGGAAGCGGTAACAAGTTTGAATGGTCAAAGGATATGAGTAAAAATGATAAAGACATTGTATTTGTAGTAAATCCTGAAATCTTCATTGCAGCTGGTGTTGATCCAGACAAAGTAGAAGGCTGGAAATATGCTTCAGTTCAAATGAAAGATAATACTGGAAAGACAATTGAAGTTATGAAGTTTTTAAAGCCTTTTAATCTACAGTAAGAAAGCGGTATGTACTGAGTCCTTGGAGTTGAAGTGGTAACGTCAGATTTATGCGTAGGATAGGGAGCAAACGAGCCGAAGCGTCTCACTTTGTTCGGTTTTTATCTGAGTCTTTACAAAATATAAGCACAGCTATCAGCCGGTCTGCAATCCAATGCATTATAATATAAATTTTTCTACAGATTTTTCTAATCTTTTAGTCAAATTTACTTGATACTCCATAGACTCATTTGCTTCATTCATAATTATATTTATTTCTGATAAATTAGAATTAATTTGCTCTGTGGAACTGGACGTTTTTCCAGACATTTCAATAACAAAATTAATCACATTACTTATTTCTTCAATAGAAGTATTCATTAATTTTGCAGAGGAAGTAATTTCTGTGGAAATATTATTTATGAGTTTTGCATCATCTTGATATTGATCCCCTGTCTGAAGTAATAATTCATAATCAGATTTAACATTTGTCTCTATGTATTCAAGAATATCCTGGGCACTGATTGATAGGTTATCAAAAACTGCACTTACCTGATTTACCAGATTTTCCACATTTGAAATAGCTTGAGTTGATTGTTCCGCTAATTTTTTTACTTCTTCAGCAACAACTGCAAAACCTTTTCCTTGTTCCCCAGCTCTTGCTGCTTCAATTGTTGCATTTAGCGCTAGTAAATTTGTTTGGGTTGCAATACCTTTTATCGTATCTGACATTATTTTAATCTCATCTACTATTTTACCAGATTCGATAGCAGTAAGTATTTTTTCTTGTTTTTCACTATATGTTTTATTTGCCTTTTCTAAAGAACCTGATACTTTTAATTTCATGTCGGATGCTCGATTTTCCATTTCCATTGATGAATTTAATCCAGCAGTTACTTTTGATAAAAGTAAATCTGTTATTTTTAATATCTCATCGATAGAGTAATTAACTTTTTTGGTTGTATCTATTAGCTCAAAAGCATCGTCAGAAAGAACGGATGATGTTGAATTAATAGAGTTTATACTTTCATAAGATTTTTTTGTAGAGGTTAATAGTTCATGACTTGAGATATTCATTGTACTGGAAATATCTATTATATCTGCTAATAATATTTTGATATTTGTGGTTGCTTTATCTAAACAATTCCCTAATCGGCTAATGTCGTCATTTCCTTTAAAACTAAGCGTATTAGATAAATCTCCATTACCTAGTTTTTCTGTAAAATTCAGAACTTTTTTTAGTCTTTTCAAAACAAGTCTGTCATAGAAATAAACAATAATAAATACTGAGATTATTATGCTTATAATAGTAGATAAGATCATACCGATAGTACCATCAAGAATATACGTATTTAGACCCATGTCTTGTAAAGTGTGTTTTCCACGTGCCATAGCCATATTAACAACTTGACCAATATAAGAACTAAAACATTGTACAATTACAATTGCCATTACTAATTTAAATTTAATAGAATATAGAGTAGCATTCAAAAATCTTTCTTTTAAGTTCATTAGAGTTCCTCCATTTAGGGTGTATAATACTAAATCAAATAAAATGTAAGTATAAATTAAATATGTTTTACCATACGATACATATTATAAGGATATTTTTCAATAGAATCTACAATTTGATATCCCATTCTTTCGTACAACTTAAATGCTTGAATATTTTCTTTTTTAACCGTTAATGAGCATTTATTATACTTACTTAGTTTTGCCTGTTCCTCTGCAAAAGCGATTAATTTTGAACCAATACCATAGCCTCTACTTTCCGGCAATGTTGCCAATGTGCCAATATGATATTCATCCTCTCGGCCTTCATTTAAAGATGCTATTGACCATAATTCTCTAAAGTTCATTAACGAATGGCTTATTAACGCCCAATTTCGTATACTTATTAATTTCTTAAATGTTGGCCATGCTAACTTTTTCATTTCTGACACTGGATAACATGTTATCATGCCTACAGTTTTCTGATTGATTTGAGCTTCAAAAGCATATTGATGACTAAAACGATTTGAAGTTAATGTCCATAATTTATTAAACGTTTTTTCAATCAAATTTGAATTTTTGGATCCAATAAGTGGATAAGCCATATAATCCAAAGCAATACTATTAAGTTTTCCACCAACCTGAGACATTGGGTTTCCGTTTACAATTGAGATATTTTCCATTTTTATTTCCTCCTGTTTTATAATTTAATGACACTATCTTTTAATTAAACCATATAAAATAATATCACTAATTGCTTTAAGACCTGAATCAAAACTAACCTGATTTTTTGCAACAAATTCATAATCCAAAAGTTTTTTAATACTTTCATTCAACATTAGTTTGAGTATAACCGTATCTATTGGTTCAAGTTCTTCATCTTTTATCCCTTGTTCTATCAATTGAATAGGGGCATCCCATATAGTATTTAGATTATCATTAACTTTTTTCCATAAATAAGGATAATATTTTTGAAGATCATCCATATGACGAATAATTGATCCTAAATTGTATGCATCAGGAATATTTTGAAAATATAATTTAATCTTTTCCTCAAGTAAAAGTCCATTATTTTCAAGTATTTCTGCATCTGATATACTAATATCATTGAAAACAAAATCTATGGTTTTTTCTATAAGCTCCTCTTTACTAGAAAAATAAGAATAGATTGTACGTTTACTTGTACCAATTTCTTTTGCTAAATCTTCAGTTGTAAATCTTAAACCTACACTTCCAATTAATTTTAATGTTTTGAGATATATAATTTTCTCCATACGATTTCTCCTTTTTACAATTTGGTACCGGATTGGTTTATCTAGTACCACTATAGTTAATTATTATGAAATTGTCAATATAAAGTTAGCATTATTTTAATTACTTATAAAAGTAGCATTGTTTTAATTACTATTTTGTTATTATTTTCTAATTATACTCAATTTTTGTGTGATAATATAAAATCTCCATATAATCTCCACTCTAAAGAATTATTATTATCATATGAAATATAACCAAGAAAATATTGAAACAAAATTTAATGAAAAAATTTAATTTAATGGAGAAAAAATGGAGAAAAATAAAGTGGTTCAAAATCAAAAAAGTAAAGGAAACAAAACAAATCAAACAAACAGACCTATGAAGTTGTTAATTGGTTCGGGATTAGCTGTGATTGTACTTGTAGGAATTGTGTTAGTTGCAATCGGAAAAAATAATAAGCAACAAACATACAATGCGCAGCCAAACTCAACGCAAGTACAGTTAGCTTCAAATAATGTGCAGTCTGGTGCGAGTTCTACGCAGGGTCAATTAGCTGCGAATGGCGACTTGGTTATTCCGCTTTCTGGTATAACAGAAAAAGCGAGCTTTTATCAATATAATGTGAATGGTACAAAATTAGAAGTAATTGCGATTAAAGCTGCAGATGGCTCAATCAGAACCGCATTTAACACCTGCCAGGTATGCTACAGCTCAGGAAAAGGCTATTACGTTCAACAAGGAGACAATCTTGTTTGTCAAAACTGTGGAAATCGTTTTAAAGCAGACCAAGTTGAAGTTTCAAAGGGTGGTTGTAACCCGGTTCCAATATTTGATGCAGATAAAACAGTTGATGGAACAAATATAACAATAGCAAAGAGCTTTCTTGAAAAATCAAAGACAATGTTTGCTAAGTGGAAGTCATAAATCAGGAGGATTTAATAATGGGAAATAGTATAATTAAAAAGGCATTTAAATTAGATGGACTGACTTGTACATCCTGCGAAACAAGGATTGAAAATAAGCTTATAAAAATGGATGGCGTTCAAGAAGCAGAAGTAAGCTATGTAACTTCAATTCTCCAAATTACATATGATTCAGATAAAGTTTCAATAGAAGAAATTATTAAAACAATTGAAAAATTAGATTACAATGTCAGGAAAGATATAACAGAAACAGATTATGAAATTGGAAAAAACCCAAAGAATTCAAGTGATTCAAGTAATACTACTAATACAACTAATTCAAGTAATTCAACTAATCCAAATAGTCAGTTGATTATAATAGGCGTTATGATTTTAGGTGCTTATATGATTATAAAACATACCATTGGATTTAATCTTATACCAGATATTAATCCTAATATGGGATACGGAATCTTATTTGTTGTTGGACTACTAACATCACTTCACTGTGTTGCGATGTGTGGTGGAATTAATCTGTCAGTATGTGTATCATATAAATTTGACAAGGATAAAGATAGCAAATTTTCAAAATTGAAACCAAGTTTAATGTATAATGCAGGAAGAGTTATTTCTTATACAATAATCGGCGGTATTGTTGGTGCACTGGGTTCGGTTTTTAGTATATCCAATACTGGAAGTGCATTTATTTCAATATTGGCCGGTGGATTTATGGTGATTATGGGATTAAATATGTTAAATATATTCCCTTCGTTAAGAAAATTAAACCCACATATGCCGAAAGCATTTGCAAATAAAATCCATAGTGAGAAGAAAAACAAAGGTCCATTTGTGGTTGGATTATTAAATGGATTAATGCCTTGTGGTCCATTACAGGCAATGCAGTTATATGCCCTTGGAACAGGAAGCTTTATAGCTGGATCAATATCTATGCTTGCATTTAGTCTAGGAACCGTTCCTCTCTTGTTTGCATTTGGTGCACTAGGTTCATTACTCAGTTCTAAGTTCTCAAAAAACATGATAAAAGCAAGTGCAATGATCGTTATCGTTTTGGGATTTGTAATGGTGAATAGAGGGGTTGCATTTACAGGGTTTTCAATGAATTCATTTGCAGCGCAAAGTAGTAGTAATAGTAGTAGCGATAGTCAAAACACCGCTGTTGTTAATAATAATGTTCAAGAAATTAAATCAACATTAGAATCGGGACAATATCCTGCAATCACAGTACAAGCGGGCGTTCCTGTGAAATGGACGATTACTGCAGATGCTAAGAACTTAAATGGTTGTAATAATCAAATCGTTATTCCACAATATAATGTAGAACAAAAACTTGTTGTAGGAGAGAATGTTATTTTATTTACACCAATAAAAGCAGGTACATTTGGATATAGCTGTTGGATGGGAATGATTAGAAGTAATATTACAGTTGTTGAGGATTTAAAGTCTTCTGCAGTAAATCCGGGCACAGAAAGTTCAACAAATGTTGATAACACAGGAATCCCCAAAGGATGTTGTGGATATTAATCTTTTCATTGGATTGGTTATGTGTAATAATATTGCTAGGGTATAAACATAAACTAGGTTTGTGCAGAAAGATGCGCAGGAATGGCGAAAATTATGAATGATAAAAAGAAAAAAGTGCTTATCGTTGATGATGAGGTTAAAATTGTAGAAGCAGTGGCAGCATATCTCGAAAATAGTGGTTATACGGCTATTACTGCTTATGATGGAGAAAATGCATTATTACAAGTAGAAAAAATGAATCCTGATCTAGTCGTTCTTGATTTAATGTTACCCCAAATTTCAGGCGAAGAGGTGTGCAAAGCAATCAGAAAAATTTCAAGAATTCCGATTATTATGCTTACCGCTAAAATTGATGAAGATGATAAAATAAACGGCTTCAATATTGGCGCCGATGATTATGTTACAAAACCATTTAGTCCTAGGGAGTTAATGGCAAGAATTAATAGTCTATTGAGGCGCTCTGATGAAGGGGCATCTCCTCTTTTTGATAAGATGAGCTGGAATGATAATGATCTTGAAGTTGATCTTGATTTATATACGGTTAAAAAGTCAGGTGAAATTGTAAATCTTACACCAAATGAATTTAAATTATTATGTGCAATGATAAAATATCCTAAAAAAATATTTACAAGGGAAGAATTGATTGAAGTTGCATTCGGAGCAAATTATGATGGATTTGATAGAACGATTGATTCACATATTAAAAATTTGAGAAGCAAAATAGAGGATGACACAACAAATCCGCGCTATATTGTTACGGTACGAGGCGTCGGATATAAATTTGGTATTACAAATTAAAGCCATTAAAAGATGCGCAGACGGGAGCAAGTATGAAAATAAGTCTAAAAATAAGTCTAAAAATGAAACTTACAATATCATATGTTTTACTTTCGCTGTTCCTAGTTAGTTCACTTTTTGTCGTATCCAATTATTTGCTCCAAAAAAAGTTCCAGAGTTATATTATAAATACGCAAGAGAATAAAAATTATAACATTGTAAATTTAGTTACAAATGAATTTGACGAAAATGGAAACGTTCTGAGTGCAGATGCTTTTCAAAACATAGGAAATACAGCGTTATCAGAAGGTCTGGTGCTTATGGTCAATGACTCAAATGATAACCAATTGTTTTGTATGAGTGATGATTATAGTGAAATGTGTGATGATATGATTGCAAGTATGAGTACTCATATGGCAAGCATATACCCAAACTTTGAGGGCCAATATAGACAAAAGTCATACGATATTGTAAAAAATAAGCTAAAAATTGGTTCGGTTACACTTGGATATTATGGTCCGTTCTATTATAATGATCAAGATGTACAATTTTTAAATGTATTAAATAAAATCTTTATCGCTGTTGCTATAATATTTATGTTAATCGCTGCCGTTTTAGGATATTTTATGGCAAATAGAATATCAAAACCAATTAGAAAAGTGATTGATAAAACTAGGGAAATTGAAGCCGGAGATTATTCAGATAGACTCCAGTTTACATCAAGAACAAATGAAATTAATCAATTAATAAACAGTGTTAATACATTAGCCCAAACACTTGAAAGACAACAAATTTCTAAGAAACGAATGGCAAGTGATTATGCACATGAATTTAGGACGCCATTAGCCACCTTGCAATTAAATTTGGAGGCAATGATTGATGGTATTTGGGAACCGAATGCGCAGCGACTTGAAAGTTGCCGAGAAGAAATTTTGCGTTTGACAAGGATGATATCGGATATTGATAAAATTGTTAAGATTGAAAATGAGAGCATTTTACTCGAAAAGACCAAGTTTGATTTAAAAATGGTTGTAGATCAAATCGTTCTAACTTTTCAGCCATCCATCGTGGCCAAAAATATTAGTCTTGTAACGCAAACAGTGGAATGTGAAATATATGGTGATAAGGATAAAATTATTCAAGTAATCGTTAATTTGCTATCAAATGCAATCAAATATACGGATAATGGTGAAAGCATAAAGATTACGGTAAATAAATATAGTAACAAGGCGGAACTTATTGTTTCTGATACAGGGATTGGAATCGCAGAGCAGGATTTACCTAATATTTTTGATAATTTGTATAGAGTCGATAAATCACGTAATCGAAGCACTGGTGGTTCAGGGATTGGCTTGTCAGTCGTAAAGGCTATTGTTGATTCACATGGTGGAAGCATTTCGACAAAAAGTGAACTAACCAAGGGCAGTGAATTTATTGTCTCTTTGCCAAGATAATTTTTACACATATTAAATAAATCAGGTAAAGCAAAGATAATAAGGATTAGTTATCTTTGCTTTTTAGTGGTGTGCATAGAATGGCATAATCTTATAAAAAAGTCGGTTATCGTGAAAATACAAGTTGACAAACACAATATATGGTATAGAATTATAATATAAGACACAATATAAGAGAAATGTGATATATGAACAACCAATAGGGAGGAAAATTATTTATGATTAATAGTGTAGTAAAAAGGGACGGAAGGGTTGCTCCTTTTGACGAAAATAAAATTATAAAAGCAGTTTTAAAATCATTAGAAGCTTCAAAATCTGGGGGAATTGATGATGCAAAAAGAATAACTGAGACTGTAACAAAAGATATAGAAGCAAGTTCAGGAGATTTTCAACCTCAAATTGAGCAGATTCAAGATAAAGTTGAATTTGAACTTATGAAAAACGGTTTTGAAGATGCGGCGAAAGCATATATTTTATATCGTGCAAATCGCAGTAGAATACGTGAAGCAAATACCAGCCTAATGAAGACAATTGATGAAATTACTATGGTAGATGCTCGAAACAGTGATCTAAAAAGAGACAATGCCAATATAAATGGTGACACGGCTATGGGTAGCATGCTTCAAATAGGAACTGCTGGTGCAAAAGCATATAATGAAGCATATTTGTTGACACCTGAGCAGGCAAAAGCGCATCGTGAAGGTGATATACATATCCATGACTTCGATTTTTATTCTTTGACAACAACCTGTACGCAGATTGATATTGTGAGATTATTTAAAGATGGATTTTCAACAGGACACGGATTCATTCGTGAACCACAGGCAATTCAAAGCTACGCAGCATTGGCAGCAATTGCAATTCAATCTAATCAAAATGATCAGCATGGCGGACAAAGCATTCCTAATTTTGATTATGGTATGGCACAAGGTGTTGCGAAGTCTTTTGTAAAGATATATAAAGGTAAAATCAGAGAGATATTGGAAGACACATTATTTACAGAGGATGAAAGCCAGTTTGTACAAGAAATAACAGATACTGCTAAAACTACAACAGGTAGTTACGCACGTATGAATGATAACGTGGTAGCATTTGATAAGGTATTGGTAGATGAGATTATCAGTAAGAAGAATATTGAGGCTAAAAATGCAGAGCATATAGTAGCTGTTTCAAGAAAACGTGCAATTGAAGCCATTGATAAAGAAACTTACCAAGCAATGGAAAGTTTTGTACATAATTTAAATACGATGCATAGTCGTGCTGGCGCGCAGACACCTTTTTCCTCCATTAATTATGGAACGGATACATCAAATGAAGGCAGAATGGTCATAAAAAATATACTTCTTGCTACTGATGCAGGTTTGGGACATGGTGAAACATGTATTTTCCCAATTCACATATTTAAAGTGAAAGAAGGAGTAAATTATAACGAAGAAGATCCTAATTATGATTTGTTTCGCTTGAGTTGTAAGGTAAGTGCAAAGAGACTTTTCCCTAATTATATATTCCTAGATTCTCCATTTAATCTTCAATATTATAAGGCTGGTCATCCAGAAACTGAAGTTGCGACAATGGGATGCCGTACAAGAGTTATGGGAAATGTATATGATACTGATAGACAGACTGCTTATTCAAGAGGAAATCTATCATTTACATCAATTAATTTACCAAGGATTGCAATTGAAAGTAATCACGATGAGAATCTTTTTTATAAAAAATTAGATCAAATGTTAGAACTTGTTACAAACCAATTACTTGACCGATTTGAGATACAGGCAAAGAAAAAAGTATATAACTATCCATTTTTAATGGGCCAGGGTATATGGCTGGATTCTGATAAGTTAGGCCCTACAGATGAAGTAAGGGAAGTGCTGAAACATGGAACGTTGTCTATAGGATTTATTGGACTTGCAGAAACATTAACTGCTTTGTATGGTCATAATCATGGAGAAAGTGATGAAATCCAGGAAAAAGGGTTGCAGATTGTACGTTATATGCGTGAATATGCAGATGCAAAATCGAAAGAACTACAAATGAACATTACATTGCTTGCAACTCCAGCAGAAGGATTATCAGGACGTTTTGTTAAAATGGATAAGAAACGTTTCGGCTCTATTTCCGGTGTTACTGATCGTGAATATTATACAAATAGTTTTCATATTCCAGTGTGGTATCACATTTCAGCATATGATAAGCTAAGGAAAGAAGCACCATACCATGCATTAACAAATGCAGGTCATATTAGCTATGTTGAATTAGATGGAGATACTTCTAAAAACGTAGAAGCATTTGAAGGCGTTATACGCTGTATGCATGATTTAGGAATTGGTTATGGAAGTGTAAACCATCCTGTAGACAGAGACCCTGTATGTGGCTATGTAGGCGTTATTGATGATGTATGCCCAAGGTGTGGACGTCACGAAGGAGAATCCATTGCTCCCGAAAAATTAGGCGAATTACAAAAGATGTACCCAGAGATGGCTCAGTTTTACGGACACAATTAACAATAGAAATATATTCTATAGTTACAAAATAATACATATAACAAAAGGAGAAATATTATGGAACAATTAAAAAATCAAAAAATAGGTGAAGAAGTTGGATTTGAAAGAATAAGAAGAATTACAGGTTATCTAGTAGGAACCATGGACAAATGGAATGATGCAAAGAAGGCAGAAGAAAAGGACCGTGTAAAGCATGGTCCTGGAAAATTAAGTGCTTAATCTTGCAGGCTTAGTGGATGATAGTATCGTAGATGGGCCGGGCATTCGGCTGACAGTATTTTGCCAAGGATGTAGTCATCACTGCGAGGGATGCCATAATCCCGATACTTGGGAATTTTGTGGCGGAACTGAAATGGAAGAGCAACAAATTGTGCAGATGGCTAAGGCGAATCCATTGGTAAAGGGCGTTACTTTTTCAGGTGGTGAGCCATTTGACCAAGCAGCAGGATTTGCAAAACTTGCAAAGCTTTTAAAAAAAGAAGGATATGAAGTTGCTAGCTATTCTGGATATACATTTGAACAGCTTGTGAACGGTACAAAAGAACAAAAAGACTTGCTACAAAATATTGATGTCCTAATCGATGGGCCTTTTATTCTAGGTCTTAGAAATCTTTCATTGATATATCGTGGAAGTTCGAATCAGAGAATCCTTGATGCGAAAGAGAGTTTACTTCAAGGTGAAGCGATTGAGAAAAAATCTCCACGTTGGTTTGGAGAGTATTAATAAAGATAAAAATTAAGGGAAGCTCAAATGGGCCTCCCTTAAAAATATTATAATATTCAAAATCTGGTTAAATCAAAATAGCCCTTTCTTTTTTAATACAAAGGCTGAAATAGCACAAGTAACCAAAGTGATTGTACAAATCATAGCAAACCCAAAGGAACTATCTGAAAATGGCATTCCGTCTGTATTAACATTCATACCATATATTCCTGAAATAATAGTAGGAATCGCCATTATAATCGTAATGGAGGTTAATCCTTTCATGACTTGATTCAATGAATTATCGATTATAGAGGCAAAAAGCTCTCTAGTACCATTTAAAATATCGCGATAAATATTGGCCATTTCGATGGCCTGTTTATTTTCTATAATAACGTCACTTAGAAGTTCTTGATCTTCAGCGTAATGTTCGATTTTGCCGTAACGAGTTAATTTGTCTAATACAACACCATTCACACGTAGTGAAGTTGCAAAGTATACAAGATCGGATTCTAATTCGTGTAACTCAATTAGATCGATATTTTTAGTACCTTTATGCAATCTGGCTTCAATGTCTTCTCTTGATTTATCAATATTACGAAGACAATTCAGGTAGACGGAAGTATTGCTATAGAGAATATGATATATAAATCGGGTTCGTTTACTTGTGTTAAAATCCTTGTGTTTTCCAGCTTTGAAGTGGCTAAGAACAATAGAGTCTTCCGTGCATACAGTGATAATTACATCTTTAGATAAAATAATTGATAAGGGGATTGTTGTATAGGCATCATTGCCATTACGAATCTCACGACTAGGTATATCAACCAGTATAAGGGTGTAGTTATCAGTACGTTCAATACGAGATGCTTCTTCAATATCTAAAGAAGCTTTTACATCGTTTAGATCAATGTCACAACGTTCTGAAATATGAAGTATTTCCTCAGGAGTAGGATGTGTAGCACATATCCACGAATTAGTTGTGATTTCGTCTAATTTTTGAATATTACCATCTATTGTTTTGAATATTTCAATCATATAATAATCCTCCCTTTCCTATTTAAGTGATAATAATGTTATTATAGCAAAATTTGTAATATTATACTACTATAAAAATATTTTGCTACTACATAAAAATAATATATTATTACATAAAACTATTATACTAATACAAAAAATCATTGTGTACAGTACGCGCTATCTTATGATATAATTCGAATAAATTAGTTATAAGAACTTACAAGTTTCTATAACATAGATTATATACCAAATGGAGGAATTTATTATGTACGAAATGAAGAATGAATATCTAACAGGGATTGAAATGATTGATGAAGAGCACACAAAGCTATTTGAAATCGCCGATAAACTTTATAATTTATTAAATGATCAATTTATTCCAGACAAATATGACTATATTCTTGAAGTTGTCGGTGAGTTAAAAGATTATGCAAAAAAACATTTTGCAGATGAAGAAGCTTATATGGAGAAGATTAATTACAAAAGAATGTTTACACAGAAGATTCAGCATGCTGAATTTGTTGAAAAGATGAGTTCTTATAATCCAGATAAGATTGATGCAGATCAAAAAGAAGCTTGTATGGATATTCTTGAATTTATAAATAATTGGTTGGTTGAACATATTCTTGAAAATGATTTGAAGATTGCTGAAAAATAACCATTAACCATTAACCAATAACCATTAACCAATAACCAGTAAGCAATTGCACAAACCAGCGATGCGTTGAAATATGCGCAGAAATGTGAGCAAATATGACATCTAAATTAGAACAAGAATTAGAGGAAATGTTACCATTTTGGAATAAACTACAAAATGAACAAAAAGCGATGTTGAGTCAGAGAGCAATTGATAAAAATTATCTAACGGGAACGATCTTACATGCAGGAAGTGAAGATTGCGTTGGTTTATTTTTAATACGATCAGGTAGAATTAGAGCTTATATTGTGACGGAAGAAGGAAAAGAAATTACATTATTTCGATTGGTGGAGAAAGAATTATGCATATTTTCAGCATCATGTATGATGAGAAACATAAGCTTTGATATATGGATATCAGCAGAAACAGATGTCGAGACAATTCTAATCCCATCGTCTCTTTATAGCCAGATATCCGAAAAAAACATTGCAGTTGCGAATTTCACAAACGAAGTGGTGAGTTCTAGAATGTCAGATGTAATGTGGGTATTAGAAGAAATGCTTGTTAAGAGCTTTGATAAACGGTTAGCACATTTTTTGATTATACAATCGGATTTAGAAAAAACAGATACACTAAAAATAACACATGAACAAATTGCCAATCATCTAGGCAGTGCCCGTGAAGTAGTGACTAGAATGATGAAATATTTCTCGGAAGAAGGATTTATTGTTCTGAAAAGAGGAAGCGTGAAAATCATAGATAAGCAGGGATTGAAGAAGTTAATCTGATAATAATGTATCAATGGTGATTGCGAATATTTTATTTGGCATGGGTAAATAATAAGTAAGATAGCTAGGAGGCGTAAGTTTGGAAGATAGAAAACATAAAGCGATAGAGAATCATAAAAAAGGATATAATTGTGGTCAGGCCATTGCTTGTGCCTACTGTGATGTAGTTGGAGTAGATGAAGAAACTGCATTTAAAATGACAGAAGGTCTTGGTCTTGGAATGGGATGTATGGAAGGTACATGCGGAGCGATTACGGGAGCAATAACTATCCTTGGCTTCAAAAATAGTACGGCTAATTTAGAAGCACCTAATTCTAAGGGAAAGACATATCAGTTATCTAAAGAATTAGTGGAAACCTTTAAGAATAAGAATAAAGCAATTGTGTGTAAGGATCTAAAGGGGATAGAGACGAATCAAGTACTTCGTAGCTGTCAGGGTTGTATTGAAGATGCTTCAGATATATTGGATGATATATTAAATAAGATGGAATAGATTAGATAATTATTTAAAAAGTGTTGTCACATGAACTTTAGTGTGCAACTCTTTTTTTTGTAGCAAGTTTGTGAAACACTATACAATTCAAATAATTCTGTGGTAATATAAAACACAGTGTAGCAAAATTCGTAGGCAAATATAATTTACCAAAAGAAGAAGACACTCTTGCAAAAGTAACCACAGGGATGGAGAAAAATGAGACATTTATTAGTTTATTTAAAAGATTATAAAAAGGAAAGTATCTTAGCACCATTATTTAAGATGCTTGAAGCATTGTTTGAATTATTTGTGCCACTTGTTATGGCATTGATTATAGATAATGGAATTGCAAATGGAGATAAGGGCTATATTGTAAAAATGTGCACACTAATGGTAGCACTTGCTATTATTGGGCTTGTATGTTCAATATCCGCTCAGTTTTTTGCGGCGAAAGCAGCAGTTGGATTTTCAACAAAATTGAGACACGAACTATTTCATCACATTCAAAATCTTTCATTTACAGAAATGGATACAATTGGAACCTCAACATTAATTACAAGGATGACAAGTGATGTGAATCAAGTGCAAGCTGGCGTAAATCTAGTGCTTAGATTGTTTCTTCGTTCACCATTTATTGTGTTTGGAGCAATGATAATGGCGTTTACAATTAATGCAGGAGAAGCATTTATATTTGTTATCACAATTCCAATTCTTTCAATTGTAGTATTTGGTATTATGTTTATTAGTATGCCAATGTACAAAAAAGTGCAAGCAAATCTTGATAAGGTACTTGGAATTACTAGGCAGAATCTTACTGGAGCCAGAGTAATCAGAGCATTTGGCAACGAAAAAAATGAAATAAAGCATTTCCAAGATAGCAATCAAACCCTTACAAATATTCAGAAATATGTTGGTAAAATTTCTGGGTTAATGAATCCAATTACCTATGTCATTATAAATGTAGCAATTATAGCGCTGATTTGGCATGGAGCACTAAAAGTAGAGGCTGGTAATATAACGCAGGGACAATTGATTGCATTGGTAAGCTATATGTCACAGATTCTTGTGGAATTAGTGAAACTGGCAAATTTAATTATTACAGTAACCAAGGCGTTAGCATGTGCTAATCGTATTGAAGATATATTCGAAATTGAATCTAGCATGAAAACTAAATATGAAGAAACTAACAATGAAGAAACTAACAATGAAGAAACTAACAATGAAGAAATTAAGCGTGTAAGTAAAGATGATAGCAAAACTGTAGTGAGAAATGAGAACTTAATCACGGGAAATCGTGTGGTTGAGACTAAGAACGTAAGTAGGCGCCAGCTAGACTTCGTTTCAGTAGAATTTAAACATGTAAGTCTTACTTATAAAAATGCGGGTGAGGAATCACTTACGGATCTTAATTTCAAAATAAAAAGTGGACAAACAGTTGGTATTATTGGTGGAACTGGTTCTGGAAAATCTTCAATTGTGAATTTGATTCCAAGGTTTTATGATGCAACAAATGGTGCTGTTTTGATTAATGGAATAGATGTAAAAGAATATTCATTAGAGGAACTTAGAGATAAAATTGGAGTTGTAATGCAAAAGGCAGTTCTGTTTAAGGGTACAATTAGAGAAAATCTCCTTTGGGGAAACAAGGATGCGACAGAGGATGAAATAAATCAAGCCTTAATAATTTCGCAGGCAAAAGAATTTGTTGATAAAAAGTCAGAGGGACTTGAATCATTTGTTGACCAAGGTGGTAAGAACCTATCAGGTGGCCAAAAACAAAGACTTACAATTGCAAGAGCAATCATTAAAGATCCAGAAATATTGATTTTAGATGACAGTGCTTCTGCACTTGATTTTGCAACAGATGCAAACCTTCGTAAGGCAATTCAAGAGATGAATTATGCACCAACTGTCTTTATTGTATCGCAAAGAGCATCTTCGATTCAGCAGGCAGACCAGATAATTGTATTAGATGATGGTAGTGTGGTCGGAATAGGAACCCATAATGAGTTGATTAAAAATTGTGATGTATATCAGGAAATATATTTTTCTCAAGTACATCATACAAGTAATTCAGAAGTGGAGGTGAAATAAATGCAAAATCATATAGTAAAACCAAAAGAAGTACAGAAAAAAACGATAAGCAAGGTTCTTAAAAGAATCAAAAAGTATTGGTTATACATTATACTTTCAATTATTTCGGCAGCAGTTACAGTTGCCTCCACGTTGTATGTTCCAATTCTTATAGGAAGAGCAATTGACTCCATTATAAAACCAGGGCAGGTAGAATTTGATTTCGTATTTAATATCCTGTTGCAAATTGCGATTGTAATCGGAATAACCGCAATTTCACAATGGGTTATGAATATAAGCAATAATAAAATAGCATACAATGTAATTAGAGATCTTCGTGAGGAAGCATTTAAAAAGATAGAAATTTTACCTTTGAAATATATTGATGGACATTCCTATGGGGAGATAGTAAGTCGTGTCGTTGCAGATGTTGATCAGTTTGCAGATGGACTTTTAATGGGGTTTACGCAACTATTTACAGGAGTTATTACAATTTTGGGGACGTTGGGATTTATGCTAACAATAAATGGTGGGATTACAGCGGTAGTTGTCTGCATCACGCCCGTTTCACTATTTGTGGCTAGTTATATTGCCAAGAAAACATTCAAGATGTTCAAGCTTCAATCAGAAACCAGAGGCGAACAGACTGCTTTAATTGATGAAATGATAGAAAATCAAAAAGTTGTTCAAGCATTTGGACATGAACCTGAAACAGAAGAGAAATTTGATGAAATCAATAGCCGACTTCAAAAATACTCGCTTCGAGCCATTTTCTTCTCATCAATAACGAATCCGGCAACTAGATTTGTAAATAGTATTGTATATGCAGGAGTTGGTATCACAGGAGCGTTTGCGGTTGTTTCGGGCAGCTTGAGCGTAGGACAGCTTTCCTGTTTTCTTAGTTATGCAAACCAGTACACAAAGCCATTTAATGAAATATCAGGTGTAATTACAGAACTTCAAAATGCATTGGCATGTGCGAATAGAATATTTGAATTAATAGAAGAAGAACCACAAACGGCAGAGCCCAATAACGCAATTAATATGGAAAATGTTAATGGAATTGTAGAGTTAAATGATGTATATTTTTCGTATAATCCTGACTATAAATTAATAGAAAATTTTAATCTTCATGTAAAAAAAGGTCAAAGAGTAGCAATTGTTGGACCAACGGGTTGTGGAAAGACAACAATCATTAATCTACTCATGCGTTTCTATGATGTTAGTAGTGGTGAAATTAATGTAAGTGGTAAAAATATCAAAGAAATAACCAGAAATAGTCTTAGAAAAAGTTATGGGATGGTTCTTCAGGATACTTGGTTAAAGACTGGAACAATTAGAGATAATATTGTAATGGGTAAACCAAATGCAACAGATAAAGAAGTAATTGAGGCAGCAAAAGCATCTCATGCACACAGCTTTATCAAGCGTTTGAAAGACGGTTACAATACATTTATTTCAGAAGATGGGGGAAACCTATCACAAGGACAAAAACAGCTCCTATGTATCGCTAGAGTGATGCTGTGTCTTCCACCAATGCTTATATTAGATGAAGCAACATCTTCAATTGATACACGTACAGAAATTAAGATACAAGAAGCTTTTGCGAAAATGATGAAAGGCCGTACTAGCTTTATTGTTGCACATAGACTATCGACGATAGAAAGCGCTGATATAATCCTTGTAATGAAGGATGGAAATATCATTGAAAAGGGTGACCATAAATCATTAATTCAAGAAAATGGATTTTATTCAAAACTATACAATAGCCAGTTTGCCTATGCAACCCACATAAGATAATAATAAGGTAAAAATAGCTTGTTTAGTATATTTGCAACTGGTAAAAATGCCGCGATATTTATAAAAACAGGGCACAATACTAGACTTCCAATGATAAATACAGGTATTAGCGAAATCATTAGTGAACTTTTTCGAATGATATAGGAAAGAAGTGAACAAAACACAATAATTAGTAAAATATATAAAATCATAGATTTTAATTCTACCCAAAGTGATACTTGAACATTAGCAAGATATATTGTAAGCAGTGATGAAATAGCAAACAAAAGTGTTGGGATCACGATATATAAAATCCTGCTAATTCGCTGAAATGAGTAGCTCATTGGCGCAAAAACACCATTTTCAGAGTCCTTTAACCATTGCACACATCCAAATAATCCTGCTACAAATATTAAAATCGATAGAATTCCTCGTATCGGAAAACTAGATTTTTCGACTTTTATTTCACTGAGGCTATTGGTGTCTCCATTATCTGAGAGCGTATTATAATCAATGTGAAAAGTTGCAGCACCATTAACATAGTAATCATATTTCTCATTAGTCATTTTAATTGCGCTCGATTTAATAGAAGAGAAAAGTGTGCTTTCATTTATGTAATTCGTTGCAATGTTTTTACCATAGACACGAAAAAGTGCAGAAAATAATATCTCATTAGAAAGTGAAGATATAAATTCAGATGAGTTCTTTATGAGCGTGATACATCCTTTGTAGGACTTGCTGTCTAGCTGGTTGGTAAGATCTTTGGAGAAAATATATCCACAGTCCGTATCTCCGTTTTCAATACTTCGGTAGAGCTCTTCAGAGGAATCACATGTATAAAATTCTAAAACAGAACTGTCACTAATCAGTGAGTTAGCAGTGTCTACTGAGGTTGAGTCCAGATCTAAAAGAACGATTCCTATGCGAGGGGCTTCACTTTCTAAGGCTTTAGGAATGTGACTAATAATAAAGGCACATAACGGAAGCCCAATCAAGAATATTAGCAAAACGATATTTTTCAACTGTCTTTTTACTAAAAGGAAAAACCATAAAATTATTTTATTCATATCTTTAAATTAGCCTCCATTCTATAATCGATTTTGTTGAACATGGTCAAAAAATGCGGCACCACCAATAAAAAGCCCTGAAAATCCTACATTTATTATAAAAGTCCCAAGGGTTGTAGTATTCGTAATGATTTCTCCACAAAGTTTGATGAAATAGGTGGTTGGCAAAAATACGCCAATTTTTTGTACTATTTCTGGAAGAAGTGAGCTTGGAATAAATCCGCCTGAGATAAATAGCATTAATGTAGACAGTGTAAATAGTAATAACACGCCTAAAGACTGACTGTTCGCAAATTGAAAAATGAAAAGAATCATTGAAAACACACCAAATATTAGTAAAAATAAGCTAATAAAAGAAGTGAAATTAATATAAACAAGAACATTGCTAATCGCTGGAAATCTTATTTGGGCGAGGGCTGTCATCATATATGCAAATATTAGCATGGTAAAAAACACCAAAGTTACACCTACAATTTTAAATAAAAACAGCAAAAAAATTGGAATTCTGCGCCTTTTCAAGGAAATACTGAGTGCACTAGTTTCTCGCTTTAACAAATCAGAGCAAGAGATTCCACTAAGTAAAAGGAGAAGTACAATTCCAGAACATATATAAAATTGAATAATTGTTAGATTACCAGTTGCAGAAATAGTATTTGTTTTAAAATATACACTTCTATCTAGCGCATATGAAAAATATGCCTTATTCAAAAAATCTTCTGATTTCTCTACGCCATCTTTGATTTTGTAATAATTACAAACATCATCAACTGCATAAATTCCAGCTTGAGCAGCACCAATATCGGTAACTCCAGAATTCACAAGAGTCCGAAACAGCATTGATTTTGTGCCGATTCCACTTCTAGGAAAAATAATATTTGCGGGTGTATTTGTCCCATCAATAATGTGATTAATAAAATTATCAGGAACTAATATTATGGCATAGATACTACCATTTTTTAGACCTTCATACGCAGATTCTTTGCTCATTTCTTTAAAAGTGCAAACATTTTTTACTGTCTCGATTTCTGATAAAAATGAAAAAGCAAGGGATGTGTATGCGTCACCATCGGGAGGAAGCACTACGGCAATGTCCATCTTGCTACTGCTTTTACTGTTGGTTAACAGTTTCGTTCCACAAAATCCTATCAGTACAACAAGTGATGCAAATATTAGGGTCGCACAAATTAGTTTTGGAAGAGATTTGAATGCGGCTTTTATTTGAAACCATAATAATAAAAGGTATTTAGCCATGAATTGCAATCATCCTTTCCATTAATTTTTGACCAACTGGCTTATCTAAAAGCTCAGTGAGGATGCCGTTTTGCAAAAGATACATACGGGTGCAAAAATCTAGTTCAGCTTCTTCATGGCTTGTAATAATTACTGTACCGCCATTTTTAATATATGTTTTTAAATAATATTTAATATCTTCTTTGCAAATAATATCAAGGGAGGCGCCTGGTTCATCTAGGATAAGAATCGGCGGGCTTTTTGCAAGAGCACAAGCAATGCTCAAACGTTTTCTCATACCACCTGATAATTTTTCAACAGGATAATTTTTATAAGAATCAAGACCAAATCTAGCTGGAACACCAGTTTTTAAATCTTCATCTAGATTTCTTGTACTTTCACAATACCAGAAACGAAGATTATCAAGCACAGATAACTTATCCATTAGAGGGTTGTCTTGCGGCACATAGCCTACATAGTCAGAAAATAACTTCGGATTTTTAATCGGATCTTTTCCATCATATAAGATACTTCCTGAAGTTGATTTCCTAGAACCGGAAAGAATACCGAGTAAAGTTGATTTTCCACATCCATTCGCACCAACAATTGCTATGTATTCACCCTTTTTTGCATTAAAAGTTGCGCCATTAAGAATATGATTTTTACCGTAGTTTTTACATATACTATTTACCTGAATCATAATTTCCCTCATTTCAATACTATTTTAAAAATTTTCTATTCATTTTAAATTTTCAACATTCTTGTGTATGAAAGATGAAATATCTTTCATACTTATAATATACTACTGCTTTATAGCCTCATAAAATATATTGTGCCATTTTTTTACAGCTTTGTAAACATATATATAAAGCTATATGGGTTTATGACACATCAATATCCTTATTTGTATAGTATAGATATGAGTTATTACAATCAAACAGCGAAGGAGCAAAATAATGGGTAATATAATTGATTATGTTAACGAATTTCAATCAGTAAATTTTAAAGAAAAACCATTTGAAGCTGTTGATGGCTTGGTTCTTGCATGTTTTGCTTATTTTGATTTTGGCAAGTTGGTACCATCTGTTAGTGCTGAATCAGAAAATGTAACGATAGTTGATTTGTCTAAATCCAGTAATTATGAGGAGATGTTTTTAGATACATTTGATCCCTTGAAAAGTGAAGAATTATTTCAAGCGATGTTGCAAAGTAAGAGATTTGGTAGTATTCAATTAAATTACTATGTGAATGAACATGATGAAAAAGAGGAAAAACAATTTTCTGCCATTACGGTATTTTTTGAGGATAGTGCATTTATAGCTTATAGAGGAACTGACAACTCATTTGTCGGTTGGAAAGAAAATTTTAATATGTCCTATATATCTATAATTCCATCTCAAAGGGCAGCATCTATATATATTGATTATATTTCAAAACAAACGAATGGGAAAATATATTTAGGCGGACATTCTAAGGGCGGAAATTTAGCGATATATAGTGCGACATATGCGGATGAAAAGGTGCAGAATAGAATTGTTGCAATCTATTCTTTTGATGCACCAGGATTTAAGGAAGATATTCATACACAAGAGGGATACTTGCGTGTAGTCGATAGAATCCTAAAATATGTTCCCAATTCATCAATAGTAGGAATGTTACTATTACAAGAAAAAAACTATTTTATTGTAGAAAGTAGTGTAAAAGGAATTCTACAACATGATGCTTTTTCGTGGGTAGTTGAAAATGGTGATTTTGTATATCTGGATAATTTGAGGGAAGATTCCGTTCAATTAAACAGTTTGCTGAATACTTTGATTGAAAATATTAGTGATGATGAAAGAAAAAGACTTGTTGATATCATATATAGAATCATTATCAAAAATAAAATAAGAACCGCAAATGAGTTTGTATCAAATTGGAGAAGAGTAGCATTTGGGATATTAATTGGAATAAAAGGGATGTCGAAGGATACGAGGAAAGCAATGACGCAGATGGTTAGAAACGTGTTCTTTCAGATGGTCAAGATGGGATGAATTTTGGTGATGGACGGACGAAAAACCGGGTATATGTCCTCCTGTTCGCTATTGCCTCTACAGCCGTACGCGATTGTCTGCATTCGGTTTGACACAAAAAGATGTGTCAACCGCCTGCAGACAATCGCGTATGGCTGTAACGGCAAATGCGGACAATAGAGGACATATACCCAGTTTTTCTACTCGATCGTAGCCGAAATTCACGCGGGAAAGAGCGAAAACCGCCTAACCGGGAGAAACTATCTTCCTATGAACGGTTTTTTTGCGCGCAAAGATTGACTGAAGTCCTTAGCGATGGAACCAAGAAAAAACGTAAAAATGTCCTCGATTGTCCGCATTTGCCGTTACAACCATATGAGATTGTATCCAGGCGGTTGACACATCTTTTTGTGTCGAACCGAATGGAAACAATCTCATATGGTTGTAGAGGCAATAGCGAACATGAGGACATATTTACGTTTTTTCGCCCGTTCTCGCTAACATCCCACTCAATCTTCCTTATTCTTAAGTGCAGCTGCTATGAATCCCTTAAACAAAGGATGTGGCCTATTTGGTCTTGATTTAAATTCTGGATGAGCTTGTGTTGCTAAAAACCATGGATGGTCTATTAATTCAATCATTTCAACAATTCTTCCATCAGGTGAAAGACCGGAAAGTTTCATTCCATTTTCTGAAAGTACATTTCTGTAGTCGTTGTTGACTTCATAACGATGACGATGTCTTTCTTTTATTGTTGCTGTTCCATATACCTCAAAGGCTTTAGAAGTTTTGTCAAGTACGCAAGGATATGAACCAAGTCTTAAAGTTCCTCCAATATCATCTATTCCTTCTTGGTCTGGCATAAGGTGAATGACTGGATGTGTTGTCTCTGGCTTAAGTTCAACACTGTGAGCATCGGCATAGCCGATAACATCACGAGAAAACTCAACGATTGCCAACTGCATACCAAGGCATAAACCTAAGAATGGAACTTTTTGTTCTCTTGCATATCGGATTGCCTGAATCTTGCCTTCGACACCTCTATCACCAAAACCACCAGGAACTAAGATACCATCAACATCTCCTAATAATTCAGCAGCATTTTCAGCAGTCACTAACTCTGAATCAACCCACTTAATGTTGACATCACAAGAATTAGCAACACCGCCATGTTTTAAAGATTCAACAACACTCAGATAAGCATCATGTAATTGAATATATTTTCCAACTAAAGCTATACTAATTGAGTGCTTTGGATTTTTCCAAGCAGTACACATTGCACGCCATTCATCAAGGTCAGGTGATGGACACTCGAGATTCAGACATTTACAAGCAACTTGTGCTAAATTTTCTTTTTCCATAGCCAGTGGTGCTTCATATAAAATATCAACGTCAAGATTTTGAAGAACCTGTGATTTAGGGACATTACAAAATAATGCGATTTTATCTTTGATTCCGTGTTGAAGTGGTTGCTCTGAGCGACAAACGATAATGTCTGGCTGAATACCCATGCCCTGAAGCTCTTTAACGCTTGCCTGGGTTGGCTTGGTTTTCATCTCGCCTGAAGATTTCAAGTATGGAATAAGAGTTACGTGAATTAAAATAGCATTCTCTCTGCCAACTTCATGCTGAAATTGACGAATAGATTCAAGGAAAGGCTGACTTTCGATATCACCGACTGTACCACCAACTTCTATAATTGCAATTTTAGTCTCTTCGGATGAGTAATCTCTAAAGAAACGGCCTTTGATTTCATTTGTTATGTGAGGAATTACTTGAACAGTTCCTCCACTAAAATCTCCGCGACGTTCTTTTGAAAGAACAGACCAATAGATTTTACCAGTTGTTACATTTGAGTTTTTGTTAAGACTTTCATCAATGAATCGCTCATAGTGTCCGAGATCAAGATCAGTTTCTGCTCCATCATCGGTTACAAATACTTCACCGTGTTGAATTGGGTTCATAGTACCGGGATCTATGTTAATATAGGGATCAAACTTTTGCATTGTGACTGAAAAACCACGAGACTTCAGTAAACGACCAAGTGAAGCGGCCGTAATACCTTTGCCTAAACCTGAAACGACGCCACCTGTAACAAATACGTACTTTACGGGCATGATGTACCTCCTTATTTTTTAAACTAATTTATATATTATACAACGAATGACATGTTATTTCCACAAGAATTTACAAAAAATATAACCAAAATGTAGAAGTAAAATTTATATAATGTGAAAACAATATCCATATATTATAGAAAATGTATAAAATTATTATAAATACGTACACTTTTGGTGTTTATTATATTGATTTTATTTTTAATTATCTCTATAATGAAATCAGTGTTGTTCGAAATTGCACAAATATGAAAGTAAGAGAGAGGTGACTTGATGGAAAACAATAACAATAATAATAATAACAATAATAAAAATAAAAATAATAATGGTAATAAAGATGGAAAACAGCCCAAATTTAACCAAACTATAGTTATTCTTATGATTGCAGCATTATTTATATTTATGGGTATTAGTATGCTTAATAGTATGGTGAAAGATGCAACATATAAGGAGATTACATACGATAAATTCGCTAGTATGGTAAACAATGATGAAGTTAGTAAGGTGACCTATGAAGCTGATAGAATTTTAATTGAGCCAAAGGATCAGGAAACTTCAATTAGCGGTATTAGTTATACTTATTATACTGGTAAAATAGATGACCCTGAAATGATCCAGCTGTTAAAGGATAAAGGAGTTGAATGGGGCGGTCAAATCCCAAATAAAAATTCTTCCCTCATCGATTTTATCTTAGTATATATATTGCCATTTCTTTTGATTTATCTTCTATTTGGATTTGTTTACAAGAAGTTATCAAAAGGTGGAGGTATGATGGGCGGTATGGGTGTTGGAAAGAGCAATGCTAAAATATACGTTCAAAAGGAAACGGGAGTTACATTTAAAGATGTTGCGGGTCAAGATGAAGCAAAGGAATCTTTGAATGAAATAGTAGATTTTCTTCATAATCCAGAAAAATATTCAAATATTGGTGCAAGACTTCCCAAAGGTGCTCTTTTAGTAGGCCCTCCAGGAACAGGTAAAACACTTCTTGCAAAAGCAGTAGCAGGTGAAGCGAAAGTACCATTTTTCTCACTTTCAGGTTCTGATTTTGTAGAGATGTTTGTTGGTGTTGGTGCGTCTAGAGTAAGAGATTTGTTTAAACAGGCACAGCAAACTGCACCTTGTATCATATTTATAGATGAAATAGATGCAATTGGTAAGAGTAGAGATTCCAGATATGGTGGCGGTAATGATGAAAGAGAGCAAACGCTCAATCAATTGCTTTCAGAGATGGATGGTTTTGATACATCAAAAGGTCTGTTTATATTAGCAGCAACGAACCGACCAGAAGTACTGGATAAAGCACTTCTTCGTCCAGGTCGTTTAGATAGAAGAATTATTGTAGATAAACCTGATTTAAAGGGTCGTGTAGACACGCTTAAAGTTCATTCAAAAGGAGTACTTATGGATGACTCAGTTGATCTTGATGCGATTGCGCTTGCTACATCAGGAGCAGTTGGTTCAGATCTTGCGAACATGATCAATGAAGCTGCAATCAATGCAGTAAAGAACGGGCGTAAATTTGTAACACAGGACGATTTATTCGAATCGGTTGAAGTTGTAATCGCTGGTAAAGAAAAGAAAGATAGAATTCTTGGAAAAGAAGAGAAACGTATCGTTGCTTATCACGAAGTTGGCCATGCACTGATTACTGCTTTGAAAAAGAATGCTGTACCAATTCAAAAAATCACAATTGTACCAAGAACAATGGGATCACTTGGTTATGTAATGCAAGTGCCTGAAGAAGAAAAGTACCTTATGAGTAAGGATGAACTTTTGGCTAGACTTGTAACATTTTTAGGTGGTAGAGCAGCAGAAGAAATCGTATTTGATACAGTAACAACTGGTGCGTCAAACGATATTGAAAAAGCTACTTCAATTGCAAGAGCCATGATTACGCAATATGGTATGTCCGATAAATTTGGATTGATGTCTCTTGAAACAGTTGAAAACAAATATCTAGATGGCAGAACAGCACTTAATTGTAGCGATAGCACAGCGGCTGAAGTCGATTCAGAAGTAAAAGATCTCTTGAAAAAATGTTTCCTAGAGGCGAAAGCGCTTATTAGTGAGAATAGACCAGCGCTTGATGCGATTGCAGAATTCTTGTTTGAAAAAGAGACAATCTCTGGTAAACAGTTTATGGAAATTTATAATAGAATTAAAGGTATAGAAACACCTGAAGAAACTCCAGAGTTAGGTACCACTGAATTAGACCCATTTAAAGAAGAACAATAAATGTAACTGTATATTCAGAAAAAGTCCGGATCTTAAGATTCGGACTTTTTCTGCGAAATAGATTTCATAAATGTTAAATAAAGTTTAATAAATAGATTGATAATTCCATGCAAATAATATATATCTATAATAGATAGGAATTACATAGGCCAAAAATTCGGGTAGATGGGGGTTTATATGTTTGATATACAAGAAGAATTAAAAAAACTTCCAGGTAAACCTGGTGTTTACATAATGCATGACAAAACGGACAAGATCATTTATGTTGGTAAGGCAATTAGTCTTAAGAATAGAGTAAAGCAATACTTTCAAAGTAGCCGAAATCTTTCAGATAAGATTAAGCATATGGTGTCTAATGTCGATTATTTTGAATATATTATTACTGATTCTGAATTGGAAGCACTTGTTCTTGAATGCAATTTAATTAAGGAGCACAGGCCCAAATATAATACAATGCTCAAGGACGATAAGTCATATCCTTTTATTAAGGTTACAGTCAATGAAGATTTTCCGAGGGTGCTATTTGCAAGGTCAATGAAGAAAGATAAGGCTAAGTATTTCGGCCCATATACCAGTGCAGGTGCGGTTAAGAGTTCAATAGAACTTTTATGTAAATTGTATAAAATACGTAATTGTAATAGATGCCTTCCTCAAGATATTGGAAAGAAAAGACCATGTCTAAATTATCACATTAAACAGTGTAGTGCACCATGCCAAGGATATATTTCAAAAGAAGAATATAGAGAGTCAATTAAGAAAGTGATTGATTTTCTAAATGGAAACTATTCCGAAGTTCTCAATGGACTTACAGAAAAAATGCAGGCAGCTTCAGAAAAAATGGAATACGAAGAAGCAATGGAATATAGGGATTTGGTAACAAGTGTTAAGCAGGTCGCGCAGAAGCAAAAAATCACAGGAAACGATTTGGAAGATAAGGATGTTATTGCATGTGCAATTGATGGTGATTATGCAGTGGTTCAGGTGTTCTTTATACGAGAAGGAAAACTGCTAGGAAGAGAACATTTTCATATGAGCGTGGCAGCAAAGGACAGTAGAAGTGAGATCATATCTGAATTTATGAAACAGTATTACGGTGGAACTCCATTTATTCCTGCACTTATTATGTTGCAAGAGGAAATCGAAGATTCACAAGTTATAAGTCAGTGGCTTAGTGATAGGCTTAGTCAGAAGGTCACTATCGTAGCGCCTAAAAAGGGTGATAAAGAAAAGTTAGTTGAACTTGCATATAAGAATGCCGAGTTAGTGCTTTCGCAAGATGGCGAGAAAATAAAACGAGAACATCAGCGTACAGTCGGTGCAATGGCAGAGGTGGCAGACTTTCTATCGATTGATAAAATTAAGCGTGTGGAAGCATTTGATATATCTAATACAAGTGGTATTGAATCAGTGGGATCGATGGTGGTATTTGAGGATGGGAAACCTCGTCGTAACGATTATAGAAAGTTCAAAATCAAGTCGGTTAAAGGTCCTGATGATTATAAGAGCATGCAAGAAGTATTAACGAGAAGATTTTTGCGTGGAATCAAGGAGCGCGAAGAAAATGTGCAAGGATCAGGTTTTAATATTTATCCTGATTTAATAATGATGGATGGTGGTCGAGGACAAGTTAATATTGCATTGGCAGTGCTCAATGAATTGCACTTGAATATTCCGGTTTGTGGTATGGTAAAAGATGATAACCATAGGACTAGAGGATTGTATTTTGATAATGTTGAGATTCCAATTGACCGTAGTAGTGAAGGATTTAAATTAGTTACAAGAATTCAGGATGAAGCCCATAGATTCGCAATAGAATATCACAGAAGCTTAAGAAGCAAGGCACAGGTAAAATCAGTGCTTGATGGAATTGAGGGTATAGGGCCTACTAGAAGAAAGGCTTTAATGAAGCATTTTTTAGAAATCGATGCAATTAGAAATGCCTCAATTAGTGAATTAATGGAGGCGGATACAATAAATGAAAATGTAGCTTCTAAAATATATAACTTCTTCCATTAAAAGAATAATTGTGTTAAAATCTAAGGAATGGTTTTTGATATCAAGGATAAGCTTTTTATATCCAGAATATGGTTTTTATTTTAGTTAAGGGTTAATTCCCTCATCAAGATAACATAATAATAAATAATAAATAATTAATATAGAAGAAGGAGAATTCCTATGAAAACTTTAGAAAGAGTAAAATTAACCAAAGTTATTGAAAAAATGCAATTAGTAAACAGAATTCCGCAGGTTACTGCACAAGGAATTTGGCTTCATCAGCCAGAAGTGAATAGACCGGCTCTTCAGCTTGCAGGATTCTATGATCATTTCGATAATGATAGAATTCAGATTATTGGATATGTTGAACAGGCATATTTGCTTTCCTTGTCAAAAGAGGTAAGAATTGAGAGATATACCCAGCTTTTATCGAGCAATATTCCATGTATCGTATTTTGTAGAGATTTAGAACCAGAAGAAGAACTTCTTGAGATTGCAATTAAGTATGCAATTCCAATTTTAAAATCTAAAAAATCAACATCCTCATTTATGGCGGAAGTTATTAGATGGCTTAAGGTTCAGTTGGCACCATGCATTGTAATCCATGGCGTATTAGTGGATGTATATGGCGAAGGCGTTTTAATTACTGGTGAGAGTGGAATCGGAAAGAGTGAAGCAGCTCTCGAACTTATAAAACGTGGACATCGTCTTGTTACAGATGATGCCGTTGAAATTAGAAAAGTAAGTGATGAAACACTGATAGGTACAGCCCCTGGAGTTACAAAATATTTTATCGAACTTAGAGGTATTGGAATTATAGATGTTAAGACACTTTTTGGTGTTGAAAGCGTTAAAGAAACGCAGCAGATAGATATGGTAATTAAGCTTGAAGACTGGAATAAAAATAAAGAATATGATAGATTAGGTCTTGAAGAAGAGTACACAGAATATCTTGGTAATAAGGTAGTGTGTCATTCTCTCCCAATTAGGCCAGGACGTAATCTTGCGGTTATTGTTGAAGCAGCAGCTGTAAATCATAGACAGAAGAAGATGGGATATAATGCTGCACAAGAATTATACAAAAGAGTGCAAGAAAATCTCGCAAGAGGAAATACGGAGGATGAGGACGAGGATGAATAAGAAGTGCTTTGGAGTTGATTTAGGTGGAACGACAACTAAAATTGGCCTATTTCAACTAGATGGAACATTAATTGAAAAACACGAAATACCAACGAATAAAGAAGAAAATGGAATTTATATATTAGATAATATCGAAGCGTTTATTAATAATGTTATAGTTAAAAATTCATTGGATATAAAGGATATTATCGGCGTAGGAATAGGTGTTCCAGGAGCTGTTACAGATGATGGCGTAGTAAACAAATGTATCAATCTTGGATGGGATGTTACAGACGTTGAAGACATCATGAAGAAAAAAACAAATTTTAAAATAAAAGTAGGAAATGATGCCAATATGGCAGCGTTAGGAGAATACTGGAAAGGCGGAGCAGCTGAATTTTCAAGTATTGCTTTAGTTACAATTGGAACGGGTATCGGTGGCGGAATTATCATGAATGGAAGACCTATTAATGGATTTAATGGTGCAGCAGGAGAAATAGGCCATATACCGATTGTTTATGATGAAACTGAAACCTGTAATTGTGGTAAGAAGGGCTGTTTAGAACAAGTTGCTTCAGCATCTGGAATTGTAAGGGTCGCAAAGAAATTCCTCATCGCAACAGACAAACCTTCGACACTTAGAGGCGCAGAAGAAATCTCGGCAAAGCTCGTATTTGATGAGGCTAAAAATGGTGATATTGTTGCATTTGAAGTAGTAGAATATATTACGAAATACTTAGGGTTAGCATTGGCTAATGTTGCTGGAATTATAGATCCAGAGTGTTTTGTTATTGGTGGCGGAGTATCAGCTGCGGGGCAGTATCTGGTGGATTTAATAGCTGCTAACTATAAAAAATATGTATTTCATCCATGTAAAGATACAAAGATTGTTTTAGCAAGGCTAGGCAATGATGCTGGAATGTATGGTGCTGCAAAACTAGTAATTGATTCATCAAAAGATTCATAATAATTATATAAATTATATTTTAGGAGTAATATGAAGAAGGATATATTAAGCGATCTTGTAAATATCGTGGGTGATGAAAATGTGGCCGAAAATGAGCCAATGTCAAAACACACATCATTTAAAATTGGTGGAAATGCCGATTTTTTCATGACACCAAGAACCGTAGAGCAAATAAAAGCAATCATTACTTACTGCGTGCAGAACACAATTGCATATTTCGTGATAGGAAATGGAAGCAATCTACTAGTAAGTGATGACGGTTATAGAGGTGTCATAATACAACTTTACGATAAATTTAACGAAATTAAGTATGCAAATAATGGACAGAAGGTAATTGTAAAAGCGCAGGCAGGAGTTATGCTTGGCCGCCTTGGAAATGAACTAATGAAGAAAAGTATCACAGGATTTGAATTTGCAACAGGAATACCAGGTACAATTGGTGGAGCCGTTATGATGAACGCAGGTGCATATGATGGTGAAATAAAAAATGTAATTATAAACGCTTGTTTAATGGATGCTTATGGGAATATTGTTAAACTTAATAATTCACAATTAGAGCTTGGATATAGAACTAGTATTATTGCAAAAGAAAAATATATTGTATTAGAAGCAGAATTCGAGTTAGAAAAGGGTAACCAAGAAGAGATAAAAAACAAGTTAAATGATTTTACAGTTCGCAGAAAAGAAAAACAACCGCTAGAACTGCCAAGTGCGGGCAGCATATTTAAACGACCACAAGGGTATTATGCAGGAAAACTTATATCTGATGCAAATTTAGTGGGGTATACAGTGGGCGGAGCGCAAGTCTCAAAAAAACACGCAGGATTTGTTGTGAATATCGGAAATGCTACCGCTAAAGATATAATTAACTTGACAGATGATGTGAAAAATAAGGTTAAAGAGCAATTTGGAGTGGAACTCGAATTAGAAGTTAAAAAATTAGGGTTTGACAAATAGGATTAAAAAGAGATATATAATATATGAGATGAATTTTCCAAGAATCATTTTCTTGGGGGAAGGATTGCTATATGAATATTGTAATTGTCACAGGAATGTCTGGAGCTGGAAAAACGACTGCATTACGAGTACTCGAAGATGCAGGATATTATTGTGTTGATAATATGCCGATGTCACTTGTTATGAAATTTGCTGAGTTAGCAGCGGCTAAGGATTCCAGTAATTCAAATATTGCTTTAGGAGTTGATATTCGAAGTGGTCATGCGCTTGGCGAATTAACAGAGATTCTTGAGCAGATGGTTATTCGTCATTATCAATATAAAATTTTATATCTTGAGGCAAGTGATCAAGTTTTAGTGAAGCGGTATAAGGAAACAAGAAGAGTTCACCCTCTTGCGAAAGATGATCGAGTTGATAAAGGTATTGCAATGGAACGTGAAGAATTAGAGTTTCTAAAAATACAAGCTGATTACATTTTAGATACAAGCCATCTCCTTACTAGAGAATTAAAAATGGAATTAGAAAAAATATTTGTATCAAATAAAGAGTATAGTAATTTATTTATTTCAATCGTATCATTTGGTTTTAAATATGGAATGCCTAGTGATGCAGATTTAGTGTTTGATGTTAGATTCCTACCTAATCCATATTATATTGATGGATTGAGAAAATTAAATGGTAATGACAAAGAAATTAAAGAATATGTAATGGGATTTGAGCCAGCAGTGGTTTTTCTAGCTAAGTTGGAAGATATGCTTGACTTTCTGATTCCAAATTATATTATTGAAGGTAAGAATAGTCTTGTCATTGCAATTGGCTGCACAGGTGGGAAACATAGATCTGTTACTCTTGCAAATGCTTTGATGGAACATATGAAAGGTATGGAATATGGCCTGAAATTAGAGCATAGAGATATAGACAGAGATGCAATTACAAAGAAGTAAGGAGAATGTAATATGTCATTTTCATCGGAAGTAAAGAATGAGCTTTCGAAACATATTAGCAGTGCAAGGCACTGCCAAATAGCCGAAATAGCAGCAATAACAGCCATGTGTGGGCAATTTATACAAAGACCAAATGGTAATTATGTAATTAAAATTTCTACTGAAAATGAGTCAGTTATAAGAAAGTACTTTACTTTATTAAAGAAAACATTTAATATAAATTCTGAAAATATAATTAATAGTTTTGATGATTGCAAAAAAGGTAACACATACTCAATTTTAATTGAAGAGGATTTTTCTGCAAGAATTCTTCAGACATTAAAAATGCTTGACTTAAATAAAATGATAAAAACAAATGAACTGGTTAACCAACTTATTATTCAACAAACTTGCTGTAAAAGAACATTTATTAGAGGTGCGTTCCTTGCATCGGGTTCTATAAGTGATCCACAAAAATTTTACCATTTTGAAATCGTGTGTGACAATCGTTGTAAAGCAGAGCAGTTAAGAGATATAATCAATTCCTTTGAAGTGGAATCAAAAATAATTCAAAGGAAAAAGTATTTTGTTGTATACATAAAGGAAGGAACGCATATAGTAGATATTCTAAATATTATGGAGGCACATGTTTCGCTAATGCAACTCGAAAATGTTAGAATTCTTAAAGAAATGCGCAATTCCGTAAACAGGCAAGTTAACTGTGAAACAGCTAATTTGCACAAAACAGTTGAGGCGTCAGTAAAACAAATCAGAGATATTGAGTATATCAGAGACTCAATTGGATTGAGTTCATTAAGCCAAGGACTTAGTGATATTGCAAATGCAAGATTAGAGAATCCAGATATGAATTTAAAAGATTTGGGTATGCTATTATCACCAACAGTTGGTAAGTCAGGTGTGAACCACAGACTCCGAAAATTAAGCGAAATGACAGAAAATCTGAGAAATACTAGGGAGGATTAATAAAATGATTAAAACAAACATTAATATTGGGATTCAAACAGGTCTCGATGCTAGACCAACTGCTATGCTAGTTCAATTAGCAAGTCAGTACGAGAGCGCAATCCACGTGATTAGCAAAGAAAGCAAATATAATGCGAAGAGCATTATGGGTATGATGACGTTAGGATTAAAAGCTGGGGAAGAGATAACAGTAATAGCTGATGGAACTGATGAAGAAGCTGCTATAGAAAATATAGAAAAATATTTGATGCAAGGTAAGTAAGGGCAAAATTTGGCGAGGGTGTTGAGGAATATGACTGTATCATAATCAATGATGCCTACCTTTCCTTCAAGCAGCATGTTTTTTTGCAAGCCTCAGGGATGATGAAAAGGCTCACTTCGTTTGCATTTTCATCTGAGTCTTGGAAAAAACATAAACGCTACTTTCAGCCGGATACGGCATAATTGATTATGATACAGTCATATTCCGGTTACATGTTCGCCGGGGGATTTTGGCTGGCGCTAGGTACCTTGAAGAGGGGGTAGTGGAAAACATTAACGCTACTTTCAGACGGATACGGCATAATTGATTATGATACAGTCATATTCCGGTTACATGTGCGCCAGGGGATTTTGGCTGGCGTTAGTTACCTTGGAGATTAGCTGCCCTGAAGAAGGGGTCAGCGCCAAAAGCATAGTGATTGCTTTTGGCGCTGGCTTTTTTTGTCGATTTTTTGAATGGGAGATTGCTTTTTTGGGTTTGTTATCATATAATAATTTTATTGGATAATATTAAAATGTTGTTTCAGTGTTATATTGCCATTTGAGTGGAACTGGGAATATTCGGTTTAAGTAAGTGGGCTGCAATAGTTGACTCGATGGAGTGTTAATATTTTATCAATGCATAGATTTATTTTATATATTTTAATGGTTATTTTATAATTCAATTAAAATAATTGTTAAAAAATTTATCAAAAAAGAGGTGACACAATGAATTTTACACATTTACATGTTCATACGGAATTTAGTCTTTTGGATGGCTCAAGTAAGATAAAAGAGCTTGTTGCTAGAGCCAAAGAACTTGGTATGGATAGTATGGCAATTACGGATCATGGTGTAATGTTTGGTGTTATTGATTTCTATAAGGCGGCAAAGGAGATAGGAATTAAGCCTATTCTTGGTTGCGAAGTTTATGTTTCACCAGGATCGAGATTTGATAAAGAAATAAATCCTGGTGATGATAGATACTATCATCTAATTTTACTTGCAGAAAATAATAAAGGTTATAATAACCTTATGAAAATAGTTTCAAAAGGTTTTGTGGATGGGTTTTATTATAAGCCAAGAGTGGATTATGAAGTGCTTAAAAAATATAGCGAAGGTATTATTGCGCTAAGTGCTTGCCTTGCAGGAGAAGTTCAAAGAAATATTACAAGAGGAATGTATGAAGAAGGTGTTAAAGCAGCACTTCGCTATCAAGATATATTTGGAAAAGGAAACTTTTTCCTTGAACTACAAGATCATGGAATAGAAGATCAAAGATTAGTGAATCAGCAACTAGTAAGAATGAGTAAAGAAATAGGAATTGAGTTAGTATGCACAAATGATATTCACTATACATATGATACAGATGTTGATGCACATGACATTTTGCTATGTATTCAAACAGGTAAGAAGGTTTCTGATGAACATAGGATGAGGTATGAAGGGGGTCAATTCTACTGCAAATCGCCGCAGGAGATGGCAGAATTATTTCCTTATGCACCAGAAGCACTTGAAAATACGTATAAAATTGCTGACCGTTGTAATGTGGAGATAGAATTTGGAGTAACAAAACTTCCCCAATATGAAGTCCCAGAAGGCTTTGATTCGTGGAGCTATCTGAATCATTTATGTTTTGATGGCTTAGAAAAGAGATATCCTAACTTCAATGTAGAATTAAAAGAGAGACTAGAATATGAATTATCTGTTATTCATTCAATGGGATTTGTCGACTATTTTCTTATTGTGTGGGACTTTATTAATTATGCGAAGAGTAATGGAATTAGTGTAGGCCCAGGTAGAGGGTCGGCGGCAGGCAGTATTGTAGCCTATTGTTTAGAAATAACCGATATTGATCCAATTAAATATAATTTGATTTTTGAACGATTTCTTAATCCAGAACGTGTATCTATGCCCGATATTGATATTGACTTTTGTTATGAAAGAAGGCAAGAAGTTATAGATTATGTGGTTCGAAAATATGGATCAGACAGAGTCGTTCAAATTGTAACCTTTGGAACAATGGCTGCAAGAGCTGTAATTAAGGATGTAGGTAGAGCCCTTGACTTACCATATGCAATGGTGGATACGATAGCGAAAATGATTCCCAAAGAAGTAGGAATTACAATTGAAAAAGCTTTGAAATTAAACAGTGATTTTTCAAAATTATATCAAGGTGATGATCAAGTAAAAGATTTGATAGATAAATGTTTGCGTTTGGAAGGGCTTCCTCGTCATACCAGTATGCATGCTGCGGGCGTTGTCATTTGCCAGAAGTCGGTTGATGAATATGTACCATTATCAAGAGGCTCAGAGGGCACTTTGGTATCCCAATTTACAATGAATACACTGGAGGAACTTGGGCTTTTAAAGATGGATTTTCTTGGACTTAGAACCCTTACAGTAATACAGAATGCAGAAAGACTTGCGAGAAAGTTAAATCCTGATTTCAGTATTGAAAATATTGACTACAATGAAAAAAAAGTATTCGATTTAATTGCATCAGGAAGGACTGAGGGTATATTTCAACTAGAAAGTGCTGGAATGAAGTCTTTTATGAAGGAGTTAAAACCACAAAATATTGAAGATATAATTGCCGGAATTTCCTTGTATCGTCCAGGACCAATGGATTTTATTCCAAAGTACATAAAAGGAAAAAACGATAAAGAAAGTATCGTATATGATTGTCCACAACTTGAACCGATTCTTAAGCCAACGTATGGATGTATAGTATATCAGGAACAAGTTATGCAGATTGTAAGAGATTTAGCTGGATATACATTAGGAAGAAGTGATTTGCTTCGCCGTGCAATGTCAAAGAAGAAAGCTTATGTAATGGAAAAAGAGCGTCAAAACTTCATCTTCGGTAATAAGGAAGAAGGGGTAAATGGATGTGTGAATAATGGAATTAGTGAAAAAGTAGCAGGAAAAATCTACGATGATATGATTGATTTTGCGAAATACGCCTTTAATAAATCACATGCAGCTTGTTACGCTATTGTTTCCTATCAAACAGCATATATGAAAGCAAATTATTCTAATGAATTTATGGCAGCACTTATGACATCAGTAATTGACAATACTTCTAAAGTTGCTGAATATATATTATCATGTAAACAAATGAATATTAAAATACTTCCACCTGATATTAATGAAGGTGAATATGCATTTTCTGTATCTGGTGATGCAATTCGTTATGGCTTGTCAGCAATTAAAAGTATAGGGAGACCTACAATTGATGCGCTTGTTATTGAACGTGAAAAAAATGGATCATATAAAAATCTCAAGGATTTTATTGAGAGGATGAGCGGTGAAGTTAATAAAAAAACGATTGAGAGTCTAATTAAGGCTGGCGCATTTGATGGATTTGGTGCGAATAGAAAACAAATGATGCTTATTTACGTGGCAATTATGGATAATGTCAGTCGCGAAAAGAAAAATTTAGTATCTGGTCAAATGTCATTATTTGATTTCGTCGATGAAGATAGTCAATCTGAATTTGATATAAAAATGCCGGATATCTGCGAATTTGTAAAAGAGGAGATACTTACATTTGAAAAAGAGGTGCTTGGTGTATACTTAAGTGGGCATCCGCTTGATGCTTATGAAGGAATGTGGCGTCGACATATTTCAGCAACAACTGCAGACTTTGAGATGGAAGAGGATAGTGAAGAGATAAAGATTAGCGATGGGCAAAAAGTTATAATAGGCGGAATGATTGTAGACAAAACAATTAAAAACACCAAGAATGGTCAGATGATGGCATTTATTACAATTGAAGATTTGCTTGGTACCGTTGAGGTTATTATCTTCCCAAGAGATTTCGTTAGTAATAAATCATTATTAGAAGTTGATAACAAAGTCTTTATTACAGGTAGAGTAACTGCAAATGCTGACGAAAAGGGAAAAGTGATCTGTGAAAAAGTTGTTATGTTTGATGATATTCCCAGAAAATGCTGGATTAGATTTAAAAATATTACAGAATATAAGCAAAATGAACCTGAATTGCTTAAACTGATACAGGATTCTGACGGAATAGACCAAGTAATTATATATTGTGTAGAGGAAAAATTACAGAAACCTCTTTCAAAGAGTAAAAGCATTTATATTAATGAACAATTGATAAATATTTTAAAAAATCAGTTTGGAGACGAAAATGTTCAGATAACATAGAAAAATTATTGAATTTTGTCACCAAATAGATTAAACTGAGTAACATAACGAAATATAAAATATGGATTTGCTTGCCGCTCATGTGAAGCGGCGGAAGGGAGCATTTATGGCAAAAGAAATTAAGACAATAGGTGTTTTGACAAGCGGTGGTGATGCACCGGGAATGAATGCAGCAATTAGATCAGTTGTAAGAGCTGCCATTGAAAAAGGAATTAAGGTTAAAGGTATTCAAAAAGGCTATAATGGTCTGATTAATAACGAGATAATTGATATGGATAAGAGAAGTGTTGCTGATATTATTCAGCGAGGCGGAACAATTTTGTATACGGCAAGATGTATGGAATTTATGTCTCCAGAAGGTCAGAAGACCGGAGCTGATAACTGTTTAAAAAATGGAATTGATGGCATTGTTGTAATTGGTGGAGATGGTTCTTTTAGAGGCGCTCAAAAACTTGCAGAGGCCGGAGTAAATACAATTGGGCTACCAGGAACAATTGATCTTGATATTGCTTGTACTGATTATACAATTGGATTTGATACAGCAGTAAACACTGCGATGGAAGCGATTGATAAGATTCGTGATACATCAACTTCTCATGAACGTTGTAGTATTATAGAAGTAATGGGAAGAAATGCAGGCTATATAGCACTTTGGTGCGGACTTGCAAACGGTGCAGAAGATGTTTTGCTTCCTGAACGCTATGATAATGATGAGCAGGCTTTAATTAATCATATTATAGAGGGAAGAAAGAAAGGCAAGAAACATCATTTAATCATAAATGCTGAGGGCATTGGACATTCAACAGGTATGGCTAGAAGAATAGAGGCAGCAACAGGCATTGAAACTAGAGCTACTATACTTGGATATATGCAGCGTGGTGGCAGTCCAACATGTAAAGATAGAGTATATGCTTCTGTAATGGGCGCATATGCAGTAGATCTGCTATGTGAGGGCAAGAGCAATCGTGTTGTTGCATACAAAGATGGAGCATTTGTTGATTACGATATTGATGAAGCATTGGCTATGAAAAAAGAAATTGATAATTATCAATTCCTACTAAGCTCATTGCTGTCAAGATAATAGAATTTAGAATAGCTGTTGTGTATGAAAATACGGGCAGCTTTTTTTGATTAATAACAGTGCAGAAATATACTTTGTAGAAGCGACTAGATGCACAGAAATATACTTTGCAGAAGCGGATAGATGCACAGAAATGGAGATAGATATGATTACAAGTACAAGTAATAGCCAAGTAAAATATCTGGTACAATTACAAAACAAAACGAAAATCAGAAAAGAAAACAAAGAATTTGTAGTTGAAGGTATTAAAATGGTGGAAGAGGCACCTAAAGATCGAATTATTAAGATATATGTTTCTGAACATTTCGTGAAAGCGAATGAAGAAACGGTCAATAATTTTGGCGTGGAGTATGAAATCGTAAGTGATAATGTATTTTCTCAGATATCAGACACGAAAACTCCGCAAGGTATTTTGGCAATCGTAAAAATGTTGGATTATTCGATGAATGATTTAATGAATAATATTCCACTTATTGTTATTATTGATAATCTCCAAGACCCAGGTAATTTAGGTACTATAATTAGGACGGGTGAGGGCGCTGGAATTAGCGGAGTGCTAATGAGCTCAAATACAGTGGATATATATAATCCTAAGACGATTCGTTCAACAATGGGTTCTATCTTTAGAGTACCGTTTGTATATGAAAATGATTTCTTAGATGCAATTGACTTTATCAGAAATAAAAATATTACAATATATGCTGCTCATTTAGATGGGAAAAATAGCTATACAGCAGAAAAATACAGTGGTCCATCCGCTTTTTTAATTGGTAATGAAAGCAATGGATTATCAGAGGAAGCTGCAAGTAAAGCGGATGTTTTAATAAGAATCCCAATGTGTGGAAAAGTAGAATCATTAAACGCTGCAATAGCAACAACGGTTTTGTTATATGAAGCCAAGCGCCAACGAGATAATTAATATATTTAACAATATTTTACAATGATTTGGATTACCTTTAAATTGTTAAAACGTCCTAAACCCCCATAAACACTGGATAATTTGGGGGGTTGACAAAGAAATTTAACTTTGGTACAATAATTTTGTAACAAATTTAACAATTCTGTAACAATTAAAAACGATATTCATAAAATAAATTATGAGTATACGTAGGAGGTAATTTATGATACTTAAAAGTAGAAAGGTAGCAATATATTTTGGATTAGCAATCATTATGATGATGATGCCGATTCTCCCAGCTACAATTACTGCAAGTACAACTAGTGAGCTCAAACAAAACGATAACATTGATACAAATGAAAGAACGGCGTCTTATGTAGAAACCGCAAAAAACTTGGTGGCTAGTAATCAAGATGAAGATAAAAATCTTAAAAAGTGTTTATTTAATGGAAAGGCAATTGCTTCGGCAGAGTTATACGTTGAAGTAAAAGCATCTCCAGAAGATTCTTCTGAAACTGTAGGTAAGTTATTTGAATTTAATATTGCTGATGTTTTAGAACAGAATTATGCATGGACGAAGATTAGCTCAGGAAACATAATAGGATATGCTAAGACTGCAATGCTTTGCTTTGATGAGGAAGCACAAGCGGTAGCCCAGTTGGAAACATCTATTACTGGAAGTGTTATTACAGATAGCACATCTGTATATTCTAATACGACAGAGAATGCTGAGATTATCAATTCATTAACAGTAGGAACACCAGTAACACCAGTAGAATTTATTGGTGATTATATTGTAGTGAAATTAGACGATAATGTTCTTGGATATATTATTAAATCAAATATTTCAATTGATTATGGATTTCAGAATGGATTAACAATTGCTGAAGAGGAAGCGAAAATCGCTAAGGAAGCAGCAGATGAAGCAGCAAGAGTTAAAGCTGAACAAGATGCGAGAGCGGCAGAGGAAGCAAGGATTCAAGCAGCAGCAGCTGCAAAGGCAAAACAGGAAGCGATTAGACAGCAAGTTATTCAAAGGACAAAAGCTGGTACGGATTTCACATATAATCCTACAATGCAAGTATCCGATAGCGACATTTGGCTTATGGCATGTATTATTGATTGGGAATCGGGTTGGCAGCCATATGAAGGTAAATTAGCAGTTGCCAATATAATACTCAATAGAGTTAGAAGCTCTAGATATGCTAATTCTGTAAGCGGCGTTGTATATGCAAGAAATCAGTTTAGTGGCGTATGTGATTCATCAGGAAATCCTTCAGCTAAATTTGCTGAAAGACTTGCAGCTGGTCCTAGAACAGATGAATGTATTAAAGCAGCATTGCAAGCACTTTCAGGTGTGAATAACGTATCTAACTATACAGCCTTTATTACTACAGGCTCTGCAAATTATTCTGCATATTCTGATTTTATGGTTATTGGAGATCATTGTTTTTATTAAAATAATACTTATTAGATCTAAAAATAAAAGTGTGGTGATTCTACCACACTTTTTTTTGAAAATAAACTTAAATGATATGCATAAATATGCATAAAAAACTTATAAATATACACTTGACTACTCCTAAATAATATAGTAAGGTATAAATATATTTTCTTGTTATATGATTGAGAAAGAAATTTGCGAAAGCACACAAATAGGATTTCCAATAATCCTAATTAAAGATGTGCGAAAGCACACAGATAGGAGCTAATATGAATTTAAAAGGACGTCATTTTTTAACATTGAAGGATTTTACTCCGGATGAGATTGAGTATTTATTAAATCTTTCAGCTGAGTTAAAGGAAAAAAAGAAAAATGGAATTATTGAACAAAAATTAATTGGCAAGAACGTTGCACTTATATTTGAAAAGACAAGTACAAGAACTCGTTGTTCATTTGAAGTGGCTGCTCATGATCTCGGAATGGGTGTTACATATCTTGATCCACAGGGATCTCAGATAGGTAAAAAGGAAAGCATTGCAGATACTGCACGTGTTCTTGGAAAAATTTATGAAGGAATTGAATACCGTGGTTTTGGACAAAATATTGTTGAAGAGCTTGCAAAATATGCAGGTGTACCAGTCTGGAACGGATTAACGAATGAATATCATCCAACACAGATGTTAGCAGATCTGTTAACTATTCGTGAAAAACTTGGCAAGTTAAAAGGAGTTAAGCTTGTATATATGGGTGATGCAAGATATAATATGGGTAATTCATGGATGATAGCATGTTCTAAGATGGGCATTGATTTTACAGCATGTGCACCGAAAGAATACTTCCCAGCTGCTGATTTGGTGGAAGAATGTAAGAGATATGCGGCTGAAAGTGGAGCTGCAATTACACTTTTAGAAGATGTCGAAGTGGCAACAAAGGATGCAGATGTCATATATACTGATGTTTGGGTCTCAATGGGTGAACCAGATGAAGTTTGGGCTGAAAGAATTAAAGCGCTAATGCCATATCAGGTTAACAAGAAGGTAATGGATAATGCATCAAAAGATGCAATTTTTATGCACTGCTTACCAGCATTTCATGATTTAAAGACTAAGATAGGAAAAGAAATCTATGATAAATTTGGTTTTAATGAGTTGGAAGTAACCGATGAAGTATTTGAATCAGAGCAATCTGTAGTTTTTGATGAATCAGAAAATAGAATGCATACAATAAAAGCTGTAATGGCTGCAACGCTTGGTGCATATTAGTAATAGTAAGAAAGGGAGCCAACAATGTATTATTATACTGCAAAGGGTACTTACAGAAAAACTAAAACGACAATTGACATTCTGATTTTAATAATGACAGCTCTAATGATAGGTTTATTTGTTTCCATCATCTTCTGGAAAAGCATGCGTGGCATGTTGTTTCCTACAATATGCCTTTCAGGTGCGATTGTAAATGCGCTTGATGCTATTAAAAGTTTCATCAATAGCAAAAAGAGGGCTGGAATTGTGTTGACGTGTATTTCTATTATGCTGGTGATTTTTGCTGCGTTATGTTGGGGTGTTACATTACGTACATTATAAATTGGTGAGTGAGGAGAATATCTCTTGCTAAAGTAAGTTACAAGAATAGGGAAGAAAATGAAAACCAAAATATTAAAAGTGTTAAGAAATTCGGATAAGTATATTTCAGGTCAAAGTATTTGTGATGAGTTAGGGATATCCCGTACAGCTGTTTGGAAATATATGAATCAGTTGAAGGAAGATGGTTATGGGATAGAAGCAACTCAAAACAAAGGCTACAATATTACAAAGTATCCAGATGTATTGACTGAGGTTGAACTCGGAAGCCTATTTGAAACTGCATTTTTTGGAAATAAAATCTATTTCTATGATGAAATTGATTCAACCAATAATGAGGCTAAGAAAAAAGCGGAAGATGGTGCGAAGCAAGGAACACTTGTAATAGCAGAATGTCAGAATGGCGGTAGAGGAAGACGTGGGAAAAAATGGATATCACCTAGTGGAAGTGGCATTTGGATGTCATTCGTTTTAAAACCTACAATTCATCCATATGGTGCATCAATGATCACATTGGTTGCAGCATTATCAGTTGTTAGTGCACTTAAAAACATAAAAGGTTTGGAATGTAACATAAAATGGCCTAATGATATTGTTGCAAATGGCAAAAAAATATGCGGAATCCTTACAGAAATGAGTTCAGAACTTGATGCAGTTAACTATGTTATTATAGGAATAGGTATTAATATCAATAGTACAGAGTTTGATGAAGAAATTAGTGATATTGCTTCATCAGTATTTTTAGAAACAGGACTGACGATTAAAAGAAGCCAAGTAGTGGCGGATTTTGCAAAATACTTTGAAAAATATTACAGCATATTCATGCAAACGCAGGATCTGAGGGGATTGATTGATGAGTATAATGGATTGTTAGTGAATGTTGGAAAAGAAGTTAAAATCAATAACATAAATAGTCAATTTATTGGAAATGCTATTGGAATTAATGACAAAGGTGAACTCCTTGTTAAAAAGCAAGATGGAAGCGTTGAAAAAGTCATAGCAGGCGAAGTTTCAGTACGTGGATTATACGGTTATGTGTAGAGAGGAAATTTATTATGTACGAAGATAAAATTGTATTGTGTGTTTCTAATGCATATGAAAAAAAATATTATATGAATGATGCGTTTGCATCCCTTCCTGATGATATTAAAGACAGACTTAAAATTCTTTGTGTGTTATTTACAGAAGAGGTTGGTGGAATCCTGAGGCTTGAATATTCAGAAGATGGCACATTGATGTTTGCCTCACAGGCGGATGAAGGCGATTTGTTATATGATGATATTGCATGTGGTTTGAAGATTAAGCAGATTCAGAGGAAAGAGGAAGAGCTACTTACTTCTCTTGAACTTTTTTACAAAGTATTTTTCTTAGGCGAAAAGTATGAATAAAGCGAATCGAAGATTCGCTATGACAATATTTGCGTTTGCAACGCAAATATGTCTAAAAGTATGAATGATTTAGAAAAAATTAATATATAATTTGGAGTACGGATGCAAATAGGAAATGTTGAAATTAAAAATAATGTAATATTAGCACCAATGGCAGGCGTGACGGACCTGCCTTTTCGATTATTATGTAAGGAGCAGGGTTGCGGAATGCTATATTCAGAGATGATAAGCGCAAAAGCAATTCTGTATAATAATAAAAATACAGAAGATCTTTTAAAAGTCACATCTGATGAAAATCCTATTGCAGTTCAATTGTTTGGAGCGGATCCCAAAATCATGGCAGAAATTGCTAAAATAATTGAAGAGCGTTCATTTGATACTATAGATGTAAACATGGGATGTCCAGTACCAAAAGTCGTTAATAATGGTGAAGGCTCGGCACTGATGAAGAATCCGAAACTTGTTGGAGAAATAATTAGCGCAATGACAAAAGCCGTTAAGAAGCCAATTACAGTAAAAATCAGAAAAGGGTTTAATGACCAATTGATAAATGCACCTGAGATAGCACATATTATTCAAGAATCAGGAGGAGCAGCAGTTGCGGTACATGGAAGAACAAGAGAAGAATATTATTCTGGTACTGCTGATTGGGACATTATCAGACAAGTAAAAGCGCGTGTTTCAATTCCCGTTATAGGAAATGGAGATATATTTTGTGTTGAAGATGCCGTTAAGATGATTCAAGCAACAGGCTGCGATGGAATTATGGTGGGAAGAGGCGCAAGAGGAAATCCATGGATTTTCAATCGAATTAACCACTATATGAAAACAGGAGAAATTTTGAATAAACCGTCACTTGAAGAAAGTAAAGAGATGATACTAAGGCATGCTAGACTTTTAATTGAGTATAAGGGCGAGTTTACTGGGATCAGAGAAATGCGAAAACATTTTGGGTGGTATACATCAGGTTATCCTCATTCAGCTGCACTTCGAAATGAAGCGAATCTTATTGAAAGTTATTCAGAACTAGAAGAAATTGTTAACACGAGACTGTCGTTATATTGACATTCCTGTATAGATGGGATATAATGTTTCGATGTTAGCGTGGAAACAAAAGAAAATTTATTTTATAGGAAATAGTAACCAATAAAGTAAAAACACTCTGTAGGATCGTTGTTCCTTAAGAGAATTATATTTATGTTTAGAAAGGTGTAATGGGGATATGGCAGAGAAAAAGAACATTCTAACCTATACTGGTTTGAAGAAGTTAGAGGATGAATTACAAACTTTAAAGGTTGTTAAAAGAAAAGAAGTTGCTCAAAAAATCAAAGAAGCACGAGAACAAGGCGATTTATCTGAAAATGCTGAGTATGATGCAGCAAAAGATGAGCAAAGGGATATAGAAGCAAGAATTGAAGATATAGAAAAAATATTAAAGAATGCAGAAGTCGTAGATGAAGATGAAGTTGATATTGGAAAAATCAGTGTTGGCTGTATCGTAACGGTTTTTGATTTTGAATTTAGTGAAGAAGTTGAATTCGCTATCGTAGGTTCAACTGAATCTAACAGTTTAGCAAATAGGATCTCTAATGAATCACCAGTTGGAGCTGCACTATTAGGTAAAAGAATCGGAGAGTTAGTTAAAGTTGAAACACAAGTGGGTGATTTTGAATACAAAGTGGTTTCAATTAGAAAATCTAATTAGATTAAATTATATATGTTTTACAAAAAGGAGTGAAAGTCTTGGCTGAACAAAAAAACGAGCAACCGGTAGATATTAACGAACAGATTCAGGTTCGTAAAACAAAATTACAGACATTGCAAGAAAATGGGAAAGATCCATTTACGATTATGAAATATGATGTTTCTAATCATACATTAGAAATCAAAGATAACTTTGAAGCACTTGAAGGAAAAACAGTTACCATTGCAGGAAGATTGATGGCCAAACGAGTTATGGGCAAGGCTTCTTTTTGTAATGTTCAAGACTTAAAAGGCAATATTCAGTTATATGTAGCAAGAGACAACGTGGGTGAAGATTGTTATGCTGATTTCAAGAAGTTTGATTTGGGAGACATTGTTGGCGTCCAGGGTGAGGTATTTAAAACGCAGAAGGGTGAGATTTCAATTCATGCTACAGAAGTAAAGCTTCTCTCGAAGAGTTTACAAATTTTGCCTGAAAAATATCACGGTCTTAAAGATACAGATATGCGTTACAGACAAAGATATGTAGATCTGATTGTTAATACGGAAGTGAAAGAAACATTTATAAAACGTTCTCAGATTATTAAAGAAGTCAGAACATTTTTAGATGGTAGAGAATATATCGAAGTTGAAACACCTATTCTTGTTCCTAATGCAGGCGGTGCTGCTGCGAAACCATTTACCACATATTATAATGCGTTAGATGAAGATGTTCATTTGAGAATTTCATTAGAATTATATCTGAAAAGACTTATCGTTGGTGGACTTGAAAGAGTATATGAAATAGGAAGAGTATTCCGTAATGAAGGTCTTTCAGTACGTCATAATCCAGAATTTACTTTGCTTGAATTATATCAGGCATATACAGATTATTATGGAATGATGGATTTAGTGGAAGATTTATTTCGAACAGTTTCTAAAAATGTACTTGGTACAACAACAATTTCTTATGAAGGCGTTGAGATTGATTTGGCAAAACCGTTTGAAAGAATCACAATATTAGATGCTGTTAAAAAGTATGCAAACGTGGATTTTTCAACAATTAATAGTGATGAAGAAGCGAAGGCAATTGCAAAAGAACATCATATTGCGTTTGAAAATAGACATAAGAAGGGTGATATACTTAACCTTTTCTTTGAAGCATTTGTAGAAGAACAATTGGTTCAACCTACATTTGTTATGGATCATCCAGTTGATATTTCTCCACTTGCAAAGAGAAAACCATCAGATCCAGAATACACAGAAAGATTCGAGCTTTTTGTAACTAAGAGAGAATTAGCAAATGCATTCTCAGAGTTGAATGACCCAATTGACCAAAGAGGAAGATTTGAGGCACAGGAAGCTTTGAAAGCTGCAGGAGACGAAGAAGCGAATAGTATAGATGAAGATTTCTTGAATGCTTTGGCATACGGTATGCCACCTACAGGCGGTTTGGGAATTGGAATTGACAGACTAGTAATGCTTCTCACGGATTCAGCTGCAATTAGAGATGTTTTGTTATTTCCAACTATGAAAACAAAAGATTGATTTATATGATATACTAATTAAGAGCGAGTGCATGAATAGTGTAGCTTGCTCTTTTGGGTTAGGAGGGGACAAATATGGCGACACAAAAGAAGAATGATATAAAAAAGAAAAGAAGAAGATTAAAACCTGTTCCAATTTTGGTTTTAGTAACCGTATTAATTGTAATTATAACTTCTTTAGTGCTTGTGTTTGGCGAGAAACCCAAGAAGGAATCTGTAAATGTTAGTATATCTGATGCTGGCGTAGGCTCTAACACAGTAGATGAAAAGGCGTCAAATACTCTACTAGATGCTACAGTGTCAATTGATATGGATAGTTGCGCAATTCCTATTGGAACTACCCTTAAAGTTACTGCGAGTATTGATCCTGTAGAAGTTGAAAAAACAATTAATTGGAGTAGTAGCGATGAAAATGTATTTACTGTTGATTCTGAGGGAATAATTATAATTAAAGGGAAAGGAACTTCAGCATTAACTGCAACACTAGGAAGTACTTCTGATGCTATTGTAATAGAGGGGATTTTAAATAATGATACAGCAAAATCTCAAAATGATTTACCTATATTTAATTTGATCGCTAGCTCAGCAACGTCGAGTAACGGCACGTTAAGTAATGGAACTTCAAGTAATGGAACTTCAAGTAATGGAACTTCAATTAGTGGAACTTCAAATAATAGTAGTACCGTAAATAATACAGGTAATACAACAAATCCTGTATCAAATAATACAAATAACCCGAGTGGGACTAATAATACAGGAAATAATGGAAACTCAAGCAACCCTGTTAGTCCGGATAGTGGCACAAACAGTGGTACAAACAGTGGGTTGAAGAGCACGGAATTAAATGGAAGTCTTAACGAATTTGGGTATAGTAAGGTATTATCAAATGTATATGTTTATCAAGAAAATAATACATATTATGGAGAGATAGTAATCCAATCTAATGTGACTATAATTTATATAAAGCAAAGATGCGAAGGGTATGACATGAAAATAAAACAGGTCATTGCTAGCTTGCTACCTATAGAAAATGCTCAAGTCTGGAGCAACTATATAGCAGCATCTTCAGATAGGACATTTACTGTCGAAGGTAGGATGGTAAGAATTGTAACGGCTTTTAATGGTGGACATTCTCAAATTGTAATATACAATTAATGAAAATCATGGTACAATATATGGTATTAATTGGGATGCAAAAGAACTTTTTACCATCCTACTTGGATACATGCAAAAGAACTTTTCACAATCCTGATTGGATACATGCTAAAGCATGTAGATAGGAGTTATATGTTAAATGAAAATAAAGTTAAAATGATGACAAAAATGTCTATTTACGAGAAGAATGAAGGAAAAACGATGCTTAAAACTGCTAAGTATTTTAAGGGCGATTATGTTTCTCTCGGAGTTTTAAAAACAGTTATATCCGTTACAGTTGCATTTGTGATAATTGTGATTTTATTTGCATTATATCAAGCGGATTCACTTACTCAAAATGTTAATAGCATTGATTATGCTTCAATGGGAAAGAGCTTAGCTGGATATTATGTTGCTTTTGTTATTATATTTGGCATTATATCAGGCGTTGTATATTCTTCTAAATATGAAAGCTCAAGAAAAGAGATGAAAAAATTCTTTTTGCGATTGAATAAGTTAGAACGTTTTTACAATAGTCAAAAGAAGAAAAATTAAAATTGGAGGATATCTCTATATGGTAGCGTTATTAGAATTAAAGGAAAAAATAAAAAAAATATACGGCATGTATGATGTGTATATTATACCTAGTGCAAAGTTTTTAGTGTCATTCATTTCGATATCACTGCTTAATGGAAGCATTGGATATATGTCTAAAATCAAGAATCCATTAATAGCAATATTTGTATCGATATTTTGCGCTTTTTTGCCAAATGGATTTACGGTAGTATGTTTATCAGCATTTATAGTGGCGCATTTGTATGCAATCTCTGCAGAACTTGCAGTTGTATCACTTTGCCTATTTCTATTGATGTATTTATTATACTTTAGATTTACACCTAAATCAGGATATATATTAATTATTACTGCCATATTATGTTGGATTAAGTTGCCATATTTGGTACCAATTGCAATTGGACTTACATCAGGTATACTTGCAGTGATTCCAGCAAGCTTTGGAATTATAGTATATTACATTATTAAAACAGCAAGTGAATATCAGACAGCAATTGCGAGTGAGTCTGCATCAAATAGTATGCAAAAATTCTCGTTTATTGTTAATAGTTTATTGAATAATAAAGAAATGATTTTGCTTGTAGTTGCAGTTGCAATTTCGATTGTTGTTGTATATGCAATTAGAAGATTATCAGTTGAAAATGCTTGGTCATATGCTATTTTATCAGGGGCGCTTGCGCAATTTATAATCCTTGTTGTTGGTAAGCTAGCATTATCTGCTAAAATAGATATGATTTTCGTTATTATTGGTACCGTTTTAGCAGTAATCCTTGGTTATTTGCTACAGATTCTATTCTTTAGCGTTGATTATAAACGAACCGAATCTGTACAATATGAAGATGATGAGTATTATTATTATGTTAAAGCTGTTCCTAAAGTTAATATTGTGAATCAAGATGTAAAAGTAAAACGTATTAATGCACAGAAGGTTAAGAAAACAGATGATATTAAGCGAGATAGAAAATATGATACGGGTAAGATCTATAACAAAACACCTAATAAAGATATAGAAGATTCATTTGATGAAGATGATGCAATGTCATCTGTTGACAAATAATATGTATTGAATTATAGAGCTAAAATTTACTAGAATAGAAAGGGTGTGAAGACGTGTCAGCAGTAAATTACTTTTTACAGAATTATCTTTCAAAGATATATATTCCTCAGCTATCCTGGACCGATACAATTGAAATAATTATTATTGCATTTTTATTATATAATATTTTGGTTTGGATTAAGGATACAAGAGCTTGGGCTTTGTTGAAAGGTATTATTATTATTGGTGTATTTACGCTGATAGCTTTTATCCTAGATCTTAGAACAATTCTATGGATTGCTAGTAAGACAATTAATGTAGGCATAATTGCACTTGTAATCATTTTTCAGCCCGAACTAAGGCGAGCATTGGAACAACTTGGAAGAAAGAAGATATTGACTAATATTTTCAAGTTTGAAGGTGAAAAAGATGAGAGATTTAGTAATAAAACAATTAATGAACTTATTAGGGCGACATTTGAGCTTGCGAAGGATAAGACAGGGGCATTAATTGTATTGGAACAAGAAATGAAATTACTAGAATATGAAAAGACGGGAATTGAAATTGATGCAGTCGTTACAAGTCAGCTCCTAATTAATATTTTTGAACATAATACACCGCTTCATGATGGAGCAATAATAATTAGAGATAATCGAGTTATTGCAGCAACTTGCTATTTACCTCTTTCAGATAATATGGGCTTGAGTAAATCACTCGGAACCAGACATAGGGCAGCTGTTGGCATTAGTGAAGTTACTGATAGCTTTACAATTATTGTATCAGAAGAAACAGGAGCGGTATCAGTAGCTGTTGGTGGTGAACTAATTCATAATATGGATGGCGATTCAATCCGTAATAAACTTGAGTATATGAGAAGGAAGACTATAGATGTGAAATCTTTCAAGAGATGGAAAGGAAGGTTGAAGAATGAAGGGAAAAATGAAAGGAAAAATGTTAAATAATTTCAGCCTAAAAATTCTTTCGATAATATGCGCTATTATTTTGTGGGCAGTTATTGTAAATATCTATGATCCAACTACAAGTATAACGATTCCTGGAGTAGCTGTTACTTTGACTAATACACAAAGCTTAACGGATAAGGATTATACATTTGAAGTGGTTGATGGAAGTAAAATTTCAGTATATATTAGTGGACCAAGGAGCATTGTAAGCGATATTAAAGCGTCTGATATAGTTGCAACTGCAGATTTGAGTAAAGTTACAGTGTATTCAGATTATGTTGATATCGAAGTGAAGATTTCAAAGGACGGGGTATCTACTTCAAGTCTTGAGGTGACACCTAAAACAACGGCAATTAAACTAAGTATCGAGAACCGAGTTTCTAAAACCTTTAATATACAGGTGGAAACAGTGGGTACGCCAGATGGAGGATATGTTGTGAGTGAAAGTAAAATATCACCTACAACGGTTAAGCTGACTGGATCTGCTTCTACAATTAACGGTGTTAATTCTGTAAAAGCGACATATGATGTAAGTGGCGCATCTATGGATATTGATGATACAGCACCTTTGAAATTATATGATGAAGCCGGTAATGTGATATATGATACTAAAATTGAGCTGGGAAAGACAGCTGTAGATTTTAAAGCAACATTATTACCAACGAAAACCATTCCAATTAAATTCAAAAGTCAAGGTGATGTGGCAGTTGGATATAAGCTTACTGGAATCGATTACAGTAGTGCAGAAATTGTGGTGATGGGAACCGAAGAGAATCTAAAAAAAATAGATTCTGTAGAAATTAGTGCTAATGCGATTGATGTAACTAATTTAAATGCGAATAAAGATTTTGTTATAAATATTAAAACTTACTTGCCTTCTTATGTATCACTTGTTTCTGATAGTAAAGTCACGGCAACTGCAAAGGTTTCCGTTATAAAAGAAAAAGAATTTAATATAAAATTTGATAGTATTAATTTATTAAATGTACCAGAAGGATATAGTGTTTCATATGGAAATGTGAAAGATATAAATATAATTGTACTTGGAACTGAAAGTATTGTAAATGCAGTTGCTTCAGCCGATTTTAAGCCAACGATAGATACTGGCAATTTGGCCGTAGGTGTAAATAGTGCAATATTGAATGTTACATTGCCGACAGGTGCAATTCTCAAGCAAACTTATAATGTAGAACTAACGCTTATCAAAAATAAAGATACAACGGGACCAACGGCTACTGATAATACGATAAGTGCTACAACGGCGATACATTAATAATTATTTCGAGGTGTTTAAATGCTAAGTAGAAAAATAATTGTGGATTGTCCATCTGGAATTCATTTACGTCCAGCTGGTGCAGTCAGTGAAAATGCGAGTAGGTATGATTCTCAAATCACATTTGAATACAAAGAGGGAAAAACCGCTAATGCGAAGAGCATGCTTTCAATTCTTGCGGCAGGAATAAAATGCGGAGATGAAATCAACCTCATATGTGATGGACCGGATGAGCTAGAAGCATTAGAAGATGTTATTCATACTTTGAAAGAAGAAATAAAGGATTGATTTAGAATTTAGATTATAATATAATCAAATCAATCGAATTAAAATATTATTTTTAGAAAGGTAGTTATAGAGATATGAATTATATGGATACTTACAGTGCGTGGTGTAATAATCAATATTTTGATGAAGCAGTACGTGAGGAATTAAAATCAATTTCCGGGAATAAGGCAGAGATTGAAGATAGATTTTATAGAGAACTAGAATTTGGCACTGGTGGTTTAAGAGGTGTGATTGGTAATGGTACTAATCGAATGAGCATTTACACAGTTAGAAAAGCTACTCAGGGACTTGCTAATTTTATTATAAAAGAAAATGCAGCCGACAAAGGTGTTGCGATAGCATATGACTCAAGACGTATGTCACCAGAATTTGCAGATGAAGCCGCACTTTGCCTGAATGCGAATGGAATTAAATCATATATATTCACATCACTTAGACCTACTCCAGAATTATCATTTGCAGTAAGAGAATTAAAGTGTATTGCTGGAATTGTAGTAACGGCAAGTCATAATCCTCCTGAATATAATGGATACAAAGTGTATTGGGAAGATGGCGCGCAGATTACGGCTCCTAAGGATGAACAGATTATTACAGAAGTTAATAATGTTATAGATTATAATACTGTTAAAACTATGGACAAAGATGAGGCACAGATTGCAGGTCTTTATAATGTGATTGGCAGCGATCTTGACGACAAATATATTGCAGAATTAAAGAAATTAATTGTCAATCCTGATGCAATAAAGCAAGTTGCAGATGATATTACAATTGTATATACACCACTTCATGGAACTGGTAATATTCCAGTTAGAAGAGTACTTACAGAACTTGGTTTTAAGAAAGTGTTTGTTGTACCACAGCAGGCAAAACCAGACTCTAACTTTAGTACGGTTAGTTATCCTAATCCAGAAGATCCAAAGGCATTTACATTAGCACTTGAACTTGCAAAAGAAAAGGATGCAGATATTGTACTTGCAACTGATCCAGATGCAGACAGGCTTGGAGTATATGCTAAGGATTCTAAAACAGGTGAATATATATCGTTTACAGGTAATATGTCAGGAATGCTGATTGCGGAATATTTATTATCTCAAAGAAAAGAAAAAGGGCTCTTGCATGATAATGGGGCACTTGTTAAAACCATCGTTTCAACTAATATGGCTGATGCTATTGCAAAAGAATATAACGTTAAGCTAATCGAAGTGTTAACAGGATTTAAGTATATTGGAGAACAGATTAAACTTTTTGAAGAACAAAAGACCTATGAGTATGAATTTGGATTCGAAGAAAGTTATGGTTGCCTTGTTGGTACACATGCAAGAGATAAAGATGCTATTGTAGCTGTTATGTCACTGTGTGAAGCGGCGGCTTATTATAAGACAAAGGGTTTGACACTGTGGGATCAGATGCTTCGTATATTTGATAAATATGGTTATTACAAAGAAGGCTTAAAATCAATAACGCTTAAAGGGGTTGAAGGAGTAGCAAAAATCCAGGAGATGCTTAATAATCTTAGAGCAAATCCACCTAAAAATTTCGGAAAATTTGAAGTGTTGGCAATAAGAGACTATAAAAACGATGAAATTAAAAACATGAAGACTGGTGAAATAACGACTACAGGACTTCCTATTTCAAATGTATTATACTATGAACTGGACAACAATTCATGGTGCTGCGCAAGACCATCTGGAACGGAACCTAAGATAAAATTTTATATGGGAGTAAAAGGCATAAGTCTAGAAGATGCGAATCTGGAACTTGAGAAGTTAACAGATGCGGTTATGGAAGAAGTTGGACAGTAATATTACTTCCTAACAAAGGTCTCAGCATATTGTAAAAGTGAGTGGCGAGTCGAAGAAAAAACGTTCATTATTTTTTAACATATCGAACACATATATGACACATTTCGTTGCTAGACTAAAATCTATAAGCGAGATGTGTTTTATGTTTGCATGAATACTAGCAAAGTAAGGCTAAGCTTATTTGGCACTACTCAACGAATACAGTCATAAATTTTAAAATTTGCAAAGCATGTATCTAAAGCCTAAAGGCTTTAGACGAAAGGAGAAATTAATATGATAAATAATAATGACAACGAAAGACCAAAATTTGATTCACTAACTGGGTTACCAATAAAGTATGAAGAGGAATCAACTAGCACAATTGGTGAGGACCAATCTACTGATGATAATTCAGATGTATCAGTAGAGTACAGTTCATCACAGTATAATGATAATTATAGTGATATTCCATATAGCACGACGGTTGAGAACGCATCATCAGATAATAGTAGTACTCTATTCAACATATCAAGTATAAATACTAGCAAAGCAACTCAGAAAGCAGCAAAAAAAGCAGCAAAAAAGGCAGCAAAAAAAACATCAAAAAATACGGGTGGAAAAGGTTTCAGAAACGTAATTAGATTAGTAGCAGCAAGTGTTATGTGTGGTGTTATTGCCGGTGGTACAATGTACGGATTATATTATACAGGAGTATATTATTTTCCAACAAGTGCGAGTAATTCAAGTAATGTAAACATACCTACGGTTGCATCTGGAATTGCAAGTACAACATCTAATATAATTTCGCAAACGGGAAGTGCAGTGGGTACTGCATTGGATGTTCCAACTATTGCTAAAGCAGCAATGCCGGCAGTGGTTGCAATTACTGGAACGGTAACAACTACTTCTAGCTCTTATGGCTACTTTGGTGGCGGGGCATCAGAGGCATCAACAAGTGGAACAGGTATTATCATTGGGAAAAATGATACAGAACTTCTTATTGTAACAAATGCTCACGTTGTTGATGAAGTTAACAATTTAAAAGTAACATTTAATGATAATGAAGGAGTAAGTGCAACGGTAAAAGGTAGTAAATCTGACAAAGATATCGCTGTAGTTGCAGTTAAGATTTCAGATTTAAAAGAATCAACAGTTAGCAATATTGCAATAGCTGAATTAGGGGATTCTGATAGTATTCAAATTGGTGAATCGGTAGTAGCAATTGGTAATGCATTAGGTGAGGGCCAATCTGTTACAGTTGGTTGGGTCAGCGCTTTGAATCGTTCTATTACAGTTGAGAATACACAATATACAAATTTGATCATGACTGACGCAGCAATTAATCCTGGTAATAGCGGAGGTGCACTTCTAAATGCTAGTGGTCAAGTGATTGGAATAAATGCAGCAAAATATTCGTCTACTGGAGTAGAGGGTATGGGATATGCAATTCCAATTTCATCTGTAAAAGATATTATAGATAATTTGAGTACAAAACAGACAAAAGCAAAGGTTGAAACCAGCAAGGCATCATATCTTGGCATTAATGGAATGGATGTTACAAGTTCTACTTCAATCACCTATAATGTACCTGAAGGCGTAATGGTCTCTCAAGTGGCTGCTGGTTCACCAGCGGAAAAAGCTGGATTGGTAAAGCAAGATATAATTGCATCATTTGATGGTGAAGATATTACTTCGTTTGCTGGATTAAAAACACTAATGCAGTATTATGCGACAGGCGATGTAGTGAAGATTAGTTATTATCATTATAATAGTGATAATAAAACATATGAAACCAAAGATGTTCAAGTAACGCTTGGAAGCGCAGCTTCGAAGTAAATAATATTGACGGACGGACGAAAAAACTTGTACATTTCCTCCTGTTCGCTCTTGCCTCTACAGCCATGCGGGATTGTCTTCATTTGGTTCGACACCAGAAACCGGTGTCAACCACCTGAAGACAATCCCGCATGGCAGTAACGGCAACAGGCGGACAATAGAGGAAATGTACAAGTTTTTTCTGCTCGTCGACCACTCATAATTTACATTGAAGCGGCGGCCTCCGGCACCGCCACCCCCTTTTTTGACTACACGGAAGGGGTGGAATGGTTTTGAGTGGGAGTGGGCTTGCACTGATGGTGGGATATGAATGGTTCTGAGTGGGAGTGGGCCGGCGTCCATTATGCTCCGTGGGCTTTGTTTTGAAATATGACCGGAGTCGACAGGCAGAAAAATCTCGTATATGGCCTCTATTGTCCGCCTGTTGCCGTTACAGCCATGCAATATTGTCTACAGGCGGTTGACACCGTCTTTTCACGGTGTCGAACCGAATGCAGACAATATTGCATGGCTGTAGAGGCAAGAGCGAACAGGAGGCCATATACGAGATTTTTCGTCCGTACCCCAAAGTGTAATATTCCTAAAACCCCACAGCATAACTTTAGTTTTATTTTATTTGTAAAATGGGAGGTGTCGTAATATAATGTTAATATTGAATGCTTAGGAGGAATAACTATAATGGCAGATGAAAAAGAAAATATTAACTCTGATGAAGTTAGTAAAGATAAAAATATTGTAAACAATAAAGTGGAAGATAAAGATATATTAAGTAATAAAGCGCATGAAGAAGATAAAGATGATGAAGATGATTATGAAAAGATATGCTATATGTGCAGAAGGTCTGAAAGTAAAGCTGGAAAAATGATTAGTATGCCTAACAACATAAATATATGCTCTGATTGTATGCAAAGAACATTTGACACACTGAACTCTGGAGATATTAATTATGAAGAAATGCTAAAACTGAGCAATTTACCAGGAGCAAAAGGTCTTACACCAATCAACCTTGATAATTTCAACTTTGATAATATTAATTTAGAAATACCAAAAAAACAAAGACTAAAAAAGAAATCAACAGAAGAAAAACGAGTGTTAGATCCTATTGATATTAAAAAAATCCCAGCACCACATGAGATCAAAAGGCAATTAGATGAATATGTGATAGGACAAGAGCATGCTAAGAAAATCATGTCTGTTGCTGTATATAACCACTACAAAAGAGTAGCATCTAATACAAACACCATGGAAGAAATAGAAATAGAAAAATCGAATATGCTTATGATTGGGCCGACGGGAAGTGGTAAAACATATCTTGTTAAGATACTTGCAAAACTGCTTGATGTGCCTTTGGCAATTACAGATGCAACCTCACTTACAGAAGCTGGATATATTGGTGACGATATTGAAAGTGTTGTTTCAAAACTTTTAGCCGCTGCTGGTAATGATGTTGAAAAAGCGGAAAGAGGGATTATCTTTGTTGATGAAATAGATAAAATCGCAAAGAAAAAAGAAACTAGAAGTAGAGATGTAAGTGGTGAATCAGTTCAACAAGGAATGCTTAAACTATTAGAAGGAAGTGAAGTAGAAGTGCCAGTCGGTTCTAATAGTAAAAATGCAATGGTTCCATTGACAACTGTTAACACAAAAAATATTTTGTTTATTTGTGGTGGTGCATTTCCAGAATTAGAAGATGTTATTAAAGAAAGAATAAACAAGCAGTCATCCATTGGATTTGCAGCTGACCTGAAGGATAAACATGATAAAGATATTAATATTCTCAGTCAGGTAACACTGGAAGACTTGAAAATATTTGGAATGATACCAGAATTTCTTGGAAGACTTCCAATTGTATTTACATTACAAGGCCTTACAAAGGAAATGTTAGTCGAAGTTATGAAAGAGCCTAAGAATGCGATACTTAAGCAATATCAGAAGCTTCTTGAATTAGATGAAGTGAATCTGATATTTGATGATAGTGCACTTGAAGCAATTGCGGAGAAAGCAATTGCAAAAAAAACAGGAGCAAGAGCGATTAGATCTATTATTGAAGAATTTATGTTGGATATCATGTATGAAATACCGAAAGATAATAATATCGGAAAGGTCACAATTACTGGAGATTACATTAATAAAAAAGGCGGTCCAATAATTGAACTGCGTGGAATGTAATATATTGTAAAAAAAGCCAGGAATTAAATAATAATAAGAAGTGCTTAAAACATTGAATTGAATCAATGTTTTAAGCACTTCTTTTATTTTGAATCATTTGTATTGAGAACAGTTGCATAGCAAAATATAATCAAGCGCATAATAATTCTAAATATCTTATATAAAGAAAAAACAATAAAGCAAAACAACAATAGAGAAAAACAACAATAAAGTAATGAAATGGTTTTTAAATAAAAAATAAATAAAAAATAAATAAAAAAATGAATTGAATTACTGATATATTAGTGTTAAAATATCAATAATAGATGCTAGGGTTATAAAATAAGTAGCATATATATGATTTCTGAAAAAACAAGATAAAATGGTTATAAAATCGAATGCGCTGAATATGAAAGGTGGGGAGCTGGTATTATATATGAGATGTGAAGATATTAAAATACAAAGAAATATACTTGTAATATATTATTAATAGATACTGTATAAGCCTACCAATAAGCATAATAGATTAATATAAGATAAGATTTAAACATAATAATTTGATATTATCATTAAGTGATATATCAGTTTTGAATTTTGCTAAATATATATACAATAAAAATAAATGAAAGAGGTGACTTTTAATGAATTTAAATGATAAGGAACTTACAGAAAAATCAAAATGGGAGAAGGCTGGAATTAATTTATTCAGTTTCGATCGCTCAGCTATGCGTAAAGCCACAAAAGAAGAGCCAACTTGGATACATTTTGGAGCCGGCAATATTTTTCGTGCATTTCCAGCGGCTTTACAGCAAAAATTATTAAATGAAGGTTTGGATACAAAAGGTATTATTGCAGTAGATGGTTATGATGGTGAGATTATAGAACGTATGTATAGACCACATGATGAATTGAGTTTATTGGTAACTTTGAAGGCAAATGGTACTATTGAAAAAACGGTAATTGGAAGTATTGCAGAATCGTTAATATTAGATAGCGAAAATGAAAAAGAGTTTTCAAGATTAAAAGAAATATTTAGATCAAAAAGTTTGCAGATGGTTAGTTTTACAATCACAGAGAAAGGATATAGCCTTGTTAGTGGCAAAGGTACCATATTGCCAGACGTACAAGCTGATTTTGAAAATGGGCCACAAACCGCTAAGAGTTATATCGGAAAGCTTACTGCCTTGTGTTTTGAACGTTATATCAATGGAGGAGCACAACCATTAGCACTTGTTAGTATGGATAACTGTTCTCATAATGGAAGCAAGCTTTTTGAAGCAGTACATGCATTTGCCTTGAAATGGACTGAGAATGGATTTGCGGATGCCGGATTTAAGGCATATATAGAGAACCCACAAAAAATATCTTTCCCATGGAGCATGATTGATAAAATCACGCCACGTCCAGATGATAGTGTGAAGAAGATGCTTAGTGAAGTAGGATTTGAAGATACAGAAAGCATTGTAACATCAAAAAATACGTATGTATCACCTTTTGTAAATGCAGAAGAAGCACAATATCTTGTAATTGAAGACCTATTTCCAAATGGACGTCCACAGTTAGACAAAGCTGGAGTTATTTTTACAACTCGAGAAACTGTAGATAAAGTAGAAAAAATGAAAGTATGTACATGTTTAAATCCTCTCCATACAGCATTGGCTGTTTATGGCTGTTTGCTTGGATATACAAAAATCAGTGAAGAGATGAAGGATAAAGAACTAGCCGAATTGGTAAAAGTGATTGGTTATAAAGAAGGTCTTCCTGTTGTAGTAGATCCAGGAATTATCTCACCCAAAGCATTTATTGATGAGGTGCTAAATGTACGTATTCCAAATCCATTTATGCCAGATACCCCTCAACGTATTGCTTGTGATACCTCACAAAAACTTTCTATCCGTTATGGTGAGACGATTAAGGCATATATTGCAAATGACAATCTAGATGTAAAAGATTTGAAAATGATACCGTTGGTACTTGCTGGATGGTGCAGATATCTTTTGGGTATCAATGATGAAGGCAATCGTTTTGATGTTAGCCCAGATCCTATGTTTGATGTACTAGAAGAAAAACTAGCTGGTTTAGAATTGGGACAAAAGGGTCCATTCCATGATATTTTAAAACCAATACTTAGTGATAAAAAGATCTTTGCGATCGATTTATACGAAGCTGGTCTAGGAGAAGCCGTAGAAGCTGATTTTGCAGAGTTAATGGCAGGTCCGGGAGCGATAAGAGCTACATTGAAAAAACATTTATTAAATAATAAATAATTATTTGGTGATATTGACTTCGTGATTATTAAAATATAAATTTCCCGAGAAGAACTGATACTTGATTTGACAAAACTTTTGTCAAGAGTACCAGTTCTTCTTGCATTATAAAGCATAAAAAAAAGTTGTCTTTAATATAATTTTATATCAGTCTGTTGTGAGCAGGTATTTAAAAAGTGCATCAAAAATACCTTTATTATGACAAGATTTGTGCCTGCGGCACAAACTTGAGATGCGTCTTGCTAAGGCAAGCCACATGAATGGGGAGGATTATGAATAAAATAATCAGTGAAGATTATGCGGATTTAATAATCAGAAATGAAATTATAGAACAATATCAAAATGAAAAAAAGGATAATATCACTCTCATTAATAATAAACATTCTATGTTACATTTACCAATTGCTGATATTGAAAAATGTTCGCTTGGGGAATTTAATTATAATTTTTTTCCCTCTTGTTTTTCACTGGCTTCATTAGATAGTTTAGACCGATCAAGTGTTACTGAAATACAGAAAAATCCAAATTTAGCTTTGTTTGGAGAAGGCGTTTTAATTGGATTTGTTGATACGGGTATTGAATATCAACATCAGGCATTTGTAAATGTTGATAAAACTTCTCGTATTGTATCAATTTGGGATCAAACGATTAATAATGAGCAGAATAATATAACTGAAATGCCATATGGAACAGAGTATGATAATAAAATTATAAATGCCGCTTTGCTTTCGGATAACCCAATGTCGATTGTTCCAACTACTGATGAAATTGGACATGGAACTATTTTGGCAGGAATTGCTGCAGGAAATCTAAATGTGTCTCAAAAATTTTCTGGCGTTGCCCCAAAGACTGAATTGGTTATTGTAAAATTAAAACAGGCAAAACAAATAACCCGTGATATATTTTGTATTCCATCAAAAGCAATTTGTTATCAAGATACAGATATCCTAATGGGTATGAGATACATTATCGCCACTGCCGCAAGATTACAAAAGCCAATTGTACTATGTTTTGGTCTGGGAACGAATCAAGGAGGTCATGATGGATTTGGAGCGGTTAGTAGTCAATTAGATTTTCTTTCTCAGGTTCCTAAGGTATGTACGATGACACCTGCCGGCAATGAGGGTATTTCACGTAGGCATTATTTGGGAAAATTAACAAAAGGAGAACCGCTTAAAGAGTTTGAACTGAATGTAGGAATCGCAGATACTTTGTTTTCAATGGAAATATGGCAACAAGCACCTTATCGAATTGCCTTAGATATTACATCACCTACAGGTGAATATACAGCTCCTATCTACCCGGAAATCAACGAATGTCATAAATTAAGTTATGTTTTTGAATCTTCAGTACTTTGGGTTAATAATGAAATAAGTGAAGGTGATACAGGAGATCAATTGATATTAGTTCGCTTTCAGACTGCATTGGCAGGGATATGGAAGTTCCGCGTGTATAATATGGATAATGCATCTTCGGAATTTAATGTTTGGCTACCATGCGCCCAGTTGATTACAGATGACACGTATTTTTTACAATCTAATCCGAATAAGACAATTATATCGCCTGGAAATGCTGCTAAGTCAATTACGATTACATCATATAATCCTGAAAGTGGTGGAATTGCAATTAATGCAAGCAGAGGATATACACGTACAAATGTTATTAAGCCGGATTTGGCAGCACCAGGTGTTGACCTAACCTGCCCAGTTATTGGGAATACTTATGGAACTGCATCGGGAACAGGTTGTGCCACTGCTCACACAGCAGGAATTGCAGCAATGATGTTGGAATGGGGAATTGTCAAAGGGAACTATACCAGTATGAATGGTCAAGATATTCAAAAATTATTGATTAGGGGTGCGGTAAGAAGTGATGAATTAGAGTATCCTAATAATGTTTGGGGTTATGGAAAAGTAAATATTTATAATGTGTTTCAACGATTGAGATAGGATCAAGTTGGTTTCAAGTTGAACACAAAATAGTTGACGTAAATAGAAATAGATATTAAAATGAAATAATTAATGTCAAGTAGGAGTACAAATGAAATATAAAGCACTAGCACTAGATTTGGATGGAACTTTAATCGATTCAAAAAAACAGTTATCCCAGGAAAATATAAAAGCGATTCATAAGGCGATTGAAAAAGGGACTGCAGTGATATTGGCCTCTGGAAGACCAGTTATTGGTATTGCTCCAATTGCAAAAGAATTGTCCCTCGAGGAGAAAGGCGGATATATTCTGGCTTATAACGGTGGCAATATTATTGATTGCAAAACTGGTAAAATTATTTATGAGAAGATTCTACCGAAACAATGTATAGAGGCGATTTGCGAATCGGCTCATAAAAATGATGTGATTGCGCTTACATATACAGATACTGAAATTGTAGCTGAAAATGATAGCGATGAATATATGATAAAAGAGTCTCTTTGCAATAATGTCAAAATAAAGAAAGTAGATAATCTGCAAAAATTTGTAGATTATCCAGTAGCTAAGTTTTTAGTGGTTGGAGTACATCAAAAATTACTTCCAGTGCAAAAAGAATTACTTGAATTATTTCCAGGAGTAATTGATGCATTTTTTTCCGAATCATATTTCTTGGAAGTTGTTCCTGCAGGGATTGAGAAATCAGCTTCGCTTGAAAGTCTTTTAGATATTTTGAATCTGAAAAGAGAAGAGTTAATGGTGTGTGGTGATGGTATGAATGATATTTCAATGCTAAAATATGCAGGATTATCTATCGCAATGGAAAATGCATATCCAGAGGTAAAAGAATACGCAGATTATATTACATTGTCAAATGATGATAATGGAGTGGCTTATGCAATTGAAAAATTTATATTAAATGATTAAAGCTAATGAAAAGGATTATGTCAACCGATATATAAGATAGCAACAGGCAAGGATGCTTAAGTGATTTGTAGAGGCTCAGTAACTATGAAAAATAAGGTTCCAAGGAGGGGATTATAGCTGAAATAATTAGAGGTTTTACGAAGGTACAACCCGTCAACAGTATAGCTGCAGTTAGCAGCTCAATGGATAAGAAACATTTTTTGGAGCAAGAGGATTTTGTGACTTATGAAAATTTTGCAAGCATGTTAGCCAAAAAAGAAAAGAAGACCGTTAAAAAAGTTACAGTTAAAGATGTGAAAGAAGTGAAAGAAGAGAAAGAAGAACAGGCACAGTTAGCAATGAGACGAATGAAATACTATGATCATGATGCAAAAGAAATATATTTTTATACAACAAAGTCAATTACAGATATAAAAGGTTAGAGAGGGGGTATAATTGCCCCTTTTCTTTTTTGTTTATAATGTATAGGAATATTTGATAAATATTTATTCGATGAAAGTCAAACAAGGTTATGTTATAATAGAATACATTGATGAATTATTCGGATAAGTAGTTAGAATAAATAATTAGAGTTTATAGTTAGAATAAATAATTAGAGCTAATAATTAGAGTTAATAATTAAAGTATATAATTAGAGCTAATAATTAGGGTATATAATTAGTTAATAATTAGAATAAATAATTAGGATAAATAAAAGGTGATGGATATGGAAATTTTCGATATAAGAAATGAAGATGGTAGTGTTACAGGAAAAACGAAAGAGCGTGAATTGGTGCATAGAGACGGAGACATACATGGAACATCACATGTATGGATAATCCGTAAAAATAAAATTGGTACATTTGATGTACTACTACAGTTAAGAAGCAAAGATAAAGATGCGTTTCCGGATTGTTATGATATTTCATCAGCTGGTCATATTCTTGCAGGTCAAGATTATTTAGAATCTGCACTGAGAGAACTAGAAGAGGAACTTGGGATTAAGGCTAAGAAGAAGGATTTGAAATATTTAGGAATGTATTATAGTGCATTGAATACTGAATTTTATGGTAAACCATTTATAAATAATGAAATTAGTGCTGTATATATTTATGACAAATTTGTTGATATTTTAAAGCTTCAACTTCAGACTGAAGAAGTTCAGTCAGTAAGGTGGATGGAATATACGGAATGTCGTAATAGAATTAAGGCTGGCACGCTAAAACATGCTATTATTTTAGATGAATTTCTAATGCTAGGTGAAGCTGTGAAGAAAAAGCTTGAACAAGAAAATCAACTAGAAAAACAAAACATTGCGGCTAAGAAAGTTGAATTGAATAATAGCAATTTAAATAATAGCAATTTAAATAATATAGATATAAAGAATGGCAAATCCAATATTGACAAATCACATAATATTGAATTTGATAATAATATACTTTATAATAACGAACTAAAAAATAATAGTATAGAGAATATTGGATCAAAGAAAAATTACAAAAAATGCAGTGTCAGTGAAGCCTGCGGAGGCTGCCAATTTCAGGGAGTTCCATATAAGGAACAACTCAGTAATAAGCAAAAGTTTGTGGAACAGTTATTTAAGGGATACTGCCAAGTCAAACCAATCGTTGGAATGGACAATCCACTTCACTACAGAAATAAAGTTCATGCTGTAGTTGGAGAAAATAAGGACCATGAGATAATTTCTGGAACATACAAAGCAGGAACACATTTTTTAGTGCCAGTAGAAAGCTGCATGTTAGAAGATGAAAAAGCAGATGCGATTGTAGCAACGCTCAGACGCCTATTTAAGTCATTTAAATACAAACCTTATAATGAGGACAAAAGTACAGGATTAATTCGCCATATCTTGATTAAAAGGGGCTTTAAGACGAATCAGATCATGGTAGTCGTTGTAACGGCATCTCACATGGTTCCGTCTAAGAACAATTTTGTTGATGCATTAAGAAAGGCTCACCCTGATATCACTACAATTGTGCAGAATATTAACGATAGAACAACAAGCATGGTACTGGGTGAAAAAGAAAATGTGTGGTATGGCAAAGGATATATAGAGGATATTCTCTGCGATCGTGTTTTTAGAATATCATCAAAGTCATTTTATCAAATAAATTCCGTTCAGACGGAACATTTATATAATACAGCAATCCAAATGGCTCAGTTAACTGGGAAAGAAACCATCATAGATGCATATTGTGGAATTGGTACAATCGGAATTGTGGCTTCGAAATACGCAAAAAAAGTGATAGGCATTGAACTAAATAAAGATGCTGTCAAAGATGCAATAGCAAATGCAAAACGTAATGGTATCAGTAACTGCTATTTTCATGAGGCAGATGCAGGAAAGTTTATGCTAAACCTGGCCCAAGATACGAATGATAATGAAGTTGATGTAGTTGTTATGGATCCACCAAGAAGCGGAAGTACCGAAGAATTCTTGAATTCAGTTGCTAAGCTTAATCCTAAAAAGGTAATATATATTTCGTGTGATCCAAAGACCCAGATTAGAGATATTGAATTTTTGAAGAAAAAAGGATATAAAGTTGTCGAGTGTAGGCCATTTGACATGTTTCCATTCACGGAGCACGTGGAGACAATAGTTGCACTACATCGGAAAGATACGTAAAAATCCTTGATTTTAGGCACTTTGAGAGACATTTCATGTTTTCTCAGGGAGACCGAAAAGAGAAGAAAAAAGCAATTTCTGATGGAGTGAACGTGTCGGTGGTTCTGGACATGGTGTTGGGGAACACATAAATCTACAGTTCATAATTTGGACGAAACGTTGTTATTTTTATCATTCAATTAAATATTAAAATGTCGAAGAGACCGCTTATTTTCAAGCTTTTGAGAATGAGCGGTCTCTTTTTGTTTAGAAACAAAAGAAACTGAAATTTAGTAATTAGGAGAGGTGGTGACTTAAATGGAAGAAGAAAATTCAATGTGTTCCAATTGGCAAGGAGACCAGGGAATAGAGAGTGATAAGGATAATAAACATGAGAAAATAGCTGTTATTCCACTAAATCAGCTAAAAAATTTCAAAAATCATCCTTTCAAAGTGGAACTAAATACGGAATTGTTTGAACTGATGCAGAGTATTGAGAAAGAGGGAATGATAGTACCAATTTTGGCAAGACCAAATCCGAAGGGTGAAGGATTTGAGATAATTTCAGGGCATAGACGAAAAGCTGCTTGTGAATGGGCAGGAATTGCAGATGTACCTGTAGTTATTCGTAATCTAGATAATGAGCAGGCGGTCATTGCAATGGTTGATAGTAATTTGCAGAGGGAGAATATTAAACCGAGTGAGAAAGCCTTTGCTTATAAAATGAAGTTGGAGGCTATGAAGCATCAAGGAAAGAGAATGGATTTAAGTTCGGACCAAGTTGGACCGGAGTTAGAAAATTCTACAGTAACAGTAACAAAATTAGAGGCTGGTTATGATGAGCAAGGGTTGTGGTCAGTATATTCAGATCAAGAGAATTTTAAGAAAGGTGAGCGAAGCAATGAAATACTTTCAAAGCAAGTTGGTGAGAGTGTGAATCAAATAAAAAGATATATTAGGCTTACGTACTTAATTCCTAAAATACTTGATAAGGTCGATGAAGAGAAAATTGCTTTTACTGTGGCAGTGGAACTTTCTTATTTAAATGAAGAAGAACAATACGAGTTGAACGCTGTTATGGAATTAGAACAATGCACGCCTTCTTTATCACAGGCAAATCGTTTAAAGCGAATGAGCCAAGCAGGCAATTTAGATATGGATGCCATGTATGATGTTCTAGGAGAGGAAAAACCAAACCAGAAGGTACAGATTAAGATACAAGCTGAGCGGTTGGATCAATATTTCCCAAGTAATTATACAGATAGGCAAAAGGTAGAATTAATCGAAAAACTTGTGAAGAGTTGGCATGACCAACGGATACAGAAGAGGTAGTTCAATGATATTTAGAAGGAGGAAGCGCAAAATGGAAGATAATCATATTGAAGTAATAGGAGTAGATCATGGTTGGGCCAATTGCAAAACGATTGGAAGTGTCTTTATTTCTGGCGTGAAAGAGATTTCAACAGAACCGGCATTGTATGATAATGTCTTGGAATATGAAGGTAAGTATTATAAAATCGGCGGTGAGAGATTAGAAGTTAAGGAAACAAAAGTTACAGATGAAAATTATTATTTGCTAACACTGGCAGCTATTGCAAAAGAACTAAATCGAAGGGGAATGAGAAATGCCAATATATTTTTAGCAGCAGGACTTCCGCTTACTAAATTTGGTAAGGAGAAACCAGATTTTATTAATTATCTGTTTAAGAATAAGCAAGTTATTTTTCGGTTTGAGAAGGAAACCTACCGTATTACGATTGTTAAGGTAGCAGTATTTCCACAGTGCTATGCAGCTATGGCAGATAAAATGCCTAAAACAAACCGTAAGCAGATTGTTGTAGATATAGGAAGTTGGACAATCGATATTATGCCAATTAAAAATTGCTTACCAGATGAATCGTTGTGCGACACGATAGATGAAGGTCTAATTACCTGCATAGGTAACATTAATAATCAGTGTGTCAGACAGTTAAGTGGCAAGATTGATGAAAGTGATATTGTCCAGATTATGATGGATGGAAAGAGTGATTTAGATATGGCTTATCAGAAAATTGTTACGAAAGAAATTGAAAAATTTGCTGAAGGTATCTATAAGAAATTGATTGCTCATGGTTACAATCTGAATACAACACCGATTACTTTTGTTGGTGGTGGAGCAACAGTCATGAAGCTTTTTGGAAGTAGGAAGCAGAGTAATATTAATTACCTGGAAGATATTAAGGCGAACGCAAAAGGCTATGAATTTCTCGCTAAAGTATTTTTGAATTCGAAGCGAGGAGGCGGATTAAATGGCAAATCGTAAGGACGAAGGAGATTATCACAACGTAAGGTGTAGCAGAAATAATCCTCAGCATGTGTATGTGAATAAGATATTGAGCGATTTAAATATGGATATCTATAAATCTAAGAATCAGTTTATTATTGATGCAGTTGAGGCATATTGCAAAATGCTAAATCAAGATGATCTTACAGTAAATGCAACAATTGAGCGGGCTAGAAAAGAAGGCTATGTTACTAGGAAAGATTTAGATGAAATTAAAAGAGATATTTGCAGTAGAGTTGTTAAAGAAGTGCAACAGGAAGTAATATCTATGTTAGGAACTGCTTTAGCTGCAAAACAGTCAGTAAATGTAACAGAAGAAACAACTAAGGTTAAAGAAGATAACTTTGGTGAAGTAAATGATGCTGTTGTCGGCTTAGCAACAAATTGGGTTGATTAGATGGAGGTGCATTATGATAAAGAACATAATAATCAAAATTGGATGTGTTTTATTAATGATATTAAAGGGAATTGTATGGAGTGTGCTTGCAGTACTTAAGCTTTCATTGGAATTCCTCAAAGTTACACTTTTGTTATTTGGTCTTGTCATGAGAGTATTTCTTGCATTTGTAAGGGTAGGAACAGCGTAAGGAGGTGAAGCTTATGCTAGTAGCTGGATTTAAGGAATATTTAAAGAACCGCAGATTTGTGCAGTATTTCTATAAACTGCAAAAACAGATGATTCGTTTCCTTAATGACCTTCCTTGCGAACAGACTGAATACAAAGAAGATTAAGTTATGACTCTCATGGAAAAGATAACGATATACAACGCCCACACCATTACGGAATTCAAATCAGGTATCGAAATACAAAGCGATGAATAATTAGCAATGCAAAATTACCTGCAGCTCTTTGCCTGAGTTGCGGGTTAATTATTGCATGATTTGCTTCAACTTCTGATATACCCCTTACCTTATTGTACTCATTAGGATTATTATTCTCAACTCATCAACTATAACATTCTCCATGAATGTAAATACTTCATGTCTTATGTTATGCTGTTCAAGTAAAGGCAGGCACTTCCTTTCGGTCGAATTAGGGTGTGTTAAATTAATTCTAACTGATGTAATCTATCTTTGCGCTGATTCTGTTTACTTAAAACGCATGTTGCTATTGACACTATATGCTTATTAGGATATAATACTATTAAAGAAGTTAATACCAATAAGGATTGATTATATTATGAATAAACGCAAAACCATTCAACGTTCTTTAGTTCTTGAAACAGTACAAGAGTTGCAGTGTCATGCCACTGCTGAAGAGATCTACGATACAATCGTGAAGAAACACGCCAATATCAGCAGAGGGACGGTATATAGGAATTTGAACCTGCTGTCGGATATCGGCCAAATCCGAAAAATGGAAATGCCAAGCGGAGCCGATCGTTTCGACCATCAATGCCACAAACATTATCACGCAAGATGCATAAAGTGTGGCCGAGTCTTTGATGTGGAAATGGAAGTTATCGCGGATTTGGAAAAGAACATAAAGAACACTCATGGGTTCGAGTTTATCGAACATGATTTGATTTTCAAGGGCATCTGTCTTGAATGTAATACATGATTAATTTAAAAGCGTTTGCCTTCACGACTCTGTGGCATGATATTATGAGTACGGGTAAACCAAGTATGTGCGCATACGGGAGCATAAAAACACCCGTAAATATATAATAATAATAGGAGAATAATTATGAGAAGTTTTACTAAGTTTGATCTACAATATGCACACAGATTTTTTGGGTTCAAAGGCGAAGCACAATATTTACATGGACATACAGGAATACTGACGATTGAAGTTGAAGATACTGTCAACATGGGAGTCAATATGGTGTTTCCATGTAATGAAATTCAGAAAACTGCATGGGAAGTATTACAAAACTTTGACCATGCGCTAGTTTTAAGAGAAGACGATCCTTTGCTTACTGCTATTCTCGCAGTTTACGAAGCACAAGGAATTAAGGATGGAGCACCAACGAATAAGCAAAAAGGTCCAGCTTTCAAGACGGAACTAGCAACAGCGTATCCGGAATGTCGTTTAGTTGTTACAAAAGAAACAATGACGGTTGAAGGTATGATTAAAATAGTTTACGATCTACTAAAAGATAAACTAAATATAGTTAAAATCACCTTTACAAGTGGAGTAAATGGGGCGATAGAAGAATATGAGCCCCAAAAGGATAGTATAGACCGTTGCCCATTATGCGGCATTTCGTTAAACGAAAATGGTGTATGCCCTAAATGCGGATACAAGAAATAATCTTATTTGATATTTAATCTCTATTTTAAGAAATTTAAATGAAACTTATCAGGCACTCTATGCCAATTTGTGTAGAGTGCCTTGATTTTTTTGTTTATTAATTAACATCAACCGTAACACCGGAATTAAATTTCAAGGTGACATGCAATTTCCATTGCCTTGATTTGTCATTTTGTAATCCGACTGATTGATAAAGCCTTCTATATGTGACTGGTTCTGTTTTGCACAGATAGCAGTTCCAGCAATATTTGCAACACTGATTAAGATTCTGTATAGCAGGAATCATTTCAATATTAATCTGAGTTTTGTTATTTGGTCTTGTCATGAGAGTATTTCTTGCATTTGTAAGGGTAGGAACAGCGTGAGGAGGTGAAGCTTATGCTAGTAGCTGGATTTAAGGAATATTTAAAGAACCGCAGATTTGTGCAGTATTTCTATAAACTGCAAAAACAGATGATTTGTTAGGAGGATGAATATGCATTTTATACGGGACAAACCATAGGTTGTCTCCGTGTAACCGAATAGAAAGTCTAAGGACTTCCAACTGTATAGTGGATAGGTTTGAAACGGAAAACAACCAAGCCTATCCCTTATAGAAGGAGTGGATAGGCGTCGTAAACAGCTTGAAATATAGCTGTTTTTTTATTACCCATAATCATAACAAATTAGAAAGAATGAGGATTAGAAAATGAAAGAGATTTTTGAACAGTATGGATCAGTAATTATTGCAGCAGTAGCAATTAGCGCATTAGTGGCCATCATCGTAATGCTTTTAGCAACAGATGGAGTAGTAGCAAACTCCTTTAAGAACTTGATCGACAGCTTCTTTAACAGAGCAGCAAGCACGATTACTGGTTAATTAAGTACGTTAGTAAGTATATGATATATATATATTTCACCAAGAGGATATAACATCCCCTCTTGGTGTAGATAAGAATCAAAAGATGAGTGCATCAGATAATAGATAGAATTTGACGAAATGTTAAAAAACATGTACAATGATGTTGACAACGTGCTTAATGTCGTTGAAGCAAAGGAGAAATTTTATGTTTGATGTTAATGAATTATTAGAAGAAGCTATCAAAGAAACTGATAATTTGGAAGATGAAGAGATTTTCCTTGTGAAAGATTTGTTTAAAGGGTATGTTTGGAATCGAATAGAGGTAAAAGACAGACTCCTATTAGGCACCTTATTCATAAACTATGTTCATAAAGGAAAAAGTAATTTATGTGCAATTGAAAAAACATCATCCCATCAGCAGCAATACAGAAAAAATATCGATTTACAGACTAAAATACAATAAGAAAGGAAGAAAAATATTTGGGTGTATTCGTTACGAAATTAAAAGAAGTTTTATCTTCAGTTCTCCCTATCACAATAATTGTACTAATACTGAATTTTACTTTAACGCCTCTTGAGACACCATTAATAATTAGGTTTCTAATTGGTGCAGCATTCATTATCTTTGGATTAACAATATTTTTAATGGGAGTAGATATTGGAATTACTCCCATTGGTAATAACATGGGGGCAACAGTTGTAAGGACGAACAAGTTATGGTTCGTAGCCATTGCTGGATTAATACTTGGGTTCTTCATATCTGTTGCTGAACCTGATCTTCATATCTTGGCAGGACAGGTTGATTCTGTTACCTCAGGTCTGATATCAAAAGGAAGCATTGTGGTTGTAGTTTCAATAGGTATTGCTATTATGCTTGCGATAGGCCTTATAAGAATTGTCTTTAATTTTCCATTGTACAAGTTATTAACAATTATATATGGTTTTATTTTTGTTCTTGCTTTTTTATGCTCACCGGAGTTCTTGGCAATCTCATTTGATGCATCTGGTGCTACAACTGGAGCTTTAACAGTTCCATTTATTTTAGCACTTGCAATGGGTGTATCAAAAATGAAAAAAGACAGTAAAGCATCCGAAAAGGATAGTTTTGGATTAGTTGCTATTGCATCAACCGGAGCAATCTTATCGGTTATGTTGATGAGTATTATATCATCAACGGACGAAATAACAGGCAGTCTTGAACAAGAAAATGTGTCAGATTTGATAATTTATCCGTTTATTCATGAGATACCGAAGATAGCTGGAGAAATAGTCATTGCATTATTTCCTGTTTTAGTACTATTTTTAATCTTTCAAAAAACCTCTTTCAAGTTATCAAAGAGGGAAGTTCGAAAAATTCTATTTGGAATATTGTTTACATTTATTGGATTGGTGTTGTTTCTAGTGGGTGTCAATGCTGGTTTTATGGATGTTGGGACAGCTGTTGGATATAGCGTTGCTTCATTGGATAATAAATTATATGTTGTACTTGTAGGATTCATATTGGGTGTAGTTACTATACTTGCAGAACCGGCAGTATATGTATTGACACATCAGATAGAGGATGTTACTAGTGGATATGTAAGGAGAAAAGTCGTAATGTTTACGTTGGCAATCGGAGTTGGCATTGCTGTTGCATTATCGATGATTAGAATTCTTATTCCCGAGTTACAGTTATGGCAGTATCTATTACCAGGATATATTATTTCTATAGCAATGACTTACTTTGTACCTAAGCTTTTCGTAGGTATTGCATTTGATTCTGGTGGTGTAGCATCTGGACCTATGACTGCTACCTTTATTTTGGCATATGCGCAAGGCGCAGCCGAATCAATTGAAGGCGCAAATGTTTTGGTAGATGGATTTGGAATGATTGCAATGGTTGCTATGACACCTTTAATTGCGTTACAGATATTAGGCTTTATATTTAAGTTGAAATCTAAGAAAGGAGGACTTGAAAGCAATGGAGAATAATAGGGATATTGTAGAGATTGAGTTGATTTGCGTAATTGTTAATTTTGGACTGGGGAGTAAGATTCTGAAAACAGCCAAACATCATGGAATACATGGTGGAACAATAACAATAGCAAAAGGAACTGTGCAAAACAAAATTTGGGATTATATAGGTCTTTCTGATATAAGAAAAGAAATATTATATATGGTTGCTGATAAAGAAACAGCATATCAAGCGTTAGAATTAATAAATCATGAATATAAATTTGACAAACCAAACCATGGCATAGCATTTACAACTTCAATTTGTGCTGCGTTAGGAACAAGGAGCTATAAATGCGAGTATATGAAAAGTGAAAGAGGTGAAGATATAACAATGTATCAAGTGATTACAAGTATCGTTGATAAAGGGAAAGCAGAAGATGTTATTGAAGCAGCAAGCAAAGCAGGCTCAAAAGGTGGTACGATTGTAAACGGAAGAGGTTCGGGTATACATGAAACAAGTAAACTATTTTCTATGGATATAGAACCAGAAAAAGAAATTGTAATTATTCTTTCGGAAATAAGTATGACAGAAGCAATTGTAGCATCAATTAGAGAAACATTGAATGTTGATGTACCGGGAAAGGGTATTATTTATATTCAGGATACAAATAAAACCTATGGTATCTATAAATAGTATTAAAGGGAGTTTCTATATATTGAATGGAATTAAAGAAGAAATAAGCGGGATAGAGCTGAAAACTAGAGATATCCCGTGAAAACTGAATAAGTAGATTTGAAAAAGTGGAGGGTAAGCGAACAGTCTGCTAATCCACTTTTGTATGGATTGAAAAAATGAACTCATTGAATAGTAACTTAAAAATAGACAGGCCAGTTTGGTACTGTCTATTTTGTTGCTCAAAATATATGTATTTGGAGGATATTTTTATGAAAGAGATTTTTGAACAGTATGGATCAGTAATTATTGCGGCAGTAGCAATCAGCGCATTAGTAGCAATCATCGTGATGCTTTTAGCAACAGATGGAGTAGTAGCAAATTCCTTTAAGAACCTGATCGACAGCTTCTTTAACAGAGCAGCTAGTACGATTACAGGTTAATCTATCAGATCAGATAGTTTATCGAAAAAATCACACAGAGAGGGGATAAGTTCCCCTCTTGGAAAGGAGTTTTATGGAACGTACAATAAAATGGGAATTGGTACCCGCACATTTTGGACCGCTTTGGTCCTATGTGGAAGATGATGAAATCACAGACATTGATTTTAATGGCAGAGACTTGTGGATTACCAATACTGCAAATGAAAGAATTAAAGTGGAGGAACACGGTGTTACAAGAGAGTTTATTGAGAAGTTCAGCCATTATATTGCCAACAACGTAAGTAAGGCATTTAACAAGGTGGAAAATCTGTTAGAAGCAGATACGGATACTCTTAGAATCAGCATTGTCCATGAATCCTCTGCGATTTCAGGAAGATCAGTTTGTATCAGAAAAACACTTCCAACTGTCCGAATGACCAGGGAGAGCATGATTACCGACGGATATTGTAGCGAGGAGATATTGGAGCTACTTACAAACTGTGTGAAAGCACGTATGAATTTTGTGTTCTGTGGAGAACCGGGAGTTGGAAAAACAGAAGGAATTAAATTCTTTTCTCAGTATATTTCAGAAAGTGAAAGAGTGATTACCATAGAGGATACACCGGAACTTCATTATCGTGAGATTAACCCAGACAAAGATTGTGTGGAACTAATGGTATCAGAAGGATTTGGATACACAAAGGCAATTAAGACAAGTCTACGCCAGAATCCAAAGTGGTTGATGTTATCGGAAGCAAGATCTGTGGAAGTAAAATATCTGCTGGAGAGTTTATCTACAGGGATTCGAGGATTTACCACCATTCATACGGATGATGTAAGAAAGATACCAGATCGAATCTTGAACATGCTTGAGAGTAGGATGGATGCTGACCGAATGGAAAATGATATTTATATGTTTATTGATGTAGGAATCTTAATACGCAAGAAGCAAATGGAGGATGGAAAGGTACACAGATATATTGACCAGGTTTGCTTCTTTTACAGAGAAGATGGTAAAAATATAACTTTTCCAGCGGTTTTGAATGGTAAGCTTGTAGAAAAAAATCTTCCAAATCCGGTACTTGAGAAATTTGAACGTATGGAAATCTTACCATTTACCTGTAAAGGAGGGAACTGATTATGAAGAAAAAGAGTGGAATTAAGTATCTCAGATACCGAAATCTGACTCAAGAGTTAGCAAAGTACGGGTATGAGTATACACCGAAAAAAGCCCTGTTTGCATATGGAATGATTGTTCTAGTGGCAGCCATTTTTGGACTGTTATATAAACTGGAGCTGCCATATATTGCGGCAATCGGGATCATCGGTGTGATTTTTTCTCCAATGGTCATCTTACAGACGATGAAGGGCAGATACCATACCACCATGTTTACCTTGGCAAATAACTACATGGAGCAGTTCTTGTATTCTTTTAAGAGAAACGGAACGGTGCTGAATGCTTTAATAGAGACAGCAACAATTTTTGATGAAGGAATATTTCATGAAGCTTTAGAGAGAGCCATAGAGCATATTCGGTATACAACGGACAGCGAAGATCCTGAGAGAGAAGCATTAGATATAGTAGGAGAATTTTTTCACTGTGAGAGAATCGATGCAATACACTCCTTTGTTATTGGTGCCCAGAGACGAGGTGGAGATGCAGGAGGAAGCATTGTATTACTTGCGAAGAATAGAGCAATGTGGGCGGAACGAGTAATGAATCTTCAGAAAGAATTTCAGATTGTAAAGCGAAATATTATGATTGCTCTGGTTGCTACAATGCTCATTTGTATACTTCCACTTTATCTACTTGGTGGGGATTTGGATATTAGTTCAATTCCACTTTGCCAGATATCTGCGGTAGTACTAATTGGAATCTGTATGCTGATTTATGTGAAAGCAGATAAGAAACTTTGCAGAAGCTGGATTGAGAAAGAAGTGGATAGCACCGGAATGGATAAAAAATATCTTCAGGTCAGAGATTATGATGAAGTAAAGGAAGCGAAGAGCAGCCAGAAGATGGCAATTATTCCAGTCATTCTTTTTATCGGTGCTTTTATCTATTTTAAAAATATTGCAGTCTTGGTAGCTGGAGTTGTTGTGGTGTTGTTCTTCTTAAATCAACATAAAATCGGTCATAGTCTTGCTATGAAAAAGGTGGCAAGGGAGATTGAAAAGCAGTTTCCAAACTGGTTGATGGAAGTGGCTTTATTGTTACAGACAGACAATGTTCAGATGGCAATCCGTAAATCCATGGATAGTGCACCAGAGGTATTGGTGTATGCATTGGAAGATTTGATTTATCAGTTAGAGGAAGATCCGAATGCCATTGAACCGTATCACAGATTTTTGAAAGAATATCGCAACCCTGATGTGCAGTCAGCAATGAAAATGTTATATGCACTTTCCAGTGGAAATGCTGGAGATGTTACAAAGCAGGTAGAGGAATTGATTGACCGTAACAATGCAATGATGGATAAGGCAGAAAAGTTAGAGCAGGAAGATAAGATTGCCGGAATGAAGGTATATATCTTACTACCGTCCTTATTAGCTTCGTTTAAGTTGATGGTGGATATGGCACTACTATTAGTAGTGTTCCTTCAAAACCTGACCTTTGGAATGTAGGAGGGAAAGATTATGAGTACAACGATAAAGACGTATGTGGGCATTTTCATACTCCTGTTATCCGTGTTTTCTATGGCGGGAGTGATGTCAGCCTGTATTGATGCAAATAATGCAAGGGACTTTCATGCTTCTGTAATGGCAGAGATAGAAGATTCCAATTTTGCGCCAAGTGTTATCAGTGCATGTAAAGCACAAGCAGAAAATGCAGGATATGAATTGTTAATTGACAGTAACAGCATAGTCAAAGATGAAGATGGGAAACCAACTCTGATGGAAGTAATCTTAAAATATGAATATCATATTGATTTCTTTGGAGTGGTAAGTTCTCAGCAGATTCGCGGATTTGCAAGATAGAGGAGGCGGAGACGATGAAGTTAATTATGGAGCAGTTTGGAAGTAGCATTATTTATGCGATTGCAGGAAGTGGAATGGCAGCAATTCTGATTGGTTTTTTAAAAGTAATCAGTAGTTAGGAGGAAAGGATGCAAGAAATATTTGAAGAATATGGAGAGTTTATAATTGAAGCAATCAGTGGTGTGCTTTTACTTGGAATACTTGCTCTTTTCTTTTTAGGAACGCCAATGAACACAATGATACAGAAATTTATCACGAGTGTGTTAGGAGGCGGTATGTAAGATGAAAGTGATATTTCAGGAGTTTGGAACAGCAATCATAGCAATCATCACAGCCGTTCTTGTTATTGGAATTCTATTTGGAATTTCGGTATCCGGTAGGCATGGAATTCTAGAAATTGCAGGTGCAGCAACAAACAAAGAAGAGGTTAATTATACTTCTTACAGTGACTTTGATTCAGTAGTTACATGGCATAATCGGACAAAACCGGTTGCTGGATATACAGCAACTTTCGGAAGATTCTTTGCAATTGAAAATGCAAGTTTTCTAGAGCGATATTATGCAAAGGATATGGAAGGCAGTATATATCCAATGGATGAAGTAATCATTGCAAAGTTGTTTACAAATAATATGTTTGGTAAAATATTAGATATCAGAAAAGCAGATGGAACAAGTGTTATGAGTGCTTATTCAGAGGCTAATGGAAGTATCCGCTTTCCAAGTGCAGGAGTCTATGATGTCTATTTCCAGATCAGAGACAGAGAAAATCTGACCAGTGTCTGGAAGATTCCGATTGCTGTGGATGAGAGGAGGAATTAGCCGATGAAGAGTGTATTTTTAGGATTTGGAATTACGATTTGTTCTATTATATCAATTGTTATCGTCATGACTCTTTGTGGTACGAATATGAGGCAGAATGAGTTGAATAGGTCAGTTGATAGTGCAATAAAGGATACGGTGGAGAATCAGTTTGATGACACAACCTATTCTGTAAATAGCAATGATGAGTTTGTGGCTGATTTTATGGAAGCTTTGTTAGTACAGATTAATTCGGATTGTTCCGTGGTAGTAAATGTACTGGATGTAGATTATCAAAAGGGTCTATTATCCGTTGAAGTGATTGAAAAATATATACATCCCATTGGAACAGAAGGGAAAGTTTCTGTAAAGCGAACGGTAATTATGGAGCAATACACTGTGCCAATTGGTGGGGCAAGATGAAATTAGAAGGAGGATTTGGATGAAAGAACCGTTAAAGAAGTTTTGGAAGAACCACTGGAAACCAGTAATTTTGGTGCTTGTTTTGTCATCACTAGTTGTTGGTATTCTGATTTATAGTAATTTGGATTCAATAGATAATCCAGTTAAGGTAGTCACAGATACGGATACTATAGATACTCAAATAACAAAGGAACCTGAGATAAAAGAAGAGACAACAAGCAATGTAGCAGAAGAGTCAACAGCTACAGAGAATACTACTAATGAAGTAACAGAAGCAGCTTCGGTGGTAGAAAGCAAGCCGTCAGAGAAAACAGAAGTTGAGAACAAGGATACTACAAAAACTAATGATGAAGTTTCTAATGAGAAAGAAACAACAGAGGAGAAATCAGAAGAACCAGAAGCCAAGTCAACTACAGAACCAACAACAATTACTCCCATTCAAGAAAATAAGTACGTTCCAATTTCAGAGGGATGGAAAGCTTCTGAGACAGCAAAGGGAGACATAACAGCTGCTCAAAAGGCAGATATAGATTGTATGATTGAAAGCTGGAAGAGTGGGACCATGTCTGATACAGAGCTGAAAGAAAAAATCGTAGCATATTTGGATGAGCAAGGTATTGGGTATATGGAAGTTAGCGTTACCAGTAAAGGATATGCACTGTATGATCTGTTACCGGAAGTTGATTTAAGAGATGGTGGCAATCTCTATTCCTTTGTAGGAACTTATAGTACCGGAAAGCAGAATCCGGATGGAACCAGTAAGACGGTGTGTTACAATTGGTCAGCATTTGTATTTTAGGAGGAATTGAATAAATGAAGAAATCATGGAAAACAGGCTTACTTAGTCTGTTTTTCTTTTTGTCGATAATAGGAGTTGCCATAGTAGTTCCACCTCAAGAAGTTAGGGCAGGAAACTTTGATAATGCAGTTGATTTTTATAATAATTATGGATCAGGCATTGTGTTTAAAGATGGATATTTCTATTACGCGACAATGGGAAAAGCAGCAACAGTTAATGTTAGTACAACACATTGGAGTACCATAGGTTATCGCATGAGAGTAAATACAAGTTCGCAATCCACATATATTTACTTTAATTTGTCGGGGTACACCGTAGAAACAGTAAATGAAGTGTATTCCGATGGATATATTTATGATTTATGTCGGATTAATCTTAGTTATGTAAAATCAAAGCTGGCACAGACAAATCGGACGGCTTATAACGAATTCATTATTAATGGAGGATATTTAATCGTTGATAGCTGTATGATAACAGTTAAGATTGATCGATATGGGAATCGAACAAACAGTGGCTCCATGGATGATTACGGAAACTTTTGGGGAAGTGTATATACAGACTATAATGGAATAGCAAATGCTGCCCCCTGGAGCAATCCTAGTTCCTTGCACAGTTATTTTAACAAGACTATTAATTATGTGACAGAATTGAAGTCGAGACAGGTTGTATATGTAAGATATCAGAATGCCGATGGAGATTATGGCGGATATAGCGTAGTTATTAACAAGGATTATGTTTATGGAGAGACCGTTTCATGGTCAAGAAGTGCAGATACCTGCTACAATGCTGCCAGTATTTCCTATACAGCAAAGCAAGATAAAACTTCCTATGTTTCTGTTACCAGAAAGCAATATGTGCAGAATGTGTATGTGAAATATCAGGATGAAAATGGAAATTATAGTGGTGAATGGGGACTGGCAAAAAGTCAGAATCTGTATTATGGTTCTAGTTTTGAATGGTCATGCGGGGGAAATGATTGTTACAATGCAAGTTCAATTAGTAAGTATACCGTGACAGAGGCAAAGAACCACTATATCTATATTTCGAGGAAGAAGTATACAGTAAGTGTAAGTGCTGGTACTGGAATTGAAAGTGTGTCTGGTGGGGGCAGTTATTATTATGGAGCAACTTCTACAGTGGATGCAGCTGTGAAAACAGGTTATACGTGGAAAAACTGGAGTGGTACTTATACTTCCATTAGTAAAAGGTATTCCTTTACTGTGGTAGGAAATGTAGCGTTAACTGCAAATGCAGAAGCAAATACGTATTACATTGTATTTTATCCAAACGGTGGAAGTGGGACAATGACAACAATGACTTGTAAGTATGACCAAACATATACTTTACCGGCAATGAGCTTTATGCCACCGGCACATCCTTGTACTTACCTTGGATGGAATACGGATGCCAATGCTTATTTTGCAAGTTATTCTGAAAGTCAGCAGATTCGAAACTTGACGAGCATAGATGGATATACTTTCTATTTTTATGCAATATGGGATTATGCACCGGATCTGACATGCAGTGACAGGTATTTTACCTTATATGAGGCAAAAACGGGCATTATTACTGAGGCTGAGCTACTTAGAACAGTAAAATCGACGGACAGGGAAGATGGGACAACACAGATCAGGGTCAAGAACTATTCATTGAATATGTTTACAAGCTTCACAAGTTCAGGAGAATTGATAATTACCTATATCACGACTGATAGCAGAAATAATACGACAGAGAAGCAGGTTAAGGTTACGATAGTTGATACTGATGCAACTGTAGAAGGTCCGATGGACTTTGATGGGAAGAAGCAATATGCAAGATTTATCGATTCAAGCTATTATTTGAAATCTCATGAAGATGATGGGTTAGAATCGACATCAAAGTGGAAAAGTGAGGTGACTTACAAAGATACTCTGGAAGCAGCTATGTACAATTTTAAAGGCGAAGATGGAAACTGGTCGCATACTGTGCAAACATGGGAATTTTCGAAGGAAGATATTGATCAGGTGAAGCAGTATGTGAAGGATAATGGGATGGGGAATACAAAGAAAAGAAGTGCTTTGATTCAGTTCCTTAATCTTTTTTAAATATCTAGATAAGAGAAGAGACTTAATATGAAAAATTATTGATATTATACAATTCTAATATTTTAGCCATCATTTTGTGGGTTATGTAGAAATTGATGATTGACAATGACATTAGAAAAAGAAGGTGATATAATAGTACACAGTATAATGATTGAACAAAATGACAAATTCATAACATAAAACATATTTTGCTATGGGCTCGAAGTGTTCAAATATATCAATCATAAGAACTCAATTCTGCCGAGGAAAAATCATTAGTAAATCGTAAAGGAGATAAAATATGCAAACAATTACTAAATCAATTCGTATTATTGATTATGAGGGAAATAATGTATATACCCGAGAAACGCCAGAGTCTTTTGATGAATATATAACTGAACTAATCTCGCATGTAAGTGGCAATACATCCGTGCGGGAATTTAAAACTCGATCATCAGAAACTGAAGTAATCAGTTGTATTTGTCAAATTTTATCTCAACGAGCTAATAATGATTTAGTCATCACTAAAACTGATATTATTGCCCAACGTCTTCTTGCTAAGGAAATAGAAGCACAAGACAGGGTTGCTAGGCTTGACACAAATGTTCAAAAAGGTAGTTTAATTCAAGCACTTTTGTATGATGAAGAAAGTGAAATGTTTACATATTTACTTGCAAAGGTTGAGCATAGTGATTTTGTAGATGATTCTGATTTTACGTTCAAGAGTGGTTTTTCAAAAGATAAAAAAACATTTTGGAAATCGTGCTTGATTGACTTACCTAATGGTGAAGCTACGGAGTACTATGCTAAAATATATTCTAATACCGTTGCTAAGTATTGGAGTGATAATTTTCTTGAGTTAGATGAAATGGTTAGCGATGAAAGTAATACATCAAATGCTTTCAAAGCCATTGAGAGTTCATTAAATCGTAACATAAGGGGAATTGCACCCAGAGACTATACCATTATCAGAAATGCTATAATTTCTTATTTTAAAAATCATGAGCACTTTGATTATGATCAGATGATAGGTTCTGTTATTGGAGGTTATCATACTACAGACCTACCACAAGATAAACTGGAATCATTCAAAACAAAACTGGCCTCATTACCAGATCAGAAGCACTTTGATCGTCAGTTTAATTCTGTTCCATCAGTAATTAATGCAAGAATTAAACGTCTTTTTGATGTTAATGATGGCATTCAAATCAAAATAACAGATGAAGTTAGGAATATTGAGGAAACGATATCTGCTTATAGAGAAGCTGATGGAACAAGATATATCAAAATTAAAACGAACAATGATTTAACTTACAGGAACTTTTACAAAATAGAATAGCACTTTATGTATTCAAAGAGAGGGGGAACACTTGTATGGACTATCTTTCAAAATTAAAATCAATATTTAATGTCTCGGATATTATTTTTAATGAACGCATGAAAATTGTGGAAATGAATTTTGAAATCAGAGATGTGGAACTCCCCATATTTGATAGTATAAAAGAATTTATAATGGAAATACCATCAAGAGATAAAGTTGTTCTAATATTGACTGATGATAGCGATGAGCATTTCATGTTTTCGCGTAATGATTTACTTAACCAAGAACAATACATCGAATTTTGTCAAAATGCACAATTGGGTGAGTTTGTAGCTATAACTGTGAGTATTGAAAAGGAAGTTTTTAATAATCGATTCTCTATTTATGATTTTAAGAGTTTTACGGTAGATGTTTTGTCTTTATCGGTAGAGCAACTTATGGCAGCATTTTCATTGCTTTTTCAAAATTCGAATCAGCTTTACTTTGAAGTTTTTAGTCAAGAATGCTTTTTCGCTACCAAAACAATGACATTTTTGTCAGATGGAAAAGACATTATTTTATCTCCATTCAATAGGGATAAAAGAGTACAGGACTGTAAAGATTCATCATTTTTTTATAATTTGACCGATTATCCTTTGCTTCCAGATGATTTTATGATTGAAATTGATTTTATTAACAACCCATTAACTGAACTTTTCGGGCGTCTTTCAACAATACTTTCATTAATCTATATTTCTTCTTCTGGAACGATTGACAGTGGACAAACAAAAGTTCAAATAGCGGGACAGAGGAATGTGGATTTTATTTATAAAAATGAGGAAATAAAAAGCAATCCAGAACTATACAAAATTTACCATTGGATTTATACGGATGGTAATGCAATTGATAAAGCAATATTAGCACGTAACATTATCAGTTTACATTGCAAATATTCTGAACTAATAGATATCGATGGTAAGACACTCGCATCCATTCAATCGAATTTTAATTTATACCTTAAAAGTAATGTTGTCCAATATCTGGAATTGAAAAATAAACTGGCAGAATTTATCTGTGATGTAGTTTCAAAAACAGGCGATTATGCAACTACATTATTGGATAGGTTTAAATCAAATCTCATAGCAGTTTTTGGATTTTTATTTACGGTAATTTTAGCTAATATTGTTTCGGATCAGCCTTTAGATAATATTTTCACTCATGACATTACTATTATTTTAGAAGCTGTCTTATTAGGATCAGCTGTCTATTTGACAATTTGTATTTTAGAATCAGATTATCAAATGAAAAAAGCAAAAGATAGCTATTCAAAATTAAAGCATAATTACAAATCAATTTTGACTGAATCAGACATTGAGGAAATTTTTGATAATGACAAATTGATTAACGATATGTTGGGAACAGTTAAAAAATGGAAAATATTATACATTATTCTATGGATTGTATTTATTGTAGGTTCTTTAATTGCAATTGAAATGGTAAGTACTGATCCAGTTATTATTGATAAATTGGCAGCAATAATAAGCCATTAGAATACCGAAAAAATCTGCAAAGTTAAGAATTAATCATAGTGTATTTATATATTTATAAATGTGTATTTCGCATAAACCTTAGCATTCTAGGTTTGCATAACTAATTTAGTATATTAGATAATAGGATTAAGCCAGCTAACCACTGGCTTTTTTTGTACCCATTTTTGAAAGGAGTGTGATAGCAATGATTCAATACAAACGTCAGAAGGTTCCACCATAAAGTAGTACTTTATAAATTAATAAGTTACTAATAACACCGGGAGATATAAGCTTTTTTGTATCTCCTTATTTTTATTTCCAGGAGGGAAAAATTATGATGAATTACGAATTATTCAAGGAAGTAGTGGCAGAGAAATTCAAAGAATTTATGCCAGAGGAGTACAAAGATTATAAGGTCGATGTACATTCGGTAACAAAGGTAAACCAGACAATGGATGGAATTAATCTGGTTTCAACAGGTGATAACAGATTATCAACTTCACCAACCATCTATATCAACAACATGTACGAGCATTATAAGGAATGCGAAGATTTGCAGGAAGTGTTACAGAGTGCAGCAGAGTCTATGGTTAAAGCGTTTGTGGAAGCACCAAATGTAAGTCCAAAGGTTGATTTTGATACAGCCAAAGACAATATCATTATGGTGTTAGTGAATACGGAGCAGAACAAAGGAATGCTTGAGAATATTCCTAGTAGACAGTTTCAGGATTTATCAATCATTTATCGTTGGGTTGTAGATAAGGACAGAGATGGAATTTCTAGTACGATTGTAAATAATGGTCTTGCAGAAAAATTAGGTATGAATGAAGAACAGCTTTATAAAGCTGCTGTAGAAAATACAGTACGTTTATTCCCGCCAACTGTGAAATCCATGAATGATGTTATCAGAGATATGATGATGGCAGATGGAATGCCGGGTGAAATTGCGGATATGATGGTTGGAGAAGTTCCAGAGGAAAACATGATGTATGTCATTTCCAATGACAGAGGTGTAAATGGTGCAGCTTCCATGCTTTATGAGGATAATCTTCACAAGTTGGCTGAAAAGTTGGAAACAGATCTGTATATTATGCCCTCGTCGCTACACGAAGTTATTGCAGTATCAGTAAACATGGGAGATCCAAATGAATTGGCACAGATGGTAAATGAAATCAATATGGACCAGGTTTCATTAGATGAGAGATTATCAAATCAGGTATATCACTATGACAAAGACCTTAGAAAGCTTTCATTAGCAACAGATACTCCTAATAAACGTCTTGATGGAATAGTGGCAGAACCAAAACTTATCTATGAAGTTAAGGATCCGTTCAGATAGGAGTGGATTATGGAACGAGAAGTAACAATGGAAGAAATTGTGAAGCTTGTAAAAGACCAAGAAGGGGATTTTATCATTCACATTTCAATGGGAGAGGAGGCTGATACCGATGCCAAGGAAGAATGAATTTAAATTGGAAGTGGTATCAGTAAGGCTGGTGAAAGACGCTCAGGTTTTATCGGAACACAGAATTGTGACTCCAGAGGATGCAGTAGATGTGGTTGGAAAATTTCTATGCGAAATGGATAGAGAGGTAGTCTGCGTTGTGAATTTAAAAGGAGACAATACACCAATTAACTTTCATATTGCAAGTATAGGAGCTGTGAATCAGGCTATGGCACATCCAAGAGAATTGTTTAAATCAAGCATTCTTTCAAATGCTGCTAATATGATTCTTCTTCATTGCCACCCCTCGGGAAATTTACATCCATCCAAAGAGGATACGATGCTAACAGATCGTATGCTCAAGCTATCAGAACTAATTGGGATTCCACTCCTTGACCATATTATTGTGGGTGGAGATAACAGTGAATATTTTAGTTTTAAGGCAAAGGGATTAATGAAAAATCCTTCTATTGTGTTAAATACGAATTACGAAACACTGAATTTTCCGCCTACTTCAATGGTAGCTGAGAAGGGAAAGGGTAGGTGATAAAATGGATAGATTTACAGAAGCAGAGCTTGCAGCTGCAAAGAGCATTGACTTAACCGCAGTTGCAACAAAACTTGGATATACAGTCAAGCGTGTTGGAAATTATTACACCTTGAAAGAAATGGATTCCATACGAATCTACAATAAAAGTCATTGGTTTCGCTGGAGTAGACAGTATGAAAAAGGCGAGAATGGTGGCTCACAGATAGATTTTCTAAGGGTATTTGCAGGAATGGATATTAAGGAAGCAGTATTTTGCCTACTTGATTTTGCGGGCTACATAGGAATATCAGAAGCTAAAACATCAAAACCATTTAAGCATCAAGTAGAGGCGAAACAGGTGGAAAGTAAACTATTCGTATTACCCCAACCAGCTGCGAGCAATGCATATATTTATTCGTATTTGAATCAGGAAAGAGCAATCAGCAAGGTGGTCATCGAATACTTTATAAACCATGGACTTATTTATGAATCCAGAGATTATCACAACGTGGTGTTTAAAGGAAATAACAAGGAAGGTGTTACCAGATTTGCCAGTATGCGAGGCGTGTTTGACAGGGGTGGTAATAGCTTTAAGTGTGATGTAGCAGGAAATGATAAGAATTATGGTTTTAACATTTTTAAAGATAATAGCAGTGAATTAATTGTATTTGAAGCAGCCATTGATCTTATGAGCTATATGGATATCCATATGGATTTTGAAACAAATAAACTTGCCCTTGGAATGTTATCTGATGCACCACTGGAGACATTTTTAGAGGAACATCCTCAGATTACCTCCATAAGATTTTGTTTGGATAATGATGTGCCCGGAAGAAAGGCAACGGAAGAACTTACAGAGAAGTATTATAGCTTAGGTTATGATGTAGAAGACTGTCCACCACCAAAAAACTACAAGGATTACAATGAATGGATTGTTGCTGTTAAGCTTCAGCCTGTAAGGACAGAGAGACCAATGATGCGTTGATGGGGAAATACCATACCAAAATGGACTTTCCGTGGGGAATTTCCAAATGACAGATGCCAAAACATGGGGAAATGTCGTAGGGAATAAATTGGTGGTTTTCTTGTTGACAATATATATCATTTTATACATGGGGAAATACCATACCAAAATGGACTTTTCATGGGGAATTTCCAAATGATAAGTGCCAAAACATGGGGAATTTCCATGGGGAATATAAAATATCAGGGGTTTTAGGGGATTAACTCCCCTAACTAGATGCATTTGAGACGGAGACGTCTCTAATGCGTATCTAGCCATGTCGGTAGCTATGCTATTGTCATGGGAAAGAACAAGAGATTTACTAAACACGGATAAGGAGGTGTGCTAATCGCAATGGATAAAGAAGCTGTTTTATTTACAAAACCAGAGAAACTTATAGAGTATCTGGATGAGAATGATTTATTGATAGATCTTAGCAGTAAAGATTCAGAAATCCTGCTTAATTATATGGAAGGTCATGGATTTAGTCTTGGTGAAATAGATGGAAAGCTTGTCAGAGTCGATATCGGTGAGGAACATGGCGAAGTTATGGAGTATTCCATTGATGATGCTATTGATGTTGTTTGCGAGTGGAACTATGAGCTTATTCAGGAAGCCAAGGAAAGAAGAGATTCGCCTGAAAACTTTCTGGATTTTTGTTCTAGTCAGGGTAAATATGAATCTTTGAGAGAAGATGAAAAAACTCTGGATAAGATGTTTTATAAAACTCGATATGGCAAGGAAATTAATGAACTTGCTGAGAGACTTGCACAAGAAGCCGCTAGAAATATTAAGACAAGTAGGAAAACGGATTCGGTAGCAATTGCAGTTACAGAAGAAATTCAGCAATACAGTACAGATAAGAAGGGTAAGGTGAGATAATGGCAGATTCAGTTCACTGTATTAAGAAGACCTTACGACTCATGCCTGATGAAGCAAAGATGTTAGCTGAAAAATCAGCAAGTGCAGGAATGTGTGAAGCAGATTATCTAAGATTATTAATTAGTCAGAAGCCAAATGATTATCCGGAAGTACGCAGATTATTAAAAGATTTGATTAATGAGGTTAACAGAATAGGTATTAATATTAACCAATTGGTATTTAATCATAATTCCGGATTATATAGCGAACAGGATAGGGAACGTCTTTTTGCATACATGAAAAAACTGAATGTAACTGTCAAAGAGGCGGTGGTGCAGATTGGCTATTAGTAAAATCCTTTATATGAAGGACTGTGGCAGAAACTTTCCAGGAAAGCATTTGAAGGTAGCAATTGAATATATTTCAGTGCCCGACAAAACGCAGAATGGAAAGTTTGTCGCAGGACTTAACTGTCAGCCAGATGCTGCTTATGAACAGATGAAGCAGACGAAAATAAAGTTTGGCAAAACTGATAAGAGACAAGGATATCATTTGATTATTTCCTTTGAGGAAGGGGAAGTGGATGCTGATACCGCATTTGAAATCATAGGCAAGATTGCAAAAGAGTATCTTGGCGAAGAGTATGAGGCAGTATATGCGGTTCATGATAACACAGAACATATACATGGTCATATTTGTTTCAATAGTGTTAGCTTCAAGACGGGTAAGAAATATCGCTATGAAAAAGGCGATTGGGCCAGAGATATTCAACCTATTACAAACCGATTATGTGAAGCGTATGGATTATCAACGATTGAATTGTCGGAGGATAAGGCAAAGTCAAATGATCATTATAAGGAATGGAATGATTTTAGAGATGGCAAGTTTGTCTGGGGCGATATGATTAAGCGTGACTTGGATGCTTGTATTATGCAGGCTCCCACTTTTGATAGCTTTTTAGAATTATTGGCAGATAAAGGGTATGAGATTAAGCAAGGAAAATATTTTGCAATCAGACCACCCGGTATGTATCGATTTAAAAGGTGCAAGTCATTAGGAGAAGATTATACGGAAGAACGGATAAGAGAAAGAGTCCTTAGTGAATCTTTATCTGATTATAGACCGTTACGAAAGGGTGAGCAGCCTAGAATTGTTACGTACAAGATCAAACGATTAAAACGAGCTAAAATGTCTGCGTTGCAGAAACGATATTTTGCAAAGCTCTATCGCATAGGTCAGCTTAAGAAGAAACCATATAGTCAGGCATGGAAGTACAAGGATGATATTCGGAAGATGCATAAGTTACAGGAACAATATTTATTTCTATCAAGGCATGATATCCGAAATATTGCTGATCTTGCGATGACGACTGAAAGCCTGACAGCAAAGAAGGCAGAGGTGTCAAAGGAGAAAAGCCGGGTATTTAAAGCCAGAGCTAAATGTAACTCCCTATTTCAGACACTTGATGAAATGCAGGAATTAAAGGAGTGTGAGAATAGTTATCAGTCTGGAGATAACTTCTTTGAAGAAGAGCATCAACAGTGGACCAATTTATTTAATAAACTTCTGAAGGAAGGATACAAAGTAGAAGAGGTGGAAGTCCTAAAGGAGCATTATAGGAATGAAATTGCACTTGTGAGAGATAAGGAGAAAGCAGCATTTAAGGAACTCAATCTAGCAAAGTCTATTATGAATGAAATACTTCATGATTCAGAGGAGCGTAAGAAAGAGGAAGAAATCAAGAAAACTCAAACACAGAATAGTAAGAGCAAACAACAGCAGCCAATACATTAGGCTGTTATTTTTTAGGAGGAATATATGGAAGAGAGAAAGCAACTCAGTGTAAGCGACAAGAACGGTATTATAAATGAACTTACAAGAAAAGGTTATACCCAAGAGGTAGTTGATCTTGTAAAAGAAGATTTAGATTTTGGTCTTTCGCAGGAGCAAACGCAGCTGTATCTGTTAAAGAAACTGGATATCCGCCAAATGAGAGTACAGTCACAATGTATTCGTAATGGCTATTCAGATGATGTTATTGCTGTAATTATGTGTGACGGACTAAATGGGTATCAAATGCAGATAGCGTTGGAGTTTTTTCAAAAGGGTGTGCCCTTAGATACCATTAGGCAGATTGCAGACACAGGTTCGCAGGCAGCAGCCATGCAACAGGCATTTCAAAAGATATTAGATGAAATGAAAAAGGCTCAAGACAGTGTGAAAGAAGAGCCAGCATATGTAAAGCAACTAATGGAAGAAATCAAAGGAATCGTTTCAAAGATTGATGTCCAGGATAAGCGATATGATGCTCTAAATGAGAAATTGAAGATTTTTGAAAGCACCAAAAAGGATGAAGAAGTCAAAGAAGGCTTGCTAAATTCTTTAGGAGAGAAGGATCAGATGATATCGGAACAGCAAGATAAAATTAACCTTGCAAATTCAACAATAGCAAAATTACGAAATGATATTGATGCAATAAGAGAGGAGAAGAGAAAGATGGAGAGTAGGGTAAAAGAACTTGAGGAAGAAATATCGACTAGCGCGTCTTCAAATGTAAATGCAGCTAGCAAGAGTAATGCGGTTGTGGTAGAGGATAGTGCAGCTAAACCAGTGGAAATGGCGACTGTTAATCAACCAGTAAAAAATCAGACTTCGCCGGTGCAGTTTATTTACGGAACGCCTGTTTATTATGCACCAGTTCATGACGCTAATGGAAATTTTATTCAGAATGTAGTGATTGATAAAACTGTAAAGAAGAATAATGGTGCATTTTCAGCTATATCAAAGCTTCTTTTTAAGAAGAAATCAAGACAGGATATTGTAAAACTAGTTGCAAGTGGAGAATTAGAACCATCTCAGCTTGTTCAGATTAGAAATGCCATTGAGAAGGGATTAAGCGAGGATCAACTATTAGAACTAATTCACAGTAAAGCATCAGCGGAACAAATGCAGGGCGTTATCGAAATAGCAATTAGTATTAATAGTCTTGTAGATTAGGAGGAAACAAAAAATATGAGTATACAGGTAATAAGTGAAATGGCAGAAACAGTAGCACAGGAACCATTAATCAGTAAGGAGGAACAATTATTTGTTGTTGAATTTGCATTTAAGACAAGCGATAAGGAACTGACAAATAAACTGATTGATGAACTGGCAGTAACCAATAAGGATTCGGATAGTATTATTGCAAAATACAAAGCAATGCTTGATGAAAAGTCAGTATGGATCAGTCAGATTGAGAATTTGTTAATTGCTCTTGAAATGTATCGTATCGAGGAAGAAAAAGCGATAAATCGTTTGGCAGATATTTTAAATGCATATGGCATTGATGTGACAGCTGATGAAATCCGCACGGTTGGTACGAATGATTTAAAAGAGCGTGTAAAGAGAGAAATAACACTTTAGGAGGTGCAGGGTATGGCAGAAGAAATTCAAGAGGCAGTGCAAATTATTCGTGTAGCCTATGATGGCATTGAAATTGCCATGAAAGTAGGAAATGGAGGAATTGGAGCTATGCAAAAAGCAATTGATGTTCTAAAGGGAATGCTCGACTATGAAAAATCCCTTGGTAAGACTTCAATGAAAAAGCTCTTGATGAAGGGCGGCGATTTGCAGGTATTACAGTTTAATACAGAAGATATGAAGAAGGTTGAAAAAATGGCTAAGAAGTACGGAATTCTTTATTCGGTTTTACCGGATATCAATAAGAAGGATGGACTGTCGGAGGTTATATTTCATTCGGAGGCTGTTCCTAGAGCAAATATGATGATTCAAAAGTTGAAGTTTGGAAGAATTGCAACCTTTGATGATTATTTGAAAAATGGAAATGAGAAAGATTTAAGTAAACTCATGGAATTCTTAAAGGGACAGAAATTGGGAAACGAGAAAATCCACACTGAGGAAACTGGTAGAGCAGGAGTTCTAATAGAAGGTCTGATTGAAAAGGTTGGTCTGTTTGCAATGGAGAAACAGAGCATCAGTGTGGATGCTGTAAAGGAGAATTTTAGTATTGGAAATGAACAGGCGGAAAATATTATTAGTCAGCTTGAGAAAATTGGAGTTCTTGAAAAGAGCGACTTAAATGGTGAGCATAAGGTTATCATGGATAAAGAAGCGTTTCAAAACCGAGTAAAAGGATATCAAGAGCTGGCAGATAGAATGCGTGCAATATCGGCTACTAAAGATACCAGCCTTTCTGATATTACCATTAGTAAGAAACTTATTGTCGATGAAAATGATCATGCAGTTAAGACGAGAGTTCCTGGAGCATGGGGCAAATATATGTGGATTAACAAAGAAAATATTATGGAAATTCACAATGGCAAAACAATGCTCACATTCCTTGATAGAAATAAGGACTATAAGATTTATGATGAAGAAAACCGTGTTCTTGAAACTGTAAGGGGTGAAAAACTTCATTCCACCAATTATGACAAGGTAGAAGCAACTATAAGGGAAAGATATGAAAAATCCCAGAGTCAGACTAAAACAGCTAGACCCGTCAAGAAAGATACGGTAAAGAGGTGATGCAAATGCAGACAAATAAGAAGAAGGTATCACCTGTTTTTATTCTTTTAGGAGCAATTGCGGCAGCATATCTTGGATATCTAGTAAATGGTGCGTGGAAAACAGATATGAATATCAATGATTTCATAGCAGCATTTTCCGAGGTATGTAATAAGCCGTTAGCAAATTATTATAATGATTCAACCGTAAAAGCGGTGGTAATAGCGATGTTTGTCTATGCCATCGCTATTATTATGTACTATACTAGTCAAAGAAATTATATGCCAGGCAAAGAATTCGGTACAGCTAAGTTTGAGGAACCAAAGCATGTGAATAAGATACTAGAAGACAAGGATGTGGGCTTTAATAGAATTCTTAGTCAGAATGTTCGGATGTCACTTAACTTTCGCAAACTTAAACTAAACGGAAATATCTTGATTTGTGGAGGTTCCGGTGCTGGTAAAACCTTTTATGAAGTAAAGCCAAATTTGATGCAAATGCCACATCATTGTTCTTTTATCTGTACGGATCCCAAAGGCGAAATTCTTAGAAGTTGTGGTAAAATGTTAAAGGATAATGGTTACAACGTAAAGGTTATTAATCTGTTGGAGATGAATAAGTCTGATTGCTATAATCCATTTTCTTATATTAGAGAAGAAACAGATGTTGTAAAACTAATTACAAATCTGATTTCTAATACAACACCGAAGGGGTCGACACCCTCAGATCCATTCTGGGAGAAGGCTGAAGGTCTGTTTCTACAGGCAATTTTCTATTATGTGTGGTTAGAAGAAAGACCTTCAAAGCGCAATTTTGAAACAGTTCTTAAACTCATGGGAGAAGCTGAAGTAGCAGAGCAGGGAAAGCCTTCAAAACTTGATGTGCGTATGAAGTTTTTAGAAGAAAGTTCTACACTTGGAGTGAATCATCCGGCAGTAAAGCAATATAACAAATGTATGCGTGGTGCAGGCGATACGGTTCGATCCATTATTATCAGTGCCAATTCAAGATTGGCATTCCTTGAAAATAAACAGGTATTGAGGATGCTATCGAAAGATGAACTAAACCTTGCTGAACTAGGCATTGGAGTAAATGGGGATGGAGAGACAAAAACTGCATTATTTTGTGTTATCCCTGATTCAGATAAATCCTATAACTTTATTATTGGGATGCTCTACACGCAAATTTTTCAGGAGTTATACTATCAGGCTGATTTTAATTGTGGGGGAAGATTACCAATACATGTCACATTTATGCTGGATGAGTTTGCTAACGTTGCGTTGCCGGATGATTATTGTTCTTTGCTGTCAACAATGCGTAGTCGTGAAATCAGTAGCATTATTATTATCCAGAACTTTGCACAGCTCAAGGCACTTTTTAAGGATACTTGGGAGACAATCCCCGGTAACTGCGATACGTTTATCTATTTAGGAGGAAACGAGCAAAGTACGCATAAATATGTGTCAGAGCTACTTGGCAAAGGTACCATAGATAAGAAGTCTAGTGGAGAAACAAAAGGAAGGCAGGGAAGTTCAAGTAGGAATTATGATGTACTTGGAAGAGAATTATTTACACCGGATGAAGTAAGAAAGCTGGATAACAGGAAATGTCTTGTCTTTATACGTGGTTTTGATCCTATTATGGACAATAAATATATTCCTTTTGGACATCCAGCTTTTGATATGACAGCTGATGGAAAAGGTACGCCGTATGTGCATGTAATTGAAGCTGAATCTTCGGTAATAGGAGCGCCATTTGAAATATTAACAAAACGCTCTGTAGAGTATTATGAAGCATTGAAGATAAAGGGTGAGAATATCTATATTGATGACCTTACCTATGATGAATTTATGCTTCTTGGAGATACCGAACTTGGTAAACGATTTAGTAGCATGGATGAGAAGGCTCAGAAAGAGAAGCTGCAATCATCACAGAATAACGAATTGGAATATTCCGAAGAGTCGGTAACGAGAAACGTAAGATCTGACACTAAGGCAGCACAGCAACATCAGGAAAGAAAAGCTTTGGACGGAGAAGATACTATTACGAATCGTATGCTACATTGGAAGTATTCAAAGGAGCAGATTGCTGAACTTAAGCGAGCTGTAGCCGTTAAGATGCCAACAGAAGATATATTGGAGTTCTTTTATCCAGAAGCTAGTACGCAGCAGATGAGAGAGATTGTAGATACGTTTCATATATTAAAACAAGCCTATAACAACAGCTAAGTATTGGTAGAACAATTTAAGTAGGTTTGTTATAATAATTGCATTAACAAATTTAAATTTGCTTAATAGAGATTGCGTAAAGAAGGTAAAGTGAAGTGATTAATTCAAGAAATGAAATAATAGAGTTGCTAAAGGAATACACGGTTACTCAGCAAGAGTTTACTTATCAGTTTTGGATGTCAGAGGAAAAGGAATGGAATATAAAGAGACAAGTTGCCTATGCAAATGGAATTGTTTTTGGAAAGTTTCGAGAAGAAGATGCTAAAACTAGAAAAGTTTTGAAAGAAGGAGTAACTGATAACGCTTTATTTAGTGAAATCAGAGTCAACCTGGAACGTCGAATTAAGAAAATTGAGGAACTGGAACAGCCTGTTATTTTACAACAAAAGCTGCGGGAGTCTTATAAAAAGCAGCGAGATGAATTATCCACGTATTCGATTGATAAGTGGATTAGTAAAAACTGCGAATGGATAAGAGAGGATGTAAAGGGGAACGCTTATTCGGAGGTAAGGGTTTTACTGTACCTGTACTATGCCTTTGATAATTATGATTACCAGAGAAAAAATCCATTTTGTAGTGATTTGAATGAGTTAGATATAGTATATAACAGCATTCTGGACAAACATAGCCAATACCATAAATATGGTATTGTCTCAGTCGATGGAGAGAGAGAATTGATTCCTATTGATCCACCTCATATCTATGACAGATCAATTAACAAAACTTTTTTCACAAAGAATGTACCCTTGAATCTACTGGAAAAGATTGCTGAGATGATATCTAGTGGGATAGTAAAAGATTTTTCAGTAAGACTCATCAGCGAACCAGGACATAAAGGGAAGTTGGATTGTGCGCATTTGGCAGAAGCGTTGGAGCGAGGAAAAGTATTTGATTTTGTAAACCTTGGAGATTACTCTATAAGTAGACTATATTCGAAGAAATATGAAGACTGTATGTGGGTGGTAATTGATTCACAAAATATAACTTTTGAAGAGTTGTGTGATGATTTTGAGGCTTGTAACGATATGATTGTGACTCAGGTAGTTCATTTACAGTACGAAAAAGAAGGAGATAGTGCGTACATCACACATTTGGATCACGAATATATTTTTTACACGATTGATGAATATGAGAATAGAACGAGTAATGTAACACAAAAAGGTACAGCAAAAACTAGAATGAAGTCCTTCAAAATTGATAATTCAAAAATACCTTTCGACTATAAATGTAAAGTATTGAGAAAAGATGAAAACGGAAATGATTTACCACAGGAGTATGAACAGTTTTTATGTTATGTTTTGGAATGTTATTTCAAGCACAAGGATTTATTAAAGGAGTATTTTCATAAAGTATGAAGTTGAAAATAGAAATCGACAAATTCTAATTTGCTGTGGAACTTTAAATTTGCACAAGAAGTAAAATAACAATATAACGAGACGTAGCCGAGGTAAATCCCGGCTATTTTTGTACCCAATTTTAAGGAGGTGATTACCGCAGTAACATATCGGGGAAAGCCCGACTCAATTTAGTCCCAGGAGCAATCCTGTTTTGATAGAAGTAACTAACAATAGAAGATAAACGAAGCCGGAAGAAGTGAAGTTGATTCATTTTCATCCGGCTTTTTTGTCCCCCAAATTATAGAAGGAGAAATTATTTATGAATAAGAAAGCGATTAATATAACGAATAAGGAAACAAAGAAAGACGGATTTTTTGTAGGAATGAAGAAGAAAGTAATTCCTGCATTTTCAGGAGCCATTATGGCTTGCAGTTTATTTTCTACACAAGTAATGGCAGCTACGGATACAAGTTCAGTAACTCAGCCACTTGATAACTTGAAAACATTGGTTATCGCAATTATCGGTGCAGTTGGTGTCATTATCCTTGCAAAGAATGTTATGGAATTTGCACAAGCGTATCAGCAGCAGGATTCTTCTACTATGAATTCAGCACTTAAGGGTATTGTGGCAGGTGTTATGATGGCGGGTATTTCATCCGTATTAACTATCTTAGGATTCTAGAAAAACAATGGGTTAGATTCCCAAATCAACAGAAAGAGGTGAGACACAAGTATGGATATTTTCAATCTTGGAGAACAGATCCTTGACCTTCTGGAGATGGTATTTGGTTTTTGGAACAATCAGATAGCACTTGTATTTTCATTGCTCGGTCAGTCGCCCGTGGATTTTAAGGGCGGCGGTCCATGGGCAGTCATTGAAGGAATAGAACCTATCTTCGTTGGAGTAGGTTCATCTCTGGTAGTACTGTTTTTTGTCATTGGATTTTGTTCGGAAAGCGTAGACATTCGGGAAGAAATGCGATTTGAAGTTATTTTAAAAATGATGATTCGAGTTGGAATTTCTGAATGGCTGGTAGTAAATAACGTAACGATTATGAAGGCATTTTTTACATCGATAGGCAATTTGGTTGGATTAATGACGCAAGGAAATATTCCGACACTTTCTATTGATAGTGCACAGGCAGATGTGATATCAAATCTCGGCTTTGGAGCCAGTTTGATTATGCTGATACTAGCGGCACTGTTATCCATAATCATTATTATCTGTGGGTTTTTTCTGATATACACTGTTTACTTTAGATTCTTGAAGATATTAGTAATCGTACCTTTAGGAGCTATTGCATTTTCAACAGTAGGTGGAAACAGAAATATCAATCATACTGCCGTAACGTATGCAAAGTACTTTTTATCGGTGGTATTGGAAGCTGTAACAATGGCATTATCAATTCTTGTTTGTAATGCATTCATTAGTGCAGGACTACCGACATTTACAGAAAATTATGCAGATTGGGCACAGACACTTATTTATTTATGTGAGATGACATTTACAATTGCAATGACAGTCGGAAGTGTGAAAGGTGCACAGAACTTAACCAGTAGGGCATTAGGATTATAGGAAGGAGCAGTTATGGAGACATTGGCATTAAAGACACAATGGGGAAGTACGGAACAGGTACAACTTGAAATTAATAATTACCTGGATAATAACGGTATGTATATAGGGATTATGACTAGCTCGGATTATCCAGAACCATATGGAGATATGACAGTCAATCTAGATAGCAAAGCACCAGATTATTGCGGCTATATTGACACCAATAATATGCCAGAGTTAGCAAAGTTCATAGAGGACAATGATATTGGGGAGTTTACAGGGCTTACGAAATGTAGCGGCTTTTGTGAATATCCCCTTTATTTATTTAATCCAGAGAAACTTCGTCAGTTATGTCCAGATGGGATGGAAGCTTATGAACGAAGTATTGGAGCTACGAAAGCACCAGAAATGAAAGAAAAGGCAAGATAAACGGAGGTGAGGTTATGGTAATTGAAGTCAACAAGGATGTTGATAGATATCAGGAGTCAGTGGCATTTGGATTATCTGCAAAACAGCTTATATTTTCAGCAGCAAGTTTGATTAGTGGATCAGGGATTGTCTTATTACTGTATCCCTATATCGGAATTACTGGAAGTGCGTATGTGGCAATACCAGTGGTAGCACCAATTGCACTTGGAGGATTTTATTCCTATAACGGAATGAGCTTTTACAATGTGATGCAAAGAAAGCTGCATATGATGTTTGGAAACAAAGCATTGGTCTACGTATCCACTGAGAGCGAAGCATCAATTAAAACTTATCAGGTAGTAGAGGTGGGGAAATGCAAGAAATCAGTAAGGCCAGTAGAGCAGAATCAAAATAAAAAACAGGAGGAATTTGAGGCTATGAAGAAGAAAATGAAGAGCATAATGATTGGCTGTATTGCAGCAGTTGCGCTTGCAGTAGCAGGAACAGTAGTATATAAAATTTTTCATTAGTAACACGTAAATATTGTTATACCTTTATCAAGAGGTCGGACAATCCAGGCATTAGCCGGGAAGTTCCGGCTAGTGCATTTTAATGTAAAATGCATAGAAAGAGAGGCAAATAGATGAGTTTATTTTCAGACGGATTTAAGGAACTTAAAAAAGCAAGCGAACCGCTTTACAAAACGCCAAAGTCCATTCAGGAAACCATTGAAATTATGGCGGTGGCGGAAAATGGAATCTTTGAGGTGGCAAAGAACCGTTATTCAAAGAGTTACCGCTTTCAGGATATTAATTATACCACCACAAAGGAGGAAGAGCAGATAGATGTATTTGAAAGATACTGTAAATTCCTCAATTCTCTTGATTGCAATTTTAAGATTACAATCAACAACAAGAATAAGAACATGGTGGATTTAAGAAAACTTGTGCTTCTACAATATAAGAAAGATGGATTTGATCATTTCCGTAAAACCTACAATGACATTATTGAGGACAAAATCAGAGAGGGCAGACAGGGAATAGAGCAGGAGAGATATTTAACGCTTACGATTGAACGTAAGAATTTTGAAGAAGCAAAAGCCCAGTTTGCAACTTTGGAAGCAACAGTCCATAAGGCGTTTATTGAACTTGGAGCCGATATTGTTCCCCTTACAGGGAATGAAAGATTAAAGGTACTCTACGATTATTATCACTTAGGGAATGAAGAACAGTTTGAATTTGATTTGAAAGATTCAAAAATGGTGGGAGCTGATTTTACAAATGATCTTTGCAATGGAATAGTGAAATACTTTCCGGAGCACTTTGAGGATGAGAGAAAATTCTGTAAGGCACTATTTATAAAGAAATATCCAAGCAGTTTATCTGATCGCTTTTTAAATGAAATCACAAGTCTTCCAGTACATTCTATTACTAGTATTGATGTAGTGCCAATTCCAAAGGATTTGACAACAAAGACTTTGCAGAAGAAATATCTTGGAATAGAAAGCGATATTATTAAGCAGCAAAGGGTACGAAATAAGAATAATGATTTTGCAACAGAAATCTCTTATGCAAAGAGAACGGAGAAGAAGGAAATTGAAGAAATCATGGATGATGTTAGAGAGAATGACCAGTGCCTGTTTTACGTAGCGGTTACGATTGTTCTTATGGCAGATTCTAAGAAGGAACTTGATAGTATCTGCGAAACAGTACAAACCATTGGAAAGCGTAATTCATGTACCATAGATGTACATTATTTAAAACAGAGAGAGGCATTAAATACTGCATTGCCAATTGGAGTAAGACAGGTGGAAACGATGAGAACCATGCTTACCCAGAGCCTTGCGGTTTTAATGCCTTTTAATGTTCAGGAACTGAATGATGTCGGCGGTAATTACTATGGAATCAATCAGGTTTCTAAGAATATTAATGTTGGTAATCGTAAGAAATTAATTAATGGTAATGGTTTTATATTCGGAGTACCTGGTTCGGGTAAGTCCTTCTTTGCAAAGCAGGAGATGGGAAATGTATTACTCAATACAGATGATGACATTATTATCGTGGATCCTATGAATGAGTATTTTGATATTGCTCATACATTCAAAGGAGTTGTAGTTAATATGTCAACTTACACGGATAACTACGTAAATCCACTTGATATGGATGTATGGAATTTAGATTTGAATGATACGAAAGGTTGGATTCGAGATAAAGGTGAATTTATGCTGGGGCTTTGTGAACAGTGTATGGGAGATACTTTAAATTCCAGACAGAAATCAATTATTGATCGATGTGTAAGAAAACTATATATCGATATTGCCAAAGCGAAAGAAAAGTATATTCCTATTATGTCTGATTTCTATCAGGTGTTGCTTGAACAGCCAGAGGATGAAGCAAAGGATATTGCATTATCTCTTGAATTATTTGTAAATGGTTCCTTGAATATCTTTAATCACCAGACCAATGTAGATATTGAAAATCGTTTTATTGTATATGGTATTCGTGATTTGGGAGCAGAACTTTCTCCGATTACCATGTTGGTTATGATGGAAAATATTCAGAATCGTATCATTGAAAATGCAAAGAATGGGAAAGCTACCTGGCTGTATCTGGATGAATTTCATGTTTTGTTAAATCGTGAATATTCTGCAAAATATCTTCAAGGGTTATGGAAGAAGGTAAGAAAGCAGGGCGGATTATGTACTGGTATTACCCAGAATGTAGTGGATTTGCTACAGAATTATGTGGCAACTACAATGCTTGCTAACTCAGAATTTGTTGCATTACTGAAACAGGCTAATACAGATAGCTCTAAGTTAGCAGAAGTGATTGGAATCTCAGAAGCACAGCTTCGTTTTGTAACAAATACTTCAGCTGGCATGGGGTTAATTAAATGTGGTAGTGTGGTCATTCCTTTTGACAACACAATAAGTAAGGATACAGAACTATATAAGCTTTACAATACCAATATTCATGAAAAGATTGCTGAGGAGAAGGCGAAGAAGATGATGGTAGAATAGAATTGTTTATATATGCTTGTTATGTTAAAATTGGTTCAGATGTCGATATGGCATCTGAACTATAAATTTGAATTTGTGAGGGAGAATATCATGTGGTATGATAACCTGTTTCTAGAATTAAAACAATTAAGAGATAATAAGCAAGCAGAGAAAATGTCTGCATATATGCAAAATAAATATGATTTTTTAGGAATACCAAAACCTAAATTGAAAGAAATTGCAAAGCCATATTTAAAGGAAAGCAGAAAATACGATTTCGATTGGGAATTTGTTAATATCTGTTGGAATAAAGACTATCGAGAAGCACAATATATTGCAATTAACTATTTATCTATGAACTCAAAAAAGTTTACAGATAAGGATTTACCAAAACTAAAGCACTTGATAATAAATAAGTCATGGTGGGAAACTGTTGATTCACTTGATGCAATGGTTGGAAGTATTGTATTAAAGTATGAGGCTTTAGAAAAAACAATGTTGGAATGGTCGATTTCAGACAATATATGGTTAAAGCGTGTTTCAATAGACTTTCAACAAGAGTATGAAGAAAAGACCAATACAGAATTGTTAGAAAAAATAATTAATAATAACTTGGGAAGTAATGAGTTTTTCGTAAACAAAGCAATCGGTTGGAGTTTGCGGGATTATAGTAAAGTCAATCCAGAATGGGTAAAGGGCTTTTTGGCTAAATACAAAGAGCAATTATCTACTTTAAGTATTAAGGAAGCAAGTAAATATCTTTAGAACGAAAGGCAAATTCCAAGTTGTCGGGACGTTAAATTCCAATTTTGTCATTTTGAACAAATGCAATACAACTAAATAATAATAAATTAGCCATTATGGAGTTATTAACTCTATAGTGGCATTTTTTATGAAGGAAGGTGAACAATGTGAAGATTAAAAAGGTGGATGATAAATCAATGATTATTCATACCAAGGAAAAGACCAAAATCCATATACATGAAAATAGAGATGCAAAGATTAAAGGTCATAACGTATATATGGTTGATCATTCGCCCATGAGTAAGGGCAGCACAACAAAGCAGATCGAGTCAGTGAATCAAGGTAAGAAGTCATTTCGCAAGAGTACCATTCATCAAAATAGATTACGCAACCTGAATCCAGTTTCTCAATACCGACAGAAGCTGAAAGATTCTAACCGTTCTGTAAAGGTTAAGAATTCTACGATTAAGAATGCAGGATTAATTAGTGCTAGTACAACGGTGAATCAGTTAGAAGGTGGAGAAGAAATACGAAATAGTGCAATGATTGCTTCCACTATAGCAAGACCAGTAACTGGTTCGGCTTCAAAAGGAGCAGCACTTTTTCGCAAGAAGGTTTTAGATGAGCGCAAAGCTAAGATTAAGAAGGTGGAAGCTGGAAAGAAACTTGGCAGGAAGAAGATTCGGGATACAGCTGCTGGTTCAGTACGAAAATTGGCTAAGGATTCTGCAAAGAAGGCATCCAAAGATTCTGCTAAATTTGTGGCTAAAGAATCTGCTAAAGTTGGAGCAAAGGTAGCTGGAACAGCAACAGGGACTGCGGCAACAGGTCCGGCAGGACCATTAATTGGATTGGCAGTGGGCGAAGCTGTTGGATTTAAGCTAGACAGAAATGATGTGAAACGAACAAATCGCAATAGAAAGTTAAAATTCTTTTTCGATAAGTTGAAATCGGAGGACAATCAGACAGAAAGTTTTGCGAAACTTGTAAAAGATTTGATTTTTAAACAAGCATCTGTAGCAATTAAATACATTATCAAATATGTTGGAATTGCCTTGCTTATATTGTTTCTGTTAATTGCTGTAGCCGTTCTTCCGGTAATTTTGGTTATAGCAATTATCTACAATTCACCCCTTGCTATATTTTTTCCACCACTGGAAAGCGGAGACACGGTTATGTCTGTTACAAGCCAGTATGAAGCAGAATTCAATCGTGACGTAAATACGTTAGCAAGTAATCATACTGGATACGATGATGGAATTGTCGTATATGTGGATTATGAAGGTATGTCGGCAAGCCCATCAAACTATTATGACATCATGGCGGTATACATGGTGAAATATGGGGTGGGTGATACTGCAACAATTATGAATGATACATCGAAAGCAAAGCTTAAATCAGTTTTTGATGATATGTGCAGTTATACTACAACATCTGAAACAGAAACAGTAGAAAATGAGGATGGAACGACAAGTTCAACAACGGTATTGCATGTCAATGTAACCTTGAAATCCTATAGAGATATGATTTCTATTTATAACTTTAATTCGGATGAAGTTGAGTTACTTGAAATCACAATGGATCCGAAAAATCTTGCGTTGATTGGATATACAGGTGGTACTGGTGGTGGCAATGCTGTTTCAGAACTTTCACAGGCGGAGATTACTACAATAGTCAGTGGAATTACAGATGCAAAAGCAAAGCAGACATGTACTTATGCTCTTAACAAGGTGGGATATCCGTATAGTCAGGATTATCGTGACAGTGGAAACTATTATGATTGTTCTTCGCTGGCATATTATTCATGGAAGGCAGCAGGTATAGATATTAGCTATGGTGGAGCAACAACAGCAGCAGCGGAAGGTCAAGGGCTGGATGAGGCTGGAAAGACAGTTAGTTATGAAGAGATTCGACCAGGTGATTTGATATTTTACAGTTATTGCAGTAATGGGCGGTATAAGAATATCAGTCATGTAGCTATTTATGTAGGAAATGGTAAAGCAGTAGAAGCATTAAATGAAACGGTAGGCGTAATTTACCGTGATGTTAGCACAGGTAGTATTGTCATGATTGGAAGACCATAGTGACATAACCAGATTACAAATGTGCAAGTAAATAAAATATATATGAATAACAGGGCAGAGCCAATAGGTTTTGCCCTCTATTAGATTGGAGGCTATGTATGGAACTAAATAATATGATATTAGTTACAGAGAACTGGAAGGGAAGAGAAATTAATTTTCTTCTAACAATTGAGGATTACAAAGAATCCGTAGTGTCAACGTTATATGCTTCACCATCAGAGACAGTGGATGCAATGATAGATTTATGTGAAAGTTGGAAAGATGCCGAGCACTGGGCAGAATTATATTTCACTTCAAATAAATCAATATCTGCTCGCTATTGTAATGGAGAAGAACAACTTCGTAAATTTCTATATGGATACTTTAATGATCCAGACAATACTTGGGAATTTGATGAAAAAAGATGCAGTGCAGCTAGTCTAGAGATTCTCAAAGGGATAGGAATAACAACGGATGGAAAAGGATCAGGAATTCAATACACCTATGAAGCGGTAATAAAAACCTTTGAACAGGGCGAAATTCTTCACAATTTTAATGGTTCAGATTATAGAGTGCTTGAGAAACTGGCGGCAAGAAACCTGATGTTGATGAATGAGCGTAATGGCGAGTTTATAGTTGCAATAGGTGTGAATTTTTATGTTCGACATCCTAAAGGCGATATGCCAACTACCAATAGCATGGTGTATGGAATTGAATGGGATCATGGCATTTATTATAGTAAAACACCGTCAACAATAGATTTTAGAGAGATTAGAGATAAGTATGGAGAAGTAAAAGAAGTGATTTCTTTACAGGATTTTAGAAATGAACTGGAAGATAAATTTCACTTTTATCGAAAGATCATAGATAGTCCTTTGCTTGAAACAGCTGTAAAGGAAACAGCACAAAACAGTATTTATGAAGTGTTTCAGACTGGTCGCGAGGAAGTCTTTCAGAAAAATATGAATGCTGGTATGTATGACCGTAATTTCCTTGGGATACCAGAAACCAGTAGGGACATGGCACGATAGAGAAACTAACAATAAGAAGATGGAGGATTTTAATATGAGTAAATTAGCAGGTAATGATTTAATGAAGGATATGGAGTTTTTAATAAATGAACTTCACAAGGAATGGGATAGAAGTGGAGCAACAAAGGCTACTGTAATTATTGGAATTGAAGAAGCAACAGAAGTTAATCAGACTTTAGCAGCTAAAATTATGGAAAAGCAGGAAATGCTTGAAAAAGATGAACTGTCTTTTAAGCAAAGCATTGGTCTTTCTAGAGAAAATTATATATTGCTCAGATTGGTTAAGAAGATTAAAGCAAAGGAAGATAAGACCAATGAAAAAGGTCTTGATATGGAGTTTTCTGTACCTCTTGATAACGAAGAATATAAACTTTTTAAGAGTATGTTTAGCCCTAAGCTTGTGTAGTGATTGGAAATACAATCAGGAAAGGAGCAGTTTATGAGAGTAGATAATCAAGTGCAACAGCTTTATGATGTGATGATAAAAGATGTCACTACGAATGAAGCAAAATGGCGAGATGTATGTCATATGATTGGGCAGTTATATCGTTATGAGTTTGATAATATTCTTATGGTGTATGCACAACGTCCCCAAGCAACCTTAGTGGCTGATTTTGATACTTGGAAAAAGGTTGACCGTTTCGTAAAACAAGGAAGTAAGGGAATAGCAATATTTCCATCAAGAGCCTTGAAACCATATATGAGACATGTCTTTGATATATCAGATACGGGTGGAAGGAATAGGCAATTAACATGGAATTTAGATGAGAATAATTTGTTAGATTACATGAATTATCTGGCATCAAAAGGACGCATTATTCAGCTTGAAGGCACAGAACAGGAATATTTGAAAGAACAGCTAAAACTCTTTACACAAACTGACGTTCGAGGTATAATAAAAGAGGAATTCGATGAACGAATGACAGAAATTATGCAACTAACAGGTAGTGTGATTAAGGATTTTAATGAAGAAACGCAAGAGCTTACTGTAGAGCAGATGGTGTATAAAAGCATCATGTATGCAGTAGGTACAAGATGTGGGTTTGACTTATCCAGCGAAGAACAGGATTTTAGTCAGATTGTAAACTTTTCGGATGAAGAAGTGGTTTACCGCCTTGGTTCTCTTGTATGCGATGTCTCCTGTAGTGTTCTTAGAGAGTTTAGCAAAAATCTAAAAACAATTGAACAGCAGAAGGATATTTCTGCGGAAAGGAGAATAGCATATGGCAGAAGTGACATTAACGTACACGGAAGTGGACGGACTATTGTACCCGAATCTAGTATTACCACAGGAGGAAGAGAAAAATCTTCTGAATCTAGGCAAATACGGAATGATGGCACTGAATTATCTAAAGGAGAACGAGGTAAGCAGATACAAGACACTTTACCGCTTCGGGAAACTAGCACAGAAGATGCACGAAGTGGACGAGGAAGCGAACCAGTTGTTAGATACACTGATGGAGAGTTACCTAAAGAAGAACAAACCAGTAGATCCCAATTCAACCATGGAGATGTGGAAGATAAGGGAACAGGCGAAGATGCAGGCAGAGGAAATCGTTCTGAATCAGATAGTAATGCGTTTTCATTAGAAAATGCATCTGAAGTTCCACAAGAAGAAGCACAAGATAATGAACTGAATAAAGAATTAGATGAAATAAATTCATTAGGACAATCAAGGGAAGCCGAATATCATCAGGCTTCCTTTTTTGACGTTTCAATGGAAAAAACATCAGCTTCTAAGTTCACATATATGCAGCCAAAGAAAGAACTTGTAGTACCACATGAATATATCGTTGATGTTGTAAAACGTGGCACTGGGTTTGAAGGTGGCAAGAAACGTGTTTGTGATATTTATCAGAATGTTATGGAAGCATCGGAACGAACCAAACTAATAAAGAAGGAATATGGTCTTGGCGGTGCCGGATGGCCAATTGATGGTTATGGTCTTCATGGCTATGATTCTTTCAAATCCAATGGACTTCGCTTTCAATGGAAAGATACAGAAGGCGAGAAAGAAGGCTATGTTAGTTGGTCATCAATAGAGATCGAAATTGGTGTATTAATTCTAACCGGAGAGTATATACAAACACGAACAAGTATTGATGAAATATCGATGGATGGAGATAGAGAAGATCTCAACATTAATGAGGATGCCATTGAAATGTCAGATGCGGAACAAGTGCTTGATGATTTTTCAATACCAGATGAGCTTGATGAAATGCAAGGGATGTCTGATGAAGAACTTGCAGAGGAAGATAGGTTAGTTACAGAGGCTGAATATAGAGCAGAAATAGAAGCAGAAAATACAGCGTATGATGATTTACTGCATGGAGAAGTGATAGATGTAGATGGAAGTGTTATTAATTCTAAATCTGAATTTCTGGAGTCATTAAGACAAGTAGAATTTATGGACGGAGAACTTCGACAAGCAATTGAGATTTATGTTACGGAATGTTCTTCTATAAAACCATATCAGCCTTTTCTTAAAGTAATATATGAAAGTAGTTTGTTACCACCTGATAAGATTAGTTTTGTTAACAGAACAATTAACCATAGTGGAAAAGAATACTCCCAAGCGTATTCTAATAATGCGTACGGATTGATTGAATACAATCAGAGCCAGATGGGTGTTATGGTTAATTATAAAGGAAGTGATGGAGAACGACATAAATCAGATGTGACTTTTGAACAGATTTATGAGGTCTGTGTATATCTAATTAAAACTGGAAGCTTTGTGGGGAAAGAACAGGAAGATAGATTCAATCAGCTATGGAGTGATACGCCCTATGATAAGAAGAATTCCATATATCAGGATTTTGAACGTAGAACAGCTACTGTTAATGCACCAAAGCAACAGAAACGTAATTTCCATTTTAATTTATGGGAAGTTGAAACTGGTGGGGCAAAGACTAGATACAAATGGAATATTGATGCAATACGTACTTTACGTGTAGTTGAGGAGGAAGGAAGACTTGCAACACCGAAAGAACAACAGGTAATGGCTAAGTTCGTTGGGTGGGGCGGTTTGGCTCAGGTATTTAACAAAGAAGACAGTGCGTGGAGTCATGAATTTATAGAACTTAGGAACCTGCTTTCAGAAGATGAATATATAGCTGCTAGAGCGACGGTTAATAATGCTTTTTATACAACACCTGCGATTGCAAGCTGTATGAATCAAGCTTTAATTAATTTTGGATTCCGAAATGGAAATGTTTTAGAACCATCTATGGGTATTGGGAATTTCTTTGGAAGTCTACCAACACCATTGCAGGGATGCAATTTATATGGAGTCGAGGTAGATAGTATTTCAGGTAGAATTGCAAAGCAGTTATATCAAAAAGCCAATATTAGTATTAACGGCTTTGAAAAGACTACCTATCCTGAAAACTTCTTTGATGTGGCAATTGGTAATGTACCTTTTGGTGATTACAAGCTATATGATCCAAAGTATAATAAGCATAATTTTCGTATTCATGATTACTTTATAGCAAAGGCAATCGATCAGGTAAGACCCGGCGGTATTGTTGCATTCATTACGACGAAAGGAACACTTGATAAAAGTAATCCTACTGTTAGAAAATATCTTGCAGAAAGAGCGGAACTCATCGGTGCTATTCGACTTCCTAATACAGCATTTCATGATAATGCAGGTACTGATGTTACAGCAGATATTCTTTTCCTTCAAAAGAGAGAAAGAACAATGTCTGTAGAACCGGATTGGGTGCATTTGGGTTATACGGAGAATGGGATTGCAATAAATTCTTATTTTGTAGAGCATCCTGATATGATGCTTGGAGCAATGGAATACGATAACCGCATGTTTGGCGAGGGAAGTAAGTATACAGCCTGTGTTAACCATGACGATAACTTTAATCTATATGAGGCGTTACAGCGTGCTGTGAAAAAACTTACTGCCACGATTCCAGAGTTAGAACTATTAGAAAATATGGATGACCAACAGGAAGATATTATTCCGGCAAATCCCGAAGTTAGAAATTTCACTTATACCTTTATGGATGGGAAACTTTATTTCAGAGAAAATTCTCAGATGTACCGTAAGGAGGTGAGTGCAAACGTGGAAGAACGTATTAAGGCTATGGATAATATTCGAGCAGTAACCAGAGAACTAATAGAGATACAGACGCAGGGGTGTAGTGAGGAAGAATTATCTGGAAAGCAGAAAGTCTTGAATGAAAGGTATGATGTATTTGCTAAGAAATACGGTTATATTGCGGAAAGAGAAAATAGTAGAGCCTTTCGTAATGATGCGGATTATCCGCTACTTTGTTCCTTGGAGGTAATTGATGAAGGCGGAATTGTAAAGAAAGCAGATATGTTTTACAAACAGACTATTAAGCCGAAGGTGCAGATTGAAAGAGTAGAGACAGCGGTGGAAGCATTAAATGTTTCCATGAATGAATATGGAAGTGTAAATATTCCTTTTATGCTTAGTATCTATCATCCAGATGTTTCAAAAGCGATGGCTGAACTTCCGGAAGGAAGTAGCTTATCAGAGCACGCAAGAGCAGAGCTTGAACGAGGAATTATGATAGAAGAATTAAAAGACATTATCTATCTAAATCCTATGGCTTATAATGAGAATAACTTGAATGTAGGGTGGGAGAGTGCTGATGAATATTTATCAGGAAATGTAAGGGATAAATTTCGAATAGCAAAAGCATTTGCAGAAAATGATGCGGAATTATTTGGAGTAAATGCAAAAGCATTAGAGCAGGTACAACCAGTTAATTTGGATGCTTCTGAGATTGATGTAAGAATAGGAAGTACCTGGATTGAATCAGAGGATTACGAACAATTTATTTATGAACTGCTAAACACTCCAAGGAGAGCGAGGGCGGTCAGAAGTCAGTATTATAATTCTGGAATTCAGCTTCATTTGAACAAATATACAATGGAATGGTTTGTTGAGAATAAATCAATGGATAAGCATTCTGTGGCAGCTACCAAGACTTATGGTACTGGCCGCATGGATGCTTATTCTATTTTTGAACAGACCTTGAATCTTAAGACGGTAACAGTTAAGGATCGTGTAGAGGATGGGGATGGGAAATATCATTATGTTGTGAATAAGAATGAGACAATGCTTGCAAGGGAGAAACAGAATCAGATTAAAGAAGCTTTTAAGGATTGGATTTTTAAGGATCCTGAGCGCAGAGCAAAGTATGTGGAGTATTATAATGAAACCTTCAATAACAGCAGGCTTCGTGAATATGATGGTTCTCATTTGCAGTTTCCTGGTATGAATCCAGAGATTGTATTAAAACCACATCAAAGAAATGCAGTAGCAAGAATTTTAATGGGTGGAAATACCTTACTGGCGCATTGTGTTGGTGCCGGAAAGTCATTTGAAATGATGGCAGCATGTATGGAACAAAAACGACTTGGACTTGCCAATAAGACAGTGATGGTGGTTCCGAAATCTCTAATAGGACAAACTGCTGGAGAGTTTTTAAGACTTTATCCGTCTGCTAATATTTTGGTAGCAACAGAAAAGGATTTTGAGAAGAGTAAGAGAAAGCAGTTTATTTCAAGAATAGCAACGGGAGATTATGATTGTATTATTATGTCTCATTCTCAATTTGAGAAGGTGCCAATTTCAGCGGAACGGAAAGAGCGTATGATAAATGAGCAGATAGAAGAGATGTCATATGCGATTGAAGATGCAAAGCGAGCAAATAGTGAGCGATGGACTGTGAAACAGATGGAATCCATGAAGAAGAAATTAGAAGAGCAGCTACGAACTCTTACTGATGAAAGCAGAAAAGATGATCTGATTACCTTTGAAGAATTAGGAATCGATTCCATCATGGTGGATGAAGCACATGGGTATAAGAATCTTGCTATTTTTTCTAAGATGAACAATGTATCTGGTATTTCAAGTTCAGGGGCTAAGAAGTCTACGGATATGCAGCTCAAATGTCAGTATATTAGTGAAATCAGTGATGGCAGAGGCGTCGTGTTTGCAACAGGAACTCCGATTAGTAATACAATGTGCGAAATGTATGTTATGCAATCATATTTGCAAAAGAATGCTTTAGAGAGAATGGGTATTTATCATTTTGATTCCTGGGCATCTAACTTTGGTGAAGTAACAACTGCGTTAGAGCTTACTGTTGAAGGAAGCGGGTTTCGGTTTAAGAGCCGCTTTAATAAGTTTACGAATTTACCAGAGCTTATGAATATTTTTAGAGAAGTAGCCGATGTGCAGACCGCAGATATGCTTGATTTAGAGGTGCCAAAACTTCGAGATGAAAAGTATACCATTGTAGAGAGTGAACCGGATTGGTACGTAAAGCAGGTGATGGAAAATTTCGTGGTAAGAGCAGAGCGTATCCGTAATGGTGGAGTAGATCCAAGCGAAGATAATTTTTTGAAAATTACACATGAAGCTAGACTGTTAGGAACTGATGCAAGATTATTAGATTCAGATGCACCAAATAATCCGGATGGAAAGCTGAATAATGTAGTCGATAATATTGCTTTTGAGTATAGGAGGGCTATTAGAGAAGATAAAATAGGATGTCAGCTTGTATTTTCCGATATTGGAACACCCAAATCTTCTTGGTCACCAGAGGAACAGCTAGAAGAATTTGATATTTACAACTATGTAAAAACAGAATTAGTCAGGAGAGGTATTCCAGCGAATGAAATAGCATTTATTCATGATGCGAAAAGTGATCCACAAAGAGATGCACTATTTAAGGATATGAGGACGGGAAAGAAGAAAATATTGATTGGTTCTACGGATAAGTGTGGGACAGGAGTCAATGTCCAGACGCATTTAGTAGCTATGCACCATATAGATTGTCCTTGGAAACCTTCTAGTATTGAACAAAGAGAAGGAAGGGGGATCAGGCAGGGAAATGAGAACACAGAAATTGCAGTATATAGATATGTCACAAAGGGAACCTTTGATGCATATTCTTGGTCATTAGTGGAAAATAAGCAGCGATTTATCAGTCAGATAATGACAAGTAAATCGGTATCCCGAACCTGCGAGGACATTGATGAAGCTACACTTTCTTATGCAGAGATTAAAGCTGTAGCGACAGGCAATCCACTTATCCGTGAGAAGATGGAGTTAGATAATGATGTACAACGTTTCAAACTCTTAAAAGCATCTTATGATAGTCAGAGATATAGTTTGCAGGATAATTTCATGCTGCGTTTTCCGAAGCTTATTAAGGCAGCAGAAGAGAAACTTGCCTGTGTCCGTGAGGATATTATGACTAGAGACAAACAGTTAATTGCAAGTCCAGAGTTTAGTATAACCATTGGTCAATCACAATTTACAGAACGAGTGGATGGAGGAACGGTAATGCTGGAAGCAATCAGTAAATGCAAGACAGGTGATGTTTATCCAATTGGCAGATTCAAAGGGTTTGATTTGCTTGTAGAGAAGAATTATATGGGAGTAAATTATATGGTTCTTCGAGGCAAGACTGAGTACAAAGCAGAACTTAGTACGAGCCCTGTTGGTAATATGGTCAAGCTTGAAAACACATTTAATGGGTTATCTGAAAATGAAGAATTTCTGATTAAGAAAATAGATCAGTACCAACGGGACATGGAACAGTCAAAGCAGGAGTATGAAAAGCCATTTTCGTACGAAACAGAGTTTAAAGAGAAACTGGCAAGGCAGTTTGCGTTAAATGCAGAGCTGGATCTTGAAAACAGTAAGGTGGAAGACGTTGATTTAAATGGTGTGGAAACAAAGGGTAATGAAGTACCAGACAGTAATGTGGCAGAACGAGGAAATGACTATTTAACTGGACAGGATAATATAAGGAGGTAGTCATGCTCTATCACGTTTTAGTGATTAGATTAGGAAAATTAAAGATTATAGCAGGAATATTTATTGTAGTTGGGATTGTCATTTTGACAGTCCCTTTTTAATAAAAATATATTTTTACGTATGCCAGAAGCATACAGAAAGAGAGGACTTTATGAAGTATTCAATTAGAGCAAGTGAGATTAAGGGAAATGAAAGGCAACAAGGTGAGAATGCATCTCACCTAAGAGGTTTTGCAACATTAATCATTGGAAATGACTTTAAAATATCCAATATTGCTATTTTGGAAAGTAACGAGGGGAAACTTTTTGTGTCAATGCCGCGCTACAAATCCAGTGATAAAGATGAAAAGGGCGCGAATGTATATAAGGATGTATGTAATCCAATTACAAAAGAATTTCGTGAGGAACTTTATGACAATATCTTAGTGACTTTTGAAAAGACAAAGTGTGCAGATAAAGCTGAAGAGGTGAAGAGTCAGGCGGGAACAGAGATGCCAAGTTTTTCAGTTTCAGTAACTCCCTTTGAAAGAGAAGGAAGTAATATTCGAGGACTAGCACGCATTTATTTTGAGGATTGCTTTATTGTAAACAATGTGTCCATTCTTCAAGGAAAAGAAGAGAGTTTATTTGTTGCAATGCCATCTTATCGTACAAAACAGGTGGATGAGAATCAAAAGTCAGTCTATCAGGATGTTTGTTATCCAGTAACAAAGGAATTTCGTGAGAAATTGTACGGGGAATTGATATCGTCTTATCAGGAGGCGAAAGATAAGATAGAATCTGTCACACAGGTGCAGGCACAAGACAAGGTGGCAGTGAGTGTTGGACAACCGGATAGAGAGACACCATTTCGCTAAAAGATACTTATGATTTAGGCGGTGTGAAAGCATCGCCTCATATAGAATGGAGGAAAGTTATATGGAGAAAATGAATACTACATTGACGCAAGATGAGATTGTAATGGAGCTAATTAGGCTTTTGAAAGAAAATCAGATGAAGGATAAAGCAAATGACATCTTTGAATCAGCAACGTATGTTGATGGACTTGAGAAAAAGCTGGATCAGGTTGTAGTAGAATTAAATGATGTGAAAAAGCAACTTGCTGATTTGCAGGAACAACAGATGATGAAATCTATCAAGGCACAATTAGCAAAAGCATCAGAACGTATGGAAGCTTTATGTAATAGCATGAAAGAGCAGTTGTTCGAAGTAAAGACGGAATTTAAGGAAAAAGCTACATCTATTGTTACAGAAGTCAAGGCAAAGGGAAAAGAAGCCTTAAATCGTATATCAGAGTTTTTTGGAGTTAAAGAAAAACTTGAAAAGCTCCGCATGAATGTAAGAGAAGCAGGTATTGAAACGGATAAGACAATTGTCAAGATTGATCGTTTTGGAGCAGATATTAGGGAAGCAAGGAGATCTGTTTCTAATGCTTTTCGTACTTTTGCTGATAAAGGATTAGTAGATTATTCGAAGACAGAAAAATCATTTTTAAAAACGGAGGTAATAAAGAAACCTTTGGAATGTAAAAGAAGGTTTTTTACCGGAATGGAACTACGATTAGATGCTGTCATTGATAAGCTGGATAATCTGTCAAGAGATGTTGAGCTTAATAAAATGGAGGAGCATATGCTCAACAAAGTAGATGGAGAAGTGATTTCATATGAAGTAATTCCAATAGTAGCAGAAAATATGGAATCTCAATATGGAAGTGAAATGTTTGATGTATTTCAGAAAGAAATGAGAAACAAGGAGGTTGCTAGTCAAAAGGTTGATTTGGTGCAAAAGAAAGCTGATGTGAGAAGATAGCCATAAGGGCAGTGTGTGTAATAGCAGACTGCCCTTAATGTGGGAGAATGCAAAAATACATATATAAATAAATGAAAAAAATATATAGGCTAAGAGTAAATATAGGGATAACCGCTATAATTTATTTACAAAAACATTATTTAATGAATAAGATAAAGAGTAAAAAATGGTTTGGATTTGAATAAAATTAGCGTTTGAAACGGTTATTTTAATCTTTGGGGCTGTGTGTTAAATGCAAGTTGGTTTAGGGATATAAAAGCATAAAGAACATATGAATTTAAAACAGAAAAGTTCTTTGCTGTCGAATATGGACTTGTAACACATAAAACACTATTAGTGCCAATTAAATAAATTGATTAATTTCGTTTGAACGAATATAATGATTAAATACTCTTATCGTTGGAAATTAGTGAGGTGTATTTATGAAGGGCTATCTTAAAGCTAGTGAAATTGCTAATTGCTGGGATGTAACAGAACGGCAGGTTCAAATACTGTGTAAATCTGGTAAAGTAAAAGGTGCAATAAAATTTGGAACTACATGGGCAATACCCGAAAATGCTGTTAAGCCTACGCGTACCGGAAAACTTAAGCCAGGGCGTAAGACGATTAAGGAATAAAAACTTCCTATATATGAAGCAGAATAGGCATTTAGAAAGAGGTGATTTTATGTATATTGAGAAAATATTGGTGCAGAATTTTAGAACAATTGGCCCATCTGGTGTTACTTTAAACTGTAACAAAGGTATTAATATTATATTGGGAGAAAATAACTCCGGAAAATCCGCAGTAATTGATGCTTTAAGATTAGCGCTATCTGCAGGTGCATACAGGAAAAACATATTTATTAAAGCATCAGATTTCCATGTAGATAAATACGGTGAGCAGTCAAATTCTATAAACATTGATGTATTTTTTAATGAACTAACAGAGGATCAGGCAATCTCATTTTTTATGTTAACAAATGGTATAGATTTAAAGAAAGCTGAATTACATATCGAATACACTTTGTATCTGGATAAAAAAGGGATTTTTAAAGTTCGGGAAGATATTAAGGGAGGAACTGCATTTAATAATGTTCCAAGGGAAATGTATGATAATATCAATCTATTATACTTAGCAGCATTAAGAGACGCAGAGGGTGATCTTAAGCCTTCTAGAAACGGTCAACTTGCAAATATATTATATTCAGTGGCCAAAACGAGTGATGACAAAGAAAGGATTATAAAAGCATTCCAAAAAGCTAATGAAGTTGTCACTAGTGACGATTCCATTAAATCAGTTGAATCTATAATAAATAAAAATTTGCTTAATATAGAAAAGGATGAGTTGCAAGAAAAAGTACAAGTTTCTCTGGTAGACCCAACATTTGAAGCTATCGCATCTTTAATTCGCATAGATTATGTTAATAGTAAGTTATTAAGGATATCAGTAAAGGACATGCTCGTCATATTGCGTGAATTAGGATTAACAAAAGAAGATATAAAAGATAAAAAAATATGTAGTATTCTACCGGATAGAAAACACTTGGAAATTTGTTTAGATAATATTTTAAAATATGAAGAATTGAAAGAACTGTACAATAAGCTAATATTGTTAGTGAAAAATCAAAATACTGCAATAAACCAAAATGGATTGGGATATAACAATATATTACATATGGCAACTTCCTTAGGTGATTTACAAGAAAAACCTATTGATGAAGAAATATCTATACTATTAGTTGAAGAGCCAGAAGCACATCTTCACCCACAATTATTAGATTTGCTATTTAGTTTTTTTAGAAAAGCCAATGAGAAGTCGAATATTCAATTATTTATTACATCTCACTCACCAACGTTAGTAGCAAAAGCAGATATTAGTAGTATACATATATTGAATTCAAAGCAAGACAGTAGCAATATTGTTTCTATAAAAGATACAGCATTAAACGATAATGAGAAATTAGATTTAAAGAGATACCTTGATGTTACAAAAAGTCAGATGTTTTTTGCGAGAAGGGTAGTTTTTGTTGAAGGTATAAGTGAAGCTATCTTATTAAATGAATTTGCTAATTTGCTTGGTAAGCCTTTTGACAAATATTCTGTTGAGATAGTAAATATCAACGGAGTTGCATTTGAACCATTTGCCAAATTGTTTCTTAAGAATGAAGTTAAAAATTACATAAATATTCCCTGTTCTATTATATCGGATAATGATAAATGTACAAATAACGATGATGTCTATCGTATTACAAAAGCTGAAAGAGTTTATAGTAATATGAACATTGAGTCTCTAATAAATAAACTTAAACAAGGTTCGATATCATATAGAGCACAAAATCTTTTGACATTTAATCAAGATAACATTTGTGTTAAGTTGGCTGAAAAAACTTTAGAATATGAATTGGCTATAGTAGATGAAAATGTAAGATTGCTTTTGGAGGTATTGGAAAAAGAACATCCAACAATTGCTAAAGATATTCAAGATAAAATAAAACCTACCAATGGAGATCCGCTACCAGATAAAAAATACGAAACAATGGAAATGATTGCGTTAAGAATATGGATTGCAATTCAAGATTGCAAAGGTGTTTTTGCACAACGTTTAGCAAATGAAATAAGCAAGATTTCTAGTGGTGAAAGAACAGATGTGAAATTTATAGTGCCTAAATATATTAATGATGCTATTGACTCTATAATAGAATAGGGGGCAAAAATGTTTGAACAATTAACTGATTCTCAAAAAGAGATTATTGATTTACAGGGCAAAAATATTTTAAAAGCCTGTCCAGGAAGTGGTAAAACATTTGTTGTTGCCCATAAAGTTGCCCATGATTTTAAATTGTGGAAAGACAAAAATAAAGGAATGGCTATTCTTTCATTCACAAATGTAGCAAAGCGTGAACTTGATATAAAAATTCAAGAAATATCCGGGCGTAAAACACTACCTTATCCACATTTTATTGGAACTTTGGATGCATTTATTTCTCAATATATTTTTATGCCTTTTGGACAAACTGTCATGAAATGCTCAGCTCGACCCTCAATTATTGAAGATGATTTTATTGAACGTTATTCCAAATTCTTTTGGAAGGGTGAGTGTTACAGCAACGGTTGTGACCCAAAGAATTTTTATATAGATACTGAAGGTAGTGTATATGATAGTAAGAAAAATTTTATCGATTGTCCATTTACAACAAATGAACCATGTGTAAAGTTTAAAGTTAGCACATATTCTAAGGGATATGCGACATATAAGGAAGCTCTTATTGTAGCAATTGATATACTTCAAAAATATCCCAACATTCAAAAGTTAATTACTAAAAGATTCCCTTATATTGTTGTTGATGAAGCACAAGATACATCTGAGGAGCAGATGAAACTCCTAAATTTACTTTTTGATCATGGTGTAAAAAACGCTATGCTTATTGGAGATCCGGACCAATCAATATATGAGTGGAGAGATGCAGACCCATCTGTATTTTTAAATATGTATAATGGCAAAAATTGGAACTCTAAAGAGCTTAATGAAAATTTTCGATGTTCTCAACATATTTGTAATGCAACTAAAATCTTTGCATCATTATCGGAGACGTCTATTGCTAGAGGCGATACCAAAGATAGTTCAATAAAACCGATAATAATGAAATATAATAAAGGCAATAAAGACATATTGATTGAAAAATATCTTGATTTATGCAAAGAAAAAAGTATAAATATTACGCCTGAAAAAGTAGCAGTATTGGTACGTGGTCGTTCTGGACTAAATGGAAAAGATTATTCAAAAATTAATGAATTATGGCAAACACCAATAACTTTTCTACTTGCACAAGCTACATATTACAAAGGTATACAAAATGTTGAAAAAACTGTATCAGTAATTGAAAAAATCTTATACTACATTATTTTTGAAAGTGACGTTAATGTTACTGATTTTAAGGAAATTCAGAAAATATATAGTATTAAGGAGTGGAATTATTTAGTGTTTAAATTGTCTACACGTTTGCCTGATTCATCACTTACTCTCAAAAGCTGGAAACAGGCTATAATTGGTGTAGTCGATAATTTTATTTTGGAAAATAATATACAATACAAGAATAAAGTTGAGGTAAAAACGAAGAGCAGAGTACAGGATAATAATTTAAAAGACTTCTTAGAGCAGTCGATAGAAGTTTTTTTTGCAGATACTTATAAAAATGATTATTTGAGTGCAACAATACATGCAGTTAAGGGATGTACTTTTGATGCTGTGATGCTAATTATTAGTACGAATGGTAAGTTGACAAGTAATATGATTAATCAAAAAGAAATTGATACTGAAGAAATAAGAACATTTTATGTAGCAGCGACAAGAGCCAAAAAGTTATTTGTTTTGGCGGTTCCAGATACTATCAAAGATAAATCATTAGTAAGATTTCCGAAAGAACATTGGGACTATAGTAATTAAGGAGGGTCTCTAGATCACACATTTTTGCAACAGGCAGTTGTGCTAGTTACAGCTTTGTATATTTGGTGCAATGATTACAATGTGAATGTAAGAACGAGTGAGTGCACATAAAAGTAGATTGATGTAGGAGTATATTGTGTATTTTGAAATGACAAAAGTATGTATTGAAGCAATATATTCATAATGGGGTAGAATAAGTAAAGAGAATCATAATATAAAATAAAGGATGTGACAGCATGAACAGCAAAATAGTGAGGGGAGATTCAAAACAGCAGTGGTTGAACAAACAAGAATCAGCATCTATAATCACTGAATTTTGGCACACAATAGAATTTTTAAATCAACCTGTTTTCCCAAGAGAAAGTAGAGAAAACAGAAAGAAGGTAAAAAAAGAAGAAGAAAATTTAAGGTTACAGAACAAGTTTAAGCCATATAATACATTTTCGGTTTTTCATAAACTTACTGAGGATTGCAAAATCAATCATTTTATTAGTGAGGATGACAATAAATTTGTTAGGAATCCAGAGAAGGGTAAAGAATGCTATGTATGTATTGGTCAATTAGAACGAAGTGAGTTAGTCAAAAAACTTGACGAGTTGCTGGAAATACATGTAGAAGAGATCGAAAAAGATTATAGCAAATTAGCATGCTTTGGACTTAAAATAGAAGGATCAGGTTCATATATAACTGAGTCCTTTAATATTTCACCGCTCTTGTGGGGAATAAAAATTGTTCAGCAATATGGAAATCAAGCACAGAAAGAGATAACTACAAAGAGATATAAAGATGATTTAGAAAAGTATGAGAAGATATTACAAAAAGAAAGTACTTTAACAAATGAAGTTTTGAAATCTATTTATAAGGAAATAAATAATGACTATGTCATGCCGTTATTAATTAAAGAATCTGTTTACGAAGGAATTTTTGTTTATAACAGATATCTTGATCAAAAAACTTTTGAAAAGCTGGATAATAAAAGCGAAGATTTGAGTGATTTATCACATGGTTTTTTTACAGAAGATTTATTGATGGTCAAAGAAAGTGTTCAGACTAATGCGTATGGAAATAACAGTAAAATGCAGAAGGCAGTTATTAATTATATCACATCTGTATGTGAAGAAGAAAAAAGCACTTTACATTCTATGTCAAGGTTAGATATTAAAAATAACAAAGAAGATATTAAGAGATGTCTTAAGCCTGAAAATTTGCCGATGGGAAAGTGGCCATCAAAATATGTACCTGCATTAATGCAACAGGTGGCTATCAATATTCAGATTTCACAAGAAAAATATTTAAGACCTATCTTTTCTATAAATGGACCACCCGGTACTGGGAAAACGACATTGCTGAAGGAAATTATTTCAAACAATATTGTTGAACGTGCAATTTTACTTGCAAAATATAATACGCCAGATGATGCATTCATAGAGTGTAGCTTTTCTGATGGGAAATTGAGAAATAATGGGTATGATAAGTTCTATTATCGATACTACAAATTTAAAGATAATGAATTAGCTAATTATGGTATGTTGGTGACATCATGTAATAATAATGCAGTCGAGAATATCACAAAGGACTTGCCGAATGGGAGTGATTTGTGTGATTCACTAAAAGGTGATAAAAAAACTGATACAGAACAGAAGATACATGGTTTGATGGAAATTGAAAATTTATTTAGCTTGGAAAAAACAAATAAAATCGAAAGCTATAAGATAAAAAAGAGAATTTCTGATCAGAAATATATAACAGAAACAGTTGAATTACCTGATATTTATTTTTCTTGGCTCGCACATAGGCTATTATCAGAGGATGAATATCAAGAAAAAGAATTTAAAGAATGGGGAATGATTTCAGCACCTTTGGGCAAACGTTCCAATATAAATAATTATTGTTATCATGTTTTAAATCCATTAATTGATGATTTCTTGAAATTAAATGATAAAAGACAAGAAAGATTATCAGAGTTTAGAAAATATGTAGAAGAGTTTGAAAATCAACTAGAAAAAGTTACGCAACAGGAAAAAGAACTTATACTATATAGTGAACTTGAGGATACATACCGCACAAAGGTAGAAGAGTTTGAGAAAGTAAAAAAGGCGAAAGAGTTACAAATTTTTCAACAAAAAGAAATTTTAAATCAGCTAATAAAAAATAAACATAGTAATGAAGTTACTTTAAAGAATGCGGAATGTGAATATCAGGTAATAAAAAGTCAAGTAATTATTGAAGAGAAAAAAATTGATGAATTAAAAATAGAAATAGAATCATGTAAGAATTCAAAAGAGGAAGTTTCGAATAAAATAGTAAGCATGGAAGATGCACTTAAATTATTTGATCGTATTTGTATTCTGTTGAATAAAGAAACTGAAAGAATATCGAGAATTAAAGAAAAAAAGGCAGAAAAGGAAGAGATAGCAAATAGAGAAAATCTCCTAAAGGATCTAGCTGAGCAGGAATTAGATTATTTAGAAGACTTAAATAAAAAGTACGAGGACCAAAATAAGTTTATTTCAAAAATAAATAATGCAATTGATAATATTACTAAGGAGATTGAAACGCAAGAAAAAACTTGTGAAAGATACCAAGTAGAAATACTTATTTTTGAAAACAAAAAAGTTGAATTACAGAAGCAATTTTGTGAACAAATAAATAAAGTTAAAGAAAAAGTTGATGTACTTGATTCGTTGTTTTGGAGTGATTTCGATAGTAAGGATAATGATCGAAGTACTAATGCACAATTAGTGAATCCTTGGGTGAGCGACGAATTTAATCGTTCCCGAGAAAAACTCTTTTTTCTAGCGCTTCAAGTTCATAAAGAGTTTGTATTATCATCAACTTCTTGTAGAGACAATTTTATTAATTTAGCTATGATGTGGCAGACTAGAAACAATTCGGATGATGATTTGGTTATTTATAGTAAAAAAGATAGAGAAAAAGCGTTTCCGGAACTTTTAAATACATTGTTTTTGTTTACTCCAGTAATATCAACAACCTTTGCATCAGTGCAAACATTCCTTAGTGATATTAAGGAACCTGAAAGAATTGGACTACTAATTGTAGATGAAGCAGGTCAGGCACCACCTCAGATGGCAGCAGGAGCGCTTTATAGAAGTAAAAAAGCAATTATTGTTGGAGATCCAAAACAAGTAGAACCAGTAGTGACAGATGATGCAGATCATATTAAGAGAGCTTTTTCAGATGAAATAGTAAGACCGTATATTTCGAAAACTATTTCCGTGCAGGAATTTGCAGATCGGATAAATAATTATGGAACGTATATCAAGAATCTCGAAGGAAATGATCAAGGAACATGGGTCGGGTGCCCGCTTATTGTTCACAGACGATGTATTAATCCAATGTTTAATATATCAAATGCGATTTCATACGGAAATTCAATGAAAATTAAAACTAATAATCCTAAAGATGAATTGTGTAAAAAGTTTTTATATGATAAATCGCAATGGTTTGATGTGAAAGGCAAGGAAAGAGATACAAAAGGGAAAAATCATTTTGTTGAACTACAGGGAAAACTAGTTTGCCAGATGCTAAGTGAAAGTTTTCAATTATATTCTGGTAAGCCGGATATATTTGTAATATCGCCATTTGCTTCAGTAGTTGATGGTATTATTGATATGTTGAATTCCTATCCAGGAATGGAAAATTATAAAGATGAACTGGAAGATTGGTGCAATGAAAATTGTGGAACGGTACATAAATTCCAGGGGAAAGAGGCTGCTGAAGTTATATTTCTGCTGGGTTGTGATGAAAATTCATTGGGAGCTGTTAAGTGGGTTAAGAGTAATATCGTAAATGTAGCAGTTACAAGAGCAAAATATCGGTTATATGTGATTGGTGATTATACTGTTTGGAATAAATCAAGATATGTTAGATTATTAAGTGAGTATTTGTAAAATTATTATGTTATTAAATGTGCATAAGAGCTGAGCAAATTCTGTAGAACATATACCTTTACAAACGGATTGGATTTGAAGAAAATCCGTTTTTGAAAGGTTTGTTTTTGGGGGTTTTGGGACATTTGAAAAGTGAAGGATAGGTTAAAGATAGGTAGAATTAGTAGCGCGAACAAATTTTGCTTAATAATACCTATGGAACTGTTAAAATATAAAATTGTTATATTTTACCTATGTGTGATTTCCTTAAGGAGGGTTCTAATGTTATATTTGGATGTTCCATATCATGAAAAGGATGAAGTAAAAAGCTTAGGTGCTTGGTGGGATTCATCAAAAAAGAAGTGGTATGTGAAAGATGGAAAAGATTATTTCAAATTCAGTAAATGGATTCTTAAAGATTATGAAGAAGCTTATATTTTATGTGATCATTTTTATATTATTGTTGGTAGCAGGCAATGTTACAAGTGTAAAAAGCAAACTGATGTAATTGCATTTGGGGTAGAAAAATACTGTACATTGATTGATGGCAAAGTTTATGATGAAGAACAAAATTATGAATGGAGTGATGGCGATATACATATTACATCAATGATTACTCCTATAAATAAGGAATTACAAGACTATTTATCACAAAAATACAATTATCACTTAGGCTATTCTTATACAGTAAAAGTATCATATACGGCAAATCACTGCTCAAATTGCAAAGCGTTACAAGGACATTTTTTCCTATATGAAGAAGTGGATAGTCCGTTTTTTATTGATTCTATTGAATCGGTAAAAGCACTTAAATTATACAAAGTTAGATTGGAACACGATATTGTTGTTGATGCTGATATATGTTGGGGATCAGAAGATGGTCTTATTAAAAAGTATGCAGAGATTCAGGAGTTGTTGATCAAGTGATAAAAATATTAGGATGAGATACACGATAAAACTACAACAATTCGATTGGATTTATTTAAGCTTTAGGGTTGTAATAAATACATGTAATATACAGTATATTATTTGAGCAAGAGTTAGGAAATATAAATATAGCCATTATTTAAAACGTTGAATTGTGTTTTATTTTATGAAAAAGTTTATTAATGACCATGCACATATGAGATAGAGATAGAAACTAAAATTATAAATTAGATTGTATATATAATTTAATTGTGCTAATATGGTATAAAATATAGACCATGTTAGCCTACGAAAGGGTATATAAATGAATAATTTAGAATATTTTATAAATGAAAGAACGAAGGTTTTAAGAATTATTAAAGATAATACTCTTGATATAGAAGGGAAATCCGTATGTCCGCTTAGTCAAATAGAGATAGCTAAATTAGTTCCATGTAGTAAACAAAAGGCAAATCAGATTATTAATGAATTAATTGATGAAAATTATATACAAATGGTTAGAAGCAAAGGAAGATATTCTTTAACAGATGAAGGAGAAATGGTTTTAAGAAGACTGAAAATTTAAGTATTTATTGATATAGAGAACACAGTACGTATTGGTCAGATTTGCATAAAAGGAGATTAACAATGGATAATAATACTAATAATTTAGAATTGATGAATAAAGATGAGCTTATTGAATTGGTAACAAAAATGATGAATGGAGGTGTAACATTATCTTTTAATGGAAAAAGGACTGCGCAAGTAATACAGCGGAAAGTTATGCCGAGAATAGTTAAAATTAAAAAAGAATTTTCGTTTAATGAAGAGAATGGCAAATCTAGAAATTTAATTATCGATGGTGAAAATTTACAAGCAATGGTAACCATGTACAAATATAAAGGGTTAATAGATTTAATCGTAACAGATCCTCCATATAATACAGGTAAAGATTTTAGATATAACGATAAATGGGATAGTGATCCTAATGATCCAGAGTTAGGATCATTAGTAACATTAGAAGATGGGTCACGACATACAAAGTGGATAAAGTTCATGTATCCTCGAATTCAGATGATGCATTCTATGTTAAAATCTAAAGGGGTATTAGCTATTTGTATAGATGAACGAGAGATGTTTCATTTGGGAATGATGCTAAATGAAGTGTTTGGTGAGGAAAATAGGATTGGGATTATTAACTGGCAAAAGGCCTATTCGCCTAAGAATGATAGTGTACATTTATCTAGTGCAACTGAATATGTTCTCGTATATGCTAAAGATAAGAGTTCAGCTAGGACTAATTTATTGGAAAGAACAGAGCAGATGAACGCGAACTATTCAAATCCTGATGGTGATTCGGAAGGAGTTTGGACTAGTGGTGACCCCTGTGCAAGAACTAGGTCTGATAAAGATAGATATGCCATCCAATCTCCATTTACTGGTGATTTACATTATCCGGGTTCTGGTTCTTGGAGAAATACTAAAAAGAATATGAAAGAATTTTTGGAAGCTTGGGGAAGTAAATACACAGAGAAGGACTTGGGAGATGGAAGACCAAAAGCATTAGTATTAAAGGGTGCATCCTTACCTCAAATAATGGAAAGTCAGAATCTGGATAATAATCCTGTTGTAGTATTGATTGAAAAGGATGAAATAATAAAAAAGGCTGAGAAAAAAGCACTTGGTATTAAAGGAAAAAAAGTTATGCCAATATTACATTTTCTAAAAGATGGCTATGGACGTCCTCGTTGTAAGAGATATTTGAAATATGTAAAACAGGGAAAAGTGCCTTTAACATTTTGGGCAGACGAAGATTATGATGAATTATTTATGCTTGGATGTCAATCTTGGGAGCATAGTGAAAGTGGTCATAGTCAAACTGGAATGAATGAATTAAATTATATTATGGGTAGAGGCCATAATTTTGATACTGTAAAACCTTTGAAACTTATCGAAAAAATAATTCAATTATGGTGTCCGTCCACAGGGATTGTATTAGATCCTTTTGCAGGCTCAGGAACAACAGCACATGCAGTGCTTGAATTAAATCAAAATAATGGGAGTGAGAGAAGCTTTATTGTAATAGAAAAGGGTGAAGGAGAAGACAAGTATGCGAGCACATTAACGCGTGAAAGAATAAAAAGAGCAATAACAGGTGAGCGGGTAGATAAAGAAGGAACTGTTAGTGTTCTTGAAGAGCCACTAGAAGGTGGGTACGTATACTGGGAATTAGATCAGAAGGTAGATGCTAAAGCAATACTTGAATTAAGACGAGATGAACTTATTGATATGATTATTGCTTCTCATTGGGAAGAAGATAAACGTAAGAATTCAAGTGTTATTGAAAGAATAGATAAGGACTATAAATATTTGGTTGGCAAAAATATATTGGGTGAAGGCTTTTTTATTGTATGGAATGAGAAAGATTCTGTTGGAAAATTAGATCAGGAAACTTATATGGATATTTTAAATGAGGCAAAAAAAGAAGGTACAAAAGCTCCTTATCACGTTTATGCAAGAACACAGATTTATCAAACAACAAAAGTGAAATTCTACCAAATTCCAGATAAAATATTACTGCATTTAGGACTCAATGAAAACAGTGATAGATTTAATAATGAGGAGGAGTAGAAAATGGAATTAAAGACATTTCAATTAGAAGCATCTGAAAGTATTGCAAATAGATATGAAACCTATATGAAAGAACCATTATTGATAAGAAAGGGAGATATAGTACCATTTTATCAGAACCTTTCAGCAATAACAGGTGCTGGAAAAACAATAGTTCTTGCAGATGCAATTGAACAAATAAGAGCTGTTACCAATTTGGAACCTGTTGTTTTATGGATTTCAAAAGGGAAGGTTGTTGTAGGACAAACACTTGAGAATTTGTCAAATGGAAAATATTCTGAAAATATACCTAATTATGTAGTTAAACCACTGCTCGATTGTACCGAGCATAATATTCTTGATGATAACAAAGGGCTTATTTTAGTTGCTACAGTAGGTAAATTTAATCAAAAAGATAAAGGAGAAGGCGATAGAAAAATATTTAAGACGGGTCTTGATAATGCGAATCAGTCGTTGTGGGATATGTTAAAAAAGCGAATAAACTATCAAGGTAAAAAAAGAGAATTGATAATTGTGTATGATGAAGGTCATAATTTATCAGATCAACAACTAGATCTATTACTAGAATTAAAACCAGAAGGACTAATAGCAGCAAGTGCGACAACTAAAGTGCCAAAAAAACTCGAAAATTATATTAACAGACTTAAATCAGATAACAATATGGAAGATAAAGATTTAGTTGTTGCGATAAGTAACAAAAAAGTAGTCGAAAGTGGGTTGATAAAGCAACACATTTCTATAGGAGGATATTTGACGCCTATGGAAATTGCCTTAAATGGATTATTAGCAGATATGAAAGAAGTTGAAATTTCATGTGAAAAATACGGATGTGATTTTAGACCAAAAGCTATCTATGTAAGTAATACGAATATATTGGCACAAACTTCCGAAATGGATGATATACTGGTTCCGTTTAGAGAGAGAAAAGCTAGACCAATTCAAATATGGAAATACTTAGTGGAAAAAGGAGTGAATCCAAACGAAATTGCCGTATATTGTAATCTGAAGTTTGATAAGAAATTTCCTAAACCTGAAAATTTTAATTTGTTTGCTGGTGGTGAAAATGATTACGATTCATTTATTGAAGGTAATTATAGACATATTATCTTCAATCAATCTTTACAAGAAGGTTGGGATGATCCCTCATGCTATTTTGCATATATAGATAAGGATATGGGCTCAGTTACACAAGTAACACAGGTAATTGGTAGAGTGTTGAGACAACCGGGCGTTAAACATTATCCAGATGAAAAACTAAACATGGCTAATTTCTACATTAAAACAGATGAAAAAGACGTTTTTAAAATGATTATAGAAGAAGTAAAAAGTACATTATCAATTGAAATGCCGGAGATAAACATAACATATAGGATTAGTAGTGGAGCTAGTAATGGAAAAGCAACAGTAGGACCAAGGCTTATTAAAGAGTTGCCCGATGTTGCGGTAAATTCTCATGATGCGGTAATGGATATAGAAAAACTTATTAATACAATGAACGACTATAGTAATGATGCTATTAATACAGTTGGTTCAGGTACGACAATTAAGGCTATAGCTACCGTGGGCGAAAATAAGAAAATTAAAGAAGTTGAGGTAAATACAGGACACAGTAATAAAGTAAGTGTTCGATGGGTTTTTAAAAGAGAATTAAGTAAATTAGCTAAGGGTGCTACAACTTTATGCGATTATTCACTTTCGAAGTTTGATGCTTTAATTGAATATAGTAGTAATGCAACAGCGCACATTAAAGATTATGCTAAAAAGATTGCAGAAGTATATCGAGAAAAGTCAATTATTGTTCAAAATCCTTTAGATACATTTGAAGTAGGTGAAATATTTGTGAATGGGAAGGAATACGAATTTACAAATTCTGTTCATCCTAAATATAGTGATTTTAATGATTTTGAACTAAAATTTGCCCAAGAATTAGATAAATGCGATTATAAATGGATGAGGAATCCTAAAAGTGGTTTTTTTGAAATACCATTATTAGACGGTAAAGGTACCGATAATTTTAATCCTGATTTTATTGTATGGGGTAATGATGTAATTTATGCACTAGATACTAAAGGAGACCATTTGATACAAACCGATAGCGAGAGAAAATTGTTTTCTATTGATAAAGCATGTGACGGACCTGACTTGGAAATTAGGCTTATTAGTGAAAAGAAATATAATGATAAAGGTCAAGTTATAGATATTAATGGATATACGGTTTGGAAGATTAAACAAGGGAAGGTTCAACCAGTTCACTGCGATGCATTAGATGAAACGATTAAAATATGCATTGATAAATAAGTTGCAAGAATAATCATAATTATAGAGATATTTAATACTGCGTTATTCAAATGATTATAAACATAGTGGAGGAGTTAGTGGAAGAGATAGATGTAAATATGATGAGAATAGCAGAAGCTGAAATAAATGGTTTTGATTTCCCAGATGATAATTTGACTTTTTATTATAATGAAACAGGAAACGTGAGAAAATACAAGGTGCGAACAGAAATGATGCCCCTTCCGATCTTAAGAAAGCAGAGGTTAGAACTCGAAAAAAGCGGATCATTATAATTCGTTTCAGAGAAAAATATCCTTCCGCCAAGGAGCCAGTGGGTTCTGAAGACATCATTTTGTCTACTCAAGGCATACAGAAAGTATTGTGTTATTAAAAAGGAAAGACTCGTAGAAGTTCTGTATTTTAAGCACTAGAAAAGCTATTAAACGCTAAAAGCAAGCTACAATTGGCACAGAAAAGTTCTTGAATATATGCACTTGATTATGGACTAACATCTGGAAGGTATTTCTGGACCATTTATTGCGCATAAAATTGGATTGGAGGATTACTATGCTAAAAAAGAAGGATGAAATAACTATTCATAGTTGAGCAGCTGAATATTTGACCTATGTGGCAGCAGTTGGTGATAATGCCGATAGTATGGAGATGCGTTATGAAGATGAAAATATATGGCTGACGCAAAGAATGATGGCACAGCTTTATGATGTATCAATTCAGAACATTGGACAACATATTAATTAAATATTAGATGATGGTGAATTGGTGGAAGAGGCAGTTATAAAGAAATACTTTATAACTGCTGCTGATGGTAAGCAATACAATACAAAACATTATAACCTGCAGATGATTATTGCAATGGGCTGAACTTATAGAGCTCAGTTGGAATGATGAGATGCTCGTATAAAATAGCGAGAAGGGAGAATACGCATGGTATATAACTGTTTTATTAAGTGCCAAGTGTGTAGCAGCATAACAAGAGTGCGGTTACAAGTTGGATGGCAAAATGAACACCCCATAGTGATTACTTGTGGTAAGTGTGGAACCTCCTTATCAGGACACGTGACAATTGGTCAAGATACCCTGGGACTGGGTTTCGAATTTGAAAACGCTACTATTATCAATGATGATGATTACGAGGATTACTTAGTAGAGTGTTCTGGAGAATTTCCTGTTGTAAAACAGTGCAAAGTCCAAAATGGTGAAAGAGATGTAATTACACCGTTTATTAGGACGATGAATCGAATGAAAGATGATGAGTCATACGAAATCTTTTGTAAGTCGGTATCTCAGTTAAATAAAACAGCAGAAAAGTGGAAGGACTATAAAAGAATATTAGACCTTTTTCAAAATAAGAGTGACTATGTCGTTCAAGAAATAAAGAAAACTTTTGAAGGTGAATACTTCCAATGTAGGGACGAATCAGAAGTGCTTAGAGCTGTTCATATGATTGAAGTTCACGGATTCTATTCTTCACTAAAGAGAGAACTACTTGATAATCTCTCTTTCAGTAGTAATATCTTAAAATTAGATAGAATTCAGATGAAGAAGATGATTGAGTTTCTAAACATGCATGATGGGTATCATCTGGAAGAGATACAATCACTTGTATACAAATTGCTTGGAGAATTCATTGATGTTTATCAGGCACTTGTTCCTGTGTTGGCTTTACAGTACTGTAAAGATGACTCCATTGATTTTGAATTCGAAGGCTCCACGACAAGTACATATAATACGGTTAAGCAGTTTTACTTAGATGCGTACGAGGCACTTGGTAATCTGCTGATTATTCCGGTAGCGTTGAACAACATCAGATACAGAAGTAATTTTGATAAACTAACACCTATTGAGCCGAAGGCTGTGTCGATGGAGGATTTTATTGGATTAACGAAAGCAAAGAGATATCATTTTTGCCTAAAGGATGAAGTATATACAGATTTCTTAGGAATCACTGTTAATCCAAAGCTGCGTAATGCAATTGGTCATAATGATGTGAATTATAATACGGCGTCACAGCTTATTACATATATTCCAAATCCTAAAGATAGAACGAAGAAAGAAACGGAATATCTACTGGAATTTGAAAATGAAGCAGTGCATCTGTTTCAAGGTATTTTAGCTATTTCAGAATACTTATATCGATTGCGTGAGTTGGAACTTATATTGGATGGCAAAGTTCCTATTATGTCCAGAATGCCGATTAGTAAGCCCCAAAAGATAGGTAGAAACGAGCCTTGTTCTTGTGGAAGTGGAAAGAAATATAAATTCTGTCATGGAAGAAGCTAGAAAACAGGGTTAAGAAAAAACTTGAAAACATATGAAAGGACTGAATAAGAATGGTACATGCAACAATAAATGGAATTATCTTGCATTGTGATGATAGTGTTCTTGGTCTGCAATTGGGGAATGGATATAGATTAGAAAAAAAGCATCTTGATGAGTTGCCATTTAAAAATAAAATAACTGATGGTGAAGAAAAACTATTAATGTTCCTATCGGTATTATAGCAATCATTGTGTTATGGTTTGCTATCGAACCAACTATAAAGAGCCAAAAATCAAGAAGTATTGATTGGGCAGGGACAGTGTTCATAGCGATTTTTTCTATACCGTTACTTTTGGCATTTACATGGGGCGGAGATAAATATGCATGGAGCTCTTGGCAAATAATTGGTATGTTAAGTCTGTCGGTGATTGCATTATTAGTGCTTTTGTTTATTGAAAAACAGGCGAAAGAAGCAGTCATTCCATTATCACTTTTTCAAAATTCAATTTTTAATATTACCACGATTACTGTATTTTTACTGAATGCTCTTATGTACGGGGTAATTAATTATATGCCGCTGTTTGTCCAAGGTTCGATGAAACTAAGTGCAAGTGCATCAGGACTTATGATGGTTCCAATGATGCTGGGGTATGCAGCAGCTACAATTGTTGGAGGGCAAATCATCAGCAGAACAAAAAAGTATAAGGTTTTATACTTTACAGGATTTATTATAATGTTTGTCGGTACATTGATTTTCTCTTTCTTAAGCATGAATACGTCAAGTGCAATTGTAACTGCGGCAATGTTTGTGTTTGGAATTGGTGCAGGAATAAGTTTTTCAATTTCAATGATCATTGTACAAAATGCATTCCCATATTCAAAAGTTGGAACAGTTACTGCTTCATTTCAATTTTTTAGAAACTTTGGAAGTGTGATTGGTGTATCACTTTTAGGACTTGTTTTAAATAACCAATTCAGAGCTGAATCAAAAGAAATTGTAGCATCTGCTACAAATCAGGCGATGCCGGATAATATACTACATATGCTTACATCCCCTCAGTCACTATTTGATGCAGATAAATTAACTGAATTAGTACAAACTGTACCACAAAATCTTCTGGATTCTTTTAATAAACTTATAGAACAATCAAGGATTGCTCTTGCAACTTCAATGCGAGATGTGTTCATTGTAATTGCAATCGTTGCACTTGTAAGTATTATTTTAGCAGCGTTTTTAAAAGAAATTCCGCTAAGAGAAAGCAATGACAATTAAACTTTCTTAGTGGCATATGGTATGTTACATCTGGCTTATGTTGTAGAGATTAAAGAAAAAATAATACATCAAAAAACCATCCGCTGTGATAATGATAGAAGATGGTTTTCTGTTTATTTGACATCTAATAATGCTTTAATAGTAGCTGTAGCAATCTGTAAATCTCTTTCATCGCACAAGTGAATCATGTGGATGAGGTGTTCCTTTTTCTTGTCTGTATGTTGAATTTCAGGAAAAAAGATTAAGTCTGCGGATATTTTTAATGTTCGGATAATCTTAAACAGCACTTCCATGCTGGGCTGTCTGTTTTCATTTTCAATGGCCATTATGTACCGTGTGGTGACACCCGCCTGTTCGGCAAGAGCTTCCTGCGTAAGCCCGGCATCGTGTCGGGCATTCTTGATGGTCTGGCCAAATGCGTTCAGTAATTCCTTCACTGTCAGTTCACCTCCTATCCCATTTTACAGCATAGATATGAAAATTAGAACGAACTAACAATGATGGTAAACATGAATTAGCTTGCTTGTATTTTGCTTACTTTGTAGAAAAGAAAGAATGAGATTTGATATACTATCGTTGCCTTGACAAAAAATCAAAAATGTACGATAATGAATATATTCATTCACTCACATAATGATTTTGAACGGAGGGGTAAATATGGCATTGTCAAAAAATAAATTTCCAGAGGACGAGAAGGATCGTTCTCGTAAAATACGTATATCGAAAGAACCGGATGAACGCCGTCAGGAAATTGTTGAAACAGCATTACAGTTGTTTTCTGAAAAAGGATACGAAAATACAACCATTCAAGATATCGCTGAAAGAATGAGCGTATCTCCTGGTTTATGCTACCGCTATTTTAAATCTAAAACGGAAATTTTTGCGGCAACTTCAGAATATTATGCAATACAAGCGGTAGAACAAATGAAAATTCCAATATCGCAGGATATCCCGGCAATTGAAAAATTGAATCTTGTCATAAACCGCATGTTTGATTTTTCGGTTAATCACCATGAGTTTGAATCGAGATATAATGAGGGGTCAAGCATTAGGGCAATTCTATTGGATGATGTAGCCTATCAATGGATGACTGTAATGATACCGATTATAGAACAAGGAATGAAAGAGAAAACTTTTAGTTGCAGCAATGCTCTCAGAACTGCCCAGTTTTTGATTTCCGGTCTGATACACACGTTCCACGCAGAAATGCCAACGGAAAATGCAAAGGAATATATGCAATCCTTTTTTGATTTTACACAAGATATGCTAGTACGTGTTTTAGGCATCAAGGCAGATTAAAGTAAATACTAAAATATATGTGAAAGAAAGTGTACATGAAAAGTCTATTGACTATCATGTGCATTTTTTATTGGTAATTCATTGAATAAATTCATTCATTGACATTTCCAACATAAAGGTTTACTATATGAGTGAATAAAATTATTCACTCATAAGGAGGCGAGTGTATTTTTTGAAATTACATCAGTCAGGAGAAGATTACATCAAAACAATTTTACTGCTTCAAAAGCAATCGCATGAGGTTAGAAATGTGGACATAGCAGAAGCTATGGGATATGCAAAACCGAGTGTAAGCCATATGATAAAGAATTTAAAACAACTTCATTATGTTACTGTGATCGGAAATAATGTATGCCTCACTGCGGATGGGCTACAGTATGCAAATAAGATTTATGTACGGTACCGTACAATTAGGGATTTGTTAATCTATTTGGGAGTTTCACCGCAAACAGCAGAAAAAGATGCCTGCCGTATAGAACATATGATAAGCGATGAAACGTTTGAAGCACTGAAAAACCAATTGACAAAGAAAGGAGAGATGATAAATGGTGTCTTTGCTGATTCGACTATTAATAAAGGACTATAAGAATATTGCATCCCCATCAGTAAAGAAGTCCTATGCGAAACTTTGCAGCGTTATTGGAATTTTATTAAATATTATTTTATTTACAGTCAAATTATTTTTAGGGCTTATAAGTGGATCAACGGCTATTGTAACGGATGGTTTTAACAATTTAGCGGATGCAGCTACTTCCGCAGCTTCTTTTCTTGGCTTTTGCTTAGCAGGAATTGGATCTGGTGAAAATCATTTATTCGGGCACGGTCGGTATGAATGGCTGATGGGATTTCTATCTGCACTTGCAGTACTTGTAATGGGCACTACATTAGCGAAAAGTTCAATTACATCAATACGCACCCCTAAAAACATTGAATTCAGCTGGATCATATTATTGATACTCATCTGTTCCATTCTTGTAAAGCTTTATATGTTTTTTTACAACAAGAATATTGCATGTAAAATAAATTCCTCTGCCATGAAAGCGACTGCTTCTGACTGTATCAGTGATATGGCAGCAACAACAGCTATTATGATTTCATTTATTGTACAGTATTTTACCAGATGGAAAATTGATGGTTGGTGTGGATTGCTGGTTTCCTTTTTTATCATGTTTTCAGGTTTGAAATCTATGATGGAAATTGTAGAAAGATTGTTAGGGCAAACACCGGACAAAGACTTAGTTGGCAGAATTACAACCCTTGTTATGCAGTATCCAGAGGTGAAAGGTATCAATAGTCTGATTATTCACGATTATGGTCTTGGTCACTATGTGGTTTCCATGCACCTTGAGGGAGAGGAAGAAAACAGTATTATTTTAAACGATATAGCCAATGAAATTTCCTATAAACTTTATCTGGAAATGGACTGTGACACAACGATACAAATTGATTATTTAGATACTGATCCCGTTATGTATGACCAAATATTCCAAAAGGCAGAACAGGAAATACAAATATACGAATTAGGTGCAAAAATTAAAAGTTTACGAATTGTTAAATCAGGGTTGCATACGAATGTGTCTTTTATAGTTTCAGGGTCAAGAAAATTGCAAAAGCAACAATATCAAATTAAGGAAGCGATAAATCAATCAATTCTTTCAATCAATAGCAATTGCAGAGTAATTACGAAGCTTGTAATTGCATCCTTACATTCAGAAAGGTAAGTATGCGATTGATATACAAATTATAAACTAAAGGAGATTTTTATTATGAACAAGGAAGAACGTATCACAATGCTAAGGGAAGCCCCAATCCCTCAGCTTTTATTGAAAATGGGATTGCCGACAATGATAGGTATGCTGGTAACAGGATTTTATAATCTGATTGATGCCTACTTTGTTGGAGGACTTGGGACAAGCCAAATGGGGGCAATATCAATAGCCTTCCCTCTTGGACAAGCGATTGTCGGTATAGCGGTTATGTTTGGCGGTGGTGCAGCGGCGTATATATCCAGACTATTGGGAGAGCGAAAAAATGAAGAAGCAAATCATGTAGCTTCAACTGCTCTTTATTCAAGCCTTATTATCGGTGTTGTTGTAATCATTCTGCTAGAGTGTTTCTTAGATAAAGTATTATGGGGTTTAGGAGCAACGGAAACAATTTTTCCTTATGCAAAACAATATGCCATTATCTACGTAGCCAGCTCAATTTTCAACATATTTAATGTCACCATGAACAATATTGCTTCAAGTGAGGGAGCGGTTAAGGTTTCCATGACTGCGATGTTACTTGGTGCCGGACTGAATGTCATCTTTGCTCCGACTTTCATTTTCGGTCTGCACATGGGAATAATAGGCGCGGGTTTGGCAACGGCGGTTGCTCAAATTGTTACCTCTATCATGTATTTGTTTTACATATTGAAGAAAAAAAGCATCTTCAACTTTTCGCTAAAAGAAATTCGTTTGGAGGGTACAATCTTCAAGGAAATTTTTAAAGTGGGAATTGGAATCCTCGTCTTTCAACTTTCCACCAGTGTAGCTATTAGCTTAACAAATATGGCAGCGCAGCCATATGGGGATTCCGTCATTGCTGCAATGGGGATTGTAACCCGTGTGATCTCTATGGGCATCTATGCGGTATTTGGTTTTGCAAAAGGCTTTCAACCAGTTGCCGGATATAACTATGGTGCAGGACAATATGACCGGTTGCAAAGTGCGACAAAGATCGCAGTAAAATGGACTACCATTTTTTGTGTGTTAATGACATTGCTCATGATTTTATTTCCTCAGCCGGTCGTTTCCTTATTTACAACGAACGATGCATCCGTCATAGAAATTGGCTCATTTGCTCTTCGTATCAATATCATAACATTCATTTTCTATGGCATAGAAGCAATTTACTGTATGCTCTTTATGGCACTTGGTAAACCGTTAGGTGGCTGGGTACTTTGTGCCGGACGTCAGGCCGTGTTCTTTATTCCTATCATTTTAATGCTGCCCAAATTTATGGGATTAAACGGAGTGATAGCTGCTCAACCGATTGCCGACATTATCACGATTATCATCATGGGAATTTTAGCAGTAAAGCTGAATGGAGAAATCAAGCATTCTGTAAAGGCGCAGGCATCTAATGCAAATTTGAATGTAATGGGCAAATAGTCTTGGTATTTACACTTGAGAATGAAACATGTCACCTAAGAATATAAAGGAACTTATATAAAAATTGAAGGAGAAATGAAAATGAAAGTTAAGCATATTTTAAATCGGATTTATGTAAATGAGATGGATCAGGCAGTGGCATTCTATGAAAACTTGTTAGATGAAAAATGTAGTATGAGATTTGAGCACAAGCAATTTCATTTGGAATTAGCACAAGTAGGCTGCATTTTAATTATTTGCGGTACGGACGAAGTACTGGAGTCTTTTAAAAACACAAAAGCAACATTTATTGTTGACTCCATAATAGAATTTAAGGATTTTCTATTAGAGAACGATGCCACGATAATGAAAGATGTAAAGGAAACTCCTACAGGGATTAATATGATTGTCAAACATTTTGACGGTATGATTGTAGAATATGTGGAACAACAAAAATAGTTCAATACAAAACTACCATAGGTAGGAATAGTTTTTTTATCAATCAAATTTAAAATAGGTGTTACCCGCCAAAGAAAAAAACGGCACTTTGGGCGGGGCATTTCCTATGCAGAAATTATTGAACCCTCCAAACCCGTAAAGTTTGGAGGGTTGCTTTATGTGTTGGTCAATAATGACTGCGCTGCTGCGGATTCGCTGCAGCGACATTGAATCGCTTACATAAGAAATAGCCTTATAGGTACTTTCTTAAAAAAAGCCTGTACTTTTCATTGGAGAAGTATGGCTATCAACACGAACTATCGGAACATGTAGAATGCGAACTGAAACATGAGAGTGTACAAACGGACAAATATGTCTGTGAGTATGCTCTTTTTTTGTTATACAAAATTACTGCAAGATGTAGATCCCCTCCCCTTGTCCTTCGTTTTCAACTCATTTTTGAAAATTAGGAGGACAAGAATATGTCAGAAAATAAGAAATATACAATCGTTGTTAAAAGTAGCCGTGTGGAAGTCAGCGAATCTGTCTACCGTGCATATCATAAAGAGCGTGAAGCTGAAAGATATCAAAAGAAACTTATTCATCAATTTGAGCTTTCCTTGGAACGATTCCAAGATGACGGTGTTAATGTGGAGTTTTCAATCACTCGTTTTCAACCGAGTATAGAGGACATGCTGATTGAGCAAGAACAGTTTCTGAAACTACATATAGCCCTTGATGCTTTAACGGTTGAAGAATGGCTGTTGATCCATAAATTATTTTTCAATGGTAAAAGTGAGCGAATACTGGCCGGAGAGCTCGGTATTCCACGGATGACCCTTAGTGATCGTAAGCACCGCATTCTCAGAAAGATGAGAAAAGTTATAGAAGATTAGAAATAAATCCGTCCAGCCCCCTTACTTTTTCCTTTATAGAAGTGAGGGGGATATTTATATTATTTCAAAACGAAATATTCATATTAGAGGCAAATTTACAAAAAAGGAGGTGACAGTTGATGTGAAATATTTTGACGCAGAACAAATAAAAATCATGGGTGAAAGAATAAAAAACGCAAGAATAAAATCTGGATTAACACAAAGAGAAGTTGCGGATGAGTTAGGAGTTACAAGTGAAATGGTTATCAGAATTGAAAAAGGGAAAAGTGCTTGTAAGACGGATCATATATTTATTCTGTGTCAGTTATTCAATATATCAGCCGATTACCTTCTTTATGAAAAAAAGATGCAAGAGGAAAAAATTGCAAACTTAAAGTTGGATAATATGATAGATAATCTTCTACAGGATGTTGACGAATTTGAAAAGAATAAAATATTTAGAATAATACAATTGATGTTAGAAAAACAGCCATCATGACCTCGAATTTGCTTCGAGGTCATGATGGCTATTTTACGAATTTGCTTCTATCACAGTTGCATATGTTTTTTAGTTATCATTAAGCCAGGTTCGAAAGAGCCAGACTGTTCTTTGAAAACTTAATAGGACACGCATATACCTAGATGATATTTTCGCCTTTCTATAAATAGAAAGGTGGCAGAATCCCATTTCGTGCGATGACTATCCTGCGGCTATTACCGTTGCCCATAAAGGATAAGAGCAGAGGGTTGTGCCTACCTGTGTTGCAGCAGGAGGTAATGAAATATGACTGGCACCTGCCTTTGCAGAAAGCAAGGACAGAGAGTGGCTACTTACAGATAATGCCTGGATGGGCAAGGCTGAAATGTAGTGATAGTTAAGCTGACTTAGTATATGTTACCCGGCTGGGGGAGAGTACCGAGAGGTTGGTCGAAAGACCAGGGAAGTAAAAGTGTAGTTACACTTTCTTATCTTCCCACACAAGTGGATTCCAATTTAGAACCTATAAACAGATATTGAAGAAAAAATGCAGCAATTGTAATGGAGTCCTTTTGTGTGAGGAGATAAGGTGCACATTATTGAATCTATATTATAAGAAAGAAAGGTGATAGTAATGAGAACACAAATAGATGTTATAAACTGTCAGCGTGAATATGCAGGAATTGGATTTATGAAAAACAGAAAGTCAGATGACAAGCTTATGAATATAGGAGCTGAGATGATTGCTTATGGCAAAAAGCACGCCATTAATCTTGTAGATATCGTTCACGATGATGGAAGTGGAATTGATGCTGATAGAACAGTAATGGATAAACTAATTCAATGGATGGAGAAAGATTTCATTAAAGTTGTGCTAGTTCGTTCTGTATTTGAAATTACAACAGATAAGCATGATTTACAGGTATTTCTTAGAAAAGCAGAATCGTTAGGAGTATCAGTTCATTTAATGGAACATGTATGTAATCCTTGTTATGTACCATGGGATGGTGGGGATGGATGCTAAAAAAACATACTACATAACATTTCAAAGTGAGACGGTAGTATTTGATGGAAATGGTAATAAATTGGTTAGTTGTCCAACCGAAGATGAGGCTAAAGAATATATTGAACAATTGGAGAATATGGAGGCTAAGAAAAATGAATAAAGCACAGATGTATATAAGAGCAAAGGGAACCGAAACAGAAGGTATAAATTTTATAAAAGAAATGGGAACTATGTTATGCGTTTCAGGAATTGATGATTTAGAAGTTGACTTGGTAGTTGAATTACACGATAGCGGTGAAGGAGATTATCTTGCAAATTTAGTTAAATCAATTCGTACTGGTAAATGCAATATTATTATTGTTGATTGTTTGACAAGCTTTTATAACAGTGAAAAAAAGGCGAAAGAATTTGCCTTATTCCTTATAACTTTGGGAGCAATCATTCTAGTAAAAAAGGGAAATGAACTTGTTTTATATAGGGATGATAATGATTATGAAGTTCAGTTAACAGAAGCATATAGAAGTAGATATTAATTTGTAATTAATATAATTAAGTAAATCAAAAGGAGGTCGGCTAGAAAAATCTAGCCGACCAGATTGGAGAGAAAATGAAGATTAGAGAATTTAATGAAGACTATTCTGAAATAACTAGACCAACAAGAAATAACAATGTCTTCCGCAACGGTGATGGGAGCGGAAACAATTACAATAAAGCGCTAAATACGATTGAAAGAGCATTAGCTATGGAACCTGTTAAAAAAGGTGATATTGTACTAATTAATATGGGAGATGACACAGAACATTGTAAAATGGTTGGTTCTCGTCCTGCTATTGTATGTGGTCGTTTCATTCCAGACTGTCCTGTGATTCTTGTGATTCCGATGACACAATCATTTAGACAGATTGATAGACCAGAACATATCTTTATAGATAAGAATGACTGTGAAAATTTGAGAGAATCAGGAATGGCAATGTGTGAACAATTGTGCAGTGCGGATCGTACGCAGGTTATTAAGAAAATTGCAGTTATTACGGATAGGAGATTGATAGAAAAAATTAATATAGCACTTATCTATCAGCTTGAACTGCTGGATAGTCAGGAGTGAACAAAATGGCAAAAGAATTGGAATTAGCAAAGAAATTAGCTGTTCTTGGAAAGCTTTATTGCATGTTATTACTCAGTGAAAACGAGTACACAGCAGTGAAAAAGAGAATTATGAGAGAATATAATGTGGTCAGTTTTATGAATACATAATATAGTAGAATGCCGGTGAAAAATATTCATCGGCATTTTCACACGTTCGTTCATATTTAACTTTTGGATTATAGTAAAGTCAGAAACAAATATGAAAGGTTTCTGATTTTACTATACTTCAAGAGAGGAGGAGGTCAATATGGCAGAAGTTGAAGTAATAAAAGCAAGTGAAGGTACGGTAAACAGACGTAGAGATACTATCGGAAAAGGATTGACGCTGGAAAGACAGAGAGTTGCAGCCTATGTGAGAGTAAGTACCGATGGAGAGGAACAGTTACAGAGTTTTCAGTCTCAGATGGAATACTATACAGATAAAATATCCAAGAATAAGGATTGGGCATTTGTTGGTATCTATTCAGATGAAGCAATAACTGGAACGAAGACATCAAAAAGAGATGGTTTCTTAAATATGATTAATGACTGTATGAACGGCTTAGTAGATGTTGTTCTAACAAAATCTATTTCTAGATTTTCACGTAATCTTGTTGATACGTTACAGTATGTGCGTATGCTAAAAGAGAAGAATGTGGCGATTATTTTTGAGAAAGAGAACATTAATACTCTTTCGATGGAAAGCGAAATGGCATTGGCATTATTGAGCACACTGGCACAGAATGAAGTTGAATCTTTATCAGCTAATACAAAAATGGGACTTAAGATGAAAATGAAACGCGGTGAATTATTAGGCTTTAATGGTTGTCTGGGATATGATTATCATCAGGAAGATAAGTCACTTAGCATGAACGAAGAGGAGGCTGATATTGTTCGATGGATTTTCAATCGTTATAATCAAGGATATGGTGCCTACACTATAGCGAAAGATTTGACCAGATTAGGTAAGAAAAACAAGAAAGGTATCGTTAAATGGACTGACAGTGGCATCAGAGGAATTATCTCGAATGAGAAATACAAAGGAGATTTACTTCTAGGTAAGACTTTTACAGTAGATCCACTTACTAAACGCAGGCTTGATAATATGGGTGAAGAAGATCAGTTTTATATTAAAAATCATCATGAAGCAATCGTATCTGAGGAAGAGTGGAATATGGCTCAAGAAATTCGTAAAAGTAGATATGGCAAGAACACAAGTATTATAGAAGGAACAAGAGAAAAGCAGTCGCGTAAATTTGCATTTAGCAGCATGTGTGAATGTGCGTATTGCGGAACAAAATTCTCAAGAAGATCACATCATCAAGATACACAACATAAAAAGCCAGTTTGGGTATGTAGAACGGCTGCAAATAAGGGAAAGGCTAGTTGTCCTGATAGTAAAGCTATTGATGAATCTATTCTTGAAAATGCTTTCGTAGAATCCTTTCAGTTATTGGCTGATAATTTTGATGATATCTTAGAGTCAGTATTAGAATCTATTGAGATTGAGTTATCCAGTACAGATAATAGTGAGAGACTAAAACGTGTTGATAAGAGCTTGGCAACAGTGGAAACCAAGCGAAAGAAATTGACTGACATGCTGCTTGATGATAAAATTTCAAAAGAGGCTTATGACGAAAGATTTGATGAATTTACACGGAAAATCAGCCAGACTAAGCAAGAGCAGCAGATTTTGATTGAAAATGAAGCTGCAAAGAAAGATGTCGGTAAGAGAATGAAGGAAATAAGGGCACGAATTTCTGAAGTTAAGGTAATGGATAGATTTGATCGTGCTGTATTTGAAAGTATCGTAAAAAAAGTTATTATTGGTGAGGTGGGTGAAGATGGGAAATCTGATCCATACAAAATCACTTTTGTACTGAAAGGGCTTGCAGATTTTTCAATATCAGATGCAAGGAAGCGATACAAGAATTTGCATAAGCAAATAAGCTAATAACAATTATTATTCAATAAGAAGAAGGGGCTGTTTAAAATGAGCACTCAAAACGACTTATTGGATGGTAATGATAGCAACCTAGAGCGTCTTTCTAGTGAGGCACCAGAGCAATCTGATATGTGCCTAAATTGGCAGGACGACGTAGATAATAACTTCCCTAATAGTGAACCCGACGCATGTGGAGACGTGCTGTCTGCTATATAAACGCTAGGCAGATTGAAATTGCAGAATTTTGAATGATAAAAAGTATGTAGAAAAATAATTTGGAATAATAATTTAAAGGAGAAATCAAGTGATTTTTGAACTTTTACCTATCACAGAAATAGATATGCCCAAATTCAAAAAGGACATACAGGAAGCTTTTCAAAAAGGTTTTGAGGATGTTTACGGCAAGACTGATGGTACGATACTGCCTGAAAAGGATATTGACCGTTCATTGAATGCAAAAGGGTCTGCCGCATACAAGGCAGTTGTTGACGGAGAATTTATGGGCGGTGCAGTTGTGGTGATTGATGAAGCAACAAAGTACAACCATCTTGATTTGTTGTACGTGAAATACGGCACACAGACAAAAGGTGTCGGCTTTGAACTTTGGAAAGCTATTGAAAAACTTTATCCGGACACAAAGGTATGGGAAACCTGCACTCCCTATTTTGAAAGGCGTAACATCCATTTTTATGTGAACAAGTGTGACTTTCATATAGTTGAATTTATTAACGAAAAAAATTCTGTTGCCGACACACCTGACGATTTCATCGGTGACGGCGGAGAAGGAATGTTTGTGTTCAAAAAACAGATGTAAATCGTGAGAATAGTTATGAATTAAACAAATTCCAATTTGAAGATATGGATAGAGGGTGGTAAACTATGGATGCTTTTGAGACAACAGACAAAAAAGGCGATTTGTTTCCGTTAACGTGCTGTCTGCTATATAAAAGCTAGACAGATTGAAATTGCAGAATTTTGAAGGATAAAAAATTGTTCTCCTTCATAGAAAAATAGCTTACCCTTGAGAAGGGTGACATGTGAAAAATATAGTCATATTGCCCTGACTAGGGCACATCGAAACTGTGGCGCTATACAGAGGGTGAATATGCCGAATCTAAAGATTCGACAGTAGAAATGCTGAGTTTTAGGCACTTTGCGAGGTATATGAGTTTTTTGAAAAATGACCGAATAGGTCAGAATTTCTTTAAATCAATCAGAAACTGAATAGTTAGAAAAGACCAACGCGAACGAAGTTCGCAATGAGGCCATTTGGGATTTCTATGATGTGTCTAGCATATCGAGCAAAAAAACTTGAAATTGTATCTGAGAATGCATACCGAAGCTTTATGATCAAGGCATCTCAGTGTGGATGGAGAAAAAGTGAGCCCTCTAGAATTGAGCAAGAATCATCTGACCTATTTAAACAGTTGGTATATAGGGCAATAGCAGAAGAAGAAATAAACATTCAAAGAGGTGCGGAGTTACTCAATGTAACTTACCAGCAAATTAGTGAAGAACTAAGGAAGTTTAATAATGAGGAGTAGCAAATGTATATAAGCAGTGACACAAATATCTGGATTGACGACTTCAGATTGTTGGTGCATCAGAACTCCCATTTAAGCTGAGTCACAAATTTTATTTGAGTGAGGAAACATTAAAAGACGAGTTACTTTCACCACCTGGTATAGATAAACGATTAATAATGTATGGATTATTAACGTTAGAATTAACTGAAGACGAGTTTTTCTATGCATTTGGTATTAGGGAAAAACATCCTCAGCTTTCTAGCTATGATGCACTGGCTTTAGCAATTGCAAAAAAACTTGGATTTGTATTACTAACGGGAGATAAGCGATTACGCAAAGCAGCAGTAGAAGAAGGGGTAGAAATTCGCGGAACATTATGGGTATTTGACGAATTACTACATGAGAAAATAGTAACCGAGCAAGAGTATACAGAATTTATGAAACAAATCAAACAACATAATGGTGATGATATTAGATTGCCAATATCGGAGATTGAGAAACGAATAAAGTGAATAGAACATAATAATACACATCGCAGAAATAGGGGGAGAAAAACTTGTGAGTAAGGATATGAGAAGAAAAACGAAAAATTCAGTTTGGACTAGAGATTTCACAATTATATCGATTGGTAGTTTTATTTCGATGTGTGGTAACACGATTATAAGCTTTGCGTTGGGGCTGTTAGTTCTTGACTATACAAAATCAGTGTTTTTATTTGCTATTTATATGGTAGCTTATACATTTCCAATGATTATTATGCCCGTAATTGCAGGTCCATTTATTGATAGATTTTCAAGAAGAAAGGTCATGTATACGTTAGATTTTGCATCAGCCTTGTTATTTGGAATGAGTGCTCTTTTACTATGGAATAATTTTTTTAGTTATCCGATACTTATTATAGGCTGTTTGTTGCTAGGATCAATTGATAGTATATATAAGGTGTCTTATGACAGCTTTTATCCCTTGCTGATTAAAGAGGGAAATTATCAAAAAGCCTATTCAATTGCAAGTACGATTGAGACGTTAACGGCGTTTATGATTCCTGTGTCAGCAGTCCTTTACAACATTATTGGTATTGCACCTTTGTTTATGATAAATGCAGTATCGTTTTTTGTAGTAGCAGTAGCTGAAACTCAGATCAAAGCCAGAGAAGAATACGTAGAAGAAGTTAGAGAAGTAGATAGAGTAGAGTATAGAGAAGAAAGAGAAAAAGTTAGTGTAGAGTACAGAGAAGAAAAACATGAAGTATTTACTAGAGCGCGTTATATCAGAGACTTAAAAGATGGGATAATGTATCTAAAAGAGGAAAAAGGACTGTTGGCCATTGCTGTTTATTACTTTTTTAGTAGTGTTTCAGGTGGAGCTTCAAAAGTTATAGAACTTCCATTTTTCAAAGCCAATTACGTTTCTGGAGAATATATATATATGTATGTATGGGGGTTTGCACTACTTGGACGAATGATTGGTGGTGCGTTGCAGTATCGAATGAATATTCTGAATCAGAAAAAATTTAAAATAGCGGTGTTGGTTTACATGATTATTAGTATAATAGGTGGAATATACTTATTCTTTCCACTTCGTATAATGATGACTATGTGTTTTATGATTGGATTTTGTGGTGTGATTTCAGCTAATATTCGAGTATCATCCACACAGAGTTATGTTCCAAATCAAAAAAAGGGGCGCTACAATGGAGCATTTCGTTTCTTGGAAACAAGTGGTATTTTGTTAGGTGAGCTACTTTCAGGAGTTATGGTAAATTGGATTAATGATAGAATTGTACTTCTAATCTTTATGGGTATTACATTTATATCAGCAATTGTGATTATGGGAACTCATAAAACAAAAGTTGAAGCAATTTATAATAGAACAATATAAAATTTTTGTAACTGTTCAGAACCCCTTGTTTAATAGCAAGTAAGTTCAATTGATTTTTGTGAAAAATAGAGAAAATTATATTTCTTTTTCTCATCAATATTGCGGTTTTGAACTAGTTATCCACTGAAATACTGTAGCGAACAAACTTAACTGTTCATGCTTTTACCTTATCAATACTATAGTATTGTTGAGTAAATAAAGACTATGATGAATAAAAGTATTTTGGAATTTGCGGAAGACTTACTATTTTCAAGTTAAATATCACTTTGCCACGCATCGTATCATCAATGTAACCTATCATTTCTTGTTTTTATGGGTGCTAATTCTTATAATAGTCTCATACATCAAACAAGGAGGTAATAAAATGAGTATAGGAGAAAAATTAAAAGAAAGTAGAAAGAAGGCTGGATTGTCACAGGAACAGTTGGCAGAAAAATTATGCGTTTCCAGACAAGCGATTACCAAATGGGAATCAGACAGAGGGATGCCTGATATTGGAAATCTGCAAAGTATATCCAAGTTATTTGGAGTGAGTATTGATTACATGTTAGATGACGGAGAAACGCTATTGAATACTGTGATAAAAGAATCTATTAATATTGATGATTATGGAAAACCCGGTAAATGTCGTTCCAGATACGATGCTATCGTAAGATCTAAATATCCAAAGGCAACCATTATATATCCACTGATACGAAGTAGGAAGTTGAGTTTGGCTGAAAATATTGTCGATTTTATAGTTCAACCAGGTGTCTTGCAGGTAGCAGACTCGTTAAATGATATGTCAGCCTATTATTTGGTTGAGTTAGAACAAAAACAATTACTTGTCAATGTAACAAAAGAGTTTATTGAGAGCAGAGAACTAAACTGCAAGTTTACAGAAAAGAAAAGGGTAATCGGAAATAATTTATTTAAAAAGATTTCTTATACGATATAATATTATACAGTTTTTTATTTTTTCATTTACAATTTTAAATCTTAGTAAAGTAATAAATTTAGCCAGCTAACAACTGGCTTTTTTTGTACCCATTTTTAAAAAGGAAAGGTGACAATATATGATGGACTTAATATTGTTCCAATAGATGAGAAAAGTACAAAGAAGACTCCAACAATCTATGTAAATTCCATGTATGAGCATTACAAGGAATACAATAATCTGGAGGAAGTATTAAGAGAAGTAGCAGGTTCTATCAAAAAAGCATTTCATCAGGCACCAGATAGGTCTAATATAAAATAAAAATGCGGAAGAAATTAAGAAAATGGTAAAGTAATATTTTTAAAATCTTTAATTGGTGCGATGTTAATGGTATAATTTACTAAAATTTAAATATTATATTACAATATTTTTATCCGGGGGGAGAATTATTAAATAATATAGCCATAAACTCTGATGGGTTTATGGCTTTTTTATGTAGTATTTAAAAAAATGAAACTTTTTTCGATGTTTGTATCGTAATTCATGTAGAGTAGAAAATCCGGAGACTATTCATACTATTTTGAGTTTGATTATTAAAATTAATATGCAACATTATATACAGTGAAAATCTGTATATATGCGAGGAGGAGGCATAAGTGAAAGCAGATTATGCAGGGATGTCATTTGAACAGGTTCTAAAAAAATATGCAGATACAGTAACAAGGGTATGCATTGTTCACTGTGGAAATCAAACAGATGCACAAGACTGTTTTCAAAATGTATTTCTTAAATTATATCAAAGTGATATCGACTTTGAAAGTGAAGCCCATATCAGGGCGTGGTTGATACGAGTTGCTGTTAATGATTGTACGGATTGGTACAGGCAGTTTTGGAAAAGAAGAATTATACTGACCGATGAGTTTCCTGATAATAATACAGAAATGACGCAGGAGCAGGATGATAGTGTAATTCCATACCTGATGAAGCTGCCATTTAAGTACCGTAGAATCTTGTATTGTCATTATTATGAGGATAAGAAAATATCAGAAATGGCTACAGAATTGAAACTTTCAGAGAACACTGTGAAAACTCAGCTTGTCAGGGGTAGAGAACTGCTGAAAAGAAATATAAAAAAGGCTCAGACAGTTCATATCGTTACATCTTTATAAAAGTTAGCATACAGGAGGATTTGTGAAATGAATATAAAACGAGATCTAGACCGCATCCATACGAAAGACAGCTGGATAGAGAGTACGTTGTCCAGAGTAGACCAGATGGAACAGGAAAAGGGGAAAAACATGAAGAAGAAAAAGAGTAAAATGTCAATACGGGTTGTAGTGGCGGCGGCAACAATTACAGTCTTATCGGTAGGAACCGTATTTGGTTATAATTATGTGCAGAGAACAAAAAATAATAATTATGAATCACTTAATACAGCAAAGTCAATGGATCACCTTTCAGGATCTGCAGATAACGGTGTTACATTAGAAACGGTAGGGACAACGGTGTCTAATAAGGACATCAGTATTGAGTGTACCTCATATAAAGCGGAAGATCACACCGTCTATATTGGGCTGTATGTTAAGACCGCTGATGGATCTGCATTATTTGATGAGACAGAGAATAAAGTCGCAGTTCTTGCAAGAAGTAGATTTGATAACATCAGTGTTGCTATTGATGGCGAACCATATGTAGCGTACGTAACAGAAGGAAAAACAACTCAAAATATACTTTATGTTGAGCAAAATCAACCCACTGGAAAAAATTGTCGTATACAAATGGTAGGAGATGGGGGCGATCCTTCATGCATGCAGTATGAGCTGGTATATTCGAATAATGAAATTGATTTATCTGGCAAGAAGTTGTCCTTCCAGGTCAGTAAATTTGGTGCTGATTTTGAAGTGTTTTCTGATATTGGATTTACCGCAGACAATGTTTCTGTTTTATTGGAGAGCGGAACACCAGCAGATGAAAGCGCATTTGTTGTAGAAGATAACGCCAAGAAGTATGAAGGTATTGGTTATGAGTTGCTTCCAGGTAATAATAAAATTTATTTTTCAGACAGGTATTCAGGATGCTATATTGATAATTTTGGTTATCATAAGATTAATGGATATAACAATACACAGACTTTCTATATGACTGTGGTATGTGACAGTGACCAAGCAAGGGAAGCACTTTCCAAGATGACGTTTCAGAATATAATTACGGGAAGTACTGTTTGTTATGAGAAAAAGGTTCTTTCAGATGGTAGAATTCAGTTTACGTATAATGTAAATGTTGACCGGAAGTATTCGCGCACCAATGATGGAATCTATATTGATACAACAGATGATTATATACAGAATCTGAGACTCAAAAAGCTTGAGAATCCAGGTGATGAACGAGTAATCACAAGCGATGCAGAACTTTCCTTTGATGTAGATTTAGCGCAAAAAGACCAGACAGCTATAAATGAAATCAGTATTCAACCAGAATTGGTTGTTACAAGTGAAAACAATCAGACAGCTTTCAAAGTTCATACACTAAAACTAGACAGTATGAAACTGACAATAGATGGGAGCATGCAGCAGATACCAGCGGATATGAAAATGTTCGGGATAAGCAGACAGTTTTCCCCACAGATTATTATGAAGAATGGAAATGTAGTAAGTGCTGGAAATGGCGGTGGTGGCGGAAATATATATACTGGAAATTACTCATTCTCCTGGGTACTTCCATCTTTAGTCAATCCAAAAGAGATTTCCCAGATTATATGGCATGGTACGGTGTTGTATCAGGCGCAATAGATAGTTTAGCCCCGTTTTATGTGACGGGGCTAATTTTTGGCTTAATTGATAAATCACAATTTGAATAAAATGATTATAAATCTTTAATTGGTGTGATATTAATGGTATAATTCATTAAATAGTTTCATTGGAAATAGTGAAGTCAGGACGGAAGAGCCAACAGTCGGTAAGTGTACAGTATATACGAACAAGGGAACTTATTTTGGTGGGATGACATATGCTTTCAGCGAAATTGTGGAAGTTACAAGCCAAGAAATTGTGATTACAATAGGGAAAATGCAATCAACGGTTCCGGTATGTGATGTATCCGTAATTTTGATGAAAGAGAAATGTGCTATTAGAACCAAGATGTAGATTATTTACAAGATAGTTTAAAGTTGTTTTCAAAGGATAAAATAATAGAAGAGAAATGTGGAATTTTTATTCAGATATGAAAATAGTAAATTTTAGCGGATTAAAGTCTAGGGGGGAGAAAAATTGGATCGATCGCAGGAATGATCATTATTATCTTTTTTAAGTTTAAGTTTGATTTTTGGATGTGGATGACAATTATTCTATGGCTTTTATGTAGTTTATTAGCATCAACAGTTTTTACTAGATTTGAAGTGGAAGAATAGAAACTATTAATGTTGCCGGTGTAGAAATTATTTTGAAGTTGTTTTAATGCCTTTTAATGTTCAAGAAATAAATGACGTTAGAATGAAATATGGGCAGTATATTAATGAGATGGAAATGAATAAGTACGCTTGAATCGATACATATAACATATATCTTAAAAAGATAAATATTTTGCATAGAGTTATATATGTAGTATAATAGCATTATTATGATTCAAAAGTATCTATAATCAATTCAAAAAGTAGTAAGATTTTAATAATTCATGGAAAATAAGTATGTAATTAATTGATTTAGTATACAGGTAAAAACTATATATTTTTTGAATACTAATTGAATATAAACAAGCTAACAGATGGAGAAAATCAAAGTTATGAAAATGACAAAAAAAGATAAAATGCAATTATATGTGAGAAGAATATTTCTTTTTATATCAGATATTATATTGATTAATATTGCAGTATTTATTTCCCTAATTATGCGATTTAGTATGAGCGTTTCTGCAATCGAGCCAATTTATATTAATCACTTTAAATCATTTATAATCCCATATACATTTGTTACATTAGTGATATTCTGGGTATTTAGGATGTATCATAGTTTATGGCAGTATGCGAGTATCACAGAAGTATATAAGATTGTAGAGGCTTGTGTGGTAGTAGAAGTTGTACATTTTATTATGACTTCAAAATTTAACCTTAAGCTTCCAATAAGCTGCTATACTATGTCTGCAATGTGCTTGATCTATTTATTAGGAATTAGCAGATTTATGTATCGAATACTTCGTACAACGATTCAGAATTATAGACAAACTAATATAATATACCGAATTATGATAATCGGTGCAGGTGAAGCTACTAATATTATAATGCGTGAGATTGCGGCTAGCAAATATTTAGATGATTCAAAGGTCCTTTGTATCATTGATGATGATAATCATAAAGTGGGAAAATCTATTCGTGGTGTTAAGGTGGTAGGTTCCAGATTTCAGATTAAAGAATATGTCAGTTATTACAATATTAACCAGATTATTTTCGCTATTCCCTCCGCTTCGATAGAGACACGGAAGGCGATATTAAATATCTGCAAAGAGACAAATTGTGAATTAAAGATTCTTCCTGGTATATATCAGCTTGTGGATGGAGAAATTGATATTAACGCTATCCGAAATGTAGACGTATTGGATTTACTTGGCCGTGACTCAATTGACGTCGACTTAGGTTCCATTATGAAATATGTTCAAGGCAAGATTGTAATGGTTACAGGAGGCGGTGGCTCTATCGGAGCCGAGTTGTGCCGTCAATTGGTTGAATACAATCCAAAATGTTTGATTATCTTTGATATTTATGAAAATAATGCTTATGAAATTCAACAAGAACTGCTTATTAGTTATCCAGAAGTAAAGGTGGAAACGCTTATTGGCTCTGTGCGTAATAAAAGTCGACTTGAGGATGTATTTAATCAGTATAGGCCAGATATTGTCTATCATGCAGCAGCCCATAAACACGTACCATTGATGGAAGTAAGTCCGAATGAGGCGATAAAGAATAATGTAGTAGGAACTTGGAATTTGGCCGCCATTGCAGATAAATATGGTGTTAGCAAGTTTGTTATGATATCTACTGATAAAGCAGTGAATCCAACCAATGTTATGGGTGCTACTAAAAGAATCTGTGAAATGATTATACAAGCATATAACGAACGTTCAAAAACAGATTATGTGGCAGTAAGATTTGGAAATGTGTTAGGGAGTAACGGTTCAGTGATACCACTTTTCAAAAAACAGATTGAAGCTGGTGGCCCGGTAACGGTTACACATCCCGATATCATCCGCTATTTCATGACTATCCCAGAAGCTACATCCTTAGTGCTACAGGCTGGAGCTTATGCCCATGGTGGGGAAATCTTCATTTTAGATATGGGAGAACCAGTTAAAATTGATGATTTAGCAAAGAATTTAATTCGCCTCTCAGGTTACATTTTAGGTGTAGATATGGAGATAAAATATACCGGACTTCGTCCTGGTGAAAAATTATTTGAAGAACTTCTTATGAGTGAAGAAGGATTACAGAGTACTAAAAATAAGCTTATTCACATTGGCAAGCCAATTGTGTTCGATAAAGAAAAGTTTTTTGAGCAATTGAATGTATTAAAAGATGCGTCCTATAGTGAAACAAAGGACATTAAAACTTTAATTAAAGAAGTTGTATCTACTTATAAATTAGGTAATTCAGAACAATAGAGTAAGATAATTAGAATAAATAAATTTAGAAAAAATCATAATATTCTTTAATGTACCAACAAAGAAGGGCGGTTAGAAGTCAGTATTACAATTCAGACATTCAGTTTCATGTAAACAAAGTTAGTATGGAATGGTATATAGAGAATAAATCAATGGATAAGCATTCAATCGCAGCTACCAAGACATTTGGTACAGGCCGAGAGGATGCTTATTTTATTTTTGAGGATACGTTGAATTTTAAGACTGTAACTATAAAAGACAGAGTAGATGATGGAGATGGCAAGTATCATTATGTAGTTAATAAAAATGAGACTATGCTTGCCAGGGAAAAACAGAATCAGATGAAGGAAGCTTTTGAGGAGTGTATATTCAAAAATCCAGATTGAAGGACAAAGTATGTGGATTATTTATTGATACTTATATTCTGAAACGAGGTATAAAATGATAGGAAAACCAGTATGCAAGCATGTAAAAGTACTTCTCGTTATAGGAAACATAGAATATTTCATTTTATAATATTCTGATTTCTGAATTAAATACAATTATTATCGCTACATAAAGTTGTAAAAAATTCCACTTACTATATAATATAACTTAATATATGCTTTGAAATCTCAATATTTAAGGGAAACATTCAATAAATTTGTTGTAGGGATATTGTGAAATTTATTTCATATAATTTTCTTTATAATAATTACCGCAGAGAATATAGACTTAATAGGAGACGACTATGCTAAAAAAGAGAAACATAATCTACCTGTTGTTTCTAATATGTGCATTCAGCACATTAACAGCCTGTACGAAGCAGTAGTTCATATGAAGATAGACAGATTGATCGGGATTCTTTCGGTTCTTTTACAACAGAAAAAGATTACAGCCCCTGAACTTGCAGATAAATTTGAGGTTTCTAAAAGGACAATCAACACAGATATAGAAAATCTTTGTAAAGCAGGAATTCCAATACAAACGGCACAAGGATATGGTGGTGGAATCCAGATAATGGATGGTTACCGAATGGACAGAACACTTCTTACATCTAAGGATATGCAAATGATCATGGCAGGGTTGCGTAGCCTTGATAGTGTGAGTGGAAGTAATTATTATGGACAACTTATGGAGAAACTTAAACACGGTTCCTCCCACTTTATTGGTGGCAAAGATTCCATTTTAATTGATTTGTCTTCTTGGTATAAGAATGCAATGGCACCTAAGATTTCTCTCATACAAGAAGCCATAGAAAGCAGGAAGCTTATCACTTTTGATTATTACTCACAATCTGGAAACAGCATTCGTAAGATCGAACCATATTACCTTATTTTCAAATGGTCCAGTTGGTATGTTTGGGGATGGTGTCATAATAGAGAAGCTTTTAGACTTTTTAAGTTAAATCGTCTGGACGGACTCAAAAAAAGTAAAGACGGATTTGTACTTCGAGAAGTTCCGATTCCAAATTTATCAATAGAAAAGATATTCCCTGGGAAAATTCATGTGAAAGCAATATTTGCTCTGGAAATGAAATGGAGACTCGTGGAAGAATTTGGATCGCATTGCTTTGAAGAGATAGAGGACGAAAAGCTACTGTTTTGCGCTGATTACACAGATAAAGATAATTTGATTTCATGGCTACTTACTTTTGGTGATAAGGTCGTTCTTTTAGAACCAATTGAGGTAAAAGAAGAAATAAAGGAAATGTTAATAGGAATGCAAAAAAATCATGATAGATAGGAGCTATCTTGGGGACAAAGAACGTGCTATGTTGCGGACCCAGAGGGGAATCTGATCGAAATTGGGTCATTTACAAAATAGGAGGCAGATATGAAAAAATGGTATGATGAAGAATATGAATTTGAGATTGAAGTAACAGGTTTTTTACGCGGTGAACATACAGAGCATTACTGTAGAAATGGGGAAGAAATAGGAGATAAATATACCTGTACCTATGGCTGCCCAGTGAATGAGCAGGGTCAGGGAATATGTTCTAAGCTAATGATGATCCTTTTCCCTGCAATGGAAGCGGTCCGAAGTGGTGGTGATCTTACGAATATCGGAGGTTGTGAAAAACTGGTAAAGGACTTTGTCTGCCCGGATGGATGCGTATGTTTTCGAATGACGGCGAAAAAAACCGGTAACGATAATTTTTATAAAGGTGAATTTTACAAGGAAGATTAGGAAGTAAAAAGGTTGCTATTGCACAAATAGTTCGTCGATTTGCACATATAAACACGTTGAATACTAACTATAATGTACGAAATTATTATTATGTATTGTTTTATTAAAAATAATATGGTATTATAAAAGCAGTAATAAATGGCTGCGACTGGTAATACAGGCAGGACCTCAATTGTACATAATCCATTCAATATGGATTAGCAATGCAGGTCTTTTTTTTTACCTATGGGAAATCAACCAACTATATCATCGCTTATAAGGAGTGTTTTCTTAACAACATAAATTTGTTACTAAGAATGTAATTCAAGGGGAACATATATGTTATTGTTATAAAGATACGGCTAAGGAGGTCGGTTGTGTATAAGATTGTGCGGGTTGTTAGTAATAACTTTGTAATATCGAAAGATGAAGATGATAAAGAAATTATTGTAAGAGGACTTGGCATAGGCTTCAGTAAGTCCCAAGGTGATATCATCCCAAAAGAAAAGGTTGAAAAAATATATCGAATGGATACGCCAAGGCAAATCAATCATTTAACTCAGCTGGTTGAAAATATGCCTTTAGATTATATTACAGTCTGCACGCAAATCATAGAAAATGCCCATTTGAATTTGGGAAAGAGACTGAGCCAGAATATCTATATAACACTGACGGATCATATTTGTTTTGCATTAGAGAGAAAAAAGACTGGGTTAGTATATAAAAATGAGATGTTATGGGAAATTAAAAATTTCTACCCTTCTGAATATGCGCAAGGAGAGTTGGCAATTGCCATTGTTAAGGAAAAGTTGGGTGTTGAGCTATCAGAAGATGAGGCCGGATTTATTGCACTACACTTTGTTAATGCGGAACTGGAAACCGGAATGAGTGATATGTTAAATATTACAAAGATGATTCAAGGAATTGTCGATATCATTGAAAGGTACTATAAAATCACACTCGATCAGGAGTCTTTGGATTATGGAAGATTTATTACACATCTGAAATTTTTAGGACAACGGATTTTTAAAAAACAGATAATGCAGGAGAATGACAGTGAATTTACGCAAATGATTCGTAATCTGATACAGGAAAAATATCCGAAGGATTTCTTATGTGCGAAAAGAATACAGAGTTATATCCAGGGACACTTTGGACATCTGTTATCGAACGCAGAAATGTTTTTCCTGATGACGCATTTGGGTAAACTTATGAAAAGAAAAGATTAGGATATAACAGCTTATGGCACGCAGAACACATGCGCAGGGATGAGTAAGAATATATAAGAAAAGTGAATGTTTTGGCTTGTGACTCATATTTAGAGGCAAGACCGCATACAGATTTATGCTTATTTTTGTGATAATAGGCAATAATTCTGCTAGCGGTCTTTTTTGTTTAGTAGTATTAAGTATCTTATCTGCAATTATGCAGAATTATATAGATAAAAAATATATTTTAGGAGGAAAAAGATGAAAGATAAAATTTTTGGTGTATTACAAAGAGTTGGACGTTCCTTTATGTTGCCGGTTGCGGTATTGCCGGTAGCTGGACTTCTTCTTGGGCTAGGAAGCTCATTTACAAACAAAACAACACTGGCAACTTATAACTTATTAGGAATCATGGGACCGGGTACGATGATTTACAATATCTTAACGATTATGAGCAAATGCGGTAGTGTTATATTTGACAACCTGCCACTGATATTTGCAGTTGGTGTTGCGATTGGTATGGCTAAGAAAGAAAAAGAAGTAGCAGCATTAGCCTCAATGATAGCATTTTTAGTTATGCATTCCGCAATCAGTGGTATGATAACGATTTACGGTGGGCCAGAAGCCTTTTTAACTGGAGCCACAGGTACAGTTTTGGGTATGGTTTCGCTACAGATGGGTGCGTTTGGTGGTATTATTGTTGGTCTTGGTGTGGCGGCATTGCATAACAAGTTTTACAAGATTGAACTACCGGCAGCACTCGCATTTTTCCAGGGAACTAGATTTGTTCCTATTATCAGTACTGTAGTATTCCTTTTTGTAGGAATTTTAATGTTTTATATATGGCAACCGGTACAGGTTGGAATCAATAATTTGGGTGGTGTCGTACAAAGTTCAGGTGTTTTTGGAACATTTTTATATGGTATGATTAAGAGACTATTGATACCATTTGGTCTACATCATGTATTTTATATGCCATTTTGGCAGACAGCAATCGGAGGAACAATGGAAATTGCTGGACATAGTGTAGTTGGTGCTCAGAATATCTTCTTCGCACAACTGGCTGATCCTACAACAACACATTTTTCTACGTTAGCAACCAGATTTTTCAGTGGTGAATTTATTATTTATATTTTCGGTTTGCCGGGCGCCGCATTGGCGATTTATCGCTGTGCACGTCCTGAGAAGAAAAAAGCAGTATACGGACTATTATTTTCAGCAGCAATAACTTCCATTATGACTGGTATTACCGAGCCACTTGAATTTTCGTTTCTTTTTGTAGCTCCACTTCTATTTGGAATTAACGCAATTTTGGCAGGACTTGCATATGCCATTGCGCAGGCACTGAATATTGCAGTCGGCTTAACGTTTTCAGGTGGGTTCATTGATCTGTTTATGTTTGGTATTTTACAGGGAAATAGTAAGACCTCTTGGCTACTTATCATTCCAGTAGGAATTGTTTATTTTGCAGTATATTATTTCCTCTTTAGTTATTTAATTAAAAAATTAAACTTGAAGACTCCGGGTAGAGAGGAAGACAGCGAGGAAACCAAGCTATATACTCGAGCTGATTATAATAAGAAGAAAAATGCAACGATAGATAACAAAGGCAATGAAGCGGAGGAACTATCAGCAGCCATTACGCAGGGCCTTGGCGGAAAGGCAAATATCAGTGATGTTGATTGCTGTGCAACCAGATTAAGAATAACGGTGATTGACGGTAATAAAGTAAAAGAGGACATTTTAAAATCAACAGGAGCAGCAGGAGTTATTCATAAAGGGACGGGTGTCCAGGTGATTTATGGACCGAAAGTGACCATTATTAAATCAAATCTGGAAGATTATTTGGAGACAGAGGATGCTACTATCGAGAAAGTTGTTACTGAACCTAAAAGAAAAATGAGTACAGATAAGGAAACGATTGAAAAACAGGAAATCGTAATGGGACAGGAAACAATTATCTATGCTCCATTAAGTGGTAATGTAATGGAACTATCTGAAATCAAAGATGGTGTTTTTTCCGAAGAAATGTTAGGGAAAGGCTTTGTAATCGATCCGACGGAAGGCAAAGTTGTGGCACCATGTGATTGTAAGGTGGAAACAATTTTTGATACAAAACATGCCATAGGATTAAGTTGTGGTAATATAGAAATACTGATTCATATTGGCATAGATACCGTTCAGTTAAACGGAAAAGGCTATGATATTAAAGTACGTGAAGGTGATGTCCTAAAGAAGGGCGATGTAATTGGTTATTTTGATATTAAGGCAATAACCGATTTAGGGTATCGTGTGGTGACGCCTGTTACGATTACGAATACGAGTGATTTTACAACAATTAAACTTCTGAAAAAAGATTCCATAAAAGCAGGAGAAGAAATACTCAGTGTGCAGTAGATTTGTCATAGTAATTATCGACAGGATTACCATTTCAATATAGTTGCCGCTCGGCTGTTATACTTACAGCTTTTAAAAGAGGTCATACAGTCGTCCATTAGGTGGACGACTGTATGACCTTTTGTTAAAATATAGTGCGAATAAAAAATATAAATAATATTGATATTTCTATTGTATTTTTCTGATAAGCTATTACAATAGTAAATGGAACATTTTGTTAGAATGATTGAGTAAAAATAAAAGTAAGAACAGGAGGGTTATGAAAAAAAATATTTTCAAAAAGATTAATATCTTAGTAATCGTAATTGTTGCATTATTGTGTGTCCCTTTGAATGCAAATGCTGCAAATTTTAAAGATGGTTCACGTGTGCTGGGAGATGTTACCAATGATAAAAATATTGATATTTTCGATATACTTCAAATCCAGCGACATATTTCGGGAACGCTTGTGCTTACGGGGGATGATTTTGTTGCGGCAGATGTTACCTCTAATAATGTTGTAGATATTTTTGATGTTCTAAGTGTACAACGATATATTCTTGGAGAAACGACACATTTTATTCACTCATATACGGCGACAGTAATTCAGAAACGTACATGTACAGACGACGAAATTACTAAGTATACATGTTTATGTGGAGATACATATAATGCAGTAACAGCAAAAGCAACTGGACATATTCCGGGAGTTGCACAGATAGATGCAGACGGTAATTATGTAATAAAATGTACGGTATGTAATGAAACAATCACATTGATTGAAAAGTATACTGGTTGGTTTGAAACGAATGATAGTAAGTACTATTACAATAGCGGAGTAAAGGAAACTGGTTGGAATAGTATCAATGGCAGAAAATATTATTTTTCTAATGAAGGCGTATTGCAATCGAAATCAGGCATTGATGTATCGTCACACCAAGGAACAATTGACTGGGCAGCAGTAAAAGCGGATGGGATAGATTATGCAATCATTAGAATTGGATATGGTGATGATATTGCAGGCACTGTAGAACCAGGACAAGATGATAGTACGGCGCTTTACAATATGAAAGAATGTGAAAGACTAGGAATTCCATATGGCGTTTATTTATACTCCTATGCATTGACGACAGATGAAGCAAAAAGCGAAGCAGCGCATCTGATTAGAATGTTAATTGGAAGAAACCCAACAATGGGGGTGTATTATGATATTGAAGCTACGGATTATTATGAAAAGCATGGTTTTGATATAGTAGCAAATAGAAGCTTGCTCAACGAGTTTTGTAATATTGTTATGAGTACTCTAAAAGAAAATGGTTATTCACCCGGAGTATATTCATTCTTTAATTTCTTTGCTGAAAATTTGGATATTCCAACACTTAATGCTGATAAATTATGGGTTGCATTTTGGGATATAAAAGAATCTCCATTTGGTAACTGGAATATGTGGCAATACACAAGTAATGGTACAGTGTCTGGAATTGGTGGAAGAGTGGATATGGATGTGTTGATACCTAACTAATAATAAAGCTGAAAATGCAAACTATTACTATTAAAACCACTTAAAATAAGACTAAATTCTATTTACAATAATATCCTTCTAGCGTATAATTAATTAGGATAAGTTAAGGCTTATAAGATAGTTTAGCGCAAAATCACAAAAAATAAGCTTATATATGGTAACTAACCATTATATATCATATTAATTTTGTGTAAAAAAGAATAGTTATAGGGTACACGCACATTCTTTGCGTAATAATAAGGAGGAAAAAATAATATATGAACAGATTATTAAGAAAAAAGAAGCTAATTTCAATTCTTCTATCAGTTGCATTAGTATTTAGTGGTATTTATGTTTCACATAAGACTGTAAATGCTGCACCTGCAGAAGTACAAGTGGTGACATCATTGTCATCAACAACAGCAAAACCGGGTGATACTATCACCGTTACAGTGGCATTGCAAAATTATGCAAATTATGCAAAGACAATTGATGCGTTTAAGTTGTCAATGAATATCGATCAAAATTATTTCGAATTTGTTAGAGCAGCAGCAGATACAACATTAAACAATATAGAATCATTTACAATGATGTATTCAACATCAGGAGTTCATAATGAAGCTTTTATTAACAATAATGTAGAGCTTTCATTTTCTGATGCGAGATATCATTTGAATCAATCAACAACAAATTTATATTCATTTCAGTTAAAAGTTAAGAGTACAATTACAGCAGATGCTATGATGGAACTTACAACTGCGGGAGCTACTGTTGTATATACTGGAGAAAGTGCATCAAATCCATTACCTTTAACTTCAGTTCCAGCTAATCTAAATATTTTAGCAGCTGCACCAGTTGTTGCGTTAACAAGTAGTGATGCAGTTCATACAAATGCTACTTATAATAACAACGTTACTGTAAACCTTAATAAAGGAACCGGAGAGGTTTATAAGGATGGAACGAAAGTTGCTGATGTATCTTCAGCTAATCCTTATACAGCATCAGCTAATGGTTCATACTCAATTAAGAATGCAAAAGACGCTGTAGGAAATACAGCAACTGAAACAACATTTTCAATAAGTCTTGGTTTAAAGAGCATTTCAATTGCTTCTTCACCAACAAAGACATCGTATCTTGAGGGAACAGTAACAGCTATTGATCCAACAGGCGGCGTTATAAATCTTATTTACAATAATGATTCAACTTCAACAGTTAATTTGACTGCAGCAATGTGTACTGGTTATGATTTAACATCATATTCTTCCACAACACCAACGCAGAGTGTAACTGTTACCTATGAAGGAAAGACTACAAGCTTTAATGTTAGTGTAACTAAGAAGGCTGTAGCTTCAATTAAGGTAACATCAAATCCAACTAAAACAGTTTATTCACAGGGCAATACCGTAAGTGCTACTGGGGGCAAGATCACAGTAACTTATGATAATGGCACTACAGAAGTAGTTGATATGACAGCTGGTATGATAACTTCACCAGATATGGCTACAACAGGTACCAAAGATGTGACTGTAACATATTCAGGAAAAACAACAACTTATGCAATAACAGTTAATGATAAGGTTGTAACAAGTTTTACACTTGCCGGAACATCCGGTTTGTCAGTTACTGAAGGAATGGCATTAGGCTTATCTGGAGTAACAGCTAATTTGGTGTATGATAATGGCACAACAGCAATTCTTCCAGTGACAGCAGCAATGATAAAATATACAGATGCTGTTGGTACACAGGCAGTTACAGTAACGGTTGCAGATGTAACAAATACATTTAATATTACAGTTAATGCTAAGGTAGCAACTGCTATCGCAATGTTTGCATATCCAAAAACAAATTATAAAGAGGGAGATGCTTTCTCTTTAAGTGGAGCACAGATAAAAGTTACTTATAATAATGGAACAACAAGTGCTGCAATTGATGTTACTAGCGCAATGATTTCTCCTGCAACTCCTATAATGTCAAACTATGGTGTTGAACAGACAGTTACAATTACGAATAGTAGTTTAACAACAACATACAAATATACAGTTTCTTCAAAGCAATTAAGCGGTATATCTGTAACAGCACCAACAAAAACCGCATATGTTGAGAAGAATGCTTTTTCAACTGCAGGCGGTGTAATTACTATCAATTATGATAATAACACTTCTGCTACTATTAATTTGACTTCATCATATTGTACAGGCTATGATATGGCATCAGTTGGAAGTCAGACAGTAACAGTAACTTATATTGAAGGAAGCATAACAAAAACTGCTACATTTGCTATAGTAGTTAATGCAAAGAGCCTTACTTCTATCAGCGTGAATGCTAATCCAACAGTTACTACAGTTTTGGAAGGTAAAACACTATCATTAGCTGGTGGAATTTTAAATCTTGCTTATGATAATGCAGATGCTAGTACTGTTGATATGACACAGGCAACAGTAACAGGTTTTGATAGCAACAAAGTTGGCACTCAGACAATAACATTGACTTATGGTGGAAAAACAACTTCTTTAAATGTTACTGTTAAAGCTAAGACATTGACTGGGATTGTAGTTACAGCACCTACAACTACAACTTATTTAACAGCTCAGAGTCTTGATACTACAGGAATGAAGGTTAGTGCAGTATATGATAATGATACAAACGAATTTGTAACAGTTCCAGTTGCTGGAATTACAGGATTTGATAACAGCAAAGTTGGCACTCAGACAATTACAGTAAAATATTTGACAATGACTGCTACATTTAATGTAAAGGTACTTTCAAGAGATGCTCTTAATGCTGTTAACAGCAGTATAACGACAATTCAAGGAAAGACATTGACAGTTGCTGATGCAACAGCTGTGACCGCGTTAAGAACAGCTTATGACGCATTAAGCAGTGTAGAAAAGGCAGAAGTTAATGAATCAAAGATTAAAGCAATTGAAACTTCAATGTTAGCATTACTTTATCCAGCAAGCACAACTGAGAGTACTGATAAAAAGGTTTCAGTTATAGCACCAATAGGCTCAGTAAGCTATGAAGCAAAAATAATTATTGCTGGAATTACAAATAATGAAATATTAAGTTCTATTACAGAAAAAATCAACAGTAAGATTACAAATACAATTGAATTATTAAATACATTTGATTTATCATGTGTTAAAAAAGATGATATTACAAAAAAGATTGCACTTAATGGCAGTGTAGAAATTACAGTAAGTCTATCTGATGCAATCAAGACAATGATGAGTTCTTTAGCATCAAATGAAAAAATCAAGGTATTCTTCATCAATGATGATGGAACAATTGAAGATATGAACGCAGTATTTACACCAAGTTCAGTAAGCTTTACAACAACACACTTTAGCACATATGCTATCGTAAAGGTTACAGAACCAGTAGTTACAGAGCCAGTAGTTACAGATCAAGTTGTAACAGGATCTGTCGATGCTACTAATGCAGGTGTTAAAACTGGAGATACCACGAATGTATATATTATTATGATAGTTATGATATGCGCTAGTGGAACTCTTTTAACGGTAAGAAGAAAGAGAAAAGTAGCTGAAGAAGAATAAATTTATTATAAAGGTGGTGAGCAGTTTAAACTGCTCACTATTTTTTTATTATTAGGAGTAAATTATGAAAATTAATAAGACATTGATTGCCATTATTTGTATGATGCTTGTACTTATGCTATTGCCTCAAACTATAAAAGCTGAAGATAGTCTAAAGTTGGTATGTAAAACATCAAGTACCAATGTATATCCTGGAGAAAGCATAGACGTTGTAGTATATTTGGATAACTATGCTTCACCAAATATTAAAGATATTACTACACTGCAACTTTTTATCAATTTAAATTCAGATTATTATACATATGTTGAGAATTCATTAAAAGACTTGTCTGATGCAAAAGGTAATGAACAGATTTATAGTTTGAATTATGTAAGTGATAAAAAGCAGATACAATTACAATTCAGTGATTTGACTAAAATATTGAGTAGAAATACAAAAAATCTTTATCAATTTAAAGTGAAGATAAATGATAATTTATTGAATGGTAGTAATTTTGAGATAGGTCCTGATGTTTTTAAGTGCGTAGACGGAAGATCTGCTCAAATATATACGATTCCTTCTGAAATCACGAAGTCAAATATTCATGTTGTTGAAAAAAGTCTATCTGATTCTAAAGGAATCGAGAGTTATTCAGATAACATAATAAATAATGTAATCAGTAATACAGTAAGTAGTAGCAATAATAGTGAGAATGGTAGTGGGGCAATCAATCAAACTGATGCTGTGAATCAAACGGGTACTACTGTTAATAAATCAAGTGAAGCCGAAGTCTCAAATGCGATTGATACAGATGTTTCTGCCACAAATATAGATAGTAATGAAAATATAGCACAAGCAGGAAATTTTATAAATGCTGGGAGTGTTGCAGCTGTTATTATAATCAGTAGTGCGATCATCGGATTGATAACTTATTATGTTTTTAATAAAAGGAGGAAAAAGAATGAAAAATAAGGTGATTAAAACTTTTATTTCGTTTTGCATTGTTTTAAGCTGTATTGGAATTCAGATTTTGCCATCATTTGCTGGCACTGGGATTGACACTGGAATTGGGATTGACACTGGAATTGGCGCTGACACTGGTATTTCCACTGACACGGGAATTGAATTGTCTACTGATTATGCACAGTTGCAGTTGGTAAGTGACGGTGCAATGGAAAATGTATATTTTCCCGCAAATAATGGGAGATTTTTAGCAAGTGCAACGTGGGAAAGCGATTTAAAAGGATTAATTATTAATGCAATTGAAAGCTATTCAACTACAGTTGATATCTCCGGGCTAGATATTCCATACAATGCGGACAACTTGGCTTCTTTACGTTCGGCTATGAGCGCAACTTTTAACGAGAATCCGCAATTCTTTTATGTTAGTGGTGGATATAGTATCTGGCGCAATAATTCGGGAACACTTATAAGTATCGAGTTATCTTATAAAAATGAATATGTAATTTCAGGATCTACAATTCCTAATAAAGTAGCCATAGATGCCGATGTGAAGTTGTATAATGATGGTGTCAATTACGCAATGGAATCTGTTACAAGTTCAATGAGTGATATGGAAAAAATACTTGCTTTACATGATTGGTTAGTCAGAGAATGTGATTATGATTATGCAAATTATTTGGCAGGAACGATTCCACCAGATTCTTATTCTGCAAAAGGTGTATTCATGAAGGGCTCAGCTGTTTGTAATGGTTATGCATTAGCTTATAGCGCGTTAATGCAAAAAATTGGAATTTCTTCTTATGTTGTAACGAGTACAAGCATGAATCATGCATGGAACTTGGTTTCTTTAAACGGTAATTGGTATCATATTGATGCTACGTGGGATGACCCGGTTTTTAGTAGTTCAAAGCAATATGAAGATAGCCTCTGTGAAGGATATGTGAGACATGATTTTTTCCTCTTAAGTGATGATGAAATTAAAAATACCACAAGCGGTTCACATTATGGGTGGGCTTCTACAATTCCAATCGCTGCTTCTAGTGGTGGCTTTGATAATTATTGTTTTAAAAATGTCGATGTAAGTATGAATTACTACAATGGTTATTGGTATTATGGTACGGGTACTCACATATATAAGGCGTTGATTGATAAAGGTGTTTTACAGGATACAATAATTTCAGATTCTATAAGATATTTCCATATGGACGGTTCTATCATGTATTGGGCAACAAATAATAAACTTGTTAAATCCGATGCTAATGTCTATCCTGCCGCTTCCCAGATTATGAGCACACAGACTGGCACATATAATGGTTATAGCATTGGAGAATTTACAATCAAGAGAAATAAGCTTAAGTTGAATTTATATAAATATTCATCGGTTACATCTACTTACGCGTTTGAACATGTAAGTATAGGTCCATTAACTAGCATTTCATTAGATAGGACTAGCTATACATTAATTGGCGGGAATACTTTGCAATTGAATGTTACATATAATCCAACAGACACAACGGAAGATAAAACAATCATATGGAGCAGCAATAATGCAACAGTTGCAACTGTAAGTGATAATGGCGTTGTAAGTGCCTTGACGAATGGGACAGCTACAATTACGGCCACTTGTGGGACACTTTCAGCAACCTGTAATATCACTGTTGGGGATGTTAAACTAGGAGATGTAACACTTGATAATGCGGTAGACATATTTGATATATTGGAAATTCAGAGGAGTATTCTTGGGACATCTGTGCTTACAGGAAAAGCGTTAACAGCAGCTGATGTAACAAGAGATATTAAGGTAGATATTTTTGATATACTCGCAATACAACGTCATATTTTAGGCGTTGAGGTTATTAAGTAGAAGATGAGTCCTAAAAATAATTTCCTTAGTTCCTATTGAATAGGAAATAATTTATTGTTAAACTACTTATTTACAAAGGGGGGGGTAAAATGAAAAAGTTAAAAAAAATAATCACATTATTATTAATAATCAGTATTAGTATGAATTTAAATTTAAATGTATATGCAACAAGTGATGATACAGATGGGCCGGTAGTAGGGAATATCCGTATAGATAAAACCGAAGTTACTGCAGGAGATGCAATAAAGGTAACTGTAGAGATAAGTGATGCAAGTATGCTTAGGACAATGACTATAAGCGTGGGACGTCAAGCATATGATTATAATTATATACATCTGACCGATAATGGAGATGGAACATATAGTGGAACGTTGACGATAACTGACAGTTATGTAAATGGTGGTTATTATATAAACTATTATAATTTTGAAGACATGAGCGGAAATAAAGCATATGCATTCCCATCAGCATCATTATATCCTAATACTAATTTCATGGTAAGTGGATGTAGTGATGATACAGCAGCACCGGTAGTAGGGAATATCCGTATAGATAAAACCGAAGTTACTGCAGGAGATGCAATAAAGGTAACTGTAGAGATAAGTGATGCAAGTATGCTTAGGACAATGACTATAAGCGTGGGACGTCAAGCATATGATTATAATTATATACATCTGACCGATAATGGAGATGGAACATACAGCGGAACGTTGACGATAACTGACAGTTATGTAAATGGTGGTTATTATATAAACTATTATAATTTTGAGGACATGAGCGGAAATAAAGCATATGCATTCCCATTAGCATCAGCATATCCTGATGCTAATTTCACCATCTATAGTGAATTGGATGCACCTATAATTTTTCAAACTAGTTTAGCAGTTGCACTACAGCAGGCAACTATTGGTGAAACAGAAAGGTTGTATTTCAAAGCCAGTGATGCATCAGGCATCAAAGATGGTTCCGTAACATATATTACACCAAAAACAAAGGAAGAAAAAACATATCCATGTTCATATGATGCAGCAAATGACCAATATTACTCGGAAATCCCTGTTACCGAATATACGCAAAGTGGAAAATGGATTCTAAAAAGTATTACTTTAAATGATAATCTTATCAGTACAGCAAAAATCATATCAAGTGAAGCATATACTGGTGAGAATACAGTTGAGAATTCTATTGATTTAAGTTTAGGTGATTTTGAAGTCATAAATACAATTGAAGACACTGTAGCGCCGATCATTGAAACTAATTCAATTACCATGATTTCCAATCAGATTAATTTAAATGGTAGCTTTGTTTTTCAACTCAAAGCGACTGATGATTTGAGTGGGATTGAATCTGTTAAGGCAAATTATCTTAATCCAGATGGACAAGTATATACATGTAATATGAATTTAAAAGAAGATAACATTTATGAAGGCATAATAACAGTCGAAGATTCTCAATTACTGGGAAAATGGAATATTCAAAGCATCTGCATTTCAGATGTTTGTGGAAACAAGCAAGAATATACTTCGTTATTAGGAAAACTGAATTTTACAGTGATAGATGCTTATAGTGAAATTGGATCCTTGGATAAAGTCACATGGTACTTAAGCAATCAGACGGTAAGTTCATCAGTAATAAAAGGTGATGTGTATATTGGTCCAAATGCTGTTGTAACATTTAACAATGTTACCGTAACAGGAAATATCTATGTTTTGGGTGGCCTAAGAGCAGTGAGTATTACAGCTGATGGAATATATTGTGGGTCAATGAGCTTTGGTTATTTTGGAACGTTTTATAATGGAACAGCTTTGCTATCAGGATCAAATTATATAAATTCTATAGTATGTTTGACCTATCCTGTAACTGAACTGCCTCTGATTATAGCTGGGAATATTTATTCGGCAAATGGATACCTAAATATGAAAGGTGTAACAGTGCCAGTTGTCAATGTTTATGTCAATGGAAAGCCGGTTGAGACTAATGCGGAAGGTAAGTTCTATATCAATGATTTATATATTGGTGATGCAGACAGCATTACGGTTCAACTAACAACAGTTTTTGGAAATACAATTTTAAAAACATACAGCATTAATAAATATTTGATTGATGAATCAGGAAATCTAAATATGGCACCTGTGATTACGGCTGAGAATATTATTTATACAAAGAATCAGGAGTATGATTTGCTTGATGGCATTACAGCATACGATAATGAAGATGGCAGTATGACAGACAAAATTACTATTCTATCAAACAATTTAGATATAACGAAAAGTGGTACATACAGCATTACATATGGTGTTACGGATTCTGGGAATGCCAGTGTTCAAAAAACAGTTAAAATTTTAGTCCCAAAATCAGGTGATGTTACATTTGATAATGCAATAGATATTTTTGACATTTTAAGTATTCAAAGATATATACTTGGGACGTCAGAGCTTGCCGAAAAATCGATGATAGTTGCTGATGTAACAGGGAATAGTAAAGTAGATGTTTTTGATATACTCGCAATACAACGTCATATTTTAGGCGTTGAGATTATTAAGTAAGTAATAAATAAGAAAATAGTTGAATACGATAAATTATAAAGTCGTTTAGAGGAGAAACTTTGAAAGAAGAAATTAAAAAGTTGAAGAAAACAATATTTGTTATTATAACAATTTGTTGTGTGTTAGTAGCAAGCATTGAAGTTACCCCTCGAATAACTGCTGAAGCAGCTACATATGGGCAAAATGATATATATAAGTATCAAATTAATGGTGATGGAACTATTAAAATAGTTGATTATTTTGGAGCGGATGAAAGTCTAGTAATACCAGAAGAAATAGATGGTTATACAGTCGTAAGTATTATGTTTACTAGCTCAAAGCCTTCAGTTAAGCGTATAACGCTTCCGTCAACACTAATAGATTTTTCTAAGAGCTTATCCGTGTTTTACCAACTAGAATATATATATGTTGATGAAAATAATACGATGTTTAGCTGTGAAAATGGGTTCTTATATAATAAGGATAAAACTGAATTATTGGAAGTGCCAAGTATGTATCAAGCTAAAGATGGCAAAATCGAGATATCAGATAGCGTAGTAAGTGTTTCTGTATATGTGCATTTATTCAAAGTGCAAAGCATGAAAACGTTGTATATTGGAGCTAATGTCCAAACTGGTCCGTTTTCGGGAGATTGTTTAGGTAATGGCATATTAGAAAACATATATGTATCTGATAATAACAAATATTATACTTCAGTTGATGGGGTATTATATTCGAAAGATATGACTGAATTATTATCATATCCAGAAAAAAATAGTGCAGAGTGTTATGTTGTTCCAACATCAGTAATGTCTATCCCTACCTGGACATTTAGCAAAGATTATAGTTCAGATTGGAGTTTGAAAAATGTAATTCTTCCAACTGGGGTATCATTAGGAATAAATGTATTTTATCTTTCCGATAAATATGGTTTTGGACCAAATAAGGAAATTAATATTTATTTTGCAGAAGGTTCAGATTGTGAATCATATTTTGAAAGTACTGATAAAGATGACTTGAACAACCTAATTAAGCACATCTATTTGGTGGCACTTGAAGTTGATTCTCTGCCTTTAAAGTCTTTATATAACCAAGGTGAAGAACTTGTTTTGACTGGATTGAGTTTGAATTTGAACGCTGAGGATGGAAGCATTTTTAATGTCAGTGATTTGGATTGCAGAATAAGTGGATATGATGCTACAAAAGTTGGTAAGCAAGTGATTTCTGTTGCTTATGGAAGCCTATCTACAGTATTTGAAATAACGGTAGCAGCTCCTATTATAAAAGGTGATGCCACGCTTAATAACGTGATAGACATATATGATATTTTAGCAATTCAGAGACATATTCTTGGTACATTAGCACTTAACGAAAAAGCATTAACAGCAGCGGATGTATCAGGAAACAGCACGGTGGATGTTTTTGATATACTCGCAATACAACGTCACATTTTAGGTGTTGAGATTATTGGTTAAAGTAAAGACCATATCTTGAATGAAGATGGTGGCCTTTGCCAAGTTAATGTAAATGTATAAAGCAAGGTGATTTTCATAATAGTAAAACATGATATTATAGTTATAATATTAGAAAAAATAAAATCTGGGTTACCCATAATAAGGAGGAACATAATATGCAAGTGAAAAAAGTAGGCGTTTTGGTAGGAAGTCTTCGTAAAGAATCATTTTCAAGAAAAATCGCCAAGGCGTTGGAAGAATTGGCGACACCATCATTACAGTTAGAAGAAGTGAATCTTGAGAACCTTGAAATGTATAATCAGGATTTTGATGACGAAGGGAATGTCCCAAGTTCTTGGACGAAGTTTCGTGACACTGTGAAAAAGTATGATGCAATCCTTTTTATTACACCGGAATATAACAGATCTGTTCCAGCGCTATTAAAAAATGCCTTAGATATTGGGTCAAGACCATATGGGAAAAGTGTATGGGATAAAAAACCAGGTGCAGTGGTAAGCGTTTCACCAGGAAGATTAAGTGCATTTGGAGCCAACCATCATCTTAGACAGTCATTAGTATTCCTTAATGTACCAACAATGCAGCAGCCAGAAGCATATATAGGAGATGTTGCAGCGTTACTAGATGATAATGGAGTAATGACGGACGTAAGAACACTTGAATTTTTAAAAAAATTCTTGGATTCGTATGCAATATGGGTAGAGAAAAATTTATAGATTATATTTCATATATAAGCAATAATTTTAAATGTTTTAAAGTACTTTAGAGATGTATGATTGATTCATCAATAAAAAAATAGAATGTAAGATATCTAATGATAATATGGATATCTTGCATTCTTTTTTGTATTGCTTTTATCAATATAAATAGCAATATCAATATCAAAATAAATAACAATATAAATATCAATAGTAATATCAATATCAAAATAAATATTATCTTGGATAAATTACTATTAGAAACATATACCAATAATTATTAGAAACAAATACCAATTTTAAGCATATACTGTATAGATTTAGTAACTTTACGCTAGATGTTATTTGAAAGTTATTCATTTATAATCTAGTACAGAGGTATTGTAATGGAAAGACTCAATCCTGATAAGCTACATGTAGAATTTACAACAGGTGTAACGCCAACAGAACCGATTATAGGGCGAAAATATACATTAACTCATTCTGATATAACGGCAGAGTTATTTCTGACGATTGGTCTCGAATATGATTATGACAAAACGACCAAAATGAGAGACGAAGTACTTGCTGAATGGAAAATGTTTAATGATGAAGTTATTTTGTATGCATATGTGTATGTGGATGGAAGGTTTGGCCCAATGACGTCAGCAATAAGAGATGCGGTTTTTCGTCGAGAATTACCACTTGCATTAGAGGCAATAAGATATGGAGATAATGAATTCTTTTTTGCACATCCGGAATTAGATAACGCTCCTATCTGGGTGCATTTTGATTCATCTTATGCATATTATAATAAAGTAGAGAAATGGGGTACGCCAGAAGACTATAAGTAATGGAATTATGACATAAAGGTGGTGCAGCTATGATTGAAATTACAAACTGTAATTCTAAATCGAAAGATGAATGTAATTTATTGAAAACGGTAGATGTTCCTATAGAACTTTATAAATCGTTGCAGGGAAAATACTTCGTTGGGTATGCTGATAATTTGACATTTGGTCAAGGCACGGGTGCATGGGGAAGACTATATAACCCGAAAAATTCCAGGGTGAATTTACATGTGAACGTATGGACTGTGTCTGATATTTCGGAATCGCCATATCGTGCTGAGTTTTGGTTTAATGCAGTGGCTCCAGGAATACCAGTGGATTCAGATTCAGTTACGACGTCAAATTTTGTAATAAATCCGCTTCCGGTGCCTAAAATAAAATTACAATCAGCATCCGATGTAACAGAAGATCCTTATGGTGGTGTTGAAGCATTTATAAGAATAGGTCAACCAGGAACAACTTTAGTTGAAACGGAAAATGGAAAATTCATCTTTCCACCAGGTGGTTCATTTATGATATTTTTGTCAAATCAAGAAAAACCAGAACTGAGAGCATCAGGAAGAATAGCATTTGGATGGTGGGAAGAAGAAATTACGAATCCATGTATTAGTTAATACCAACATGAAAGGTCATAATTATAGAATGAGTGCAATATATAAGACTACTGCATCTTTGAACTTCCTAGGATTATAGCCTGATATTCTTGCAATTCGGTCAAGTTTATATTGCAATGTATTCTTGTGTAAAAAAAGTCGAAAACATGTCTTGCTTAGAGACATGTTTTCCTCATAATATACTTTGAGTAGTTCCTTATCTTCTTCAGCTAGTGATGATACCGTTTTATTTAAATATTTTTGACGTGTGTTCTGATCCAGGCTGCCTAACACAATCTCAATATCAAGTTGATCAAAATCAGAAAAACTATTCGTTGTCCCCTCTAAGCTTTTTAATGCAATCTGTCCTCCTTCATATGATTGCTCCAAATGGTATAAGCCATGTCTGCTTCCAAGTCCTATTGCTAGAATGTTATTATTTTCATTTGCAAACTTGTCTAATATTTGAATAGATGTAGATACGGCCGTTTGGCTAATAATAGCAATATATTCATTTGGATAGTTATAGGAGTATAACTTTACATGGATGGTCTGAAACATCTGAAACAGCTTCTGCTCGATCAAAGAGATATTCATTACATTGTATCGTGTATTCATCTGGACTATGATTACACGCATATCATCTGCTTCATTAATTTTCAACTCTTTCAAACATTCTGAAAGATAATCTCTATTTGTAATTTCTCCTTTTACAAGGGAACGTACAATATAATTCATCTTTTCTTGTTGAGAACGATTGAACGCTTCCATTTCCTGTTCTCGTATGAGTAGTTTGGTGATTCGAATCGCCAAATATGCATATTTGCGAACTTCTTCTGGTTCTCCGCTGATGCCTATGACAGCAATAAGTGAGCCATTATGAAAAATAGGAAGATTCACTCCTTTCTGCGTACCTTCAAAGCTATTATCCTTGGCAACTTCTATTGTATCCCCCGATTTGGCAACCTGGAATCCGATTTCATGGAAATCCCCAATTCTATTTTCGTTTGTACTTGCAAATATAGTTCCGGTTTCTGCAATAAAATTAATGTCTTGTCCACACACATCCTTAACCGTATTTACAATTTGTTGTGTTAATTTTTTATTAATCTTCGTTATCATTTTTGCTCCATTCGTTTGAACTATTACCTTTATTTTATTATATATTTTTCAAAAAGTCTATAGATATATGTTATGAGTAACATATAATTAAGGAGATATTAAAACTTTAATGTCATGTGTAACATATTAAATCTAGATGACTAATGTATAATAAAAGTATGAACGAAATCATCATTCAGACACAAGCTTTGTATCAGTGGCACAAGCTTGATGTGCGCAGAAAGATGTGCAGAAATGGCGAAAAGCATGAAATCAACACTCAATATATATAATCGAAAAAATAGGAGGTATTAACTTGAATATAGTAATAGCAATTGATTCACTAAAAGGAAGTCTTACATCCATGGAGGCTGGATATGCCATAGCAGAAGGAATTAAAAAGGCTGATCCAACATCCAACATTACAGTACGTCCTTTAGCAGATGGTGGAGAAGGAACCGTAGAAGCATTGGTTAGTGGAATGAATGGCACATTACATACTGTTATGGTCACAGGGCCACTAGGAGCGCCCGTAAAATGCAACTATGGAATTATTGAACATTCTAAGACGGCAATCATTGAAATGTCAGGAGCTGCGGGTATTACGCTAGTGCCTGAACAAAAGAGAAATCCATTATATACAACTACTTATGGTGTAGGTGAAGTTATAAAGGACGCTATTTCAAAAAAATGTAAAAGATTTATCGTAGGAATTGGTGGCAGTGCAACAAATGATGGTGGTATTGGTATGCTTCAGGCACTTGGATATGAATTTCTTGATTCCACGGGGAAACAGGTCTCATTTGGCGCAATAGGTCTTTCTGAGTTAGAATCCATATCGGATGAACATGTGATGCCAGAATTAAAAGATTGCGAGTTTCATGTTGCGTGCGATGTTACGAATACTATTTGTGGAGATCATGGTTGTAGCGCGGTATTTGGACCTCAAAAAGGTGCAACTCCATCTATGATTATGCAAATGGATAAATGGTTGTCTTGGTATGCAGCATTGTCGAGAGAAAAATTCCCTAATGCTAATCCAAAACAGGCAGGAACGGGCGCCGCTGGAGGTATGGGATTTGCTTTTCTCACATTTACAAATGCAGTACTGGAATCAGGTATCAAGTTAGTATTAGAAGAAACTAAGTTAGAGGATTACATCAAAGATGCAGATATAGTTATTACAGGAGAGGGGCGTTTAGATGGGCAAACAGCAATGGGAAAGGCACCTGTCGGCGTCGCTAGACTAGCAAAACGGTACAATAAAGCGGTAATTGCATTTGCAGGAAGTGTAACAAAAGAAGCAATCGAATGTAATCAGCAAGGAATTGATGCATTCTTTCCAATTCTACGATCGATAGTAACGTTAGAAGAAGCAATGAGACCGGAAAATGCGAAATCAAATCTTAGTGATACCGCAGAACAGGTATTTAGGTTAATACATATGAAGGAGGATATTTAAATGACATATCAATTTACAACATTAGGAGCGGTGATAGGACTCGTGGTAGCGATTTTCCTTATTATAAAAAAGTACAACCTGCATATAGCTTAATACTAGGAGCATTGATTGGAGGTCTCATTGGAGGAGGCGGTTTAGTTACTACCGTTGCAACAATGGTATCTGGTTCACAAAGTATGATGTCATCAGTTCTCAGAATTATAACATCTGGAATTTTGGCTGGTACCCTAATTAAAACCGGCGCTGCACAAAAAATTGCAGAAGTAATCGTAACCAAGCTCGGAGAAAAACGAGCACTTGCTTCCATTGCACTTGCAACAATGATTATATGCGCCGTAGGTGTATTTAGATATTGCAGTAATTACAGTGGCACCAATTGGACTAGCCATTGGTAAAAAGGCTAAATATAATAAAGCTGCCGTCTTGCTAGCTATGATTGGTGGAGGTAAAGCCGGGAATATAATTTCACCAAACCCTAATACAATTGCTGTATCAGAAGCATTTAAGGTTGATCTTACATCTATGATGATGAAAAATATTATTCCTGCTATTGTAGCGGTCATTGTTACTGTTATATTAGCTTATTTACTCTCAAAAAGGAAAGGCTCTGAAATCACTGCAGCAGATTTGGAACAGCAAAATGAAAAAAAACTTCCTTCATTTATCGCCGCTATCAGCGGTCCCGTTATTGTTGTAATTTTATTAGCATTACGTCCAATTTGTAATATAGCAGTGGACCCACTGATTGCCCTGCCTATCGGCGGACTTGTATGTGCACTTGCAACTGGACAGATAGTGAACTTTCGAGAATATGCTGAGTTTGGATTGAGTAAAGTGATCGGAGTATCGGTTCTTTTAATTGGTACAGGAACCATAGCTGGTATCATTAAAGCTTCATCTATGCAAATTGATGTAATCAATCTTCTTGAAGCCTTCAACATGCCGGCCTTCGTACTGGCACCAATCGCAGGTATTCTAATGGCAGGTGCGACAGCTTCAACTACTGCAGGCTCTACAATTGCTTCTCAGACATTTTCCGCTACATTAGTAAATGCAGGTATACCTGCTCTTTCTGCTGGTGCAATGATTCACACAGGGTCTACCGTAATAGACTCACTGCCACATGGTTCATTTTTCCATGCAACAGGTGGTGCTGCAAATATAAGTATCAAAGAGCGTTTAAAGTTAATCCCATATGAAGCTTGTATTGGATTGTCAAGTACTGCAGCAGCTGTTATTCTATATTTAGTAGGTTTGTAAAATGCACAAACTTGATAGATGAAATTGTAAATGGTAGAAAGCGTATAACAATAAAATCGTAATCCAACAATGCCAGAGGTTGTATCATAATATGATATTACCGCTGGTATTTTATATGTTTTAGGATGATTTTATGTCATAAAATAGTTACTATATTGATACAGATATGGTTGCTCCCAAAGAGATACTTGAAAAACGATTAAAGAATGTGGTATTATCATATAATTGGTGTACAAGAGAAATTGAAGAGAACTAGAAGAGAACTAGAAGAGAACTAGAAGAGAACTAGAAGAGAACTAGAAGAGAAATTGAAGAGAACTAGTAGAGAACTAGAAGAGATCTTAAAGAGAACTAGAAGTGTATAAAACAAGAAAAGATAAGTATAAATGAAAAGGGTGATAAGATGAATTCGATAATAGAAGTTAAAAATTTTACTAAAAAGTATGGTGATTTTACTGCTGTAAATGATATTTCCTTTAACGTGGAAGAGGGGACTCTTTTTGCTTTTTTAGGACCAAATGGAGCAGGAAAGAGTACAACGATAAATACCTTGTGTACAATATTTGAAAAAACATCGGGTACATTAATAATAGATGGAAAAGATGTTTCTACACAAAAAAGCGAAGTTAGATCAACGATTGGCGTTGTATTTCAGGATTCAACACTTGATACAAAAATGACGATAGATGAGAACCTTAAAATGCACTGCGTTTTTTATAACATTCCTCAAAAAGAAGTGGAAGAACGGATACAGTTTGTTCTCAATCTAGTGGACTTATTAGGTGAAAGAAAGAAATTGGTTGGTGCGTTGTCAGGTGGAATGAAACGCCGTGTAGAAATCGCTCGTGGGTTAATCCACTATCCCAAGGTATTGTTTCTTGATGAGCCAACAACAGGACTCGATCCACAAACACGCGCTCATATTTGGGAGTATATTGTGAAACTTCAAAAAGAAAGAAATATAACGATTTTTCTTACCACTCATTATATGGAAGAAGCAGAAATATGCAATAAGATTGCAATAATGGATGGGGGCGTAATAGTCGCTCATGATACACCATATGCTTTAAAGAAAGAGTATACAAAAGATAAAGCATATATCACGACTGAAAATGGACCCGAACTTGAACGGTTATTAACACAGTATGAACTGAAATATATAAAAAAGGATGGCTATTATAAGGTTGATGCTGAAAATATTAATCCATTATTACAAGTTCTAAGTCTGCAAAAAGAAGTGATCACGGATATAGAAATTAAAAAAGGTACATTTAATGACGTTTTTCTAGAAATCACAGGGAAAAAGATTAGGGAGGAGAGCTAATATGAATACAGTATTTGCATTATGGAAAAGGGGATTGAAAGCCTTTATAAGAAATAGAACAGGTTTGATTTTTTCACTGATATTCCCATTTTTCTTCGTTTATGTATTTGGTGCAATTTTTAAAAATGACTTTATTGCAAATCCAATTGCATATATGCTTTCTGGAGTAATTATAACGACGGTTTTTGAAAGTTCACTTAATCTAGCATCGTCAACGGTAGATGATATGGTAAGTGGATTTATGAAGGAAGTTTTAGTGTCACCTGCCAAACGAATAGCCGTTGCAATGGGACAACTATTATCAGCAGCTACTGTAGCTACAGTACAAGGAATTTTAATTTTAATAATTGGATTGTTTATTGGCATTAAATTTACGACATGGACAACACCGATTTATATCCTTTTCGCAATGATTTTTGTTGGACTTGCTTTTTCTGGAGTTGGGTTATTTTTAGCAACGATTGTACGTAGTGGTCAAACTTTTCAAATAGTTAAAACCGCAGTAACTATGCCTTTAACATTTGTATCAGGTGCGTATATACCCATATCGATGTTACCAGATACACTAAAATATGTTGCATATTTGAATCCAATGACTTATGCAACGGCATTTTTTCGAATGATTGTTTTGGAAAAAACGAATTTATCGACTGCCGAACTGGTGAAAGAAGGGCTGGCAATTGATATCAATGGCTTTGTTGTAACGCCAATCATGTCATTTGCAATCATAGTAACAATCGGCTTTATATTTTTAATATTATCTACCAATTCATTTGTAAAAACAGATTTTTCTCGAGTTAATAGAAGCTCCAGTGATGCTAGTGCATTATGGGGTTAGATCCACATACAATGCTATGAATATATTTTTAAATATCAAATCCTGTGAAAGTGCATGACTAATCGTCTGCACTTTTTTATTTCCTTAAAAACATTCTTAATTTGAATCATATTATTGATACAAATGACAATACTACATATGAGAAGGATTTGGAGGAGGTTAAAAAATTGAAATCAATATGGACGGATAGTGTCAAACCACCTACTTTTAAAAAATTAAAAGGTCAAATTAATACCGATGTTTTGATAATTGGAGGCGGAATATGTGGAATTCTATGTGCATTCTTTCTTAAACAACAAGGCATTGATTATATTTTAGTTGAGGGTGATACAATTGGATCCGGTATCACAAAAAATACAACAGCAAAAATAACATCTCAGCATGGATTGATATATGATAAGTTAATACGAAGTGCAGGCCACGAAAAAGCAAAAATGTATTTGGATGCAAATCAATTGGCCATCTCAAAGTACAGAGAGGTATGTAAGAATATTGAATGTAATTTTGAAGATAAATGTGCTTATACCTATACATTAACAGATATAAAAAAAATCGAAAAAGAAGTTCGTGCAGTTAATTCTCTTGGATTTAACTGTGATTACGTAGATAAAACAAATTTGCCTTTTGATATAAAAGGAGCAATTGAATTTCAAAATCAAGCACAATTTAATCCACTGAAATTTATTTATGAAATATCAAAAGACCTTAATATTTATGAAAATTCCTTTATAAAAGATATTGGTTTAGATGATCATATAGCATTTACAAATGATGCAGTGATAACAGCAAAGAATTTTATAGTTACGACACATTTTCCATTTATCAATACACATGGTAGTTATTTTCTTAAGATGTATCAGCATCGATCATATGCAATAGCCCTTGAAAATGCGCAAAATGTAAATGGTATGTTCGTTGATGAAGCTAAGAATGGTATGTCATTTAGAAATTATGAAAATCTATTAATTGTTGGTGGCGGGGATCATAGAACCGGTAAATCGGGAGGAAACTATACAGAATTAAGACAGTTTGTGCAAAAATATTATCCGAATTCAGTTGAAAAATATAATTGGGCGACGCAAGATTGTATGTCGCTTGATGGAATACCTTATATAGGTCATTACTCAAAATCCACAGCAAACTTATTTGTTGCATCAGGTTTTAATAAATGGGGGATCTCATCATCTATGGTTTCAGCAATGATATTATCTGATATGGTGGTTGGTAAAACAAATGAATTTCAGGAGGTATTTTCACCACACAGAAGCATGCTAAAGTTACAACTTTTAGTGAATGGATTCGAGGCGGTTACGAATTTGCTAACAGTTTCAACAAAACGTTGCCCACATATGGGCTGCGCTTTGAAATGGAATGGTACAGAATTTTCTTGGGATTGCCCTTGCCATGGTTCAAGATTTGAGGAGAATGGTAAACTAATTGATAATCCTTCGACGGGATCATGTAAGAGCTTAAAAAAGTCATGAAACGTTAGGCTATGCTGATTTAAAAATGGAATTTAGTTGGATTTATTCGAGTAATGATGTAGATGAGTGGACTTCAAATTTCGACATAATATTGCAATTTAAATATATAATTTGTAAAAAAATGGAAATTTTTGTATGCTTTTACTATTGCTTTTGAAGTATAATTATTGTATTATTATAAGAATTGATAAAGGCAAACTTGTTGAAAAATAACGACGCAAAGCTATGAGTCTAAGGTGTGAATACGCTAAGATAGTCAAGCTACCAAAGTAAGATAGAACTATATTATTAAAATATAGAATATTATTTGAGCTGTGGTGATCCAATTACCATAGTTCTTTTTAATTAGAATACATATTTTACAGATATAATTTTTACAACATATTATTAAACAAGTAGGACATATATATCTAATCAAGTGAAGAAGTTACATATAAGTAAAGGGAAAATTATATGACAAGGAGACAAGTATTTTTATGAATGTCAAGATAAATCTTAGGTTGAGAGTATGCTAGAAAATAGACAGATATCTCAAAATTCAGATATAACATATGGCAAAAAATCAGCAATTGAACAAGTTTTTAATTATGCGCTAAATAATGATGAAAATTTTTTTGCAGATGCAAATGTTATTATAGCAACATGGAATTCGCAGGGGCGAATAACAAGAATCAATCCATTTGGCCAAAAGGTATTTGGCTATTCTGAGGAAGAAATAATCAATAAAAGGTGGGAGCTATTACTTGTAAACAAAGATGACAGGTTTAAGATTGTTAATGATTTTATTCAGATCAGTAAGGGGCTACGGATCACAAATCATGATATTGAATTCATATCAAAACAAAACAAAAAGATTGACATTATGTGGAATCATAGTTTGATGAACTATTCCAATAATCAGTCAGAGGTTTTATCTATTGGAATAGATATCACAAATAGAAAGTTATTAGAAGAAAAACTTAGTAGAATAGCATATTACGATGACTTGACAGGTCTTCAAAATCGGTCATTTTTTGTTAAGGAAGTAAAGCAATTAATTGAGGTTAAATCACAATTTACTTTGGTGCATATTAACATAGATAATTTTAGTCAAATAAATGATACATTGAACTACGCAAGTGGTGATCACTTTCTGCAATATGTCGCTTCTATGCTATCTGAATTCATAAAAGCTCCCGATAAAGTAGCAAGACTTAGCGGTGACGAATTTGCTATTTTATTTTATGATATGATTGACAAGGATGTAATTGAAAATAGATTAAAGTCGCTAGATGAATATATAGGTCCATCATGGGAAGTTAACCATAATGAATTTTTCATATCAGCCAGTAAAGGAATTGCGATGTTTCCTAAAGATGGAGCAGATAGTAATGCTATTTTTAGAAATGCTAATATTGCAATGAACAAAGCAAAAAAGCAGGGAAAAGGTAGAGCTGTCTTTTATATGGAACAGATTCTGAAGGAAAATAACGAAAATATTAAATTATCAAATCAACTACAATATGCAATAAAAAATAATGAATTAGTACTTTACTATCAGCCCCAGTATGAGCTGACTTCCGGTAAAATATCAGGATTTGAAGCATTGGTTCGATGGAATCATCCCCAAAAAGGATTGATTCCACCGATGAAATTCATTCCAATGGCCGAAGAAACAGGTCAAATATATGAGCTGGAAAGGTGGATTATTGAAACCGCCTTAAAACGTAAATTGATATTTGAAAAAGAAGGTAAAAAAGATCTATATATTTCTATTAATTTATCTAGCAAATCATTGTCAAGTGAATTGAATTTCACAGAGTTAGAGCATATATTTTCAAATTACGACATTGACTATTCGCATATAGTTATAGAAATCACTGAAACGGCTATCATTTCTGATATGGGATTTGCAGTGGAAAGACTAAAAAGGCTAAGGCGATTAGGTATGAAAATAGCTTTAGATGACTTTGGAACGGGTTACTCATCTCTTATCCATTTAAAGGACCTGCCAATTGATATAGTGAAATTAGATAGAAATTTTGTTAGTAGCATAGAAGAGCGAGGCAAGGCTTCCGTGATTATTAAGGCATTACTTTACTTAGCATTAGATCTTGATTATGAAGTTGTGGCAGAAGGTATAGAAACAAAAGAGCAATTAGAATATTTAAAAAAATATAAATGTGAGACTGGACAAGGATATTTGATGAGTAAGCCTATTACAATTGAAGAGGTTCAGCAATTATTATTACTTGATAAAGATAATATGTAATTACGAAAATTAATAATGTTTATGTTCATGTTAGCTACTGTTATTTCTAGTAGCGTAGTGGAAGTAAATATAGCAATGAATGAAGTGGCCACAGCAACAGAATGGCTAGCAACTCAATAAATTTACAATATAATCGATTTAAAATTTTAGAGATTCAAAGATTGCATTCGGTTCATCTTTGACTCTCTTTTTTTATAGACTAATAATCAAAATAAAAACATATGGAGGATACAAATGAAAAGTATAAAAACAAAATTAATTATCAATTTTTCGTTATTGATATTATTATCATCAGTGGTTTTAGGGGTGATTTCCATAATAAGTTCAAGTAATTCGATTACGAAAGAAGCGGAAAAATCTCTAACTTCACTAGTACAAGAGGATTCGAAATTAACAGCTAGCAGATTAGAAATTCAAAAACGGACACTGGAAATGTTAGCGCTTAATGAAAATATTCAGAAGATGGACTGGATATCTCAGCAGCCTATATTGAAAGAGTTAGTTAAAGAAACAGACTTTTTAGATATTGCAATTGTACAAATGAATGGTACTGCTAATTATTCTGATGGTACTACAAGTAACTTAGCAGATAGAGATTATATTAAAAAAGCTTTAAGCGGAGAACCGGCTGTATCTGATGTGTTAATCAGTCAGGTGACAAAACAACCAGTAATAATGGTAGCGGCGCCTATATATAAATCAGGCATCATAGTTGGAGCGTTAATTGGTCGTAGAGATGGAAATGCTTTAAGTGAAATTGTAGATGATACTGGATATGGTAATGAAGGATATGGTTATATTATAAATGGTGCAGGCACCGTAATCGCTCATCCAGATAGGGATAAAGTAGTGAATCAATATTCACCAATTGAAGCAGCTAAGAAAGACTCAAGTTTATTATCCGTATCTGATTTAATTGAAAAAGTCATTATTGCAAAGAATGGTGTAAGTACATATAAGTTCGATGGTAATAATTTATATGCAGGATATGCTCCAATCGAAGGTACTGACTGGATATTTGTAATTACAGCTAATCAAAATGAAGTATTAGCTGCAATACCAACACTGCAAAATACGTTAATGATTGTTATTGCAATTACTTTATTATTAAGTATTATAGTTATTTATTTGATTGGTAATTCTATAACAAAACCAATTATTAAGACTGTTCATCACTCAGAAAAAATTGCAAATTTAGATATATCAGTTAATGTTGAACAAAAGTATTTAGATAAAAAAGATGAAATTGGAATCTTATCACGAGCACTTCAAAGTATTACCGAGAGCATAAGAGGAATTGTAGTAGAAATCAGTGATTCTTCAGAGCAGTTAGCGGCCTCTTCAGAAGAATTGACAGCAACCTCTCAGCAATCAGCGAATGCAGCAGATGAAGTGTCTACCGCTATTGAGGAAATTGCGAAAGGCGCCTCAGATCAGGCAAAACAAACTGAGATTGGTTCTGAAAAGGCAGGAAAGCTAGGGGAAGTGATTGGAAAAGACCAAAATCATCTAAGAATTTTAAATGCAGCAACAGGAAAAGTAGTTGAAGATCTTAAAGTTGGTTTGAAGGAGATAGATTTCTTATATGAAAAAACAGAGGAAAGTAACAAAGCGTCAATGGAGATTCACGATGTAATATTAAAAACCAATGAAAGTTCTAATAAAATAGGGGAAGCAAGTAATGTTATATCTTCAATTGCAGATCAAACTAATTTGCTATCATTAAATGCTGCGATTGAAGCTGCACGAGCTGGTGAGGCAGGAAGAGGATTTTCAGTAGTTGCAGAAGAAATTAGAAAACTTGCCGAGCAGTCAGCAATTTCTACTAGAGATATTGACGAGATGGTCAAGGAGTTGCAGATGAATTCACAACAGGCGGTTAATACGATTGAAAAAATGTCTGTGATAATTAAAGAGCAAACGGAAAGCGTAACAAATAATAAAAATAATTATCTCGAAATTAAGGAAGCAATAATTGAAACAGAGGAAGCAGTTAGACAATTAAATATATCTGGTGAAGAGATGAACGAAATGAAAATGGATATACTGGATACATTACAAAGCCTTTCTGCTATTGCAGAAGAGAATTCTGCGGCTACCGAACAAGTAACTGCATCAATGGAAGAGCAAACTGCATCAGTTGAAGAAATTGCAAATTCTAGTGAAGGATTAGCAACACTAGCGCAAAATCTACAAATGGTAATTAAGAAGTTTAGCATCTAAACTAATTATTGGACTATATATATAGTTCCAATCAAAGTAAATCCAGTAAATAGAAAGAACGCATCGCAAAATAACTTTATTATAAGTTACAATGCGATACGTTCTTTTTTTATCGTACATACGTACTTCGTTAAAGAAATATAATTTTGCAAAGCTGAGATCCAGATTTTGTGCGAAAGATTTTGTTATATGCTGATAAAATGGCTTCTTTAGTCAATCCATCCTCGTACATATTAACAAGAAAATCTGCCTCCACCAAAATCTGATAGTCTATCCCATTGATATTATTATAAGTGTGGTGGTAGCCAACCAGATAACAGACACGCTCGATTATATTATCGTCATAGTTTAGTTCTGTTAGCATTTGCTTTGCAATTGCAGGGCCCTCCTGCTCTTGCAGTTTGCCATTGCAGTTACCATATTTTTCTTCCGAAATTTTGATGCCGATGTCATGAACGATGGCGGCAATCTCCAGAATGTTTTGTGTGCTAGCATTCAATCCTTCCAACTCACCAATCATTTTTGCAAAGCTATGAACCTTTATAAAATGTTGGATTCGTTTGGGATCACCAGAGTAATATTCCATCATCTTCTGTTGTAATATGATTTGTGATTTCATAGATTCCCTCATTTTCGATGGCTTGCTTTTGCAAGACTTAATATCAAGTTTGATTTCCTTCTCATACAAATTTCTTTGCCATATATTTTAGTTTGGAATTTATCATAATAAAATCTTACTGAGCAGTGGTAGCACTTTCAGTGGCGCTTTCAAGGAACGCATTAACATCAAAAACATCCCCATTTCTAACTTTACTCATAAGTTTAATAGCTTTATTGATTGAAGTGTTGTCTGGTAAAATGACAGACATGGCTGGAAGTGTTTGTGGATAAAAGCCTGAAGGATAATACTTATCATCAGTAATACCAGTTGTATTATATGTTTGCACATTCCATGGTGTTGGATCATTTAGCATATCTTTGATAATTGATGATATGTTTCCTTGAGGCATATTTGTAGAAAACATACCAGATAAAGAATCCATTAATTCCGCATAAGATGTAAGAATTGCAGGGGATGAGGCTTTTGCAATAAGACCTTGGAGTGCAAACATTTGATCGCGGCCACGTTGGTTATCACCAAGCGCTGCAAATGCCATACGCTCTCTACAGAAAGCGAGAACTTTTTCACCATCACAATCACCATTTACTCCAACTACAAAGTGGTACTTATTAATAGATGTCTCATAAGTTGTATAAAAGTCTACCTCAGAGTTAATATTGATATGGCCTAAAGCATCAACTATTTTCACAGTACCCGAGAAGTTAATTCTAGCATAATAATCAATATTTATTCCATAAAGATTATCGAGTGTCGTTATTACAGCATCTGTTCCAAAGTTCCCGGCATGAGTAAGCTTGTCCGTCTTTATTCCATCTTCCGCTAAGGAATATATTTTGAAATAATAATCGCGAGGCGTAGTTACAAGAAGAACTTGTTTGGTTTCAGGGTTAAAAGTGGCGATAATATTAACATCGTTTTTCGTTGACTCTGAATCAAGACCGTTACGTGAATCATTACCTCCAATATAGATCGTAAATGGTTCAGTCACAACATTTTTTGCAGGTTTTGTTATTTTGGTTTCAAATTTGATGGTTTCAAGAATCTTTGTCTTTTCATTAAAATCACTAAATCTTTGTTCTATCTCAGATCTGAAAGATTCATTTAAAATAATAGCTTGTACATTTTGATCATATAGAGCTTTCCCAAGTGACTCCCAGTCATCACAAGTCTGTGTTTTAAGATTCGTATTAAGTTCGTCATTGATCTTTTTGACTACCTTTTCACTGTTCGCAGAATCAATTAAAGCATTGTATCCAAAAGTATAATCTTTTGCATTGCTTAAAGAATTAGCAGAATCAGTGTTTAGAACAATAATTGAAAAGTAATCAGTTTGAATATTAGTACCAGATATTGAACTTATCATGCTATCTGTTTGGTGAATATATAGGGATCCGGTAAATAATAGTATGCTTAGAAAAACAGCAAGTGTTTTACCAATGATATGAGCCTTGGTAAGCTGAGAAACGATATTGTATATTGTAATTAAGAAGAGACTTATAATTACAATAACTATGTATTTATCAGGAATGATATTTAATTTAAACAACAGACATAAAAACACAATTGTTATTATGGCTTGAAGTGATACTAGTATGTAGCCAATTCCACGAGTTCGAATTTTCTTTTTTCGCTTTAACTCTTTTGGGCTAAGTGAAGAAGAACGCGTAAAAATTAGCTTTATATTATCTCTAATCTTTGAAAATAAATTTTTCATGTTTGCTCCTATCTGATATGCGAATGATAAATAACATTATACAATAAAATTAAAATAAAACAAAGACAAATTTTGTAAATAAATGGGAAAAAAGCACGTTATGGAATATTCCATAACATGCTTCGCACCTTTTCTCAATGTTATATATTATTTCGCCTTTGTAGCTGAAGATGCAGCCTCTTTTTGGCTATTCACATATTGATCCACATCAAAGGCTTCGCCTTGTTTAATTTTACTCATAAGTTCAATTGCATTGTTAACAGTACTGTAATCAGGAATCATAACATCCGCATAAAATCCAAATAATTGACATTGCTTCGTTGCACCAGTACCAGTAACATTATAGGTCTGGATGTTCCAAGTAGTAGAATCGCTTAATGTATCCTTAACCATGGCTGCGATTGCATTCGTTGGGATATTCGTAGCAAACATATTGGAAACAGAATCCAAAACTGCAGAATAATTAGTAATAATAGCAGGAGAAGTAGCCTTTGCAAAAATAGCCTTAATAGCAATCATTTGATTACGCCCACGCTGATTATCACCGTTTGCCAATACTTGTCGTTCTCGACAAAAAGCGAGTGCTTTTTCACCATTGCATTCATTTGCACCAACTACAAATTTATATGGTATAGGTGCGGTATCAGAACATGTAGTAAATGCTAGTTCAGAGTCAACTGTAATCCCTCCAAGAGCATCAACAATACCGACAGCGCCAGTAAAGTTAACTTTAACATAATAGTCAATGTCTGTGTTGTATAGATTTTGTAATGCAGCAATAGAACCTTCAATACCAAAATTACCTGCATGAGTAAGTTTGTCCAACCCGGTGTTGCCGGCTAGATTATCCAAAGTAATATAATAGTCTCTAGGTGTTGTTACAAGCAATGCTTGCTTTGTTTTAGGATTAAATGTTGCAATTATATTAACATCATTACGACCAATGGAAGAAATCTTATTACCATATTCATCGTTACCAGCAATATATATTGAAAACGGTTCTGTACTGACATTTTTATCAGCAGCTTTTGGAGCATTCTGGTTTTGAATTGTAATCGTATCTATAATTCTAGTAGTCGAAGAAAAATCGGGGTATAGCTCTTGCAATGCAGAGCGATATGCTTCATTTAATATTATCGCCTTAACTTCTTTGCTATTTAATGCATTAACAAGTGTTTTCCATTCAGAATAAGTTGAAGTATTGATGGTAGAACCAACTTTTTCATTAATCTGAGTAATCGCCTTATCTGTATTTACCTTATCTATGATTGAATGGCAACCAAACTTATAATCTTTGGCATCTGTAATGTTTTGTGCTGGGTCTGTAGAAAGAACAATAACTGAAACCGTAATATTATCTGGGTTCGTGTTTGTTATTGAGTCTAACATATTTGTGGTTTTTGCAATATAAAAGGAACTAGTTAATAAAGCAATCGATAGAATAACCGATAAAAGTTTGCCTATCATATGAGCCTTTGTAAATTGTGAAATTACATTATATGCAGTGATAAGTATAAGCACCACAATAATCATAATCATATATTTGTCTGGAACTATATTGAAATGAAACAATAGCAGCATAAATATAATAGTAATAATAATTTGAATTGCGATTAGAGAAAACCCGATTTTTCTATTACGAAGCCGTTTTTTCTTTTTTATATTCTTTTGGTTAAGCTTGGAAGAGCGAGTGGACAGCAACTTTGTATTAGACATAAATTCTCTAACCTTTCTTAAACATAATACTGTATAGTATACTACAAATAGAATAGAATACAATTATTAAATTTATATAATATTTTGATTAAGCGATTTTTAGGAACTAAACCTTGTTAATAGCCATTTTTTATAGTAAACTAGTAATACAAAAAACTAGTATTATTGGAAGGACAAGCAATGCCAAATATATTTAGTGGATTAAAAAAGTTATCAGATAATGATATTAGTCTGCAGATTGCTTTGTTTCAATCTGTAACGATAGGCAATGCGGTAAAAGAAACTAGTTTTAAAGCGGTAGGAAAACTTGTTGATTTTGCTAATATGTTTACGGGAAAGACTGACGGCAGTCCGAATAAGATTAACTATCAGGCAAAAGGCGTAGAAGATATTGTACTAAATCAGATAAAAACTCTAAATATTTCTTCACGCATGGAACTTGATGAAATGTTTAAAAATATATTAATTGAAAAATGTAATGATCTAAATCAGAATTCTGTAAATGAGTCATCTAGTGAGGACTTAATCTCGATTTTGGTGATAAGGGAAGCAGCAAAAGTATATTCATTAAATCCGTATATGTCACCAGCTACATTGGCCCAGAGTATAAGCGATAAATATTATGAGCAATTTTTAAATAGGTTACACAAGGATTTGTTAAAGGAATCACCAGAACAGGCCAAGATAACAGACAATAATATACAACGGTATTTAAATAAGGCGCCAATAGAATTAATACGAAATATGAGCAAGAAAATTATTTTGAAGGAACTTAGCGGAAGAGGAATAGGAAGACTTATAAGAACAGAAACAGGTATAAAAAATATTACAGCTGTGGTTGAATGCATTGGTTTAGATGCATTTGATATATTAAAAATAGTGATTTCTTCAGTCTATGATACGGTGTTAGGAATTAATAGGGTGTCAAGAGCAATACTTGCACAACTGGTATGGGTATCGGTGAATGGATATGGCAAAAAATTCACTTTGAATCGCGACGCACTGCCCAATTATATACCAGCAAATATGATAGCAGAACGCAATGATGAAGAAACAGAATTCTTTATGCTCATTTTAAATAGGAAAGAGTTGGACAATAAAATCAACAAAACCAATTTAGAAATAGAAAAGTTGGCATCCCAACTTGTGAAGCTTGAAGAGAAACATTTAGAAGAATATAAGGTGTTTAATGAGTCAAAAGAAAAGTTTGAACAATTAGAATCGAAAAAAAATGAGTATGATAATAACATAGATAAGCCCAAAGAAGAAATCAAAAAATATTATGGCGATGTAATATCTGCAAAAAGAGAGTATGATTATGCAGAATCGTATTTAAAAAAACATACGATGCAAATTAGTGATCTAAAAAATAAGTTATCCCAAGCAAAATTTGAAATTGAACAATACAATAGTGAATATTCTATTGCGAATGAAAAGGCCAATATGCTTATCATTCAAAATAGCATAAAATTAGAATTGCTTTGGAATGCATATTTTTATAAATTCAGATTTGATACTCAAGTATTTGAACAGGTAGTTATTGATTTTACTAAGGCAGAGATCCTAAAAATAGAGGAATACCTAAAGGAAATGCATGATAGTGATGATTTGGATGCATTTAGCATAAAAACAATTGTGTCTGAAGTGGTAGGTGAATCCACTGAAGAGGCCCCAATAGAGGAAGTTCTTAAATGTACAATATGCATGGTTTCAGATTTGAAAAATGCTCAGATTCGATACACGAGTGAGGGGGATTTGGTGGTGAAATGGGTTGGGGTGGGGGTTGAGTGAATGAGAATTTGTAATTATTTATTTTCCTTGCCTTTCCTGAAAGTAGCTTCGCTACTTTCAGCCGGTCTGCGGAAAATGAATAATTACAAATTCTCATTCACGGTTACCTTGTGAAATCCATTTGACACTAAATGCGAGGGCGGAAAAAGAAAGAAAGAAAGAAAGAAAGAAAGAACAAACAAACAAACAAATAAACAAAAATGAAAAAAAGAAAAATATAGGGTAAAAATATGAAGTATAATGAAGTGTTGGATTATATAAATGCGATACCGAAATATGGAAGTGAAACTGGAGTGGTTCGAGGGGCGTATTTGCTGGATAGATTGGGGCATCCTGAGAAGAAGATGAAAGTGATTCATGTGGCGGGAACGAATGGGAAAGGTTCCGTATGTGCGTATCTGTCTAATATAATATATGAAAGCGGATACAAAGTGGGGTTGTTTATATCGCCGCATCTTGTTACAATAAACGAAAGAATCCAAATCAATAATGAAATGATATCAGATGAAATGTTTGTTGAAGCATTTCAGGTTATATATGATATTGAACAATCATTAGTTGAACAGGGACTTTGCAAGATAATGTATTTCGATTATTTATTTGCAATGGCAATGTATGTTTTTGAAAAAGAGCATGTAGAATATGTCGTTTTGGAAACAGGACTTGGTGGGAGGCTAGATTCAACAAATGCAGTCGCTCAACCAATCATATCAATTATTACGTCACTTAGTTTGGATCATACAGAAGTGCTAGGAGATACGATCGCTCAGATCGCGTACGAAAAAGCTGGTATAATCAAAAAGAATGTGCCAGTATTATATATGAATCAAAATAGCGAATCGGCAGAAGTAATTGAGGAAATTGCAAGGGAAATGACTTCTGAGTGTATACAAGTTTCGTGTTCGCAATGGGAAATTATTAAAAACAATGCAAAACATATTGATTTTTTAGTTCATAATAGGTATTATAAAAGTGATATCTTTACTATTAAGTCACCAGCAATGTATCAAGTGATGAATTGTGTGATTGCTTTGACTGCAATTAAGGTGATTGAAAACAATAATATGGGTATTTTTCATAGTAAATCTTTGCAAAAAGGTGTTATGAATACTTTTTGGGAAGGTCGTATGGAAGAAATCTTGAGCGACATATATTTAGATGGTGCTCATAACCCAGATGGAATTAATGCATTTATTGATTCGCTACATTCAATTAAGAGTGAAAGAACATGCACATTGTTATTTTCTGTTGTAAAAGACAAGCATTATAATGAGATGATAAAGACGCTTTGTGAAAGTAAAATATTTGATCATTTAGTTGTTGCCCAACTAGAGGGAACAAGAAAATCAGATAATATGGAAATCGTGAAGTGCTTTGGAAAGTATACAAGTCAACAAATAGCAGTCTTTAAAACCGTGAAAGAAGGCTTTGAATATGGACGAGCTATTAAGGGCAAAGGAATTCTTGTGTGTGTAGGGTCACTTTACTTGGTTGGAGAAATCAAGCGAATAGTACAAATATATAACAAATCAAATTGATTCAAAGGTCTACTAAAGTAGACAGGATTTGTGTCTGTGGCACAAACTTTAATATGCGCATTGTCTCGCAGAGCGAGCCATTAGAAAATGCGCAGGAATGGAGATAAGCATGATTAATTTTGATGATGAAATCAAGAAGTTTCAACCAAGTTTAGAAGTAGAAGAAGCTGAGGATGCTATTTATAATAATGATTTTCCGGATGTTACTGATATAATTAACAAAATTATAAATAAGTTATCAGATAAATAGTTACTGATATCATTTGGAAAAGGGGAACAGCTATGAAGTGTTATAAATGTGGTAGCCAATTAACAGACGAAAATATGTGCCTGAAATGCGGAGCTGATGTTACATTATATAAAACCGTTGTAAAGGCTTCTAATGCCTATTACAATTTAGGACTTGCAAAAGCGCAGCTAAGAGACTTATCAGGTGCAATTGAAAGTTTAAGAACAAGTCTTACAATTAATAAGAATAATATTAAAGCTCGTAATTTGTTGGGTCTTATATATTGCGAAATGGGTGATATTGTCGAGGCTCTTAGCGAATGGGTTTTGAGCAAGAACTTTAAGCAAGAAAAAAATATCGCAAGTTCATATATTACAAATATTCAGTCTAATCAAGGAAAATTTGAATCCGTAATACAAACGATAAAGAAGTATAATCAATCTCTAAAATATGCAAAAGGTGGCAATTATGATATGGCTGTCATCCAATTAAAAAAAGTTGTAGCGCTAAATCCAAAGTTTATTAAGGCTCAACAGTTATTAGCTTTGTTGCATATAAAAGAAAAGGAATATAGTAAAGCAAAGAAGTGCTTAAATAATATCTTAAAAATTGATAAAAACAATACAGTTGCTCAAAGGTATCTCAGAGAAATCGGCATGGCTGAAGATATTAGCACAAAAGATGTTTCTGAAAGCTTTTTGCCAAGGAGAAAAGTTAAAGATTTAAATTCCATCCCGTTAAGAGGCAATGATGTATATTTACCGCCCACTACGTATAAAGAGCCAAGCAATGGCGCGATTACGGTAATTAATATATTGGTAGGAGTACTTGTAGGAGCAGCTTTGGTTTGGTTCCTGATTATGCCATCAAGATACAAAGGCCTTACAAATGATTATAATAAAAGTATAGTAGAATACAGTGAGAAACTATCGTCCGGTAATGTTGAACTGAATACAATTACAAAACAATTACAGGATGTTCAAGCCGAAAGAGACATTTTAACAAAAAAGGTTCAAGATATATCTGGAACAGATGGAAATAATAAGCTTTTAATAGCTCTTATCGATTCTGCCAATTTATATATAGCAAATGATAAAATAAGAGCCGCAGAATCATTGGTGAATATTGATGTGAGTACACTTCCATCAGAAAACGCGAAGGCCTTATACAATACTATTGCTGTAGCAATGCCGACAGTCGCTAATGATTTATATACTTTAGGGACTACCAGTTATTATAAGAATAACTTCACAGAAGCAGCAGATTATTTCGCAAGATCATACAAACTTGATAGTACTAAAGTAGATGCTGCATATTACGCTGCAAAATCTTATGAAAAACTAGAACAAGTAGATAACGCAAAAAAATACTATCAATATATATTGACTAACTTTCCGACACACAGATATGCAGCGGAAGCTACCACATATATATCAAAACATTAAGATAAACTGTAAATACAGCAACATACGAAAGATAAACCCAGTAGATGATAATCACGTCTATTGGGTTTTCTTAATGTGCCCAGCATGGACACAATCTTAAAAAGAATGGAGGTTGTAAAGGAATGGATTACATCTATATGATTACCGAAGATAGAATGATTATTAGTTTGAATGCTGATTTAGATCACCATTTGGCGGATGAAATAAGAGAAGTTATTGACAAGATAATAGATGAACGGGGGGTAAAAAATATTATATTTGATTTTAGTAAAATAAGCTTTATGGATAGCGCAGGGATCGGACTAATAATGGGGCGTTTCAAAAAGATACGAGGTAATGGAAGAATCGCAGTAGTTGGGGTTAACCCAAGTATAGAAAGAATACTACAAATATCAGGTTTACATAAAATTGTAAAAGAATATCCTGATGTAGCACAGGCAGCAAAAAAAATGCAGGGGGCAAAGGTATAATGGTGAAAAATAAAATGCATCTTGAATTTGACAGTAAGTCAGAAAATGAAAGTTTTGCAAGGGTAGCAGTAGCTGCATTTTGTACAAGATTAGATCCTACTATCGAAGAAATAGCGGATATTAAAACAGCTGTATCTGAAGCAGTTACGAATTGCGTAGTACATGGTTATGAGGGGAAAGAAGGGACAATTACAATAGAATGTGCTATAGAAGAGGACTGGGTTACGGTATTGGTTCATGATGATGGTGTTGGAATAGAAAATATTAATAAAGCTATGGAACCATTATATACATCAAAACCAGAACTTGAACGTTCGGGCATGGGTTTTTCATTTATGGAAGCGTTTATGGATGAATTAGAAGTAAATTCAAAAAAAGGATATGGGACTACAATAATAATGAAAAAAAGGATAGGTGTGATAAATAAGTGAGAAGGGTGTGGTTATATGGATCATACTAAAGAACTTATTGAAAGTGCGCACAAAGGAGATAAGCAAGCAAGAGATATACTGATTACCGAAAATATGGGGCTAATCTGGAGTATTGTCAGAAGATTTTCAGGTAGAGGATATGAGATAGAAGATTTGTTTCAGATAGGTAGCATCGGATTGATAAAGGCTGTAGACAAGTTTGATACGAGCTTTGATGTTAGATTTTCGACATATGCAGTGCCGATGATTACAGGAGAAATTAAGAGATTTTTGCGTGATGATGGAATGATTAAGGTAAGCAGAACTCTTAAAGAAACAGTTGTAAAAGTGCAGCGAGCTAAAGAACAGATAACAAAAATGGATGGACACGAACCTACTATTGAAGAGATTTCCAAAGAAATTGGAGTCATAAGTGAAGAAATAGTTATGGCATTAGAAGCTGGCTCAGAAATAGAATCGCTGTATAAAACAATTTACCAAGGAGACGGTAATTCGATTCTTCTTATAGATAAAATAGAGGAGGATAAAAATGCGCATGAGATACTAATCAATAAAATGGTTTTGAGTGATTTAATTAAATCACTCACACCAAAAGAACAAAAGATAATTGAAATGCGTTATTTTGATGAAAAAACACAAACAGATATCGCGAAAGAACTTGGAATATCTCAAGTGCAAGTATCAAGATTAGAGAAAAAAATATTGGCTAGAATGAGAGAATCTCTATAATTATTTATTTCATGAATATTTTTATTTCCATTGTAAATAATAACTTAAATGCAAAGAAAATAAAATATATGAGAGGAAGACATTATTATGAGCACAACTCTTTACCTTAAGCTTGAGAAAAACAATGAAGTTAGTAAAAAGCATGTGTGCCTAGGCGACGTTTCGACAATATGGTGTACTGATAAAGCAATTACAAGCAAGGTAAAAACCATAAAATTGATGAATATTAAAGATGACAAACGTAGAAGATACTCGTTTTCTGTAATGATGATAATAGAACTTATCAATCAAGAATATCCCAATGTTGATGTTCAAAACATTGGGGAACCTGATTTCATAATTGATTACGAAAATAAGGACAAGCAAAATCACAAACTAAATAGTATTCTAAATATAATTAAGATAGTTGTAATTTGCTTTATTACGATGTGTGGGAGTGCGTATGCAATTATGGCGTACAACAATGATGTCGCTGTTAGTGAGGTGTTTGAAAAAGCATATATTATATTTCTAGGAGATACAGGTAAAGGTCTGATGATTATAGAAATTATGTATTCTATCGGACTTACGCTTGGCATCATTGTATTTTACAATCATTTTGGTAGTAAAAAGATTACAAATGATCCAACACCGCTTGAGGTTGAAATGCATACGTTGGAATCCGACATAGATGATTCGTTAATAAACAGGAGCAGTAGAAATAAGGAAGAAGGAAACTGCTAATGTACATGCTAAGAATTATTCTTTTAGGAATATTCGGGTTTGCAGGCGGTGCTATTTCTGCATCAGGTTTTTTTGCTGTTTTAACAATTGTAGGAGTAATGAATCGATTTGCAAAAGTCACGCGTACGGCAAAGCACATAAAATTGTATGAAGATATGATCATTTTAGGTGCGACAATTGGAAATATATTAGTGATTTTTCAACTTGTTATTCATGTTGGAATTATAGCGTGCGCAATTTTTGGACTGTTTTCCGGAATATTCATAGGTAGTTTTTTGGTTTGTCTAGCTGAGACAATTAAAGCGTTACCGATATTTATACGACGCATAAGAATCTCGAGTGGATTAGGTTATATAATTTTGTTTCTTGCTATCGGAAAAGGAATAGGATCACTTATGTATTTCTATTTTTTGTATCCAAAATAAAAAACGTTTGCAAACGAGTGAAATTCGTATTATGCGGACAGATAGGAGTATTATGGCAGATGTATTAAAAGAACAACATGACAAAAAATATAATAAGTATGTTTCTGATGTAACACCTAAACATAGTTGCTTTTTAAATTGTATTAAAGCATTTATAACTGGTGGAACGATATGTATGATAGGTCAGATATTTATGACGTTATTTACAAATGCAGGTATGAGCAACGATAAATCTGCATCGTTTACAACTCTTTCTCTAATTTTCTTAAGTATATTATTAACTGGATTAAATTTATACCCATTACTAACGAAATGGGGTGGAGCTGGAAGTCTGGTGCCTATTACAGGTTTTGCAAATTCTGTGGTAGCACCAGCGATTGAATATAAGAAAGAAGGACAAGTATTTGGAATTGGCTGCAAAATATTTACAATTGCAGGACCCGTAATATTATATGGAATATTAAGCTCCTGGGTAGCTGGGGTAATTTATTATATTATATTGAAAATGAGGTGATTCATTTGGAACAGTCAAAAGGTCAGCAGAGTATTTTATTTCAAGAGCCACCTTATGTTATTGACGGTGCATCTGTAGTGGGAGATAAAGAAGGCAAAGGTCCTCTTGGAAAGATGTTTGATAGAGTAAGTGAAGATCCAATGTTTGGAATGAATACTTGGGAAGAAGCTGAGAGCTGTCTTCAAAAAGAGGCAGTGGAGATATTGCTTGGTAAATCCGGGGTATCCAAGGTAGATGTGAAATATATGTTTGCAGGTGACTTGTTAGGACAGCTAATAGCGACATCATTTGGACTGATGCAATTTGATATCCCGTTATTTGGGTTATATGGTGCATGCTCAACAATGGGCGAGGCAATGGCATTGGGTGCAATGACAGTTAATGCAGGATATGCAAAACAGGTAATTTCATTGGCATCAAGTCACTTTGCAAGTGCAGAAAAACAGTTCCGTTTCCCTTTAGAATATGGATCTCAAAGACCATTATCGGCATCTTGGACGGTCACGGGCTGTGGAGCTGTTTTAATTGGAAAAACCAAGTCAAATGTTAGAATAATTGGAACAACAACAGGTAAAATTGTTGACTTCGGTGTAAAAGATTCTATGAACATGGGCGCTTGTATGGCCCCAGCAGCAAGCAGTGTGATATATCAAAACTTTATGGATTTTGGAATTGATGAAAGCTATTATGACATGATAATAACAGGAGACTTAGGGTATGTTGGAAGAACAATATTAATCGATTTGTTAAAAGAAAAAGGCTATGATATCAGTGGTAAATATACAGATTGCGGTATAGAAATCTTCGACCAAAATAGTCAGGACACACATGCTGGTGGAAGTGGTTGCGGATGTTCCGCAGTAACGTTATGTTCATATATTTTAGACAATATTAAGAAGAAAAAATGGCAAAGAGTATTATTTGTACCTACTGGTGCCCTACTTTCTACAGTTAGCTTCAATGAAGGGAAAAGTGTACCGGGTATAGCCCATGCTGTAATGCTAGAACATTGTAATTAAGAGGAGGTGTCTTTAATGGAATTTATCAAAGCATTTATAATTGGAGGATTAATTTGTGTTGTAGTTCAAATATTAATGGAAAAAACGAAAATGATGCCTGGAAGAATTATGGTTTTACTAGTATGTTGCGGTGTGTTTCTGGGTGCAGTCGGCGTATATGGACCATTTGTTAAGTTTGCAGGAGCAGGAGCAACAGTTCCCCTTTTAGGCTTTGGAAATGTATTATGGAAGGGCATGAAAGATGCTGTAGAACTCGATGGAATATTAGGCCTTTTTAAAGGTGGATTTACAGCATGCGCGGTTGGGGTTTCGGGTGCATTGATTTTTTCATATATTGCTTCGATAATATGTAACCCCAAAATGAAGAAGTAAGGTGAATTATGATATAGGGGTGAAAAATCAATTGAGGTGGTGAGTGAATATTAATTTCTGATTATCTATTTATCTTGCCTTTCCTTCAAGCAGTATGTTCTTTACAAGCCTCAGAGATGATAAAAAGACTCGCTTACGCTCATTTTTTATCTGAGTCTTGATCAAACATAAGCACTGCTCTCAGCCGGTCTGCGATAAATGGATAATCAGAAATTAATATTCACGGCTAGTTTATCAAGTGATTTTTTATGCGTTGTATCATAATTATGGGAAAGCTTTGAAAAGCAATGAAAATGAATGGGAAGACTGGAAAGATCTGTTGGGGTGGGATTATGAGGATTTCATCGTAGTTTGTTTTATAATAAAAGAAGGGTTTGGTTTATAGCTGGTGTGGGGTGTATATGGATTGGGTAATGAAAAAAGATGTCTAGCTGAGAGGGTTGTTCTCTCAACTTGGCATCTTTTTGGGTTTATATTATTGTTTTAATTTAACGGGTGACGGGTTTTTTTGTAGCAGCGGTAGTAGCAGCGGTAGTAGCAGCGGTAGTAGCAGCGGTAGTAGCAGCGGTAGTAGCTGCTGTGGTTGCGGGCTGTGTGGCTGCGGGCGTAGTTGCTGCTTTATTGTGAATTGTACACAACGCGCTTAAAAAGGCATCTGTAACGCAATAAGCTTTATCTTCATCAAGAACGGTGTACTTTGCTGCATCGGTAGGGTTAAGAACGTTGGCTGTGGCTTTTTTAATAACAACCTTAGTAGTCGTACTAGTACAGTAAGGACTTGCAATTTGTTCGGAAACATTACATATCGTAATTCGCTTATGGACATCACAAGTTTCGGTCGGTTGATTATCTTCTGCAAAGTATTCTGTGATTATCTTGCTGCCTCTTGGATCACTATCACACAGGCCAGGAACAGCTAATTTTCCGGATTGGGAGCAAACTTGAAGCTGAACGATGCCTTTTGGCTGCTCATATGTTCCGGTTGGTAAATCTGCATGTATCTGACTCATGATAGCTTGCCAGATTGCAACATGGCTATATTCTGTTGTGCTTGGTAACTTAGAGTTATCGTCATATCCAATCCATATGGAAGCTGTGTAATATGGAGTAAATGCACAGAACCATTTATCGCCATCAAAGTTGGTGGTACCAGATTTGCCTGATACGGGTTGATTAGAAAGTTTTGCGGCCTTGCCGGTACCTTGTGGATCAGTGACAACAGATTGCATTGCCTCATTTAAAAGCCATGCTGAAGTCTCTTTTAAAACTTCGTGAGTTTCAGGAACTGTATTATCAAGGAGCAGGTTACCATCGTGATCATAAACTTGCGTATAGTAAATTGGTTTTGTATAAGTGCCTTTATTTGCAATTGCAGCGTATGCAGCAGTCATGTCAATGTTGGTAACACCCTTTGTTATTCCACCAAGTGCCAGTGATTGAACCACATCGCTGTAACCGTTTATTGCATTCTTTTGAGAGATCAAAGTAGACAAACCAAATTTTAATGCATAATTGAACCCAACCTGTGGCGTAATTGAAGTAAGGACTTTAACAGCCGGCACATTTCGTGACCATGCGATTGCATCTCTTACAGTGGTGAGACCAAGATATTTCTTATCATAATCAGTAACAAGCTGTGCTTCGGCACCTGAGTAGTAATAAGGTGCATCATCAATTGGCGTTGCAAGAGTGATTGCATTCATATCCAGTGCAGGACCATATACAGCTATCGGCTTCATTGCAGAACCAGGCTGTCTTGATGTGCCAGTAGCTCGGTTAAGTGTACGACTTCCCGTCTTTTCACCACGTCCGCCAATGATAACCTTAACGAATCCAGTATGCTGATCCATCAATGTAAACGAAATCTGAGGCTGAAGTGTAAGTGATAGTGAAGGTTCGCCAACAATTGTATCACCTTCGCCAACGACGGCGGCTTGATATTCGGCGACATCTGCTCGTGCTTTTTCTTCATTCGTATAAGTGAGCATGAAATTAGCCTGCCCGCCAGTAGTCTGAAAATACTTCTGCAATGTCTGCTGTGAATAATTCGTAATCTGCCCTTCAGCATTCTTTACTGAAAGTGCATATGATATAGAAAATTGAGTCGAAACAGGATAGCGCGACGGGTCATTGACTACAGAATTTGCAATATCTTGCATAGTGGAATCTTGAGTTGAATAGATGGATAGACCACCTTTGTATATTAAGTTAGATGCCTGTGCTTCTGTATAGCCTTTTTGAGAAACCAGATCATCAGTAAGCTGATTAATTAATTCATCTGTAAAGTATGAATAGGTAGAGCTATCTTCTTGATGTATATCCTGAATTCTAGAATATACATCATCAGCAATGGCTTCGTCAAATTGCTCCTGAGTAATATAACCTTGTGCTAACATGTTGCTTAAAACTTTTGTCTGTCGCTTTTGATTATCTTCAGCGTGCTTTACAGGATTATAGCCTGTTGGGTTTTGTGTAATAGAAGCAATAACAGCAGATTCAGAGATAGTGAGCTCTGATACATCTTTGTTAAAATAACCATTTGCAGCAGCTTCTACACCAAGATAACCATTGCCAAGATTAATTGAGTTAAGATAATTTTGAAGAATCATATCTTTATCCATGTAAGTTTCGAGTTTGATTGCTAAATACTGTTCTTGAATCTTACGCTTGAATTTTTCGGCAGTGCTTTCGTTGTATGCATTAAATACGTTATTCTTTAGCAACTGCTGCGTTATAGTACTTGCACCTTCTGAAAAGTCTAAAGAAGTAACTGCTATAGAAGCAGCTCTAAAGATACCTTTAATATCAATTCCATTATGTTCATAAAAACGTTCATCTTCAATTGCAACGAAAGCATGTTGGAGAATGAGAGGGATTTCATCAATATTCTTTGAAACTCTATTTGAACCGGATGCAACTAATGATTGTACCTCACCGCCACCATTATCATATATCTTGGTTGCGTATCCTGATGGAGATACATCAATGGTTGTGATTTCAGGTGCAGTATCAATAATGCCTTTGACCATGCCTAAAACGACACATGAGCCTCCAACAATAAATGTAACTACACAGATTAGTAATATTTTAAATGCAGTAACGCCAGCTTTTGTACCAATTTTTTTTGTCGCAGAATTAAGAAGTTTTTTCTTTTTTCTTACTCCTTTTTTGCCATAATCCATAGGTGAAATCCTCCTTTATCTCGTATAAAACATGTTAATTTCATAAAATAGTCATGAGCCTACTTTCGTGATCGTATTAGCTAAAGTACCATGTTCTACGAGGCTTTGAATCTATCGCAAAAAATAAACAGCGAAGTCAAAGTTTAAAAATATATTTTTGGTTATTATTTTACGCATATAAATTATAATTTATATTTGCATGAATGCAGACATTATATCATATATGTATATTTTTGACAAATAAAAATGACTTATACATAGGGGCTATGCTATACTTTTAATATAGTAGCAAAAATTTGTAAAGTAGTACAATTAAGACTTCTAAATTCATAAAGAAGGGAAAAACATGAACGACTCCTTTTATAAAATAATATATAAATCTGGTACAGGCGAAATAGTAGAAAAAAAATCTAGATTTATAGCAAATGTATATAATATAGAGAATGAGGAACAAGTTTCTTCATATATAAATGCAGTTAAAAAAAAGTATTGGGATGCTAGACATAATTGTTTCGCATTTGTACTGGGTGATAATAATGAAATACAAAGATGCAGCGATGACGGTGAGCCTTCTGGAACAGCAGGAAAACCTATATTAGATGTGATATTAAGAAGCGAAATACACAATTGTCTAATAATAGTGACAAGATATTTTGGGGGTACACTGCTAGGAACCGGGGGATTGGTAAGAGCGTACGGGCAAGTATCAAAAATCAGCCTTGAAAATAGTACTATTCTTGAGAAAAAGGTTGGAAATATATTAAAGGTAGTTACGGATTATAATGGCTTAGGAAAAGTTCAATATATTGCGGGACAGATGAACGTGGATATATTAGGGATTGAGTATTCAGATATTGTATCAATAACACTTGTGATTTCAGTTCACAATATTGACAAGTTTGAGAAAAAAATAACAGAGTCATTGGCGGGCAAAGTAGTGTTGGAAAACCAAGGAATGCAGTGTTTTACACATGATAATGGAAAGTTTATAAAACTTTAATATTATGAACAAAAAATTAACACTTGTAATAAAGCACAAAAAAGGCAATTTGAAATTGCAATTATGATTTTCTATAGTGATATTTAGATAAAAAACCATTAATAAAATTAAAAATATTATGCAAATTAACTATAAATCAAGCTAGTTCCAATAAAAATGAATAGATAAAATTTTAGCATTTAGCAAAATAAGATAAAACAAATATGAACAATAAGCCCGAAAAACGTAGTAAATCTCTAGTATTCACAATTTGTTCAAATAAAATACAAAAATTATTAAAAATTCTCTTGTTAAAATCACACAAAAATGTTATTATACAAACATCAATCAAAAAAAATTCAGTGGATTGATTTTTGGGAGTATTTGTTCCCGCAAAACCAAAAGGAGGGTTTTATTTTTATGAAAAACACAGTTAAAAAACTTGCTGCAGTTGGACTTACACTTACAACGGTTATGGGATTAGTTGCTTGTGGAAGCACAACAGATCAAAAAGTATCAAAATCATCAGAAATAACAAAGCCAGTTGGCTTTACAGTTATGGTCGATGGTACAGTTGTTAAAGAGACAAACGGCGCAAAAGAATTTTATGATTATTTGAATACACTCAATGGTCAACTTAACATCGAATGGGTACGTCCTGATCACGCTGGTTACTATGATGCTGTTGCGAATGCATTTAATTCAGATGATACACGTCCTGATGTTGTGTTATTGTCTTCAGATTACCTTACTTTATATGCATCTAATGGTTTCCTTTGGGATATGACAGAAGCTTACAACAATTCAGAACTTAAGTCATCTGGAAGACTTGTTGCAGGAGCTGACAAGTTAATGGAAGCACTTAAGGTTGGCGGAGAAGATGGCGCATTAGCAATGTACGGATTTGCACCAACTCGTGGTAATGGATGTGTTACATATGTTAAAGAAAAATGGTTAACAGATATTGGCATGACAGCAGCTGACATTTCAGGCACAATGAATTTTGCTACATATTATGAAATGTTAAAGAAAATGGCAGCAAAAGAAGGCAAAACAGTTATTTCTTCAGCTGGATATATCGGCGGCGAAGTACCATATACGAACTACTTACCAGAATTTTATCAACAAGCACAATATACTTTCTACAAAAATTCAGCTGGTCAGTATGTAGATGGATTTACAGAACAAGCTATGAAGGATGCTCTTGCAAGAATCGCTACAGCAGTTAAAGATGGCGTACTTGATAAGGGTAGTGTAGCTTATACAACAACACTTGCTCGTGATAAATGGAACGCAGATGCATCAGGAGTATTCACATACTGGGCTGGCGCTTGGGCTGAAACTCTTAGAGCACAATTAGCTGCTAAAAAACTTGATGACAAATTAATAGCTATTAAACCTATCAAAGAATTAGGAACTTATATTGAAAGAGTTTCACCTTCTTGGGCTATAACAACAGAAGCTGAGAATCCAGAAGGTATTTTCAAATATTTCTTAGAGACAATGCTTGATGGTGGTGATATCCAAACAGCTTGGGAATATGGCGCTAAGGGTACACATTGGGATACTAAGGCAGAAACTGTAACAGTTAAAGATGATAAGACAGCTGGAGTAGCTTATACAGAAGGACAATTCCATATGTTACCTAATGTTGAAACTCCTACAGTACTTATGTCAAAGAACTTTATGGATCCTACACTTGCTCTTGGTTCATACCCTAACGGAGATCCAGGTAAAGCATCTATAGCAAAAATCGCAATAGATGGAGAAGCAGCATTTAATGAGCAATCAACAGTTGCATCTCTTCTTCAAATGACACCTAAATTAGGCGCTTACATTGTTGATATTAACAAAGAACGTAATAATGTAATTGCTGCAGTTGCTAATGGTTCTAAAACAGTTGATGAAGGTATGACAGAGTACAACACAAAAGTTGGATCATTAGTTAAAGAAGTTCTAGAATCATACAAATAGTATTGCTACTAAAATATAATATGAGTGATAATCAAGATAGCTTTCGGGTGGCGTGCCATCCGAAAGCAAATCTTTGTTATTGATAACATATTTTATTAATGTAGAATTGAGAAATTACACACTATATTATTAGGAAAGAAGGTATGAAGATGCAATGCAAGTCTTGTCATGCAGAATTAGCAAAACATGCTAAAGTGTGCCCGAAATGTGGTGCTAAGGCCAAAAAACAGGCATTTACGAATACGAAAGTAATAGCAATATTTGGTGTATGCCTTACGTTCATTGGCGGTTTGTTGCCTTTTGTTCAGGACATAGATCCAACGAACAATGTTGTAAAAATCAACACAGATAGTATTGAAGTAGCCTATAGCTTTATGAATATTCAACAGATAGCTTATTGGTATCTATTTATGCTAGCACTTGTGGTTTCAATTGTGCTTATTGCTATCAAAAAAGAAAAACTTTCAATTATTTCTACATCTGTTGCAGCTGTAATATTTGGTGTAGCATTCTTTGCATCACCATATTGTGAATATGTTGGCAGAACTAAACCTTTTAAATTACATAATCTTACAGATTTATTAGCGGATCCCCAAGTGTATGCAATTGGAATCGGTGTATATGTGATAATAATTGGTGTTATTATAGCAATTGCAGGTTGCTTTTTTGATGTATTGAAGTATTTTAAACGGGAAATTAAAGTTGATCCAAGATATTTGTCTAATTCAATGAACAAAAATATTTGGGTTAAAATTAAAACTTATAGATGGTTTTATCTTATGTTTTTACCAGTTTTGATTTTTGTTTTATTATTTAATTATTGGCCAATGTTAGGTGTACGTTTTGCCTTTACAGATTATATAATTACAAATCCTCACTATGTTGGTATTAAGCATTTTGCAGCAATGGCAACGAAAGATGTCTTCTTTTGGAATGCATTTAGAAATACAATTATATTAAGTGTCACTAAGCTGTTACTTAACACCGGTGCTGCTGTTGTTATATCATTATTATTAAATGAGATATCAAATCTTACATTTAAGAAAACGGTACAGACAATTGTTTACCTACCTCATTTTATGTCATGGGTAGTAGTTGCTTCATTGTTCAAGTTGATTCTTTCTCCTGATGCATCTGGACTTGTTAATTCAATTCTTGTTAAAATGCATGTTTTTGCAACGTTTAATGACGTTCCATTTTACTTAGGCGATACAAGATATTGGCAAGCAACGTTTTTTGTAATTAATATTTGGAAGGATACCGGTTGGGGAACTATCTTGTTCTTAGCTACTTTGTCAGGAATTAGTCCTGAATTATATGAAGCAGCTCAGATTGATGGTGCTAATCGTTGGTCTAGAATGAAATTTATTACAATACCAGCATTGATGAACACAATAATAACAGTATTTATTCTTAATTTAGCAAAAGTTATGAAAATATTTGAATCAGTATTTGTATTACAAAACGATGCGGTTGACCCTGTTGCGAATGTTATTCAGACTTATATTTATCAGAAAACCTTTGAAGCAGGTACAGTAAACTATGGATATACAACAGCCGTTGGTTTATTTAACTCTTTAATTGGTGTGGTATTAGTACTCGGTTGTGATTTTGCAAGTAAAAAAGTCCGCGGACGCGGAATTGTATAGGAGGGAAAGAGGATGAGTAAAGAACAAGTAATAGTTAATCGAAAAAGAAAGAAAAAAATCAAAGTCTTCCCTATTGTGAATGTAATAGCATTTATAATCATTTCTATTTGTATATTGCTACCAATTTGGAAAGTTGTTGTGGATTCATTTGATGGTTTGGCTGGTTATGGTTTGGCTTTTTGGCCAAGAAAGCTTACAGTAGGTGGATATCATACAATTGTTACCAATGCATCATTATATACACCGTTCTTGGTTTCTTGTATTGTTACAATTGTAGGTACAGCACTTGGACTTTTATTATCAACATTAGGAGCTTATGTTCTTATTCAGTTTGATATGCCAGGAAGAAATTTATTAGCTTATATATTACTGTTTACAATGATTTTTGAAGGTGGTATGATTCCTACTTATCTTGTAATGAAGAATCTGCATTTGCTTGATAATTTGGCGGTTGTTATTTTGCCATTGTCAATTAATGTATTTAACTTAGTATTGATGAGAAACTTTTTTGAAGGTATTCCACAGAGTTTGCTTGAGGCAGCATCTATTGATGGATGTTCACCAATTGCGATATTCTATAAAATTGTACTTCCTCTTTCAAAAGCTGCTTTAGCGTCAATTGGTTTGATGTATGCAGTACAGTTTTGGAATGATTACACAGCATTTAAAATTTATATCACTTCACCTAAACTTTTCAATTTCCAGGTAAAGTTACGTAGCATGGTTATGGACAGTGATGTACCTAATGTCGGCGATATTGATGCGAATACGACTAAGAACGCTGCTGTTATTATTGCTATATTACCATTTATGATTATTTATCCGTTCTGCCAAAAATACTTTGTACAAGGTGTTAATGTTGGAGCTGTTAAAGAATAATTTAGCAAATTTAGAGAATTTATTAATCATAAGATATGAAGAAGGAGTTACCTAAGGTAGCTCCTTTTTGCGTCCTCTTTTTGCGTTTTCTTTTGTGCGAAAAACAAGAAATCTGTAATGTTTAGATGATTTTCCAGTAAAAAAGTGGATTAATAGGAATAAGTATTGTATAATCTATACGTTAGCGTTTTGCAAAATAAATGTAAAAGCGTGAATATGTGTATGAATGGAGACAATACTATGGAAAAGAGAATATTCTGGGCAGGTGATTCTACTGTGAAACAAAATGATTATACTTGTTTTCCACAGACTGGAATGGGCCAAGCTTTTGGCTTGTTTGTAAAGCGTAATATTAGAATTGAAAACTATGCACAGAATGGTAGAAGTACAAAAAGTTTTATAGGTGAAGGAAGACTTGCCGCAATTGATAAAAAAATTAATAAAGGTGATTTTTTGTTCATTCAATTTGGACATAATGATGAGAAGCCCGATGAAGAAAGACATACAGATGCCTTTGGAGACTATCAGGGAAATCTTGAAGAATTTATAGCTGTAGCAGTAAAACATGGTGCGCATCCGGTATTGATAACACCTTTATATAGACGGTTATTTAATGAAGATGGTAAGACATTAGTGGATAATACACATTTAGAATACCCACAAGCAATGATTCAGATTGGCGAAAAGTTAAGTGTACCAGTAATTGATTTATGCGCTAAGAGTAAGGAATTAATTGCGGAAGTTGGAATTGAAGTAAGTAAGGAATGGTTCAATCATGTACCAGCAGGAAAATATCCAAATTTTCCAGATGGAAAAGAAGACAATTCACATTTAAGATACGAAGGTGCTTATAGATTTTGTATGATAGTTGCAGAAGAACTTAAGCAATTGGGTGGTATCTATAAGGAATTATTGTTGGACCTAGATGAAGATAATGAGAATCCGGAACTTTTAAAAGATTAATAATAAAAAGTGGAGGAAATATGAATAAATTAGAAGATGCAATTATATTAGAAAGATACGAACAAGTTAAAATGATATTAGAGAAAGACCCAACACGAATAGATGATTTGAATGATAATGGTTTGAATATGACATTTTTGGCTGCAAAGACTGGAAATGAACAAATAGTAAAATATATTGTTGAATATTCAAGAGCAAGTATGAATACTGTTGACAAAGACAATCGAAATATTCTTCATTACGCAGCAATGTCTGGTAATACGAATTTAGTTAAATATTTAGTGGAAAAAGTAGGGATGTCGCCGGTTATTGGTGATTTCAACTTAATAACTCCATTTGATATTGCGCATGATTCGAAGCTTTTTGCGATGGAAAGATATTTCGAGTCCGTAGTAGGAACTTCTCTGGATAATATGTATAGAAATCCTATCAGAACAGGAATGTTTCCTGATCCATCTATTGTTAGAGTTAATAATGACTACTATATGGTTAATTCATCATTTATATATTTCCCTTGTATTCCTATTTCACACTCAAAAGATTTAGTGAATTGGAAAATCATTGGACATGCAATAGCAGATCCTGAATGGGCAGAATTAGATGGACTAGAAGGCGGTAGGGGCTATTGGGCACCAGATATTTCATATTATGATGGAAAGTATTATATTGCAGTAACTTATCGTTTGAATGATACCGGTATTGTTTATAGGAAACAGATGGTTATGTCATCCGATAAGCCACAAGGTCCTTATAGTAAGCCTGCAATTATTGATGAAGATGGTATTGATCCATCTATCTTTAATGATGATGATGGTAAAAGATATATGCTTCTAAATAGAGGCGCAAGGATATTTGAGTTGAATAAAGAGGCAACCATGCAAATTTCGGAGGCTGATCTTTTGTTTTATGGTGATTTTAAAAGAGCGCCAGAAGGTCCTCATTTATTAAAGAAGGACGGGTATTATTATTTGTTCGAGGCCGAGGGTGGAACTGGGGCTGACCACAGAGTTACAGTGTCACGTTCAAAGAGCCTAAAGGGGAACTATGAACCTTGCCCTTATAATCCTATCATGAGTCAAAATGATGCTGGTGCTGCAATACAGCGTTGTGGACATGGCAAACCAGTACAGACACAAAATGGCCAGTGGTACATGGTGTATTTATGTGGAAGAATGATTGGTGATGGATACAGTATTCTTGGAAGAGAGACAGCACTAGATCCAATTACGTGGACGATGGATGAATGGCCAATTGTAAATGGTCTTAAAGGTCCTAGTACACTGCAAAAAAAACCTAATCTTCCAGTGTGTGTCTGGGATACAGTTACAAATGACGATTTTATTGACGAAAAACTAGGCCTAGATTGGATGTTTCCAAGAGCACCAGAACAGGATGGATATTCAATAGCAGACAGCTATCTAAAAATTAGGGGTAGTAAGTGGGACCTTGATTCTATAGATGCTAGGAATGTAGTTCTTAGAAGACAACAAAGCTTCAAATTTACAGCAGTTTGTAAGATGAAGACGCCAAAGCTAAATACTGGACAAAATGCTGGTATCACTTGTTTTTATGATGAAAATACGTTCTTGAAATTTGGCGTATTTAATAATAATAGCAATGAAGAATTCGTACTTCAAGTAGTGGAGCATATTGGAGATCAAAATAGAAAATCACAGACTTTCCCAATTGATAAAGATAAAGAATTTATATATTTAAAAGTAATAGCAAATTATCTTAGGAGAGAATTATTGGTAAGCTTCGACGGTAATAGTTATAAAAGTGTCTTGATTCTTAATAATGTAAACTATCTATGTGATGAAGGCCTTGAAAAGGGTAAACGATTTACGGGTGCGATGGTTGGCATGTATGCATTTGCAGGAAAAAATATACAGCAGGAAAGCAATGATTTGGTTGTAGAGTTTGATTACTTTAATTACGATTAGAAAAGGCGGACGAAACGTGAATAACACAAATGAAAAAGTAGAAAAATTTATCAAAGAATATATTGATAATTTTAAGAGCGCAAAAGATAATAAGTGGAATTATGAAGATGGTTGCGTTTTAAAGAGTGCAATCATGATGTATGAGGTTACTGCTGAAGAATATTACAAAAAATTTATACTTGATTATTTAAAAAAGTATATTAATGAAGATGGATCTATCAATTTCTATAATAATATGGATTATAACATTGATAATGTAAGTACAGGAACTGTATTGTTTTTTGCATATGAAGAAACTGGTGATGAGAAGTATAGAACTGCAATTGAAAACATAATGGACCAATTAAGAAAACAGCCTAGAACTGAAGCAGGTAACTTCTGGCACAAGATGATTTATCCGAATCAAGTTTGGCTTGATGGTCTATATATGGGTCAAGTATTTTATATGCAGTATGAGACAAAGTTTGGCGGCAAGGAACATTATAATGATATTATTTCACAATTTAAAAATGTTAGGAAATATATTTTTAATGAAGAAAAAGGATTGTATTATCATGCATATGATTCACTAAAAGAACAACCATGGGCTAATAAAGAGACTGGAGTATCTCCAAATCACTGGCTCAGAGCAATCGGTTGGTATCTTCTAGCAATCATTGATACTATGTCAGTAATGGAACAGCCGATTTATGAGTACTACAGAGAATTGCAATCTCTATTCAAAGAAGCGATTGCAGGAGTTCTTCAGTACCAAGATAAAGAAACAGGACTTTTTTATCAAATAGTTGATAAAGCTGACGCAGAAGGCAATTATCTTGAAACATCGGGTTCTGTAAAGATTGCATATGCAATTCTTAAGGCTTGTAGAATGAAAGTATTATTGTCGGAAAAATATGAAGATAATGCATTTCATATTTTAAATTCACTTATTGACACTAGATTAGAGGAAGTTGATAAGAAATTGCAACTTGGTGGAATTTGTGGTGTTGCAGGACTTGGCGGAAAAGAAAAGAGAGACGGAACACTAAAGTACTATTTCAATGAGCCAGTGATTTATGATGATCATAAAGGCGTAGGCCCATTTATAATGGCATATTCAGAAAGCTTAAGAATAAAGAAATAAGAATAAGGAAATAAGAATAAAGAAATAAGAATAAAGAAATAAGAATAAAGAAATAAGAATAAAGAAATAAGAATTAAGAATTAAAAATAATTAAAAACGAAAAACAATAATTTTAAAATTAATTTTACGTACCATATAATATAAATGATGGACATTCATAAAAATATAGATGTTGGTTAAACCGATAGGAGAAAAATTTATGGAATTAAAATTAGTAACGAAGACAGGAAGAAGCGTCGTTGTCGAACTTACCGAATCAGGGAAATTCTATTCACAAAAAAAGTATGAAATATATGTAAATGGTCAAAAATTTATGGACAGTGATAAAGTCATTACTTCATTGTATAATTTAAAACCCAATACTGAATATGTGATTAAAGCGGTTTATGAGGGCAAGGAATTTGGCGATGTAAGAGTGAAAACAGATTGGGAATACATAACACTTAATGTGAAAGATTTCGGCGCATATGGTGATGGCGTTCATGATGATACAAATGCAATTCAATGTGCAATAATGGCGTCCCCAAAGGATAGTAGAATTTTAGTTCCTGCTGGTACATTTAAGATATCAAGTATTTTTTTGAAGAGTGATATAACGATAGAACTTGCTAAAGATGCAGTACTTTCTGCATTTACACAAAGAGACAAGTTTCCAATTCTTCCAGGCGTGATTGAAAGCTATGATGAAACGGATGAATACAATTTAGGCACTTGGGAAGGTAATCCACTCGATATGTTCTCTGCAATTATAACGGGCATTCATGTTGAAAATGTTGTGATTACTGGTGAAGGTGTCATTGACGGGTGTACGTCATTTGAAAATTGGTGGAAAAATCCAAAGGTTAGAAATATTGCTTGGAGACCTAGGTTGTTTTTTATTAATCACTGCAAGAATGTTACGCTTCATGGAATTACGGTTCAGAATTCGCCATCATGGACATTGCATCCATATTTTTCACAAGATTTGAATTTTATTGATATTAAAATATTAAATCCAGCTAACTCACATAATACAGATGGCCTTGATCCAGAATCATGTACAAATGTATTGGTGCTAGGTGTATACATTTCAGTAGGTGATGACTGTATCGCAATCAAGTCAGGTAAGATATTTATGGGCAAGAAATACAAGGTCCCTACATCTAACATGATAGTAAGACAATGTTGTATGAGAGATGGACATGGTGCAGTAACCGTTGGAAGTGAGATCGCAGCGGGTGTTAAAGATGTGCATATTATTGATTGCTTATTTCTTAATACGGACCGTGGACTTCGTGTTAAAACTAGACGCGGCCGTGGTAAAGATTCAGTGCTAGATAATATTTCATTCGAAAATATTGATATGGACAATGTAATGACGCCATTTGTTGTAAACAGCTTCTATTTCTGTGATCCAGATGGAAAAACAGATTATGTAGCATCAAAGGAACCATTGCCAGTTGATGACAGAACACCATCGATTGATAGACTGACATTTAAAAATATTGAGGCTAAGAATTGTCATGTTGCTGGAGCTTATATTTATGGACTTCCAGAGCAGAAGATCAAAAAAGTCACATTTGAAAATATTAATATTTCATATGCCAAGGATGCACAATCAGGGACTGCAGCAATGATGCTTGGGTGTGAGGAATCTTGTAGAAAAGGAATTGTTGTTAACAATATTGAGGAATTAATCCTTAAAAATGTGAATATAACAGGCTGTGTCGGCGAATCGGTTATCGCAGGTAATGTGAATAAAATTACGAAATAATATTGTGAAGTAGTATTTAAAAAAAATTTCAAAAAGAAACATATCATAATGAAATATATGGTTTAGGAATATCGTAAAGCAAGAAAGAAGTGTAAACATGAAAATGACATCCCCAAAGGCAGTAGATGAATGGTTTATTGAGTGCTATAAAACTCATAAGGGTCATCCATTACAAATTTTGGTCGCAATATATAAAGGAAACTACTCTAAGTTTTTTTTGGCAGTAGTTTTCTTTTTTATAAAGCATAGTCCAGTATTGGTGCTGCCAATCATAACAGCAAATATAATAAATGATATAACAACAAATGCTCCCAATCTTATGAGAAATATATTTATAAATTCAATCATAATGGTCGTCCTTATTGTTTTAAATGTTCCAATGAATTACCTGTATACGAAGTATAAGAGCCAGGCAACCAGATATGCAGAAAGAGGACTTAGATAAGCACTCGTAAGAAAACTTCAACAATTATCAATTTCCTATCATAAAGAGACTCAGTCAGGTCGACTGCAGTCAAAGATAATGAGAGATGTTGAGGCCGTTGAGACACTTTCCACTCAGATGTTTTTAGGAATACTAAATATTGTATTAAATGTAGGGGTTGCATTGATTGTAACAATAACACGAAGCATGACGGTGTTCATGTTTTTCCTTTTGACAACACCAGTTGCTGCAATTACATTGGTATCATTTAGAAGCATAATGAAGAAGAGAAACAGTGAGTTTCGCCAGGAAATGGAAGAGACTTCTGCACGTGTAATGGAAATGGTAGAATTGATTCCAGTCACGAGAGCACATGCACTCGAAGAAGAAGAAGTGAAAAAGATGAGTGGACAGCTGTTTACCGTAGCCGAGAAAGGTTATAAACTAGATCTAATTCAGTCACTGTTTGGATCAGTTGGATGGGCCGTATTTCAGATCTTTCAGATTGGATGTTTGGCATTTACAGGTTATTTAGCATTTAGTCGTAAGATTTTACCAGGTGATATAACCTTGTATCAAAGTTATTTTGCGACAATTGTAAATCAGGTATCTGCACTTGTTACTTTGATTCCAACAATTGCAAAAGGTGTGGAATCAGTAAACTCAATTGGTGAAGTTCTTCTGGAAGAAGATGTGGAGAAGAATGAAGGAAAACAAAAAATCAACGAAGTCAAAGGCAAATTTGAATTTAAAAATGTAATTTTTAGATATAATAAAAGTGAAACCAATGTCCTAGATAACTTTAATCTGACCGTTGAACAAGGTGAAACCATAGCATTTGTAGGCGAATCTGGCGCGGGTAAATCAACAATTCTTAACCTTGTTATCGGATTTAATGAAGCAACAAGTGGACAAGTTCTGATTGATGGAAGAGATATGAAAGATATTGATTTGAGAACCTATAGAAAGCATATTGCCGTTGTACCTCAAACGTCAATCTTATTTTCTGGGTCGATAAGAGATAATATTACATATGGTATGAATGATCTTGAAGATGCTACGGTACAGGAGGTTGTAGATGCTTCTAACCTTAGGGAATTGATTAATTCATTACCGAATGGTCTTGATACGATGGTTGGTGAACACGGTGGAAAGCTCTCAGGAGGGCAAAGACAGCGTATTGCAATTGCTAGGGCGTTAATACGTAATCCTAAAGTTATCGTTTTAGATGAAGCGACATCAGCACTAGACAGCATATCAGAGAAGCTGATTCAGGAAGCACTTGGTAACTTGACAAAGGGTAGAACAACATTTATTGTTGCACACAGACTTTCAACAATTCGTGATGCCAATAAGATCGCAGTAATTGATGGAGGCAAATGTATTGAATATGGTACATTTGATGAATTGATGGAATTAAAAGGCGAATTTTATAAAATGAAAGTTATTCAAAGTTAATCAAATAAGATTAAAGTTTATTTAAAGATAATCTTATACGATCAAAAGTTCTTCAAAGTTAATCGTTTAAGATCAAAATTAAAATAATAACAAAAAAACACATCGACCATTCGGCCGATGTGTTTTTTGCTGTATAAAAATAATATATGAATTAATTTCTCTTTTGTCTGTATCTCTTAGTAGAATCAAGTTCTTTCTTTCTAAGTCTAAGAGATTTTGGAGTAACTTCCAAAAGCTCATCAGTATCAATATAATCCAATGCTTCTTCAAGACTAAGAACCTTAGGTGTAACAAGCTTTAATGAATCATCAGCACCTGAAGAACGAGTATTTGTTAAATGCTTTGTCTTACATACATTTACATCCATATCCTCAGCACGAGCATTCTGACCAACGATCATACCTGCGTATACTTTTTCGCCAGCACCAATGAAAAGAACACCACGTTCTTGAGCGCCATATAAACCAAAAGTAACAGCTACGCCAGCTTCATATGCGATAAGAGAGCCCTGTTTTCTGTACTGGATTTCGCCTTTGTATTCTTCGTATGCTTCAAAGGTTGTGTTGATAATACCATTTCCCTTAGTGTCTGTAAGGAATTCTCCACGATAACCGATCAAACCTCTTGAAGGGATAGAGAATTGAAGTCTTGTATAATTACCATTGAGTGGTGACATACCAATAAGCTCACCTTTTCTTTGGCTTAATTTTTGAATAACTGTACCAGTAAATTCGTCTGGAACATCAATATATGCCATTTCGATAGGCTCTAACTTTTTGCCACGTTCATCTAAATGGAATAAAACTTCTGCTTTACTTACTGCAAATTCGTAACCTTCACGTCTCATATTTTCAATAAGAACGGAAAGATGGAGTTCTCCACGACCAGATACTTTATATGAGTTTTCTGTGCCTTCATTATCTTCAACACGAAGACTTACATCAGTGTTGAGTTCTCGGTACAGTCTGTCTCTAATGTGCCTTGATGTAACATATTTTCCTTCTTTACCAGCAAGAGGACTATCATTAACAATAAAGTCCATAGCAAGTGTTGGCTCAGAAATCTTCTGGAAAATAATTGGAACTGGATTTTCAAGTGAACATAGAGTATCACCAATGTGAATGTCTGCAATACCTGATATTGCTACGATAGAACCAATGTTAGCTTCTTGAACTTCTACTTTATTTAAACCATCGAATTCATATAGCTTCGTAATTCTAACACGTTTCAGTTTGCTTTCATCATGTGCATTAACGAGCATAACTTCTTGATTAACGCGAATCTGGCCATTATCAACTTTACCAACACCAATACGTCCAACATAGTCATTGTAATCAATAGTACTAATAAGTACTTGAGTATCTGCATCCGGATCACCTTCTGGAGCAGGAATGTTTTCAAGGATTGATTCGAAGAGTGGAGTCATGTTTTCTCTTGGATCATCTATCTCAGCCATAGCATAACCGTTTCTTGCTGAAGCAAATATAAATGGACAGTCAAGCTGTTCATCACTTGCATCAAGATCCATAAATAATTCTAATATCTCATCAATAACTTCATGAGGTCTTGCTTCTGCACGATCAATTTTATTAATACAGACGATAACTTTTAAATCCAAAGCCAAAGCTTTTCCTAAAACAAACTTTGTCTGTGGCATAACGCCTTCATAAGCATCAACAACTAATACAACACCATTAACCATCTTAAGTACACGTTCAACTTCTCCACCGAAATCAGCATGTCCTGGAGTATCAATAATGTTAATTTTTGTATCTTTATAAAATATTGCCGTGTTTTTCGCAAGTATTGTAATACCACGTTCACGCTCAATATCATTTGAGTCCATTACACGTTCAGCAACCTCTTGGTTTGCTCTAAATGTTCCACTTTGTTTTAATAACTCATCAACTAATGTAGTCTTTCCATGATCAACATGTGCAATAATTGCAATATTTCTTATATCTTCACGTTTCATTTTCATTCGAATAATCCTTCCTTAAACAACTAAATCTACAAATATATAGTAACCATAACTTATTAATTCTATCACAAATCTAGAAGAATGCAAGAGAAATATTGTATACTGTATAATTTCAGTACATATATATATAATAATATGCAAATTAATAATAAAATTGTAATATTTTCATCAATAAACACATATACATATTAAGACTAAAAAAATATAAAGCACATTAGTAGCAAACGAAGGGAGAAATACGAAATGATTGATAAGGTTATTGAGAACAACAGAGTATGTATCATCGGGGAGGTTATATCAGGATTCCAGTTTAGCCATGAAGTTTTTGGGGAAGGATTTTATGTAGTTGACGTATCGGTCAACAGATTAAGTGCTATGGCAGATGTTGTACCACTTATGATTTCAGAAAGGCTAATTGATATTACCAAAGATTTTACAGGGCTTACAATTGAAGCAATAGGACAGTTCCGTTCATACAATCGGCATGAAGGAACAAGAAACAGATTAGTACTTTCAATATTTGTAAGGGAATTTGAATTTGTGGAAGAGGCGCCTGAGGAGCAAGTGAAATCGAATCAAATATATTTGGATGGATATATTTGTAAACCACCTATTTATAGGAAAACACCACTTGGAAGAGAAATTGCCGACATTTTAATTGCGGTAAATCGTCCTTATGGGAAATCTGATTACATACCTTGCATCGCATGGGGGAGAAATGCCAGATATGCAGCTTCACTTGAAGTAGGAGCACATATGCTTGTTTGGGGGAGGGTTCAAAGTAGAGAGTACACTAAAAAAGTGAGTGAAGAAGATTTAGAAAAAAGAATTGCTTATGAAGTATCAGTAAGCAAACTTGAGCTTGTAGATAGAGAATAAAGCAATCAGAGATTCGCTTGCAAGATTTGTGCCTGTGGCACAAACTTGAGATTTAGAATAAGAATAATAAATTATCAATAATAAATTAACATAATTTCTTTTGTTGACATAGCTTTAGACAAGTGTTATATTAAAATAAATTTAAAAGTAGAGGTCGCGTTGTTCAATAGTAGGTTGCTGTATGTGTCAGACACAATTGATGGCAGGTGAAAGGGAATAGCGCCGAAGTATTAAGAAACCTGAATTCTTAATGCTGGGCATGCAGTTAATATCTGTATGACTGTCATCTTAATTGATGGAGGGCTACTTAAAGAAATAATATTTCACTTAGTTCTTTAAGAGTTGGCCCCGTGGTCAACTCTTTTTAGTTTTCGAATATTATTAATAGTAAGAGTTGATTTTATAGGATAAATACCACTATAATAGATCTATAATAGGAGGAATTAATATGGCAATTTTCAAAGGAGCAGGTGTTGCAATTGTCACACCGATGTATGAAAATGGAGAAGTTAATTATGTTAAATTAGAAGAAATTCTTGATTTTCAGATTAACAATAGCACAGATGCAATTATAATCTGTGGAACTACTGGTGAGTCTTCGACACTCACACATGAGGAGCATTTAGAATGTATCCAATATACTGTTAAACATGTTAATAAACGGGTTCCAGTTATTGCAGGTACAGGTTCAAATTCTACTGAAACAGCGATATATTTATCTAGGGAAGCCGAAACAGCAGGAGCAGATGCTCTGCTTATTGTTACTCCATACTATAATAAAGCAACACAAAAGGGATTGCTTGCACACTATAGAGCAATTGCGAATTCGGTTAGCCTACCAATTATTATGTATAATGTGCCTAGTAGAACTGGCTGCAATATTTTGCCAGAAACAGCTGTTAAACTAGCAAAAGAAGTGAAAAATATTGTCGCAATCAAAGAAGCAACAGGAGATATTTCCCAGGTGGCGAAGCTTATGGCACTTGCAGATGGTTGTATTGATTTGTATTCTGGGTGCGATGATCAGATTGTTCCAGTTATGTCGCTTGGAGGAAGCGGAGTTATATCCGTGCTATCAAATATTTCGCCCCAAAAGACACATGATATGGTTGTGAAATTTCTTGAAGGTGATGTTTCGGAAAGTATTAGACTTCAATTAGAAGCAATTGAATTAATTGATGCTTTATTTTGCGAAGTAAATCCAATTCCAGTAAAGACAGCGATGAATTTTATGGGAATGGAAGTTGGTCCACTTAGAATGCCACTAACACCTATGGAAGATAAGAATGCTGAAAAACTCAAAAATGCAATGAAGAAGTACAAATTAATTTAGTGAAAGATAGATGAAAGTGCATAAAAAGACCTTTATTATAAATAATATAAATACATTTATAATAGAAGAGATAATTTAGACAAATGAAAGGATATATTGATATGATAAGAATTATAATGCACGGCTGTAATGGAAAGATGGGTCAGGTCATCACTAATCTTCTAAAAGATGATGAAAACGCAAGGATAGTTGCAGGGATTGATCCATATGATGATGGACGTAACTCATATCCAGTATTTTCTTCATTGGATAGTTGCGTTGTAAAAGCTGATGTAATCATAGATTTTGCATCACCTAAAGCAATGGATTCGTTATTAGAATATTCTGTTAAAGAGGGCGTACCAGCTGTATTATGTACAACGGGATTGTCAGATGAACAAATCAAGAACATTGAAGAGGCAAGTAAAAAGGTAGCAATTTTAAAATCTGCAAATATGTCTCTTGGTATTAATATAATGTTTAAATTATTACAAGCAGTAGCAAAGATACTTGTTCCCGCTGGATTTGATGTTGAATTAGTTGAAAAACACCACAATCAGAAGGTGGATGCTCCTAGTGGTACGGCATTAGCACTTGCAGATGCAATCAAAGAAGTTCTTCCAGACGACTATTTTTACAAATATGATAGAACGCAGGAAAATGCGAAGAGAGATCCAAAAGAAATCGGAATTTCTGTCATTAGAGGCGGTACAATCGTAGGAGAGCATGAAGTTATTTTTGCTGGTGAAGATGAGGTTTTAGAATTCAAGCATACTGCATATTCAAAATCAATATTTGCAAAAGGCGCAATTGAAGCGGCGAAGTTCTTAGCTGGAAAACCAGCTGGATTTTATGATATGAAAGATGTAATTGGATGAGAATTGAATAGATAGATTAAGACTGTTAGTATAAGTAAGATCGATTAGGTTGGCTCGATTAAGTTAGATAATTAAGCAAGATTGATTAAGTTAGTGCCATTAAGCTAGATCGATTAAGTTAGACGGTAGTATTCAATCTGTTCCATTATTTTAAAACCACAACGACTATAGAGCTTGCAGGCAGAAGTGTTTTTGCTAGTAACATTTAAAATCAGTGGTTTTGAGGTGCATTTAAAATAATCATGAATAATAAAATTCATAAGTTTAAGGCCATATCCTTGATTGCGATATGGCTTTTTGATTTCTACGCCCCACAGATTCGTAAATTGTGATTCCTCACTAAGTTGACAGATACCGATAACCTTCGAACGCCTCAGAAAATGTTTTTCAAGGAGGTGATAAGCAATAGGAACATCAGATTCCTCAGAAAAAGTGTAGTTGAACTGCAAATGTTTTGGTATATCACTGGAAAATATATTAGAAGAATCAACGTCAAGTTTTTGCAAGTATTCAATATGAGATAAACATTTGCAAAGGCTAGATTCTTGATATTCTAATGGAACGGCACAGTATATATTAGTGATACCTAAAATATTAAGCTCGGTAAGCGCGCACTTGAATAGTTGAGAAAATAATCCTTGGCGGCGTTTACAAGGAACGGTCATTGCGGTTATTTCAGATTCCATTAGGCAATCGTTTGCACTTGCAGAAGTACTTATATCACTGCTTACATATGAATTTGTGCTTGGAAAGGAGAGAAATGATAAAAATGAAACTAAAATCTTGTCTTCATAATATAGAAAGAAGCAGTTTTCTCCAGTAGCAGCAAAATTTTCATAGTAAGGATTATAGTTTCCACTCTGTTTTGCCAATTCAGAAATATCTGAAAGTTGTATGTCATTTAATTGATTTAATTTTAAAATATTCAAAGTTATGCTCCTTTTTGTTGAATATAAAAGAGATGATAATTCCTTAAATATTCATAAAGCTATTGTAGCAAATACAAAGATAAGGTACAATAAAAATAGTTGAATTACATTTAAATATGAAATTTTATTTTAGAAAGGTACTTATATATGAACTCAGTAGCAATTTTAACAGATAGTAATAGTGGTATTACACAAGAGCAAGCAAAAAACATAGGAGTCTATGTAATACCAATGCCTTTTTATATTAATGGGGAAATGTTCTTAGAAGGAATTAACCTTTCACAAGAAGAATTCTATAAAAGATTAAGCGAAGATGCAGATATTTCAACATCACAGCCTTCAATTGGAGAACTTACACAGATGTGGGATGAATTATTGAAAGAGCATGATGAAATTATTTTTATTCCAATGTCAAGCGGACTTAGTGGTACTTGTCAGACGGCAACTATGCTAGCGGGTGACTATGATGAAAAAGTCGAAGTGGTTAATAATCAGCGAATATCAGTTACACAAAAACGCTCTGTTTTAGACGCCAAGATGCTTGCCGAAAAAGGCAAGACAGCAGCTCAGATTAAGGAAATACTCGAAAAAGAAAAATCGGAATCAAGTATATACATAACACTAGAAACTTTAAAATATTTAAAAAAAGGTGGAAGAATTACACCTGGAGCGGCGGCGATAGGAACAATTCTTAACATTAAACCAGTTCTTCAAATTCAAGGAGATAAGCTTGATGCTTACGCAAAAGCCAGAGGAAAGTCATCTGCTAAAAAATTAATGCTTAAGGCCATTCAAAACGACTTTGATACCAGATTCAAAGATGCAGTATCGGAAGGTAAAGTATACTTAGAAGCAGCCTATGGTGGAAATCCACAAGAAGCAGCCGATTGGGCAGAAGAACTTAAAAATACATATCCTAATATGCAGTTTAATATAGATCCAATGTCATTAAGCATTGCTTGTCATATTGGAGCTGGTGCACTTGCAGTGGCTTGTTCAAAGGCTATTCCTGAAGAATTAATTTAAAATAAAAATAGAGTAATAGTTAAATTAAGGCCTATCTTGGCACAGCAATGTGGGGGAAGGTCTTTTTTGAAAATATAATTTATAAAAAATTATAATCGTAATTTTAAAAAACCAAAAAAATATCTGATTATAATAGAAAAATGGATATTGTAACTTGCAAAAGCAAGTGCAGAAATGAGGAATAATGAGGATTAAAGCAAATGAGACAATGGCAATTATAATTGATTACCAAGAAAAACTACTTCCAGTTATGAATGAAAAAGAAATATTTGTAGAGAATTCGGCAATACTGATTAATGGATTAAAATCGCTTAAAATTCCAATGATTGTTACGCAGCAGTACACAAAAGGTCTTGGAAATACAATTGACGACATCAGTGAAGCAGTTGGCGAATTTCAAGCATTTGACAAGATAACATTTAGCGGTGTAGGAAATGAAGCGATTATGAAAGCAATCAAGGAAACAAATGCTAAAAATATAATCATTTGCGGCTGCGAAGCGCATATATGCGTATTGCAGACAGTGATTGATCTTTTAGAATTAGGTTTCAACGTAATTGTAGTGGAAGACTGTATTGCATCAAGAAAAGAGCAGGATATGTTTTCAGCATTAGTTAGAGCAGAAAAAGAAGGCGCATTGATCACAACATATGAGGCAATTCTTTTTGAACTTTGTGAAAGAGCTGGAAATGAAACTTTTAAGTATATTTCGAAACTCATAAGGTGAAGATTTTTAGTGGCAAGACACGCTATGGGAGGTGTGAGGAAATGTTGATTTGAGGTTGGATTTTTTTGATGGGGGTGTTGAGTGAATATTAATTTATAATTATACTTTACCTTGCCTTTCCTTCAAGCAGTATATTTTTTGCAAGCCTCAGAGATGATGAAAAATCTCACTTTGTTCGATTTTTCATCTGAGTCTTGTAAAAAATATAAGCACTGCTTTCAGCCGGTCTGCGGGAAAGCATAATTATAAATTAATATTCACGATTCACTTTTAGAAAAAAATCAAAATCAAATCAATATTCATCGAGTACATTTTGACAGGTGCTTTGAGACTAAAATCTAGGGCGGAAAAAAACGTGGCAGAAAATATATATAGTGGAAAAGCTATGGCATTGAAACCTATGGCGGAAAAAGCGAAAGCAGAAAAATATATGGTGGAAAAATTGTACCGGGAAAGTTATGACAACGGAGAAATATAGCAATGAAAACTATGGAAGTGAAAGAAATATAGTGGTGAAGTGAAGAAATATGAATGTGAAAAAATATATTATTGGAAGAAATATAGAAGTGAAGAAATATATTAGTCAAGAAATATAGAAGTGAAGAAATATAGAAGTCAAGAAATATAGATATGAATAAAATATAGGAGGAGTATTTGGTATGGGGATATTGAGTGAAGCGGTTAAGAGGTTGAAAACTAGGCAAGAGATTGAGGCAAAGGATAAATGGAAGATAGAGGATATTTTCGCTAGTGATGAGGCTTGGAAGACGGATTTTTTGAAGTTGGAAAAGATGATTGAGATGCCTTGTGAGTATAAAGGTAAGCTTGGGCAATCGGCTAGTAATCTTTATGAGGCATTGAAAGAATCTGATGGCTGTGATTGGATACTAGAACGGGTTTATGTGTATGCATTTATGAAATATTATGAGGATACTACGAATCCAGTGTACCAGGAATTATCAGGGAAGGCACAGGGGATTGCTGTAAAAGCAGGCGCAAAATATGCATTTATGGTACCAGAGATATTAGAAATACCAGAAGATGTGTTAATGGGATTTTTGAAAGAAGATGTTATGAGCTTATTCGTTCATTACATTGAGGATTTGCTGCTTGAAAAAGAGCATACGTTGTCTGATAAGGAAGAAGAAATTCTGGCAAATGCAAGACAGATCGCAAGTGCGCCGAACGAAATATTTTCAAAGTTCAATAATGCAGATGTACGATTTGGTAATATTAAGGATGAAGATGGCCATGAAGTTGAGCTGACCAATGGTCGTTACAGCACATTTATGGAAAGCAGCAATCGTGAAGTTAGAAAGAATGCATTTACTACTTTGTATAAGGAATATGCAGCCTATATGAACACGTTGGCGGCGACCTACAATGCGAATGTGAAGCAGGCAATATTTTATGCCAATACAAGAAAATATGAATCGACAATTGAAATGAATCTCAGTGGTTCATTTATACCAGTTGAGGTGTATAAGAATCTAATACAGACCGTTCACGATAATATGGGATTGATGCACAAATATGTATCTATTCGTAAAAAAGCACTGGGCGTGGAGAAGCTTCATTTTTATGATGTCTATGCACCAATGGTAAGTGATTATAAGATGAAAGTCACTTATGGGGAAGCTAAGAAAATTGTGAAAAATGGTTTAGCTCCACTCGGCACAAAGTATATTGAGATATTAGAAGAAGGATACAACAGTGGTTGGGTAGATGTAAGGGAGAGTGCTGGTAAACGAAACGGAGCATTTTCTTGGGGAACATTTGGCACACACCCATATGTATTTCTGAACTATTCTGATAGCTTGAATGATGTATTTACACTGGCTCATGAGATGGGTCATGCAATTCACACTTATCATTCAAATGGGAATCAGCCACATGTATATGCCGGGTATCAAATATTTGTAGCAGAGGTGGCGTCAACGTGTAACGAAGCGTTGTTGATTAACTATATGTTAAAAGATTGTACAGAAGTCAAAGAGAAGATGTACCTGATCAATCATTTTCTAGAGCAGTTCAAAGGCACATTATTTCGACAGACGATGTTTGCGGAATATGAGATGACAACACACAAAATGGCTGAAGAAGGACAAATCTTGAATGCTGACTTACTTTGTAAGACATACCGCAAATTAAATGAGCAGTATTTTGGACCTGATATGGAAATGGATGATGAGATCGAATTAGAATGGTCAAGAATACCACATTTTTATACGCCATTTTATGTATATCAGTATGCGACAGGTTTTTCCGCGGCGATTGCAATATCAACAAAAATACTGCAAGGGGATCAAAAAACAATTGATGGCTACTTCCAATTCTTAAGTGGTGGTTCTTCGATGCATCCAATTGAACTGTTGAAACTTTGCGGCGTAGATATGTCAAAGCCAGAGCCAGTGAAGGAAGCACTTAAAGTATTTGAAGGGTTGTTGGATGAGTTTGAGCAATACCCTTAAGTGAAATGAAGATAGTAAAACAAGTACAATAAGTAAATTTTAGATTTAGTAATCTAAATAGAATTATAAATTGTTTGTGGAAATTACAGAATTCTATTGACAAAATTGCTTGCATATAATATATTACTATAGGTGCGAAACAACAGCACATCATTATATGCAACACGCGCGAGTGGCTCAGCGGTAGAGCATCTCCTTGCCAAGGAGAGGGTCGCGGGTCCGATTCCCGTCTCGCGCTTCATATTATTCGCTCAAACCTTAGTATTTACAAGGGTTTGAGCGTTTTTAGTTTTTAAAGAGTTTGATTACCCTTGATTACCTTTTTGGATACTATGTTTATAAAGCATTGGCAATCAAATTGTTTGTTTGGGTTTTGTCTAGTCGATTATAACAATAGCTATTGAAGGTGGTTTGTGCATCTTCATGGCCCGCAATTTTTCGAATCTCATCGATATTAAGTCCACTATCAATTAAGGTGGAGATAAATGTCTTTCGAATTTTGTGCATGCTCTTAATATTGATATTCAACTTTTTGCAATACTTTCTAATAGCATTATCAACGCATCGTTCATGCATTCGTCCTTTTTCATAGAAAAAAATGAATTCGCTATCATAATTGTTTTGGATGTTCGATGTTTTAATGAGTCTGAGAACATTTTTGGCTTTAGGTGTTAAATAGATATCTCGATTGCCTGCGATACTTTTTGGACTATCTTTAATGTCTATAATAAATGCACCTTTTGAGCCATCTGGATTAAGTTTTTGATATCGAATTTCTGTCCTTTGAATAGTAATATATTCATCGTTAATATCGCTCCATTTTAATGAGACGAGTTCACCTAATCGTACTCCTGTTTGGAAAGCAAAAAGTATTGCAAGAGGAATTGTCTTACCTTTATCTTTCATAAAATCTTTCATAATTAGGGTTTCTAATTGTTTCTTTTCCTCAATCATAAAAACCTGCGTAACATTTTGCTTCTTTATATCTTTTCGTAAGATATTGGATGCAAGTTTAAATTTTTCTAATGGACTATTTTCAATATAATTTTTCAAGATAGCATATTCTAAGACTTGCTTAATAATTAGCAACATATTGTTATATGACGTCGATTAGACGATATTTTTCATTATAGCTATATACATTTTCACTCATATCTTTGTTCTCAGCTTTGATAGAATGTTTATCAGTACCTTCAGAAAAGTTCTGATTGATAGCAAAGGTAAGTTGATTTTTAGACTTCTACTCATTTTGTATCCTCTCTTCTAAAAAATGGTTTTCACCTTCTTTATCAATGGTTTTCGCTATATCCCCATTCAATTCCAGACTACGTCTTCCATTGAATGGGGACATGAGACGTAAGGTTTTTGAAGTGTTTTTCAGTAACAGCCAAGCGTTGCATGGCTAAAGTGCACCCCGTCCTACTTCATCAGACCGTCGGGCTTGCAGCTCTGAATAATCAGAGCTAAAAAGTCTTTCCTACTAGTGTAGGTCAGGCTAAAGATACGATTTCTACATCACTTTGGTATTTGGCTTTATTACCTATATAGTGATGTGAAAAAGGGAAGAATAATCTCTTCATTATTCTTTGGTTTTGCATCTGCGATTCATTGGGCTTATAAACTAATAATTAGTGTACAGATGGGGGTTACGGTTGATTCATCCATCAGAACATCTTCTGTGGGTGTCAACAGAATGATTTTGCTTTCTTTATTAAAAGTTTTTATTAATTACTCCTTCTTTATCATATATTTAATTATCTATACAATATATTAAAAAAGAAATACGGAAGTCAAATAATAAAAAAATGAATCTCAATTCTTTTGGGTTACATTTAGGTGGATAATCAAAGAGGAATATGGTAAGATTTAGTAGATAAACTTGGTTACAGGGGTAGCGAATTTAAAATTGCTAATTCTGATCAAGAAGAAAAAATTAAAGAGAATTTAGTTGAGATTTGTGATATAGCTAAACTAAATATATGCTCTATCCTTAATATAATTAAGTATTACGAAAATGCCGATCTAAAAACTGCTCAAACCACTATATAAATAAGAAAGTAGGGAATCTGTGAATAAAGAAAATATTAAGGCTACGAATAAGGAAAGTATTAAAGCGTTTTTGGAATATAATAAAAGAGCAATTGATGAAAAATGGGTTTTTAATGCTATGTTTACAAATATTATTCTTTTTTATGTTGGTTGTTTTTTTAGTGAATATAAAATCATAAATATTATAACGTGTTCTATAATTAATATAGGAATGGTATATATTTATTTTCAAAAAAAAATCAAGCATGATTATTATAACATACTACTAGTTTATGGGATTTATTTATGGGAGCTATCAATTAGTTGTAATTATTTGGCATTTCATTTACTTATTATAAAATTTAAATATCCATTAATTATATTTTTGTTTTTACTTGTAGGTAGTATTGTTATAATTATATATACATACTTTAGTATAAAATATAATATTAAAAAAGGTAAATATATTAATAAAAATGATGTTAATAGTAATATAATTGCCTTAATGGTATGTTTTGGAGTTGGTCTATCAAATATTCTATATTCATCTCATAAGGAAACGTCATTAAATAGTCTTTTGTTTATGTTAGGAGTATGCATATGTATATTTGGTTTGTTTTGTGCTAGCTTTATACAAATTTTTATACATTATTACTATTATAATATTTATGAATCTCTGTAAAAAACTTATACATTTACTAATGCAAAGTATATATTATTTATATTTTATACAGTGGGAAAGGAAGGGTGTTTTGTGAAAAAGGCTAATGTATTAATCATATTGTTTGTAATATCTCTATTTCTCTTTTCTTGTACAAAAAATTCAAAAAATAGTCAAAGCAATGAAAGTTTGACAACAAAATCAGAAACAGAAGACACATCTAATCAAATAGTAAAATATACAAGGTCATTTACTGGAAAAGTTTTTGATGATACTCCTGAATTTAAATTCATAATAAATGGATATAGTGATAATGATTATGCTTGTCATGCCAATAAAATAGAAATTTTTGATGCAATTAATAATCAAAAACTTCAAGAAATGAATTTTGATGATACTGACATATTTCTAAGTTATAATAATACTTTGGGTTTCAGATTAACCGATCTTAACTTTGATGGATATAAAGATATCATGTTTTTATATGCAAGCGTTAGTGCAAGAGCAAACCATTTATATTATTGCTGGCTTTGGGATAAAGACTCTCAAAGATTTGTTGAAAATAAATCTTTCTCTGACATTTTTAATCCTGCTATTGATAGAAAAAACAAGCAACTATTATCAATAGTTGCAAATAATGCACGTTCGCATACTTGGGGAATGTACATATTTGCTGATGGAAAGTTTCTGTTATCAAATGAGTTAACAGAAGAATTACTTTATGATGAAATAAATACTAATAAGCCAAAGTGGCATTATACCGAAAGTAAACTTGAAAATGGTACAATGAATGTTATAGAAGATTTTACAATTATTGATAATTCAAATATTCAAGCAGAACAATATCATGATGAAAATTCATTTTGGGGATTAGGCAGCAAGAAATGGTATATGAGTGATTATGGATCAGGGTTAAATGATAAAAAAACATCAAATGATTTGGGATTTAAATTTGACGAGTAGCAACATAATTCATGCATACCTAATAAGCATAAACTTCAGCAAAAATTTTATACAATCTTTATAAAAAGCGAAGAAAAACAACTTCCCATTAGGTTTATAATAGAAAAGATAAAAGTAAGTAAATAAACATATAAAACAATAATTTGTAAAATTTGATTACCTTTTTGATTACCATTTAAAGATGATGTATTGAAAGCTCCTTTCTATCAATGTTTTTTACTACATAGAGGGGTCCGATTCCCGTCTCGCGCTTCATATTTTAGTAAGGAAATCTAGATAATAACTGGGTTTCCTTTTTTCTTGCTGTCAGCCAAGTTGTAGACAACTTGAATTCTATTCTTATACAAGCTAAAATTTTAAGTTGAAATATGGAATTATATGGAATATAATATATTTATAGATTTAATTAAATATGAAATAGGGGGAAAAATAATCCGAAAATCTTAATGAATAAGATGATCGAATTATTATGTGGTGAAAATGTATAATAAAAAAAATATAATCATGATTGTAGGAATCATAATTATAATTATAGCAATAATATATTTAGCTGGGTTTTGCAGCGGAATAGCTAGTCGTGAGTCACAGAATCAGTCTCAAGTATCTACAGAGTCAGCAATAAAGTAAGTATCACCTGCACCTATAATATTAGGTACACCAGTAAGTGGTGGAAATGGCTACTCTGGTATATCAGTAACGAGACCAGATTGGTTAACTTACAGTCATGATGGAGCTGATACAAGCTATCGAGTTTACCTAGCTCCATCTTAAATCAAGACTTGATATAAGATAATGCTTGAATCAAACCATAAATGATTATTTGGTTTATTGGATATATAAAATAAAGAGTATCAATCCCCAATTGCAAGCAATTGCCTGCGGTAAAGGGTTGATGCTCTTTTTGATTCTAATTTATGTTGTAGACAAACTTTAAATTGTTTGTTAGGGTTTTGTCTGGTCGATTATAACAATAGCTATTGAAGGTGATTTGTGCATCTTCATGGCCGGCACCCCGTCTTACCTCATCAGACCGTCGGCTTACAGCTACTTGATTTAGGGTACTTTTAGATGGATAATTAAATAGGATTATGGTAAAATTTAGTAGATAAACCTGGTTGCCGGGGTGACAAGTTTAAATTTGAATTTCTAGGAGGAAAAAGAATGTTGGGATTTTTTGTACTGCTAATGATAATACTGCTAATAATAATGCTTTCAGTAGTTATATATTGCAAAAAGAAATTGAAGATTGTTTTATCAGCAATAATAATCTTAATAACTTTATATGGGGTAATGTTAACTATTGATATGGTCAGAGTTTATTCTTTAAGAAAACCAATATTTGTATTGGAAACAAATAAAAGAAGTGGAGTTAAAGCGAACGAAGTTCCATTTCAAGGATTAGGATATAAAGTAAATATAGAGTATTTAGAAGATGGTAATATCGCATCGATAACTATGTATATGTTTAATAGAGTAATAGCATGTGTTACAACCTAAAAAATAATTGTTTGTTCAATTTGAATTTGCAGGAGAGTAGATAGTTCACTTTTGTATATGATTGCGAAGTGAAGAGTAATTATATTTGAGGGAGGAGCCACAATATGTAATTACCTTCTTTTTTATAACATATAAATTACAATATTCATTTAATAAATTAGGAAGGTATAGAACTATGAAAATAAGGAACAATCTATTGTTCGCAATTATCATGACCCTGCTATTTGTCCTACTAACATCATGCGGAAGTGCTAAAAAAACTAGCAATAAAATTGGAATTCCTTCTATAATGCAGCCTAATACAATAATTATTTACGATAACAATTTGGGTCCAATTTACGTTCAAGGCGGACAGCTTTCAGATGAGCAAAAGAGTAAAATTTCACCAGACCTTTTATGGGACACATCAGAACAAGGTATATATGCTAAGCCTGGAATAAAGGTAGATTATGACCAGCATGGAGAGATACAAAATATATATTATCCCACACCGAATTCACCTGGGACATATCAACTGCCTGACCCAAATCAAAGTCAGTTTCCTACATATGCACCAAGTCCTATTCTAGTTCCTATGATAATGCAACCGAACACGATTATTGTGTATGATAGTGCAACTAACTACATCATTGTGCAAGGTGGTAATCCATCTGCATCTGACATATCAGCTGCTACCGCACACATCAATAATAAGAATTTAGTAAATCTAATAACAAAAACGATGTATGCAAAGCCAGGTCTTAAAATTACATACGACCAGTACGGAGTACTCAATAATATAACTAATACTAATTGAATTTTCCATTATATTTATTTTGATTACCTTTTTGTTTACCATTTAAAGATAATGTGCTATTTACCCACTGTTGATACAATTAATCTATGAATTGGATAATCGGCCGTTAGGTTACAATATTCAGGTTGAATCCTTAATCAGACAAATACTTGTATGCTTGGTAAGAAATTATTCAAAGGGAAAACAATATTCAAAGCGAAACCAATATTTAAACGGAATACAAGATGCCGAAAAATTAAATTCATCGAATATTAATGACAAGAGATGCATTATTACTGATAGATATTTCTTATATGAATACGCGGATATTACTTTAAATAATCTGGCATCTAGATTAGGATTAGGCATAAGACAAACGCAAAGATTCCTATTGAAACATTATGGGAAATCATTCATCAAAATGAAATTTGAGGCAAAGATGAACGCTGCAACCTGTTTGCTCATGCATGGTGATTATATAATATCGCAAATAGCAGATAAATTAGGTTATTCTAGTATTGAACAATTTTCTAAGGTATTTAAAAAGCATTTTGGAATATCACCGAGTGATTATCTAAAACAGAACAGGAGTGATTCTCTTGTCTTTTCATAATTGCAATGATATACTTTTGCTATAGTAATTCATATTTTAAATTGAGGATTGTGTAATGGGAAATCATTCATTTACACTGAATCAGGATATATACGATTAGCGTAGGGAAGATAATCGGACATAATGTGTTAGAAAAGAAGGGGCTAGTAAAGGAAATACTAGCATAGCAATCAATTAGAAAATTTAAATGGTATAAAATAAACAATCGACCCCGCCAAGCCTAGGTGATACTTTTATCGCATGCGTAACACGGCGGGCCTTTTGCGTTTATAAATAGAAAATGGAAAAAGCATTTTTGTTGTTGACAATTCGCATACGAAAAAGTAATCTATTAGAAATATAGAATTTGGAAAATATTTCAAATTACACAAAAGATAAAGAACGAGGGGAAAAACGGGATGAAAAAGAATCATGTATTTAGAAGGATTGCATTGCGTAATTCACCCTATCTAATAGTCGAATTAATCGCAGTCTATGTGCTGACCTCGGTTATTGTGAAGGGCAGCAGTTTGATAGCCAAGGCGATTGATACACTGCTGTCGGGAGAAGCGACGGACATTATCAATACACATTTTATGAGTCAGCTCTTCCTATTTGTTGGAATAGGATTTACGGCCTCTTTGGTTTCTAGTTTGTGTGCGTCTCAATTCAGTGTGAATATTAAGACACAGTTTCGTAAGGAAGCTGGGAGAAAATTGGTGCAACTGGAGTTTAAGTACTATGACCAGAATTCTACAGGCAGTATTTTGAACAAGCTGATATCCGATATTGGTGAAGCAGGAAAGTTCTTTTCAGAAACATTTCCTGACATTTGTAGAATATTAATTGAGGCAATTACTATTATTATTTCAATTGGGAAGATGGATTTTGTATTGGTACTATTTTTGGCGGTGGGATATCCATTAGTGCTTGTGGTATCTAATTATTCATCAAAGCGAATGGCAAATCTAGCGAGGAATAGATGGAAGAAAATCGACGTGCTAAACGCTGCGGCTTATGACAATATTCAAGGCATCGTGGTGGGCAGAAGCTTTAATCTGATGAATGTGATGAAGAAGAAAATCTATGATGCCAACGATGGGCTCCTAGAATTTGAATTTAAGCGTAACAGAATGTCATCAGTGGCTTGGCTTTTACAGAGTATAATTAACTGGCTACCAAACATTATTTTGGCAACACTTGCACTTATGAGGGTGCTAAGCGGTACCATTACCGTGGGTGAGATGACTTATTTTGTTTTGATGCTTGATAGAATTATTCATCCTTTGAGCGAGCTTCCGGGACTTTTTAATACAGCGCGCGAAAATGGTGTATCCATCCAGCGTCTAGAAGAGATTATGAATCAGGAAAACGAACCTAGCGGGACTTATGTTGGAAATGGATCTGGGAATGGATCTAAGAATGGATATGGAAATGGAAATGGATCTGTAAATGGATCTGGAAATGGATTCGAGAATGGATTTGGAAATGAATCTGGGAATGAATCTAAGAATGAATCTGGAAATGGATGTGAGAAATCATGCGTTAATTCAGGCGAAACCGTTATTGAATTTGTAAATGTGGATTTCTCGTACAATGATGATAACCCAGTTCTAAAAAATGTCAGCTTCAAGATTAAAGCTGGTGAAAATATAGCATTTGTGGGCAGCTCAGGAGAAGGGAAGTCAACAATTTTTAAATTGCTTTGTGGATTTTATCAAAAGCAACTAGGAAGTTACATACTTTGTGGTAGAAATTTTGAAGATTGGAATTTAGATGCGGCAAGGAACCTTTATTCGTTGGTATCGCAAAGCGTATTTTTATTTCCAGGAACGATAGCCGAAAATGTGGTGTATGGTCGAAAGGGAGCCACACTAGAAGAAATTCAGGAAGCATGTCAAATGGCAAATATTCATGAATTTATACTTAGTTTGCCACAACAATATGATACGTTGGCTGGGGAGCGAGGAGCTAGGCTCTCTGGAGGTGAAAGGCAAAGAATTTCCATTGCCAGGGCATTTCTTAAAAATGCGCCAATTCTTCTCATGGATGAACCAACCTCGGCTATTGATGTTGGAACGGAGGACCTGATAAAGGAGGCCATTGACCGTATTTCTAAGGGAAGAACGGTTATTACCATAGCACATAGATTGTCTACCATTGAAAATGCAGATACCATTATGGTACTTTCAAAAGGGGAGATTGTGGAGAGTGGAACCAATGAGGAGCTGTTAGCAACCAATGGCGTATATTACAACCTTTACGAGGCGCAGAGTAAGACACAAGATATTGGAAAAGAGGGTGAAATATAATGAAATTATCGAAAACACTGATTCGATTGATTAAGACGATGATGGGAAAACGTGCCTTCTTCTATTTTGGATTTATTCTCTCTATGGCTATATTTGGAGGACTATTTCAAATTATCAGTTCATTTCTAATTCGTGATTTATTCACTATGGCTGAAAATAAATCATCAGAGGGGTTGGCATTTCTTCTAGTAACAAATTTGCTGGAGGGCGCTATTGTCATGGTGATTCAGGTTTTTTCAACAGTTATTTATAACCACGAGGCTAAGCGAGCAGTTGCAAAAATCATTGAATTAGTTTATATGAAATCTGTTAAGCTTCCGATGCAATATTATGAAACGCATCATACTGGAGATTTTATGTCAAAATTAATGTATGATGCAAATAGAACTGGAGATGTATTTGGATCCAGACTTCGACGTGTTATTACACCAGTTTTAATGGTTGTTGTGTACTTGATTCCAATGTTTTATCTTTGCCCTCAGTTGACAGCAGGATTGCTTGCCGTTAACTTTATTTCCTTGGTGGTGAATACATTTATGGTAAAGCCTATGAAGAGAGTAAGCGCAAAAATGTCCCAAATGAATAAAGGGATGACTCAGAATCTGACCAATATTTTGCAAGGCATTGAGATGATTAAAATATTTGCAGTAAAGGATATAATTTTGCAGCAATATAATGATTCCAATCAGCAATGTGCTCAGACCGAAAAGAAACAGAATTGGTATTCAGCATTACTAACAGCTTTAAACAATGCATTTAATTTGCTTTGTTCGCTAGTGTTTTTGGGACTTGGGGTTTATTACATTGGAGAGGGAGTAGTCGATCTTGGTTCATTGACGGCCTTGTATATGTTGTATGGAATCTTTAGCTGGCATTTTTTGCAGATTGGAAGATATGTGCCGGAACTAGTCAATTGCCTGGTAAATACCGAGCGAGTTTTTGAATTCCTGGATGTGGAAGAGGAACCGAACACTTATGTAGAACATGGAAAGGAACAAAGTGTGAATGAACGGACAGATCAACGTGCTTATGTTTCAATGGAGCATATAACATTCGGATATCCTACGAGTGATAAGAAGGTTTTGAGTGATTTTAGTTTGTCTGTTGAAAAAGGAATGTCAGTAGCAATTACGGGACATTCCGGACGTGGTAAGAGTACCCTTGCCAAGCTATTGCTAGGATTTTATCCCACAGAAATGGGGAAAATCTATATTGATGGGATATCATTAGAGAAAATGGGATTACATAAACTTCGGGAGTTGATTGCTTACGTGCCGCAGGATCCGTATTTATACAATGTTAGCATCGCCGAAAACATTTCTTATGGTAGGGCGGGAACTACCATGGAAGAGATTGTGAATGCAGCAAAGGTGGCAAATGCGCATGACTTCATTTTGAAGCAGTCACAAGGATATGATACCCTGACAGGCGAGCGTGGTGCAAATCTTTCTGGTGGTGAGAAGCAACGAATTGCCATTGCTAGAGCGATTCTTAAAAATGCACCAATTCTTTTACTCGATGAGGCAACTTCAGCACTTGATAATGAGTCAGAATATTTGGTTCAAGAGGCGATTCAGTCATTGATGAAGGACCGAACAACGATTATGATCGCCCATCGCCCAAGCACGATTGCAACTGCGGATATGCAGGTGGCAATGTAGATGGTAATGTAGATGTAAATGTAGCTGAATGAAGACGACAAAAGTGATTATACATGGCAGAGACGAGGATTCATCCTTTCGGATGGGTCCTTTTTCGTTCATCATATAAGCATGGAGAATAGCAAAAAAGTGACGGAATTTGAGAAGATTTATTAAGCTATTTGCTCAAAGATTTATCCAGTATTCTATTGGTGATGATACCTATCTTTTGTATGTTGTTAATTATAGTTAAATTAATTCATGGTAAAAAGGTAATGAAATAGAATAAATGGATATGGACTATAATAAAAGGCAATAAAAGATAATTGCGAGTATTGACATGCTAAATGCATTGCAATATAATGTACTTAGCAATACAAAGTAATTTAAAGAAGCATAAGCAATACAAAGTAATAGAGGTGAACAATTGAATAAAAATTATGAGCGACAACTAAAAAAAGGTGTTTTTGAGATCCTGGTTCTACAATTACTAATCAAAGAAGAAAAGTACGGATATCAATTAATTAATGAATTAAAAGATAAAAGTGATGGTGTGTTTACGCTGAAGGAAGGCACCTTATACCCTATTTTATATCGATTGGAAGATGATGGACTGGTCGTTAGTAGATGGAGTATACCCTCAGGCAAGGAAGTATCTAGAAAATACTATGCAATTACAGATGAGGGAAGAGCAACATTAGAAGCGTTAAAAATCTTATGGAATGGATTTTCTGATAAAGTAATAGAAATCTTGCATGAATAATAGATACTCATAATGATAATTTTGTAGACCGACGATTGCGGTAGAATGGGGGATATATGCGTCAGGGACAATATATAAAAGAAATTTCAAGATATCTTAAGTGTACCAAAGCAAAAAAGAAGGCCATATGTCAGGATTTACAGGCAGATATCACAAGTGCCCTTGAAAATGGAGAAGCATGGGAAGAAATCCAAGCGCGAATGGGATTGCCTAAGGAACTTGCGAATGAATTTAACGAAAACCTGCTTGAATTTGGGAAACCAAGTAAGAAAAAAGTGATTATCCTTTTTATAGTAGCAGTAGTAGTTCTATTGGGAATTTTTAGTACAATCGTTATCTTTCGAGAGATAGCAATCTCTAAAAATATATTTAGCAAAAGTGGAGAAACAAGTTTTGTTAATATGGCAGAGAAAATCGTAACGCTTCTCAATGAGGAGGATGATACGATAATTAAAAATGAATATATAAAAAATAACTTAGAAAGCACTTTGCCGTTGGAAACGATAACGAATGTGAAAAAAGCGCTAACGGCACAAAATTTAGGAAAATTTCAAAAAATCATATCTTCCAATGTTTATCAAGAAGATAATGAAGATGATAGTTATGGAATCGTAGAAATTACAGCATTATACGAAAATAGAAGCGTGATTTATACATTAAGTTTTAATAAGAACTTGAAATTATGGGGAATTATGTATGATATCGGAGATGGTCACAAGTAAATAAAGTAGTTACATGATAAAACCTATTTAGGTGTTGAGTGAAAAAGAATTTATAATTATGTATTTGCCTTGCCTTTCCTTCGAACAGCATAAGGCGCTGTTCTCAGCCGGTCAGCGGCGAAATGCATAATTATAAATTCTTTTTCACATTTACATATTAATAAATAAGGTTTGACACTAAATCTAAGCGGGAATAAAACCAAAACCAAGACCAAGGATAAAACCAAGGACAAGACCAAGGACAAGACCAAGGACAAGACCAAGGACAAGACCAAGGACAAGACCAAGGACAAGACCAAGGACAAGACCATGGACAAGACCAAGACTAAAACCTAGTTTGCAACTAAGCTAAGGGAATCAAAGATTCGCTTGTAGGCTTGGGTCTTGGTGGAAGTCGGTGGGGAGATTGGGGAGGTGAAATGTGCGGGTGGCCCAGGTGCAAGAATTACGAATCAATTGTTGAATTAAGGGGTTATGGTAGGAAGGATTTGTTTCGTGGCCGGGTTGCAAGAAGACTACTTTGCCATAACCACGGTTCCAAGTCATGACGCTTCGGCAGACCTCGCCGCTATCAAACCAACCAAGATATAGGATGTCATCAGGCTTTGGTACATCAATAAATTCTCCGTAGCTTTCTTCCTTTTCTAATTCGATATGAAGAGGGAGGCCTGCGGCAATCGGATGCTGCGGATTGCAGCAGGTCATGCGTTCGAAATCATCATGTCGGTAATGGATGGAACAGGTTGTACCCATAAGCGATTTAAAGGCCTTACAACCAATGGCAGAGTGTAAGACGACGAAACCCATTCCACGAAGAACATGGGATTGGATTCGCTGAGCCAATTCATCTAAAAACTGTTTGTTACCACCATGAGACCAATATAGTAACACATCAGTCATTTCTAATATCTCATCCGTCAATTTCTCCTCAATGTCATACATTGAGAGAATATCAAGTAGCTCATAATCGGGCAGTTCGCGTATAATATCAGCTAATATTGCACCAATCCCGTCTGGATAAACCTGAAGAACTTCAGGCTTTATTTTTTCATCTCGTCCTTCGTTATATATAAGAATGCGCATCTGTTATGCCTCCATGTGCTGAGTTTAGCACCTATTAATTTTTTTAAATACAAACCATAAGAAAAACTGTAATACAAACTATAAGAAAATCTGTAAACATAAATGTAAAATTAATATCGGATTATATAAATAAATTATAAGTAATATGCATTTATATAGCAAGAAAAAGATATAAAATCAGTTATTCCCAATATTTAAAAACCATTTAATCCATGCTATACTGTTCGGAAAGGGCAGAATCATATAAACCTATCAAAGGAGCAGAAAAAATGGCATGGCTTAGCGCAGATTTTGATTCAAAGGTATTACACATGCCGGTATCGGTTGATATACTGATGCCACAAGGACATGGAAATTATAAAACGATTTATCTTTTACACGGTGCAGGCGGTGATAAAACCACATGGCTATTAAAGACAAGAATTGCGGATTATGTTGAAGGTAAAAATGTGGCAGTTATTATGCCATCCGGAAACAATAGCTTTTATGTAAACCAAAACCAAGGAAAAAACTATATGGATTATATCAGTCAGGAATTACCAGAACTTTGCGAACGTTGGTTTTCATTGTCAGCATGCAAGCAGGATCGCATGATTGCAGGGATGTCTATGGGCGGCTATGGAGCATTTGTGAATTCACTGAACCATCCAGAATTGTTTGGCTACGTGGCTTCCTTTAGCGGCACACTTGACGTCCTACAGCGATATGACCACCCACAGGGTATTGATATGCAACGTGTATTTGGAGAACGAGAAGAATTAGTGAAAAGCAAGAATGATTTATTTTATATGTCAGAACAATCCACAAATGATATAAAATATCTGATTATGTGCGGCGAACAGGACAATCGCTGTGAAATGAATGAAGAGATGTATGCTCATATGAAAAAACTCGGATATTCTGTCAGAATGGAAAAGACAGAGGGCAAACATGATTTTGATTACTGGGATCAATGCATAAAAAGAGCTATAGAATGGTTTGTGCAGGAAAGGGAGGTTAAGTGACATGGCAGTTATTCGAACAAATATATTTTCTATAAATTTAAAATATAATATGGAATGTTATGTAATTCTTCCAGACGAGATTCCCAAAGAGAAGAAACTAAAGACGCTATGGCTCTATCATGGCGGTAGCGGTGACCATACCGGATGGTTATATCATACTAAAATTGTGGAATATGTAAATGAAAGAGGATTTGCGGCAATTCTGCCCAATGTCCATGAATCATGTTTTGTGGATATGAATATCGGTGGAAAATATGGAAGTTATGTAGGCGACGAATTGCCAAAGACTATGTGGAATATGTTTCCGATTCTCTCCTCTAAAAGAGAAGACAACTATATTTGCGGATTATCAAACGGTGGATACGGTTGCCTTCATACTGCATTGAAATATCCTGAAAAATTCGGCTCTGTTGGTGCATTTTCAGCAGGCGATAAAGCAGATGCCGATTTTGCGAATGATAATTCGGAGAAATCAAAAACCAGAATTCGCTTGTTTGGCGACACCGATTTAAATCAAAATGAATATGGTGTCAAATATCAGGCACATATGCTAGCACTTCAAGACATAGAACGACCAAGGATATATCACGCTTGTGGCAGTGAAGATCCTTGGCTTGATATGAATCTTATGGTAAAAAAATGCTTTGAAGAGATGCCTGATAAATATGACTATACCTATGACCAAATAGAAGGACTAGGACATGTGTGGCCGTTTTGGGAGGAAGAACTTGTCCGCTATTTGAATTATTTGGGATTGCCTATTTTATAACTACGGCCCTTTTACCCAATTCATTATATCTTGAATTAAACTGGGAATAAGTCCTCTCTACGACACCAGCGAGTGGGTCGGCTACGGTTACAGTCTGAGGTGAATTTAAATCGTATCCAATGAGTACAACACAATGCTCATTTTCAGGCCATTTAAAAATTGTGCCATTATCCATTTCAATATTATCAAATATCGTACGTTCATCTAATCTAGTGGTAACCCAAACAATAACGGGGTTGCCATTTCGAATTTCTGCCAAAAGCTGGCTTAGCGTAGAACCACTGATGTTATAGGCCTTTTTAGAAGATTTGATACTGGTGAGGTATTTGTTACCAGCATTCGTAATGGCAGGCGCAAAACAGCCCCAACCACTTTCTGACCATGGGGAACCAATAAAATAAGAATTAAAGGAACCACTTAAATCATCAATCATCTTGAGATCATTTTCGGCAAGATATTCCTTATCAACTTCGTACCCTAGATAATTAAGGACTTCTGCTAGCGAAGTAATCTCACATCCAGTAGGTAGTTCTGGAAGCTGACTGATATATTCTACTGGCAATTGCTTGGATTTAACATTTGCAGCTGCAGATGTTGCTGCGATAGAAGGCGCTACATTTTCTGCATCCGTAGATAACTGAAGGTCTTTAATATTGTCTGGTTCAATATATAATTCATCATCTAGGACTTTATTGGAATCTGCTTCCAAACTTGCTCTTTTAGAATCTGACCATGGTTTATAAAAATGAATGTATGCAAAATAGGTACCGCTGGCAATTACCAGTAGACTTAAAAATATAATAAATTTCTTAAGTATTTTATTCAATATATTCCTCCTTAAAACATATACAAATTATATAAGAAATACCAATTAATTGCAATAAATAAAAGAGTGAACCTAATTAGTATTGGACAATGAAGGGAATCAAAATTTAAGGCAAAATAAAAATCTAAATAGAAATTAAAATAGAAATAGAAATATAATAACGTCTATGATATAATTAATACTATATATTATTAAATATGGGTAGAATATAAAATATTACTTTAGAAATCATTGGTGGGGGATACTATGAGAGAAAAGAGATACTTTATTTACGTTATTCTGGCTATACTTTTAGCCATCGGATTAGGATTTTTGATATTAGGGAGTGTTGTAAAGCAACAGAAAAATGATGAGATAAAACTTGTTGAAGACGTTTCCGAAGAGGATGGTAAAGATAACGAATTCTATGTAAAATTTAATCAAGGGAAAAGTTGGATAGATGCGTATGGTAGTATAGGTGCTCAATATGATGGAGTGTTTTATAATAATACGGGAATCGATATTACAGATTGGAAAATAGAGATACAGGTGCCTGAACAGAGTTATATTGATAGTTCTTGGAAAGGCGTGTATATATTGGAAGATAATTGGATAACAATTAAAGCAGTCGATTACGATGTAAATGTTCTTAAGAATAATTCAATCACATTTGGATTTGTCATGTATACACCTTCCGATTTCAATGCAAAAAATATCACAATATATGCGCATAAAATATATGAGATTCAGCATTACCCATTATTTTGGATATTGTCAATTATGTTGGTTGTAGTATTAATGATGATTATAGTATATAGTGCTTTTGAATTACGAGTAAGAAAATTCAAAGCAAAGCAGAGACAGGATAAGAGAATTATAGTACAATCGTTAAAGACTTTTGCCAATATCATTGATGCCAAGGATCCATACACAAAAGGTCATTCCAATAGAGTTGCAAAATATGCAAAAGAAATTGCCAGGCGTATGGAAATAGCAGATAAAGATCTAGATAGAATTTATTACATAGCATTACTGCATGATATAGGTAAAATAGGGATATCAGATGATGTTTTGAACAAGCCTGGAAAATTAACAGATAAAGAAAGAATGATCATTGAAATGCATACAACAATTGGTGGAGAGATCCTAAAGGATTTTTCTGCAATCCCGGGAATTGGGGATGGCGCAATGTATCACCATGAACAATATGCGGGAGGTGGATATCCATTAGGCTTGCAAGGTGAAAACATACCTTTGTTTGCAAGAATCATATGTATTGCAGACGCATATGATGCAATGTCAAGTGATAGATGTTATAGACCAAAACTAAAAGATGATAATATACTGTCTGAATTAGTACTGTTTACAGGTAAACAGTTTGACCCAAATATAGTAAAATACATGCTAGCTATGATAAGTGATGGATTTGTAACATGCATTAAATAGTCGTTAAATTTGATTTACATTAGGTAGGAGATAGGAGTAATAGTGGAATTTATATATAAAAATAATAAGAATATGTTGTTTGTAGTGTTTGCGGGAATTCTGTTTTACGTTGGATTACAGAATATATCGGGTATTATCGGTTTTGCTCAGTCAGGGTTAAACCTATTGTTTCCATTTGTTTTAGGTGCTGCGATTGCATTTATACTAAATGTACCTATGAAGCAGATAGAGGTAAAATTGTTTGGAAAGTTAAAATTAAAGTCAAACAGTATAAAAAGAGGAATTTCATTATTTGTTACGATATTAATCGTGGTTTGCATTATTTTAGTTGTAATGCTAGTTGTTGTTCCAGAGTTAATAAGGACTTGCAATTCATTAATTAAACAGATTCCAAGTGCTTATGCGGATGCCAAGCAATATCTAGAGTCTTTAAATACGCAGTGGCCACAATTTAAGGGATTGATAGACCAGAATAATATTAATTTAGATACGATGACTAACACTGCCGTGAAATTTCTACAAAATGTAGCAATTGGGTTTCTTGATTCAACATTCGGAATCGTTGGTGGAGTTTTAAGTAGTATAATAACATTTTTTATTAGTTTTACATTTGCAATATACGTATTATTTCAAAAAGAAAAGTTAAGTCGCCAGGCTAAAAAAATCATGTATGCGATATTACCAGTGAAAGTTGTCGATAGGGTTATATATGTTGGCAAATTATCAAATACAACATTTTCTGGATTTTTATCGGGGCAGTGCCTGGAAGCGGTAATATTAGGAACGATGTTCTTTGTTTCAATGACAATATTTAGAATGCCGTATGCATGGATGATGGGCGTGCTGATTGCATTAACTGCACTTGTGCCTATATTTGGGTCATTGGTGGGCTTGATTGTTGGATTCTTATTGATTGTAATCATTAGTCCAGTTCAAGCAATTGGATTTGTAATTTTATTTTTTGTATTGCAGCAGATAGAGGGGAATTTAATATATCCTCATGTCGTAGGCGGATCTGTTGGTCTACCATCAATTTGGGTATTGTTTGCAGTAACAATTGGCGCTAACCTGATGGGAATTGCTGGAATGATAATATTTATTCCTTTATGTTCAGTTTGTTATACACTCATTAGAGAATCAGTGGATAAAAGGCTGATTGCAAGAAAAATCTCTGAACAAAAGTGGACAATACATAAAGATGATACGCAAATTAGGAAATAAGAATCAGTTGAAGCAGAAATGTACACATCTACTGAACAACGATTGACGTGACAATTGCCACAACAATGGATAGAAATGTGGGTTTAACACAGAAAAATGTGGGCTCAACACAGAAAAATATATTGACAAAATTAATCGCATATAGTATATTACTAAATGTGCCTGTAAGACGCACACAACTATATGCAACACGCGCGAGTGGCTCAGCGGTAGAGCATCTCCTTGCCAAGGAGAGGGTCGCGGGTCCGATTCCCGTCTCGCGCTTAAAAAAGGTAAGAGGACATCCGAATGGATGTCCTCTTACCTTTTTCGAGTCCAATCCTGGACTCGAAGTTCGATTGTCTACGCTTCGCTTCGGTCCACGCATAGCCGAGGTCCACTGGACCTCGTGCGCCGTCTCGCGCTTCATATTATTCGCTCAAACCTTAGTATTTAAAAGGGTTTGAGCGTTTTTTGTTTTTATAGAGTTTGATTACCCTTGATTACCTTTTTGAATATTATGTTTATAAAGCATTGGCAATTAGATTGTTTGAATGGGGACATGAGACGTAAGGCTTTTGAAGTATTTTTCAATTACAGCTAAGCGTTGCTAGGTAAAGTGCACCCCGTCTTACTTCATCAGACCGTCGGGCTTACAGCTTAGAATAATCAGAGCTAAAAAGTCTTTCCTACTAGTGTAGGTCAGGCTAAAGATGCGGGTTACGGTTGATTCATCCATCAGAACATCTTCTGTGGGTGTCAACAAAATGAGTTCTCTTTCTTTATTAAATGTATTTATTAATCAATCCTTCTTTATTATATTTTTAATTACATATATACTGTATTAAAAAAGAAATAGGGAAGTTAAATAATTAAAAATAAATTTTTGGCTTTTTATTAAGGATACTTTTAGGTGTATAATTAATAATTAAATAGGGTTATGGTAAAATTTAGTAGATAAAATTGGTTGCAGAGGTGACAAACACCGATTGCAGGAAACCTTATTATTTTATCTTCTGTTAATAGCTGGGACTTAGAACCAGTAGAAACCAGTAGAAACCAGTAGAAACCAGTAAAAAACTATAAAGCATAAATTATTTGTAACGTTTTATATATTAATCCGTCTAACTATCATTAGGAGGTGGTCAAATGAGGGAGTTTGAGGAAGTATATTCAAAATACGCCAAACAAGTCTATGGATATCTTATGACTATAACGGAAGATTTTCATCTCGCAGAAGAGCTTACACAAGAGACCTTTTATCGGGCATATAAAAACTTAAAATCTTTTAAAGGAAATTCCCAATTATCCGTCTGGCTATGCAGCATTGCTAAGAACTGCTATTTTGACTATCTTAGAAATAAAAAAAAATACAATGCAACTGAACTAACAGAGACAATCCCATCTGATTACTCTATATCGGAGTATTTTGAACAAAAAGACAATTTAAAGCATATTCACAAATCTTTACATAATTTAAGTGAACCCTATAAGGAAGTGTTTATGTTAAGACATTTTAGTGAACTGTCGTTAAAGGATATAGCAGATATTTTTTCAAAATCAGAAAGCTGGGCAAGAGTAACGTATTATAGAGCCAAAAATCAACTAAAATCAATGTTGGAAAACGAGGAGGGTTAATATGAAACAAAATTGTAAAATTATAAAGGATTTATTACCATTGTATATAGACGATGCATGTTCATCTGAGTCAAAAAAGTCTGTGGAGGAGCATTTGCAAGAATGCATTGACTGTAAAATTGAATTGGAAAATCTAAAAAGTGATATTCCTAATGGCGGACAGTTAAAATATAGAGATGAAGTGAATCCGCTGAAAACTATAAAAAAGAGAAATAAAACTAATTTAGTTATTACTTCCATATTTGCTGTAGTATTAACCTTACTTCTGACCTTCTTTTGCCTTTCTAATTTTAAAGGTTTAAGTAAACTATTTCCGGATCCCAACTTCAAAAACACAGAGATTAGTCCAGTGGATGTTAATCATGTACTTAACGAGGTCGAAAGGATTGTAACGGATAAGTGGAATTTATCCGATGAAACTGTCGTTAGTGATATTTGTATTACCGTAATAACGGATGGGTCCATTAAAAACATCTCTCGTGGAGGTAGCTCCATGAATTTGTATGATCCCAAAACGCACTCTGTTTATGAGATTATTATTGCTAATTTCGTGGGAAAAAATAAATTATTAATTGAGGTAAGAAAATACAAAACTGACAATGCTCTCATATATATGAATAAAACAACCTTAGAGAAGTCGAAACGTTTATTTAATGATTTAGATATATCCTTATTAGATAAAAAAAATTATTGCGGGTGGGATATATATTTTTCGGGAAGTGTAGAAAACCTTAATGAAGAAAGCACCTTTGAAAATATTAATATGCTTTATGTGAAAAAAGATGGAAATCTTACACAAATAAAGGATCCAAAATCCCAGATTGAAACAGGGAATTATTCCATTTTTAATATTCATGGATTAAATGAAGATGGTGATGGGTGGAGTGGTTCGATGGAGGATTTGACCAAGATTTGCATAAAAGAATAAGTGAAATTTAGAGTAAATGTAAATCTTGTCTATGAGTGGGGTGAGAGATTGACAAAAAAGGAAGAATTATATTATTTATTAAAAGCTATAGTTGAGGATTGGACAGAACTTTAAAATTCCCATATATAGTTCACTGAAAAATACTGAAAATATAAAATGATTTTAGGCTATTTTTATTATTATAGCACTTGGTTAGCCGCGCTAAATAACAAATTGACTCCTATATTTTCATTGATAATTCCCATACAATAAGGTATTATAAATTTGGGGATAAATTAACATGCTAAAGTCTATTTATTAGGGGAAAATATTTAGGTAACAAAAGTTAGAATTCTACCTTATAAATTGTGGCTGCAAAAATATTAATTTATTTTTGTGGCTTTTTTTATTTTAATTAAACATAAAAACCATGGGAAGGTAAAATAATGGGGAAACGTAAGGATAAGATGCGAAACATTTTAAAAAAGAAAAAGCAATTAATAGGAGTGATTTTAATTGCTGTAATATTGATTATATCTATAATCGCAATAATAGTTACATTAAATGGGGAAAAAGTTATCTCGACTGAATCAAAGTCAGATATCAGTACTGAAAGCACAACAGAAAGCGCAACAGTCACAAATTCAGTTCAAGATAAAATTGCATGTGGATTTAAAATTAAATTTTTATATGAAGAAAAATATTGGGAAAAGTATGACTTAACCAATGCAGTGTATAAAACACAAGGAGCGTTTGAAGATGCAGTATGCAAATATATTGATGAGATTGCCAAATTACTGAACAAGCAAGACTGGTGTCAACAAATTAAAGGCAAAGATACTATTTATATAAAATTAGTTGTTCATGGAAAAGAGTATTATGAAAAATATACGAAATTGCAATACTTGGAGGAATTTGAGGAAACTATGCCCGGTGCTAATTATGGTGGACTAAGGGAATATACACCGAAGGCGTATATATACGAGATGACGCTCAGCAGTGCTATGTTTGAACATAATATTGTTCCGATCGTCCATGCACTGACAGATCTAATTACATATAAGAAAGATAGTGCGAAATCTGGATCGTACTCAGGACCTTTGAGGACTGGCCTTAATGAATACATGCAAAACTTCCTAGGAATGGGAATTAATTCCTGTAATTACGGTTTAGATATTCATAACTATGTAATTGAGCATTCAAAAATGTTTGAGAACAATCCTAAATTAAAATCAAACATAGGAACAAAAGGATTATTCTGGTATGGATTCACTTATGGATCGTATACAACCTCATCTCTTGATTTAACAAATTTTGGGGTGGGATGCAGTAACTCCTTCGTTACATATCTGGTACAGACCTATGGCCTTGAAAATGTAATGAAAATGGTGGATGGATATGATGATAGTATCTATTATTTATTTAATCAAAACGGAATAGAAGGTTTAATATCTGATTGGCAGCAGTTTTTGGATAATTACAATTGTAAGATGACATGGGATGAAATGAATGCATATATGACTGAATTTAGGAATACGCATGGTTATTGATTTTGCACAATTAATATGAGATTGATTCATAATATATAGAATTGGGAGGGGATGCCATGAAGGCAAAAATTAAACCAATTGTGATTATAGTTATTGTAGTCATTATAGTGTTAGTTTTATTTAAAATATTTATGGGACCAAAATCAATCAAATCATTTTGTGATATTGACTCACCCCAAATAAGCTCAATCACCTCAATGAGCGGGAATACTGGGAATACGCATATGGTCATCGGTAATGAAGCAATTGACTACCTTACAAATTATCTTTCGCAAATTAGCATGATAAGAGTTCTAAACCCAAAATCGACTGGTTGGTCGTATCGATTTACTATATATGAAGATAGTAAACAAACTTTAGATGTATTTATAAGTGACAATTATATAGAAATTGGTAAAGCAAAATATAAGATTATCAAGCATGCTGATAAATCAATAGCAGATGTGTTTGAAAAATTCAATACTATGAAATAAGATAATACACCCATAGAACAGACAGAAAAAGTTTGTCCTGTGGGTGTTTATGCATCTTACCACTAGAAAATAACCTCATACCGTATCGGGCATTGCACTTTTAACAAAATTAAAGTAAATTAAGAGAAAGAAAGAAGAAAGAATAAAGGAAGAAAAATTACAATAAAAATGTAAGTTTTCATGGAGAAAATCATTATGAATATTCGCGTGGAGTATACTCAAAATAGTGAAAAAGAAATAATAATCCGTTGTAGAGAAGAAGATGAAGAAGTTCAGCAGATAAAATCATTGCTGGAATTTAAATATCAGAAGTTAACAGGCATTTGCGATAATCAAACATATCTGTTTAGACCAAGTGAAGTCTATTATTTTGAGTGTGTTGATAACAAGATATTCGCGTATTTGCAGAATAACGTGTGTAGTGTTACATATAGCTTGGAGAAATTAGAAAAGTTACTTGAGTATCAGGAATTTTTCAGATGTAGTAAAGCGATGATCCTAAATCTAAATTATATCGAAAAATTTAAAAGTGAGATGGGTAATAGGATTACTGCATCACTTGAAAATGGTGAGGAAGTTGTAATATCTAGGCATTACGCAAAAATGCTACGGGCGTATTTGAAGGAGGGCAGAGCAGATGAGTAAGATGAAAAAATGGATGAGATCAGAAGCAGATGTGGAATTTTTTGCTTGTGTTCATGCAATATCTATGGTGTTTTTATTTGGCTTGGAATTATATGTATATGGAATAAAAGATGTCCCGTATGAGATTATATTTGAAATGTTTTTGCTCAGTTATTTTATTTCTTGGATGCAGAAATTGTTATTCTTTAGAGAAAAAATATATTCTGATTTGGAATTTAAAATAAGGGCGCTTTTATGGAGTGTAGGCCCTGTAACACTAACAGTGATTATTGGAAGGATTTTCAATTGGTATCGTGGACTACCAGAATGGATTGAAGTTGTGTTTCTTGTGATAATGCTAATCTATTACGCTATGTTATGGTTTGGATTGCAACTTTTATATAAGGATGAAACAAATAGCTTGAATCAGATGTTAACTGAATTTAAGATAAGTAAGACCGCCATAAATAACAATAATACTAATAAAGTAACTAAAAAGAAAATAAATAAAAAATCAATTGAAAATAAATAGAAAATTAATACAGAAAGGGTGATGAAGATGGGAGTAATTAATATTAATAATCTCACAAAAGATTATGGGAATGGAAAAGGAATCTTCAATGTTAATATAGAAGTAAAGGAGGGTGAAGTTTTTGGATTCCTTGGGCCAAATGGCGCGGGGAAAACAACAACCATTCGAAATTTACTTGGATTTATTAGACCCGATAGTGGGAGTTGTTCTATTCTTGAGTTGGATTGCTTTCAGGATGCGGCTAAGATCCAAGAACATCTTGGATATCTTGCAGGTGAAATCGCATTTTTAGATGATTTGAAAGGCAGACAATTAATTGATTTCATTGCAGCCATGAAGGGCGTTAAGGACACGACGAGAATTGAAGAATTGATAGAGCTATTTGAACTGGACCCACGTGGTAAAGTGAAAAAGATGTCAAAAGGTATGAAGCAAAAAATTGCGATCATTACTGCATTTATGACAAATCCTGAAGTGCTCATATTAGATGAACCAACGAGTGGGTTGGATCCGCTTATGCAAAACCGTTTTATCGACTTGATATTGGAAGAAAAGAAAAAGGGTAGGACGATATTTATGTCTTCTCATATATTTGAAGAAATCGAGCGTACATGCGACAGAACAGCCATTATTAGAGATGGCAAAATCGTTGCAATTGAAAATATGGAAAGCTTAGCAAAGAAGCGAAGTAAGATTTTTAGTGTTACATTAAATAGTTTAAAGGAAATAGAAGCGATTAAGCTAGAAAACTTTGATATTGTCGATATTGATGGATTACAGATATCTATAAAAGTAAAAAATAATGTAAATGAATTCCTACATAAGCTAACGAAATATGAGATAAAAGATTTGGATATTAAAAAACAGTCACTTGAAGAAATATTTATGCACTTTTACGGAAAGGATGGTGAATAAGATGATAACATTTCCTTTGTTAAAAAGAAATGCATTGCAAATGCTTAAGCCTTTGATCATATTTATTGCAGTGCTTGGAATGTATACTGGAGTTATTATATATATGTATACTCCATCACTTATGAGTATGTTAGAGGATTATCAAAAGGCAATGCCAGGTATGCTACAAGCGTTCGGGATGAGTGGGATGGCCACAAATCTGATTGAATTTATAAACATATATTTGTACGGGTTCCTTATGTTAGTATTCCCTTTGATATTTATAATTGTAATTGGAAATAGTCTTGTTATGAATTATGTTGATAGTGGGTCGATGGCATGTTTATTAGCATCACCTAATTCAAGGCGCAAGATTATCGTAACGCAAGCAATCTCGATGATTGCAGGAGTTGTTATTCTAATGACTGTAATAACCATATTTGGTATTGTGTGCAGCGAATCAATGTTTCCAGGAGCGTTAGATTATAGTAAGTATATTATTTTAAATGCTAGTACACTGCTCTTACAATTAGCAATTGCTGGAATCGTATTTTTTGCGGCCTGCTTCTTTAATGATTCTAAAAACTTCTATTCCTATGGAGCAGGGATCCCGCTAGTATTTTTCTTGATAACGATGCTCGCTAATATGGGAGATAAATTGCGCGTTTTAAAGTTCTTTTCGTTATATACTTTGTTTCCAAAGGATCAAATTATAGCAGGGGAAAGTGGCGTGGCGGTCTATAATATTGCATTAGCAGTCATTGCAATCATATTATTTACGGCTGGAATCGTAAGGTTTACGAAAAAAGATTTTTCGTTATAATTTACTTTTATGTATATGTTTTGTTTGTTATAATGCTAGATATAAAGTTAATTGTAATACTAGATATAAAACTAATAGAAAAATGGAATTGGAGATCATTAAGCAAGCATATTTTATTATGCTTGCTTAATGCATGAAAAAAAGAATTTTAAAGAACGAGCAAAAAATTTAATAAAAGATATTAAAGTCATATATGTCGCTCTTAAACATCCGCAAACACCATGGTATGCTAAGGCACTTGCAGCCATGACAGTTGGATATGCATTATCGCCGATCGACTTAATCCCTGACTTTATCCCAGTACTTGGATATCTTGACGATATGATTATATTACCAGCAATGATTGCCTTAACCATAAAGTTGATTCCCAAAGATGTATTTGAACAGTGTAGGGCGGAATCCGAAAAACTATGGACCGTGGGCAAGACTAAAAAATGGTATTATGCGATTCCGATTATAATAATTTGGATTATGATTATACTATTTATTATAAAATTAATTATAAGGTAGCTAAGTGAAGTGCATTTGAATCATATAGCTTAGTTAAGTGCATTTGAATCATACAGCTAAGTGAAGTGCATTTGGATGGTTGTGTAAATTCAATATTGGGTTTATAATGCATTTAAGTAAATACACAATGGACAGGAGAAATACAATGAATTTTAAAGAATTATACCTATCTGGAGAAATCGAATTTGAAGAAATTCATCGATATACAAGTCAGTGGAGTAGAAGTGATGATACACAAAGTTTAGCTAAGTTTCTTGGGCTAAATGAAATAGAGGAAGCTGTTTGGATTGATGAAAGTGATGAAGCATTAGAAGATATGTTGTTTGAACAGGCAAAGTAGAATTTAGAAGTACATTCATAATTGTATAAAATATACAAAGAAATATAATCTTAAAGTTACTGAAGTAATTTACGAAAGTAAAATATGGCAGTAACTTTATCTTTTGGATAAATGGTGGTAGATGAATGAACAACATGACGACAGGAAGTATCTCTAGCCATTTGGTGAAATATACAATTCCATTGATTTTAGGTAACCTTTTTCAACTTACATATAACGCAGTGGATTCAATTATTGTTGGAAGATATGCTGGAAAAGAAGCATTGGCAGCCGTTGGTACAGCCAATCCGGTTATGAATATAATGATATTTTTTATAATAGGAATATGCCTTGGAGCATCGGTACTGATGAGTGAATTTTTTGGTGCTGGCGATAAGGAAAAGTTTAGAAAAGAAGTTGCAACAACATTAGTATTTGGAGCTTTTTTCATATTAATTATTAGTTTCGTTGGAATTTTGTTGGCAAGGCCAATTTTAAACATCATGGGAGTGCCAGAAGAGATTCTTGCTTCTGCAACAAGTTACTTGCAAATCATTCTTATGGGGCTTATATTTACTTTCTTTTATAATGCATTTGCATCCGCACTTAAGAGTATCGGGGATTCTAAGACACCACTTATATTCTTAGCGATTGCAGCGGTGTTAAATGGATGCCTTGATATGGTTTTTGTTGCTGGATTCGGGTTAGGCGTTACAGGTGCTGCGCTTGCTACTATAATTGCAGAAGCGGTGTCAGCAATATTGTGTCTGTGTTATATTTATAAAAAAGTGCCGTTACTACGTTTGAAAGTAAATGAACTGCGCATAGAGACAAAATTACTAAAAAGGACGATTCACTATGCATGGGCAACTGCACTACAGCAAAGTTGCCTCTATATCGGGAAATTGGTCATTCAAGGTGTAATCAATCCACTCGGTATTGATGCGATTGCGACCTTTAATGCGGTAAATAGAGTGGATGATTTTGCATTTACACCACAACAAAGCATTGCACAAAGTGTTACCACTTTCGTGGCGCAAAACCGTGGCGCGAAAAAAAAGGACCGTATTATGAAGGGTTTTCACGGAGGAATTAAGCTTGAAATGATTTACTGGGTGTTTATATGCGCAGTAACCTATTTTGGTGCAGTACCAATTATGAGATTATTCGCAACAGGGGGCGATTCTCAAATTGTAGTAATGGGTACTAGTTATCTGCATTTGATGGCAATATTTTATCTACTACCTGCATTTACAAATGTGATCCAGGGATTTTTCCGTGGTATGGGAAATATGAAGATAACCTTGATAAGTACTCTAGTTCAGATGATTTTTCGTGTGTTAGCTGTATTTATACTAGCTCCTCGATTTGGAATGACAGGTGTTGCATATGCTTGCTTTATTGGTTGGATTGCAATGCTTCTGGCAGAGCTTCCGTACTATTTTTATTATAAGAGAAAAAATGAGATACTTAACATACAATCTTGATGTATATTTTACTAGAATATAGTATAATATTGTTTTATAAAAAATATTTCAAAGGTAATTTTCAGAATGAATATTCAGAATGAATTTCGAACGAATTAAAAAATCAATTATAAAATAAAAGAAAATGAGGTAAGAGGGAAATGCAGATTATTGAGATTTTAAAGGCAATTATTTTAGGAATTGTTGAGGGCGTTACAGAATGGTTACCAATAAGTAGTACGGGCCATATGATTTTGGTGAATCAATTTCTCCATCAAAATATGTCTGAGGAATTTAAGAAGATGTTTTTGGTAGTAATTCAGTTTGGCGCAGTGCTTGCGGTTGTAGTACTGTTCTGGAACAAATTATTTCCATTCGCTATTCGAAGAAAGGGTAATGAATCTGTAATTAAAAAAGATATATTTGTAATGTGGTTTAAAATATTGATTGCATGTATACCTGCAGCAGTTGTTGGTCTTTTGTGGGATGATAAAATTGATGAATTATTCTATAATTACCAGACCGTTTCAATCGCATTGATTGTAGTTGGAATTTGGTTCATTATAGTTGAAAATAAAAATGCAGGCAAAAAGCCTAGGGTTATATCGATTGCAGATATTACATATAAAGATGCAATTATAATTGGACTTTTCCAATTAGTTTCAGCAGTATTTCCAGGTACTTCTCGTTCCGGTGCAACGATTATTGGAGCAATGATGGTTGGCGTGTCTAGGGGTATTGCTACAGAATTTACATTCTTTTTAGCAGTGCCTGTAATGTTTGGTGCAAGTCTACTTAAGATAGCTAAATTTGGATTCTCATTTACGATGATTGAAGGAACTGTGCTGTTTGTAGGAATGGCAGTTGCATTTGCTGTTTCTATGGTTATCATTAAGGCACTCACAGGATATGTTAAGAAACATGATTTCAAAATATTTGGCTGGTACAGAATTGTACTTGGTTGTGCAGTCCTTGGATTTTTCCTGATAAAGGGGATTTTGGGGTAAGGCAAAACTCGGCCGAGGGGGACCAAAAATCATTCCTTTGCCTGTGCTAAATCATATCCTTGTATGCAAGTTACTAATGGATTCATTTTATGCTAAGGGCAAGATCAAAAGTTCTAAACTCCTCACTTCGTTCGTCAGACAGTAGAACTTTTGATCTTAACGCATAAAATGAATCCATAAGTAACTTTAGCATACCGTCAAATGATTTTGCACAGGCAAAGGAATGATTTTAAGATATGCAATGGCAAGTTATGGAGTTTTTCGAGAAATGCTTTGTAGCTTTGGGTTGGGGTTATTCACAGGATGGGAGACACATTGATACAGCTGATGTTGAAAAGCACTATATGCAGAATGGTTGTTTTTGGTGCTTATTTGCCAATCAAGCGCACCATTTGTATAAGAAATATGGATTCAAACAAATTGACAAATATAATAACAATGAATATGCCGACGTTTATTTTGAGTTAAAGTTAATAGATTGTGAACATAGCGATTGACAAGACAACTGACAATACACATGTATTGACAAATAAAATAAATAGTGCCATAGTATAATATACATCAAGATTAAAAAAAGGAGACACCTTACAATGAATGAAATAGTAACAAGAATTGAACAACTAAAGAAAGAGAAAGATGCTGTAATTCTTGCACATTATTATGTAAGTGATGAGGTACAAGCCATTGCAGATTATATTGGTGACTCATATTATCTAAGTAAAATAGCCATGGAAATTCCGCAGAAAACAATTTGCTTTGCAGGTGTTAGTTTTATGGGAGAAAGTGCTAAGATTTTAAATCCTCGAAAAACCGTATTACTTCCAGAGGAAGGCGCGGATTGTCCAATGGCACATATGGCAGATATTGATAAAATCAAGGAGACGCGTGGAAAATACGAAGATTTGGCAGTGGTTTGTTACATCAATTCAACTGCAGAATTAAAGACATACTCGGATGTATGTGTAACGAGCGCCAATGCACTCAAAATTGTAAATGCATTACCGAATAAAAACATTTATTTTATTCCAGATGAGAATTTAGGAAGATATATAGCATCAAAAGTTCCAGATAAAAACTTTATATTTAACGATGGATTTTGCCATGTACATACCAGTATTTCGAAGGAAAATGTGTTAAAGGCCAAAGCGGCGAAACCAGAAATGAAGGTACTCGTGCATCCCGAATGTAAGATGGAAGTACTTGAATTGGCAGATTATATTGGAAGTACTTCAGGGATTATCGACTATGCAACTGCTAGTAGTGATAGTGAGTTTCTTATATGCACAGAAATGGGCGTTTTATATGAATTAAAGCAAAAGAATCCTGATAAATCGTTCTACTCAGTAGGGCATCGTCAATATTGTCCTAATATGAAGAAGATTACATTAGAAAAAATAGCAAAATGTTTAGAAAATATGTCACCAACTGTAGAAATTGATGAAGAAAAAAGAATTGCTGCGAATGCACCTTTAATCAGGATGTTAGAGCTGGCAAAATAAGAGGTACACAATGGAGCGTAAAGAATATGATGTGATAATTGTAGGTACAGGAGCAGCAGGATTATTTACTGCAATCTCATTTCCTGTGAATTACAAAATATTAATGATTACAAAGGATACGATTGAAAATAGTGATTCTTATCTTGCGCAAGGTGGTATTTCAACACTACTTAGAGCTGACGATTATAATGCTTATTATGAAGATACAATGAAAGCCGGACATTTTGAAAACAGACCAGAATCAGTAGAGAAAATGATCCGTTCATCAAATGGTATTATACAGCAACTAATTAAAGTTGGAGTTGATTTTGATAAGAACGAGGCTGGTCAGTTAGATTATACAAGAGAAGGCGGACATTCTACCTATCGAATATTGCATCACCAGGACGTTACAGGTAAAGAAATTGTATCAAAGCTACTTACAAAAGTTAGAACCTGTAAAAACATAACGATACTAGAAAATACGACAATGGTAGATATTGTAGCAAAAGACAATGAATGTCAAGGAATTGTTATGAAAGATTTCAACGGCATTTCAGCGTGTTACGGAAAATCCATTATACTTGCAACGGGCGGAATTGGTGGAGTGTTTAAAAACTCAACGAATTTTCCACACATTTCAGGTGACAGCTTTGCAATCGCATTAAGACATAAAATAAAACTTGAAAATATAGACTATATTCAGATTCATCCGACTGTTCTTTACTCAAAGAAAAAAGGTAGAAGGTTCCTAATATCAGAATCGGTTAGAGGTGAGGGCGCAGTCCTCTTGAATGAAGATAAAAATCGATTTGTTGATGAATTGCAACCAAGAGATGTGGTAACAGAAGCAATCAGCAAGGAAATGAAGAAATATAACACAGATCATGTCTATCTATGTTTGAAAAATATTTCAAAAAAAGAGATACTTTCTCATTTTCCTAATATTTATAAAAGGTGTTTGGAAGAAGGATACGATGCAACGAAAGATTTAATTCCAGTAACGCCTGCCCAGCATTATCTAATGGGGGGAATTAAGGTTAATACGATAGGAGAGACATCCATGTCACATCTATTTGCAGTTGGTGAAACCGCTTGTAATGGTGTGCATGGAGCGAACCGATTAGCAAGTAACTCTTTACTTGAAAGTTTGGTATTTGGCCAAAACACAGCCCAAAATATATGTAAAAATCAAGTCGACACAAAAATTGTAGTTTCAGAAGTCCAAATAAAGGACTATAATGATATAGAAAAATGGCAGCAGGAAAATGTCAAAATTTTATTAAATGAAATCAAACGAAGGGATGTAAAGTTCTATGATAAATGGTGTAACGCTTAAATTAAATATGGACGATTATATTTTAAATGCATTGAAAGAAGATATAACCAGCGAAGATGTCTCAACCAATGCGGTTATGAGAGAATATGTGGTTGGCGAAGCAGAGTTGATTTGCAAGGAAGATGGAATTATCTGTGGACTTGAAGTGTTTGAAAGAGTGTTTACGTTACTGGATGAACAAATTGAGTTTGATTGCAAATTTATAGACGGACAGAGCGTTCAAAAAGGTCAGTTAATCGGCATATTGCATGGCGACATCAGAGTGCTATTATCAGGTGAGAGAACTGCCCTTAATTATCTTCAAAGAATGAGTGGAATTGCCACATTTACAAAATCATATGTTGATGAATTAAAAGGATATAGAACGAAGCTTCTAGATACTAGGAAAACAACGCCAAATAATAGAATTTTTGAAAAATACGCCGTTACCGTTGGCGGAGGATGCAATCATAGATATAATCTGTCTGACGGCGTCCTATTAAAAGACAACCACATTGGCGCGGCTGGAAGTGTAACAAAGGCAATTTTGATGGCAAAGGAATACGCTCCCTTTGTACGTAAAATCGAAGTTGAAGTTGAGACACTTGAGATGGTACGAGAAGCAGTTGCAGCAGGTGCTGATATTATCATGCTTGATAATATGGACAATGCCACAATGAGAAGAGCACTTGAAATAATCGACGGAAAAGCACAGACAGAATGCTCTGGAAATGTTACAATTGAAAGGTTAAAAGAAATCGCGCAAATCGGTGTTGATTTTGTTTCAAGCGGAGCATTAACACATTCAGCACCAATCATGGATATTTCGCTTAAAAATTTGAGACCGGTTGAATAGAAAGTATTGAAATCTATGAAACGAAGGAGAAAAAGCAAATGGGAATAATAAGTTGGATTATAATTGGAGGTATTGCCGGATGGATAGGCAGTATGTTAACTAGAGACGATCGACAAATGGGATGTTTGACAAATATTGTTGTTGGAATCATAGGTTCATTTATTGGAGGATATGTCTTCAGCTTTTTCGGAGGCTATGGAGTTACCGGCTTTAATGGTTGGAGTTTACTTGTAGCAGTCATTGGGTCAGTGATATTCCTTTCGATTATTAATTTGTTTCGTAAATAAATGGGAAAATAAATTTTATATAGTGTTTATGCTATATAAATTCATGCAATTTTAATCTATTCTTAATGAAAAATAGATTCTTCCGATGTATAATACCAATATAAGTTAATTCGAGTATATATTTTAAGGAGGAGAATCAATTATGAATTCATTTTTTCCAATAAACGATGCAGTAAAGGGAAAAGATATCGTATCTTTAATTATTGCAATATTTTTATATTTAGTAATATCAGGTTTATCAGGTTTTGCCGTTAATTGTGTAGGTTGGATACCAATTATTGGCTGGGCAATTAGTATAATTGGCGGAGTAATCGGCCTATACTGCTTCATCGGCATCATAGCCGCAGTGGGAAAATATTTAAGATAAAACCATATTAAAATGAAAGCTAACAAAAAGAATCGCTGAATACAGCGATTCTTTTTGCGTTTATCTGGTATATTTCCAACTAATATATGCTCTTCATCGGAATTTCATCTTTTCCGCATAATTATCTCTTTGCGCTGAGGTATTAATGTCCATAATTAGGAAATAATAATACAAGTGCCATTCCGCACAACGTAACCTTGAATCACGATTTATAATTATGCATTTCACGCCAACCGGCTGAAGACAGCCCCCCCATGCTGTTTGAAGGAAAGGCAAATGCATAATTATAAATTTCGATTCACTCGATACCGCTAGTGCGGGAATGGCCATCTAGCTTAATACCGAACTTTAATACCGAACTAAATACAGAACTAAATGACCGATTAATAGAAAGGAAACTCACATGCATAGTGTAAGAAAGATATCCGAAGATATCTACTGGGTAGGGGGAAACAACAGAAATTTGAACTTGATTGAAAATCTGTTCCCTATAAAAAGAGGGATATCATATAACTCATACTTGATTTTAGATGACAAAACAGCACTTATTGATACCATTAATTTTTCCATGAGTACACAATTTATTGAAAATATACAGCACGTTTTAGGTGAGAGAACATTAGATTATCTATTCTTAAATCACATGGAGCCAGATTATCTTGATAATATTATCAAGTTAATCCAACATTATCCTGAAATGAAAATAGTAGGAAATGAAAAGACTTTTCAAATGATTTCACAGTTTTATGATATTGATATTGAGAACAAAAGATGTATAGTGGGTGAAAATGATGCTGTTTTACTTGGAAAGCATGTAATTGAATTTTGTATGGCTCCGATGGTACATTAACACATTCACCAATGGTACATTGCTATTGCAACCGATGGTACATGGATATAAAAACCGATGGTACATTTGTATGGAAAGATGGTACATTAACACATTCACCCTTGTAAAAATATAAGCAGTGGTAGTATAATTCCCTTTGTATATTAATATTAAAAGAGGCAATTACATTATGATAAAAGATCTAACAGAAGGAAAACCAGAATCAGTATTGTGGAGATTTTCAATACCACTATTTATAAGTGTTATATTTCAACAGATGTACAATATATCGGATAGCGTTATTGCAGGTAAGTTTGCAGGTGAAAATGCGTTGGCAGCGATAGGCGCATCATTTCCAATTACGATGATATTCATGTCGATTGCGGTTGGCAGTAATGTGGGATGTTCGGTGGTAATATCGCAATTATTTGGAGCAAAAAAACTCAAGGACATGAAAACAGCAATATTCACGACATTGATTTCTTGTGTTGTATTGTCGGTGGTTTTGACGGTAGTGGGCCTCTGGCAAACACAGTCTTTGATGAGATTGATTAACACACCAAATAACATATTTTTAGATGGGGCGATATATTTGAAAATATATATTGCTGGATTTATATTTATATATTTATACAATGTATGTACGGGAATATTTGCATCGCTGGGAGATTCTAAGACCCCGTTATATTTCTTGATTGGTTCCTCACTCGCAAATATAATGTTGGCGTATCTATTTGTAGCAAAGTTTCATTGGGGCGTTGCAGGTACCGGATGGGCAACATTTATTGCGCAAGGTTTAGCCTGTGTATTGTGCGCAATTTCATTGTTTCATAGAGTGAAAGCAATTAAAACAGATGGGAAAATAGTCCTTTTCTCAGTGGATATGTTAAAAAAAGTTAGCTGGGTTGCGATACCTAGTATCTTACAGCAAAGCTTCGTTTCTGTGGGTAATATATTTGTTCAAGTGTTGATTAATGGCTTTGGGTCATCGGTTATTGCAGGATATTCGGCAGCGATAAAAATGAATACATTTGCAATCACATCATTTGCAACATTAGCAAATGGTTTGTCGAGTTTCACGGCTCAAAATATTGGCGCAGGTAAAATTGACAGAGTAAAAAGAGGGTTTAGAGCTGGAATTACACAATCAATTATAGTAGCAGTTCCATTTGTAGTTGCGTATGTGTTCTTTGGAAGTAGTATGATCAAGTTATTTCTCAATGAAGATAGTGCGGTTGCATTAAATATAGGTGTGGTATTTTTGGAAATAATTTTACCCTTTTACTTTGTGATTTTAATTAAATTAATGGCAGATGGCGTACTTCGTGGATCAGGTTCAATGAAATTGTTTATGATAACGACATTTTCGGATCTGATTATTAGAGTTTTGCTTGCATTTGCATTGGTTGGACCAATGGGAACAAATGGTATCTGGTTGTCTTGGCCGATTGGATGGTGTATCGGAGCAGTCTTGTCCTATACCTTTTACCGTACGGGAAAATGGAAGAGGCAAATACAATTAATTTAAATCCCATTTGACATTTTAAACAAAAAGATATACATTAGAGATACCCCTAGGGGGTATTCCTGATGTATTTTTTTTATGATACAAGGAGTGAGTATGAAAGCTTTTCAATCTTTCATACACAAGATTTGTGCCAATAGAACTACTTGGTATGCGCATTGTCTCGCAGAGCGAGCCAAGGAAGATGCGCGGAAATGGAGGATAAGATGAAACAAACATTTGATATCACAGGGATGACCTGCAGTGCATGTAGTGCACATATAGATAAGAGCGTTTCTAAGATTGAGGGAGTTAATTCTGTAAATGTGAATCTCCTACAAAATAAGATGTCAGTAGAGTTTAATGAATCAGCGGTGGATGAGCAGACAATCATTACTGCAGTTGTAAAAAGCGGATATGGTGCAGCCTTGGTAGCTGCAAAAAATGGGAAACCAACAGATACCAATATTAAAAATAGTGTCAATGACGAAGCAAAAAGTATGAAGGTTAGAGTAATCGTGTCTTTCGTATTTTTAATTCCACTTTTGTATATTTCTATGGCGCATATGTTTGAAACTGCACTTCCTGCAATTTTTTTAGGTCATGAAAATATGATGATATTTGCATTAACAGAACTGTTTTTGACATTGCCTATTGTATTTATTAACAGAAAATATTTTAGCGTAGGTTTCAAAACATTGTTTAAAGGCGCCCCTAATATGGATTCATTAATTGCAATCGGTTCGACGGCAGCTGTTGGATATAGCATTTACGCATTATTTTATATGGGTTATTATTTAGGACATGGCAATCTAGAACTGGCGCATGATTTTACAATGGAGTTGTATTTTGAATCGGCAGGAATGATTCTAGGCCTTGTAACCTTTGGTAAATATCTTGAAAGCCGTTCTAAGAAAAGAACATCAGATGCGATCACAAAGTTAATTAATCTTGCACCAAAAACTGCAGTAGTGCTCAGAGATGGTAAAGAATTAGAGATAGAAGCATACGAACTCGTCGTTGGAGATATTATTATTGTAAAATCAGGACAAACGGTTCCCGCGGATGGAATTATCGTTGATGGAAATGCAGTGATTGATGAGTCAGTCATTACGGGCGAAAGTATTCCAGTCGAGAAAAATATTGGTGATAAAGTAATTGGAGCAACCATCAATAAAAGTGGGTATTTTAAATTTGAGGCAAAGAAAGTTGGAGCGGATACAACGCTTTCACAGATTATAGAATTGGTTGAGGAAGCCGGTAGTTCTAAGGCACCAATTGCAAAGCTTGCTGACAAGGTGAGTGGAGTATTTGTGCCAGTGGTAATTACAATTGCGATAGTGTCTAGCATTGTGTGGCTGTTAATGGGATACCCATTCAGCTTCGCGTTATCAATTGGGATTGCAGTACTTGTAATCTCGTGTCCATGTGCATTGGGACTAGCAACACCGACTGCTATTATGGTTGGAACTGGGAAAGGTGCCGAGAATGGAATCTTAATCAAATCGGCCGAAAGCCTAGAGATTGCACATATGATAGATACCGTAGTGTTAGATAAGACAGGAACAGTGACGATTGGAAAACCCCAGGTTACAGATGTGATTTTGACATCTGATATAGATGAGCAGACATTGGTTAAAATTGCAGCATCAATTGAAAATCATTCAGAGCATCCATTGGCAGAGGCGATTGTAGAATATGCAATCCTACTTGGCATTGATGTAAATGAACTGGATATCAAAGACTTTGGCGCAACGGTTGGGCAGGGAATATATGCCAGCATAAATGGAAATAATATACTTGCAGGCAATTTGAAAATGATGAAAGCAAACAATGTCATTTTCGAAAAATCAGCAGAGGGCAAGGTGGAAACATATGCAGAAGCATTTGCAGAAGACGGAAAAACTCCGTTATACTTTGCACAAAACAACCAGTTGATTGGTATGATAGCAGTTGCTGATGTAATTAAGGAAAGTACGCCTGCGGCCATACAAGCATTTATACAAATGGGAATTGAAGTAATCATGCTTACCGGTGATAACGAAAAAACAGCCCAAGCGATCGGCAGACAAATAGGAATTAGCAAGGTAATAGCTGAAGTATTACCACAAGATAAAGAACATGAAGTTAGAAAATTACAAGAACAAGGCAAGAAAGTTGCAATGATTGGCGATGGAATTAATGATGCACCAGCGCTTGCAAGAGCCGATGTTGGAATTGCAATCGGAGCGGGGACAGACGTTGCCATTGAATCTGCAGATATTGTTTTGATGAAGAGTGACTTGATGGATAGCGTTACAGCAATTCAATTAAGTAAAGCAGTTATTAAAAACATTAAAGAAAACTTATTTTGGGCATTCTTTTATAATATAATAGGAATACCAATTGCTGCCGGTTTACTTTATGTTCCATTTGGGTTAAAATTAAGTCCAATCCTTGGAGCAGCAGCTATGAGCTTTAGTTCGGTATTTGTTGTAAGTAATGCTTTAAGATTGAAGTTATTTAAACCTAGGAAGTATGTAAGCAGTAAAATTATAAAAAAAGAAACGGAGATTAATATAATGAAAAAAACAATAAGAATTGAAGGAATGATGTGTGATCACTGTACTGGAAGAGTAAGTAAAGCGCTGAATGATATAGATGGAGTGAAGGCAGAGGTTAATTTGCAAGATAAAGCGGCTTATATTGAACTGTCCCAAGAAGTAAGTGATGAAGTACTTAAAAATGCCGTAACAGAGGCAGGATATGAAGTGATAAGTGTAGAGTAAAGTCCCAAATTTGTATTTTCTACGCAAATATATTAAAAAAACGGAGGTGCAAATTTTGCAAGCAGATAAAGCAAAAGTAAATCGATTATTAAAGACTGCAAGAGGTCAAATCGATGGGATTCTTAAAATGATAGAAGAGGACAGATATTGCATTGACATTTCTAATCAATTAATGGCAACACAGGCTATTTTAAATAAGGCGAACAAAGAAGTGATTAGTGCTCATATGAAGACTTGTGTGAAGGAAGCAATTACTCAAAATAAATGTGATGAAAAAATAGATGAATTAATAGCAGTAATAGATAAACTGTCTAAATAAGAAGGTGTAAATTTGAAAATATTAAAGAGGCTTTTGGCTGTTTCATTTGGCCTTATGACTGTATTATGTATAGCTTTTATATACGATAACGTATCAAATAAGTCACAAGATTATGTTAATATAATGAAGTACGTAAATAGTGCGGCTACACAAGCAGTGATTAATTTCGATGATGCATTGCAAAAAGTAACGAAATCAGTGAATACAACAAGTGCATCCGATGTTATTGGAAATCTAAAGTCAGATCTAAAGATTACGGATGGTAAAGGAAATCTTGTGTCTGACAGTGCAAATGCGCAAGATACTACTACCAAACCTGCAACTTCAAGTTCTGGGACTAGCAGCTTCCCAGAGAAAATGTACCCATATAGAGCAATGCTTACTTCTACACAGCAGGCAGTATATGATCAGGTATATGATAATGCAATGAAAATTAATGCTTCTTTTAATATAAGCGGATCAATCGATAGCAGTGGCTTAACAAATGTAATGACGGCAATATATAATGATCATCCAGAGCTGTTTTGGATGGATACAAGTTATAGTTATGGATATACAACCAAGGGAACAGTAGTGTCAATCGTACTTGAATTTAATGATACCGTCAATAATTTTACCGCTAGTAAGAACAAATTTGACAACGTAGCAAATTCAATTATTGCAAAGACAACTGGACTAACGAGTGATTTGGAAAAAGAAAAAATGGTATACAAATCTTTAATGAATATAGATACATATGATGAAAATTCACTACTTAACCAGAGTGCATACAGCGCAATGGTAAATGGTAGTTCCGTATGTGCTGGATATTCAAGAGCATTTCAGTATATTATGATGCAGATAGGAATTCCATGTTATTTTTGCAGTGGTTATGCGAATAATGGAAATCATGCCTGGAATATCGTGAAATTAAATGATAATTATTATAATTTAGATTTGTCTTGGGATGATTCAATTGGGGATGCAAGCAATACATTTTCGTTTCAGTATTTCAATATAGCGGATAGCGTTTTCTCAAGTACACATACAAGGCGAGATATGTCTGTGAAGTTGCCCGTATGTAAATAATTTAATATTCTATCTTAATAAATCCCATATTGACTCAACTAACAGAAAAACAATGTTGAATCATATGGGATTTAAACGTATAATAAAATTATATAATTTGGGATAAAATACAAGGAGATATTGTATGGAACAATACGACTTAGATAAACAGCATCAAAAGGGAAAACTTCATGCGATAGAAAGAATTCATTTGATAATGGATAAGGGATCATTTAAAGAAACCTATATAGGACCAGGCCCTACAAATGCAGCTGGAAGTGCGGCATATGATGGCGTTATTTCTGGAGTTGGTAGGATAAAGCGAAAGAAGGTATATATATATTCCCAGGATTTCACAGTGAAAGGTGGTTCACTAGGGTGGAATCAAGGATTTAAGATAGCAAGAACAATAGAAGATGCAATTGTTAATAAATGCCCAGTCATTGGAATTAGTGATTCTGGAGGAGCTAGAATTCAAGATGGAATAGATGCCATGGCGGGATATGGTGAGGTTTTCTATTATAATACATTAGCTTCTGGGTATATTCCACAAATAGCAATAATAGCTGGACCTTGCGCTGGTGGAGCGGTATATTCACCCGCAATTATGGATTTTACATTTATTGTGGATAATATAGGAAAAATGTTTTTGACAGGACCAAAAGTAATAAAACAAGCAACAAATAAAGAGGTAACGATAGAAGAGCTTGGTGGTTCTGTTATGCATGCGCAAAAAAGCGGGGTTGCACATTTTAGATGTGCCTCTGAACTTGAATGCTATAATCAAGTTAGAGATTTGATAAACTTAATTCCTTCGTGCTATGCAAAGAAAAAACTTGAAATTTTGGATTTCGCTAAGCTTAATATTCAAGATAAGGATCAAACTCCACTTCAATACATACTGCCCGAACAAGACAATATGGTTTACAGTATGAGAGAACTTGTTAAAATAATAGTAGACGAAAATACATATTTTGGCGTACTTTCAGAATATGCTAAAAATATATTGACTGCATTTGCAAAAATAGGAGATATTACGGTAGGAATAGTTGCTAACGAACCAAAATATCGGGCGGGTGTTTTGGATTGTGATGCAAGTGATAAGGCGGCTAGATTTATTCAATTTTGTGATAGTTTTAATATTCCAATTATCACATTTACAGATGTACCTGGGTTTATGCCAGGTATTGATGAGGAAAGAAAAGGGATTATAAGACATGGGGCAAAGTTGTTGTACGCTTATTCAGAAGCGACAACCATTAAAATCAATGTAATTATAAGAAAAGCATATGGTGGCTCTTATGTTGCAATGTGCAGCAAGCATCTTAGAGCAGATAGAGTATATGCGTGGCCAAGTGCCAAGATTGCAGTTATGGGGGCAGAAGCCGCTTGTGAAGTAGTATATGCAAAGATACTTAACACATTTACAGATGAAAAGAGAAAGAAAGACTATTTCAGTGAAAAAGTAGAGGAATATAGAAAGACTGCAATGGGAATAGAAGTTGCTCACAAACGTGGATTTGTAGATGAGATAATTGATCCAGTTGACACAAGAAATCGCTTGATTACTGATTTGAGAGAACTTATAAACAAGACAAGAAGCAGAAAAATGACAATTAATAAAAAACATGGCAATATACCGATGTAAATTTTTTTTAGTATATTTGCAGTCAAATACATATTGTGGTAAAATAAAGACCAAGTATATTTGATTACTGGAGGAATTTATGAAGTATTCAATTGACACACATACACATTCAATCGTTAGTGGACATGCATATAATACAATAGATGAGATGACTAGAGAAGCGGCGGACAAAGGCGTTTCGCATTTTGCACTCACTGAGCATGCACCTAAAATGCCAGGCAGCTGTAATGAATTATACTTTTATAATTTGAAAGTCTTGAAACATGAAAAGTATGGTGTTAACAGATTATTTGGTGCTGAATTAAATATAATGGATTTTAATGGTAGAGTCGATTTGCCAGAACATATCTTACGACATTTAGATATTGTAATTGCAAGCCTTCATTCACCATGTATTATTGCTGGAACAAGGGAACAAAATACCAATGCACTGATTGAGGCAATTAAGAATCCATATATTAATATAATTGGTCATCCAGATGATAGTAGGTATCCGGTCGATTTTGAACCGATTGTCCTTGCAGCTAAGCAATATCACACGTTGCTTGAACTTAATAATACATCACTTAAGCCAACAGGGCCAAGAGTCAATGCAAAAGTGAATGATATTGAGATGCTTGAACTTTGCAAGAAACATAATGTATGTATATCACTTGCAAGTGATGCTCATATAGCAGAAAGTATCTGTGATTTTGAACTGGTTGAGGGGCTTTTGGAAGAATTAGATTTTCCTGAAAGACTCGTAGCGAACGCTGATTATGAGCTATTAGAAAGTTATTTGAATTATAAAAAGTAAAATATATAATATCCTTATATTGAATTTAAAAGTAGATACTTCTAAATAAAAAATATTACTCGATGCATTTATATTTTAAATGATAACACCATGCTTCTACACTATAAAACTTCTTTACTTTAAAACTTTAATATGTTAAAATCAACCTATAATAAAAAGAAATACTAGTGATTTTTAGTGTAGTAAAATGCGAATTACATTCGTATAGCAGAAGGGAGCATTGTGAATAAAAAACTTAGAACACCTGAAGTAGAACAATTATTTGATGCAATACTTAGTTTGAAAGATAAGGAAGAATGTTTCGCATACTTTGAAGATATTTGTACGATTAATGAGTTGTTATCATTGTCACAGCGCTTTGAAGTTGCAAAGATGCTTCGTGAACATAAGACATATATTGATATTGCACAAAAGACAGGGGCTTCAACAGCCACTATCAGTCGTGTGAATCGTTCGCTAAATTACGGCAATGACGGATATGATATGGTATTTGAAAGAATTATCAAGAAAGAATTATAAAATTTAAAAACACACAATAATTCCACATAAATCATATAAAAAAAGGAAGTTCAATTGAAATGAACTTCCTTTTTTTTGTTTGATTTTTCAGTTGATTTTCAAATATCTATTACTTTCTATATCTTCTTTTTATCTTTTTCATTTTCATTTTCCTTATTATCGCTAGTATTTTGCTTTGGAGAAAGTTCATCAATGATATTCTCAATAATATTTTTCTTCATATAAACATCAAAACTAAGTAATGATACAAAAGTGAAAAGTTGCATAAAGTGTTGCTCATCTTTGTTTTCAATATTTTTAAACGCATCTTCCGATAATTTGAATTGTGTAAAAACATCTTTGGAAATATTGGAAAGCTGCGATTTTTCAAGTCTATATATTTCTTTATAGATAGCATCTAATGAGGAATCCCCATGATCTCCGAAAAAGTTTTCGGTGAGAGGAGTTAATAACTTTTGGATATCGCTAATGGAGAGTATGCTTTTAAAATAGTAAATGAAAGCCAGCATATAGATATGATCTTTTGAATACTTCTTCTTAACTGGAGGTGGTAAAAGATCATTTTTTGTATAGTTGTTTATCATGGTTTTTGTAAGAATCTTATCGTCAGCATAGCGCTTCACATCGGAAAGATGGTCGTCCATAAAAGTTGTAACTTGATCCATATACAAATCTATATTAGGTACATCACCAGGTTTTATATAGTTAATTTTTGATAATTTTCTGAGTAGCGAATTGAGAAATTCAGAATTGTCACTGTCCATAATACGCCTACCCCCTTCTTGTTAGTTATACATCATATTATATAGTATTAAAAACTATATGACAAGGGGTAAATTGACTAGTTTTCATCTGCAGAGTGAACTGTTTTATCTTGACAATATTATCCTCATAACATATAATTACAAGGAATAATTTGCCATAAAAATATAATTTAAGGGGGTTTATTGTGAACGTATATTTGAATGCAGGTATCTACTTTTTGATGACATCAGTTATCATACTAATTGCAATCTTTTTATTTGACTTGATCACAAAATACAAGGTTTGGGATGAGATTGCGAAGGGAAACGTGTCAGTAGCATTAGCAACAGGAGGTGTTGTTGTCGGTATTGCGAACATCTTGAAATGTGCAATTTTAACGAATGAAAGTTTAATTGATACAATTATTTGGGGTGGTATTGGAAGTGTTGTTTTACTACTCGTGTATCTTGCTTTTGAACTACTTACACCTAAGTTAAATGTAACTGAAGAAATCGGAAAAGGCAACGTCGCAGTTGGAATTTTGTCCTTTGTTTTTTCACTAGCATTTAGTTTGATTATTGGATCTTCTATATCATAACTGAACCGAATACATATCTATATGAAAGAGGGAAATAATTTTGAAAGATATTTATATCTATATTACACCAGAAAATTGGAATAAAGATAAACCAGAAGTAACAATATTTGGTAATGTTATCTCTAATAATGAGAATTATGTCGAAATTAAAGACGACAAGGGATATACTCAAATTATCAATATCCAGAAAGTATTTGCTATTGTTTATATGTAAAACATACTAACGATTTAATTGTTAATAAATCCATAGCAGAGGAAACGACGAATATGCAAAAGCATTTAATGGATATTGACCTTTACCATCTATATAAAAAATGGTATGACGGATGTGGTGCGTTTGAATGTTTTGTTCATTCTACGCCATTTGTAACACTAAAGAATTATCCTGATTTTGTACTTAAGGATGTTTGTTTTGAACAAGACAAATTCACAGAAGAAGTTTTAGATATTATTTCACAACATATCAATCCTAGAACCTTATTTATGATGGATTTTAATGCACAACTATCATTAAAAGCAGCCTATATCTTGCAAGAAAGATCAGCACTTAAGCCAATTTTAACGTTTAGGCAAATTAATCATCCATATGGTTTAGTCTTTGATGAAGATGCGATTAGCTCTTTGATTTCTTATAGTGAAAAAATAACTGATAAAAATAATAATGGTTTTATTTTTGTATTAGATTATCTAAGATATAGTGAATTTAGTGAAGCTATTTATAAAACAAAATTTAACAATCAATATGAGATAACAGAATATGATTTGCCCGTATGCGAAATGCTAAATGATCTGGATTACCAACAAGTTGTCGTTTTATATCAAGGAACGTTGAAGGAAGATATAAAACTCTACACAGATTATTTGCAAGAAAATGGCATACAGGTAGTAATGTTTCATTTAAACGATTAATATATGAGGGGTTTATATGCAAAATAATGATAACAATGAACTTGATGATAAAATTAAAACGGTAAAGAAGATTCTTAAGGGAAACAGAGCAAGGGCACTTGGAGTTGCTACTATGTTTTCTTTAAGCACAATTTTGGGAGGTTGTGGGGCAAAAAACAACCAAACCTATGCCACTCCAAATGGATATTTTGGAGAACAAGAATCAACCGCTAAATCTTCAAATAACGGAATTTATGGTTCATCCTACAATGGATATCGCGGGGGGAGCTATTATTATTTCAGAGGTGCTTCAGGTGCCTTAGATGGTTCATGGGGCAGAAACAATACGCAGTTTAAGAGTACGAATGCAGCGGCATCCACTTACACTGGCACATCCAAGAGCACTGGTAAGTCTTCACTAAAAAGTGGTGGAACGAACAAATCTTCGTATACAAGTAGCGGTTCTGGAACGTCAGGTAAAAGTGGAGGCATATCAGGATAAATATATGATTGCAAACCAAAGGCTTTTGACCGAAAAAATTCTATTTGATTATTATATGATTAGCTCAATTCGTGAAAATGAGATTCATAGTCCATTTCCATTTTATCTGGATAAAGAACTATTTGAAGCTATGGTAAGTAGTGCAGAAATTTTAAATTCTGTTGTTTGTCGTATCATTAGTAAGAAATTTAAGAATCCAGATAATCTGCCTTTTGTAATGGGGAAATTCACACTGGATAAGGAAATATTATCTATGCAATGTCCAATATCACCATTTTTCTGGGTGCGATATGACGCATTTGTTCGTGCAGATGGGGGCATTTTTTTTAGTGAATTTAATTATGATAAACCATGTGCACAACGAGAAATCGCGATTAGTGATATGATGAGTCCCCATAATAATCCCAGTGCTAATTTTAGAAATGCATTTTATGAGAATTTCAAGAGCCTAACAAAAAATGCTTTTGCAACAAATCCCAAACCGACGGTAGCTATACTTGTATCTCCTCATCATAATGAAGAAATACATTTGGCCTATTTTTATATGGATTTATTGAAGGGTTTAAATCTTGAATTTGTGATAGCGAGTACAGATAATATTTATGTAAAAGACAATAAGGCGTTTGCTTTTGACAAAGAAATAGATGTTTTGTTAAGGCAGTTTCCTACAGAATATCTATATGAAATTAAAGATATAAAAGAAATGCTAATGCTATTTGAAGAGGGAAAACTTCTAATCATAAACGATCCAAGGGCAATTATTGCTCAAACGAAAAGTTTGTTTGCTTATTTATGGCAACTAGTAGAATTAGATGATGATTTTTTGACTCAATTGGAAAAAGATACGATTAAAAATACAATTCCATATACCACTTTGTTTGATAAATCTAAGATAGATGATTTGATCTTAAACAAAAATAAGTATGTTATTAAGGCGGTCTATGGAAGGTATAGTGAACAGGTTTATATTGGAAATATGCTTAGTGATGAAGACTGGCGTCTTATAATAAATGATGTTTGCGAGAGTGAAGATTTACATATTATTCAGGAATTTTGCCCGATTAAAAAGGATAAAGTTTTACGGTTTAATGGGGAGAACTTTGAAAATAAGACAGCCTTTGGAAACTTTGGAATCTATTTATCTAATAATAAGTATAGTGGTAGCTGTATTCGATGGAGCCCTAATTATTTATCAGATGATGAACATGTTTGGGTTAGTCCAGTTGGTGTCAGTGATCGTAATATTCATATCTCAAAAATTGTAGAGGCTCATGATTACGATAGTATTTTTTGCAAAATTAATGATATTGCAGCTTTTCAATATGGTTTTACAGGTGGATATACGGGATTTCAGCAATCATTTTCGCTAGATGCTCTTGTGTTAGAAGAGAATACATTTAATGAAATTAAAGATGCTACGAATCAATTAGCTAATCTGTTTTACAAAACAACCAAGCATGTACAAGAAAATAGTGCAATTCTATGTCCAGTTCTAGGAATTGCGGAAGAACTGATACCTTTAGTATCAAAACAGGAACAAAACACGTTATCCTTTTTGGGGCGATTTGATTTTGTTTTTGATAATATTGGAAGGTTAAAGTTACTAGAATTTAATGCGGAAACTCCTGCGGGAATAATAGAAAGTATTGGCCTAAACAGCTTAATCAAAGATATTTTGAAAATACCATACCGTAATCCCAATGAAAATATGACTGAACAATTACAAGCACAATTAAATAGAATCATCAATATTTATAAAAAAAATAAACAGATACATAATATTGGATTTGCTTCTTTGGCATATCCGGAGGACTTTTATAATACAAAATTTCTATTTGATATTTTAAATGAAGGTGATGAAAACTTCATTTATGGAGAAATTTCAGGACTTCATATAAAAAATGACAAGCTGAATTTATATGAACAGCCACTGGATGCAATATATCGGTATTATCCACTTGATTGGTTTTTTACAGATGAAAACTATGAAGGATTTGGTGAGATAATGAAAGAAAATACCCAATGCATTAATGAGCCGTCTACTTTTATATCGCAATCGAAAGCCTTTTTTGCTCTCATATGGGAGTTATATAAAGATGGATTTTATAATGAAGCAGAAAATGAACTGATTTTAAAATACATACCGTACACATCGCTTAATCCAGACGATTTTCATAATGGTGATTATTGTGCAAAACCTTATTTTGATAGAGAGGGTAATGGAGTTACCTTATCGATTAGTGAAGAGGATAAGGACTTTATAGAAGATGAGATGATTTTCCAGGAAAGAATCCCGATACAGACAGTTTCTCTTGATATTCATACAACAATGTCCGTGACACAAGAAGTCCTTTATCCAGTACTTGGAGCCTATGTAATAGGAACTGAATTTGGCGGAATTTATACAAGAGCTGGTGGAGCTGTTACTGATGCAAATGCAATATATATTCCAACTTATATTAAAGAAAAAGGGGAGTTGTAATGAATAATTATAAAAATGGATTGAATGAAACTGATAAAAGAAATAAATATATAAAAGGAGGCTTAATTTTTATAGTTGTTTCCGTTGTATTTTTCTTCGTAATTGCTAAAATGAATGATGTATCTCAGTATGAATATTTAAAGGAAGTTTTTGTGAGTGAGGCTCAAATTCTTGAAATGAAAACAAATGCAGATTCTTCACCTCAACAATTCTTTGTTCGCTTAAAACTAATTGATCAAAGCGTAACATTAAAGGAAGACCAATCCTGGTTTGAAGTTAATTATACATTTTATCAAAAATGTGTAGTTAATAATAAAATTGGAGTATTGGTTGGCAATTTTGATGTTTTTAAAGGGAGTGCATTTGCAGTATTTGGAAATACATCTCAGACATATGAAAATTCAAACTACTCAGTTGTTGATGTGTTTGATTCTTTGGATCAAGCCAATGAAAAATATCCTCATAAAACATTTACGGCAGAAGCACAGATTACAAAAAAGACTTCATCTACAAATGAAGGTAATTATTTCGTTTTATCTTATGACGCCCGTGAAATGTCAATTCAAGTAGACAATGATTTATACAACCGATATATAGAGAGTGAAATGGTGACTTGTGATTTTGACGGGATTGGTGATTTCGTTAAAATCGTCGGTATGAGATAAAGAACTTTATGAAGGTTTACTACTTAAAAGGCTATACAATAATACTTTAGTGGTAAAAAAGTGCTTACTAAGAGTAATTGATTAAGTCATTAATTAAAATTATAATAAAGTAAGGCAAAGAGGCGTGAAGAATTTCTTCATGTCTTTTTTTCATTGTTAGATGCATTGATAGAAGCATTGAAAGAAGCATTATAAGAAATGGTATTTAATTTAAAAGTTAATATCATATATGCTACAAAAAATAAATAAAGAGGTATTTTATGAAAAGCAAAAAGGGAGAATTAATATTATTATTGGCATCAATACTGTGGGGAAGCTGTTTTGTATTTCAGAAAATGGGCATGGATTATATTGGACCATTTACACTTGGGGCATTTCGGTTTTTGCTAGGGGCAATGACATTAGTTCCGGTTATGGTTTTATTAGATAGAATGAAAAAAAGAAAAGAAATATACAAAGGCTTTAAGGATAAAGAACTATACATAGGAGGAGGATTGTGCGGCACGGCTTTATTTGCAGCTGCGTCTCTTCAACAGATTGGATTACAATATACAACAGCTGGAAAGGCGGGCTTTATAACTTCATTAGAAATTGTTTTGGTTGCTGCAATATTTATATTTATTACCAGAAGCGTGCAAATTAATGTACTGATAGGTGTATCGCTAGCAGTCATTGGGATGTATCTGCTATGCATGGTTGAAGGATTTTATTTGGATAAAGGTGATACCTATGAACTAATAGGCGTTGTTTTTTGGGCAATACAGATACTTGCCATAGATCAATATTCGAAAAAGGTAGACGTAATTAAACTTTCCTTCGTTCAATTTATGACGACTGGTATATTGTCGTGTGTTTTTATGTTTGTATTTGAAAATCCACAGTGGAATGATATCGTGAGCGGTGCGGTTCCAATTTTGTATACTGCAATCATCGAAGTCGCGGTGGCATATACGTTGCAGATAATTGGCCAAAGGGATACACGACCTGACATTGCATCCGTAATTTTGAGCTTAGAATCGGTATTTGCAGTAATCAGTGGGGTGTTAATTCTTGGGGAGATAATAACTTTTAGAGAATTTTTAGGCTGCGTATTTATGCTGGCTGCGATTATAGTGACGCAGTTAACGAAACCGAACAAACAACAAAAATGTGAAAAGTTAAAACAAGACTTAACTTTGTAATGAATGTTGAATTAGTAGTATTCTATGTAGGTTTGAAATGCATTGTGATTGAAACTCCAATTCTATTTTTAATAGTGACATTTGGACCGATTTGTAATATAATAAGAACGTATTTGAATACAATACATAAGTGGGGGAATCACGTTTGAGTCGTGGCCACGATAATCGAAAGGAATGGTGTATATACTATGGGAATTTTATCAAGATTTAAAGACATTATGGCATCAAACATTAATTCATTATTGGACAAATGTGAAGATCCAGAAAAGATGATCGATCAGTATCTTAGAAATTTAGAGAGTGATTTGGGAAAAGTTAAGGCAGAGACAGCTTCTGTAATGGCTGAAGAGGCAAGATCCAAAAGAGAACTAGACGAGAGTGCACAAGAGATTGTTAAATTTCAGAAGTATGCTGAAAAAGCGCTTACATCAGGCAATGAAGTTGATGCCCGTCAGTTCCTAGAAAAAAAACAACAAGCAGTAGCAAAACAGACTTCGTTACAGCAGATGTATACAATGTCATCTGAGAATGCAACTAAGATGAAACAAATGCACGAAAAGTTAGTTAAGGATATTGGTAGTCTGAATTCAAGAAGAGATTCAATTAAGATGAAAGTTCAAGTAGCAAAGACACAACAAAAGCTTAATCAAATAGGTTCAAGTGTAGCAGGAGCAGGCAATAATCTTTCCGCATTTGATCGTATGGAAGATAAGGCTGAAAAGATGTTAGATGAAGCAAATGCAATGTCAGAACTGAACCAAGTGGGCGTTGATAATGATATAGTGAATCTTCAAGCAAAATATGATACAGAACCAGGTAGCGCAGCTGTAGATGATGAATTAGCAGCTTTGAAGGCTCAGATGGGACTTTAATATTTAATATCAAATAATTGGAACCTCTTACAATCTTGACGGGTTGCGGAGGTTCTTCTATAGTATCCACTTAAGGAGGATTTTGAAATGGGTTTATTTGGCGGACAATTTGCTAATGTTGTGGAATGGGAAGAATATAGAGACGATATAATCTTCTGGAAATGGACGAATGACGAAATTAAGAAGGGCAGCCGTCTTATTATTAGACAAGGACAGGATGCAATCTTTATGTATAACGGTAAGATAGAGGGTGTATTTACAGATGAGGGCAGCTTTGATATCGAATCTCAGATTATCCCATTTCTTTCAACTTTAAAAGGTTTTAAGTTTGGTTTCAATAGTGGTGTTCGTGCTGAAGTATTGTTTGTGAATACCAAGGAATTCACAGTGAAATGGGGAACGAAAAATCCGATTTCAATTCCGGCACCTAACCTTAATCTTCCTGGAGGAATGCCGATAAGATCATTTGGTACATTTAACTTTAAAGTATCAGATTATATCTGCATGATTGATAAAATAGCCGGCGTAAAGAAACAGTTTGGCGTAGAAGATGTAAAAGAGAGAGTTGTTGCTGTGCTTGATCAACTTCTTATGAAGTGGATTTCAAAAGAAGGTAAAGACATGTTTAATCTTCAATCAAATGCATTTGACATTGCTGCTGGAATCAAAGAAGATCTTGATATGCAGTTGACTAAAATCGGTATTTCGGTTGTTGATTTTGCGATTTCAAGTTTCTCATATCCAGAAGAGATTCAAAAGATGCAGACAAAGGCAGCTTCTCAGACCATGGTAGGCGATATGAACAAATATCAGCAGATGGCAATGACAGACGCAATGTCTAATGGCAAGGGTGGAAGTGCAAGCCTTGGCGCTGATATGGTTAATATGCAAATGGGCATGATGATGGGTCAGCAGATGATGAATAACATGGGAAAAACCATGAATGCTGATAATAATTCAAATGCAACGCAACCTGCTGGCAATGGCAAAGTTCCAAAATTCTGTCCTAACTGTGGAACACCGACGAATGGAGCTAAGTTTTGCCCGGAGTGTGGTAATAAACTGGGATAGATAATATATAAATAGAAATGAAGCAGATAGAAATGAAGCAAATAGAAATGAAGCAAATAGAAATGAAGCAAATAGAAATGAATCAGATAGAAATGAATCAGATAAAAGTAAAGCAGTATATAAATTAGATTTCAGAAATAATATATAATATAGTTCAATTAACTAAGCAGATAATTATATCTAGATTTAATTATCTGCTTTGGCTTATGATTTTCGAGATTTGTACATAGTTTGGAAAGATTAATAATAAACTGATTAGGAGAAACAATGGGCATATACGATTCGCTTAACGACATGCAAAGAGAGGCTGTTTATCATACAGAAGGACCACTTCTAATTTTAGCGGGTGCAGGCTCGGGTAAAACGAGAGTGCTTACTCACCGTATTTCTTATATGATTGAGGAAAAAGGGATTAATCCATGGAATATTCTAGCAATCACATTTACGAATAAAGCAGCTGGTGAGATGCGAGAAAGAGTGGATAAAGTTGTTAGTATTGGTTCAGATAGTGTATGGGTTAGTACATTTCATTCAACTTGCGTTAGAATTTTAAGAAGATATATTGATAGACTAGGTTACGATACTAATTTTACGATTTATGATATGGATGATCAGAAGAGTATAGTAAGAGATGCTTGCAAGCGTCTTAACGTTGATACGAAGGTGCTCAAGGAAAGAGCGATTATGAGTGCGATTTCAAAGGCAAAAGATGAACTAATTACACCCGACCAGATGGAAATGAATGCAGGCGGCGATTATAATGCTAAAAAAATTGCCGGTATATATAGAGAGTACCAAAAAACTTTAAAGCTAAACAATGCACTAGATTTTGATGATTTAATCTGTAAAACAGTGGATTTGTTTAGAGGTAATGAGGACGTTCTTAATTATTATCAAGAACGATTCAAATACATAATGGTAGATGAATATCAAGATACTAATACAGCTCAATTTAAGCTTATTAGCATACTTGCAGACAAATATAAAAACCTGTGTGTAGTTGGTGATGATGACCAATCAATCTATAAGTTTCGTGGCGCAAATATTGCGAATATTCTTAACTTTGAAGGTACTTTTCCAGGAGCGAAGGTTATCAAATTAGAGCAGAATTACCGTTCGACACAGACTATTTTAGATGCAGCGAATGCTGTTATCAAAAATAATATAGGCCGTAAGAAAAAGTCTCTTTGGACCAGCAATGGTGAAGGAGAAAAGATCAATTTTACAGTATACGAAGATGCATATAGAGAAGCAGAGGGTGTAGTTAACGACATTCGACTAAAAGTAAGAGATGGCTGGAATTATAATGATTTTGCAGTCCTTTACAGAACAAATGCGCAGTCACGTCTTTTGGAAGAAAAATTTGTGGTTAACAATGTCCCTTATCGAGTATTTGGAGGCGTTAACTTTTATCAAAGAAGAGAAATTAAAGACATTCTATCGTATTTAAAGACAATTGAAAATGGCAAGGATGGTCAAGCGGTAAAACGTATTATCAATGTTCCAAAGCGAGGAATCGGTGCTACAACAATTGACAGAATTCAAGCAAATGCAGATGAAAATGAAATTACTTTTTGGGAAGCATTAATAAATGCAAAACAAATTGCAACCTTGGGCCGCTCATACACGAAACTTGAACCATTTATAATATACATAAGTTCTTTGAAAGCAAAAGTGGAACACCTTTCAATCCTAGAACTAGTTGAAACGATCTTAAAGGATACGCATTATATGGAAATGCTTGCTGAAAGTGAAACACCTGAGGAAGTAGCAGCAAGACAGGAAAATATCGATGAATTAATTAATAAAATTGTTAGTTACGAAGAGAATTCTGTGGATGAGAAGCCATCACTTAGCGGATTCCTTGAAGAGGTTGCATTAATTGCAGATATTGATAATCTTGACGAATCGGTCGAAAGAGTTATGCTTATGACGCTTCATAGTTCCAAAGGTTTGGAATTCCCAATGGTCTATATTACGGGACTTGAGGATGGACTATTTCCAAGTTATATGACAATCACATCGGATGACCCTTCTGAAGTTGAGGAAGAACGCCGTCTTTGTTATGTTGGAATTACAAGAGCGAAGAAGGAGCTAAGTCTGAGCGCTGCCAAAATGCGTATGGTACACGGAGAAACGAAGGCATTTAAGGTATCCAGATTTATGAAAGAGGTACCTGAGGAATTAATCAATATTGCAAATAGAGGCGTTGGCGGAAAATCAAAATTATCTTTTGGTGGTGAAGATAATAGTGGAAAGTTAGACATTCGTAGCAATGCTAGGGCCAGCATGAGTAGATATAGTTCAAGTGGAATGAAAAGTAATCCATTTGGTGAAAGTAGTTCAAATGGAAATGTTGGGTTTGGAAAAGCCTTTCCAGCTGACATATTTGATTTAGAGAAAAGTAAAAGTGCTGGTGCTGCTGGTGATTCATCAAGTCATTTGCTTGGTTACTCAGTGGGCGACAGAGTGAAACATACCAAATTTGGAGAAGGAAATGTGACTTTAATTGTAAATGGTGGAAGAGATTTTGAAGTTACCGTAGATTTTGAAAAGGTTGGTGTTAAAAAAATGTTTGCATCATTTGCAAAATTAAAAAAATGTGAATAAAGTAAAGTGAATAATGAGAATCAAATATTTGATTGCAAGAAAGCGTAGTTTTCTTCCTTATGATGATATTTGTATATGCGATATAAACATAGCGACAAACATTTTTACAGGCGGTAAAATTAGGTTAATAAGTAAAGATAGGAAAAAGTTAGCTAATATTGTAGTAAAATACAATTTCAGGTGGTATACTATACTTAAATTAGCATATACAATTAATAAATAAAATAGAATAAAATTTATTTATTGGTTAATAATTTACAATAATGCAATGTGAAAGGTAGGGCTTTGCTATGAATAAGCTAGAAGAACTTCTTGCAACAACAAAACTTAAAGAAATTTTACACAAGAGTGGTATCGAGGTAAAAAAAGAAAAGAAATCTAATCCAGTAGTAATCGTTTTAGCAGTTGTTGGTGTAGTATTAGCAATGGCAGCAATTGCATACGCTGTATACAGATACTTTACTCCAGATTATTTAGACGACTTTGAAGATGACTTCGAAGACGATGATTTTGATGATGATTTTTCCGAAGATGAAGAAGAAGCGAAAGAAGAATCTAAAGTAGAGTAAGATAATTTTGCGATGAAGTTTTGTGATTAGAGAGTAAATGATGCACAAAATTAAAATGCCACTAGTGTATTATTAACTGGTGGCATTTTGTAAATTGAAGATATTGCGAGTTGATACATATTGTTTTTAATATGAGGAGGACGTAAAATGAAAAAAAATTATTCTGCAATGATATTTTCAATGGCATTTTTACTGATTTTAATTAAGCGTTGGAGTGATATCCAATGTATCGATCGTGCATTTTATTTTGTAGCGATTTTTGGGTTCTTTATATTGGCAATCGGGTTGAATTACAATAAGATAAAAAACAGTTGAGTTAGTGGGCTGAAGGTAAGATTGGGTAAGTGGGCAATTGAGTGGCGGATATGGGATATGGTATGGTACGAAAGATATGTAACAATGGTAAGGAACAGCGGTAAGGAACAACGGTATGGAACAACGGTAAGGAACAACGGTATGTAACAACGGTATGTAACAACGGTATGGAATAACGGTAAGGAACAACGGTAAAGAATAACGATAAGGAAGAAAGATATGGTACGAGAGAGTTAAAATAAGATAAAGTACGAAAGATAAATATAAAAAATATGAAATAAATGATAAGAGACGTAATTAAATAAATGAAAATAATAAAGCAAAAAAATAAAAAAACAATAGAAAAACAATAGAACCGATATACCAAATAATAATAACAAACGAAAATTAGGAAATATAAAATAATTAGAAAAAAGAATATGAAACATTTAGGAGACATAATGAAAAAAGGTGAAGTATACAGTGGCATAGTTGATAGAGTTGAATTTCCGAACAAAGGAATTGTAATTGTTCAGGAAGAAGGCGAAAATGCTGGAACTAGCAGAGCAGTGGTGAAAAACACAATCCCAGGCCAAAAAATCAGCTTCGTGGTAAATAAAAAACGTAAGGACAAATGCGAGGGAAGATTAATTAAGGTATTAGAAAAATCACCGACTGAAACAACTGAAGCTTGCGAGCATTTTGGCATATGTGGCGGTTGCGTGTATCAAACAGTTGCCTACGAAGAACAACTAAAAATCAAATCAGATCAAGTCAAAAAAATGCTGGATGAAGTAATCACAAAAGACTATGAATTTGAGGGTATCAAAGGCAGCCCAAGAATCGAAGGATACCGTAACAAGATGGAATTTTCCTTTGGTGATGAATTAAAAGATGGTCCGCTAGCGCTTGGAATGCATAAAAGAAACAGTACATATGACATCGTAACGGTGGGTAGTTGTCTGATTGTTGACGAAGATTACAGAAAAGTACTTAACTGCGTATTTGAGTATTTCAAAAGTGCAAATGTTCCATTTTGTCATAAAATGACTCACATTGGTTACTTAAGACATTTACTCGTAAGAAAGGCAGTTTATACTGGAGAAATCCTCATTGATCTTGTAACGACAACGCAAATGGAGCTGGATTTGAATCCACTTGCAAAAGAATTACAGGCGCTTGAACTTGATGGAAAAATAGTAGGATTTCTACATACATTTAACGATTCAGTTGCGGATGTGGTTCGCAACGATAAGACTGATATTGTATTTGGACAAGACTTCTTCCATGAAAAGCTACTGGGACTTTCATTTAAAATTACGCCATTCTCATTCTTTCAGACGAACTCAATGGGGGCTGAAGTGTTATATGAGACAGCTAGAGAGTATGTTGGAACGACTGCGGACAAGGTGATTTTTGATTTATATAGTGGAACCGGAACGATCGCCCAGATGCTTGCGCCAGTTGCTAAAAAAGTAGTTGGCGTTGAGATTGTGGAAGAGGCAGTGCAATCGGCTAAGGAGAACGCGAAGCTCAATGGTCTTAGTAACTGCGAATTTATCGCGGGGGATGTTCTTAAGGTGATTGGGGATATTACGGACAAGCCTGATTTGATTGTACTCGATCCACCACGTGACGGAATACATCCCAAGGCATTGGATATGATTATTAATTATGGAGTGGATAGATTGGTTTATATTTCATGTAAGCCTACTTCTTTGGCACGGGATTTGGTTGTGCTGCAGGAGAAGGGGTATAAGGTTGTGAAGGTTTGTTGCGTGGATATGTTTCCGGGGACTGCACATTGTGAGAGTCTCGCGCTACTTGTAAAGAGTAGATAACACCAAAGAAAACGATTATACTTATATATAAAATAATAATGGTATACATTCTTTGATGGAAATGCTTGTTGGGTACGAAAACTATCTATAAGTATGTAAATATATTTTATTAAAAAAAAGATTTAATACAAAAAAATGTCTTTGTAGAAGTAATTCTACAGAGGCATTTTTAGGTGTGGAGGTGATAGAATTTCTATATTTAAAAATAATCCTGATTGGAAGATCAGATGGTGTGGGAAAAACAGAATAATGAAGAATTAAGCGGCGTCAGTAGATTGTGTTGATGCCTCTTTTTCAGTGAAATGAAGTGAATTTTATGGAAATAAATGAAATAGTATTGGTTCATGAGATTAGGAAAATTAAATGAGAATAGAAATAAGAATTAAACGAGAATAGAGTTGTCATATTATTCCAGAAACAGTATAATAATACCAAAGTATTTACTATTAAAAATATATTTACCAATATCGCATTGACACTGATTACGGATATTTTACCACCCTGTCCGGGTGATTTGTGTAAATGGATGCGAAAAAAGAGTTTCTATATCAAAACTACTGTGATAAAATAATGGACTTTATTATTTTTTCGCTTCTTCGGTAAAGAAGGGTAACAATATTTTAAAAATAAAATTGAAGAAGTTCAGAAATCTAACATGACATATACTACTGTAATTTAATAGTAAGATTTTAACCATTAGAGGATGGTTAAATATTTTGAGTTTTGTGAAAGGAATGATAAAAAATATGATAAAAGAACGTATAATTAGAATTATAATCACATTTATTTTTTCTTTGGGGATAATAGGAATCATAATATTGTTAAATACTAAATTTAAAATTCACCTACCAGTGTATATTACCTCTGTTTTGCCAATACTTTTTTTCGTCTTGTTTAACAATTATTTATCAAAGAAGAAAAAGTCCAAAAAAGTAAGGCTTTAGACTTATCCACTTATCAACTTTACTTTTAAGTACGTTTGCAGAGAAACCTGTTGATAAAAGATTCGGCAGACTAAGAGAATCAAAAAATGATAATGTGGAATATATATACCGCTTGTTTCTTGAACAAATCGGAATGAATGTTAAGGACTTTGTGCGCTTAAACCGCTTTAATTATGTGTTAAAGCACATTCAAAAATCGCCTTGTTTTTTTGCGACATTGTCGCAACAAGCCGGATATTTCGACCAAGCACATTTTGATAAAGATTTCAAGGCTATTAGTGGTGTTACCCCTCAAAAGTATCTGAAAACAATGTCGGATTTTTGAACATATAGTATGCTTATTATAACAAAATGGGTATTGATTCTTACATCAAAACCCAGCAAAAAGAGGAGGGTACCTATGAACTGGGAACCGTGGACAGGTTGCTACAAAGCAAGTGATGGCTGCACAAATTGCTATTTTTATGGGCCACATGCGAAACGATATGGACAAAGCACCATACAAAAAACAGATAAATTCGATTGGCCTATAAGGACAAATGCAAAAGGTGAATACAACATCAAAGGAAACAAGATTCTTGCGACCTGTTTTGCAACCGACTTTTTCCTTCCGGAAGCGGATGAATGGCGCAAAGAGGTTTGGTCTATCATCAAGGAAAGAACAGACATCGAGTTTTTGATTTTAACCAAGCGAATTGACCGTTTCCTTGTATCCCTCCCATCAGATTGGGGAACAGGATATGACAATGTAAATATTGGATGTACTGTCGAAAATCAAAAATTAGCCGATTATAGGCTTCCATTATTTTTATCCTATCCGATTAAACGGCGTTTTATCGCCTGTGCTCCACTTTTAGAAGCGATAGATTTAACACCGTATCTTCATGGCATAGACCATGTGACAGTCGGCGGCGAAACAGGGCGAGAAGCTCGTGAATGTGATTATGATTGGGTGCTTAATATCCGTGAACAGTGTGTAAAAGCAAATGTAACATTTTGGTTTAAGAATACAGGCTCGCTTTTTAAACGTGACAGCGTAGTAGAAAAAATAAACCCATTTAAGCAAACCGTTATGGCGAAAGAGCTTGGTATCAATATTTCAGATGGAAAAAGGTTGTTCTGATAACTTATCGGCAAGATATTGATGAATCAAAAAGAGTAAACCTTAAAAAGCTAAGGTTTACTCTTTTTGATTCACTAATATCTTGTCGTTTTTTATTCCTAAAAAACCATCAAGTCTTGCCACATGGGCGGAGCATTGATGGTTTGATTTTCCAAAGAGAAGGTAAATACCTTAAGCTGTTAGAAATAAGAAAAAGTAAAATAATACAATAACTGCTACAATAATTCCGAGTGCTGATAAAAGAATTTTTTTCATAGGTAATAACCTCCTTGCTATTTATCTGTGAAAGATATTTTATATTCTTTCAAATTGTATTCATTACCAAAAAAGCTGGTTAATATTGTTTCTGCATTACTACGAGCATTTTTTAATAAGCCATTTGCAACAGCATTTTCTTCTGCTGTACGTTGTAAGTTCTGGTTGGATTCGTTAGTTTCTGTCATAGTAATCTGATTGAAAATGCTTTCAGATTCCTGATATATTTTAAATGAATCCATATCTATTTCGCTACTCAGTATCTTTGCCGCTGGTAACTTAATTTCAATAGTCGTATCTTTAACAGTCCATTCAATCTCTCCAAAATCAAAGCCTGCTTTTATCACTACTTCGTAACTATATATGTACTTACTCTGTGTGAATGGTATTTTAACTCCAAACATTTTCCTTGAATCATCCGTAGTATTTATCTCTGTGCAGTAGGTAGATTGTGTTGCTAATTCACCAATGTTTTCAAATCCGATTTTTATAGTCTTACTTTCAGATGAAACAAATCTTTTATATCCAATTATTCCAGCAACAACAACTAATACAATTGCAATAACTATAATTGCTATTTTTTTAATTTTCTTTCGAAAAAAATTTGACTTACCGTTATGTTCTTTCGTTTCCATATTGTGCCTACTCATTAAATTATCCTCTTTCATTATTTTAAAATACTTTTTATCATGCAGTATATGTTATTTTTACGTTTTCGGGTTACATGTCTTTTGCCATTTTATTATAACATAATTACAACAAAAAAGACAGTTTGGACTTGGATACTCGTGAATTTATCCACAGTGATTGTTTACACACTAGCCAACGAATATTGAGAAAAAGGCTGGGATACAAGTCCTTTTTAAATCCCAAAACAAACTAATAACGTGTACTATTATTAGTACTTGTATTAATCCCACACTATATATGTTATAATTTCCCATATAGATAAGAGCGTATGGGGAGGGGTTATAACATGGGAAGAGTACCGAATCAAAAAATGAAAACAATGTATATCATGCAACTGTTCTTAGACAAAACGGATGAAACACATTACATAACCATGGTCGAAATATTAAAGCACCTGAAAAACAATGACATTAGCGCGGAGCGAAAGTCCATATATGCTGATATTGATGCTTTAAAGCTTTATGGATTTGATATACAGGGCTTTCAAGAAAAGGGGACTTATTTCTATCATATGGTGAGCCGTAAGTTTGAATTGGCGGAATTGAAAATATTAGTGGATTCAGTTCAATCCTCAAAATTTATTACGGAGCGTAAATCAAATCAATTGATTAAGAAGATTGAAAGCTTTGCTAGTGATTTTGAAGCGAAGGAACTACAGAGGCAGGTTTTTGTAGCAGGGCGGATTAAGACTATGAATGAGAGCATTTATTATAATGTAGATAATCTTCATGCTGCAATCAATGCAAATAGTCAAATTACGTTTCAGTATTTCCAATGGACTGTTGATAAAAAGACCCAATTGAAAAAAGACGGTGCATTATATAAACTAAGTCCATGGGCGCTAATGTGGGATGCTGAAAATTATTATATGATTGCATATGATTCAAAGGAAGAAAAAATCAAGCATTTTAGGGTAGATAAGATGCTACATATTACTTTGACGAATGAAGCCAGAGATGGTAAGGAGCATTTTGAAAAGTTCGATATGGCAGTGTATGCCAAGAAGATGTTTGGAATGTATGGTGGTACCGAAGTAAAAGTGAAGATGAAATGCAATAATAATTTGGTGGGGGTAATTCTAGATCGCTTTGGAAAAGAGATTTCGATTATTCCAATTGATAGTGAGCATTTTACAATTAATATAGATGTGGAAATGAGTAGGCAATTTCTGGCGTGGGTAATTGGACTTGGGTGCGGGGCGCAAGTTATAGGGCCTGAAAGTGTGGTGGAACAGATGCGAGAAGAAGGTAGAAGGGTTTTAGAGCAATATCAATAAATAAAGCTATTTTATATAAAAGATTACTAGCAACTCGTCGGAATTGTCAACGAGTTGCTAGTAATAAAAATGAATATAATATGAATCTAAATAAGATAAATATAAATACAAGGGGATAATATATGAGCGCAGAATTGCAAAAAGAATTACAACAAGAATTAATCAAAATCTACGGCCCCGGTGCAGAATTTAGAGAGGGGCAGCAAGAGGCACTTATTTCTGTCCTAGAGGGAAAGAGAACATTGGTGGTTCAAAAGACAGGCTGGGGAAAGAGCTTGGTCTATTTTCTTGCTACGAGAATGTTAAGACGCGCGGGTAAGGGTGTCACCGTTGTAATAAGCCCGTTATTAGCGTTGATGAACGACCAGATCGAGTCGGCGGCGTTTTTTGGATTAGCTGCAGTGACCATTAATTCAAATAATAAAGACGAGTGGGAGACGATTGTAGAAAAGGTAATTCACAATGAAATAGATGTCTTAATTATCTCTCCAGAACGGCTTTCAAATGATGATTTCATGAAAGATGTTATGAATGTGATTAGTGGTTCAATGGGCATGTTCGTAGTGGATGAAGCGCACTGTATTTCTGATTGGGGACATGATTTTAGGCCGGATTATAGAAGAATTATTAATATCATAAAATATCTTCCATCGACCGTCCCATTATTAGCAACTACAGCTACTGCAAATGACCGTGTAGTTGAAGATATCAAAAATGAATTCGGTACTAATATAACCGTAAGTAGAGGATCTCTTACAAGAGATTCATTAGCAATACAAGTGATTGAGATGGCGTCAAAAGAAGAACGATTAGCATGGTTGAGTGATCATCTAAACGAATTACCAGGCGTTGGAATTATATATTGTTTGACTATTAGCGATTGTAATTTGGTGAGTAAATGGCTAAATGATCGAGGTATAGTTGCAAAACAGTATACAGGCCAAATGGACGCTGAAACTAGAAATGAGATTCAACAATTATTTATGACAAATGGAATGAAGGTGCTTGTAGCAACCGTGGCATTTGGAATGGGAGTTGATAAATCTGACATAGGATTTGTAATTCATTTCCAGAAGCCAGGAAATGTTGTTGCGTATTATCAGCAGATTGGCAGAGCTGGAAGAGGAATTAACAGAGCTGTTGCAATCTTGTTTTCAGGAATTGAAGATGATAAGATTTCTGAATTCTTTATTTCTTCTGCATTTCCAACTCAGGAGGAAATGCAAGGCGTTATTGATACCATTACCAAGCAAGGCGGCGCATCGAAATATGATATTGAGCGAAAAGTAAATATGAAACTAAAACGGATAGAAAGCTGTCTAAAATTTCTATCCGTAAATGGTGATATCTATAAAGAAAAGAGCAAATATCTAAAGTCAGCTAAAGTTTGGGTTATAGATAACGATCATAGTAAACGCATAACGGAGCTTCGACATCATGAGTTAAGACGAATGAATGATTTCGTGCATACAAACGAATGTTATATGAAGTTTGTAGCAGAAGAATTGAATGATGTAACTGCAAAAAACTGCGGTAAATGTAGTAACTGCTTGGGAGAAGATATCATTTCACGTCAAATAAATGCAAATACATTATATGAAGCACAAAGATATTTAAAGGCAAGGAATTATGTAATTGAGCCTAGAAAAATGTGGCCGGTTGGCGTAAAAGTAGATGGTGTTAATAAGATCAACGATGCATTTCGCTTTCAACAAGGCCTCGTTTTAAGTAACTATGGTGATGTTGGTTGGGGAAGAATTGTTGCCGATTGCAAATATAAAACAGATGAATTTTCTCAGGAACTAGTGGACGCGTCCTATCGATTGCTAAAAGATTATGTAGTAGCGAATAAAATCACTTGGATCACTAATATATCATCGCTGCGGCGCCCAGCTTTAGTAAAGGATTTCACTATCTCATTAGCAAATCTATTGGGACTAGAATATAGGGAATGCATAGAAAAAACGGTGGATTCAATAGAACAAAAGCGATTAAATAATAGCTCAAAACAGTATGAAAATGTAAATACAAGCTTTGCAATAAATGATAAGATTGATAGTGGAAATGTTTTGTTGGTTGACGATACGGTTGATTCAAAATGGACATTGACCGTATGTAGCTATAAAATGATAGATAAAGGCAGTGGTAAGGTATTTCCGTTTGCTTTAGCGAATACAGCAGGAACGACTGGAGAAAATTAGATGGAATTTACAGATAATGCAATGGCAACAATATTGATATGTAGTCATTTAGGATTGAATAATAATGACTTAAAACCTTATACCCTGGGCGAATGGAATATGCTTGTAGATACGCTACTCACAACTAAATATAAGGATCCTTTGGCATTGTTGGGACAAGATGTAGCTAACGTAATGCATTTATTAAAATATACAGAAGCGCAAGAACTGAGGTTAAATGGTTTATTGTCTAGGGGCGCAAGCATTGCATTTTCATTAGATCAGTTATCAAGAAAAGGGATTTATGTGGTAACTCGAGGTGATAAACAATATCCGATTTTACTTAGAAAGCGATTAACAAAGAAAACACCTCCGATCTTATTTTATGCAGGTAATCTAGAGTTAGCGAGCAAAGTAGGTATTGCGGTTGTAGGCTCAAGAAATATTGATATTGAGGGTGAAGAATATGCGAAAAAATTAGTTCAAAAGGCAGTTACGGAAAAACTAATTATATTTTCTGGTGGTGCAAGAGGAATCGATAGTATCTCAGAGACAACAGCAATTGCATGTGGTGGTGCAGTGGTATCTTTTGTTGCAGATGCATTAACTGTGAAAATTAAAAAAAGAGAAGTTATAGCAAGCATTCAAAATAATCAGATGCTTCTTATTACGGATTCAAATCCTGATGTGGAATTTACAGTTGCAAGAGCAATGAATCGAAATAAATATATCTATGCTTCCTCGTATGGCGCATTTGTAATAGCCTCCGATTACAACAAAGGTGGAACTTGGACTGGAGCTATGGAAAATATAAAAAACAACTGGGTGAAGACATTTGTATGGAACCATAGTGATTATGCGGGAAATGGGGAAATGATTAGTCGTGGGGGTATAGCGATAGGGGATTTGAGTGAAGAAAACTTGTTGGAATTGATGAAGAAAAAGGAAACTTATTCTTATCAGGAAGATATCTTTTCGGCGGGTCAGGTAAGTGAAGAGGTGGTGGCGGAAGATAATGATGGTAGTAAAAAATAGAAATGTAAATACTGGTTAATTATAAGCGCTTTGAATAAAAAAAATTAGAATTTTGGGACAGTTTTTAATGATAAAACATTAACTGTGTGAGGTAAAATGTCAGCGGACACATTAGAATATTATAACAAAAATGCAAAAGATTTTAATGACAGTACTTTTGAGGTTGATTTTGCTAAAGTACAAGAATGGTTTTGCAAATATTTAAAAGCCGGCTCATTGATACTAGATTTTGGCTGTGGTTCAGGTAGAGACACAAAGTATTTTATGGAACGCGGATACAGATTAGACGCCATTGATGGTTCAAAAGAATTGTGTGAAATAGCCAGTGAAAATACGGGAATAGTAGTGAAAAATCAAGTGTTTAATAAGCTAAATGAAGTGGAAAAGTATGATGGGATCTGGGCGTGTGCGTCTATTTTGCATCTACAATATAATGAATTAAAAGAAGTTCTTGTAAAGATGAATATAGCGTTAAATGAGAGTGGAATCTTATATTGTTCATTTAAGTATGGAGATTTTGAGGGCGATAGAAATGGTAGATATTTCACTGATATGACAGCTGAAAAGTTGGACAGGTTGATTGATGAGATAGGCATTTTAGAAGTAAGGGAACAAATGATAACAACAGATGTAAGACCAGGAAGAGATGATGAAAAATGGCTGAAGTGATATTAGGGAAAAGATAGAGTGAATTTTGAAAATATAATCAATTATAAAAATAAGTAGTAAGAGGGTGAAAAGATGGAACTGCCATATTCGGATATGATTGATATAAAATATTTAGGTAGGCTATTTGATAATAAAAGTGAATGCTATAAATTATTTTGGTTTGAGGCTATCGTTAATCTAGTGTCCAAAGGAAAAAGTAGTGCTACATTTGAAGAGCTAATTAATGAAATGATTGTTAGTGCATGGTATATGGTAGCTGAATATCATTTGAATCTAGGCCCTTCTGATACTTTGGAAGCATTAATTCATAGAGTATTTAAATTAAGTAATGGTATTTTAAAATCTAGTGATAGTAGAGAAAATATACTAGCTTTTTTATCAGACTGCCAGGACAAAGATGTCAAGGCTATGAAAAGAACTTTAACTAGAAATGTTCCATATCGTTTACAGTCCCCATTTTTTGAAAATGTTAAAGGTAATGGGTGGGATGTATCAGAGAAATTATTGGCAGATAAAATCAATCAGGAAAAACGTTTGATTTATTATTTCACAAGTATTTGTGGAATGCAAAGTAGTATTTCTATTCAAAGTAGATGGATGGATTATATTAATCTAAATCAAGAAATCCTAAGAGGATGGATAGAATATAATAAAGTGATATATTTACAAAGACGGAACCCGAGTATTCCTGGAATTTCAAATAAGTTATATCCAAGCAAGGAAAGAGATTTGAATTATGTTAAGAAATATTGGAAATCAATTATTATGATTCATCCGGTCACCGAAATATATGGTGGAAATCTTTTGACTGATAAAGATACCATTTCAATTGATCATTTCATTCCTTGGTCCTATGTAACACATGATGAACTGTGGAATCTTAATCCAACAACAAGAAGTATTAATAGTGCAAAGAGCAATAACTTACCAACGTGGGACATTTATTTCAAATCACTATGTAAAATAGAATACTTCGCATATGAAATGGTTTGGAAATATGATCTTGTTCATGACGCTTTTGAAAAATGTGCGAATAGTAATCTAAATGAATCGGAAGTCAGAAGACAATTGTACCAACCGAATCTGGAGAAAATGGAGTTTTGTAATACTTTAAGTAATATTATGTTACCCGTATATCAGGCGGCGGAAAAAATGGGATTTAGGGATTGGAAGATGATAAATTAAACGGAAGGAAAAAGAATGTGCCGTTCTGGTGGAGTTCAAATCAAGGGGAGTCAAGAAGGCTATTAATTATAGGGAATAATGGTGGTTTTTACAATAATTACCTTGTATATAAATTACATTTGTAATAAAATGAATCTAGTGCAAAATATTGGGGAATATAGTGCTATTTGTTTTTATTAGGGGATTTTGTAATTAAAATAGTTTGATATAATACAGTTTTCCCCAAAAGGAAATCTGTTTTTTTTTGCTGTTTTTCAATTAGTAATTTATCTGAATGCAATTGTAATACTGTAGATGGAAGGATATGTTATGTTAAATATATTGAGATACGGATTATAGCAATAATGCGAAGTTGAAAAAATCAAATTGGAGGACAGGAAATGAATGTTATAGAGGCTAAAGACAGGTTAGTAAATGAACTGTCCCAATGCGATAAGATTAAAGGAATTGGACAAACAGGAGATATTAATGCTGAGCTGATACCAGGTAATAGCGATATTGATATTTTTGTTTTATGTGCCACAATTCCAACAGAGGATGAAAGAGAGCGTATGTATATAAAATATTCTAAGCAATATTCGGAATATCTGATAAATGTGTGCCATGGGGGAATATGGGGTTATGGAGATGTATTAATTATTGATGGAATCGATGTTATGTTTATGTATTTTACAATTGAAGAAATGAATCAATATGTAGATGCTGTTTTGAATGGAAAGCATTTGGGTAAAGAAGGTGGATTCTATCCAACGGGGAGATTATCTAGTATAGAAAGTATAAATATATTGTACGAAAATAATACTGAATGGACAACAATGATAGAAAAGATTAAGAAGCATCCATTTGAATTATTGGAAAAATTATTTGATTATCATATTTCAAAAGTAATAAATGATGAGGATTTAGGAAGAGCAATGCTAAGAAAAGAGGTAATGTTTTACCATAGTGTTTTAGAAAATTCTTTAGATCATTTAATGCAAGCACTTTTTGCGGTAAATTTTACGTATTTCCCAAGTAGAAAAAGAAGTGAGAAATATATCATGGAATTTAAAAATGTACCCGATGATTGCTATGACCGTATACTACAAATTATTGAGCATTCAGTCCTAAGCAAAACTCTGGAAAAATCAGTTGAAGAATTAAGAAAGATTACTTTGGAAACAGTTCAAATTGGTAAAATAATATATAAAAAATGATTGTAACTAATATAGTAAGGGATAATAAACAGAAAACTATTATTTAAATTATTAGCATAACTAGGATTTTGTATTCTACTTGAACTGCGCATTATATTTATTATGTAGTCACAATCAAGACAATATAAAATATTATTCATTTTATAGGTGAGGAGACATATTGTGGAATATAAACAAGCGTGCCGTGATGATATTGATGAATTTGTAGAACACCGGATGGAGTTTGTTACAGC
>NZ_FOJI01000032.1 GCF_900111235.1 [Clostridium] fimetarium
GCCAGAAGATTATAAAAAAGTGGCTGAATACGTTTGTAAAGATAAATTAAATCTTTCTCCTTCAGATGAGTTTCTTAACAATATAACAGCTATGGTGAAGGAATATTGTGATACAAGAACGGATAAGCCTAGCTTATCTGATATGAAAGAAATGGACAATCTTATAATCGACTGGGTACTGGATGTTTATCGGAATTTTCATGTAAATTTAATGGAATATGCCCAAAACATATCATACAATTTTTATGATAGATATATCCAAATGGAATATGACGGTTCTACAGAAACGCATTACAGTATTAACAAATATGATTATCGGTATCAAGACAATCCTTTTAATATAAACGATATATACGAAAGAAATAAGCACAGAGAGTTTGTTTTTGATCATAAAGGTGAACTCGAAATGCTGATTATGTATTATTGGCTATTTGAGGATGTTAAAGATCCGGATTATTGGCCAGAGTATGTTACTTTATGTATAACTAATGAGAGAGTAAATCTAGCGAGTCAAAAAAGAATTTTGAAGCCTGTATCTGTTTCAGGGCTGGACTATCCGAGCGAAATTACAACTAATATAAAATTTATTGAAACGGCTAACGGCATATTAAAAGAAAATCCTGGAGCAAATTATATCCTCTGCATAACATATGACAAGATGAATGCTGATGCTATGTGGAAAGATAAAGATGCTTTGGATATTATGATATCTAATTTGCATGCATGTTTTAAAGCATTTGGAGCACCGCAATTATTGGAATTTATATCTCCATACAGTACACCAGATTATAATGAGGAAGCTTTTTTCAATAAGTATCAGTTATTTGAAAAAAGCATGCGCAGATATAATAAAATGAAAATTGCCATCATAAATGGACATACAAAATCCAATAAAGGTAAAAGTTATTTATATTCTACTATAGAAGATATTGTTCGACTGAGAAATACATGCAAAGAAATGAAGCTACAGTTAAAGTTAGCCGTGGACTTGACAGACCGAAGTGGAAAAAATTCACTAAAATCTAATATAGAAGATATGGTAAATACTCTTGCAACCATGAGAAATTTTATTTTGGGACTTCATATAAATGATATCAGTTCATGGGGAAGAAATAGCCATATATATGAAAATGATAAAAGGCATGAATATATAAATACTATGGATTACCCGTCATTATCAATGTTAATGGCAGGCCTATCGAGTGTTCTTCAAGATAGTAGAGAAAGATACTTTATACCAAATCATGTTAAGAACTCAGATGCATTGGAAATTCTGATAGATACACTCTATCGTGGAGGATGTTATTTTGAAAGCGGGGTAATTAACCTTGAAGAAGAACGGAATTGATAAAGTCAATATTGAAAATGACGATGATTACGAAAAATGGTGTAAGCATCTAAATGTTCATTTGATAAGGAATCAGTATAATTCTTTGATTGATGAGCACAATAAAGAAATTGAAAAGCACCGTTTACATGAAAAAGAAAAATATAAAGATTATATGTCATTTGAACTGCAATACAAATTGAAATATTCAAGATTTCAAGGAAATATACCAGTACTTAATATTGAAGTTTCTGAAAAGCAGAGAACGAGAACTTATACTTTCATGGATTATTTTATAGAAGCTATACAAGCGATTGGCGGCTCAATACGGGTGGATAATCATAATAATGACAATACTGTAATTAACTTTCCATATTGTACTCTTGAATGTTCGTTGTTAGAAACTAAGTGCAGGTATAAGGATATGAAACCAGCAGGTGTGAAAACAATGAAGCCATCATATGATTTTGTGGATTCGGGAGAGTTGGAATTTAGAATATATTCTATTAATAAAAGTAAAGTGAAACTTCACGAGTTAATTTATAAAGAAGATACTATCTCATTGAAAGACCAGATTATAGATATTTTTATTGACTTGCGGGCCGTATTAATTGAAATCAGCAATAAAAATAGAGAAGAAAAACGTTTAGAAAATGAAGCATATGAAGAAAGCAATAGGAAGTGGGAGCTGCAACAACAAAGGGAAGAGGAAGAAGCCGAACAAAAAAAGTTACAGGATTTACGAATAAAGCATCAGGAAGCGGTTCAGAAACATTTAGAAAAATGGGAACACATTAATGAGGTAGAATCATATTTAGTAGATATCAGACTCAATGCAGCAAAGCAACCAGATGATGTAAAACTAATAATGAAACAATATTGTGATTATGTTGAGATGTTGTTTGATAAAAAGGCTTTTATTGCAGATATTATTGAATTTACAGAAGACAATTTCTGATATTAGCTAAGGTAAGGATAATATAAGATCGCCTTTTCACATTAAAGGCGGAGGCGGTTTACCATCATTAAATGTTATATATGACACTCCTGAATTTTCTAATTGGAAGAAACCTATATCAAGTTTCTATAATAGGAGTTCTTTTGTACAAAGTTGTTTAGTAGTAAAAGATTATTTTGTGGGGGTCAAACCAATCATATGGTCAATTAGTTTTGCTGTTGCGTGCGGTATATTCACTTTGCTTTTTTTTGATAATGCAGTTGATAAACTCAAAGAAGCGTTAAATACGGTTGGAAATGAAATACTTATTACTTCTAATGACATCAATTCTGTCATCTCAAGCCTTGTCGAAAGTTTAGTATTGATATCGAAAAAGTGAGATCTGGAAGCGTTGAGAATAGTGGGCTTCAATGATTCGGTAATATAAAAGTTAATAATTCGATTTAATTCTATCCCTCGGTATGTGTTTGCGGATACAGGAGTGGATTGTCTTATACAGAAAGGGAGCTAGAAGTATATGCAAGGAAAAAGGAATTTAATTATTAAAAATGTGATTAAATAAGGAAGAGTTAATCTACTTCTTTATTTTTTTAAATATTTGCATAAAAACCGGGACACTACCCCCTGATTTTCGGCTTATAAGTATAGGGGTAATTTTTCCTCCTGCTGAAAGCGGAAAATCAGAATCAAGGTTCTGGTGATTAAGTTTTGGCACCTGAACCTTGACAACTTCATATCGAGTGTAAGAAACAAAAGTCAAACACACTTAGTTGAAACCAGAGTAGCAGAATTAGCTTTGGGATCAAACGTGATTCATCTGTAGATTTGCCGTGATATACCTGCTGGTTAACCAGTTCAAGCAAGGTATCGTAATAGAAGAAGCAAAAGGTAAAGAGCGAACCAGATGGATGTAATGTTATTGATACACATTGCAAAGCTTTGATGGATAATGAAACAACTGCTTAAACAAGCAGCCGGGTGGTACCGGAGCATAGCATGTCGTGTAAGAGCGATATGTGATGCTGTGATGGAAATCATCAATCCTAACTTACATGTTTCCCGGTCTATGGCAGAAGTATTTGCGATAGATGATGCACGGGGTAGAGCAAATTAAAAAAGTGTGGCCAGTCCATAGTAATACTGGACATCCACACTTGCATATATATTATTAGAAGCATTACAACAAAGATTTACCACTAACTTATTTAATGAATGAAGGGTCTCATTTTATTCAATGAATGAAGGGTCTCATTTTATTCGATTGATAATTTCAATAAATGAGTTAAAATTTATCAATTCACCAGAGACCGCAGAAACACTATGATTTCTGGTGAGTTGATAACGCAAACGTAATAAATACGAAATTTTTTTTTAGTCTTTCCTTGACACAAGCAGAAAAGGTCAAGGCATATTTGATTAATGGGGCTAGGAATCTGCCTGGGTTTACGGAGTGGCCGAATCCTGAGATGGGGTGGGGGGCACTTTGCGTGAAGGATAGTATACCAGGGTGATTATGTTTACTGCAGTTTCTTAAATTTTACCCCTATACTTATAAGCCGAAAATCAGGGGGAGTGTCCCTCATTTTTGAAGATTTTATAAAAAGTTTATAATTTAATTATCTAAAAGCGTACTCACAAATGACATAAAAGGTGTACTCACAATTAATGGACATTTATTTGTTGCAATTACTGTATATACTATTCATAAAAAACAAGGAGGATTTTTATGAGAACAGTGAATACGGTAATTGCAAATATTGAGCGCATTATTAGATTTTCAAATAAGAAACAGGAAAATGCGGGATATAGTAATACTAACAGACACAGATAGTATGTGATTGATGATAAGACTGTATGGACATCACCAAAAGTCTTGAAGATTATCAGGAACCAAAGGTATGCTGGCGATAAGATAAGTAATGTCAGAGTACGTACGAAAATTACTAAGCAAGATTGTGATATGATGAGTACGATGGTTGAATTGATACAAAATCATATTAAGCTGCTGTTTAATACAGAAAAGCTTATTAGAGACTTGAAACAGAAGATATATAAAGAAAATAAAACTGAAATGACGGTAGTTGATGCAGATAATGCGATGAATAAAATGCAGAATGAAAAATTGAATTAGTACGAAAGAAATCGGTAAAAGCCAATTTCAAAGGAAGAGTATGTATTACGTAAGAAGCAGCTTACAATGCAAATTGAAGAACTGGAAGAAAGAAAATTAAAAATTTGCAATGGAATTGGTGATAGAGAAGAGCGCAAGATATTAGAACAGAAAATGAGTGACTTAATAGGTAAATGCAAGAATGTATTGTCTATTCATAAGACCGAATCGAAATCAAATGGAAATATCAAACTGAATTTGAAAATTTGCTGATGCAGTTGCTGAGCAGAGGGCTGAGGATAAGTAGTGGTAGTAGGAGACGTAGAAATACGTTTCTTTTTGTGTAGAAAGGGAGAAATCCAATATGCCAACGGTACCAAAGAAGATAAAAAAGGAACGTATTCATGCACACGGAGGTTGTTTTTAAAAGAAATAATTAGCACTCACGTCTTGTTAGAGCGTAGTTGCTGTTCTCTTACGTTATCAGGTCTCATAGGCTCCTACTTTAGGGGCTTTTGGGACTTCTTTCTTTTTATCAGGTGTTGTCTGGCGTTATGTAAGAATAATAATGAAGAATTAAGCGGCGACAGTAGATCATATTAGTGCCGCTTATTCGATAAAATGGAAGAATTTTTATGGAAGTAAATGAAATAGTATTGATTCATGTGAATAAAGTTGTTAAATTATTCCATAAATAGTATAATTGTAACTAGATTATACATTTGTTTTATGAGGAAGAACCCTATTATTAACTGTAATGATTATAAAAATGGAAATATTATGATACCAGGTGTCCCATTTTTATTATGTTTAAAGGATGGTAAAGTAGTGGATTATTATACTGGAGATTTACAAATATTAAATTTTTTGAAAATTGATTATACTTATTATTTAAAGGAAGATATACAATAAATTTTAATTTATATTGATTTATATTTATCAGAAACTAACATAAAAAAATTGGAAAGGAAATATTATGCAGCTAATAAAAGGTGTAGGTTTAAAGAAAACTTATCAGACTGGAGGCATAAGAATATTGGCATTAGATGGAATAGATCTTACTATGGAGGAAGGAGAATTCCTAGCGATTGTAGGAACCTCGGGAAGTGGAAAAAGTACCCTTTTAAATATACTTGGTGGCTTAGATTCTCCAACAAATGGTTATGTTGAAATCCGTGGAGAAAGTCTCAAAGATATGAGTCGTGAGGAACTTACGATATTTCGGAGAAGAAACATTGGATTCATATTTCAAAACTATAATCTGGTTTCTGTCTTAAATGGTTATGAAAATATTGTACTCCCATTAAAATTAGATAATGCTCCAATTGTTTCATCTTTCGTAGAAGAGATTGTAGAAGCTCTGGAAATCGAAAACCAGCTATATAAAATGCCAAATGAAATGTCTGGGGGACAACAGCAAAGAGTTGCAGTGGCGCGCGCCTTAGTTACTAGACCTGCACTTGTATTAGCAGATGAACCAACTGGAAATCTAGATTCTAAAACAAGTAACAACGTGATTCAGTTAATGAAGCATATGGCAGAAAAATTTCATCAGACAATTGTAATCGTAACGCATGATGGGGAAGTTGCAAAAATGGCAGACCGCTGTATTCGAATTGAAGATGGAAAAGTTTGTAAGTAGGACAGAGGGGCTAAACTAATGAAGCAAAACAAAAAACAGGTGATTTGGGAATTAGCAAAGGCAAATGATAAAAAAAATCGAAAAAGTAATATAATATATATCATTGCAGTGGCATTGGCCGTGATGTTATTATTTTCTGCATTTAGCATTGCAAAAGGAAAAATAGATACAGATTCTCTAAGAAATATAAGGAAAGCAGGTATTGCTGCAAATGTTTTTTTACAAAATGGAACAAAAGATCAGTATCAAAAATTAAAAGAATTAAGTTATGTAAAAAGCGTAGGGGTGCAAAAGACATTTGCAGGGATTTATGATAATACAAATGACCTTTTATGCTATTGTTCGATACTCGATATGACAGGCTATAAAGATATGTTGAAACCTGCATGCACGAGTGTTTTTGGAATGTATCCTCAAAAAAACAAAGAAATTTTTATGTCAAGACGAGCGTTAGAAGTCTTAGGAATACAAGAACCTAAAATTGGAATGAAAATAGAATTAGGATTGGGATGGTTTGATTGGATGACCAACAAAGAACATCAGGATACATATCGTTCCAATTTTATATTATCTGGTTACAACACCGATTATAACGATATAATGCAAAATGTACCAAGTATTTATTTCTCAGAAGAGTTTTTGGAAGAAAATGGAATAAAGATGTTTCCTGCGAAATTGTTGGTACGGACAAACATTGATTTTTTAGAAAGTTCTTATATAGAGACACAACTTTATCAGGATGTTGAAATGAAAAATGAATATCAACAATTTGTAGTTGAGGAATCTTCTGTTTCTCGTGCCATGGCAACTTTTATTGGGGGATTTGAGATAGCGGTAATATGTGCAATGATTATTTGCATCAGTGCGTATCTTTTGATTTATAATATTGTTTCAATTTCATTGGGTCGCGAAATAAGGCAATTTGGATTACTTGAAACGATAGGAATGACAAGAAAGCAATTGCGAAAAATGGTGTATCTGCAAAGCTTTATAAAAAGTATTTTAGGATGTGTCATCGGCGGTATCCTTGGAATTCTTGTGCAATTCCTACTCATTCAAAAATTATTAGAAAAGGTATGCTTGGAAGGATTTGGGAGCGCTAATGGAATGAATACATTTTATGGTGGTATTCTATCATTTAGCGTTGTATTTGTATTTGTATTTTCATTCTATGCAAGTACAAGAGCCATAAAAAAGTCAGGAACATTTCGGCCCATAGAAGCAGTAAAATATCAAGAAATCGATACTACAAAACGGAAAAAGAATTGCACCCATCCAAGGAGCAAGACCCGAAATGGTGCAGAAATTTCCCGTATGGCATGGCGAAATTTGATGCGGTCTAGAACAAAATTTGTAGTAACTATGCTTTCGATGACATTAGGGTGCGAGGTTGCGCTTGGTGCCGTCGTATTGGCAAAAGGCACGGATACCATTCATGAGTTAGAACAAAATTACGATTTTGAAGTCGGTATAGAAGAAGATACCGTAAATGGATATTTAGATGCAATCAAATTTGAAAATAGTGAACAAGAGAATTTGTTTGCGGATGAGTATGTTAACGATATTGCCAAGATTGCAAATATTAGCAAAGAAAGTTTACAAATATGTCAAGGTGGATATGGATTTATTGCTACAGATTTAAAAGATGGGTTTGCTCCAAGATTAAAAGTTTTAATTGGGGAAAGTAATTATAATAATTATGTAACTGTTCAAATTTTAAGCAAAGATTCACTTGAGAATATTGAGACTTACGTACAAAATAAGGAAATAGGTATTAATATTGAGGCTGTAAAAAAAGGAACTGGAGCATTACTGTTGCATAAAAATGAACTTTCCTCTAATTTGAATGCAGAGGTAGCTGATACATTGGGCGAAAGCTTTACTTTTTATCAAAGTTATGTGGATTATGCAGAGAAAAAAAACAGTACAAGTATCACTTGTGCAGGTTATCTTGACACCGCAAAAAAAGCATTTCCAGATTTGGATTTCACTTATAGTGGCAATGGTATTAATTATCTGGTAGTAAGCGAGAAAGGGTTTCAACAACTTGGATTTAATAAGCAGATTTTTCATATTTCTTTTAATGTGATGGATGCAGAAGAATCGACGATAAAAGAACAGTTGACGCAATGGGCATCAAAGATAAATAAAAAAAATAAATATCTTTTTTATGTCACAGCAAATTCAGATACTATTGCATCGGCACAAAATTATATACAGGCAAGTCGGATGGTTATGGAGGCATTAAGTATTATTTTACTTTTTATGGGAATTATGAATTATATTAATACAAGATTTGCGGATTTTTCGGCACGTAGGAAAGAGTTTGTCATTATGGAAAGGATAGGTATGACAAGAAGACAACTGCAAAAAATGCTGCTATTGGAAGGCAGTTATTTTTGTTTAATATTAATAGGTATTTTATTGAGCATTGGAAGTTTTGGATTATTGTGCCTCGGAAGATTTGTTAATCAAAATTTGTCTTATTTTAAATTTTACTATCCAGTTGGTGCTATAGGTATCTTATGTTGTTGTCTAACTTTCATCTGTATTTTGTTGCCAATGTTATATTTTAGAAAGGTGGAGTCAAAGAGTGTTTTGGAAGAATTGAAATGAAATTTTAATAATCATTATATTACATTGGAATAAAATCATAAGTACACTTTTGAGTATAAAGCACCTAAGTTAACAAAAATTAAATTTTGTGATGTGAGTTGTTGCAAATGTTGTATGCAATGTGTTGTGAACGGTAAGTGGTGCCTGGATGAGGTAGACTAAAACTGGTGATCGTATAATTCCTATGTTACAAGTAGTGTGAAGAGCATTTGATCAGCAATGAGAGTATCATCATTTAATGCTTGAAATTGATCGTGATGTAACCGTGGAGGGCTATAAAGAATTCTTTTTTGTTAGTAAAAATGGCAGACCATTACAACCAAGTGCGATGAATGATATTCTTCTCAATATTGTGAATGCTTATAATAAACAAGAAATGGAGCGGGCGAGTAAGGTTCGCAAAAATCCGCATCTAATGCCTTCAATTTTAGCTCATACACTTCGTCATACTAGATGTACTAGAATGGCTGAGCGTGGAATGGATGTGAAAGTATTACAGCATATTATGGGACATTCTAATATCGCGGTGACAATGGACGTTTATAATCACATCATAGATATGCAAAGAGTAGAGAAAGAAATTAAAAAAATGGATGACTTGATGGCAGTTTAGAATATTTCACACTAAATAGAACTAAACAAAGCAAAATGAATACTGACACCAATTAATGCAGATGGTGTAAAAGTAAAATAAACGACATTTATGATAAAAAGAAGAATCAAGAAACCCAGTGGTTATGCGGGTGTATAGATTTTGTATAGATTTTCAAAAAAAATAGCACTGTCGTCTTGTTAGAGCAAAGTTGCCGTTGTCTTACGTTATTAGGTCTCATAGGCGCCTATTTTGGGCGCTTGCGGGACTCTATTTGTTTCATCAGGAGTTGTCTGGCTTTATCTAAAAGCATTTGAATGATGTAAAAATGGTGTAAATATAATAAATAGGAAAAATATGAAGGAGAAGAATATAAAGACGATTTTTTGAATATAAAGAGTCGAAAAAGTCGAGATAACAAAATACGTACGAATATATATCAGAATAGGATTATTACAACATATATCCTGATTGTGGATGCCGTATAAACTATGCAAATGAAGATGGAAATGGTTTCTGTATGGACTGTGCATGGAATCATTAAAAATATGACTGAACAAGGAAGAGTTAAATATCTTCTTTGTTTTTTAAAAAAAAAATTCACAAAAAGCGGGACACTACCCCCTGATTTTCGGCTTATAAGTAGAGACTAACTATTAAAAGTCAAGTCTTAAACTAATATTTTTTGATAGAGAGCGGATATGCATTTTAGGTATATTTGAACATTGAAAACTG
>NZ_FOJI01000026.1 GCF_900111235.1 [Clostridium] fimetarium
GTCCGTTTTTGCTCCGCATCGTGACCGCTGTTCCTAATACGCAAAATAGTTCTAACTCTCGTTAGAACTGGTGCGACTGCCTGTCGCACAAAAAGCCCTCTCTAATCATAGAGAAGGCGAATTATCGCGTTACCACTTCTGTTCGCTCAAAATATACTTGAAACTGTCAATTGATGTTTAAATATTATTACAACAACTGTAATAAATGTAGATATCAATGCAGTTTCAGCTATTACAAGCCTCGTTTTTCGCTATAACAGGCGAATTCCCGTCGCAGCCTTGCGTCATGCGTTATTATATTTTGCATCACGTTCGGTACGCCACTCCAGAGCCATCTTCAACATATTTTCAATTATTCGCTCTCATCATCCACGAACTTTCTGTAAATATTCTCTATGTCTACTCTTTCCTTCACAGTGTTTACTATATTTAATAAGATTATCATAACCATTTTTTATTGTCAAGGCTACATGCCATAAAATGTGGCTACAAAAACCCGCATAAACCCAATAAATTTTTTTTATTATATTCTTTCTTATAATATCATATCCTTCTGAATATATTACTAATTAGATAATGTTTCTTTTGAGGTAGAAATAAGAAAGATTTTAATTTTTTTGAAAGTAGTGCAGAAATTAGGAAAATATGTTATATTTTCCTATATGAATTAAGATGAGATGGGATTATTTTTGAAAGAGAATATTAGAAAAGGGGATTAAAATATGAAATTATTCAAAAAAATTGCCGCCTTATTATTAATTGTTGTATTATCGTTTAGCCAGATTAGTTGCACTACTAGCAATGTATCTAGCAATGAAACTCAATCGATTAATAATAGTACCGCTGCTGCTACAGCTTTTAAAGCCTTTGATGACTTTACCAATGATTTATTTGCTGAGCTTGCACCGCAAAATACAATTACCTTACATAGTTTAGTGGAACATCCTGAAAATTATGGAATAAATGATTACGAAGTAACATTAGGTTCTTATAAAACAGAGGACTTAGATGGAACCTCCGAATACATTGATTTACTTAATAAATTAAAAGAATTTGATCGTAATGAATTATCAGAATCACAACAAGTTACATTTGACGAACTTCTTAAATATTTTCAAACAGAATTAGAATATAGTGACTTGTATATGTTTAGTACACAGTTAACCCCAACGACTGGAATACAGGTTAGTTTACCAATTGTATTTGCTGAATATTCTCTGGATAATAAAACCGATATAGATAATTACATTAATCTATTATCGCAAACAGATAGATACTTTGGAGAGCTAATGGAATTTGAAAAACTGCGATCTCAAAAGGGTATGTTCATGGAAGATAGTATTGCTGACAAAGTAATTGATCAATGTGAGACTTTCTTGAAAAACAAGGATAACAACTACTTAATTACAACCTTTGATGAAAGAATTGCTTCCATTCAAGGATTAACTGAAAAAGAAATATCTGATTATAAGAATGCAAATGCTGAGGCCGTTAACAAACACGTTCTTCCCGCCTATTCTTCATTAATAGACGGTGTTAAAGCATTAAAAGGAACGAACAAGTATGCCGGCGGACTTTTTAATTATCCTAATGGAGCAAAATATTATGAATACCTACTTCAATCTGAACTTGGATGGTCAAAATCAGTTGATGAATTAGATGCATTATTAGATAAATACATCAACCTTTCAATGCTTCAAATGAGTACATTACTGGCTAAAGATTCTACCCTATTAGATAATGCTGATTCCTTTTCTTTTTCTCTCACTGATCCAAAGGAAATATTGATAGCCCTCACTGAACAAATCAAAAAAGACTTTCCAGATCCACCTGCTGTTAATTATAATATAAAATATATTGACAAATCACTTGAAGCTTACTCTAGTCCCGCAATGTACTTCTTACCACAACTTGATAATTATACGGATAATGCAATCTACATTAACAAAAGTAACAGTGATGTCTCTACGTTATATAGTACACTGGCGCATGAAGGATATCCTGGTCATATGTATCAGTCAACGTACTTTGTCAGCCTCAAACCAAGCCCGATTAGGATCCTGCTTCGCCCAGGTGGCTATCTAGAAGGATGGGCAAGTTACTGCGAATTATATTCCTACACATTATCTGATTCAACAAACAGCAACCTAAATTCTCTTATGCAAGCAAACTATGAAGCAATTCTTATGCTATATTCAAAAGTTGACCTAGGCATTAATTATTATGGTTGGACGCTGGATGCTACTACAAAATTTCTTACAAAATATGGTTTTACTGACCAAAGTATTGCAAAAGAAATGTATGAGTCAATGATCGCAGAACCAGGCAACTATCCTAAATATTCAATAGGTTGTATCGCTTTTATGGAATTAAAGAATACCGCTCAGACTGCTCTTGGCGATCAATTTAATTTAAAAGATTTTCATAAATTCCTCATGGATTTAGGCCCCGTTCAATTTGATCTTGTTGAACAAAAATTACAAGTTTGGATAGCTAGTCAAAAATAAATTTCATAAAAATAGTATATGATATAATGTTTTTTAATCTACATTATATCATATACTATTTTTATTTGTAACTATAAAACGAATACAAAAACTATGTTAACTGATTGTATTTTTACTGACGCAAATATGTAGGCGGCCTAAGCCGCCTGCGGTTACTTAGTCCTTGATGTCTACGATAACCATTTGCCGCATAATTCATCTATAATGAAGCATCTGACAATAATAACTATATTCTACCAAAAATATTAATACTGCTCAATTGTAAAAAAATTCAGATGCATGCTGCCGTATCTTTAGAACTCATATTATATTATATACATATTTGTTTTTTTTGTGCATTCTTTGATATTAAACCTACGACTATTCTTCAACTAAATATATAGTTGGATCAACAGGATCTGTTGCTTTTGTTAATTTGAAGTATACATTGCTTCCTTCACTTAAATAATACTTTGTTTGATTAGCGACTGTTCCAATCTTTTGTCCAGCTACAATTGTTGAGCCCTTTTTTAATGTAACATTTTCAAGTTGTCCATACGTAGTAACGTACTCATTTCCAATGTTAATAACAAGTGTTAATCCTGTTTCTTCATTCGTTGTTACCGATTCAACAACACCTGAAGCCGCTGCAACAACGTCTGTACCAACTTGAGCGGCAATAACAATTGCAGGATTTATTTTATACTCATTAAGTGTTTTAAAAAATACGCCATGTTCAATACTATACTTTATTATAAGATCACCTTTGACTGGCCATTTTAGTGTGTCATTTTCACTAAATGAATATTTTGCTGAAGCAGTTGGCGCTTCTACTACAGCTACCTTTGTTTCTTCTGGTTTAACAGCTATAGTTTTATCTTCACCATTATTCAATGTTGCCTTCTCTGTTGCTATCTCTGTTTTATTTTCTTGAACAAGAGAATCGTCATTATTTAAAGCAAGATTATTGTCTTTCGTCTCATTCAAATCCACAATATTTTCGGGATTGCCTGAATTTTTTTGACTATTTTTTATAACAGAAATGACGCCAATTGCAAGTGTCAGTACAATCGCACAAGTGATTACGATCGAAAATATTTTTTCACCATTAAGTTTTTTTCCTCTTCTCATATTAACTCCAATCTGCCTTATTTCGGCCAAACTTTGATGTTAATATGATTGCCTTTTTTGAAAATATTATTCATAAATTAGTTATATCATTCAAAATTACTTTATCTATTTTTTAATAAATTTTGACCTATTCGCTTATAATAGTAATGTTTGTGTAAAATTTATTTAAAATATCTTCGCATGTGCTACCATTTTTCGCCATATAATCCGCAGTATATATACTTACGCCTAAACCATTACCCTTACCTTTGGTTGTGATTTTGATTGAATTATTGACTGTCTCCATCGATAAGCAGCTTGAATTCAAGTCAAGCACTTTTGCAAAATCTTCACCTGACATCAGTACATTGGCTACTTGGATTTTTAATATATAATCCGCGCTACACCTAGAGACTATTTGAACTGATTCACTTGGATTTTCTTTTGATATATTTATATCACCATATTTTTCGGTAAAGGCCTTAACGAAATCATCATAGGTAAATGTCTTAACCGTCAAATAATCTGTTGCTTCAATATCATGCTCGCATACCACCGATGTCAAATAAGAATAATCAGATGTGCTTCCAGTCAAAACTTGTGAAGCATTTCTAGTCTTTCCTGCACTTACTTCATGATACATTGGCTCTATTAACTGTCCATTACAATTAATTATCCTTCCACTTGTAGCTGAAATACAATCTACAATTAGATTATAATTTTCTGTATATGCATCTCCCCATAGCGCTTTCATTTCCTTTTCACTTAAATATTGTAGATTAAGGTCCGTACTGTCTATAGACATTTCATCTCCCATGCACCTATAGATTTCAGTTCTTACCATAATGCTCTCTGCCTTAAGCACCTCCGTTTGGCTAGACATGCTAAGCCTGGTAGCCAAAACTCCAATCATGTACTTAGAAATATCCATTGCCTGAGAACCATTTTTATACTTGACATTAACCCTTCTAATTTCAACCAATGAATCTGATATATTACTTTCAATTACCCCCGTCATTGAAATGGTAATTAAAAACGGAGTAAACAAAAAAATCACAATTATAATGATACTGTAAAAAACTTTTGTTCTCCACAAATGCCCATTTTTTTGTCGAACAAAATTTTTCCCAGACTGGACTGCCATCTCACGACTATAATTCTCACTATTTTCTTCCTTTATACGCTGTGTTGTATTTTGTGTTGTATTTTGTGTTGTATTTTGTGTTTCATTGCCTCTTATATACTGTGTTGTATTTTGCGTTTCACTGCCTCTTATATACTGTGTTCCATTCTGGTTTTCACTGCCTCTTATATACTGTGTTCCATTCTGGTTTTCACTGCCTCTTATATACTGTGTTCCATTCTCATTTTCATTACTTCTGATATACGGTGTTCTATTCTGGTTTTCATCGGTTTTTATATACTGGTTTTCATTTCCTCGCACATACTGAGTTGTATTCTGAAAACCTTCACTTTTTTTACTTTGATCATTATATTTATTTTCATTTTGGCTTCTATTATACACCCTTTGGTTTTTATTATATTCTTCCAACCGAATTGCCAATTATGTCCTCCATCAAAAGTATTATCATCAATATATATTCTAATACTTGTCCGATTATGTGTATTTTTTACATTTAAATATGGATTCATCCATACACAAAAATAAGGTCCCTGCCAAATTTGCAACAGACACCTTATTCTATAATTCTAATATTTGAAACTTTTTAATCGCTTATAACTTCACTTCCACTTTTTCAAGCTTCCATATATCTCTTACGTACTCCTCAATCGTTCTATCAGAGGAGAATTTTCCAGCACATGCAGTATTTAACATGGCAGATTTTGCCCATCTAGCACTGTCTTTGTACATTTCATTAATCTTTTCATGAGCCTGTGCATATGCACGGAAATCCTTGAGAATAAAGTAAGTGTCCGCTCTGCTGCTACATTTATAATTAAGAAGTGAATTATAAATATCTCTAAATAATTCTGGGTTTTCTGGAGAATAAAATCCATTAATCAACTGCGTTAGAACAGTTCTAATTTCTTCGTCATTATTAAATATTTCCATAGAATCATAGCCACCCTGGTTTTCATATCTAATAACTTCCTCTGCTGACATCCCAAATATCACTGCATTTTCTTGACCAACTTCTTCAACAATCTCTACATTTGCTCCATCCATAGTACCTATGGTAATGGCACCATTTAGCATAAACTTCATATTACCCGTTCCAGATGCTTCCTTAGATGCCGTAGAAATCTGTTCACTTACATCTGCTGCCGCGAATATAAGCTCTGCATTAGATACACAATACTCCTCAATAAAAACCACTTTAATCTTGTTGTTTATTGATTTATCATTGTTAATTAAATTTCCTACATTATTGATCAGCTTAATTGTAAGCTTTGCAATTCTGTATCCAGCAGCTGCCTTTCCGCCGAATATAAAGGTTCTAGGAACCATATCCATATCTGGATTTTGTTTCAATTTATTATATAGATACATGACATGAAGAATATTTAGTAGCTGACGTTTATATTCGTGAAGCCTTTTAACTTGAACATCAAAAATCGAACTCGGATCTACATCAATATTATTATGTTCCTTTATATACTTTACCAAACGAACCTTATTTTGATATTTAATTTGCATGAATTCCTTCTGAAATGTCAAATCATCTGCATATGGTTTCAATTTTTTTAAATGCTCTAAATTAGTAATCCATTCATCACCAATCTTATCTGTGATCCAAGTTGCAAGAAGAGGATTCGCATGAAGCAGAAATCGTCTCTGCGTAATCCCGTTTGTCTTATTATTAAATTTTTCTGGCATCATCTCATAAAAATCCTTTAGTTCTTGCTTCTCGAGAATCTGTGTATGAAGTTTTGCAACACCATTTACTGAATGTCCAGCTACAATTGCCATATTTGCCATCTTTATCTGACCATCATAGATAACTGCCATTTTCTTGATTTTTTCTTGATTACCAGGGTACTTCGCTTTGATTTCTTCTACAAATCTACGATTTATTTCTTCAACGATCTGATAGATTCTTGGCAACAGTTTTGAAAACAACTCAATTGGCCACTTTTCTAGCGCTTCAGACATGATTGTATGATTTGTATATGCACAAGTATTTGATGTGACATCCCAAGCTTCATTCCAATTAAGCCCTTCCTCATCCATAAGGATCCGCATTAACTCTGCAATCGCTACCGTTGGATGTGTGTCATTAAGCTGAAAGGCAACCTTGTCTGCAAACTTTTTGATATCATCGTGTTTCCCTTTGTACTTTGCCACTGCTGTTTGTACACTAGCAGATATAAAGAAATACTGTTGCTTTAATCTTAACTCTTTGCCTGCATAATGGTTATCATTGGGATATAATACCTCAACAATATTTCTAGCAAGATTCTGTTCTTCAATCGCCTTTTGATAATCACCCTTATCAAATGAATCCAGGTTAAATGTCTGAATTGCTTCAGCATCCCAAATTCTAAGAGTATTAACTGTATTATTTCCATAGCCTATAATCGGTATATCATATGGAATTGCCATAACAGAACGATAATTTTCGATAACAAATTTTTCTTTCCCAAACTCGTCATTGTATGAACGAACATATCCGCCAAACTTGATTTCTGTGGCATATTCTGGACGCTTAAGTTCAAATGGATTTCCATTTTTCAACCAATTATCTGGCGCTTCAATCTGATAACCATCTTTGATTTCCTGTTTAAACATACCATATCGATATCGAATACCACACCCGTAGGCAGGATATTTCAACGTTGCAAGCGAATCAAGAAAACAAGCTGCCAAACGACCCAGTCCACCATTTCCGAGCGCTGCATCAGGTTCTTGATCTTCCATCACATTGATATCAAGACCTAATTCATTAAGAATTTCTTTTATCTCATCGTAAGCCATAATATTAATCATATTATTACCTAATGCTCGACCCATAAGGAATTCCATTGACATATAATAAACTGTTTTGGGATCTTGCAACTCATAAGCTTTATGAGTTGCCATCCATTTATCAATCATAATATCCTTAACGGCGTAAGCTACTGCCTGAAATATCTGCTGATTATCAGCTTCTTCTATCGTTTTTCTAAACAATAATTTTACGTTATCAACGATTTCACTTTTAAATGCTTTCTTATCAAATGTACTTTCTGCCATACTTTATTCCTCCTTATTGCAATAAATTATAACTTTTCTACACCAAGAGTAACAGTTTCACCATTGATATTCCACTCTTTTGAATAACCACTCATTCTATCAAGTTGAATACTTTCAGCTAAAACATCGTCCTTTATTTGTGCACAATTGTTTGAAAATAAATTAGCAATTTTATCATTTCCTTGTGAAAATATATTAATCTTATCCATCACTTCAAATCCAGCTTCTTTTCTCATTGTCTGGATTTTACTGATTAATTCTCTTACAAAACCTTCTTCAATAAGCTCTGGTGAAAGATTGGTATCCATAACAACAGTTACGCCATTATAGCTATCTGATACATACCCTTCTGTCTGAGCCATTTCGATGAGTAAATCATCTTTTTCAAGTTTCACCTGTGTATCATTTATTTCAAGCGTTAAGAAACCTGTACTATTTAATTGATCCATTGCTGCATTTCCATCAACTTCTGAAAGTGCTTGACGAATATTGTTAAGAATCTTGCCGTACTTTGGTCCAACTGTCTTTAACTGCGGTTTGAAGCTGTATGATGTGAAGTCTCTTACATCATCCTTAAATTCTACAGTCTTAACATTCAGTTCTTCTTCAATTATTTCTTTGTAAAAATCGGAAAGTCTCCAGTTCGCCTTGATGTACATAGTACCAATTGGCTGTCTGTTCTTCATATTAGAAGTATTTCTACATGATCTTCCAAGTACTACCGCTTCAAGAACTGCTTCCATATTGTTTTCAAGTTCCTTATCGATAAAAGCCTCATTCGCTACTGGGTAATTACATAAATGTATGCTTTCTGGCGCAGTTTTGTCAATACTTACTACGAGATTTCTATAAATATCTTCTGTCATAAATGGAATCATCGGAGCTGCTACTTTAACCAATGTCACAATCGTCGTATACAGCGTCATGTATGCATTGATCTTATCTTGCTCCATCCCTTTTGCCCAGAAACGCTCTCTACTTCTTCTCACATACCAGTTACTTAGTTCATCTACGAAATCTTCGAGGATTCTTGCAGCTTCTGTAATCTTATAATTTTCAAGATCATTATCAACTTCTTTTACAAGCGTATTTAATTTTGACAAGATCCATTTATCCATTACTGGTAATTTATCATAATCAAGTGTATATTTCGTTGCATCAAATTCATCAATATTTGCATACAGTACAAAGAACGCATACGTATTCCAGATTGTACCCATGAACTTTCTCTGGCCTTCGGTAACTGCCTTGTCATGAAATCTATTTGGAAGCCATGGTGCACTGTTTTCATAGAAATACCAACGAATAGCATCGGCACCATGCGCATTTAGTGCTTCAAATGGATCTACTGCATTTCCTTTTGACTTAGACATCTTCTGTCCCTGCGCATCCTGAACATGTCCAAGAACAACAACATTCTCATAAGGAGCCTTATCAAACAACAATGTTGATATAGCAAGAAGTGAGTAGAACCACCCTCTTGTCTGATCAACTGCCTCTGAAATGAACTGAGCAGGGAACTGCTGTTTAAATAATTCTTGATTTTCAAATGGATAGTGATGTTGTGCAAATGGCATTGCACCTGAATCAAACCAGCAGTCAATTACTTCTGGAACTCTATGCATCTGTTTTCCACATTTCGGACATTTAATTGTAACATTATCAATATATGGTCTGTGAAGTTCAATATCATCTGGACAATTATCAGACATTGACTTCAGTTCTTCAATGCTTCCGATTGAATGCGTATTTCCACATTCACATTCCCAAATATTAAGAGGCGTTCCCCAATAACGATTACGGCTGATACCCCAATCCTGAACATTTTCAATCCATGATCCAAAACGTCCAGTACCAATTGTCTCTGGAATCCAATTCACTGTATTATTATTGGCAATTAATTGATCCTTCACTTCTGTCATCTTAATGAACCAAGATTCTCTTGCATAATAAATAAGTGGCGTATCGCATCTCCAACAATGAGGATAACTATGCTCAAATTTGGGAGCAGAGAATAGTAACCCTTTATTTTCAAGATCTTCAATAACCATCGGATCTGCCTTTTTACAGAATACTCCTGGCCAAAGTGTCTCTTTTGTCATCTCACCTTTTTCATCAACTAACTGAAGAAATGGAAGATTATATTCTCTTCCAACTTTACTATCATCCTCACCAAATGCAGGTGCAATATGAACGATACCTGTACCATCTTTCAATGTTACATAGTCAGCACATGTGACATAATATGCTTTCTGCTTCAAATTGTTATTTGGGTACAATGGCTCATATTCCTTATATTCGAGGTCTTTACCAATATAGCTTTCAAGAACCTTCACTTCTGCCTCTTCACCAAATACAGAATCTACCAATGCTTCTGCCAAATAGTAAATTGTTCCGTCAGCATCAACCTTAACATATTCTTCTTTGGGATTTACACATAGTGCAACATTTGATGGAAGTGTCCATGGAGTAGTTGTCCAAGCTAGGAAATATGCGTCTTCGTCCTTTACCTTAAACTTAGCGATTGCTGAGCGTTCCTTAATGTCTTTATATCCTTGTGCAACTTCGTGACTTGAAAGAGGAGTACCGCATCTTGGGCAATATGGAACAATTTTATAACCCTTGTACAAAAGCTTCTTCTTCCAGATCTCTTTCAAAGCCCACCATTCTGACTCAATAAAATCATTTTCATAAGTAATATATGGATGTTCCATATCAGCCCAAAAGCCAACGGTTTCCGAGAAATCTTCCCACATCCCTTTGTATTTCCAAACACTTTCCCTACAACGTTTGATAAATGGCTCTAAACCGTATTCTTCAATCTCGTCTTTCCCATTCAGTCCTAACGCCTTCTCAACTTCAAGTTCAACTGGAAGTCCATGTGTATCCCAGCCTGCTTTACGAGGAACCATATATCCCTTCATTGTCTTATATCTAGGAATCATATCCTTGATTACACGCGTAAGAACATGTCCAATATGTGGCTTTCCATTCGCCGTTGGTGGTCCATCATAAAAAGTAAATGTTTCACCCTCTTTACGATTTTCTATACTCTTTTTAAAAATATCATTATCTTTCCAAAACTTCCCAACATTTTTTTCTCTCTCAACGAAATTGAGATTAGTAGATACTTTGTCGTACATATTAATTCCTCCTGAAAATATTAGTTTATTATTTATTTATGATAGTCGCTTTGCGTAAGAAGTTGCCCTTCCTGGGTAAATAACAAAAAGCCCTCATCCGTAAAGGGATGAGAGCGTAGAATTCCATGGCCTATTACGACATACTATCATATGCGCCCCTTTTAACGGTAGGAAAACCGCCAGTTCTTAATCTCAAATTGGTTACCTCTTGAATTATTGAATATGTTTTAAAAACGTATTTTTAACCTTATTTCAAGTGATAAATTTCTCTGATTTCAGACTGATGCTCAGAAGTGATGTTCAGATATGTTCTACTTGTACCGATTTCCACCATCACGGCTCTCTATTACTTCTCACAATATCCTACTGTCTTCATCAATGCATTTAATCCATTGTATAAAAATCCATAATGAAAGTCAAGAGTTAATCGAATATTCTCCTTTATTCGTCCACCATTATTTTAACGCAGGGTATTTAAAATGTAACCGGTGAATATTAATTTATCATAATGCATTTCACCGCAGACCGACTGAAAGTAGCGGCTGTATTTTTTATAAGCTCAGATGAAAACCGAGCGCATGCAAGGCATTTCATCATTTTTGAGCCTATAAAAAATACAGCCGCTACTTGAAGGAAAGGCAAGGAGAAATGTATTATGATAAATTAATATTCACCTCAATCCCCCCTAAGCAAATATCTTTACATCATCATCGACTGTTCCAATCCCTGAGATTCCAAATTTTTCAATCAGCACTTTAGCCACATTTGGAGAAAGAAATCCTGGTAATGATGGGCCGAGATGAATATTTTTAACACCTAAATATAGTAATGAAAGTAAAACAATAACTGCTTTTTGCTCATACCACGCAATATTGTAAACAATAGGAAGTTTATTAATATCATCAAGTCCAAATACTTCCTGCAACTTTAATGCAATCAGAACAATCGAATAGGAATCATTACACTGCCCTGCATCAAGAACTCTTGGAATTCCTCCAATGTCGCCTAATCCTAACTTGTTGTAACGATATTTTGCACATCCAGCCGTCAATATAACGGTATCCTTAGGGATACTTTGTGCAAATTCAGTATAATATTTTCTATATGGCATTCTACCGTCGCATCCACCCATTACAAAGAATTTCTTGATCGCACCTGATTTAACTGCATCTACAACTTTATCAGCAAGTGCTAATACTTGATTATGTGCAAAACCAGCAACGATGCTACCTGTCTCTATTTCCTCAGGAGCTGGAAGCGTTTTTGCTAGTGCAATTACTTGAGAATAATCCTTTTTCCCATATTCATCAGCTTCTATATAGACACATCCTGGATAGCCCGCTGCATTCGTAGTGAATATTCTATTTCTGATTTCCTCACTCTTTGGTGGAACAATACAGTTTGTTGAAAATACAATTGGTCCTTTGAATGTCTTAAATTCTTCTAGCTGTTTCCACCATGCATTTCCATAATTTCCAACTAAGTTATCATACTTCTTAAAAAATGGGTAAGAATTTGCAGGTAGCATTTCGCTATGCGTATATACATCTACTCCGGTATCTTTTGTTTGATCTAGCAGTTGTTCTAAATCTTTTAAATCATGACCAGAAATTAAAATCGCTGGCTTATTTCTCACTCCGATATTAACCTCAGTAATTTCCGGATTCCCGTACTTGGATGTATTCGCTTCATCCAAAAGCGCCATGGCTTTAACACCATATTCTCCAGTTTTCAAGGTGAGCGCAACGAAATCATCCACTGATAATGTATCATCCAGCGTTGCTGCCAACGCCTCATAAATAAATGCTGATATATCAGTATTTTCTTTGCCTATATTTAACGCATGTTCCGTATATGCTGACATTCCTTTTAATCCATAAATAATCATCTGTTGCAAAGATCTTAAATCTTCATTTTCTGTTGCTAATACCCCGATATATGGAGCCTTTTCAAGCATTGACTCCCTTGATTTCACTTCAAACACTGCCGCATCATGAAAATCTATTCCTGATGTAGTTGCTCTAAGTTCATCTCTTATTGAAAGCATTATTTCTATTTGCTTTTCAAATGCACTTTCATCAAAATTTGCATTTGTGATTGTCATAAACATACTTTTCATCACTTGATGATTTGCTTTTTTGAGGTTCTTGACTTCAAGTTTACCTTTGATAACCACCTCTGAAATACCCTTCAGTGTGTAAATCAACAAATCCTGAAGTTTTGCAAGATCTTCGACTTTTCCGCATACACCTCGGATTTCACATCCAGTTCCTTTGGCGGTCTCTTGACATTGAAAACAAAACATACTCATAATTATTTCCTCCTATTTTTATTTTTCTTCATTCGCGCGCATCTTTTCGCGTATATCAAGTTTGTACCGCAGGCACAAATCTTGTGTATGAATGATGAAATTATTCGTTCTCGTTCTTTCCACATGCTACAAATGATTTTGTGGGTAAACTTCGCTTAAAATAAGTATCAACTACTACATAATCTATTTTACGCTACTTTTAATAAATAGTCCAACTTTACCATTTACCATCATCTCAATTAGAGTTTCCTATATTGGGCTAAAAAATTCATAAAAAAAATACTGAACTACTAATTAACATAGAAGTTCAGTATTACAATTTTTTAAAACCATTTTAACCCTTAAAAATTTATTGTAAAAATAATTTGATATCATCTTCCACAGTACCGATACCACTAATTCCAAAGTTTTCTACCAATACATTTACAACATTAGGTGAAAGAAATGCTGGTAATGTTGGACCAAGGTGAATGTTTTTAACTCCTAAATGTAATAATGCAAGTAGAACAATAACTGCTTTTTGCTCATACCAAGCAATATTAAATTCGATTGGTAATTCATTGATATCTTCAAGACCAAATACTTCCTTTAATTTCAACGCAATAACAGCCAAAGAATAAGAATCGTTACACTGACCTGCATCAAGTACTCTTGGAATCCCATTAATATCACCTAGATTTAGCTTATTATATTTATACTTTGCACAGCCTGCAGTCATAATTATTGTATCATCCGGAAGTGCTTTTGCAAAGTCAGTATAATATTCTCTTGACTTTTGACGTCCGTCACAACCTGCCATAACAAAGAACTTCTTGATTGCGCCCGATTTAACAGCATCCACTATTTGATCTGCTAACGCTAATACTTGATTATGAGCAAATCCACCAATAATTTCTCCCTCTTCAATCTGTATAGGAGCTTCACATTGTTTTGCCATTTCAATTATCGCTGAGAAATCTTTATTGCCATCTTCATCTTTTTCAATATGCGTACAGCCTGGAAAACCTGAAGCGCCAGTTGTAAATACTCTTGCTTTATAAGAAGCTTTGGGTGGTACAATACAGTTTGTAGTCATAAGTATAGGTCCGTTAAAGCTTTCAAATTCTTCTTTTTGTTTCCACCAAGCATTTCCATAATTACCTATGAAGTTACTATACTTTTTAAATGCTGGATAATAATGTGCTGGAAGCATCTCAGAATGCGTATATACGTCGATTCCTGATCCTTTTGTCTGTTCAAGGAGTATTTCTAAGTCTTTTAAATCATGACCCGAAATCAAGATACCAGGGTTCTTTCCTACGCCTATATTAACCTTTGTGATTTCTGGATTGCCATATGTCTGTGTATTGGCTCCATCAAGTAATGCCATACCTTCTACGCCGAATTTACCAGTTTCTAATGTGAGTGCGACTAATTGATCTACCGTTAATGAATCATCTAAAGTAGAAGCTAATGCCCTTTGAATAAATTCATGAATTGGGTTACTATCATGTTTTAATTCATTTGCATGCTTTACATATGCTGCTAATCCTTTAATACCATATATAACTAATTCTCTAAGACTTCTAACATCTTCATTTTCTGTTACAAGAACACCAACTGATGGAGATTTTTCATCAAATTCTTCTTTTGATAAAGCAGTCCATAATGCTGCTTCATGTAATGTCTCTTTATTTGTAACTTTTGTTAACAACGCATTTTTTATTGAAAGAGTTTCAGCAACTCTTTGATAAAATACCTCATTATCAAAATTTGCGTTTGTAATTGTATTGAAAAGATTTATAACGATATAGTGATTGACTTCAGGTGAAATCGTTTCTCCTTGACCTCTAAGTGCCGTTGTAACTTCACTTAGTCCTTTTGTAACATAAATTAGTAAATCTTGATTATTTGCGACTTCTGGTGTCTTACCACATACTCCTGAAACTGTACACCCCTTGCATCCTGCTGTTTCTTGACATTGAAAACAAAACATTTTATTTTCCATTTGTTTTTTCTTCCTTTCTATTGTACCTTTTGATATTATTTTGTTGATATTGAATTGTTGATTTCATAATGAAAGTATAATATAATATCAATCAAGGCATCGTAGCCATAGCTACAAATCATATGCATTTATACATTACATCCTTAATTATAGAAAGAAGGTCTTAGTTTGGAAGAATTTTATCCTATCTTATTAAAATGTTCCTTGTTTAAAAATATCAAACAAAATGATTATAGTTCTCTATTACAATGTATTAATTTCCATACCAAAAATTTTCTAACGAACGAGTATGTTTTTCTGGCAGGGGACAAAATCAACTATGTCGGAATTGTACTTTCCGGATCGCTTGAAATCTCAAAAGAAAATCTGGCAGGTTCAAGACATATTATAGATTTCCTAGCGCCCTCTAATGTCTTTGCTGAAGGCATCGTGTGTACCTCAGAACGTATTTCTCCAGTAACAGTAAGAGCCAAGGAGGATTCTACAATTCTATTTATTCCTTTTGAACGCCTCATTAAAAGTTGTGGAAATTCATGCTCTTTTCATATTCAACTAATTCAAAATATGATGATGCTTCTTGGCGAAAAAAATGTTCTTCTTAATCGCAAAATTGAATTACTTAATTTGAAAGGTATGCGTGAGAAATTGGCAACTTATTTGCTATATGAAATGCAAAAACAAAATGCTCTTACCTTTCAAATCATACCAAACCGCAATGAATTAGCAGAATATCTAAATATTTCGCGTACTTCCATGTGTCGTGAGCTTGCCCGAATGAAAGAATTAGAAATATTAGATTACTATCTAAATACCTTTAAAATATTATCTCTTGATGCATTGAAGGATTGTTTGCTTACAAATTAAATAGTATACGGTGTCCTTTACCCATACCTTTATGTGATTTTATAAAACCTTTAATTTCAACGTATTTTGGGCGAAAAAATCCCTCACATAACGGGAGAGAAATGTGAGGGTATTATGCACAATGCCGCAAAACATTGTATCATACTATGTATGTTATCAAAAATAAGTAGAAATCATTTTAATATTACTATCAATCCATAAAAATTGCTGTCCAATATAGATATCCTTCTGAATCTTTCGCTACACCTACACCAACTTTTGTATACTTTGCATTTGTCATACATGAGTAGTGTGCTGCTGAATTATGCCATCCTGATACAATATCTGAAGGTGATGATTGATATCTTCCAAGGTTTTCACCGTAGCTACCATATAAATTATAATAGCTGCATATAGTACTTGCCTTTAGTTTATTTGGTCTTAGGTGATGTCCGTCTGCTGAGACTTCCATAAAATTCATCCAAGCATTCTCTATTGAGCGGTGCATTGCAACTATTGTTAATGTATTATCCTTAGAAACTGATGGAATACCTGCCGCTGTTCTTTCCTGATTAATTAATGTATATACCTGATTAACATATTCTGCATATGTTGATGCATTCTGATATGCCATTGAATTTGCTTGGTCATCTGTAAGTGCTGTACCAGCTGCTGGTCCGCTTACTACTGGAGCTTCTTTTACCACTACTTCTGTTTGTTGAACTTCTTGTACTGTTGTTGCTTCTTTTTGTGTATTTGTTGTTACTGCTTTGGTTTCAGCGACTGTTGTTGAAGCTTCCGTCGTTGCTTCAGCTGTAATAGCTTCCTTAGCAACTTGTGCTTCCGCTGTTTCTTTATCTATAATTGCTTGCCCATTAGTCTGTGCTACGGACACTGAATCTTTAATTTCACTAACTGTATTATTTTGAGCTGCCTGCTGATTATACGCGTCAACAATTGATGATGCTTTTGTGTTTGACGTCTGAAATGCAAATAATGCACCAACCCCAATTGTAAATAATAATATAGTAATTGCTAACACCTTAAATAGTCTCTTTTTCATAATAAATTCCCCCGTTCAAATCTTTTGATTTCTTTATTTCTTGGACCACCATTTCATAATTCATGTTTTCAAAAATAACAAAAAAAAACATCCGTTTCCGGATGCAATATAATTTATAATAACTATAAATGCAACCGGCTGTCATTCCATTTCTGGAGAAGACCCTTGGCTTTGCGTCCTTACCTTTCGATAAGTTTGCCGACTATGAAGTTTTAGTATTACTTTAATTATGTTATAGCTCATATTAATATTTGATAAATATATGTTTTATTTATTTTGCGATAAATAATTCAAAAAAAAGCATCCGTTTCCGGATGCATATAATTTATATTAATTATAAATGCAACCGGCTGTCATTCCATTTCTGGAGAAGACCCATGGCTTTGCGTCCTTATCTTTCAATAAGTTTGCCAAATATGAAATTTTAATATTACTATAATATGGTTATATTATAACATGTACAAATATTTTGTACATAGTACTTTTGAACTATCTTTGAATATCATGAGATCCATCTTTCATTAGATTCATAATTGCTGCTCTGCTTGTAATATTCGTATCCCCGTGTATTGAATGCTTCATTACTGAAGATGCTACAGCAAAATCAATTACTTCCTGTGGTTCCATATTATCTAAAAGTGCATATATAAGTCCTGATGAAAATGCATCACCACCACCAACTCTATCTACAATATCAAAGTTAATTAATTTACTTTCATATGTCTTGCCATTTGTATAATAATAAGCTTTAAGAGAATTATTACTACCAGAATGTGCAAATCTAACAGTTCTTGCAATTGCTTTCATATGATACTGTTTGTCAATTGCCCTAAATACTTTATCCATTTCTTCAAAAGATGGTTGCATTGTCAAACCGTCCTTAACATCTGTTACGCCATCTTCATTATACACATGAATTGGTTCAATTCCTATCAAAACGTCAACGTATGGAAGATATGTGCTTAAAACATCTCTTGCTGTATCAAAAGACCAAAGGCTCTTTCTATAGTTAGGGTCAAAACTTACTGTAAGCCCGAACTTCTTAGCTGACTTAAGCGCTTTGGCAATAAGACGCCTACAATTATATGATAATGCCGAAGTAATACCACTTAAATGGAGCCAATCGTAATCTTTTAAAATCTCATCCATATCAACATCTGTATAATCATATTCGCTAAATGCAGAATTCGTTCTATCATAGATTACTTGTGATGAACGAACAGAAACACCTTCTTCTAAATAATATATTCCCATTCTTCCATCTGTTTTAATGATATGCTTTGTATGAACATCATTAGATCTAAGATAGCTAATTGTAGATTTCCCTAAATCAGAGTCTGGGATAACTGTAAAATACGTGCTGTCTACTCCTAAATTAGCAAGTGAAACTGCAACATTTGCCTCTGCTCCTCCATAATTCATAATCAAATTATGTGTTGTCATTATTTTTTCATAGTTTGGTGGAGATAGTCTAAGCAAAATCTCACCGATCGTAATAAATTTCATAATAGCCTCCTATGTATGTGAACTTGTTTTCAAACAAGTATTTTATAAGCGTAAATTAAATTCACTATTTTTACGAAATACAAGGTTCATAATACTACGAATTTCAAATAATTGCAATTCTTATAATCCTTTTCAAAAAATTTATTAATAAAATAAACCATATATACATTTATACTTAGATATTCTAATTTTTCTTCCAACATTATTAATATCCAAAAAAAAAAAGAATTATTCAAATATATAATATTTGTTTATTTTATCGTTATAATACTATAATTTTAATTATAAAAATTGAAACAGACATCGCACAAATCTCCCAACAATATCCCTTTCGAGATATTAATGGGAGATTTATCTTTATCATTAACATTTTTGACCTAAATTATATAAAATAACTACAAATTGTCATCCTTATGCTTCATAATTATCTGTTCATATCTTCGCTGTGAAGCAATAACTTCTTCATCAACGACGGATTCTTCTTCAACCACGACGTCTTCTTCTTCAACTTTAATATCATCTAATTGCTCTAAGATATCTTTCAAATCTTCAAAATTTAACAAATTATTATTGTTCATTATAATCGCCTCCTCCTATTTATAAACGAAATTTCCTAAAATCTAGTCCTTTAATTTCTTGAAAAAGTCTTCAAGTTTTTTTAGCGTTCTAGTTAGAATTTCAGCTTCTTCCTCTGTTACATCATTGATAACTGAATTAATCATATCTTTGTGAAAACGCATATGGTGAACATATGCTGATTTTCCTTTCACTGTAAGTGAAGCATATACAATTCTTCTATCTTTCTGACTTCTATTTCTTTCAACATAACCTTTTTTTACAAGTCCATTCACTCCTATTGTAAGAGTCCCCATCGTAACGTTAAGTGACTTTGCAATTTTGGACATTGTCCTTTGCTCCATAACTCCTATCGCTTCAATAATATGCATGTCCGTTACAGAAATACCCTTAAATTCTTCTGTTATCAAAGCTTTTTCTTCAATATTCAAAATGTCATTAAAAAGATTTACCAGTATTGAATTGAGTACATCGTATGCTTCCATTGTCAACCCATACCTTTCTTGATCACAATAGGATTCTTATATAAATATTATACAATATGGTGAATGTATTTACAAGACTAACATCTCCCGGTAACTATACGCCGTAATCTATAATGGATAACTCAGTGCACCTAAAATAGTTTACAAATACAATTCCTTTAACAACTTAATCTCTCTTGCATAGCCATCAAGCTCATTCGGCGTTTCAAGGAAAAACGGTAAGTGTCTAAGTTTAGGATGGTTAATAATTCTCACAATTGCTTCAAGACCAATAGAACCTTCACCGATTTTTTCATGACGATCTTTATGACTTTCAAATGGGTTTTTTGAATCATTTAAATGAATAGCACAGAGCCTTTTTAATCCAATTATCTGGTCAAAATGTTCTAGCACTCCATCAAGGTCGTTTACAATATCATATCCAGCATCGTTAACATGACAAGTATCTAGACAAACTCCAAGATGTGAATTAAGCTCAACTTTATCAATGATCATCTTAATCTCTTCAAATGTTCTACCAATCTCAGAACCTTTTCCAGCCATCGTTTCAAGTAAAACCTTCGTTGTTTGTTCTGGTTTTATAACAATGTTCAACATCTCGGCAATATAATTAATTCCGACTTCAACCCCTTGTGATACGTGACTTCCTGGATGAAAATTATATAGATTACCTGGTGTATATTCCATTCTTGACAAATCGTCTGCCATTGTTGCAATCGCAAAACTCCTTGTCTTTTCATCAGCAGAGCATGCATTTAATGTATATGGTGCATGCGCAAGTATAACATCTATTCCATTACTCTGAGCCATCTTAAGAAAAGCTGCTACATCATTTTCATCAATTGCTTTCGCTACACCACCACGAGGATTTCTAGTGAAAAACTGAAACGTATTTCCACCCAAATCTAATATTTCTTTTCCCATATGTTCGTAACCTTTTGAACATGACAAATGACATCCTATTTTCAGCATAATTATCCTCATTTCTGCGCATCTTTTTTCTAATTATAATTTATAATGATTTCCTAATGATCTCTAATGATTTCTATTGATACCCGTTGATTCCTGTTGATTCCTGTTGATTCCTGTTAATTTTATTATCAAATATTAAATACTTGTCCATCTCCAGTTACTTCCATAATCTTATCACGATATTTAGCGGATATGTCCATTTCTTTCAAGGTATCAATGATTTCATATTTGTCCCACATATGCATAGGAAATGCAACTTCGACATTACAATTCTTCATGAAATAATCAAGTCCCCAATAGAATTTGTCTTCCTGTCTAGGATCTAATGGCAAAAATGCAACATCAATTGCTAGTCCGGAAAGTTTAGCAATCTCTTCCTGAAATCTTTTCGTCATATTTTCATTTTTCTCTTCTGATACTTCGTCCCATATCCACCAATTCAGATCTCCTGCATGATATACTGTTTTACCAAAACATTGCACAATATAAGCGACTCCTGAATCTGTCGACTTCAATGTTTTCACACATAAAAAAGGCTGTTTAATTGAAGGTCCAATAAATTCATACTTCTCATCATAAGTTACATATTTAATCTTTTCTCTCGAAATAGTAGGTATGTTCCATCTATCCATATACTTAACATTCATTTTAATTTCTTTTGGTAAAATAAATGTAATATTCTGATATTCATTAGCTATTTCAAATATCTTCTTGCTATAATGATCAAAATGCTTATGACTCACAAACATAAATATATCTGAATCCTTATCAAATAAAGGGAGTGTACCCTTATAATAATCAAATATCAAAACAACTTTTTCATCCTCAAACTCCACCGAAAATGAACTATGGTAAATATACGTAATTTTCATTTAAAACCTATCTTTCTAAAATGTCTTTTCTATAACATAAGCATTTGATATACATCTCTTTTCGATATACCCCTATCCTTAGCTGCAAGCCTCATCGCTTCTTTCTTATCATTGCCTTTTTCAACATATAAGTTTACATGCTCTTCAACGCTCATCGATTCCCATGCATCCTGTTTTTCCTTTTCAAGCACACTTCTTGACTTTCCTTCAATCACAAGAACATATTCTCCTCTTGGATCCTTAGTTTCGTAAAATATAAGTGCCTCTTTAAAAGTAGTAAGAAATGCTGTTTCATGCCTTTTGGTAAGCTCTTTACATATTGTAAGCGCTCTTTCTTCACCTAATGTATCTCTTAACTCTTCAAGTGTTCTAACCAATCTATGTGGTGCTTCGTAAATTATTATCGTTCTAATTTCATTTATAAGTTCACAAAGAATTTCCTTGCGCTCTTTTTTATCCATGGGTAGAAATGCTTCAAATGTGAATCTTCTTGTAGATCGACCTGAAATAGTAAGTGCAGTTACACATGCCGCTGGTCCTGGAAGTGACGTAAGTTCTATACCGGCCTCTTGACACTGTCTAACTAGTTCTTCTCCTGGATCAGATATTCCGGGTGTTCCTGCATCAGTTATTAACGCAACATTAGTACCTTCGCGCATTTTGTTTACAAGATATCTCGCCTTGTCTACTTTATTAAATTCATGATAACTTGTCATCGGAGTCTTAATCTCATAATGGTTAAGCAGTTTGATACTATGTCTAGTATCCTCTGCCGCAATTAAATCCACTTCTTTTAATGTATCTAAAACCCTAATTGTAATATCCCTCAGATTACCAATTGGTGTTGCACATAAATACAATTTACCCGCCTTCTCAATCTTTTCGGTATCTTCATCACTCATTTATTTGCTCCTATCATTACTGTCATTACTGTCATACTGTCTTTACTGTCATTACTGTCATTACTGTGATTATTGTCATTACTGTGATGTCATTACTGTCATACTGTCTTTACTATTATTTCTATGGTTACTATCATTTCTGTCTTTACTGTCATTCATACCATTTGTATAATTTATATAATTCTTCCGTATAAATGCCTTCTCGCTCATATATAATTAGTGGCTGCTCAACCTTTAATAGTGAATTAGCCCCCTTAATTGCCTCAATCAAAATCATGTTAGCAGCTCTATCAACATATGGATGAACCAACCGAATCCGCTTTGGCTCTAACTTATACTTCGTCAATGTTTCAAATATCTCCACCATTCTCTGTGGTCTATGCACCATATAGAATTTTCCTTTATCCTTAAGCACTTTGGATGCTTCACGAATCACATCTTCCAATGTACATAGGATTTCATGCCTGGCAATCGCCTTATAACTATCAGGGTTAACAAGTCCATGATTTTCATTCATATATGGCGGATTACTTGTCACAACGTCAAAAGAAGCTCCTCCAAAAATACTTGAAGCTTCTTTTATATCACCTAGCATAATTTTAATTTTATTTTCAAGTCCGTTAAAAGCCACACTTCGTATAGCCATATCTACATTAATGTCCTGAATTTCAAGCCCCGTAAAATGTGCAGCTTTCGTCTTGGCCTCCATTAGAATTGGAATCACTCCATTCCCAGTTCCAAGATCAAGTACCTTATAACCTTCTTTTGCTACTGCAAATGAAGAAAGCAAAACTGCATCCATTCCAAAGCAAAATATTTCAGAATTTTGTATTATCTTATATCCATTTTGCTGCAAATCATCCAGTCTTTCGTTTTCCTTAAGATCAAGCTCCATCTAAATATGATTTTCCTCTCTTTTCTCAAGTTCTTCTAACCTTCTTAATTCCTTATCATTAATATTAAACTTTTCATTTTTAGTCTTAGGCTTAAATTTCAAATCCGTAACCTTATAATTTCTAGCTTCTTTTTCACCAGTTTCTAATACAACAATAACTTTGACTGTTTGTCTAAGAACACTTACGCTATGAACTTCACCTTTTAAATTATCATTAGAAGTAACTGTATCACCTATATTTGGCAAATGACTATTTAGTTCTTCATATGTCTCTTCTTCATTTTTAAGGCAACACATAAGTCTTCCACATACACCTGAAATCTTAGTTGGATTAAGAGAAAGATTTTGTTCTTTCGCCATCTTAATTGATACAGGGATAAATTCTGGCATATAAGAATAACAACAAAGACTTCTTCCACACACGCCGATACCACCCATAATCTTAGTTTCATCACGAACACCAATTTGCCTAAGTTCGATTCTAGTCTTGAAAACTGCAGCTAAATCCTTAACCAATTCCCTAAAATCAATTCGTCCATCCGCTGTAAAATAAAACAAAACCTTATTATTATCAAATGTATATTCCGCTTCAATAAGCTTCATTTCCAATTCGTGTTTCTTTATTTTCTCAAGACATATTTTAAAGGCTTCTTTTTCTTTTACCCTATTCTTGAATTCTGTTTCATCATCTTCAGGCGTAGCAATTCTTATTACTGCCTTAAGTGGCTGAACTACCTTCTCATCCTCAACATCTCTAACTCCAAGTACAACACTTCCGTACTCTACACCTCTTGCAGTTTCAACAATAACATGTTGATTCTTTTCTACATTAAAACTTGCTGGAGCAAAAAAATATATCTTACCCGCGCTTCTAAATCTAACACCTATCACTCTAGTCATTATATTTTACCTCTCCTACATATACCTATATCTCTTAATACTTATATTTTTAATATCTGTATAAATTTATTTTTATATAATATGTTACAAATTATCTTTCATAGTAAGGAACATAAGCTCCAATGTTAAATCAAAATTAACATTCGCCTTAAGTCTTAACTTTGCCTTATCCATAGAATCAATAATATCCTCAAGTCCTTCATAGGAACTCTTTTCAGCTTGTTTTTTTATTCGTGTTAATTCATCTTTAAAAATAAGCAGATTAGCATCATTCGTACTTTTGAATATAAGCACATCTCTAAACCACATAGCCATTAAATCAATATAATCATTAATGTTGTTTTTATAATTATTAACATATTTAACTGCATCAATCAATTCTGAAACTGTCATCTCATTAGAATATTTAAGCACATGCAATGCATGCTCCTTCATCTCCATGAAGTCCTTAGAATTCACAATTGACACTGCTCGTCCAATTCTTCCTTGTGCAAAAGCCACTGCGAATCTAGCTTGATAATCTGGAACTTGATAATTCTTAATAAGATAATTCTGAATCACTTCATCCCTCACGGGTTTTAAATCCAACTGAACGCATCTTGATAGAATTGTCTGTAAAAATGTATCAGCATTTGTCGTTAGCAAAATAATAATTCCATATGCAGGCGGCTCTTCTATTGTCTTAAGTAATGCATTCTGTGCCTGAAGCGTAAGTTTCTCTGCTTCGTCTATAATATAAATCTTATATTTACTGCTATATGGCTTAATCTGAATATCACCAATAACTTGCTCTCTAATATCTTCAACACCAATACTTGTTGGTTTTTCATGTGAAACCCATATTATATCTGGCTGATTTCCTGACTCAGCTTGTTTACAAGAATGGCATTCATTACAGGGATTATCGCCCTTCGCCTCACATTGTAGCGTCTTAGAAAATACTTTTGCCAATGACTTCTTCCCAGCTCCAGATTCTCCATTAAAAATGTAAGCATGTGATACTTTGTTTAGTTTGATAGCATTCTGTAAGTGCTCTTTTATTTTGTCATGTCCTAATATTTCTGAAAAATCATTCATAATATTACCCTTTCTAAAATTAAATCCAAACCAAATTCAAACGCAATAGCATATATTACTCAAGTTGACACATCAAGAAGTAACCCTCTGATATCATCAATCCTACTTACTATTTCCAAATGATCCTTTTCATCCTTGACAAGTTCGCTTGCCAAATCGCCAAGATTCTTGTCTACTAATTTCACGATTCCATAAACTCTATGTCTGCCTCTTTTATCAAGGAAATTCTCTCTAGAAAATTCATGTGATCGATTAACAACCTCATTCAAAAATCCCTTAACAAGTTCTCTATATCGCTTCATATCCTTAATATCCATATGTTTTTCTATCTTGTCACCCTGTTCCGTAATATCCTGCATCATTGAGGTAAGTCTTCTCTGCAAATCCTTCTCCTCAATATTACTTACTAAAGTAAATTTAAATGAATCATCCCCACTTTTCACGGGAGTCTTCGCTTCAATCTGCGTTGCAGACTTAATATCAGTTACTTTAATGTCCAAATAAACTCCTCCTATCATGAAATGAGCTTGGTTCCATTGTATCATATAATCAAAATATTACCTAGCTAATTTTTCTATTATATCCTTTTTGATTTGGTCAATACAACCATCTAACAACTCATTATTAAAATAGCGTATCTTAATTCCAAGTTTCGATATATTTTCCTCCGAAAAATCAATGCTATCGGCTAGAAATCTGCGACACATTTCTGCATACTTTGGATGTTCCTGCTTCTTCTCTCTCGCAAGCGCTCTCGTTAATCTAATTCCATCATCTACATCAATATATATCGGCATCAAGTGCTCTTTTCCATAATGATCACAAAATTTCTCATATGCTTCCAATGTTCCAATTACAATATATTTCCCTTTATTTATGTCAATTTGCCCATCATCTAACGTGAAATATTTCCAAATTCCATGAACTGTATGATAAGCTCTAATTTCAATAATTCTGCCTTCTGCTTCCATTTTAGCCGCTGTATCATCGCTCACAAAATAATATTCCGCGCCGTCACTCTCCCCTTGCCGCATCGGCCTAGTCGTGTACATTACAATCGTATTAAGTTTGAGTTCCTCATCTGCTATAAGTTTTTTGAATATCTTGTCCTTCCCCGAAGAACTTTTTCCCATTATAAATACTATTTCATGCATTGTATCGCAATCCCCCTTTTTTTACTCTTTTTACTATTTTCACTTTCTTTTTTAACTTCTATTTGATCTATAATAACACGATCTATTTCATCTGTAATAATATCACTAATTTTATTGTTCATATCATCTTTGGTTTCTATATTTAAATCATCTTCAGTTTCTATATTTAAATTATCATCCGTTTCCTCTAATCCAATTATTTCTAATCCCAAATTATATGCTTCTTTTATACAATTGATAATATCCACCGATATTATTTCACCTGGAAATATAAGAGGGTTTCCTGGCGGGTAGATACAAACTGAGCTTCCACTTATTCTACCTATTGATTTTTCTACCTCAACCAATTCCAATTCAGCATTCATAGCCATATAAGGTGATTCGATCACCTTTGCGGTCAGCACTTCAAATTTATTACAACCAATTAAAGTACAATCGTAAACAGCTTGATTTTGATGATCTAGTGAATTATCTATTTTAATCAAAGCATTCATAAATCTGTCATAATATTCAATTTTATCTCCAACCGATGTCATGGCAATCACATAATATAATGAGGCCATCTCTAATTGAATATGGTAACTATTTAATAATATATTATATAATTGTTTACCACTCAAACGACCATCTGGAACATATAAAACTAATTTTGATATATCGTCAGTATGAAACAAACTAATGTATTTTAGTTTTTCAATATTTGAAATAAACGCTTTTAAATTCCCAACATATTTTTCGAACATATCTGGTCCTTTAGTCTGCAAAAATTCCATACAATTATCAATTCCTGCCATTAAAATATATGATGGGCTAGTACTTTGGTACATATCCAAATATCTACTTACTTTGCTAATATCAATGAGATCACCCTTCACATGTAAAAGTGCCGTCTGTGTGAACGCTGGTAGTGTCTTATGAATACTTTGAATAACTATATCTGCGCCATTATCAAGTGCCGATTCCGGAAATGCCTCATGAAAATGAAAATGTGCACCATGTGCCTCATCTACAATTAATGGAATTCCGAATTTATGAACGACCTCAGCAATTGCACTAATGTCAGATATAATTCCTTCATATGTTGGGGAAGTAATAACCACCGCTAAAACGTCTTTGTTTTCATTTAATAATTTATCCACATTTTTTTTAGAAATCTGACCATTTATCCCCAAATCATTTACACTATCTGGGTACACATACACTGGATTAAGCTCATTCAAATATACTGCATTATAAACTGACCGGTGACAATTTCTAGCAACTATTACCTTATGTCCTTTTATTGCCACTGCCGATATTGCCGTAAGTATTCCTACACTACTACCATTTACGAGGTAAAATGTGTTCTTTGCACCATACATTTGCGCTGTAGCATTCATAGAATTCATGATTAATCCAGTTGGATTATGTAAATTATCAAAACCATCAATTTCGGTGATATCTATTCCGTATGGATTTCCCATAGCAAACTCTTCTATATTTCGTTTATGCCCTGGCATATGCATTGGCACAAAATCTTGACCACAATAGTTCAATAACTTATGAAATATATTTTCCATATATCATTTCCCTTTCAATATTTAATCCTAATTCATATCCTTTTTCTCGAATTGGAAATTAATAACAACAAACTTTTTTTATTCTTATTGCATATTTCACGAAATAAACTTATACTAACTAGAGTAATTTAGATACAAGGAGGCTTACACAAATGATTTTAGACCCTATACTTCCAGAAATATATACATTCATTGATTTTACAAAACACGGCTGTTTTATTTCAAAGAAAAATGGAGAGCGTGCATTTTCATCTCACCTAGGTGGCGATATTCCGGATAAACATCCAATGCCATATAACGTTTATGTTCCTATCCGTGAATTTCTAATTAACGAACCGGCTGCAGTTGAAGTAATCATAAAATATCTTGAGACGGAATTTAACAAATCTAATTATGACTTCAAAGATATTAACATAACTTCGTCTACCTGCAGTATAAAGAAATCGCTTGGTCGTACAAAAAATTATCCACAGATAGATGTAACGCTTGGTTGGTAATTATAACAAATCCTGCGATATAACATTTTAAAAACGGGCTGTCCTAGACAGCCCTATTTTTAATACTTCATAACTACTTTTATTACTTCATAACTACCTTTAATACTTCATAACTACTTTTAATTTATTTAACTACTTTTAAATTAACTGTCACTTCTGCTTTACTTCCAATAGCATCTGTAACTTCATATTTTATAGAATACTCTCCCACTTGATCAAATGTATATTTTCCAACCGTAACTAATTTGTCTGTAATATCATTTCCACAAGTGTCTTTCGCTTTCACTCCGGCCTTAATATCTACCTTTTCATTAACTTTAGTTATAATATCCTTTGCACCTTCTATTTTTGAGCTACACTTCAACCATGGATTATTAACATTCGTATCAGTTGGATCCCATCCAGCATATGGACTGTTCATCGGAATCTTAATTGTATCTGGCTTTCCTAATGGCCCTGGAGTCGTAGCGTCATCATATATTGTAACCTTTGTACCTGCAACACAATTATCATATATCCATTTGACATCTGACATCTTCAATCTAACACAGCCCAGTGACGCTGGTGAACCAAGTAAATTGAACTGCTCTGTTTCAAGACTATCATTACTCATTATCGTATATGGAACTGAATGAAATAAATAGCCACCGTCAATTCTAAATGCATTCTGGGCATATGAATTATCAACCATTAAACGCCAAGGATATTTATCGGTCGTATTATAATTATCACCGACAATTGTTTCATCACCTACTTTTCCAACAGAGCACGCAAATGCAACTACCGGAATCGTATAAGAACCATTATTATCAATTCCATAAACTGTTACACAGCACATAGCTCTATTTACTTTAATGTAATATGGATACTGCACATTAGTTGGTACTGTATAATTCACCTTCTTATTCGCAGGCTCTTCATCTATTATCCACTCTGCCAGTTTTGTCTCAAGATTCTGTGAACCATTCGCTTCCTTTGATACATTTAAACTTGTATCAATATTATTAGTTTTTCCAAATATATTAATACAAAATATTGTACCTGCACAAGCTATAACTAATAATATTAAAATTATAATAAACCAACCCAGATTACGTTCAAACCAGTTTTTTCTTCTTTTCAAATATCTTTTATTAATATTTCCTCTCATTTAAACGTTCCTCTTTTCTAGTAACTTACGTATTCAACTTTTTTCTTAAGTTATACTTTTACATAATAACATATTGTACCTATAAATCAATATTTTTTATGAAATAATATACATATACCACTTTTATACAAAAAAAAATTCAAATACAATATAAATCTGTACTTGAACTATTTATTATAATTAATGAGACATCCGGGGTTCGAACCCGGGACACCTAGATTAAAAATCTAGTGCTCTACCAACTGAGCTAATATCCCATAAAAAAGTGCCTAGAACCGGAATCGAACCAGTGACACGAGGATTTTCAGTCCTCTGCTCTACCGACTGAGCTATCTAGGCAAAAAGTAGCGGGGACAGGATTTGAACCTATGACCTTTGGGTTATGAGCCCAACGAGCTTCCAGACTGCTCTACCCCGCGTTAGTTTAACTTACTATTTAATTATGAACATGATTCTCAATTGTAAACCTATTAATCTTCATAAAAAATTAACAGTTAATGGATGGAGAAGGATTCGAACCTTCGAAGACGTAGTCAACAGATTTACAGTCTGCCCCCTTTGGCCGCTCGGGAATCCATCCATACAGTATTACATATGCAATTATCATCGCCAGTAAAACCAAAGCCGGCAATCGGACTTGAACCGATAACCTGCTGATTACAAATCAGCTGCTCTGCCAATTGAGCCATGTCGGCATATAAGTGGGACCAATAGGGCTCGAACCTATGACCCTCTGCTTGTAAGGCAGATGCTCTCCCAGCTGAGCTATGATCCCAAATATTATAAAACTTAAAAAACAACTTTTATAACGACCCGAATGGGACTCGAACCCACGACCTCCGCCGTGACAGGGCGGCGCTCTAACCAACTGAGCCACCAGGCCAAAACTCTGCAATAGCAAAGATATGGAACAAAATTGTTCCTTCAAAACTGCATATTAAATATATCTATCATCCGTTTTTTTATCTTTATCTCTAAAGATAACTCTCTTGTATGTTCTATCCTATGACCATTGTCTTTGCTTCGCAAAGCTGTTACAAGTTGCTACGCAACTTATCTTAACTTTACTTTTAGTAGCAAAAACAATGTTTCGCTTGGTTAAGCCCTCGACCTATTAGTATTAGTCAGCTGAACACGTTACCATGCTTACACCTCTAACCTATCTACCTCGTAGTCT